>CAVTVO010000019.1:0-532363 GCA_963738065.1 uncultured Alphaproteobacteria bacterium
CGACAACAGCACCGTCAACGCTTTCAAGAGACACGGTACCGACCAACTACGCCGGCAACGTCGCCGGCGGCGCGACGCTCAGGTCGTATATGCTGGTCAACACGGTCTACGACCTGCAGAACATCCAGAACAATCTCGCCGGCACCTACGCGCTTGGTGGCAATATCGATGCTAGCGTCACGTCGGGATGGAACTCTGGCGCCGGCTTCGTGCCGATCGGAAGCGGTACGCAATTTACGGGCACGTTCGACGGCCAGAACCATGTTGTCAGCAATCTCACTGTCTATCGTCCTGGAACCAATTACGTTGCATTTATAGGCACTGTCGGCAGCACCGGCGCGATTCAAAATCTAAACCTTACGGGTGCCAACATCACCGGCAACCAATATGTCGCCGGGCTGGTGGGAGAAAATTTTGGCCTCGTGATAAACTCGTCTTCCGCCGGCGCTGTGACGTCCACCGCTACTTCATTTAGTTTTGTTGGCGGACTGGTCGGAAACAATCAAGGCACCATTACCTTTTCCTACGCCGCCGGCAGCGTCACCGGCAGTGACCGCGTCGGCGGGCTTGTCGGCGGCAACTATCCAGATAGGTTCATTGGCAATTCCCATGCCGATGTCACGGTGACCGGGTCAGCGTTTTGGGTTGGCGGGCTGGTGGGCTTCAACGACGGTACCATCGTGCAATCATACGCCACCGGCAATGTCAGCGGCAATTCGGAAGTCGGCGGGCTGGTGGGCTACAATTGGTCCGACACGTCCGGACCGTTTGCGAGCATTACCGGCTCCTATGCCACCGGCGACGTCAGCGGCAACTTCAATGTTGGCGGGCTTGTCGGCTACCATCTTCCGCGCAGCGTGTTGGATACGTCCTACGCGACTGGCATGGTCACTGGCGGCAACAACGTCGGCGGCCTGGTCGGCTGGAAGTCCGAGGGCTGGTTTCGAACTCCCACGCGATCGGCACAGTGAACGGCACGGCGAATACCATTGGCGGCCTAGTCGGCTGGAACGATGTCGGCAGCAGTATTTCGAACTCGTACGCCACCGGCAACGTCACGGGGATGTCGATGTATATCGGCGGCCTCGCCGGATTTACTGGCCCCGGCACCACCATCACGGCGTCCTACGCCACAGGGAACGTCAGCGGCCCCGCCGGCAACGTCAACGGCCCGCAATACGTCGGTGGCCTGCTTGGTGAAAACAACGGCGGCACCGTTTCGCTGTCCTATGCCACCGGCAACGTCAACGGCGGCAGCAATGTTGGCGGCTTAGTTGGGTACAGCAATTCCTTGGTGACGCTGTCCTATGCCACTGGCAACGTCACCGGTTCGAATCCTGGGGGTGCACAATCGACCGGCGGCCTAGTCGGCGACAACCAGGGCGGCACCGTCTCACTGTCCTATGCCACCGGCAACGTCAGTGGGGAGCGCGACACCGGCGGCTTGGTCGGCCGGAACTATGGTGGTGGGCTGGTTACGCAATCCTACGCCACGGGAGCCGTTACCGGGTCGGTCTACAATCCTGGTGGGCTGGTCGGATACAACGAGTACACAGGCACAATTACGTATTCCTATGCTCTCGGTGCGGTAAGCCTTGTCACAACCAGCTTCGGGACTCCCCATTGGGCTGGCGGCCTTGTCGGGTGGAACAACGGCAAGGTTATTCAGTCGTACGCGACCGGTAAGCTTACTGCCGATGACCTCGTCAACCAGTTTGCGGGTGGGCTTGTCGGAAACGTCGGTGACGGCTCGGTGGCGCAATCCTTCTGGGACATGACGACGACAGGCTTGAGCGTCGGCTTCGGAACGGCGAGTGGTAGTGGATCATTCAGCGCTACTGCCATCCAAAGCAGCAATCCCGCCGGAGCGAACTACGCTTATGGTGTTTCGACCTATTCCACTTCCGGCTGGAGCTTCGGCACCAGCCCAATCGGCAGCGGCAATGATTGCACCGGCGCCTGCTGGGTGATCACCGATGTCGATGGCACATTCAACAATGCTGGCGGCGCCACCGGCGCGACGCGGCCGTTCCTGCTCAGCGAATATTCGACGAATGTCAGCAACGCCCATGAGCTTCAGCTGATGGCGCTTGCTCCGAGCGCAAGCTACACGCTCGGGAGCAACATCGACCTCGGCCCTGCGCTCGCTCCGAACGTCTTCGGTTATCCGAGTATGTGGAGTTCCGCTGGCTTCGTACCCATCGGCAACGCGACCGGATTTCCCACACCGACCGGCATACCGTTCTCCGGAGGTTCGACGGCAAGAACTTCGTAATCAGCAATCTCGTCATCAATCGGCCGGCCGCCAGCGGCCTCGGCGAGTACGTAGGCCTGTTCGGCTTCAACAGCGGTACGATCCAAAACCTCGGGGTGATGGCGCGACCATCACCGGCGGCGATTTCGCCGTCGGAACACTGGTCGGCTACAACGCCACCGGCTCCACCATCACACGCAGCTATGTCACCGGTGTCAGCGGCACGGTCACCGCATCAACCGCGGGCGGCGTCGATACTGGTTACGTCGGTGGCATGGTCGGCCTCAACAAGGGCAGCATCAGCCAAGCCTTCGCCGACGTTACGGTAACCGGGTTCAACTACGTCGGCGGACTCGTCGGCTCCAACCACGGCGTCGTGTTCCAGTACGCGTGGGGCAATGTTAGCGGCAACGATTCGTCGGTGGCTTGGCCGGCTACAATTGGAATGGACCCGGCTTCGGGACGATGACGCAGACATATGCCACCGGCTTGGTGAGCGGCAACACCAGAGTCCGCGGGCTCCTGGGCACCATCGACGGCGGCTCGGTCACGCAGTCGTACTGGGATACGACAACCACCGGGCGATTCTCCGGTCTCGGCGGAACCGTTGTCACCGGTACATTCCTCGCGACCGGCCTCACCACTTCTGAGATGTGGGATCTCACTACCGCAACCTCGACACCGCAGACCACCTACATCGGCTGGGATTTCCAGAGCGGTCGCCCCCCAACCAATCTGGGCAGGGCGGCAATGCGACGCCTCACTATCCACAGCTCTACGGCGTCGACAACAACGTCGTCTGGGTCAACGCTGCCGCATCGCGCGTCTATGGCGACGCAAATCCGACGTTCACCGCCAACTATTACGGCCTCAACAGCGGCGACATGCTGACCGCAGCGTTCAGCTTGACGACCGCTGCGACGTCAGCCTCCAACGTCGGCACGTACGCAATCAATTTCTCGCCGATGCCTGCCAACCTGACCGGGGCATCCAGCACAGTTTATCGAGCGGTCTATACTGGCAGGCACGGTCGGCCCGCGCCCGATCACGGTGACGGCGGATGCGCAGACGAAGGTCTACGGCGACGCCGATCCGGCATTGACGTTGACCACATCGAGCCTGGGCACCGGCGTTGCGGTTAACGGGCTACTGAGCTGGGGGCGGCAAGACGGTTGCAGGCGGCCCCTATGCGATCACGCAAGGCACGGTCACGAACGGCAACAATCCAAACTACACGATCACCTATGTTGGCGCAACTGACAATCGATCAGCGCCCGATCACGGTGACGGCGGATGCGCAGACGAAGGTCTACGGCGACGCCGATCCGGCATTGACGTTGACCACATCGAGCCTGGGCACCGGCGTTGCGGTTAACGGGCTACTGACGCGGGGGGCCGGCGAGACGGTTGCAGGCGGCCCCTATGCGATCACGCAAGGCACGGTCACGAACGGCAACAATCCAAACTACACGATCACCTATGTTGGCGCAAATTTGACAATCAATAGCGCCCGATCACGGTGACGGCGGATGCGCAGACGAAGGTCTACGGCGACGCCGATCCGGCATTGACGTTGACCACATCGAGCCTGGGCACCGGCGTTGCGGTTAACGGGCTACTGACGCGGGGGGCCGGCGAGACGGTTGCAGGCGGCCCCTATGCGATCACGCAAGGCACGGTCACGAACGGCAACAATCCAAACTACACGATCACCTATGTTGGCGCGAATCTGACAATCGATCAGCGCCCGATCACGGTGACGGCGGATGCGCAGACGAAGGTCTACGGCGACGCCGATCCGGCATTGACGTTGACCACATCGAGCCTGGGCACCGGCGTTGCGGTTAACGGGCTACTGACGCGGGGGGCCGGCGAGACGGTTGCAGGCGGCCCCTATGCGATCACGCAAGGCACGGTCACGAACGGCAACAATCCAAACTACACGATCACCTATGTTGGCGCAAATCTGACAATCGATCAGCGCCCGATCGCGGTGACGGCGGATGCGCAGACGAAGGTCTACGGCGACGCCAATCCAGCATTGACCTACCAGGTCACCACCGGCAGCCTAGTGGGTGCTGACATCCTTGGCGGCAACCTCGCGCGCGTTGCCGGCGAGAACATCGCCATCTATCCCATCCTGCAGGGCACGCTCGGCAACCCGAACTACGCTATTGCCTATGTAGGTAACATCCTGACCATCATAGAGAGGCCGATCACGTTGACGACCGTGTCAGCTCCCAGTAGTCAGACGCCCGCCAATCTTTACTCCTATGGGAATCCAGGCCTCAACTACTTGAACACCTCGCAAAATTGCACGGCCGAAGCGATCTGGCAGCAGCTATTTCAAACTGGCTCAGCGATTGTCTTCAATGGCGCCGGAGTAGGCTGCGGGGGGCAGTAGCTCTGGGGAGCAGTAAGAACGCAGGTCCCCGGGCACCACAGTCTGTATGGATCGCTGGCCGGAATGTGAGGCACACATGAAGCAGCCAAACTATCCATCCGGAACTCTGCACTCTATCTGATGTTCGCGGACTCGCGCTCTGCTCGTCGTCGGATCTGTTTGCACAAGCCAAGCAACACGAACCGCCTCCGGTGAGCGCGATCCTCAAAGTACGTCGGCAACGTATGGCGATTGGGTCGTGCGCTCACGCGTTACGATCAAGAACGAGACCCAACGTGTATGTGAGGTGGCTCAAACAATCCTTATTCAGGGCCATCAGGCACCGGTTGCGGAGGTGGCGATAGGTCACCTCAAAAAGGCCGATCCCCTTCGGGTAACCGTCGTATTGCCGGTGAACGTTTCATTCCCGAGCACACCCCAGATGCATTTGCAAGGCCAGCCGGCGCTAGAACTCACCTGGAGGCGATGTCTTCCCAACGGTTGTTATGCTGATGCGCTGCCAAAGGAAGAAATCTTACGCGCTTGGCGTAGCGCAAAGATCACAGGCCGGATCGAAACGAATGACGCATTTGGCCGCAGTGTTGCCGTCACAATCTCCTTTCGGGGCCTATCACAAGCGATCGATGCCCTGAACAAGGAACCGTAAATACGCTTTGATTGGGGATTGTCCAGGGACATTTCCAAAAACTGGCCGCCTCGTGGTCGCGCGCCCGCTCTTCGTCGATCCGGATGACCTGGCCCAGGTGTGTGCAGACCTCGTCCATCATGGGTTCCGCATCGGTGGCCTGGATCGCATCGCAAGGACCAGCCTACCGGGCCATCGATGACGCACGATTTCTTTCGCACAATTGATTGAGGGCTGGCGGCCCCGGCTCGGGCTCTTCCGGTGAGTAGTGTCCATGCTTCTTTCGCACTTTCGATTTGGGCTGAGCAGCGGTACGCGGCGTGCTCCAACTCAAGTCGGTTAACCCGCATTGACGGTTGGACTTGGTCGGTTTCCATGTCACCGCACACGAATACAAGTGTCAACGTCGGGCTTCCGGCGCCTGTGTCGCAAATAAATTCACGCGTTAATGGCCCGTTTAGCTGCTTTGACTAGTCTTCCAGGTTGCAGCCTGTCGGTTTGCTGTCGGCCCTACTGCAGTGGCCGACCGTATGACCGTTCGAAGCTGGCCGACTTCCTGGCAAATGATTGGCCGCCCGTCCGCTTCCCGGATTCAACAAGCCGCCATGGTGCCCAACACGCATAGCGATGGCGGCACGATCGCTCCAATACTGCGATACCGCGACGTTGGGGCAGCCATTGCTTGGCTCTGTGAGGTGTTTGCGTTCGAAAAGCAGCGGGTGTTGACCGCTGCGAACGGAGCCATCCAGTACGCCGAGCTTAGCTTTGGCGACGGTACGATCATGCTCGGTCCGGTCGAGGAATCCGACGAGTTGATGGCCCAGCCGGAGGATGTTGGCGGTGTCGAAACCCAGATCTGCTACCTCTTTGTCGAGGATGCTTGCGCCCACTATGCACGGGCCAAAGGTGGCGGCGCCGAAATTGTACTCGATATCGGGGCGGAGCGCGGCGGAAGCCGCGGCTACTCCTGCCGCGACCTCGAAGGACACGTCTGGAACTTCGGGACGTATGATCCGAGACACGGTCAGCCCCTGAAGCGATCCGGAACCAAGCCACAGGCAATGCCGCGACCCCGCGTCAGAGACCTTGTCAGCTCTGTCGGCTTACTCGTCAACGCGATTACCGGCATCGCGCTGCTCGGGCTGGCATACCTTTCAAGTGAGCATGCGTCCTCCTCTGCCGTAGCGAGCCAGTCGTCTCAAAGAGGCGCGGCGCGGCATGAACCTGTGTCGCGCACCAGCAAGGATACTGACGAACAGCTAAGCAGCGAGCGAAAGGCAAGGACTGCAGCCGAGCGCGAAGCACTGGAAGCCCGCGAGCAGTTCGCCCAGGAGCAGAGTGCGAGGGAGGCCGCCGAGCGCGACGTCAAAAACGCGAAGGATCAATTGGCGTCCGAACTTGGCAATAGGGCCGAGCTCGAATTAATGATTTCCGAACTAAGAAAGACGATTGCCTCTCACGAGGTGATTCCTCCTCAATCGCCTCCGCCAACTGCTCCGCGGGAACCGGTCATCCAGATCGAACGGCTTTCAAACAGGTACGTCAACTTGGATGGCTATATGAAGCACTCCGGGAAAAGCTATGCCGAGTGTGAGCGCCTCTGCGTGGCGGAAGCCAAATGCCTTGGCATCGAGTTCAATAGAAAGAACCGAACTTGCGAACTCTTTGACCATCTGGACCCATTCGTCTCCGACGTCGACGCGGACGTGGGCATAAAGCGATCTCATTGAAGTCGGATTGGGTACCGTTGAAGGTAAGGAGCTCATTGAGCTGGCCAGTGCGGTGGAGTGGGTCAGAAGGATCAAGCATTTCGCCGCGCTCAACGCGGGGCGCCCGTCAGCAATCCAACTTGCTGCTGGGCCGCGAAGGTGGGCTCGTCGACTGAGGTCGGTCGCCGAGGCGACGGCGACCATGTTTCGCATACGCAAAGATGTCCGCAATCCGTGAACGTAGTTTGTTGCGCCGCACGAGTCCGCCCTTGGCAGATTTTGTTGTAAAAGTCCGTTGCCGTCGACCGCGAACACGTGATTCCGTACCCGCACCACATAGAGCAGCGGGGGCTGGCGATGATGGGGCGGCTCAAACCCGACCAGGGGCAGTTGTTCTATTCGTTTTGCCTTGAAGAGGTGGTGCCGGACGATCACCAGGTGCGTGGGATCGCTGCAGTTCTCGATCTGTCGTGGGTGCATGCCGAGCTGGCGCCCTACTATCCCAAGATCGGCCGCCCCTCGATCGATCCGGTGCTCATGATCCGAATGCTCATCATCGGCTACGTTTTTGGCATTCGCTCGGAACGGCTGCTGTGCCGTGAGGTCAAGGTCAACATGGCGTACAGGTGGTTCTGCGGCCTGAGCATCGAGGACAAGATCCCGGACCATTCGGCGTTCTCGCGCGCCCGCAACGAGCGCTTTCTGCAACAGCGACATCTTCCGGCGTGTGTTCGAGCGTGTGGTGCAGGCGTGCATTGCAGCCGGCCTGGTCGGTGGCGAGGGCTTTGCGGTCGATGCCAGCCTGATCGTGGCGGACGCCAACAAGCAGCGGTCGATCCCGGGCAAGGAATGGGACAAGGAGCGCGATCCGGAGACAGCGAGCCGAGCCGTGAAGGAGTATCTGGCAACGCTCGACGACGCGGCCTTCGGCGCGGCGAGCGATGTCACGCCCGAAGTTCGTCTCGCCGTCCGATCCGGCGGCGCAATGGACCGGCGCCATGCGCGGACCGGCCTTCTTCGCCTATGCCGACAACTATCTGATCGACGTGAAGTTCGGCATCATCATGGATGTCGAGGCTTCCCGCGCCATCCGCCAGGCCGAGGTCGGCGCGGCCAAGACCATGATCGAGCGCACCGAGGAGACGCTTCGGCATCAAGCCCGAGCGGCTCGCTGCCGATACGGCCTATGGCTCGGCGGCGAACCTCAACTGGGTGGTCAACGAGAAGAAGATCGCTCCGCATATCCCCGTCATCGACAAATCCAAGCGCGAGGATGGGACCTTCTCGCGCGAGGACTTCACCTTCTACAAGGAGGGCAACGTCTACATCTGCCCGGCGTTCAACACTCTCACCACGACCGGCAAGATCATGAACGATGACATGCTGCTTCTACCGAGCCAGCACGCGCGATTGCGCGGCGTGCGCCTTCAAGACGAGATGCTGTCCGAAGGAGCCGGCGCGCAAGATCCCGCGCAGCATCTATGAGGAAGCCCGCGACGTGGCGCGAGCGCTCGCCAAGACCAAGGCCTTCGAGCAATCCTGCCGTGACCGCAAGCGCGTCGAGATGCTGTTCGCGCACCTGAAGCGCATCCTGCGGCTCGGCCGCCTGCGACTGCGCGGACCGCGTGGCGCCCAGTTCGAGTTCACGCTGGCAGCCATCGCCCAGAACCTGCGCCGGCTTGCCAAGCTGATGGCGCGACCGCCGCCCGCGGTCGCCGCGTGTGTTGCGTGAGCGTCGGGTAGCGTTGAGGTCGCGTGGCGGGCGTTAGTATCAGAGCGTCACAGCCGCCGCTCCAGCTGGAGCGAGCGGAAGAACGGGCCGCCCCGAAATCACCGCAGCGGCCTCCATCAAGCTCTTCTCCGACTTTTACAACAAAATCGGCACTAAGCGTAAGTGCCGGCGACCAAGAGATTTTTCCGCTGGTGGAGGGGAAGCGGCCGAAAGCTCCAGGGATTTGTTTGTGAAGCCTTGTGGGCGCCCGCCGCCTCCGGCGTCGCCGCGCTCGCGTGAACGGAGCCCCGGGGCTTGGATATTGGAACCGCCCGCGAGCAGGGTCTCCGCCCTGCGGGCTTTGATCGCATGGCGCACAGAAACTAGCGATGCGTTGGAGGGTAGAGCGGTAGCCCGCTGGGCTTCTTACTGTCCCCGAGACGGCATGGCGCTGCCGCCGGCTCTTTTCATGCTGGCACCGGCACGCGCGGCCTCAAGGCACCCGATGCCTAGGATGCTAGGAGAAATCGAACGTCGTCATCGGGTCCCCCGCCTTGACCCCGGCGCGTGTCCGGTGCGCTCACTGTACGTGAGCCGGCGGCAGCGACCGGCTGGTCGAGCGTTAACAGCCAACTCACCACTACACATCTATGGACAAGCAACCGAGCTTCCGCGAGCGCATCGAGCTCCTCGAGCAAGCTGCGCGGTGCCTCGACGAAGCGGCGGCAACCATCGCCGCCGAAGTCGAGCGCATGGCCGCGGCCGAGAAGCGCTTCGCCGAGACGCGCCGGCAAAAGCAAAGGCGAGCCGCTAGGCCCGCCCATTATCAACCTCACCATTCTACCATGCCTACAACAGCAAGCGAGGACATGCCAATCGGCGAGCCGCAGGAGCCGGAAGAGGAGTTCACCATCTGCCCGAATTGCGGGGCGGACCTACTCTGGCACCGCTGCGAGGACGTGACGCGCCGCTCGCATTACCAGCTCACATTCACACCTATGACCACTGACGAGATAAGCGAGAGGACGCGGACCATCGCGGCCCTCAACGATGCGGCCCGCGCCGACCTGGCGCGGAACACCATCGTCGACTACTTGAGCAGCGAGGAGCTCATCATCACGCGTGGCGTCGTCGCGCGTGGCTGGGAGCTTCATCGAACGGGCTCTTGCCGCCGTGCGCGAGTTCGCCGACTTCACGCCGGACAATGACCCCTATCGACGAGCACGACTTCGCGCGCCTTCGACCTCGACGGCGTGCGCCTCAATTGGAAAATCGATTGCTACGACCGCGCACTCAAGTGGGGCTCGCCTGACCCGGCAGACCCGGCGCAAACGCGGCGGGTGCTCACGATTCTTTTGGCAGAGGAATACTAACGCTCGACCAGCCACACCACGCCCCTCTCGCTGCGGGGGGCGTGGAGGCCGTCAACCCACCATCCCCCTCCAACCTCCCGGGATGCGGATGCAGGAGCCAGCGCGGCCGAGAGTTGGGTGCGAGGCCGCGGGTCACCTAGGCGCCCGCGATCAGGGCGTCGACCTCCTGCGTGCGCCGGCGATAGGCGGGCAGGGTCTGGTTCACCCATTCGGTCGTGCCGCCGTCGGCCGTCTCGATGCGGGCACGGGGCACCGCCACCGTTGCCGCGCCGAACGTACCGACAATCTGACGCTCCCGCCGCCCGTTGCGGTGGCCATTGGCAGGTCGAGACGGCGCCGCGGGCACCTCATCGCAAAGCCCTGCTGCCGCTGCCGCGGGCCTCTCCGGTGCGGTCCTGGCACGCTCGTAGCGCGCCCGCCCAAGAGCGGCTTCGAGTTCTTCCTCCAGCAGGGCCTCGATGAAGCCGCGGATCGTGCCGCGCACTCCGGCTTCGAGCTTGGTGCACCAGCCTTCGCCGAGCAGGTGCTGCGAATTTGCGGTCGTGATATCCATCGTCATGGCGTTGTCTCCTGCGGCGGCCGCGAACCGCCGTGTTGGCTTGTTGGTCAAGCCGGAGATAACGCCGCCTCAGATTCTCCACCAACCTCGGGACGGGACCGCGAAGGGGGTAGCATTCAAGTATCTAAGACAATGTCGCGGTGTGGTCGACCGGCGCCTAGGCTTTCGCAAGGCTACCAAGGAGAGGTCGTGAAGAGTGCCATCGCATCGCTGCTCAGTCTATCGCTCCTAGCGGGGGTGGGTATGCCGGTAAGCGGCCAGGCCGCTGAGAGACAGGGTCACTACAAGAAGCAAAAGCATCCGCGCTACGCAAGCCCGCGCTACAATGAAAGAAACCGCAGCGACTACCACGAACGGCTCGCGGACAAACTTCCCATAGGTTCGAGCGAGTGGTTCCGCCAAATGGAACAGGGCGCTTCGGCTGGATGCAATAGTTTGCGGAGGCCGGGCGCCGCCACGAATTTTCCCAACATCCACCGAGGCCTGCTTCTCGAGCGTCCACTCAAAGATGCGAACGGGAAGACGTGTCTCACCCGTCCGCAAGTAGACGCTGCGCTTGCGGCAGCCGCCGGCGCTCCTGAAGGCGGGGATGGAACGCCGAGCGGCTCATCCGCGGCGGTGGGGGCCGAACGCGGACACTACTACGACTACCACACCATCCAACAGCGAACCAGCCGCCGGCGCCCACGGGGCCGCTCAATAGAGCCGTGCAACATCCCCGCGCTCTTCAATATCCGTGAGCCCACATCACGTTCAGAACGCGTGACGCGTTCACACCCAAGATCCGTGACTACACGTCCCCCCTGCACTCACCCGCTGCCTGTCAGCGAAATGTTTCGCGGTAGGCCGTCTCAAGCGCTTCGACTGCACCTTGACCGCCGCGAACGGCCTGCGTGTAGTGCTCAAGAGTAATTGTCGCATTAGCATGGCCAGCAAGCTTTGCGACGAGGCCCACTTCAACTCCTTGCGCCTGTAGTGTGCTGATGAATGCGTGACGCGCGCTGTGGGGAGTTACTCTCGGCAGTTGTAACGCGGCAAGTGCCGGTCGCCAATACGTGTAGAGGAAATTCGTGTACGTCAGCGCCCCGCCCGTTTTTCGGTAATTATTCCGACCGCGCCGCCCGAGTAGAGGAAAAACCCGCCGCGCACACGTATCGATGGTCGGGCAAACACGGTTCCAATTCTGAAGAAGCGTCCTTAGCAGAGGCGATATGGGGATATCGCGAACACTCGCAGCCGTCTTGGTCAGCTCAGTAACGCGGCCATTCACTTGCTGCGTCCGCCGAATCCTGATGACGCCTTCCATTAGGTCAACATCCCCCCACAACAGAGCGAGCTGCTCGCTGGGACGCACTCCTGTTAGAAACGGAAAGGCGTAGTAAATTCCTCTCTCATCCCGCAACGCAGCCTGGATGAGACGCCCGACTTGGTCGGGTGTAAGGATGAGCTTTTTAGACCTTGTCCGTCCCCGCCCCATCCGGCTTGGCATAGGGGGAACTCGTAAGGCGAAGTCTTCGGCGGCGAGGCATAGAGCGGCTCGCAAGAACTTCTTAGCGACGTTGGCCGTGTTGGTACTCACAAGAGTGGTGAGCGTTCTGTGCCAAGCACGGATCTGAGCGGTCGAGAGCTTGGAAAGTTCGACTTGGCCGAGCATCTCGATGAAATGCGCGTCGGGGCTGACCTTCCCGCGACGGGCGAAGTCAAACCGCTCCATCTTGCTACCCACGAGTAAGGGACCGACGATGTAAACTGAAACCTGCTTATAACTGGCCCAGGTATTTTCTCTTACCTCTCCACGACGGTATTGAAGCCAATAATCCCACGCCTGCGTCACGGTCATATCGGTCGCCCGATCGAAACAAGGGTTGGTCAACACGACGAGTGTAACTACTCACGCTCTGCGGCAGCGTGACTTACGCGTAGCGGATTGAACGAAGGGCGGCGCGCTGATTTAAGCTCGGGATGGCGCCCGAGCAGCTCGATTTGCCCGATGCCGACAGCTTGAAGCCGCTGGTGCAGCAGCTACTGACGCGGATTGACGATCTGTTGGCGCAGAACAAGGCCCTACTCGCCCGCGTGGCGGAGCTCGAAGCCAAGCTCGGCCAGCCGCCCAAGACACCGGACAACTCCTCGCTGCCGCCGTCGCGTGGGCAGAAGGCGAGCGCCGAGCCGCCGGCGGTCAAGCCGCCGCGCAAGGGCCGGCCCGGCGTGGCGCGCAGGCTCGCCGAGAACCCCGACGTGACGCGACGCTTCTACGCCGAGCGCTGCGCATGCGGTGCCGTGCTCGGCGAGGCCGGGCAGGAGCTCGCGAAAGCGTACGATCACATCGACATTCCGCCGATCAAGCCGGTGACGACGCGCATCGAGCTGTTCCGTGCCACCTGCCCCTGCTGCAAGGTGCGCGTGACGGCAAGCGCGCCCGCCGACATGCCCGCAGGCACGCCGTTCGGCCCGGGCATCGCGTCAGTCATCGCCTATCTGCACGGCTGCCAGATGGTGGGCTACAAGCGGCTGACCGAGGTCTGCCAGGGCCTGTTCGGCCTCACCATCTCGCAGGGCGCCATCGCCAACATGCTCGCCCGCGTCGGCGCGGCAATCGCCAAGCCGGTCGAGCGGATCGCGGCTCAGGTGCGTGCGAGCGAGGTGATCGCCAGCGACGAGACCAGCGCGCGCGTGAAAGGCAAGACCTGGTGGCAATGGACATTCGGCTGCGCGACGGCGGTCTATTTCGTCATGGCCTCCACCCGCGGCAAATGCGTGCCGACCGCGTTTCTCGCCGGCACCAGGCCCAAGCTGTGGCTGTCGGACCGGCTGCCCGCACAGTGCAAGCACGCCGAGGAGCACCAGTTCTGCCTTGCGCATCTGATCCGCGATGCACAATATGCCATCGACCACGGCGACACGGTGTTCGCGCCCGGCTTCAAGGCGCTGCTCAAGGATGCATGCGCGGTCGGTCGCCGCCGGCCAGACCTCGCCGACGCCACCATCGCCGCGCATCGCCGCCGTCTCGAAAAAGAGCTTGACCGGTTGCTCGCGTTGAAGCCCATCGACGCCGAGGGCCGCAAGCTGCGCGACGCGGTCTATCTCGACTGCCGCGGCAAGCTCCTCGTGTTCCTGAAACGTCGCGACGTGGAGCCGACCAACAACGAGAGCGAGCGGGCGCTGCGGCCCTCGGTCATCTTCCGCAAAGTGACGAACGGGTTCCGTTCCGAGTGGGGGGCTCGAGCCTACGCGGCTCTCTGCTCCATTGTGGAGACCGGCCGCCGCAATGGCCGGAGCGCCCTCACAGCCATCCGCCTCGCCCTGGCCACCCCAGTGGCCGGAGCAGCCGCCGCGTGATCAGCACATTCGGGGTGAGTAGTTACCGACGAGTTCCTTTCCCTCGGTTTACAATTGCCAATGTAAGCGCGCACGTTCTCCGCTCAAGAGTACGCGTTGGTACTGAAGTCGAACGGATGAAAACCGTACGGAACATATGGGCGCAAAAAAGTTTCTCGCGTCCAAACCAGGGGTTTGGAAGCTTGTTTGGGCAAGTTCGGAAATACGCGTATCATATCGGGGGACTTCTAAAGTCAGGCAGCCGGGTGGCGCTGTTTGCCGCGGCTGGTTTGTTCGTGGGTGGCGTGGCGATGCCGTCCGCCAAGGCAGCCGACCTTGGTGGCGACTGCTGCGCAGACCTGGAAGAGCGCGTGGCCGAGCTCGAGGCCACCACCGCTCGCAAAGGCAACCGCAAGATGTCGCTGACCATCACCGGCCAGGTGCACAGGGTTGTGCTGTGGTGGGATGACGGCAAGAGTTCCAACACCTACTACGGGCTCGACACCACCAATTCATCGACCAGGTTCTCGTTCCTTGGCAGCGCCAAGGTCAACCCGAGCGTGTCGATGGGCTTCGAGATCATGATTGAAATCGAGGCCGGCGGTACGTCGTCCAAGGTCAGCCAGCTCGACGAGGACGGCAGGGTCGGCTCGCAGATCTCCGGCACGGGCGGCACCTCGTTCAACCAATCCAACGTCGACGCCTACTTCGGCGACGCGCGGCGCGCAGCCTGGTGGATCGAGCACAAAGACATCGGTCGCTTGACGGTCGGCCGGTACGAGAGCGCCGGTGTGGTGCAGACGATCGACCTCGGCGGCATCGGCATCGCCGCGAGCTCGAGCTTCATCCTGTTGAACGGCAGCTTCTTCATCCGCGGTTCATCGGGTCAGTACTACGCCATGACTTGGGGCAACATCGGCGATCCGGCGGCGGCCCAGGGCCGCACCGAGCTGGTGCGCTACACCAGCCCGACGTGGATGGGGTTCATCTTCGACGCCTCGATCGCCGAGGCGGGCGATTACTGGGGCTCGATGTTGCGCTACGCGGGTGAGTTCTCCGGTTTCCGCATCGCCGCCGGCATCGGCTACGAGAATTCGCGGGATCGGGCGACTCCGGCAACGTTGGATCCGACATCTGCGGCCTTCGTCGGCCCGGCTCCCGACATCCAGGCGTGGGGTGGTGCAGCGTCGATCATGCATGTGCCATCAGGCCTGTTCGTGCAGGGGCACTGGACCCGTTCTGACTACAACTCGCCGGGCCATGTCGCCAACGGTTACTGGGGCTCGACCGGTGGTGCCACCAAGGATGACGCCACCCATTGGTTGGTCCAGGGTGGTATCGCCAAGAACTGGTTTGGCATCGGCAATACCGCGCTCTACGGCGAGTACGGCAAGGAGAATGATTTCGGTGCGGAGTCGGCGGGCCGCGATTACACGACGGCCAACTTCACAGCCGTCACCGGGGTGACCGGCACCGAGATGACCATCTGGGGTCTCGGCATTACGCAGGAAGTGACCGCGGCGGCGAGCACACTCTACCTGGGTTACCGGCACTTCGATGCGGACATCGGCTGCAAGACCGCAAACTGCGGCAGCGCAGCAACCGGTGGTCGGGTAGGCGGACTGCCTTGCGGCAGTCCGCCCCCCTCAGAACCGTGCATGCGAGCTTTCCCCGCACACGGCTCAAGCAAACCGCTAACGTCTTCGGGCTTGCTTCTCGTCGGCAAGGGCTTGCTGGTGGCAGATGAGGTGCATGAGCTGCTGATTGTCCGTCTCGCGCGTTCCGCCGAGACGGCGGGCCTTGCGATAGTGAAACTGAAGATGCTCGTCGTTGTGCAGGCTTTCGCCACAGCGAGGGCAGATGCCTTTCTGACGCCGTGCTAGTTCACGCCAGCGCGGCCCAAGTTGGGCATTCTGCCACTTCTTTCGATTGGCCCAGTAGCCGTCGAGCGATGCATCGTCGGTCGAGCTTCTCCACCTGACGATGATGTGGCGCACAATCGGCGTCCAACTGAACTTCTCAAGATACGCCTTGTTGCCGCGTGCATCTCCAAACACCCACGGGCTGCGTGAGGTTTGGCGCAATCGGCCCCAGTAGCGTTGCTTCAGCCAGTACCAAGGCTTTCTCGAATGCGAGCACTTCGCCCACCGGACTTCGTGATGGAACATCCAGTTGTCGAGATCGGCGAAGATCACCTTCGCGACCTGACCGCGATTGTAGTTGGCCCAGCCACGGATCACAGGGTTGAGACGCCCGATGACGGCCGCGATATTCTGGCCGCGCAAGTTGCGCCACTCGCCTCTGAGCCGGGACTTGAGCCGCTGAATCGCGGCACGGGTCGGCTTGATCAGCAGTTTCAATCCGGTGCGTGTCGTCGGCACCCGGTATTGACGGACGTTGAACCCGAGGAAATCGAAGCCCTGGGAGAGATGGACGATCCGCGTCTTCGTCTCCGACAGGC
This sequence comes from uncultured Alphaproteobacteria bacterium, assembly GCA_963738065.1. Classification (GTDB taxonomy): domain Bacteria; phylum Pseudomonadota; class Alphaproteobacteria; order Rhizobiales; family Hyphomicrobiaceae; genus AWTP1-13. Next base: position 16,415 of record CAVTVO010000019.1, read on the forward strand.
TCAGTCCTCGGGGCGCGAGCCACGCCGCCATCTCGGCGCGCGCAGTGTTCGCATCGGCTTCGGTCTCGCAGAAGATCACGAAGTCGTCCGCGTATCGCACCAGTCCGCGCGGCGAGATGACCTCGCCGCGGTTGTTGTACCGAACGCCCATGGCCGTCTCCATCCCGTGAAAGGCGATGTTGGCGAGCAATGGACTGATGACTCCGCCCTGCGGTGTGCCGGCATCGGTCGCATGGAAGATACCGTTCTCCATGAACCCCGCCGCGAGCCACTGGCGAACCAGATTCCGCGCCGGGAACGTGCCGAGCTGCCTGAGCAGCGCATCGTGTCCGATATTGTCGAAGGCCCCCGCGATGTCGGCGTCGACGACCCACTTCTTGCGCCCATTGGGGAGCGCAAAGTTATAGATGCGTCCGATCGCGTCGTGGCATCCCCGTCCCGGCCTGAACCCATAGGAACACGGTTCGAAGCGTGCCTCCCATTCCGGTTCGAGCGCGGTCTTCACGACCGCCTGCATGGCACGGTCGAGAATGGATGGGATGCCAAGGGGGCGGAGTTTCCCGTTCGACTTCGGGATGTAGACTCGTCTGACCGGCAGCGCGCGCCACGGCTGATGACGCCCGAGAGCATCGACCAGTTCGGAGCGCGCCTCCGCCGTTTTGACGACCAGCTTGTCCACACCGGGAGTAAGCTTACCGGCGTTTTCCTGAGTCACAGTGCGCACGGCTTTGAGCCGTACGGCGTGACTTCGGAGCGCCAGCTTCTGCAGCGACCTGACCTTCGCCAGATCGCCGTCCCGCGACGCCCGGAAGATTTCGACGTCTCAGATTGCGAACGCGCCGTTGTGCTTTGCGCCAATCGATGGCGTTCCAGACGGTGCGCTCCGCAGGTCCGTTTGCAGAGGTAGTTTTCCGCATCCAACTTGTCCCACGGTGAGCGTTCTTCACGCGAGCTTCGGGCAGTTCACCTGATCCACGTCAGCAGCCTTTCGGCTCGGGCCAAAGAGCCCTATCCGGCGGGTTATGGATTCCCCGTGCCTTTCGGCGGCCGGCCTTCGCTTCTTGGATCATCCTGTCCCCGCCGAGGGATCAGCCTTCCTTGCGGTCGGCTCACTGCGCTCATCATCGCGAGATGACGCGTGCAGACCGCGACGGGATTTCCGTGTTCCGCATGACGGGAGATGCGATCGGGGAGGGTGCCTTCTCTGCGCCGGGGCTGAGGTGTCCGCAGCGGGGCCAATGGAACCCCGTGTCGTCCGCCCCCGACGGCGTTGCCGTCGTCGGGTTCGTCGCCCATCGCCACCGTGTCAACCATCTATTACGGTGGTTCGTTACATCACGACGCTTTGCATCGAAGGTTCAGTCGTTCACCCGTCCGATCTTCGCCTCGCCCGGATCTCCACGATGGCTGTGGTCGTCCTTGGGCTTTCATCCGGGCTTCACACCGCCCCGTTACCGGCACGGCATGCTGGATGTGGCGACAGAGCTGGACACTGCTCACGGACCCATGAGGTCACTCCTTTCATGCGACTTACACGTCGCACCCACTGCCGGCAGGTTGCCCACCGAGGCCATCGATGTCGTGGTCGGTGGTGCAAGGGTCCGGTTCTGAAAGCAGCCTAAGGATTTGGGCGGGATCGAGCCCGTGGCGGGCTCGATCCGTCCCAACAGCAAATGGGTAGAAACCCCCGGGGGTTGTTATGAAAGCGATACGTGAAGTCTGCAAGATTGCTGCGGGCTCTGCCTTGGTCGCCGCAGCCGCATTCATCGGCGCCGGTACGGCCAGTGCCGATGGCATGCCCTCCAGAGGCAAGGCTGTCGTCTACGAGGCACCTTCGAACTGGAGCGGCTTCTATTTCGGCGTGCACTCGGGCTGGCAGTGGTCGAAATCTCGACGCCAGCGTGGGCGGCACTTCGGTCTTCAGCATCGATCACAACTCCGAGGTCGTCGGCGGCCAGATCGGCATCCAGCACCAGTTCGGCAACCTCGTGCTCGGTGTGGAAGGCACTTTGACGACTGCGTTTCGGGACGATCATGCCTCGACGGACTGCCCCAACACATCCTTCACGTGCGCGGCGCGGTTCGACGATGTGCTGACGATCGGTCCGCGCGTCGGCTGGGCAATGGGCAAATGGATGCCCTACATAACCGGCGGCTATGCCAATGGCTCGTTCTCGGAGAAGATCTCGATCAAGTCGAATCCCTCCAACCCCTATCAAGACCATGAGCGGCACAGCGGCTGGTATATCGGCGGCGGCGCCGACATGGCCGTTGCCCACGGCTGGACCATCGGCCTGGAGTACCGCCATTACGAGTTCGACGATGCCACCTACGGCGTGACGCGCAACCTGGCGGCCGGGGTCGACAGCTCGCAGCCCCCCAACAGCGCCGATGCGACCTCCGACATCGTCACGCTGCGGGCGAGCTGGAAACTGGGCCGGCCGGAGGCCGCCCCGCTGAAGTAAGCACCGCTGGACAAATAGCTCCCGGCAACGCTAGAGACTCATAGGGGCCGCAGCAATGCGGCCCCTAATTGTTTGTGCCGTTGCGCCATTCTCGAGTATTCTTGTGTTGGACGGAGCCGAATCATGGGCGTTTGCCCCGGGCGGGCAAGTGCCGGTTGAGCAGCGTGCGCATCGTCGCGATCCCCAGGCTGCTGTCGCCCGGTGCCGGGACGGCTGCCCGGATCGCGATGCGATACAACGTCTTGGCGAAACTGCGTTGTGATCGGGCTGCATAAGTTCGTGGCAGATGCGCCACAAGCCGCGTCAATTGCCCGGACCTTTCCACCGGATCATTTGCAGTTAACGTTTTCCTCGACTAAGTCTGGTCCACTAGTCAACGAGTTGTGCGGCAGGGCGTTCTTGAGGTCTCAGCGCCCGTCTTCGCGAGATCCAAGCCAAATGGCAAGGATCGGCGGGGTCGAGCAGCAGGAAGCAAGCCCGGCGCTCCGCATACCAGGCCGCACCGCCTAGAGTTCCAGTCCAGCGTATCAGCGTCGCGTTGAGTTACGTGTTCGCGTCCGGTTCACGGCGCCTGCGCACACGCGCGTGCGTGCGTCGTGGTCCGGACACGGGGCAGACGCCGGGCACGCGCGTGCTGCTTCCTGCAACGAGGCTAGATAACTCTGGAGATCAATATGAACGGGGCACTGATGAAAGCGAGCAGTCGCTTCGCCATCGCCGCTGCTCTTGGGCTTGGCTTGGGGGCAGGCGCAGCCAAGGCGGCCGACCTCGGCGGCAATTGCTGCGCAGACCTGGAAGAGCGTGTGGCCGAGCTCGAGGCCACCACCGCCCGCAAGGGCAACCGCAAGATGTCGCTGACCATCACCGGTCAGGTGCACCGCACGGTGATCTGGTGGGATGACGGCAAGAGCTCCAACACCTACTACGGGCTCGACAGCACCAACTCCTCGAGCCGCTTCATCATGCTCGGCAGCGCCAAGGTCAACCCGAGCGTGTCGATGGGCTTCGAGATCATGATCGAAATCGAGGCTGGCGGCACATCGTCTAAATCGAGCCAGCTCGACGAGGATGGCAAGGCTCGGCTCGCAGATCGCCGGCTCGGGTGCCACCTCGTTCAACCAGCCAACGTCGACGCCTACTTCGGCGATGCGCGGCGCGTGGCTTGGTGGATCGAGCACAAGGACGTCGGCAGAATGACCGTCGGACGCTATGAGAGCGCCGGCGTTGTGCAGACGATCGACCTCGGCGGCATCGGTCTGCCGGCGCGAGCTCGAGCTTCATCCTGTTGAACGGCGGCTACTTCATCCGCGGCTCGGCGGGTCAGTACTACGCCGTGACCTGGGGCAACATCGGCGACCCGGCCGTCGGCCCAGGGCCGTACCGAGCTGGTGCGCTATGACAGCCCGTCGTGGAATGGGTTCATCTACTCGGCATCGATCGCCGAGGCGGGTGACTACTGGGGCACGATGCTGAGATATGCCAACGAGTTCTCCGGCTTCCGCATCGCCGCCGGCATCGGCTACGAGCGGTCGCGGGACCGGGCAACCGATGCGACACTGGACCCGGCATCGGCGGCCTTCGTCGGCCCGGCTCCTGATATCGAGGCGTGGGGTGGTGCAGTGTCGGTCATGCATGTGCCCTCGGGCCTGTTCGTGCAGGGGCATTGGACCCAGTCTGACTACAACGATCCTGGCCATGTCGCCAACGGCTATTGGGGCTCGACCGGTGGTCCAACAAAGAAGGATGCCACGCACTGGCTGATCCAAGGTGGTATCGCCAAGAATTGGTTCGGCATCGGCAATACCGCGCTTTATGCCGAGTACGGTAAGGAAAATGATTTCGGTGCGGAGTCGGCCGGCCGGAGCTACACCACGGCCAACTTCACGGCCGTCACCGGGGTGAACGACACCGAGATGTCCATGTGGGGTCTGGGTATCTCGCAAGAGGTGAACGCTGCGGCGAGCACGCTCTACCTGGGCTACCGGCACTTCGATGCGGACATCAGCTGCAAGACTGCGAACTGCGGCAGTTCAGCAACCGGTGCCACAACCGGCAGCTTGCCCACCGAGGCCATCGATGTCGTGGTCGGTGGTGCGAGGGTGCGGTTCTGATCCGCTGAGGTCTTGACGAGATTGGCAGGAGCCGCCTCTAGGGGCGGCTCTTGTCGTGTGAGGCAAGCCCACCTCGCCTTTGTTGCGGATCTGCAACATGGCGACGACGGCACATTGCCACAGGAAAGCGTTGAACGCCCTTTAACTTACCTGGATCAACACTAGTTTTCGTGTATACGGGCGATCAGGGTCGGGCGTACTTGCAGCAGCGGTCGATCTCGTGGAGCTGAAATGACTAGGCCGATGCTATTTGCCGTGCTTGCTGGGGCGCTGGGTGTCTTCGCCCAGGCAGCGCTGGCGTTTGAGGAAAGTGCACCAAACGCGGCGTCGGGTCCGGAAGACAAGCCGGCGGCTGCGGTTTCTGGTGTGGAGGCCCCCAAAAGCCCCGCGCCCGGCAAGGGCCTGTCCCTGAAAACGCCAGAGGTGAGTTTCGGAGAGGGCACTGGGACCGAGGTGCGGATCCCTGGGTTCGGCAAGGTCGGCGTGCTGCCGAAGCTCGATTTCGGTCTGGAGCTGTTGTACGGCGCTACCGAGGCGAAGGGTCTGCCGGATAAGCAGGAGCCAAGCGACGTGCAGATACGCGGTACCATCAAGCACCGCTTCTAGAGAGGCAGCCGTCAGCGTACATGGCCGATCAAGGAGCGCTTCGGCGCTCCTTTGCGTATGGGCGGTCACACAGTAGGCATTAGCCGGTGGAAGGCATGGTCTGGCCTGCTGCGCTCGTGCATGTTTTTACCGCGCTCGGCGCTGTATGTGGTCTAGCCGCAACACGCGCCGTTGTAGCGGGGGCCTGGGAGGAGATGTTCGCCTGGCTCGGCGTTGCACTCGTCATCGACGGCATCGACGGCACGTTCGCGCGGATGGCCAGGGTGACTGAGCGACTTCCGCGCTTCTCGGGCGAGCGGCTGGACCTCATCGTAGACTATGTCACGTACGTGTTCGTGCCGGCGCTGGCGTTGCTGCAGGCCGGCTATCTGCAGGGCACGGTCGGTATGTTGCTCGCGAGCGCCATTCTGCTGTCGTCCCTGTTCCATTTTTCCGACACGCAGAGCAAGACCGAAGACCATTGTTTCGTCGGCTTTCCCGCCATCTGGAATGTCGTGGCCTTCTACGCCTTTGCCTTTCAGATGCCGCCTTGGGCAGCCTCGGCTCTGGTTGCGGTTTGCGCGGCGCTCACCTTCGCACCCATGCCCTGGGCGCATCCCATGCGCACGCCGACGCTTTGGCCCGTCACCATTGGGCTGACAGGTCTATGGGCCCTGTCGGCAGTCGTCACGCTTTGGAGTGGCTTTCCGGCGGGGTGGCTCTCCAAGAGCGGGCTCGCCATTGTGGCGGTCTATGGCGTCGGTTTGGCCCTTTTCCGCAGCGGCCGCACGTAGGATCGGCCGAACAGAAGCGCAGGCCTGTCGGAGGTGGGGAAGGCCGAACGGAGTGGTCCGGCCCCGAGCGGATTCCGAGCGGCTTGCACTGCGCCCGTTTGGGCGCGAAATCGATCGATCACGGTCTCGTGATGCCGAAGTTTGTCCGGATAGTACAGATTTGCAGCATTGAGAGTGTTTGGGAGACCGATATGGCGATGAAGAGTGGTTTGGTGGCTGTCGCGCTGCTTGTGCTGTCGATCCCAAGCGCGCGGGCTTGCGACGACTTCGACGAGGAGCTTGCCGTGCAAGCCGCGCAGCAGGTGGCAAAACCGGCGCAAACGGCTGAGGCGCAACAACTGCCGGCCACACCGACAGCCGCTCCATCGCCGGGCCAACCGGACGTCAAGAGCTTCGCTGCGGTCGAGCCGCGCCCTGCTCCCTCGGGGACGGCGCCAGTCGTCGCGGGTGCCGTGGCCCGGTAGGGCCATCGGCGGTGGGTCGCGCGGCGGTCATTGCGTCAGGATCGTTCCTCATAGCGGCGCTGGCGGCCGCGACCGTCGTGCTGGCCCATGTCAACGATCGCGGAATGGACTATCGCGCCTTCAAAGACTCCGCGGGCGTTCCCTGCTGCAGCAAGGAGGACTGCTACCCAGCGGACAAGTTTGTCGAGACGGTCGAGAATGGGCGGGAGGTCGTCCGGCTTCTGATCGACGGTGTCTGGATCACTGTCCCCCGCATCTTCGTCGTGCTGGCGCCGGCCACCGATGGTAGAGCGCACTGGTGCGGTCTCAAGCTGGCAACCGGCAATCCCAAGGTCTGGCGGCCGGGCACCCGATGCATCATCCTGCCCCCCAGGGTGCTGTAGGCCTTGCTCGCGCTGCACCCATCGGCTGACTGTGACGCGCAGATCTGAGTTGTCGGCGCTGCGGGGCGTTGTGGCTTGCGCCCGCGGGGCTCCCATGCATCGTGTCGGGCGATCATCGCAAGGACCGGCCACGTATGCGCGCCCCGTCGCTACCTGAGGATGCACCACGTCTGCTGCCGTTCCTCGGCTGGCTCACGGCGGCGACGTTCTTCCTCTATGCCTGGGTGCTGCGCGTGGCTCCGAGCGTGATGGTTGTCGAGCTGATGCGCGACTTCTCCGTCGGCGCCGCCGTGCTCGGCAACCTCTCGGCGGCTTATTTCTACGGCTATGCGGGGATGCAGATCCCTGTGGGCCTGCTGCTCGATCGTTTCGGGCCGCGGCGCCTGATGGCAACGGCTGCACTGGTGTGCGCCGGCGGCTGTGTCCTCTTCGCCACTGGCGGCAGCCTTGCCGCCGTCATGACCGGCCGCTTCATGATCGGTGCGTCGGCGGCCTTCAGCCTGGTTGGCGCCATGGCGGTGGCGGGACAGTGGTTCCCCGCCAATCGTTTCGCCATCCTCTCGGGCGGGGCCATGGCCATGGGCATGGCGGGTGGCGTGTTCGGTCAAGCCCCGTTGCGAGTTGCCGTAGAGGCCTCGGACTGGCGCACGGTCACGCTGTTGCTGGCGCTCGGCGGTCTCGCCCTGGCGTTGGCTGCGGCGGCGACGGTACGCGACAAGTGGCGCGGCAGCGGCGGCGTGAGGAGCGCGCTGGTCGGGCTCGGCATGGTCGCACGGCACCCGCAGACCTGGCTCGTGGCGCTGGCCGGCCTCGGCACCTCCGCGCCGCTCCTGGGCTTCGCCAGCCTGTGGGGCGTGCCGTTTCTCGAGACCGCGCATGCGCTCCCGCGCACGCTGGCCGCAAGCCTGACGTCGGTGTTCTTCGTCGGCTGGGGTATCGGTGCACCGCTGTTTGGCTGGCTGTCGGATCGGATCGGCCGCCGCAAGGCGCCGCTGGTGGCAGGCCTCGGGCTCGAAAGCCTCGCGCTCGCGGCACTGATCTACCTGCCTGGCCTGCCTGTCGCCGCTCTGGGTGGCCTGTGCTTCCTGGTGGGGTTCCTTGGCTCTTCCCAGATTGTTTGCTTCGCGCTCGCCAGGGAAAATCATCGCACCGAGCTCAGCGGCACGGCGATCGGTTTCGTGAACATGATGGTGACAGGGGCCGGCGCCCTCTTCCAGCCGCTGGTGGGCCTCCTGCTGGACACGGCCTGGACGGGCGAGACGAAGCTTGGTGCACGTATCTATGATACCGCCGCCTACCACTTCGCGCTCGCTTCGCTCGTTGTCTCCTGCCTGCTTGGCCTCGTGTGCCTCGCTGCCGTGCGCGAGACCCATTGCCGCCCGCAGGCGTGAGGTGCGCTTGGTTGCGAAAGTAAAACGGAAAGCAATCAAGGCACTTGAGGCTTGCCAACGGCGGCGAGGCACGAAACAACAGGCCCCTATTGCCCGGGCCCGCTAGGCGACACGCCAAATCCGCGTGCGCGCCCGCGCCGGGCGGAGGCCGCCGCCACAGGACCATAGATCGCACCAGATGTCGTCGAGTGCTCCCGTGCAGATTTTCGATCCGCAGTCCGCTGCTCCGGCTGCCGGCGCAGCACCCTATACGTTGGCCGTCGACATCGGCGGCTCCACCGTCAAGGCATCGGTGCTCGATGCCGAGGGCCGGCTGGCCGCCGCCCAGGTGCGCTTGCCCACGCCCAGGGAGGCGACGCCGCAGGCCCTGCTGGATGCGATCGCGGGTCTGGCGGCGCGCCTTCCGCCCGCGCAGCGCATGTCCGTCGGTTTTCCCGGCGTGGTCAAGTGCGGCACGGTGCTTACGGCTCCCAACCTCGGCACCGAGAGCTGGGCTGGCTTCGAGCTGATGGCTGCGCTCTCCGGCCGCTTCGGCATGCCCGCGCGCGTCCTCAACGACGCGGCCGTGCAGGGTCTTGGCGTGGTCGAGGGCCACGGGCTCGAATGCGTGCTGACGCTCGGCACGGGCGTGGGCTGCGCCCTCTTCCGCAACCGCCGCCTGCTGCTGTCTCTCGAGCTCGGTCAGCACCGCGCGCGCCGCGGCAAGACCTACGATCGCTACATCGGTCAGCGCGCACTCGCGGCCAAGGGCCCGCAGCGCTGGAACAAGCGCCTGCGCTGGGCGATCGAGGCCGTCACCTCGCTTACCACCTGCGACGTGCTCTATATCGGCGGGGGCAACGCCCGCAAGATCAGCTTTGCGCCGCCTGCACACGTCAGGATCGTCAGCAATACGGCTGGCATCACCGGGGGCATCCGGCTGTGGGAGCCCGAGATCGACGAGTTGTTCACGGGCGAGCCATCCGGTCACGCATCAGCGCAAGCGTGCGGCAACCCGGCGCAGGGTTGAAGGCTATCGGCACGCACAGCTCGGCGATCGGATCGATGGTGCATCCGCATTGGATATGGCTCGGGTATTTTATGGCGGGTGTGCTCGCTGCCGCGCTCTATGGCCTCACCGCGAGCGGTCACTTCCCCGCCGAGGTGCGGAGCGAGAAATTCAAGGCAGGAACGGGCGCGCTGCTCTTGTGGGCCACCTTGCTCGCCACGGGTGCCGCCGCGGCCAGCATGCTCGTCCAATCGTGGTGGGTTCTGCCGTGGTATCTTTCCCTGCTGGGCGGAGGTGGCATGCTGCTGTTCGCCCCGCTGCTGTTGCAGTCTTTCCCGGACAGCTTCGTCGATGGCCGCCGCGGGCTCGTCGCCTTCAGTGCGGTCGCCGTCGCCCTCGCCGGCTTGATGTGGGTCTTTGCGTGAGACATATGCCGGCGTTGCAGTTTCTCCAGGCAAAATCGCTTTGATCTTGGCGCCGGCATCGCCACAATCGGGCGGTGACGGGCAGAAGGGACGGACGTGGCATGGACCTCAACCTCAAAGGCAAGACCGCACTGGTGACGGGTGCAAGCATCGGCATCGGTCGCGGTGTCGCTCTGGCGCTGGGCAAGGAGGGCGCGCGCGTTGCGGTCGTGGCCCGACGCGCCAACCTCCTGGAGGAGCTGGCAGGCGAGATGGCCTCGGCAGGCGCGGCCCAGCCCGTGTTGATCGTCGAGGACTTTCTGAAGGAGGGTGCACCCGCCCGCATTGCCAAAGCTGTGCTCGAGGGCCTTGGCTCGGTCGACATCCTCATCAACAACGCCGGCGGTAGCCGGCCCTTCAAGATCGACGCCACGGAGGAGCAGTGGAACGAGGCGATGACCCTCAACTTCACGCGCCAGCGTCAGTTGACCCACGCGCTCCTTGATCAGATGGTCAAGCGCAACTGGGGCCGCATCATCAACATAACCGGCAAGTCGGAGCCGGAGGGCATCAATGGCGCCTTCTGCGCCAAGGCGGCCATCCATGCCTGGGCCAAAGGCCTCTCGCGCGAGGTCGGCAGGCACGGCATCACCGTCAACTCGATCCCGCCCGGGCGCATCCATTCCGAGCAGATCCGGCGCAACTACACGCCCGAGTACCGCAAGTGGCAGGCCGACAACGAGATCCCGGTCGGCCGCTACGGCGAGCCCGAGGACGTGGCCGGCCTGGTGTGCTACCTGGCCTCGCCTCTGGCGGGCTACATCACCGGCACCGTCATCCCCGTCGACGGCGGCCTGCGGCGGTATCAGTTCTGATCCGGCATCCGGCTGTGGCATGGCAGGCATTCCGCCTGGGGCCTGCTGCGCTTGCCGTGCGGGTTGGGTAAGGTGCGGCCAGTGGCGCGTGCCGCGTCGCCAGCGCGGAGCAAACGGGGTTTTTCGCATGCAAGAGGAGCTGCAGTACGCGGTCCTGCATGAGTTCGTGGCGCCGGCGCGGCGCAACGTCTCGCGGGGCACCTGGGACTATCTCATGGGCGGCGCCGAGACGGAGACGACGTATATACGCAACCGCCTCGCCATCGATTCGCTCGCCTTCCGCCCCCGCGTGCTGCGCAATGTCGAGAAGATCGACACCAGCGGCAAGGTGATGGGGCACAAGCTGCGGCTGCCGGTGATCCTGGCACCCATCGGGTCGCTGCAGGACATGGTGGCGGCGGGCGGCGTCGCGCCGACCCGGGCCGCGGCAACCTTCGGCGCGCTCCACATGTTGAGCTCACAGAGCTCGCCGGGGCTCGAGGCCGTGGCCGCCAGCGTCGACTATCCCAAAATCTTCCAGCTCTACGTGCGCGGCGACGCGGCCTGGGTCGAGGACTACATCGAGCGCGCCGTTGCCAACGGCTACATCGCGCTGTGCCTCACCGTTGATCTCGACTACTACGGCCGGCGCGAGCGCGACCTCGCCAAGCGCTACGTCACCACGGCACGCCGCGGATCGCCCGGCGACAGCCACCAGGCGCGTTTCTCCTGGAGCGACGTCGCCCGCCTCAAGAAGAAGTTCAAGATCCCCTTCATCCTCAAAGGCATCGCCACGGCCGAGGACACCCGCATCGCCCTCGAGCACGGCATCGAGGGCATCTATGTGTCAAACCACGGCGGTCGTCAGCTCGACCACGGCAAGGGTGGGATTGCCGTGCTGCCGGAGGTGGTGGAGGCCGCAGGCGGGCGTGCCCAGATCATCGTCGACGGCGGCTTCATGCGCGGTACCGACATCGTCAAAGCCATGGCGCTTGGCGCGCAGGCGGTCGGCATCGGTCGGCTGCAGGGCCTAGCGCTGGCGGCTGGAGGCGAGGGGGCGCTGGTGCGTGCGCTCGAGCTGCTGGAGGACGAGGCGCGCCGCTGCCTCGGCCTCCTCGGCGTCACCTCGTTCGCGGAGCTCGACAAGAGCTATCTGGCGCCCGTCGCCCCCGTGCGCCAGGACAGATGGGAAGCGGCCTTCCCCCTGCTGAAGGAGGGATACTAGGCTCAGACGTGGGGGACGGCGGACAGTCGTTCCAGGGCCATCGCGGCCACGATGGCGAGTGAGACGCCAACGACAGAAAGGCTGCCCACGACGGAAACGAGCCAGGCAAGCTCGCGCAGTTCACCCGACAGTTTTCGCAGCATGTTCGCGTTCCTTCAGCGCGCCGGTCATCCGCCGGCGGCAGCTTGCTCGGTTAACGCGGATTTGGTGCGGGTGGTGCCTGAGTTGCAGGACGCATCGCGGGAATGTGAACGTTTTTGACCCATGGGCGAGATGCCAGGTTCACTCCAATCCATCCATTCGGATGTGGCGGGCGTGCTATCCTGGCCACGCCGCCGATATGTGCGGGCGAGGCAGCCGCCGCCGTTCCTATGACCGCAGAGCCCAAGATCGCCGCTATCGTGCTCGCAGCCGGGCGATCTTCGCGCATGGGTGCTCGCAACAAGCTGCTGGCCTTGCTCGCCGGCAAGGCCATCGTGCGTCATGTCGCGGAAGCGGCGCTGGCGAGCCAGGCGCGCCCGGTATTCGTCGTCACGGGTCATGAGGAGGAGCGCGTGCGGGCCGCTCTTGGCGACCTCGACGTGGCGTTTGTGTCGAATCCCGACTACGCGACGGGCCTCAGCAGCTCGCTCAAGGCCGGCATCGGGGGGTTGCCGGAAGACCGTGACGGCGCCCTGGTGCTGCTTGGCGACATGCCGCGGATCACAGGTGCTCACCTTGACCGGCTCATAGCGGTGTTTGCCGCGCAGCGCGACTCGGCCATCGTCGTCCCCACCCATGAAGGACGCCGCGGCAATCCGGTGCTGTGGCCGCGCGCTGATTTCGCCGAGATGCTGCGCCTGGAAGGCGACGCCGGCGCAGGCCGACTCATCGCCGCGCACGCCGAGCGGGTGCACGCGGTCGATCTCGGCACGGATGCGATCTTCGCCGACGTCGACACGCCGGAGGCGTTGGCGCAGATGCGCGGTGGAGCTACTTCTTGTTGATGCGGGCAATCAGGCTGGAGGTGTCCCAGCGGCCGCCACCCATCTTCTGCACCTCGGCATAGTAGCCGTCGATCAATGCCGCCACGTCCATCTTGGCGCCGTTGCGCTTGGCCTCGTCCATGATGATGCCGAGGTCCTTGCGCATCCAGTCGACGGCGAAGCCGAAGTCGAACTTGCCCTCGTTCATCGTCTTCCAGCGGTTGTCCATCTGCCAGGACTGCGCCGCGCCCTTGGAGATGGTCTCCATGACCTTGGGGATGTCGAGCCCCGCCTTCTGCGCAAACGCCAGGCCCTCGGAGACGCCCTGCACGGTGATGGCGACGATGGCCTGGTTGACCATCTTGGTGAGCTGACCGGCGCCCGAGGCCCCGATCAGCTGGGCCATGCGGGCATAGTTGTCGATCACCGGCTTGGCCTTGTCGAAGGGTGCCTGGTCGCCGCCTACCATCACGGTCAGAATGCCATTCTGTGCGCCGGCTTGGCCGCCGGAGACCGGCGCGTCGAGGAAGTCGAAACCTTTGGTCTTCGCCGCAGCATAGAGCTCGCGCGCCACGTTGGCGGAGGCGGTGGTGTTGTCGATGAAGACAGCGCCCTTCCGCACCGACTGGAATGCGCCCTTGGGCCCGATCGTGACGTCGCGCACGTCGCTGTCGTTGCCGACGCAACAGAAGACCAAATCCTGGTCCTTGGCGGCATCGGCGGGGGTCGGCGCGGCCTTGCCGCCGTATTCCTTGACCCAGGCTTCGGCCTTGGCGCCGTTGCGGTTGTAGACGGTGAGGTCGTGCCCGCCCTTCTTGCGGATATGCCCCGCCATGGGGTAGCCCATCACGCCCAGCCCGATCCACGCAACCTTGGCCATGTCCTCTCCTCCTGAAACGTCACGTGGAGGGACTAATATCGAAACGGCGCTTGGTTGTCAGGCGGTAATGGCTGCGCCGAGTGGCCTGCCGGGCACCGGCTAGCCGACGCGGACGGTGGCTTGCTGCTCGCTCGTCTTGTGGCTTGTCGAGGGCACGCCGACAATGGCAGCGCCGATGAGCGCCGCAGCGGCCACGATAGCGAGCAGGGCAGTCTTGAAAGTCACGATGCATCTCCCGGAGGTCCATTCCCGTGCAAGGCACGTGCCGACGGCTCGCCTTTGCGCCGAACTACCTCGCCAGCATTGACCGCTGCCTGAACGCCACGTTTATCGGATGTTCAGGCTTAGCTGGGAGTTCAGTGGGTTATGCGCAAGATGCTGCGCACTGCGCCGCAGGGGTGGCGCGCCCAGCGCGCGGAGATTGGCGACGACAGGATGGGGGGCCTTCGCCTAGATTGGCGGCGCTTGCCCGAGAATAGGTCATGCCGGCACGTAAGCAGAGCCCTGCATTGGCGTCGTCTTCGGACGCCGCGATCAGTATCGACGACGTCGAGGCGGCACGCGGTCGCCTTGCGGGTGCGCTGGTCGACACGGACTGCGACTGGAGCCGCACGCTGTCGGGCATTCTGGGATGCAAGCTGTGGCTCAAGTTCGAGAACCAGCAGTTCACCGCGTCCTTCAAGGAGCGCGGCGCCCTCAACCGTCTGTCCGTCCTGTCCCCCAAGGAGAGGAAACGCGGCGTGATTGCCATGTCGGCCGGCAACCATGCCCAAGGTGTGGCCTACCATGCCCACCGGCTCTCGATCCCCGCCACCATCGTCATGCCGACCAACACGCCGACCGTGAAGGTGGTCAACACCCGCCGGCATGGCGCCGAGGTGATCCTGACCGGCGAGACGGTGGAGGAGTCCGCTGCCTTTGCCGTAGGGCATGGCCGCAAGAATGGCCTCACCTTCATCCATCCCTATGACGACCCGCTGGTGATCGCGGGCCAAGGCACGCTGGCGCTGGAGATGCTGGGCGCCGCTCCGGAGCTCGATACGCTGGTCGTGCCGATCGGCGGCGGCGGCCTGATCTCGGGCATGGCCGTGGCGGCCAAGGCCTTGAAGCCAGGCATCAGGCTGATCGGGGTGCAGGCTCAGCTCTATCCGTCGATGTACAACGCCATCAAGGGCACGCATCTGCCGATGCGTGGCGACACCCTTGCGGAAGGCGTCGCCGTCAAGGCGCCGGGGCGGATCACGCAAGGCATCGTGCGCGAGCTGGTCGATGACATCATTCTCGTCTCCGAGCAGGAGATCGAGCACGCCGTGAGCCTGCTCATCAACATCGAGAAGACGGTGGTGGAGGGGGCGGGCGCCGCGGGCCTCGCCGCGGTGCTCAAGGGTGCGGCTCGTTTCAAAGGACACATCGTCGGTCTCGTGCTGTGCGGTGGCAACATCGACACGCGGCTCCTTGCCAGCGTGCTGACCCGCGAGCTCGCTCGCGAGGGCAGGCTCACCCAGCTCAGCATCGATCTCGTCGATCGTCCCGGCACGCTGGGCCGCGTGGCCAACATCCTGGGCGAGGCTGGTGCCAACATCGTCGAGGTGACGCACCAGCGCACCTTCTCGGATCTGCCGGCCAAGGCCGCACTTCTCGAGGTGGTGATCGAGACCCGCGACCGCCAGCATTTGGAGGAGACGGTGGAGAAGCTGAAAGCAGCGGGCTTCGAGGTCGAGGTCCGCAGCAACCCCGGAGGGACGCACTGATGGAAGGTGCGCGCATGCTGCCGCGCCAGGCGGCCTCGACGATCGAGATGTTGCGCCAGCTGGAGCGCAAGGTGCTGTGGCTGTCGAGCTACATGATCCACCACGCCAACCACGAGGTCGACCGCGGCGACGGCCTGAAGGTCGGCGGACACCAGGCCTCGTCGGCCTCGCTCGTCACGCTGCTGACGGCGCTCTATTTCCACATCCTGCGCCCCGAGGACCGCGTCGCCGTCAAGCCGCACGCGAGCCCGGTGTTCCACGCCATCCAGTACCTGCTCGGCAACCAGACGCTGGACAAGCTGCAGAACTTCCGCGCCTTCGGCGGCGCCCAGTCCTACCCCTCGCGCACCAAGGATTCTGCCGACGTGGATTTCTCCACCGGCTCGGTCGGCCTCGGCATCGCCGAGACCGGCTTTGCGAGCTTCGTGCAGGACTACGTGCACGCCAAGGGCTGGAGCCCCAATTGGCCGAAGGGACGCATGGTCGGCATCATGGGCGACGCCGAGATCGACGAGGGCAACGTGCACGAGGCCCTGCTCGAATACTGGAAGCACGGCCTCGAGAACTGCTGGTGGATCATCGACTACAACCGCCAGAGCCTCGACTCGGTGGTCTCCGACCGCCTCTTCATGAAGATGGCCGGCCTGTTCGAGAACCTGGGCTGGAAGGTCGTCCTCATCAAGTATGGCAAGCTCCTGCAGCGCGCGTTCGCCGAGCCCGGCGGCCAGCGCCTCAAGCAGTGGATCGACGACTGCCCCAACATGCTCTACTCGGCGCTGGTGTTTCAGGGCGGCGAGGCCTGGCGGCGGCAGCTCGAGCACGACCTCGCCATCCATCCCGAGACCCTCGACATCGTGCGCCGGCACGACGATGCGGCGCTCGCGCGACTGATGACGAACCTTGGCGGCCACGACCTGCAGGCGATCCTGGAGGTCTTCGAGAACGTGCCCAAGGGCCAGCCGGTCTGTTTCATCGCCTACACCATCAAGGGCTTCGGCCTGCCATTCCAGGGCCACAAGGACAATCACTCGGGCTTGATGACCAAGGCGCAGTTGAACGAGTTGCGCGCACGCGAGGGCATCAACCAGGGCGAGGAATGGGACAGGTTCGCTGGCCTCGAGGTGCCGGCGGCGGAGGTCGAGGCGTTCCTCGCCAACGTGCCGTTCGTGCAGAAGGGGCGGCGGCGCCTGAATGCGGCGCGCATTCCCGTCGATCCCTTCCCGGTGATCGAGTCGAAGGGACAGATCTCGACGCAGCAGGGCTTCGGCCGCGTGCTCGACGAGATCGCGCGCAAGGGCGGGCCGCTCGCCGACCGCATCGTCACGACCTCTCCCGATGTCACCGTCTCCACCAATCTCGGACCCTGGGTGAACCGTCGCGGTCTCTTCTCGATGGTGAGTCAGGAGGACCTGTTCAAGGAGCGGGGGCTGATGTCGCCGCAGCGCTGGGTGATGGGCCCCAAGGGCCAGCACTTCGAGCTCGGCATCGCCGAGATGAACCTGTTCCTGATGCTAGCCTCGCTGGGGCTGTCGCACTCGCTGTTCGGAGAGCGGCTGCTGCCGGTCGGCACGCTCTATGATCCTTTCGTCTGCCGCGGCCTCGATGCGCTCAACTATGCCTGCTACCAGGACGCGCGGTTCATGGTCGTGGGCACGCCATCGGGGCTGACGCTGGCGCCCGAAGGCGGTGCGCACCAGTCGATCGGCACGCCGCTGATCGGCATGGCGCAGGACGGACTTGCCACGTTCGAGCCGGCCTACGTCGACGAGCTGGCTGCGATCATGCAGTGGGCTTTCGACTACATGCAGCGCGAGGGCCAGGAGGACGGCGAGCACCGCTGGCACCGCGACGAGAAGGGCGGCTCGGTCTACCTGCGGCTGTCGACGCGCGCCCTCGATCAGCTCGCGCGGCCGATGACGCGCCGAGCTGCGCGAGGCCATCATCGACGGCGGCTACTGGCTGCGCCGCCCCGAGCCCGGCACGGAGCTCGCCATCGTCTACACCGGCGCCGTGGCGCCCGAGGCGATCGAGGCGGCGGGGCTCTTGGCCGAGGACCGCCGCGGCGTCGGCGTGCTGGCGGTTACCTCGGCGGACCGGCTCTCGGCTGGCTGGCATGCGGCGCAGCGGGCGCGCGAGCAGGGCGACCGCGACGCGCGCGCCCACATCGAGGGTCTGCTGGCGGGGCTGCCGCGCGATGCGGCAATCGTCACGGTGACGGATGCCTACCCCGAGGCCCTATCCTGGCTCGGGGGCGTGCTCGGCCATCGCGTGCGGGCGCTGGGGGTCGAGCACTTCGGCCAGTCCGGCTCGCTCTCCGAGCTCTACGGCCACTACGGGCTGGACGTGAACGCGATCCTGGGGGCTGCGGAGGGCATGAGCGGCCGGCCCGTGCGGTATCGGTTCCTGCAGAAGTGAGATGAGGGGGTCAGACCCCTCGCCGCGTGGCGTCAAAATGCATTTTGACGCCACGCGTTGGGCGAGGGGTCTGACCCCGTTTGCACCGTTCGCAACCGATATGCCCCGCAAATTGCGCATCGACTACGAAGGTGCCTGGCATCACGTCATGAACCGCGGCATCGATCACGCGCGGATCTTCGACGATGCGACGACGAGGATTTTCTTCATCGAGTTACGCGAGGTGTGCGCGCTGCATCGACTTCAGGTTCACGGCTACTGCATTGCGCGGTCGCGATGGTCCGTTGTTCAAGGGGCGCTTTCGATCGATCGCGATCGAGGATGACGCGCACCAGACCCCTCGGCCGAACCGTGGCGGTCACGGAAATCCGTTCGAAGCGAGAGGTCTGACCCCTGTCAAATCGGCCGGTCCGGGAACGCGAGCTGCTCGCGGGCGCGCCACTCGTTGGTGACGTAGTTGATGATCACCGACTTGCGCACGCCCTCGATTCTGCGCGCCTCGAAGCCGTGGTAGGTGATGCCCGAGGGCACGAACACCATGGCTGCGTTGGGCGCGAAGGGCGAGGCGCCGACGTGCTTCTTGTCCTGGTCGTAGATGTCGGTGCCGAGCGTCTTGTGCTGGGCGTTCTTCGACAGGTAGAGCAGCATCGTGAACATCTTGACGCCCAGGTCGGTGTGCGGCTCGAGCCAGAAGCCGTCGGTGTCCTGGGCGTATTCGATGCGCAGATAGGTGCCGGCGAGCCTGGAGCCGAAGTGCTTGGCGATCTTGTCGGTCACCTGCTTGTCCTGGAAGGCTTGGGCGAAGCCTTCGCAGACCGGGAATTTCTGGCGGTTCTCGGCGTCGAAGTACTTGCGGGTGTTGTTGTGCAGCTCCCGCTTTCCGGAGACGCCGCCGAGGGCCGGAGCTTCGAACGGCAGGCCCAGGATCGGCTCGATGGCGTCCGCCGGCAGGCAGCGCTGCAGGAACCAATGGCGGTAGGGCTGTTCCTCGCGCCGCGCCGTGTCGAAGCTCTCCAGCAGCGATGCGACGAATGCGTCCTTGGTGATCGCCATTCGGGTCTCCTTCGACCGGCTCAATTCGAGCTGCAATTGGCAGCCTAGCGGGAGGGGACCTGCGGGCGCAATGCGGCTGACGTTTGGGACAACAGGCGGGGCAAGGCCCTCCGGTCAGGTCCGCCGCTCCCTTGGGGGAGCTATCGGCTAGGAGGCTTAGGGGCCTAAGCTCCAGGAGCGACGCTGCCGGTACGGGCGCAAGCCCTTCAGGCCTTGCCCCAACCTAGACGTGCAGCCTTTCGTCACAATGGGGCAAAACTTGGGCTGGCTCCAGGGCAGGTGGATAAGGCAGTGGATGAGGGACCATGGTGCGCTTTCGATTGCAGCAGCGTCAGCAGTTCGTCTAACCTCGTCGAGACAGCTGTTTCCCGCCGCATCCGGCCCCAGCCCGCCAGGAACCGCAATGATAGATCTCTATACGTGGTCGACGCCCAACGGCCGCAAGGTGTCGATCATGCTCGAGGAATGTGGCCTCGACTATGCCGCCCACCCCGTCGACATCTCGAAGGACGAGCAGTTCAAGCCCGAGTTCCTGAAAATCAGCCCGAACAACCGGATTCCAGCCATCATCGACCGTGACAACGGCCGGTCGCTGTTCGAATCGGGCGCCATCCTGCTCTATCTCGCCGACAAGACCGGCAAGTTCATGCCCAAGGACAAGGACGGCTATTGGACCACGATGCAGTGGCTGATGTGGCAGATGGGCGGCATCGGTCCGATGATCGGCCAGGTCCACCACTTCCTGCGCAATGCCAAGGGCAAGGCACCCTATGCCGAGGAGCGCTACCTCAAGGAGGCGCATCGGCTCTACGGCGTGCTCGACAAGCGCCTCGGCGAGGCGGAATACATGGCGGGCACCTACTCGGTCGCCGACATGGCGACCTGGCCGTGGATTTCCCGCTTCGAGTGGCATCAGGTCGACATCACCAAGTATCCCAACGTGTTGCGCTGGTACAAGGCGATCGCCGCGCGGCCGGCGGTGGTGAAAGGCTATCACGTGCCGGTCAAACAGCCGGGCGTTCCGATGCCGGCGTGAGGTCGGCCCCAGATCGCGGCAATTCGAGGCGAGGGACTAGCACATGGCAAAGACTCCCAATTTCTCGGGCGTGATCGCCCCGGTTCTGACACCCTTCGGCGAGGACGGTGCGCCCGATGTCGACCGCTTTGTCGAGCACTGCCATTGGCTTATGGCGGAGGGCTGTACGGGATTGGCGCCCTTCGGCACCACCAGCGAGGGCAACTCGCTGGGCGTCGATGAGCGCATGGAGCTCCTGGAGGACCTGGTTGACGACGGCATGGATGCCGCCAAGCTGATGCCCGGGACAGGCAGCTGCGCGCTGGCCGACGCGGTGGTGCTGAGCAAGCACGCGGTGGAGCTGGGTTGCGGCGGCGTGCTGATGCTGCCGCCCTTCTACTACAAGGCGCCGAGCGAGGAGGGGCTTTTCCGATTCTTCGCCGAGGTGATCGAGCAGGTGGGCGACGATCGGCTCAAGGTCTACCTCTATCACATCCCCCCTGTCGCCCAGGTCGGCTTCTCGCTGCCGCTGATCGGCCGGCTGATCAAGGAATTCCCCAAAACCGTTGTCGGTTTGAAGGATTCCTCAGGTGACTGGAGCAACACGGCGGCAATTTTGTCGACCTATCCAGGCTTCGAGGTGTTCCCCGGCTCGGAGATCTTCCTGCTCGATGGTCTCAAGCACGGTGCCGTCGGCTGCATCTCGGCCACCTGCAACGTCAGCGCTGCCGCCATCCGCAACGTCTACGACAACTGGAAGGGCGCCGACGCACAGAAGCTGCAGGACGGGATCACCGCCCTGCGCAAGGCGATCCAGGCCTTCCCGATGGTCCCTGCCCTCAAGGCGCTGATCGCCCACTACCGCCAGGATCCGGAATGGGCCAACTTGCGTCCGCCGTTCGTGGGTTTGCCCGCCGCGGAGGCGGACAAGGTGATCCGCACGCTCGCCGAGGCGCACGGCTTCAAGCTCGACTTCGCCAAGGCGGCCTGAGCCGAGAGGCAGAAAGGCCCCTTCTCCGTGGGAGGGAGAAGGGGCCTTCAGGCAGGCTTCGAGTAGAAATCCGTGCGGGCTGGGCTGCCGCGAACCGGGCAGCGTTTCATCAGCGCCCCTGGCCCACCGATCCTGTCATCAGCCGGCTTTCACCGGCAACCCGGGCGCCCTGCGGCATCAGCAGCGAGGCGCCAAGGAGAATGCAGGCGACCACAAAGCACAGCAGCGCACCAAGCTTTGCGCCGGACCACGGTCCGCTGTTGAGTTGCTCGGTCTTGAGCAGGTCCATGATAGCCTTGTGAGTAGAGAAGATCGGCATCCGATTTGGTTTCTGCAATGTAATTCATAACGTACTGTTAGTCTATTCTTTGGTTGCGCCATACTTAATTCGTGCGGGTTTAGTAAAAATTTATTGTCCTGCAATATATCCAACATTAATACTTCATTTACTTCTGGCGCGGGGATGCTGCGCAAGAATGGATGCTCCATCTGACCCCTGTGGCCGGCCCCCCTGTGGCCGGCGAGCGCCGCCCGCCCCACGCCTCAGCCGCCGGCGCGAGCGGCTCCGCAAATCTGCGACAGGGTCTGGCGCACGGTCAGAGCTTCAGGGTCGAGCTTCAACTCGATGACGCTGGGCCTGCTGCTCGCCAGAGCCTGGCGGAAGGCCGGGGCGAAGTCCGCCGTCGCTTCGATGGTGTAGCCCTCCGCGCCGAAGCTGCGCGCATAGGCGGCAAAATCGGGATTGACCAATGTCGTGCCGTTCACGCGGTTGGGGTAGTCGCGCTCCTGATGCATGCGGATGGTACCGTACATGCCATTGTTGGCGACGATGGTGACGATTGGCAGCGCGTACTGCGCGGCTGTGGCGAGCTCCTGGCCCGTCATGAGAAAATCGCCGTCACCCTGCACGTTGACCACAGGCCGCATGGGGTTGGCGAGCTTGGCCGCGATCGCTGCCGGCAGGCCATAGCCCATGGAGCCCGAGGTGGGGGCAAGGCAGGTGCGGTAGCCCTTGTACTGGAAGTAGCGGTGCACGAAGGCGGCAAAATTGCCGGCGCCGTTGGTGACGATCCCGTTCTCCGGCAGCAGCTCCGATACGGTACGGATGACCTCGGCCATCTTGACGGAGCCCGGCAGCGAGATGGGCTCGAGCGTCTGCTCATAGGCCGCGCGCAGCTCGGCGCGGCGCGCGCTCCAAGCAATCTTGGCGGGGGCCTCGAGGCCGGCCAGCGTGTCGGTGAAGGCGCGTGCGGTCGCCGCAATCGCGAGATCTGGCCGGTAGACGGAGCCGAGCTCCTCGGGCGAGGGATGGACGTGAACGAGGAAGGATTTTGGATTGGGGATATCGATCAGCGTGTAGCCCGCGGTCGTCATCTCGCCAAGACGCGCCCCGACCACGATGAGCAGGTCCGCATCCTTGATGGCGGCCCCCAGCTTGGCGTCGATGCCGATGCCGGCGCAGCCCACGTAGCACCGGTGCCGGTTGTCCATGTAGTCCTGGTAGCGAAAGGCCGGCGCCACGGGGAGGTCGAAGCGGTCGGCGAAAGCTTCCAGCGCCCTCTGGGCCGCAACGCTCCATCCCGGTCCGCCGACGATCATCAACGGACGCTGGGCCGCGGCGAGCTTGGCCTCCAGCGCTGCGAGGTCGGCGGGGGAAGGATGCGCCTCGGCGATTCTGGCGGGCTTGGCGTCGGCGATCTCGCAGTCCGCCGCCAGCATGTCCTCCGGCAGGCCAAGCACGACGGGACCCGGCCGGCCGGAGCGGGCGACGTGCACGGCATGGCTCACGTACTCGGGGATGCGCTCGGTCTGGCGGATGACGGCGGCCCATTTCACGGCCGAGGAGAACACCTGCTTGATCTCGATCTCCTGGAACGCCTCTCGGTCCTCGTGTCCCAGCGATGGCATGCCGACGAAGGCCAGCATGGGCGTGGAGTCCTGGCGCGCCACGTGCAGGCCGCTCATGGCGTTGGCGGCGCCGGGCCCGCGGGTGACGAACAGGACGCCGGGCTCGCCCGTGATCTTGCCCCAGGCCTCCGCCATCATGGAGGCCCCGCCCTCCTGGCGGCAGATGATGGTCTTGATGCGGTTGCTGTCGTGCAAGCCGTCGAGCGCGGCAAGAAAGCTTTCGCCCGGCACCGTGAACGCCGTGCTGGCGCCCTGGGCCTCGAGCTGATCGATTAGGATCTTGCCGCCATGCCGCATGCCTGCTCTCCCTTCGCGTGGCTGGGGTCAGACCCCTCGCATCTTCCGCCGCTGTTCGGCCGCGACGTCGAGGCGAGGGGTCTGACCCCGTAACCCCACGATAGCGGAAAGCGCGCCGCTTGCGTCAACCGCTTCACGGGCGCTTCACGGGCGGCGCCGGGCGAGCATGACGACCGGGAGGATGACGCCGGACTCCAGCCCGGCCAGCATGTTGCGTGACTTCGCGCGCGTATTGGAGCCCGTGATGAGGTGAGTGCCGAGCGTCGGTGGTGGTGCTGCCAGACGCTCGCGGAAGAACGCGATGCCGAATTGGGCGCGGTCCTCGGTCTCGATCACGTCGAAGCCCGCCTCGCCAAGCAGGGCCAGCATCTCCTGTGGTGTAACGAGGTGGCTCGTTGCGGGCGTCTGTGCCCAGGGCACCGGGTACTCGAGGCTATCGGCGCCGCCCTTCATCACGTCGTAGATGCCGAACAGCGCGCCGGGTTCGAGCACCCGAGCAACCTCGCGGTAGAGCCCGGCGCGGTCCTTGATGTTCATGGCGACGTGCAGGGTGACGGCGGCGCCGAAGGAGGCGTCGGCGAACGGCATATCGAGCGCGCTCGCGACCTGAAAATCGACCCTCTCCGCCAGCCCCGTGCGCTCGGTGAGCACGCGCGCGGTGGCTATGAAGTCGGGCGTCAGGTCGATACCCGTGACGCGGCAGCCGACGGTATCGGCGACGTAGCGGGCCGCTCCGCCAATGCCGCAGCCCACGTCGAGGACGTGCTCCCGACCGCCAAGATGCAGCTTTCCGAGAAGGTGTTTGGTGGCGGCGCGCCCGCCGATGTGGAACTCATCGACCGGGGCCAGGTCTGCCGGGGTCAGCCGACTTACGTCGATGCCTTGCGCTTCAAGTGCGCGCAGGACCGTGCCGGCCAGATCGGACTCGGCCTGATAGTGCCGGGTAACGGCGCTTTCCAGCTCGTCCCTCATCAACGCACCCTCGCGCTGCCCAAGCGAGAGGGCAAGGTAGCCCCAAGCGGAGCAATTGCCTATCTGCGGATCAAATCCGCAGGCTGGCGTGGGCGATCATTCGGCCGTTACATGGCCGGCGGCAGGAAGACGCATATGAGGCGCATGGTTCCGTCCTGGCCGGGGCGCATGCACGCGTGCATGCGGCTATCTTTCGAACTCGCGCCGCGGGAAGTTCGCCGGCACCACCACGCTGCCGTGCCGCGTGGTCACCAGCATACCGCCGACCGGGGCCGACTGTGCCGGACTAGGCAGAAAGCTGGCGATTGCGGGGGGCTGCAGGATCTCGACCTTTTCGACGGGTGCACAATCCAGCCCCGAGCAGCACTCCATGGGATACCAATCATGCGCTGCTGCCGGCGTTGATGCCGTGAGCAGGGCCGCGAGGAGCCAATTTCTGGACATGAAAGTCCCCTGTCTCGTTCGTTGCCTTGTGTCCCCTCCTTCGAGTGCGGTCCCGCCCTAGTCACTGAACGCAAGTGCTCAGTTGCGTTGCTGCAAGTGGCGTGCCTCGATTGATCTGCGTAGACAACCGAGCAGCCATGTAGGGCAGTCTGGCGCGATTCGTGACGATCGTCTCCGCGCACCTGTGCTTTGTGGGTCGCAACCTCCCAAATTTGAGAACTTCGATCACGATCTCTGGTTCCTTCGTGCCCAGTAGGCAGCCGATTTCTGCCCGAAGCGTGGGCAGAACAGAGCTTAACGTGTGATGAGACCGGCGGGGATAAGCCGGAGCGCTGACCTGTCTGGAATGCGCCCAGCACAATGGCGACGGCCGTGCGAGCGCGCCGATCAGACGGCGGCCATCAGCTGTCGCTCGAGCACACGCAGGCCCCAGAAGCCGCCGGCGACAATAGCGGCAAAGCTGAGAAACGAGCCGGCCGCAAGCGTAGAGACGCCCGTGATCGCCTGACCAACGGTGCAGCCCAGCGCCATCACCCCGCCCAGACCCATGAGTGCGGCGCCGCCCAGGTTGCGCAGTGTGTCGCCGGTGTCCGCGAAGGTGGCGACGCGGAACCGCCCCATGGCGAGGGCGGCGAGCAGGGCACCAAGCAGCGCGCCCAGCACACTCGAGGTCCCGAATCGCGGAATGGGGATGGCGGTGAAGAGCGTCAGCCACTGCAAGACGTCGCCCACGGGCCGCACATACGTCAGTGAGATCGGCGGCACCGGCTTCGTGGCCATGTCGTCGAAGGCGAGGCCGGTGAGCGCCCAGCCGGCCGCGACGATGGCGCCAATCGCCAAGCCGGAAAGTATGTGCACTGGAGAGGTGCGGAACCTCCGGTCGGCAAGACAAAAGGCCAGAGCCGCCGCCGCAAGCGCAGCCGTGATGGCGAGGCTGGCAGCGACGGCTCCCAAGCCCGTTGCCGCAGACAGCAGGTCACCAAGGCTCTGCGTGGGCAAGCTGAGGGGCAAGCTCGTCATCTGCTCGAGCCAGGCGCGCACCGGCCCCAACAGGCCGCCAATGCCCACGTAGGCAGAAAGGCCAAGCACGAGGAGGGTGAGGAGCGAGCGCAGGTCGCCGCCGCCGGCGCGGGCGAGGTTGCGGCTGGGGCAGCCGCCGGTGAACACCATGCCGAAGCCCAGCATCAGGCCGCCGAGGATATGGCCGAGCCAGTTGAGCTTCGTGCCGGCAAGGTACATCGACTTGCCGAGGTCGACGACGCCGAGTGCCTGCAGCAGCTGTGCGCCGATCAGCGCCGTGGCGCCAGCCAGCACCCAGGCGCGGAAGCGTCGCCAGTCTCCAAAATTGTGGATATCGGAGAGCGACCCCATGGCGCAGAAGTTGGTCGCGAACACGACGGCGCCGAAAGCAGCGCCGATGAGCAGGCCGCCGATCGCGAGGCAGATCGGGGCGTTCTGCGTGAGGGCGTTGCGAAGGACGTCTGTCATGCGCATCTCTAACGCGGGCCGACCCATCGTGGGCGGCCGGCCCGCATAGATGATGCCTCGCGGCCAAGGATGCAACGGCCGGTCGACGAAGCTCTCGCCAGCTGCCCCTTGCGGGAGCGTGCTTTTGCATGTGCATTCCCGTCATGGACACGACAATTCGCAAAGCCGCACAGGAGCATCGATCCGATCAGGCATCGGTGCCGCAGTTCGTGCATCTGAAGGTGCATTCGGCCTATTCGCTGCTGGAAGGCGCCATCACCATCCCGAGGCTCGCCAAGCTGGCGGCGGGGCACGGGTTTCCCGCAGTGGGGCTGACCGACACCAACAACCTGTTCGGCGCGCTCGAATTCTCGGACAAACTGGCCGAGGCCGGCATTCAGCCAATCGTCGGCTGCACGCTGCAGGTCGATTTCGGCGACCGGAAGCAGCCCAACAGCATGCAGCGCGGCGGCGCCAATCAGCCACGCTCGCAACCCGCAGGCGCGCTCGCCCTCCTGGCCAGCAACGAACGCGGCTGGCAGAACCTCATGAAGCTTGCCTCGTGCGCCTTCTTCGATCCTGGCGAGGACGAGAGCCCGCATATCGAGATCGAACGCCTCGAGGCGCACAGCGGCGGCGTGATCGCGCTGACGGGCGGCCCCGACGGCCCCATCTGCAAGGCGCTGCGCGAGGGCCAGAAGGACATCGCCTTGGAGCGCCTGAAGGTGCTGGAGAAGATCTTCGGCGATCGGCTCTACGTCGAGATCCAGCGGCATGGCCTTGCCCAAGAGGTCGAGACCGAGCCCATGCTGCTCGAGCTCGCTTACGCCCACGCCCTGCCGATTGTCGCCAGCAACGAGGTCTATTTCGCGTCCCCCGACGACTACGAGGCCCACGATGCGCTGCTGTGCATCGCCGATGGGGCCTACGTCACCGAGGACAACCGTCGGCGTCTCTCCCGCGAGCACTTCCTCAAGTCCGCCGAGCAGATGGCGGAACTGTTTGCCGACCTGCCGGAGGCGTTGGCCAATACGGTCGAGATCGCCAAGCGCTGCGCTTTCCGCCCCACGGGACGCAAGCCTATCCTGCCGCGCTTCGTTGCCGCCGCACCGGGTACGAGCGAGGCGGAGCAGCTGCGCCTGGAGACCGCCGAGCTGCGCGCGCAGGCCGAGGCAGGCCTTGCCGGGCGCCTCGCGGTGAGCCCGCCGGCGCCGGGCTTCACGGCGGCCGACTACAGCAAGCGGCTGGACTTCGAGATCGGCGTGATCTCGAAAATGAAATTTCCCGGCTACTTCCTGATCGTTGCCGACTTCATCAAGTGGGCCAAGGCCAACGGCATTCCGGTGGGGCCGGGACGCGGCTCGGGTGCCGGCTCGGTGGTGGCCTGGTCGCTCACCATCACCGACCTCGATCCGCTGCGCTTTGGCCTGCTGTTCGAGCGCTTCCTCAACCCCGAGCGCGTGTCGATGCCCGACTTCGACATCGACTTCTGCCAGGACCGCCGCGACGAGGTGATCCGCTACGTGCAGAAGAAATACGGTGCGGACCGGGTGGCGCAGATCATCACCCACGGCAAGCTGCAGGCGCGCGCCGTGCTGCGCGACGTGGGCCGCGTGCTGCAGATGCCCTACGGCCAGGTCGACAGGCTCTGCAAGCTGATCCCCAACAATCCAGCCAACCCCGTGACCCTGACGCAGGCGATCGAGGGCGAGCCCAAGCTGCAGGAAGCCCGCGACAGCGAGCCGGTGGTGGCGCGGCTGTTGGAAATCTCCCAGAAGCTCGAAGGCCTCTACCGCCACGCCTCCACGCATGCCGCGGGCATGGTCATCGGCGACCGGCCGCTCGACGAGCTGGTGCCCCTCTATCGCGACCCCAAGTCGAGCTTCCCGATCACGCAATACAACTGGAAGCTGGTCGAGGCGGCGGGCCTCGTGAAGTTCGACTTCCTGGGGTTGAAGACGCTCACCGTGCTGCAAAAGGCGGTAGCGCTCATCAAGCGCGGACGCGGGATCGATGTCGATCTCCTGAAGATACCGCTCGACGACCGCAAGACCTACGAACTTCTGGCGAGGGCCGATACGGTCGGTGTGTTCCAACTCGAAGGCGCGGGCATGCGCGACAGCCTCAAGCGTCTCAAGCCCGACCGCTTCGAGGACATCATCGCCATGATGGCGCTCTACCGGCCGGGCCCGATGGACAACATCCCGACCTACATCAACAGGAAGCACGGGGAGGAGCCGGTCGACTGCCTGCACCCCATGCTGGAGCCGATCCTGAAGGAGACCTACGGCGTCATCATCTACCAGGAGCAGGTGATGCAGATCGCCCAGGTGATGGCGGGCTATTCGCTCGGGCGAGGCCGACCTGCTGCGCCGCGCCATGGGCAAGAAGGACAAGCGGGAGATGGCCCAGCAGCAGAACCGCTTCGTGGACGGCGCGCTCGAAAAATGGCGTCAGGAAGGCGAGACGCTGAATACATCTTCGAGCTGGTCGACAAGTTCGCGGGCTACGGCTTCAACAAGAGCCACGCGGCCGCCTATGCGGTGGTCAGCTATCACACGGCCTACCTCAAGGCCAACTTTCGCGAGGAGTTCTTCGCCGCCTCCATGACGCTCGATGCGGGCAACACCGACAAGCTTGCCATGTTCACGGCAGAGGCGAAGAAGTCGGGCATCGCCATCCTGCCGCCCTGCGTCAATGCCTCGGAGGTGGATTTCCTCGCCGTTCCTCCTCCCTCTCCCCGCAAGCGGGGAGAGGGTCGGGGTGAGGGGCCGCAACATACGCCGGAGCCTGCGTCTGCCCCTCACCCTGGCCCTCTCCCCATGAATGGGGAGAGGGAAACACGTGGCGCCATCCGCTACTCGCTGGCCGCGCTCAAGAACATCGGGGCGCAGGCCGTCGAGAGCCTCGTGGCGGAGCGCACCGGCAACGGCACCTTCAAGGACCTCTCCGATTTCGCCGCCCGGCTCAACACCAAGACGCTGAACAAGCGCGCCTTGGAGACGTTGGCGGCGGCCGGCGCTTTCGATGCGCTGGAGGGCAACCGGGCGCTCGTGCACGCCAATGTCGAGCAGATGCTGGCGTTCGGCAATCGGCTCGCCAGCAATGCCGCACAGGGAACGGCCGATCTCTTCGGTGGCGGTGCCGCGAGCCGTCCGCAGATCGACATGCGCGCCACTAAACCCTGGCCGCCGATGGAGCGGCTGCAGTTCGAGTTCGACGCTGTAGGCTTCTTCCTCTCCGGCCATCCGCTCGACGCCTATGTGTCGGCGCTGGCCAAGCTCGGGGTCCAGCCGTTTTCCGAGCTCGAGGCGCGCGCAGACCGCGGCGCGATAGCGGGGCGGCTGGCCGGTATCGTCGTCTCCGCGCGCGAGCGGCGCTCGCAGAAGGGCAACAAGTTCGCCTTCGCCATGTTCTCCGAGCCCACCGGGCAGTTCGAGGCGGTGATCTTCTCCGAGACGCTTGCGGCCTCGCGCGCGCTGCTCGAGCCCGGCACGGCTGTCCTGCTGACCGTGGAAGGAGAGCGCGACGGGGAGGCGTTGAAGCTGCGCGTGCAGGCGATGCAGTCGCTCGATGAGGCGGCGAACGGGCTGCAGCGGGGCGTCAAGGTCGTGCTCGACGGCGGTGCCGTCGAGGCCGGGCGGCTCGACGATCTGAAGGCGATGCTCAAGCCCGGCGGCAAGGGCACCGTGTGCCTGAGCCTGGCGCTTGCCGACCGCGGCCGCGAGGTCGAGATCGCCATGCCGGGTCGCTTCGACATCTCCCCGGCGCAGAAGAGCGCCATTGCGACGGTGCCGGGCGTGCTGGAGGTGGTGGATATTTGAGGCGGGTAGGCCCGCCTTCATCGTCATCCCCGCGTAGGCGGGGATCCACATCACTCTCCGAGCGCGATCGGCACGGTGTCGGGATGCCCGCCTCCGCGGGCATGACGTTACTCATCCCTTGTCGTAGGCGCCCTCGACGGCGGCGACATAGCGCTCGACCGAGGCTTGCAGGATCTCCTTCGCGCCCGCCGCGATGAAGCGGTCGAAGAAGTGGCTGTAGACGCGGTCGAACCGGAACGGCTCCAGCGCCGCGCCGATCGCCTGCGCGCCCTTGGCGGAGAGCGGGATGAAATTCGGATAGCTGCGCATGAAGGTGAAGGACTTGCGGTCCATGTTCACCGTGGCAATGTCGGCGGCGCACAGCACGCCGCGACCCTCGGCGCCCGCTGCCCAATGCAGCATGGCGCCGCCCGGGAAATGCCCGCCGCCGCGGATCAGCGTCACACCCGGCATCAGCTCGTGCGTCTCGCCCCGCCAATGCCGCACGCAGGGGTCGGGGCGCATGATCCAGCGCGCGTCGTCGGCGTGGGTGTAGACGGGCACGTCGCCGAACGCGCGGCTCCATTCCACCAGCGTCGTGTAGAAGTGCGGATGCGAGATGGCGATGGCTTTCAGGCCGCCGAGGCCGTTGATCAGGCTGACGGTGGCGTCGTCGATGAGCGAGATGCAGTCCCACAGCACGTTGCCGTTGGGCGTCAGGATCAGGAGCGCGCGCTGGCCGATGGCGAACGCGGGCTGTGAGCCGATGCCGATGACCCCCGGCTCGTGCTGGCGCCAGGCATTGAAATGCCGCACGCGCAGCGCCGCGAGCGTGGTCCAGCTCTGGCCGGCGAGCGGCACGAACTGGCGCTCCTCCTCGCAGATGGCGCACCCGGCAGGCGGGCTCGTGCCGGGCGGATACTGCATGCCGCAAGCTGTGCAAATGTAGGCCTGCATGGCGCACTGCTCCTCGCCGCTTTGCCCCCTCAGCATAGCGGTCCCGCTCGCCTTGGCGAAGCACTCGGCTCGCCTGCCGGCGTATCCCCGGGTAAAGTGGCGTCAAAACCGGGTCATCGGGCTGGGAGGTTGACATGAAGGGCGTCGTTTTTCTCGGGGACCGCAAGCTCGAGCTGCGAGAGTTCCCCGATCCCACCCCGGGGCCGCGCGAGGTCGTGCTGGAGATCAAGGCCTCGGGCATGTGCGGCAGCGACCTGCACAACTACCGGGCCACCCCCCAGCCAGGCGGCGCGGTGACCGGGGGCATCAAGCGCGCCGAGGGCGTCATCGCAGGGCACGAGCCGTGCGGTGTGGTGGTGGCGGTCGGCTCGGGAGTGAGCGCGAGCGAGGCCAAGGTCGGCCAGCGCGTCATGGACCATCACTACGATGGCTGCGGCAACTGCAAGCATTGCCGGGGCGGCTGGACGCAGATGTGCCTCGAGGGCACCACCGTCTACGGCTCGGGCGGCCATGGCGGTCATGCCAGGTACATGAAGGTGCCGGTGCACACGCTGGTGCCGCTGCCGGACGCGCTCTCCTTCGTCACCGGCGCCGCCATCTCGTGCGGCACAGGCACGGCCTACGGCGCCCTCAAGCGGGTCAACCTGCAAGGCGGCGAGACCATCGCCATCTTCGGCCAAGGCCCGGTAGGGCTGTCGGCGACGCAGCTCGCAGTCGCCATGGGCGCCCGCGTCATCGCACTCGACGTATCTCCCGAGCGCCTCGCCATGGCCAAGGTGTTCGGCGCCGAAGTCGACCATCAATGCCAAGACCAACAATGATGTCGTGGGGGCCATACGCGACCTGACGCACGGCGAGGGGGCGCACAAGACGCTCGACTGCTCGTCGGCTCCCGATGCACGGGCCGCGACCGTGCGGGCGGTGCGCTCATGGGGCACGGCCTGCTTCGTCGGCGAGCGCGGTCAGGTGACCCTCGACGTGAGCCCCGACATGCTGCGCCGGCAGGTGACGCTGGTTGGCTCGTGGACCTTCTCCAAGCAGGGCCAGGCCGACTGCGCCGAGTTCGTCGCGGATCGCAAGATCGACGTCGAGAAGCTGTTCACGGACCGCTGGCGGCTGGATCAGGCCGAGGAGGCCTACCGCCTGTTCGACACCCAGACCACAGGCAAGGGCGTGATCCTGCCATCGTGAGCCCCGGTATGCGCTGGACGGAGCGGCCTTTCCTTGCCTTCCCGGAAGCCGACGCTCCAGCGGCGGCTATCCGGGATCTTGCGGCTCACGCCAGGGTTGGAACCCAACATTGGCGGGCAAGGCCCCGGCTCTGCGCGCCCCGGAAGTTCGGGACGCTCCGGCCGGGGATGCAAGACACGGGCATAAGACCCCCGCGGAAAGTTCAAGAGTGGGAGCGCGAGGACAGCAGCCATGACCAAGATCGCAGCCATCACCGGCGGAGCCTCGGGCATCGGCCGGGGCACGGCCAAGCGACTGCTGGAGGAAGGCTGGACGGTGGTGGCGCTCGACGTGAACCAGGCCGCGCTCGATGGCCTGCGCCAAGAGTTTTCCGCGTTCGGCGATCGCTTGCAGACGATCGCGTGCGACGTGACCTCGGCCGAAAGCGTAGTGGGAGCGTTCCGGGAGATCGGCCGCCGCTTCGGCCGTCTCAATGGCCTGGTATGCTCGGCTGGTCTGCTCAGGATCGGCACGCTCGACGCCATGCCGGTGGAGGAATGGGACGAGCTGTTTGCCGTCAATGTGCGCGGGCTGTGGCTCTCCGCGCGGGAGGCCATGCCGTTGCTGAAGGTGGCCGGGGCGGAGGGCGAGCTCGCCCGCGTCGTGTTCCTCGCCTCGATCTCGGGGTTGCGCCACAAGATCGACAGCGGCGCCTATGCCGCCACCAAGGCGGCGGTGATTGCGCTGACCAAGGTGATGGCGGTCGAGAGCGCGCCCCACAAGGTGCTCGTGAACGCGGTGGCGCCGGCGACCGTCGATACGCCCATGGTGCGCCCGCACTTGAACCCAGGCGGCAACACCCGCTACCGCACCTCCGGCACCTCGCCGCTGGGGCGCATCGCCCAGCCCGCCGACATGGCCGCCGTCATTCATTTTCTGCTGAGCGAGGATGCCGGCTACGTCAACGGCACGGTCATCCCGGTCGATGGTGGGACCGTCGCGGCCTTCGTGCCACCGGGCGCGCCGAGGTAGCGATGTCATCCCGGGCCTTGTGCCGGGATCCAACTCTCGGCTTGCACCGATGGGTACTGATAGCTGGATCCCGGTGACAAGCACCCTGATGACACTCAACCCTTGCGAGCCTGGTACTTGTCGATCGCCGACTGCACCGCCGACTTCATCTGTTGTCCGGCGGTGGCGTATTTCTCCTTGGCGTCGTCATAGCTCCAGACGCGCAGCTCGTTGAAATTGCGCTGGATGTGGGGGTGCACGTAGCGCGCCATCAGCTCGTAGCTCTTCTTGGTCGCCGGCCAGTCTGCCCAGTTGTGCGCCAGCAGCAGGATGCCGCCCAGGCCGCCGTTGGAGCCTTTCCACAGCCGCTCGAAATGGCGCACGCAATCCTCCGGCGTGCCGATGCAGGCGAGCCCCGACGACACCAGGTACTCCGCCGGGTCGCCGGTGACGTCGGGCGGGATGATTGGGAAGGTCGCCACTTCCGTGAAGTAGCGCCGGAAGTCGTCCAGGCCGAACTTGACGTCCTGGCGCGCCTGCTCCTTCGTCTCGGCCACGTGCGCGAAAGTGACGATGCGCCACTTGCGGCGGTCCGGCGTCTTGCCGTTGGCCCGGGCGGCCTCCTCGTAGACGCCCCAGTTGCTCGCGTGCGCCTTGAGCGCGTCGTCCGAGGTGCCGCCGATCGACAGCATGCCGATGCCGTGCCTGCCGGCCGCCAGCGCGCCCGTCGGGGAGCGTGAGGAGGCGACTGCCATCTCCATCATCGGTTGCGAGTAGCTCTTGAGCTGCAGGCGCGCTTCGCGGAGATCGAACCAGTCGGTCTTCTTGGTGACCATGCGCCCCTGCATCAGCTCCATGATTGCGTCGAGCAATTCATCGAGCTTGCGCCGCTGGTCCTCGGCCTTGAGCCCCATCTTGGTCGCGTCGTAGACGAGCGAGCCCGGCCCCACGCCGAACATGGCGCGCCCGCGCGTCATGTAGTCGAGCTGCATCATGCGGCCGGCGACGGTGAAGGGGTTGTGATAGGGCAGCGAGACGACGCCGGTGCCGAGGCGGATGTGGCGCGTGCGCTCGGCGGCGGCGGCGATGAACATCTCGGGGCAGTTGATGATCTCGAAGCCCGCCGAATGGTGCTCGCCGATCCAGGCCTCGGTGTAGTTGAGCCGGTCGAGATGCTCCAGCAGCTCCATGTCGCGGTCGATCGCCAGCAGCGGGTTCTCGTGCAGCGGATGGAAGGGGGCAAGGAAAATGCCGGTCTTCAGGAAGCGATCGTTCATGGGGCGTGCCTTCGTGGCGGTGGAGGGCTGGGCTTGGGTCGGGACGACGAGGCGTGGCTAGGCCGTGCGAAACCGCTCGGCAGACCTGGCGCGGGCTTTGGCTGCCTCCGTCGCACGGTCGCGGGGCGGTGCATTGGTGACGAGCGAGGCGAGGAGATGATGGGCGGCATGGGCCACATCCTCCACCGCGCGGTCAAATGCCGCCTCGTTGGCCTTGGAGGGCCGCGTAAAGCCCGACAGCTTGCGTACAAACTGGAGCGCGGAGGCGCGGACCTCATCGTCGGTGGCCGGTGGCGTGAAGTTGTGCAGGGTCTTGATGTTGCGGCACATGAGACGTCTCGCGGAAGATGCGATGGTTCTGACTCTGGTTTGCGGCCAGACCGTCGCACACGAGATATGCCGCGATCAAGGCGCACCGGCGGTGCTGGCGCCCCTTGCATAGGAGCCTTGACCATTTGCGAGTTCGGTTGGACGAACCGAGCGCTCGCGCTAGGCTCGCACAACACGGACGCCGGGAGGAGAGCATGGGCAGCAAGATAGCCATCGTCGGGACGGGCGCGGTCGGCGGGTATGCGGGCGCGCATATGGCGCAGGCAGGCGAGGATGTGACGTTCATCGATCCATGGCCCGCTCATGTCGAGCACATGAAAAAGCACGGCCTGCGCGTCACCCATGCCAAGGACGTCGAGGAGTTCAAGGTGCCGGTGCGGGCCTTGCACCTCACCGAGGTGCAGCAGCTTTCCAAGGAGAAGCCGGTCGACATCGCCTTCGTGTGCACCAAGTCCTACGACACGGCCTGGGCCACCATGATGATCAAGCAATACCTGGCGCCGGACGGCTTCGTGGTCTCGCTGCAGAACTGCATGAACGAGGAGACGATTGCGGGCGTCGTCGGCTGGGGCAAGACGCTCGGCTGCATCGCCAGCTCCATCCTGGTCAACCTGCCCGAGCCCGGCCATATCCACCGCGGCGCCGGCAAGGGCGGCAAGGCGCACACCGTCTTCCGAACCGGCGAGGTGCACGGCCGCATCACGGATCGGGCGAAGGAGGTATGCCGCCTCGTCGGCACTGCCGACAGCGCGCTGGTGACCCCGAACCTGTGGGGTGAGCGCTGGTCCAAGCTGGTCGCCAACGTGATGGCCAACGGGCTCTCCGCCTGCACCGGCCTCTCGGGCTTCGAGATGCTGCAGAACGAGCCGATCCGCCGCTTCTCGACCCGGCTGGGCTCGGAGGCGATCCGCGTCGGCCAGGCGCTGGGCTACGAGCTGGAGGAAATCCTGCACCTGCCGCCCGAGACCATCGCCAAGGCCGGCGAGGGCGATCTGGCGGCGGAGAAGGCCTGCGACGCGCAGCGCATCAAGGACCGCGGCAAGGTCTCCGTCCGAGCAGCGCCCGTCCATGGGTCAGGACATGCAGAAGGGCCGCCGCACCGAGATCGAGTTCCTCAACGGCTACGTCGTGCGCGAGGGAGAGAAGGTCGGCATCAAGGCGCGCGCCAACGCCGTCCTGACCGACATCGTCAAGCGCGTCGAGAAGGGCGAGCTGAAGGCGGATCCCCGCCACATCGAGGAGTTGCGGCTCAACTGACCGGCGGCAGTCGACCTACCCGGCGAGTTGCCACTGCTTGATGGCCTCCACGGGGTGGATCAGCATGATGATGTTGAGGGTGAGATTGTCGCGGATGAGCCAGAGCAGGCCCACCTCGACGCCGATCAGCACAATCACCATCACCCAGGCCGGCAGCCGCGAGGCGAGCAGGAAGCCCACCAGCATGGCCAGCATGTCGCCGATCGAGTTGATGATGGAGTTGCCGAAGTAGTCGCGCGACAGGGTCTGCGCGCGGTAGCGGTTGATGATGAAGGGCGTGTTCTCGAAGATCTCCCACGCGCCCTCGATCATGGCCGCAATCACCAGCCTGGCCGCCACCGACAGGTGGCCGCGCGAGAGAACCGTCAGCAACCAGTAGAAAATGATGCCGTGCAGCACGTGGCTGTACGTGTACCAGTCGGTCAGGTGCTGCGATGTCTGTGAATTGGCGCGGTTGCCGTGCCAGAGCTTGACGTAGCCGCACTTGCAGATGGGAACGCGCCCCATCCAGAACAGCACGCAAGCCGCCAGGGCGAAGATGCCGAGCGCGATGAGGAGCGCCCACGGCACGGAAAGTCGGGGGATGGCGGTCAGAGGTCGCTGCATGGATTGGTGCATTGGATGGCCGGTCTTGGGGAAAGCAGGGGGATTGAGGGGAGGGTGGGGCCCGACCCCCCGGTGGGGAACGCCACCTCGGCCACGTTAGAGCCTTCAGGGTATTGTGCCAAACGTTTGACGGCCGGCCACATTCTGCCATAGGTGGCCCGTCTAGATAGTGCGGTGCGGTCGCTCAGAGATGATGCCATGCGGTGGCTCGTGGTTCTTGCAATGCTGGCCCTGGCTCAGCTGGCGGATAGTCCGGCGTGGGCAGCGTCTTGCACCCGCGAGGATTTCGCCCTGGCGGTCGATCGGGCCGGCGCCGTTCTGCGCAAGCTCAATGCGGAAAGCCTGCCGCAGATGCGCGCCAAGATGCGGCAGCTGAAGGAGGCGCGCGGCTGGCCGGATGCGGGTTTCGAGGAGCAGGCCTACGTGGCGCTGCAGGACGAGCGCATGGCCGCGCTGGACGCTCAGGCCAACGACCTGCTGGCCAAGATCGATCAGCTCGGCACGAGCGTGCCCGCGGGCGAACCCGATTGCGCCAAGCTCGAGGAGTTGACGGCTGCCAGTCTCGAGCTGCAGGCAACCGTGAAGGCCAAGGCGGCCTATACGCTGGCCAAGCTCGACCAGATGCTGGCCAAGCCGGTTGGCACGCCGATGCCGCCCACGGCGGCAGCTCCCGCTCCGGCAGTTGCACCGCCCGCGGCGCCGGCCCCGAGCCGAAGACTACGGCCGTCGAGCCGCGCAAGCCCCCCGCGACGCCGACCAAACCGCAGCAGCCTGCTGTGGTGCCCCCGCCCCTGCCGAAGTCTGCCGCGGGCACCCCGCAAAGGCCCAACTGGGAGACCAAGACCAGGGGTGAGGCATCGCCGAAGGTTGCAATCGCCCCACAGGTGCCCGCGCCTGAGCCCCTGCCGCCGATGGCCGTGTCGCCGCCGGAGGAGGAAGGCTACACCATCGATGAGATCAAGGCAGCGAGCGCCGGCTTCTTCGGCAAGGTCTCGGCCGGGCTCGGCGCCGTCATCGAATATCTCTTCAAGAGCACGGGGCGGCCGACCGGCTACGTGCTCGGCACGGAAGGCGGCGGCGCGTTCCTCGCCGGCGTGCGCTACGGTAGTGGCACGCTCTACTTGCGCGCCGGCGGCACTCGTACGCAGAGCATCTATTGGCATGGGCCCTCGATCGGCACGGACCTGGGCGCCGCGGGCTCCAAGACGCTGTTCCTGATCTACCGGCTCAGGGCTCCCGATGAACTCTACGCCAACTTCACGGGCGTCGACGGATCTGCCTACTTCGTGGGCGGAGTTGGCGCCACGCTCCTCACCAACGGCAGCGTGATCCTGGCGCCCATTCGCTCCGGCGTCGGCCTGCGTCTCGGTGCCAACATCGGCTATATCCGCTTCACGCCGCGGGCGACCTGGAACCCGTTCTGACAGGC
Organism: uncultured Alphaproteobacteria bacterium; assembly: GCA_963738065.1. GTDB lineage: Bacteria > Pseudomonadota > Alphaproteobacteria > Rhizobiales > Hyphomicrobiaceae > AWTP1-13. Next base: position 54,077 of record CAVTVO010000019.1, read on the forward strand.
GGACCGAGGCCACTGTTCCCCGCCGCCCGCCGATTTGGGCCTGACGGCGCGCGCCAGCGGCTTTTTTTGCTTGCGCGAGGATGGGGCGACGGCTCTGATGATCGCCAACAAAAAAGACGGCCCGGCGCGGTGCCGCCTGCGCCGCAGTAACGTGGGAGGCGGCGGGGGCAGCAATGCACGACATGCGACCTCCCATTCCCGGCGGAACGGTCGATGCGGATCTCGCCGCGGCCTTCGACGTGGCGCCGGCACAGGCGCAGGCCGCCATGCGGACCGTTGCGGTGGCGTTCGCCACGTGCCTGGAGCAGAGCACGCTGTCGCGCGCCGGTCTTGCGAACCTCGTCGAGGTGGTGGCTGGCGGACTTCGAGCCAAGCTGCCGGAGGGAAGCGACACCCTGCGTGGGGAGGCTACGCGGGCGGACGGAGAGGGGGTGCTCGGCGAGCTCCTTGGAAGCAAGGGCCGTATTCGAGCGCTGGGAGACCATGCCGCCCGTGCCGCGGGACTGGGTGAGGACCAGGTGCGCGCGATGCTGCCGGCGCTGGCCGCCATCACCGTAGCCGGGCTCGCTGCGCGAGCGAAACACAACCTCGGCGATATTCTGCGTGTCGTGCCTCCCCTCGGCCGATGGAGCTGCGGCGACCCCCTCGGCGACCTCGCTGGCATTCTACGCAGGGGCTGCGGGGCCGGGCCCTATGGCAGGACCAAGCTCAGGCGGGTCGTGCGGGCCGCGCTTGCGCGGGCCGCAGGCTTTTCGCCGCGCGGGCCGGTATCCTGGTATTTGCGCTTCATGCTCGTGCGGCCGCTCGCGGCGCCGGCGCGCTGGCTGGCGGCGAACCTCCGCCCTGGCAGCTGAACCAAGACCGAGCAACGCCCCGTCCGGCCGATGTCACGACCTGGCAAAGTGACGGGCTACCACGAATCATGCGATTCTCGGCGCGTCACCCGTACGGAGGGGCGAAATGCGCTTGGTGCTGGCCAGTATCGTGGTGCTCGCTGCCGCAATTGCGGTCGACGCCGGCAGACCCGCCGCCGCCTTCGATCAATTCAGCGCGCCGGACTATCGCTCCAACTTCGTCTACCGACCCTGGGGGCAGAGGTACACATACCGGTTCAGCTGGTATGATTCGCACCACACCTTGCTGCTAGGTCCGCGATACCACTACCGTCTGCGCCGGCAGGGTATCGATCTGCAGCTGCGGGACCGCACGTGGGAACCTCGCGTCGAGGTCCACCGGGAGGGCCTCAAGTAGCCGGCCCGGATCCTTTTCCAATCACACCCGATCTTGGGCGAAGCATGGTGGCGTGCGGGCCACTGTGCTCGGCCGCAGCAGTGGCGAGATCTCCTCTTTGCTAATTAACTCCTGTAGAATGTTTTGTTGCGAGACTGCTTCGCCACTCCAAAGGAGAGCGATGATGCGCGTCACGACCCTCTTGGCCGCAGGCGCCGCGGTGCTCGCGCTCGGCCTCTTTGCGCCGGCCTCGGCAGGCGGCAGGACGAACCCCGACGGCTTCGGCCTCTATTCGCCCGCCGAGCCGCCCGTGCGGCACCGGGCGCGGCTCTACCGCTACGATCCGCGCTCCTGGTACTACCAGGAGCCGCGCTACTATCCCTACTATGCATCGGGCTACTGGGTGCCGCGCCCCGAGATGCGCTATCGATACCGCTATCGCTATGTCGGGCCGAAGTACAAATACTATCCAGCCTGGGGCTATGAGGGATGCCCGGGCAGGAGAAGCCGCTGCAATTGATCCCTGTGCGCTTTCCCGCCGCATTCTGTGCCTTTGAGCGCCGTGTCGGCCGCCGCAGCCGTGGGCGGTAAGGCTTGCCGCAACTGCGCGGCGGCTGCGCGTCAGGCTTTGGAGAAATGACGGTCACTTAAGTGTTCTTTAGCCAATCCCGCGTTTCCTGGAGGCACGATCTTCTTTCGCGTCTTCCAAGGAGCCCGATCGATGCGGTTGACAATGTTCATGGCCGTCGCTGCGGCCGCGGTAGGCCTAGGATTTAGCCAGCCGGCCTCGGCAGGCGGCTGGGACGACGGCTGCTGCGGTGGCAACGTCTATATCCATCACCACGTCTACTATCCCCCTCGCTTCATCCACGTCTTCCACCACCACCGGCCGTTTGCCCGGCACATCAACGTCGTTCACTACGCCGCGCCGCGCCGGGCCTACCGCTGGCACTGGCGCCGCTACTGGTGAGGCTCCAGGCCGGCTCAGCAGTGCGCGCAGCGGAGGCGGGGCGCGTAGTGGTGTTGTCGACCGCGTTCAGATGTCAGTTCGGGATGATCGCCATGAAAAGTAGGTTTGCAACCGCGGTGCTGGCCTTTGTTGTCGTGCTCGGGTTGGGGGCAGCGATGGTGCAGCCGGCCGAGGCGCACCGCCGCGGCAGCGTCGCCGCGGGACTGGCCGTCGGCACCCTGCTGGGCCTCGGCATTGCCGGCGCCTATGCCGCACCGCGCGCCTACCGCTATGACCTCGGGCCGGGCTGCTATCGCGGTCCGCGCCAGTGCAGCTGGGTGGGGCGCGACTGCTGGACCAATCGCTACGGCGAGCCGGTCTGCAGCCAGGGCCACTATCGCTGCTGGCGCCCGACGATCTGCGACTGACGGCGCCAGGGGGCGACATCCCGTTTGGATGTGACAAAGCCCCCTGATCGACGCAAGCGATCCGAGGGTTAACTGCCCCTGGCAAGTTGACTTGACCAGGTATGTTTCCGGCTGTTTGATCTGCACTAGTGAGCTATTCATGTTGCTGAAGGCATTTCCTCATGCGCGAATTGTGGGCGACCCGGCGGCGGCTGGTTTTCACCTATGACATCGTTGTGTTGGTGCTCCTTCTGGTCGTTGGCGTCCTCTATCTTGAATACAGGGACTATGCGTTCGAGCATCAGGTGTTCCGAGGCTCGGCTTCTTTCCCGCATTTGATTCCAGAAAAGTACCGCGTGTTCGCCAACTGCATGTGGCTTGGCGCGCTGGGCGGCGTCATCATCAGCTTGAAGGGCGTCTACGACAACGCCTGCGAGCCTCCCTGGAGCAACTGCTACAACCTGTGGCATCTCGGCCGGCCATTCAGCGGCGCGGTGACGGGCGTGATGGCAGTTTTCATTTTCTTGTTTCTCACCCAGAACGCAGGGTTCAGCCGACCGGCTGTCTACATGGCGGCCTTCATACTGGGCACGCAGGAAGCGCGCTTTTTCACGTTCCTGTTCGAAATCGGCCGCATCATCGTGCAGATACCGCCCTCCATGAAAGACGCCGCGGGCCTGCGCGTGACCGCCATCGAGCCGGTTGAGGGTAGCGAGAACATGGTCGTGGTTCTCGCCGGCCAGGGCTTCGAGCGTGGCGTCTCCGTCAAGGTGGGCGGCGTGGCGCTGGCCCATCAAGTCACCGCACCGGATGGCACCTCGGTCGCCGGCGCCGTACCGAATTTGGGGGGACTGACGCGCCTGGTCGACGTGACGTTGCTCAACCCGAGCGGGACCAGCGTCATACTGCCAAACAAGTTCAGGTTCATCGCGTAGCGCGCGAGCCGAGGCCGAGCCGCTGCATGGCGGCCAGGTGCAGGGCGACGGCTGCGGCGTTGGAGACGTTGAGGCTGCCGATTGGACCTTCGGTGGCAATGCGCGCGAGCCGGTCGCAACTTTCGCGCGTGAGCTGGCGCAGGCCTCGGCCTTCCGCCCCCAGCACCAGCACCGGATGCTCCGGCCACGCCATCGTCTCGATGGCTTCGGCGGCGTCATCGTCGAGCCCGATCACGATGCAGCCGAGCTCCTTCAATTCCGCCAGCGCGCGGGCGAGGTTCTGCACCGGCGCCACCGGCACGTGCTCCAGCGCACCGGAGGCGGACTTGGCGAGCGCCCCGTCGAGCGGCGGGCTGTGGCGGCGGGTCATGATCAGGCCGGCGGCGCCGAAGGCCGCGCACGAGCGCAGGATGGCGCCGACATTGTGCGGGTCGGTGACCTGGTCGAGCGCCACGATCGGGCGCCCCGCGCTCTCCTCCACCAGCTCGGCGAGCGAAGGCTCCGGCAGCGGCTCGATCTCGATCAGCGCGCCCTGGTGCACGGTGTCGGCCCCCAGCCGGCGGTCCAGGTCTTTGGGCAGGACCCGCTCGTGCGCCATTTGTCGCCCAGCCAGCGCCGCGTGCAGGCGGCGTTCCGCATTGTCGGTGAGATAGAGCCTGGCGATGATCCGGCGGGGATTGGCAAGCGCCGCTTCCACGGCATGGATGCCGAAAATGACGGGCGGGCCGGCCGTCGGCGTCGCCTGCCCCTGGCGCGCGCCTTCCGGCGGACGGCTCGAGCGGAACTTGGAGGGATGGCGCATGCATGGGATCCAGGAATTGGCACGGCGGCCGGGCCGCCGCTGCAGCCGGCATGCTCGCCCGTTTGCGGTTGACAGGGAATAGGCGATTTATCGTATACACCCCGCGCGACCCTGCCGGAGACGGTGGGGTGATTTCGTTTGGCGCGGTGGCGTCTGTGGAGGGGTGCCCGAGTGGCTAAAGGGGACGGACTGTAAATCCGTTGGCTTCGCCTACGCTGGTTCGAATCCAGCCCCCTCCACCAGGTTTCAGGGGACAGGCTTTGGGGATCACGGAGATTGCGCCTGACCCCTGAAACCTGGTCCCTAGCCCCGACGAGCGGGTGTAGCTCAATGGTAGAGCAACAGCCTTCCAAGCTGATGACGAGGGTTCGATTCCCTTCACCCGCTCCAACAATTGCAAAAAGCGACCAGTCGCGTGAGCATTGAGGCATGACAATGCCGGCTCCGCCGAGCGACGCCCTGCTCGGGCACGAGACCCTGACCAGGCTCGGCGCATTCGCGGGCATATTCGCGGTGATGGTGGTGTGGGAGATGGTGGCGCCGCGCCGGGCGCAGAAGCTCGGGCGCGGCGTGCGCTGGCCCAGCAACATCGCGGTCGTGGTTCTCGACACGGCGCTGGTGCGGCTGCTGTTTCCCCTGACCGCGGTCGGTGTGGCGCTGCTGGCCCAAGCGCGGGGATGGGGCCTGTTTCACGCGGTCGGTCTGCCTGGCTGGATCAGCATTCTGCTGGCCGTCGTGGCGCTCGATCTCGCCATCTATCTGCAGCACGTGCTCTTCCATGCCGTCCCCGCGCTTTGGCGGCTGCACAGGATGCATCACGCCGATCAGGAGATCGACGTGACGACCGGCGTCCGGTTTCATCCCCTCGAGATCATGCTCTCCATGGGCATCAAGCTCGGCGTGGTGGCGGCCCTTGGTGCGCCGGCGGTGGCTGTCTTGCTTTTCGAGGTCCTGCTCAACGCCACGTCGATGTTCAACCACAGCAACGTGCGCATGCCGGCGTTGCTCGACCGCGTGCTGCGCTGGGTTGTGGTGACGCCGGACATGCACCGCGTGCACCACTCCATCATCATGCGCGAGACCAACAGCAATTTCGGCTTCAACTTGCCCTGGTGGGATCGCCTGTTCGGCACCTATCGCGATCGGCCCGCGGCCGGCCACGGGGGCATGACGATCGGCATCGAGCAGTTCCGCGAGCCGGTCGAACAGCGTCTCGACCGGCTGTTGACGCAGCCGTTCCGCGGGGGCGATGGCAGCTATGCGATAGGCCGCCGCGAGGGGCGCCAATGAGTGCCGGGCGAAGGATGGGTGGAAAATCTGGGGGTACGTTGAAATCGGGTGGGCGCTGCCCCATCTAAGGCTCTCGGCGGGTGCGGGGCGCGCTGGACTATTTTGCGCGCATGTCTATAAGGAGCGCCGCCGGCCATCGGCGGAACCGGTTCAACACCAGGCTGCAGGCTGTCCCCGATCCTCGCGAGGGGCGGTCCGTGGCTATTTCGGCATGCGCGGCTTGGTGGATAGCGCAGGGCGGGAGCGGCAGGTGAGCTCTCACAGGAAGGCGCATCCTTGGGCCGGGTGGGCAAGGCGAGCGAGAACGAGCAAGGACGACCATGGGCAAGGCGAAATTCGATCGGAGCAAGCCGCACTGCAACGTGGGCACGATCGGGCACGTTGACCACGGCAAGACGACGTTGACGGCGGCGCTGACGAAGGTTTCGGCGGACCGGGGGTGGACCAAGGAGTCGGTTTCCTACGACCAGGTTGCGAAGGCCTCGGAGAGCCAGGGCCGGCGCGACCCGACCAAGATTTTGACGATTGCGACGAGCCACGTGGAGTACTCGACGGAGAAGCGCCACTACGCGCACGTGGACTGCCCGGGTCATGCCGACTACGTCAAGAACATGATCACGGGCGCGGCGCAGATGGACGGGGCGATCCTGGTGGTGTCGGCGGTCGACGGTCCGATGCCGCAGACGCGCGAGCACATCCTTTTGGCACGGCAGGTCGGCGTTCCCTACATCGTGGTGTTCCTCAACAAGTGCGATGCGGTTGACGACCAGGAGCTGGTGGAGCTGGTGGAGATGGAGGTGCGCGAGCTGCTCTCCAAGTACCAGTTCCCCGGCGACGACATCCCGATCATCCGGGGGGCTGCGATCAAGGCGCTGAACGGGGAGAAGGGGGAGCTTGCCGACGAGGCGATCATCAAGCTGTTCGAGGCGATCGACACGTATATTCCGCTGCCCGAGCGTCCCAAGGACCTGCCGTTCCTGATGCCGATCGAGGACGTGTTCTCGATCTCGGGGCGGGGCACGGTCGTGACGGGGCGCATCGAGCGGGGCACGATCAAGGTTGGCGAGGAGGTGGAGATCGTGGGCATCCGCGACACGCAAAAGAGCGTGGTGACGGGCGTTGAGATGTTCCGCAAGCTCCTGGACAGCGGCGAGGCCGGCGACAACGTGGGCTGCCTGCTGCGCGGCATCGACAAGACGGCGGTGGAGCGCGGGCAGGTGCTGTGCAAGCCGGGCTCGATCAAGCCGCACAAGAAGTTCAAGGCGGAGGCCTACATCCTGACGAAGGAGGAGGGGGGCCGTCACACGCCGTTCTTCACCAACTACCGCCCGCAGTTCTACTTCCGGACCACTGACGTGACGGGGGTGGTGGCGCTGCCGGAGGGGACGGAGATGGTGATGCCTGGCGACAACGTGGCGGTGACGATCGAGCTGATCACGCCGATTGCGATGGAGGAGAAGCTGCGCTTTGCCATCCGCGAGGGCGGCCGCACCGTGGGCGCCGGCGTCGTTACCTCCATCATCGAGTAGGTGCAACCCGAATCGGGCCGGCTGCCGGCGCTTCGTAAAGAGCGCGGGCATCCCCCTCGGAGAAAACGGAAAAACCCTTCGATTCGGTGGTCTTAGCCCGGAAATACGGAACGGGAGTTGTTGTCAAGAAAAAAATGTGACAAGCTGAGCGAACTGCGATATGTAAGCGCTCCCGCGCAGGTCGACCCAGCCTCAAGGGGTGTAGCTCAATTGGCAGAGCGTCGGTCTCCAAAACCGAAGGTTGGGGGTTCGAGACCCTCCGCCCCTGCCAACTATTGGTTTGCGCTCATTGAGGCGGAGGCGGCACCGGCGCGACGATTGCAGCAACAAAGCAAGAAGCAAGTGGGCTGAGGCGCTCGCAGTCGGGCGCCTCGCAAGGATCATGGGCTGAAGGTGAAGAACCCCTTTCAATTCGTCGACGAAGTGCGTCAGGAGACGGCGAAGGTCACGTGGCCTTCCTGGAAAGAGGTGTGGATCACGACGGCAATGGTGCTGGTCATGGTGGCGCTGACGTCCGTCTTCTTCCTGCTGACGGACATGATCATCGGCAACGTCGTCAAGTATGTCCTTCGCCTTGGACACTAAGGAAATCTCGAGTGGTCGCGTGCGGGTGCGGCCTGGCGGGTCGAGAGACGAGAGAATGAGCAAGCGCTGGTACATCGTGCACGCCTACTCGAACTTCGAACGGAAGGTAGCCGAGGCGATCAAGGATCGCGCCAAGGCGGCCGGCCTGACGGAGCTGTTCGACGAGGTGCTGGTGCCCACCGAAGAGGTGGTCGAGGTGCGGCGTGGCCGCAAGGTGTCCTCGGAGCGCAAGTTCTTTCCCGGCTACGTGCTGGTCAAGATGGAGATGACGGACTCCGCCTACCACCTCATCAAGAACACGCCCAAGGTGACGGGCTTCCTCGGTACCGACAACAAGGCGACCCCCATCACCGAGGATGAGGCGATGCGCATCCTGCACCAGGTCAAGGAGGGCGTGGAGCGGCCCAAGCCGATGGTCACGTTCGAGATCGGCGAGAAGGTGCGCGTGGCCGACGGCCCCTTCGCCACCTTCGAGGGCCATGTCGAAGAGGTGGACGAGCAGCGCGCGCGCCTCAAGGTGGGCGTGTCGATATTCGGGCGGCCGACGCCGGTCGAGCTGGAGTTCGGCCAGGTCGAGAAGGTTGTCTGACGCCCGCTGGCCATCGGCGCCATGGGCAGGGATGCGAGGAAAGTAGAGAGGGTCTGAGAGAGCAATGGCCAAGAAGATCGACGGTTACATCAACCTGCAGGTGCCGGCAGGGCAGGCCAATCCCTCGCCGCCCATCGGCCCCGCGCTCGGTCAGCGCGGCCTCTCCATCATGGAGTTCTGCAAGCAGTTCAATGCCAAGTCCAAGGACATGGAGCAGGGCGCGCCCGATCCCGGTGAAGATCACGGTCTACTCGGACCGCTCCTTCTCCTTCGAGATGCGCACGCCGCCGGCCTCGCATCTGCTCAAGAAGGCGGCGGGGCTCGACCGGCGGCTCCAAGGAGCCGGGCCGCACCAGCGCCGGCACCATCACGATGGCGCAGGTGCGCGAGGTCGCCAAGGTGAAGATGAAGGACTTGAACACGGAGGACCTCGAGGCGGCGGTGCGGACCATGGCTGGGTCTGCGCGCTCCATGGGTCTGCAGGTTGTGGAGTGATGGGCATGAGCAGCATCGGCAAGCGATTGAAGGCGGCCCGCGAGGGTGTGGACCGCGAGAAGGCCTACGCCATCGATGAGGCCGTCAAGGTCGTCAAGGAGCGCGCCAAGGCGAAGTTCGACGAGACCGTCGAGGTGTCGATGAACTTGGGCGTCGACCCCAAGCATGCCGACCAGATGGTGCGCGGGGTGTGCAATCTGCCGAACGGCTCGGGCCGTACGCAGCGGGTGGCAGTGTTCGCCAGAGGCGCGAAGGCGGAGGAGGCCAAGGCCGCCGGTGCCGACGTGGTGGGAGCGGAAGACCTGGTCGAGCAGGTGTCCAAGGGCACCATCAACTTCGACCGCTGCGTCGCCACCCCGGACATGATGGGTCTGGTCGGGCGGCTCGGCAAGGTGCTGGGCCCGCGCGGCTTGATGCCCAACCCGCGCGTCGGCACGGTCACGATGGATGTCACCAGCGCCGTCAAGGGCGCCAAGGGCGGTGCGGTCGAGTTCCGGGTCGAGAAGGCCGGCATCGTGCAGGCAGGCGTCGGCAAGGCGAGCTTCCCCGACAAGCAGCTCGTCGAGAACATCAAGGCCTTTGTCGACGCGGTGGCGAAGGCCAGGCCCGCCGGTGCCAAGGGTACGTACGTGAAGAAGGTATCGCTGAGCTCCACCCAGGGGGTCGGCGTCAAGATCGATACCGGCAGCCTGGGCGTTGCCGGCACGGCGTGAGGAGTGTGGCGCGACAAGGAAGCGAGATGACCAATGCCGGGCGATGAGCCCGGCGGCGTGGGCGGGGGCCGCAGCTCGGCCTTGCGCCCGAACCTGTCCGAGACTGCCGGTGCCGGGGCGACCCGGCTTAAGCCTCGATCTGAGGGCCTGCATGAGACGGGAGACGGAAGGGCGAGCCATCGGCCGCCAATCCGAGCCTCTTGGGTCTGCACCATTGCGTCGAGCGACGCGAGGGTAGGACGGGTACCTGAAGCGTCGCCTCGATCGGCGACAAGGTGCAACCCGCGGAAGATGGGCGAGCGGCCCGTTGTCCGCAAAATGGAGTGAGCAGACGTGGATAGAGCGCAAAAACGCCAGCTCGTCTCCACCCTCAACGAGGAGTGGAAGGACGCGGGCGTGATGGTCGTTGCCCACTTTACGGGCATGAGCGTGGCGCAGATGACCGAATTTCGCAAGCGCATGAAAGACGCGGGCGGTTCGGTCAAGGTCGCCAAGAACAAGCTGGCCAAGCTGGCGCTGAAGGACACCAACGCCGAGGGCGTCGCCGATCTCCTCAAGGGGCAGACCTGCATCGCCTACTCGGAGGATCCGGTGAGCGCGGCGAGGGTCTCGGTCAGGTACTCGCGCGAGAACGACAAGCTCGTGATCCTTGGCGGGACCATGGGCAAGACGGTGATGGACGTCGGCGCGGTGAAGGCGCTGGCGGACCTGCCCTCGCTCGACGAGCTCAGAGCCACGCTGATCGGCCTCGTGCAGGCGCCCGCGACCAAGATCGCGCGCATCCTCAAGGAGCCGGGCGCGATGCTGGCCCGCGTGCTCCAGGCCCAAGGAGCCAAGAGCGCGTAGAGCCATCGGATCAAAGCAGCCCGCGATGCGGGCACCGTGAGAAACGAAGTTCTGACAGTCAAACCCAGGGAAGTATCAAGTCATGGCTGATCTAGCGAAAATCGTCGACGACCTCTCGAAGCTGACCGTTCTGGAGGCGGCCGAGCTCGCCAAGCTTCTGGAGGACAAATGGGGCGTGTCGGCCGCTGCTGCGGTTGCCGTCGCGGCTGGCCCTGCAGCAGCCGGACCGGCTGTGGAGGAGCAAACCGAGTTCGCCGTCATCCTCAAGTCGGGCGGCGAGAAGAAGATCAACGTCATCAAGGAGGTGCGTGCCATCACCGGGCTCGGCCTGAAGGAGGCCAAGGACCTGGTCGAGGCCGGCGGCAAGACCGTCAAGGACGGCGTCAACAAGGAAGAGGCCGCCAAGCTCAAGAAGCAGCTCGAGGACCAGGGCGCGGTCGTCGAGGTCAAGTAGATGCCGAGTCCAGGTCGGTCGGGAGGCGGGCAGCGCCTCCCGAGCGATCGTGGCGGCGCGGGAAATGCTGGACTGCCGAGGCTCTGGGTCGAGCTTCGCCGACATGACAACAGGCAATGCCGCGGCCCGCTGAGGCCCGCGGCAGCGAACTCAACATCCCTTCGCGAAGGGACGAGGAGCGGAAATGGCTGACACCTACAACGGCCGCAAGCGCATCAGGAAGCAGTTCGGCTCGATTCGGCGAAGTGGCCGAGATGCCCAACCTCATCGAGGTGCAGAAGAGTTCCTATGACGACTTCCTGATGGTCAAGGAGCCGCCGGGAGGCCGTGGCGACCAGGGCCTGCAGTCGGTGTTCAAGTCGGTGTTCCCGATCTCGGACTTCTCCGGCCGGGCGACGCTCGAGTTCGTGCGCTACGAGTTCGAGCCGCCGAAGTACGACGTCGACGAGTGCCAGCAGCGCGACATGACCTTTGCTGCTCCGCTCAAGGTCAAGCTGCGCCTGATCGTGTTCGACGTGAACGAGGAAACGGGCGCCAAGTCCGTCAAGGACGTCAAGGAGCAGGACGTCTACATGGGCGACATGCCCTTCATGACGCCCAACGGCACCTTCATCATCAACGGCACCGAGCGCGTCATCGTCAGCCAGATGCACCGCTCGCCGGGCGTGTTCTTCGACCACGACCGCGGCCGCACGCACGCCTCCGGCAAGCTGCTGTTTGCCGCCCGCATCATCCCCTACCGCGGCTCCTGGCTCGACTTCGAGTTCGACGCCAAGGACATCGTCTACGTGCGCATCGACCGGCGCCGCAAGCTGCCGGTCACGACGCTGCTCTATGCGCTCGGCATGGACGACGAGGAGATCCTGGCGGGCTTCTACAAGACGATCGCCGTCAAGGAGAGCAAGCGCGGCTGGAAGGTGCCGTTCTCGCCGAGAAAATGCGCGGAATGACGCCGACCGTCGGACTTGACGGATGCGCGGTCGGGCGAGGTGGTGGCCAAGGCGGGCGAGAAGATCACCGCCAAGCGCGCCCGAGAGCTCGCCGAGGAAGGCCTCAAGGAGGTGCTGTTCAACGCCAATGATCTCGCCGGGAGATATCTCGCCGAGGACATCGTCAACCTGGAGACGGGCGAGATCTTCGGCGAGGCCGGCGAGGAGCTGACCGCGAAGCTGCTGGAAACGCTGAAAGAGGCGAAGATCAAGGAGTTCCCGATCCTCGACATCGACCATGTCACGGTCGGCGCGTTCATCCGCAACACGCTCAACATCGACAAGAACTCCAACCACGAGGAAGCGTTGATGGACGTCTACCGGGTGATGCGCCCGGGCGAGCCGCCGACGCTGGACGCAGCGCTGGCCCTGTTCCACGGCCTGTTCTTCGATTCGGAGCGCTACGACCTCTCCGCGGTCGGCCGCGTCAAGATGAACATGCGCCTCGACCTGAAGGCCGAGGACACCGTGCGCACGCTGCGCAAGGAGGACATCCTTGCCGTCATCAAGACGCTGGTCGACCTGCGCGACGGCAAGGGCGAGATCGACGACATCGACCATCTGGGCAACCGGCGCGTGCGCTCGGTGGGCGAGCTGATGGAGAACCAGTACCGCCTGGGCCTGCTGCGCATGGAGCGCGCCATCAAGGAGCGCATGAGCTCGGTCGACATCGACACGGTGATGCCGCAGGACCTGATCAACGCCAAGCCGGCGGCGGCCGCCGTGCGCGAGTTCTTCGGCTCCTCGCAGCTCTCCCAGTTCATGGACCAGACCAACCCGCTCTCCGAGATCACGCACAAGCGGCGGCTCTCGGCGCTGGGCCCTGGCGGCCTCACGCGCGAGCGTGCGGGTTTCGAGGTGCGCGACGTGCACCCGACCCACTACGGCCGCATCTGCCCGATCGAGACGCCGGAGGGCCCCAACATCGGCCTCATCAACTCGCTCGCGACCTTTGCGCGCGTCAACAAGTACGGCTTCATCGAGAGCCCCTACCGCAAGGTCGAGAAGGGCAAGGTGACCGACGAGGTGACCTACCTCTCGGCCATGGAGGAGGCGCGCTATCACGTCGCCCAGGCCAACGCCGAGATCGACCCCAAGGGCAAGCTCACCGGCGACCTCATCACCTGCCGCTACCAGGGCGATGTGCTGCTCGTGTCGCCCGACAAGGTCGACTACATCGACGTGTCGCCCAAGCAGCTCGTGTCGGTGGCCGCGGCTCTCATCCCGTTCCTGGAGAACGACGACGCCAACCGCGCGCTGATGGGCTCCAACATGCAGCGTCAGGCCGTGCCCCTGATCAAGGCCGAGGCCCCCCTCGTCGGCACGGGCATGGAGGAGGTGGTGGCCCGCGACTCGGGCGCCGCCATCGCCGCGCGCCGCACCGGCGTGGTCGACCAGGTGGACGCCACCCGTATCGTCATCCGCGCCACCGAGGAGACCGACCCCTCCAAGCCCGGCGTCGACATCTTCCGGCTGCGCAAGTTCCAGCGCTCCAACCAGAACACCTGCATCAACCAGCGGCCGCTGGTGACGGTGGGCGATCACGTGCACGCCGGCGACATCATCGCCGACGGGCCTTCGACCGACCTCGGCGATCTGGCGCTCGGCAAGAACGTGCTCGTCGCCTTCATGCCGTGGATGGGCTACAACTTCGAGGATAGCATCCTGCTCTCCGAGCGCGTCGTGTTCGACGACATCTTCACCTCGATCCACATCGAGGAGTTCGAGGTGATGGCGCGCGACACCAAGCTCGGCCCCGAGGAGATCACCCGCGACATCCCCAACGTCTCCGAGGAGGCGCTGCGCAACCTCGACGAGGCCGGCATCGTCTTCATCGGCGCCGAGGTGAACCCGGGCGACATCCTGGTTGGCAAGATCACGCCCAAGGGCGAGAGCCCGATGACGCCGGAGGAGAAGCTCCTGCGCGCCATCTTCGGCGAGAAGGCCTCCGACGTGCGCGACACCTCGCTGAGGCTACCGCCGGGCGTCAACGGCACGGTCGTGGAGGTGCGCGTCTTCAACCGCCACGGCGTCGAGAAGGACGAGCGCGCCATGGCGATCGAGCGCGAGGAGATCGAGCGCCTCGCCAAGGACCGCGACGACGAGCTGCAGATCCTCGACCGCAACGTCTATGCCCGCCTCAAGTCGGCGCTGATCGGCAAGGAGGCGGCCAGGGGTCCCAAGAACGCCCGCAAGGGCACCATCATCTCCGAGGAGGTGCTGGGCGAGCTGCCGCGCAGCCAGTGGTGGGAGATCGGCCTGGCCGATGAAGCCGCCATGGCCGAGGTGGAGGCCATCGGCAAGCAGTACGAGGACGCCAAGAAGAGTCTGGAGCGACGCTTCGTCGACAAGGTCGACAAGCTGCAGCGCGGCGACGAGCTGCCTCCCGGCGTCATGAAGATGGTCAAGGTGTTCGTGGCCGTGAAGCGCAAGATCCAGCCCGGCGACAAGATGGCCGGCCGGCACGGCAACAAGGGCGTGGTGTCGCAGATCGTACCTGTCGAGGACATGCCCTATCTGGAGGACGGGACGCACGTGGACGTCGTGCTAAATCCGCTCGGCGTGCCGAGCCGCATGAACGTCGGGCAGATCCTCGAGACGCACTTGGGCTGGGCCTGCCGCGGCCTCGGTCGGATCATCGACGAGGCGCTGCAGAAGTTCCACGAGAGCGGCCAGGCCAAGGCGCTGCGCGATACGGTGGTCGACATCTACGGCAAGGACGGCGGCATCAGCAAGCTCAAGGACGCCGATCTGGTGGACCTGAGCGAGAAGCTGAAGACCGGCGTGCCGGTGGCAACGCCCGTGTTCGACGGCGCGCGCGAGCCCGAGATCGTCGAGATGCTGAAGAAGGCGGGCTTCGACACCTCGGGCCAGGTCACGCTCTACGACGGGCGCACAGGCGAGCCTTTCGACCGCAAGGTGACGGTGGGCTACAAGTATCTCTTGAAGCTGCACCATCTCGTCGACGACAAGATCCACGCCCGCTCGATCGGCCCCTACAGCCTCGTCACCCAGCAGCCGTTGGGTGGCAAGGCGCAGTTCGGCGGCCAGCGCTTCGGCGAGATGGAGGTGTGGGCGCTCGAGGCCTACGGCGCCGCCTACACGCTGCAGGAGATGCTGACCGTCAAGTCGGACGACGTGGCGGGCCGCACCAAGGTCTACGAGGCGATTGTGCGTGGCGACGACACCTTCGAGGCCGGCATCCCCGAGAGCTTCAACGTGCTCGTCAAGGAGATGCGGGCGCTCGGCCTCAACGTCGAGCTGGTCAACTCGGAGGCGTCCGTCGTGCCCGCCGAGGAAGCGCCCGCGGAGGCCGTCGAGCGACCGCGGCTGCCGCCAGCTGCGGCCGAATGACTTTGCCGCGTTGCCCGCGATTGCGGGGCGCGCGGACGAGCAAACAAGAATAGAGGGACGGCGTGAGCGCGCCACCCTCCAGATGAGAGAGAGCCGATGAACGAGATCACCAACCTTTTCAAGCAGCAGGTGCAGGCGCCGGCCTTCGATCAGATCCGCATCTCGATCGCCAGCCCCGACGATATCTCGTCCTGGTCGTTCGGCGAGATCAAGAAGCCCGAGACCATCAACTACCGCACCTTCAAGCCCGAGCGCGACGGTCTGTTCTGCGCGCGCATCTTCGGGCCCATCAAGGACTACGAGTGCTTGTGCGGCAAGTACAAGCGCATGAAGTACAAGGGCCTGATCTGCGAGAAGTGCGGCGTCGAGGTGACGCTCGCCAAGGTGCGCCGCGAGCGCATGGGCCACATCCAGCTGGCAGCCCCCGTCGCGCACATCTGGTTTCTGAAGTCGCTGCCCTCCCGCATCGGCCTGCTGCTCGACATGACGCTCAAGGACCTCGAGCGCGTGCTCTATTTCGAGCAGTACATTGTCACCGAGCCCGGCACCACCACGCTGCAGGAGAAGCAGCTGCTGACCGAGGAGGCCTACAACCAGGCGATCGAGGAGTTCGGCCAGGACAGCTTCTCCGCCGGCATCGGCGCGGAGGCCATCCGCGAGCTGCTGTCGAGCATGGATCTGGCCAAGATCCGCGACCAGCTGCGCCAGGAGATCGCCGAGGCGACGACCGAGCTCAAGCCCAAGAAGCTCGGCAAGCGCCTGAAGGTGATCGAGGCCTTGATCGAATCCAGGAACCGGCCGGAGTGGATGGTCCTGACCGTGGTGCCGGTCATCCCGCCCGAGCTGCGCCCGCTCGTGCCGCTCGATGGCGGCCGCTTCGCCACCTCCGATCTCAATGACCTCTATCGCCGCGTCATCAACCGCAACAACCGCCTCAAGCGGCTGATGGAGCTGCGCGCGCCCGACATCATCATCCGCAACGAGAAGCGGATGCTGCAGGAATTGGTCGATGCGCTGTTCGACAACGGCCGGCGTGGCCGCGTCATCACCGGGGCTAACAAGCGTCCGCTGAAGTCGCTGGCCGACATGCTCAAGGGCAAGCAGGGCCGCTTCCGCCAGAACCTGCTCGGCAAGCGCGTCGACTATTCGGGCCGCTCCGTCATCGTGGTGGGCCCCGAGATGAAGCTGCACCAGTGCGGGCTGCCCAAGAAGATGGCGCTCGAGCTGTTCAAGCCGTTCATCTATGCGCGCCTGCAGGCGCTCGGCCAGGCTGCGACCGTCAAGCAGGCCAAGAAGCTGGTCGAGAAGGAGAAGCCCGAGGTCTGGGACGTCCTCGACGAGGTGATCCGCGAGCACCCCGTGCTGCTCAACCGCGCCCCCACGCTGCATCGCCTGGGCATCCAGGCGTTCGAGCCGGTGCTGATCGAGGGCAAGGCCATCCAGCTGCATCCGCTGGTGTGCGCGGCCTTCAACGCCGACTTCGACGGCGACCAGATGGCCGTGCACGTGCCGCTGTCGCTCGAGGCGCAGCTCGAGGCGCGCGTGCTGATGATGTCGACCAACAACATCCTGCACCCCGCCAACGGCTCGCCCATCATCGTGCCGAGCCAGGACATCGTGCTCGGCCTCTACTACCTGTCGATGGTGCGCGACAAGGAGCCGGGCGAGGGCACGTTGCTGGGCTCGATCGCCGAGGTCGAGCATGCGCTCGCCGCCGGCACCGTCACCCTGCACGCAAAGGTCAAGGGCCGCTACATCGCCGTCGACGCGGGTGGCAACGAGGTCGTGGAGGTGCACGAAACCACGCCGGGCCGCTTGCTGCTGGGCCAGCTGCTGCCGCGCAAGGCAGGCGTCAAGTTCGCCCTCGTCAACCAGCTTCTGACCAAGAAGGCCATCTCCGGCCTGATCGATGCGGTCTACCGCGACTGCGGCCAGAAGGAGACGGTGATCTTCTGCGACCGCGTGATGGGGATGGGCTTCTACCACGCGTTCAAGGCCGGCATTTCCTTCGGCAAGGACGACATGGTGATCCCGGAGACCAAGGCCAAGTTCGTCGACCAGACCAATGAGCTCGTGCGCGAGTACGAGCAGCAGTACAACGACGGCCTCATCACCCAGCTCGAGAAGTACAACAAGGTGGTGGACGCCTGGTCCAAGTGCACGGACCAGATCGCCAAGGAGATGATGGAGCGCATCTCGGCCGTGAAGATCGACAAGGCGACGGGGCGCACGCACCAGGTCAACTCGGTCTACATGATGGCCCATTCCGGTGCGCGCGGCTCGGAGAAGCAGATGCGCCAGCTCGCGGGCATGCGCGGCCTCATGACCAAGCCGTCGGGCGAGATCATCGAGACGCCGATCATCTCCAACTTCAAGGAGGGCTTGAGCGTGCTCGAGTACTTCAACTCGACGCACGGCGCGCGCAAGGGCCTCGCCGACACGGCGCTCAAGACGGCCAACTCGGGCTATCTGACGCG
Organism: uncultured Alphaproteobacteria bacterium; assembly: GCA_963738065.1. Classification (GTDB taxonomy): domain Bacteria; phylum Pseudomonadota; class Alphaproteobacteria; order Rhizobiales; family Hyphomicrobiaceae; genus AWTP1-13. The sequence continues at coordinate 71,721 of CAVTVO010000019.1, forward strand.
CCGGCTGGTCGACGTGGCTCAGGATGCCATCATCTCCGAGGACGACTGCGGCACCGACGCCGGCATCAACGTGCAGGCGGTTGTCGACGCCGGCCAAATCATCGTCTCGCTCGCCCAGCGCGTGCTCGGCCGCACGGCTGCCGAGGACGTCAAGGACCCCGTCACCAAGAAGGTGCTCGTCAAGACGGGCGAGCTGCTGGAAGAGAAGGAGGTGGAGGCGATCGAGAAGGCGCAGATCCAGGAGGTGCGGATCCGTTCGGTGCTCACCTGCGAGACCACGAACGGGGTGTGCGCAAAATGCTACGGCCGGGATCTCGCACGCGGCACCAAGGTCAACATGGGCGAGGCTGTCGGCGTGATCGCGGCGCAGTCGATCGGCGAGCCGGGCACCCAGCTCACCATGCGCACGTTCCATCTGGGCGGCGTGGCGCAGACGGTGGACCAGTCCTTCCTGGAATCCAACTTCAACGGCAAGGCCAAGATCAAGAACCGCGCCGTCGTCAAGGACAGCCAGGGCCGTCTGATCGCGATGGGTCGCAACATGGCGTACGTCATCTCCGACCAATCCGGCAAGGAGCTGGCGATCCAGAAGATCCCGTACGGCGCGCAGCTGCACGTCGATGACGGCGACGAGGTCAAGCGCGGCGTGCGGCTTGCCCAATGGGACCCCTACATGCGGCCGATCCTGACCGAGGTCGACGGCGTCGCCGACTTCGCCGACTTGGTCGAGGGCATCTCCATGAAGGAGCAGACCGACGAGGTGCAGGGCACGACCAACCGCGTGATCATGGACTGGCGCGCTTCGCCGCGCGGCTCGGAGCTGCGGCCGTCGATCGTCATCAAGGAGTTGAAGGGCGGCAAGCCGGTGCGCGTGTCGCGCGGCGTCGATGCCAAGTATCTGCTCCCGGTGGAGGCGATTCTGCAGGTCGAGCCGCACGCCAAGGTCAAGGCCGGCGACGTGCTCGCACGCATCCCGATTGCCTCGGCCAAGAGCGGCGACATCACGGGCGGTCTGCCGCGCGTGGCGGAGCTGTTCGAGGCGCGGCGCCCGAAGGACAACGCCATCATTGCCGAGATCACCGGCACCGTCGAGTTCGGCAAGGACTACAAGAACAAGCAGCGCATCATCATCAAGCCCGACGACGAGAACGCGGAGCCCAAGGAGTACCTGATCCCGCGCGGCAAGCCACTGGCCGTGCAGCACGGCGATCGCGTCGAGAAGGGCGACTTCGTGTACGATGGCCATCCCGCGCCGCACGACATCCTGGCCATCAAGGGCGTGGAGGAGCTCGCCAACTATCTGATCAACGAGATCCAGGACGTCTACCGGCTCCAGGGCGTGACCATCAACGACAAGCACATCGAGGTCATCGTCCGGCAGATGCTGCAGAAGGTGGAGGTCGAAGACCCCGGCGAGACCGAGTTCCTCAAGGGTGAGCAGATCGACAAGATCGAGTTCAACGAGAAGAACCTGGCCTACGAGAAGTCGGGCAAGCGGCCCGCCACGGCCAAGCCGGTGCTGCTCGGCATCACCAAGGCCTCGCTGCAGACGCGGAGCTTCATCTCGGCGGCCTCCTTCCAGGAGACCACGCGCGTGCTGACCGAAGCCGCCGTCAACGGCAAGGTCGACACGCTCGAGGGCCTGAAGGAGAACGTGATCGTCGGTCGCCTGATCCCTGCCGGCACCGGCGGCATGCTGCGCCGCATCCGCAAGGAAGCCGCCAAGCGCGACGAGCTCATCGCCAAGGAGAAGGCCAAGTTCGACGCCGAGAAGGCGCTGGCCGCCCCTGCGGTCGAGGGGGCGCTGCGCCCGCCGGAGCGCCGCCGGCGCCGCACGGAGGCCGCTGCGGAGTAATGTCATCCCGGGCGTGCGCGGCGAAGGCCGGTGTGCCCGGGATCGGTCTCTTGGCGTATCGCGGCGTCAGCCGATAGCTGCATGCCGGTGCAAGCGCCGGGGTGACGGCTAGGCCACCTCGAGCACCACTTTGCCTATGGTGGTGCCGCTCTCGAGCTGGGCGTGTGCCCGTTTCAGGTTGGCCGCATTGAGGCGTCCGAAGCTGGCCGTCATGGTGGTGCGAAGGACGCCGCGGTCGACCAGCTCGGCAGCTTCGGTGAGGAGGCGGTGCTGCTCGATCATGTCGGGCGTGCCGAATGTCGAGCGGGTGAACATCAGCTCGGGGTGGATGCTCACGCACTTTGGCCACAGCGCCGCCATGTCGAAGGCCTTGAGCGAGTCCATGCCCTCGATCAGCCCGAGACGACCCTGCGGGGCTATGACCTCGGTGATCTGGCCCGCGTTCTTGGCGGTTCCGGTCAGTGCCAGCACGATGTCGACGGTGGGAAAGCCTGCCGCCTTCAGTTGCGGCGCGAAGGGCTTGCTGTGGTCGATCACGTGGTGTGCGCCGAGATCGCGAACCCAGGCCTGCGTTTGCGGGCGCGAGGCGGTGGCAATGACGGTGAGGCCGGTGAGCTTGCGCGCGAGCTGGATGGCAATCGAGCCGACACCTCCCGCGCCGCCGACGACGAGGAGCGAGCGGCGGTCTGCGCCCTCCCCGCGCTTCACGCCGATCCGGTCGAACAGCAGCTCCCAGGCGGTCAGAGTGGTGAGCGGCAGGGCAGCCGCCTCGGTGACGCTGAGGGACTTCGGCGCGCGGCCGACGATGCGCTCATCGACAAGATGGAACGGGGCGTTGCTGCCTGGCCGGTTGACGTTGCCGGCGTAGTAGACGCGGTCGCCCGGACGGAAGAGCTCGCAGGCGCTGCCCGCAGCCTCCACGGTGCCGGCTGCGTCCCAGCCGAGGATCACCGGGCTGGCCTGCGTCCCCTGCTTGCGCATGCGCACCTTGACGTCGACTGGATTGACCGACACGGCATTCACGCGCACCAGCAGGTCGCGCCCCTCGGGCCGAGGCACCTCAGCCTCGAACTCGAACAAGGAGCGGCTGTCCGACACCGGCAAACTGGCTGCATAGCCAACGGCTACCATTTTGGTGGACATGGCTCGTTCCTCGCGCTCAACAGACGTGAGCCCGAGTAAGGACCGGCTCGGACGCAAGCGCAAGGGTGTGGTCGCTGGCTGTGGTGGCTGGCTCAATTGTGGCTTTGCCCACGGTCGCGCGGAGGCGAGCCACGTCGTTGCCAGCGCTTGCTGCAGTGCAATCATTCCGTGCGCCGCGCGACAGGCGCCAAATATTTCGTTTCCCCGTGTGCCGAGAGTGTTGACCGGGCAAGACGCACTCGTATATAACCCGCGCACTCTCGCGACAGGCGGTAGGCCGTTGCGTTGGCCTGGGGCCTCGTGCCCCGCCCTGGCCTAGACGCTGTCGTCGTCAAGCAGAGGACAATTTCGGGCCAAGATCCCCGGCCACCGCGAAAGCGGAGCCGGTTGGATCCTCTGGATTTGGAGCCGGGCACCGCTTGGGGCGGCGGCAGGTGTTGGCGCAACGGGTCGTGGCTGTTGCGTCTAGGAAGATGGAAAGCGGCGGATGCCGACCATACAGCAGCTGATCCGCAAACCGCGGACGCAGAAGGTCTACCGCGAGAAGGCGCGCCACATGCAGGCCTGCCCGCAGAAGCGCGGCGTCTGCACCCGCGTCTATACAACGACGCCGAAGAAGCCCAATTCGGCCCTGCGCAAGGTGGCCAAGGTACGGCTCACCAACGGCTTCGAGGTTATCGGCTACATCCCGGGTGAAGGCCACAACCTGCAGGAGCACTCGGTGGTGATGATCCGCGGCGGCCGCGTCAAAGACCTCCCGGGCGTGCGCTATCACATCATCCGCGGCGTGCTCGACACCCAGGGCGTGGCGGACCGTAAGCAGAGGCGCTCCAAGTACGGAGCAAAGAGGCCCAAGTAGTTGGGCCTCTCTTTGCTCCGTATCCCCGCGAAAGCGGGGATCTCGGGCCGCAAGGGGTAGCCAGCAGCATTCGACGAGACCGACTGAGGAACAGTATCAATGTCGCGGCGGCACAAAGCTGAGAGGCGCGAGGTCAACCCGGACCCCAAGTTCGGCGACCTGGTGGTGTCCAAGTTCATGAACTCGATCATGAAGCAGGGCAAGAAGTCGGTCGCCGAGAACATCGTCTACGGCGCGCTCGATCGCATGCAGTCGCGCGCCAAGTCGGACCCCATCCAGCTTTTCCACTCGGCACTCGAGAACGTCATGCCGGCGGTCGAGGTGCGCTCGCGGCGCGTCGGCGGCGCCACCTACCAGGTGCCCGTCGAGGTGCGCAACGAGCGCCGGCAGGCGCTGGCGATCCGGTGGCTGATCGCGGCCGCCCGGTCGCGCAACGAGAACACAATGGAGGAGCGCCTGTCCGGCGAACTCCTCGACGCCGCGAACAATCGCGGTACGGCGGTGAAGAAGCGGGAGGATACGCACAAGATGGCGGAGGCGAACCGCGCCTTCTCCCACTACCGCTGGTGACACGGAACTAGAAGATCATGGCCCGAAACGCACAAAATCGAGGACTACCGGAACTTCGGCATCATGGCCCACATCGATGCCGGCAAGACCACGACGACCGAGCGGGTCCTCTACTACACGGGCAAGACCTACAAGATCGGCGAGGTGCACGACGGCGCCGCGACCATGGACTACATGGAGCAGGAGCAGGAGCGCGGCATCACCATCACGTCGGCCGCCACCACCTGCTTCTGGCAGGGCAAGCGTCTCAACATCATCGATACGCCGGGCCACGTCGACTTCACCATCGAGGTGGAGCGCAGCCTGCGCGTGCTCGACGGCGCGGTATGCGTGCTCGACGGCAACCAGGGCGTGGAGCCGCAGACCGAGACGGTCTGGCGCCAGGGCGACAAGTACGGCGTGCCGCGCATCATTTTCGCCAACAAGATGGACAAGACCGGCGCCGACTTCTTCATGTGCGTCGCCGAGATCAAGTCCAAGCTCGGCGCCCGGCCGGTGCCGCTGCAGATCCCCGTCGGCGCCGAGTCGGGCTTCAAGGGCGTGGTCGATCTGCTGCGCATGAAGGCGCTGATCTGGGAGGGCGACGACAAGGATTCCAAGATCGTCGAGCAGCCCATCCCTGCCGACCTCGCCGACAAGGCCGCCGAGTTCCGCGCCGTGATGGTGGAGGCGGCCGTCGAGATGGACGACGACGCCATGGCCGCCTACCTCGACGGTCAAGGAGCCCGACGTCGATACGCTGAAGCGGCTGATCCGCAAGGCCACCGTCAAGAGCGTCTTCTATCCGATGCTGTGCGGCTCGGCCTTCAAGTACAAGGGCGTGCAGCCTCTGCTCGATGCCGTCGTGGATTACCTGCCCTCGCCCGCCGACCGCGAGGCGTTCAAGGCCATGGACGTCAAGACCGGCGAGCCGGTGGTGCGCAGGCCGCTCGATACCGACCCCCTCGCCATGCTCGCGTTCAAGATCATGGACGACCCGCACGTGGGCTCGATCACGTTCTGCCGCGTCTATTCCGGCACCGTGAAAAGCGGCATGGCGCTCGCCAACACCACGCGCGACAGGAAGGAGCGCGTCGGGCGCATGTATCTCATGCATGCCGACGAGCGCGAGCAGATCGACGAGGCCTACGCGGGCGACATCATCGCGCTGGCGGGCCTCAAGGATACCCGCACCGGCGAGACGCTGGCCGATCCCGGCAAGCCCGTGCTGCTCGAGAAGATGGAGTTCCCCGCCCCCGTCATCGAGATGACGGTCGAGCCCAGGACCAAGGCCGACGTCGAGAAGATGGGCCTGGCGCTCGCCAAGCTCGCGGCCGAGGATCCCTCGTTCCGCGTCTCGACCGACCAGGAGAGCGGCGAGACCCGCATCAAGGGCATGGGCGAGCTGCATCTCGACATCAAGATCGACATCCTCAAGCGCACGCACAAGGTCGAGGTCAACGTCGGCGCGCCGCAGGTGGCCTATCGCGAGACGCTCGCGCGGGCGACCGAGATCGACTACACGCACAAGAAGCAGACCGGCGGCACCGGCCAGTTCGCGCGCGTGAAGCTCAGGCTCGAGCCCAACGAGCCCGGCAAGGGCAACGAGTTCGAGAGCGAGATCGTGGGCGGCGTGGTGCCGAAGGAGTACATCCCCGGAGTCGAGAAGGGCGTGCAGAGCGTCTGGGATTCCGGCGTGCTGATCGGCTTCCCGATGGTGGACACCCTCGTCACGCTCTACGACGGCGATTTCCACGAGGTCGAACTCCAGCACCATCGCCTTCGAGATCGCCGCGCGCGCCGCCATGCGCGAGGGTGCGGCCAAGGCCGGCGTCAAGCTGCTCGAGCCGATCATGGACGTGGAGGTGGTGACGCCGGGCGACTTCGTCGGCAACGTGATCGGCGACATCAACAGCCGCCGCGGCCAGATCCGCAGCCAGGAGATGCGCGGCAACGCCACGGTCATTCGCGCCAACGTGCCGCTGGCCAACATGTTCGGCTACGTGAGCCAGCTCAGGTCCATGAGCCAGGGCCGTGCCATGTACACCATGCAGTTCGCGCACTACGCGGAAGTGCCGCGCAATGTGGCCGAAGAGGTCAAGGCGAAATACGCATGACTGCTCCGGCCGCGCCAATCGGGCAAGCAGCCCGGGGAGCGAGACGGGGAGAAAGAGAAGTAGGTTCCGGCAAGTTTGCCGGCAGTGTTACGGACTAAAGGAGAGCCGACCATGGGCAAGGCGAAATTCGATCGGAGCGAAGCCGCACTGCAACGTGGGCACGATCGGGCACGTTGACCACGGCAAGACGACGTTGACGGCGGCGCTGACGAAGGTTTCGCGCGGACCGGGGGTGGACCAAGGAGTCGGTATCCTACGACCAGGTTGCGAAGGCCTCGGAGAGCCAGGGCCGGCGCGATCCGACCAAGATCTTGACGATTGCGACGAGCCACGTGGAGTACTCGACGGAGAAGCGCCACTACGCGCACGTGGACTGCCCGGGTCATGCCGACTACGTCAAGAACATGATCACGGGCGCGGCGCAGATGGACGGGGCGATCCTGGTGGTGTCGGCGGTCGACGGTCCGATGCCGCAGACGCGCGAGCACATCCTGTTGGCGCGGCAGGTCGGCGTTCCCTACATCGTGGTGTTCCTCAACAAGTGCGATGCGGTTGACGACCAGGAGCTGGTGGAGCTGGTGGAGATGGAGGTGCGCGAGCTGCTCTCCAAGTACCAGTTCCCCGGCGACGACATCCCGATCATCCGGGGGGCTGCGATCAAGGCGCTGAACGGGGAGAAGGGGGAGCTTGCCGACGAGGCGATCATCAAGCTGTTCGAGGCGATCGACACGTATATTCCGCTGCCCGAGCGTCCCAAGGACCTGCCGTTCCTGATGCCGATCGAGGACGTGTTCTCGATCTCGGGCCGGGGCACGGTCGTGACGGGGCGCATCGAGCGGGGCACGATCAAGGTTGGCGAGGAGGTGGAGATCGTGGGCATCCGCGACACGCAAAAGAGCGTGGTGACGGGCGTCGAGATGTTCCGCAAGCTCCTGGACAGCGGCGAGGCCGGCGACAACGTGGGCTGCCTGCTGCGCGGCATCGACAAGACGGCGGTGGAGCGCGGGCAGGTGCTGTGCAAGCCGGGCTCGATCAAGCCGCACAAGAAGTTCAAGGCGGAGGCCTACATCCTGACGAAGGAGGAGGGGGGCCGGCACACGCCGTTCTTCACCAACTACCGCCCGCAGTTCTACTTCCGGACCACTGACGTGACGGGGGTGGTGGCGCTGCCGGAGGGGACGGAGATGGTGATGCCTGGCGACAACGTGGCGGTGACGATCGAGCTGATCACGCCGATCGCGATGGAGGAGAAGCTGCGCTTTGCCATCCGCGAGGGCGGCCGCACCGTGGGCGCCGGCGTCGTTACCTCCATCATCGAGTAGGGAAACTTCAAAGGGGCGCTCGATCAGAGCGCTCCTCGAGTTTGTGCAGAGGGCATGTCGATGCAAAGCCAGAACATAAGAATAAGGCTCAAGGCCTTCGACCATCGCGTGCTCGATGCGTCCACGCGCGAGATCGTCAACACGGCGAAGCGAACGGGAGCGGAGGTGCGCGGGCCGATCCCGTTGCCGACGCGCATCGAGCGCTTCACGGTGAACCGTTCGCCGCACATCGACAAGAAGAGCCGCGAGCAGTTCGAGATGCGCACGCACAAGCGCCTGCTCGACATCGTCGATCCCACGCCGCAGACGGTGGATGCGCTCATGAAGCTCGATCTGGCGGCAGGCGTCGACGTCGAGATCAAGCTCTAGTGAAAATGCGGGCGCCCCACTGGCGGCCCAGCCAAGAGGAAAGCGGAACATGCGTTCCGGAGTGATCGCGCAGAAGGTGGGCATGACCCGCGTCTTCACGGAGGCGGGGGAGCACGTCCCCGTCACCGTGCTGAAGCTGGAGAACGTGCAGGTGCTCGCCCACCGCACGGACGAGAAGAACGGCTATACGGCGCTGCAGCTGGGCGCCGGCAGCCGCAAGGCGAGCCGCGTCAACCGCGCCGAGCGGGCGAGCTTTGCGGTCGCCAAGGTGGAGCCCAAGCGCAAGCTGGCGGAGTTTCGCGTCAGCCCCGACAACCTGATCGAGGTGGGCGCGGAGATCACGGCCGACCACTTCGTCAAGGGCCAGCACGTCGACGTGACCGGCACCAACCAGGGCAAGGGCTTCCAGGGCGCCATGAAGCGCTGGAACTTCCATGGCCTGCGCGCCACCCACGGCGTCTCGGTGACCCATCGCAGCCACGGCTCGACCGGCCAGCGCCAGGACCCCGGCAAGGTGTTCAAGGGCAAGAAGATGGCCGGCCACATGGGCGATGTGCGCGTCACCACGCAGAACCTCGAGGTGGTCGAGACCGACAAGGAGCGCGGCCTCGTGCTGGTGCGCGGCGCGGTGCCCGGCAGCAAGGGCGGCTGGGTGCTGGTGCGCGACGCGGTCAAGCGGCCCTTGCCCAAGGATGCGCCCAAGCCCGGGTCCTTCCGCAAGGCCGCCGGGGCGGGCGAGGCAGCGGCGCCTGCGACCCCTGCCGGCCAGGGCCAAGCGGAGCAGACGTCATGAAGGCAGCGGTGAAGACGCTGGACGCGGAGAGCGCCGGCGAGGTGGAGCTCGACGAGGCCATCTTCGGGCTCGAGCCGCGCCGGGACCTGATCCAGCGCATGGTGCGCTACCAGCTCCTCAAGCGCATGGCCGGCACCCACCATGCCCAGGACCGCTCCGAGGTGACGGTCACGGGCAAGAAGATGTACAAGCAGAAGGGCACCGGCAACGCCCGCCACGGCGACAAGTCGGTGCCGCAGTGGCGCGGCGGCGGCAAGGTGTTCGGGCCCAAGCCGCGCAGCCACGCCATCGACCTGCCCAAGAAGGTGCGGGCGCTGGCGCTGCGGCACGCACTCTCGGCCAAGGCCAAGGCCGGCGAGATCGTCGTGCTCGACAAGGCGCAATCGGGCGACGGCAAGACCAAGGGCCTCAAGGAGCGCTTCGGCAAGCTCGAGCTCACCAACGCGCTCATCATCGACGGCGCCGAGATCGAGCCCACCTTCGCCAGGGCCGCACGCAACATTCCCAACATCGATGTGCTCCCCGTCCAGGGCATCAACGTCTACGACATCCTGCGCCGCAAGAACCTGGTGCTGACCAGGGCGGCGGTGGAAGCGCTGGAGGCGCGCTTCAAATGAGCAAGAAGAAGAAGGACGCCCACGACCTTATCCGCTCTCCCGTCATCACCGAGAAGTCGACGCTGGTGTCTGAGCACAATCAGGTCGTCTTCAAGGTCGCGCGGGATGCCTCCAAGCCCGACATCAAGGCTGCCGTGGAGAAGCTCTTCAACGTCAAGGTGAAGGCGGTCAACACGCAGGTGCGCAAGGGCAAGCTCAAGACCTTCAAGAACATCCGCTCCCGCCTCAGCGACAGCAAGCGCGCGATCGTGACCCTCGAAGAGGGCCATTCGATCGACGTGACGACGGGGCTCTAGAGGAGAGACGGCGATGGCCCTCAAGACATTCCGTCCCACCACCCCCGGCCTGCGCCAGCTCGTGCAGGTCGACCGCAGCCATCTGTGGAAGGGTGCCCCGGTCAAAGTGCTGACCGAGGGCAAGACCAAGTCGGGTGGGCGCAACAACTACGGCCGCATCACCACGCGCCATATCGGCGGCGGGCACAAGCAGGTCTATCGCAACATCGACTTCAAGCGCGGCAAGCTGGACATGCCGGCCAACGTCGAGCGGCTCGAGTACGACCCCAACCGCACCGCCTTCATCGCGCTCCTGAAATACAACGACGGCACGCTGTCCTACATCCTCGCGCCGCAGCGGCTCGGCGTCGGCGACACGGTGGTATCTGGCATCAAGGCCGACGTGAAGCCCGGCAACGCCATGCAGCTCGCCTCCATGCCGGTCGGCACCATCGTGCACAACATCGAGCTGAAGGCTGGCGGCGGCGGCAAGATTGCGCGCTCGGCCGGTGCCTACGGGCAGCTCGTGGGCCGCGACGCGGGCTGGGCGATCGTGCGCCTCAACTCCGGCGAGACGCGGCGCGTGCGTGCCGAATGCATGGCGACAGTGGGTGCAGTCTCCAATCCCGACCATCTCAACGAGTTCGACCGGCAAGGCCGGCCGCACGCGCTGGCGCGGCACGCGGCCAACCGTGCGCTCGATCGCCATGAACCCGATCGATCATCCCAACGGCGGCCGCACCAAGGGCGGCAAGCACTGGGCCACGCCCTGGGGCAAGCCAACCAAGGGCTACAAGACGCGCAAGAACAAGGCGACCGACCAGTACATCGTTCGGCCGCGCCACGTCGGCAAGTAGGAGCAGAGCAAGTGACACGCTCAGTCTGGAAGGGCCCGTTCGTCGACGGCTATCTGCTCAAGAAGGCGGAAACCGTGCGCGCCTCCGGCCGCAACGAGATCATCAGGATCTGGAGCCGGCGCTCCACCATCCTGCCGCAGTTCGTGGGCCTGACCTTTGGCGTCTACAACGGCCACAAGCATGTGCCGGTGAACGTGACCGAGGACATGATCGGCCACAAGTTCGGCGAGTTCTCGCCGACCCGCACCTTCTACGGGCACAGCGGCGACAAGAAGGCCGTGCGGGCAAAGCCCGCATCGGCGTAGGGCCCAGGACAGCCAGGCAGGCGAGCTGAAAGCGAAGTACGATGGGCAAGGCAAAGAGAGAACGGGTGCTTCCCGACAACGAGGCCAAGGCGGTGACCAAGAATCTGCGGGTGTCGCCGCAGAAGCTCAACCTGCTTGCCCAGATGATCCGGGGCAAGAAGGTGGACACGGCGCTCGCCGATCTCGAGTTCTCGAGGAAGCGCATCGCCAAGGACGTGCGCAAGTGCGTGATGTCGGCGGTGGCCAACGCCGAGAACAACCACGGCCTCGACGTCAACGACTTGGTGGTCAAGGAAGCCTACGTCGGCAAGAACCTGGTGATCACCCGGTTTCACGCCCGCGGCCGCGGCCGCATGAGCCCGATCGAGAAGCCGTTCGCCCAGCTCACCGTGGTGGTGAAGGCGCAAGAGGACGAGGCCAGAGCCGAGGAGGCCGAGTAATGGGTCACAAGGTCAACCCCGTCGGGCTTGCGCGTCGGCATCAACCGCACGTGGGACAGCCGCTGGTTCGCCAACCGCGGCGAGTACGGCAAGCTTCTCCACGAGGATATGCATATCCGCGACCACATCCTGGAGCAGCGGCGCCAGGCCGGCATCTCCAAGGTGGTGATCGAGCGTCCGCACAAGAAGTGCCGCGTCACCGTGCATACCGCCAGGCCCGGCGTGCTGATCGGCAAGAAGGGCGCCGACATCGAGAAGCTCAGGGGCGAGCTCGCCGCGCTCACCTCCTCGGAAGTGCACCTCAACATCGTCGAGATCAGGAAGCCCGAGGTCGACGCCACGCTGGTGGCCGAGACCATCGCCCAGCAGCTCGAGCGCCGTGTCGCCTTCCGCCGCGCCATGAAGCGGGCGGTGCAGTCGGCCATCAGGCTCGGCGCGCTCGGCATTCGCATCAATTGCTCGGGCCGGCTCGGCGGCGCGGAGATCGCGCGCGTGGAGTGGTACCGCGAAGGCCGCGTGCCCCTGCACACGCTGCGCGCCGACATCGACTTCGGCTACGGTCTCGCCAAGACGGCTTACGGCGTGATCGGGGTGAAGGTCTGGATCTTCAAAGGCGAGATCATGGAGCACGATCCGATGGCGGCCGAGAAGCGCGCACTGGAGGCGCAGGAGGGCGGCGGCGGCGGACGGCGCAGGGGCCCCGGCGGCGGGAGTGGCGGCGACCGCGAGGGCGGCTGGACCGGCGGCGAGCGCCCGGCCGAGCCGGCCAAGGCCTGAGGGATAGACCGATGCTGCAACCCGCCCGCACCAAGTATCGCAAGGCCTTCAAGGGCCGCATCCACGGCCAGGCCAAGGGTGGCACCGCGCTCAATTTCGGCTCGCTACGGCTTGAAGGCGGTGGAGCCCGAGCGCATCACCGCGCGCCAGATCGAGGCGGCGCGGCGCGCCATCACGCGCGCCATGAAGCGGGCGGGGCGGGTGTGGATCCGCATCTTCCCGGATGTGCCCGTGACCAAGAAGCCGGCCGAGGTGCGCATGGGCTCCGGCAAGGGCGCACCCGAGCTGTGGGTTGCCCGCGTCAAGCCCGGGCGCATCATGTTCGAGCTCGACGGCGTCAACGAGGCGACCGCGCGCGAGGCGCTGGAGCTCGGCGCCGCCAAGCTTCCGATCAAGACGCGCATCGTCAAGCGGCAGGCCTGAGCGGGCAAGGGATCAGCACGAGGCGGCCATGAAGGCGGAAGAGATCAGGCGGATGACGGCGGACCAGCTCGACGACCAGCTGGTCAAGCTGAAGAAGGAGCAGTTCAACCTGCGCTTCCAGCGCGCCTCCGGGCAGCTCGAGAACACCTCGCGCGTGCGCGAGGTTCGCCGCGACATCGCCCGCGTCAAGACGGTGCAGGCGCAGAAGGCCAACGGCCAGGACAAGAGTTGAGATTGGGGTTGAGGATCAGGCGATGCCGAAGCGGGTCTTGCAAGGCGTAGTGGTGTCCGACAAGAACACCAAGACCGTGGTGGTCAAGGTGGAGCGGCGCTACACGCATCCGCTGCTCAAGAAGACGGTGCGGCGCTCCAAGAAGTTTCACGCCCACGACGAGGAGCAGACCTTCAAGGTCGGCGACCTCGTGTTCATCGAGGAGAGCAAGCCGATCTCCAAGAACAAGCGCTGGGTGGTGCTGAAGGACAGAAAGATATGACGGCGGCCGCCACGGTGGTGGACGCCGGCGAGCCTGTATCGAGATAGCGGGGCGCGGCCCGAGCCTGGGCCGCAACGAGACGAGGACTGGTGCGATGATCCAGATGGAGACCAATCTCGACGTGGCCGACAATTCCGGCGCGCGCCGCCTGCAGTGCATCAAGGTGCTGGGCGGCTCCAAGCGTCGCTATGCCACGATCGGCGACACCATCGTCGTCACGGTCAAGGAGGCGATCCCGCGCGGCCGCGTCAAGAAGGGCGAGGTCATGAAGGCGGTGGTGGTGCGCACGGCCAAGGGCGTGCGCCGGCCCGACGGGTCGCTGATCCGCTTCGACCGCAACGCCGCGGTGCTGATCAATCCGCAGGGCGAGCCGGTCGGCACGCGCATCTTCGGGCCCGTCACGCGCGAGCTCAGGGCCAAGAACCACATGAAGATCGTCAGCCTCGCCCCGGAGGTCTTGTGAGATGTCCGCCGCCAAGATCAAGAAGGGCGATCAGGTGATCGTGCTCGCCGGCCGCGACAAGGGCAAGAAGGGCGAGGTGTTCCAGGTGATGCCCAAGGAGGCCGCGCGCTGGTGCGCGGCGTCAACATCGTGCGCCGGCATCAGCGCCAGAGCGCGGCGCAGGAGGGCGGTATCCTCTCCAAGGAGGCGCCGGTGCATCTCTCCAACCTGGCGCTGGAGGATCCCCAAGGACGGCAAGCCGACGCGCGTCGGTTTCAAGATGCTCGATGACGGGCGCAAGGTGCGCGTCGCCAAGCGCTCCGGCGAGCAGTCATTCGCGGAGAAGAACTAGCCATGGCCGAAGACGACAAGCCGCAGCGGGCGCCCAAGCCCGACAAGGCCGCCGCAGGCGACAAGCCAGCCAAGGCGCCGCGGCCCGACAAGGGCGGTCCCGACAAGGCTGCCAAGGGCCAGAAGGGCCCGCCGTCCAAGGGCGGCAAGGGCGCACCCAGGGACAAGGGCGCGCCCAAGGCGGAGAAGGTGGCGCGCGCGCCGCGGCCCAAGGACTACAAGCCGCGCATGAAGATGCACTACGAGAAGGTGGTGCGCGAGGCGCTGACCAAGGAGTTCGGCTACAAGAACGCCATGCAGATGCCGCGGATCGAGAAGATCGTGCTCAACATGGGCGTGGGCGAGGCGGTCAACGATCGCAAGAAGGTCGACGCCGCCGCCAAGGACCTGGCCATGATTGCCGGCCAGCGCGCAGTCATCACGCAAGGCGCGCAAGTCGATCGCCACCTACAAGGTCCGCGACGGTATGGCGATCGGCGCCAAGGTGACGCTGCGCGGCGACCGCATGTACGAGTTCGTGGACCGGCTGGTGACGATCGCGCTGCCGCGCGTCAAGGACTTCCGGGGCCTCAACCCCAAGAGCTTCGACGGGCGCGGCAACTTCGCCATGGGGCTCAGGGAGCACATCGTGTTTCCCGGAGATCGACTACGACCAGGTCGACGAGGTCTGGGGCATGGACGTGATCGTGTGTACCACCGCCGGCAACGACGAGGAGGCGCGCGCGCTTCTTCGCGGCTTCAATTTCCCGTTTCGCACCTAGAGGCAAGGGCCGCGGCGAGCGGACCCATGAGAGACGACGATGGCCAAGCAGAGTTCGGTCAACAAGAACAACCGGCGCCGCAAGCTTGTCGCGCAGCACGCGGCCAAGCGCAAGCGGCTGAAGGAGATCGCGGGCGATCTCGACAAGCCGGCCGAGGAACGATTCGCCGCCCGTCTCAAGCTGGCGCAGCTGCCGCGCAACTCTTCCGCCACGCGCGTGCGCAACCGTTGCGAGTTGACGGGCCGTGCGCGGGGCTACTACCGCAAGCTGCGCGTGTGCCGAAACATGCTGCGCGAGCTGGCGAGCCAAGGCTTGATCCCTGGAATGGTGAAGTCGAGCTGGTAGAGAAGGATTGATACGATGAACGATCCGCTCGGCGATATGCTGACCCGCATCCGCAACGCGCAGCAGCGCCGCCGACCCAAGGTGTCGTCGCCGGCCTCCAAGCTGCGCGCGCGGGTGCTCGACGTGCTCGTGGACGAGGGCTATATCCGCGGCTACGCGCGCGTCGACCACAAGAACGGTCTCTCCGAGCTCGAGATCGAGCTCAAGTACGCCAACGGTCAGCCGGCGATCCGCGAGATCAACCGCGTGTCGACGCCCGGCCGACGCGTCTACAAGGCGGTCCGCGAGCTCACCACGGTCGCCAACGGCCTGGGCGTGGCGATCCTGTCGACGCCCAAGGGCGTGATGTCGGATTCGCGCGCGCGCGAGGAGAACGTCGGCGGCGAGATCCTGTGCAACGTGTTCTGAGGCTGCGCGCCGAGCTGGCGCAATGAGATAGGACCCGAGCGATGTCGCGCATTGGCAAGAGACCGGTCGTGGTCCCGTCAGGCGTGACGGCGTCGGTGGCCGGCCAGAAGGTGACGATGAAGGGCCCGAAGGGGGAGCTCAGCTTCACCTGCCCGGAAGAGATCAAGGTGGAGAAGACGGCAGCCGGCGTGGAGGTCTCCCCCCGCGAGGAGACCAAGCAGGCCCGCGCCATGTGGGGCATGTCACGCACGCAGGTGGTCAACCTCATCGACGGCGTGACCAAGGGCTATTCGCACACGCTCGAGATCCATGGCAGCGGATTCCGCGCGGCGCTGAAGGGCAAGGACACGCTGCAGCTGCAGGTCGGCTTCAGCCACGACGTGATCCACACGATCCCTGCCGGCGTCGAGGTCAAGGTCGGCGGCGCCAAGCAGGAGATCGTCGACCGTGTCGGGGATCGACAAGCAGAAGGTCGGGCAGGTGGCGGCCGTGATCCGCGCTTCGCGCCCGCCCGAGCCCTACCAAGGCAAGGGTATCCGCTACCAGGGCGAATATATCCACCGCAAGGAAGGCAAGAAGAAGTGAGGCGGGCCCCATGCGAGCACAAGATGAACCAGTTCGATCGCCGCGCCCAGCGCGTGCGCCGCACGCTCGCCAAGAGCGCCGGCGAGCGCCCGCGGCTGTCCGTGTTCCGCTCCTCCAAGCACATCTATGCGCAGGTGATCGACGACGCCAAGGGCCACACCCTGGCCGCCGCCTCGAGCCTGGAGAAGGACCTGAAGGCGACGCTCAAGACGGGTGCCGACAAGGCGGCCGCCGCGGCAGTGGGCAAGCTGCTGGCCGAGCGGGCCAAGAAGGCCGGCGTGGACAAGGTGGTGTTCGATCGTGGCGGCTACCGCTATCACGGCCGCATCAAGGCGCTGGCCGACGGCGCCCGTGAAGGCGGCTTGAACCTCTAGGAACGCTTCGAGAAAGGCTAAACCCAGTGGCACGCCCCTATAGAGACCGGGACCGCAACCGCGACCGCGAGGAGCGCGAGAGCGAGTTCAAGGACAAGCTCGTCCACATCAACCGCGTGGCCAAGGTGGTCAAGGGCGGCAAGCGCTTCGGCTTCGCGGCCCTGGTGGTCGTGGGCGACCAGAAGGGCCGGGTGGGCTTCGGCCACGGCAAGGCGCGCGAGGTGCCGGAGGCGATCCGCAAGGCCACCGAGTCCGCGCGCCGCAGCCTGCTGCGCGTGCCGCTGCGCGAGGGGCGCACGCTGCACCACGATTCAGAGGGGCGGCACGGCTCCGGCAAGGTGGTGCTGCGGTCCGCGCCGCCCGGCACGGGCATCATCGCGGGCGGGCCGACGCGCGCTGTGTTTGAGATGCTGGGCGTGCAGGACGTGGTAGCCAAGTCGCTGGGCTCGACCAACCCCTACAACATGGTGCGCGCCACTTTCGACGCGCTCAAGGGCCAGGAGAACCCGCGCGCGGTCGCGGCCCGGCGAGGCAAGAAGGTGAGCGAGATCGTGTCGCGCCGGCGCGACGGCTCGGCGGGCGAAGCCGAGACGGCCGGCGAGGCTGCCTGAGGGCACGGCTAACGAGGTGATGTGCGATGGCTGCTGATGGCGGCAAGAAGGCTGGCCAGGGGACTGGCAAGGGAACCGGCAAGACGGTCACGGTGGAGCAGATCAGGAGCGCCAGCCGGCGGCCCATGTCTCAGGAGCAGACGCTGATCGGACTAGGGCTCAACAAGCTCCGCCGCCGGCGCACGCTCGAGGACACGCCCGCCGTGCGCGGCATGATCGAGAAGGTCGGCCACCTCGTACGCGTGGTCGAGGACAAGGCCTGAAATAGGCAAAGAACCGGCAGGAGCGGCGGACCGAGATGCGCCTCAACGAGCTCAAAGACAACCCCGGATCGCGCAAGATGCGCGTGCGCATCGGGCGCGGCATCGGCTCAGGCATGGGCAAGATGGGCGGCCGTGGCGGCAAGGGGCAGACCGCGCGCGCGGGCGTGCGCCTGGGAGGTTTCGAGGGCGGCCAGATGCCGCTGCACCGGCGCCTGCCCAAGCGGGGCTTCAACAAGCGCAACCGCAAGATCTTCAACGAGATCAACCTCGGCCGCCTGCAGGCGGCGGTGGAGGCCGAGGTGCTCGATGCGGGCAAGCCCGTCGATCGTCGGCGCCTTGGTCGCGGCCGGCCTCGTCCGCCGACCGCTCGACGGCGTGCGGCTGCTGGGCGATGGGGAGCTCAAGGCCAAGCTCGCCCTCACCGTCAATCATGCCAGCGCCAAGGCCAAGGCGGCGGTGGAGCAGGCCGGCGGATCGGTCACGCTGATCGAGAAGAAGGTGCTGGCTGCCGACGAGGCCAAGCGCAAGAAATCGGCGGCCAAGAAGGCCAAGGGCGCCAAGCCCAAGGCCGCGGCCAGCGAGGACTAGGACCGCTGGCCAGCCCGGGCATATTGGCTCGGGGCCGGCTGGGAAGAATCGCGGGTCCCGGGGGTAACGCGACCGCGCTTGCGCCATGGGCCGGCTGGCCCCATGTTGGGGAGAGCCTGAGGGGCGCCGGGCGCGCAGGTTCGCGTGCGTGAAAGGGGTGCCCGGCCCCGAGGAGAGATGCGATGGTTTCCGCCGCCGAGCAACTTGCCGCCAACCTGAATTTCGGCGCCTTCGCCAAGGCCGAGGAGCTCAAGAAGCGGATCTGGTTCACGCTGGCGGCCCTCGTCGTCTACCGCTTCGGCACCTACATCCCGATCCCCGGCATCAATCCGGTCGCTTTCGCCGAGTCCTTCAAGGCACAGTCCTCCGGCATCCTCGGCATGTTCAACATGTTCGCCGGCGGGGCCGTGGAGCGCATGGCCATCTTCGCGCTCAACATCATGCCCTACATCTCCGCCTCCATCATCATGCAGCTCATGACCAGCGTCGTGCCGACGCTCGAGGCGCTGAAGAAGGAGGGCGAGCAGGGCCGCAAGCAGATCAACCAGTACACCCGCTATCTGACCGTGGCGCTGGCCGGCTTTCAGGCCTACGGCATCGCCTTCGGGCTCGAGGGCTCGCGCGGCTCGGCGGGGCCGGTCGTCATCGATCCGGGCTGGTTCTTCCGCATCTCCACGGTCGTGACGCTGGTCGGCGGCACCATGTTCCTGATGTGGCTCGGCGAGCAGATCACGGCGCGCGGCGTCGGCAACGGCACCTCGCTCATCATCATGTCCGGCATCGTCGCGGGTCTGCCGAACGCGCTGGCCGGCCTGCTCGAGCTGTCGCGGCAGCAGGCCATATCCTGGCCGCTGCTGATCATGCTGCTGGTGCTGATGCTGGCGGTGGTTGCGGCCATCGTCTTCATCGAGCGCGCCCAGCGGCGGCTGCTCGTGCAGTATCCCAAGCGGCAGATGGGCAACCGCATGTTCCAGGGCGATGCCTCGCACCTGCCGCTCAAGCTCAACTCCTCGGGCGTCATTCCGCCGATCTTCGCCTCCTCGCTGCTGCTGCTGCCGATCACGGTGGCGCAGTTCAGCGCCGGGGCGGGGCCCGACTGGCTCAATGCCATCGTCGCCTCGCTCGGGCGCGGCCAGCCGCTCTATCTCCTGATCTACGTGTGCCTGATCGTGTTCTTCGCCTTCTTCTACACGGCGATCGTGTTCAACCCGCAGGAGACGGCCGACAACCTGCAGGAAGTACGGCGGCTTCCTGCCGGGCATCCGCCCCGGCAGCCAAGACGGCCGAATACATCGACTACGTGCTCACCCGCATCACCGTGATCGGCGCCATCTACCTCTCCGCCGTTTGCGTGCTGCCCGAGCTCCTGATCTCCTACGCCGCCGTGCCGTTCTATTTCGGCGGCACCTCGCTGCTGATTGCGGTGAGCGTCACCATGGACACGGTGGCGCAGATCCAGGGCCACCTGCTGGCGCACCAGTACGAAGGCCTCATCAAGAAGGCCAAGCTCAGGGGGGCGACGAGGCGATGATGAACCTGATCCTGCTGGGGCCCCGGGGGCGGGCAAGGGTACGCAGGCCAAGGAGATCACCGCCAAGCACGGACTGATCCAGCTCTCGACCGGCGACATGCTGCGCGCCGCCGTCAAGGCCGGCAGCGACGATCGGCCGCACGGCCAAGGCCATCATGGACAAGGGCGAGCTCGTCCCCGACGACATCGTGATCAGCATCATCTCCGAGCGGCTCGATCAGCCCGACTGCAAGGGCGGTGTCATCCTGGACGGCTTCCCGCGCACCCTCGCGCAGGCGGCAGCCCTCGATAGGGTGCTGAAGGAGAAGAAGCGAAAGCTCGACGCGGTCATCGAGCTCAAGGTGGATGACAATCAGCTCGTCGAGCGCATCGTCGGCCGCTTCACCTGCGCCAAGTGTGGCGAGGGCTATCACGACCGTTTCAAGCGCCCCAAGGTCCGGGGCACATGCGACGTGTGCCAGTCGACCGAGTTCACGCGCCGGCCGGACGACACGGCCGAGACCGTGACCAGGCGGCTCATGGTGTACTACCGGGAGACGGCGCCGCTCGTCGGCTACTACTTCTGCAAGGGCAATCTGCGCACCGTCGACGGCATGGCGCCCATCGACCAGGTGGCCCGGGAGATCGCAGGCGTTCTGGCCAAGATCAAATGAGGAACGGCCCGCCTTCTTGGCGGCGAGACTAGCTTCGTGCCGGCTCTGGGGTTGGATCGACACGGTAGGGATACTGTTGACGGTAGTGGTGCGGTTGGGCTACAAGGCGCCAACTTTCGCGACTGAAAGCGCAGGGAATCGGGTCCGGCCAGGACAGAGCCGGGGCCGATTTGTGCGCGTTTTCTGAGACTGAGACCGGCACTGCGCGGCGGGCGGTGGCGGTTCGACGAGGTCCCTCGCCGCTTTTGGGAGACGAGATGTGGCCCGCATTGCAGGCGTAAACATCCCCACGCAGAAGCGCGTGGTCATTGCCCTCCAGTACATCCATGGTATTGGGCCGAGGTTTGCCAAGGAAGTCTGCCAGAAGGCCGGCATACCCGAGCAGCGCCGCGTCAATGAGTTGACGGACGCTGAGGTGCTGCAGATCCGCGAGACCATCGACCGCGACTATGTCGTGGAAGGCGACCTGCGGCGCGATGTCGCCATGAACATCAAGCGGCTGATGGATCTGGGCTGCTACCGCGGGCTGCGGCATCGGCGCGGACTACCCGTCAGGGGTCAGCGCACGCACACCAACGCGCGCACGCGCAAGGGCAAGGCGAGGCCCATCGCCGGCAAGAAGAAAGCCACGGCCTGACGCTGGCGCAGCCGGTGGCGCGACCAACGGTGCCGCCCGTTCACAATACCCTGGAGCTGGAAGCTAGATGGCCAAAGAGCAGCAGCAGACCGGTCGCGGCAAGCCGCGCCGGCGCGAGCGCAAGAACATCACGTCGGGCGTGGCGCACGTGAGCGCCACCTTCAACAACACCATGATCACCATCACCGACGCGCAGGGCAATACCATCGCCTGGTCGTCGTCCGGCACCATGGGATTCAAGGGCTCGCGCAAGTCGACGCCCTATGCCGCCCAGATGGCCGCCGAGGACGCCGGCAAGAAGGCGATGGAGCACGGCATGAAGATCCTCGACGTGGAGGTCATGGGGCCGGGGTCCGGCCGCGAGTCGGCCTTGCGCGCACTGCAGGCCGTCGGCTTCCAGATCACCTCGATCCGGGATGTGACCTCCATCCCGCACAACGGCTGCCGGCCGCGCAAGCGCCGCCGCGTATGACGCGGACCGCCGGCAGCAAACAGACGTGAGCGGGAAGCGCCGCGCCGGAAATTCGGCGAGGCCTTTCGAACAACAAACAGCGCGAGGCTATCCGTGGCAAACGTTTTGCAGAAGAACTGGCAGGACCTGATCAAGCCGAACAAGCTCGAGATCGTGCCTGGCCGGGCGCGCAACAAGCTCGCGACCGTCGTCGCCGAGCCGCTGGAGCGTGGCTTCGGCATGACTCTGGGCAACGCGCTGCGGCGCGTGCTTCTCTCCTCGCTGCAGGGCGCGGCCATCACCACCGTGCACATCGACGGTGTGCTGCACGAATTCTCCTCGATCCCCGGCGTGCGCGAGGACGTGACCAACATCGTCCTCAACATCAAGGAGATAGCGCTGCGCGTGCACTCCGAGGGCGTCAAGCGCATGGTGCTGAAGAAGGAGGGGCCCGGGCAGGTGAAGGCTTCCGACATCGAGGCCAGCTCGGAGGTGGAGATCCTCAACCCCGAGCACGTCATCTGCACGCTCGACCAGGGCGCCTCCATCCGCATGGAGTTCACGGCCACCATGGGCAAGGGCTACGTGCCCTCCGAGCGCAACCGGCCCGATGACGCCCCGATCGGGCTGATCCCGGTCGACAGCCTCTTCAGCCCGGTCAAGAAGGTGTCCTACAGGGTCGAGAACACGCGCGAGGGCCAGATCCTCGACTACGACAAGCTGACCATGACGGTGGAGACGGACGGCTCGGTCACGGCCGAGGACTCCGTCGCGCTGGCCGCGCGCATCCTGCAGGACCAGCTCACCGTCTTCATCAACTTCGAGGAGCCCAAGAAGGCCATCGAGGAAGGCGCCAAGCATCCCGAGCTTGCCTTCAACGCGGCGCTGCTCAAGAAGGTCGACGAGCTCGAGCTCTCCGTGCGCTCGGCCAACTGCCTGAAGAACGACAACATCGTCTACATCGGCGACCTGATCCAGAAGACGGAAGCCGAGATGCTGCGCACCCCCAATTTCGGCCGCAAGTCGCTCAACGAGATCAAGGAGGTGCTGGCCAGCATGGGCCTGCATCTGGGCATGGAGGTGCCGAACTGGCCGCCCGAGAACATCGAGGATCTCGCCAAGCGGTTCGAGGACCAGTATTGAGATCCCTGAGTGCCACTAGGCGTTAGGCGAGTGGGCAGTGACGCGCCGCCGACTGCCGTGGCCCTCACTGCCCACTGCCGTGAGGGAGAGAACGCGAGGCCACAGAACCTCGCTCGCAAACAACGAGAGGAGCTGACATGCGTCACAAGAAGCTGGGGCGGCGTTTCGGCCGCCAGAGCGGCCACCGCCAGGCCATGTTCTCCAACCTGGCCGCCGACCTCATCCGCCACGAGCAGATCGTCACCACGCTGGCCAAGGCCAAGGATCTGAAGCGCGTGATGGACAAGTACATCACGTTGGCCAAGCGCGGGGATCTCAATTCGCGCCGCCTCGCGGCCTCGCGCATGCGCGACGAGGCCATGGTCAAGAAGCTCTTCGATACGCTCGCTCCCCGCTACAAGGGGCGCTCCGGCGGCTACACGCGCGTTCTCAAAGCCGGCTACCGCTACGGCGATTCCGCCCCGGTCGCCGTCATCGAGCTCGTCGATCGCGACGAGTGGGTCAAGGGCGTCGAGGACAAGGCGCGCTCCGAGGCCCTGAAGGAGCAGCAGGCGAACGCCTGAGCCACGCGTCGCGTGCGATCAAGGCAGTCGGTAGGTTGGGTCGAGCGGAGCGACGACCCAACGCAACCCGCGATCCCTCCGGTGTTGGGTCTGCGCTCCGCCTGACCGCCTACGTCGGCGGAGTCATGTCCTACGTGATGGTGGATGTGGAGGCCGATGGGCCGATCCCCGGCGACTACAGCATGGTGTGCTTCGGCGCCGTGCTCGTGCAGGAAGGGCTCGAGCACACGTTCTACGCGCGATTGAGGCCCATCTCCGACAAGTGGATCGCGTCCGCGCTCGCCATCAGCGGCTTCTCGCGCGAGGAGACGCTGGCTTTCGAGGATCCCTCCCCCGTGATGGAGCGGTTCAGCGCCTGGGTGCGGGCCCACGTCAAGGGGCGGGCGATGTTCATCAGCGACAACGCCTTCGATTGGCAGTTCGTGTGCTGGTACCTGTGGCGCTTCACCGGCGACAACCCGTTCGGCCACACCAGCACGAATTTGGGCTCGCTCTACAAGGGGCTCGTGCGAGACACCTTCCAGAACTTCAAGCATCTGCGCCGGACCGCCCACACCCACAATCCCCTCGATGACGCCATGGGCAACGCGGAGGCGCTGCTCGAGATGAAGAAGATGGGCCTGAAAATCGCGCTGTGACGATCCCGGCTCTCGGGCGGCGCCGACCGGCGCGTTAGCGTGCTGCCGATCGGGCCATCGAGGTGCAGCGAGCCCCAAACCTTCAAAGCGGGGGAGCCACGCTCTATACTCGGCCTGCGGGAGACGCCCGCGCGGCCGGAAAGGGAAAAGCGTGATGAGAAGCTTGCGAGCAGGGGCCGCCGGTCTCGCGCTGGTCGTTGCATCGAGCGTTGCCGTCGTCGGCGCGGGCCCCGCCGCGGCCCAGCGCAAGGAGGTGCCGCCTTCGCGGGCGGCCGCGCAGTACTCCTTCGCCCCGATCGTCAAGCAGGTCGCCCCCGCCGTCGTCAACGTCTACGTCAGTGCGCGCGTGGCGACGTTCGTCTCCCCCTTTGCCGACGACCCGCTGTTCCGGCGCTTCTTCGGCGAGCAGTTCGGCAGGCCCGTCGAGCGCATCCAGAACTCGCTGGGCTCCGGCGTGATCGTTTCGCCCGCCGGCATCGTCGTCACCAACACCCACGTGGTCAAGATCGGCGGCGCGGCCGAGATCAGGATCGCGCTGGCGGACCGGCGCGAGTTCGATGCCAAGATCATCCTGCAGGACGAGAAATCGGACATCACCGTGCTCAAGATCCAGGGCGGCGACGGCGCGCTTCCCCTACCTGGAGTTCGAGGACTCCGACGTCATCGAGGTCGGCGACCAGGTGCTGGCGATCGGCAACCCGTTCGGCGTCGGCCAGACCGTCACCAGCGGCATCGTCTCCGCGCTCGCCCGCACCGAGGTCGGCCACAACGAGGCGCAGGTGTTCATCCAGACCGACGCCGCCATCAACCCCGGCAACTCCGGCGGCGCGCTGATCGACATGGCCGGCAAGGTGGTTGGCATCAATACGGCGATCTTCTCGCGCTCCGGGGGCTCGCACGGGGTGGGCTTCGCCATCCCCTCCAACATGGTCAAGCTGATCGTCGACAGCGCGGTCGCAGGCCGCCAGCTGGAGCGGCCGTGGCTCGGCGCCAAGCTCGACCCCGTGACGCGCGAGATGGCGGAGGCGCTGGGACTCACGCGGGTCTCCGGTGCGCTGGTGACCAGGCTCTACGACAAGGGTCCGGCGGCGGAGGCCGGGCTGGAGGCCGGCGATGTGATCGTCGGCGTGGACGGCCGCGACGTCGTCGATGCCCGTGGACTGCAGTATCGCCTGACGACGCGCGGCATCGGCAAGCACGCCAAGCTCGAGGTCGTGCGCAAGGGCCGGCGGCTCACGGTGGACATCGCGTTGCGTGCGGCCCCCCATGCCGGCAGGGACGACGTGCGCAATCTCTCGGGCGTTCACCCCTTCGACGGCGCGCGCGTCTCCAACATCCTGCCGTCGGTGGCCGACGAGCTGGGCATCGACGAGCGGGAGGGCGTCGTCATCCTGTCGGTGCGGCCCGAACTCGCGGGCGGCGCGCATCGGCTTCCAGGCCGGCGACGTGATCCAGCAGGTGGGGCGCGACAAGATCACGACGGTGACGGAGCTGGAGCACGCTGTTGAAGGAGCGCCAGCGTGTGTGGCTCGTGCTGATCAAGCGCGGCAACCAGAGCATCCGGTTGCAGCTGGCGGGTTAGCTGATCCAGGGTGTAGAGCCTGCTGCAATTGCGATGGGTCTGACCCGCTTCGCGGCCAATGGGCTATGATCGCGTCATGACCAACCTGTTCCAGGCCGCCGGCATGGAGAAGGAGGCGCCAAGGCCGCTGGCCGACCGGTTGCGCCCGAGGAAGCTCGCCGAGGTCGTGGGCCAGGATCACCTCGTTGGCCCGACCGGCACCCTGACGCGCATGCTATCGAGCGGGCGGCTGCAGAGCATGATCCTGTGGGGGCCCCCGGGCACCGGCAAGACGACGGTGGCGCGCCTGCTGGCGGATGAGACCAAGCTCGCCTTCGAGCAGCTCTCGGCGATCTTCTCGGGCGTCCAGGATCTGCGCAAAGCCTTCGACCGCGCCAAGAGCCGGCGCGAGACCGGCAAGGGCACGCTGCTCTTCATCGACGAGATCCACCGCTTCAACCGGTCCCAGCAGGACAGCTTCCTGCCGCACATGGAGGACGGCACCATCACGCTGGTCGGGGCCACCACCGAGAACCCCTCCTTCGAGCTCAACGGCGCCCTTCTCTCGCGAGCGCTGGTGCTGGTGTTCCACCGTCTCGACGAGGCGGCGCTCGAGCGGCTGCTGGCGCGAGCGGAAGAGGAGGAGGGCCGGCCGCTGCCGCTCAAAGGTGAGGCCCGCGAGACGCTCAAGGCCATGGCCGACGGCGACGGCCGCACCGCCCTCAACATGGTCGAGGAGGTCTACGGCGCGGTGGCGACCGGCGCAAAGCCGCTCGACCGCGCCGGCGCTGACCGAGCTGGTGCAGCGCCGCGCGCCGCTCTACGACAAATCGCGCGACGGCCACTACAACCTGATCAGCGCGCTGCACAAGGCCGTGCGCGGCTCCGACCCCGATGCGGCGCTCTACTGGCTCGCGCGCATGCTCGACGGCGGCGAGGACCGGCTCTATGTCGCCCGCCGCCTCGTGCGCATGGCGATCGAGGACATAGGTCTTGCCGATCCGCAGGCCGTGACGCAGGCGCTGGCGGCCAAGGAGACCTTCGACTTCCTGGGCTCGCCCGAGGGCGAACTGGCGCTGGCGCAGACTGTGATCTATCTCGCCACCGCGCCCAAATCGAATGCCGCCTACGTCGCCTTCGGCGCGGCCATGCGCGCGGCCAAGGAGGGCGGCAGCCTGGCGCCGCCCAAGCACATCCTCAACGCCCCGACGCGGCTGATGAAGCAGGAGGGCTACGGCGCGGGCTACGAGTACGACCACGATGCGGCAGGAGGCCTTCTCCGGCCAGAACTACTTCCCCGACGACATGGCGCGCCAGCAGTTCTATGCGCCGGACGGCCGCGGCTTCGAGGCCGAGCTCAAGAGGCGGCTGGAAACGTGGGCGGAGCTGCGCGCGAAGCGGCAGGAATCGTAGGCCGGGTCGAGCGTAAGCGCATGACCCAACGCGGCCGGGGGCTTCAACGGGTGTTGGATATGCGCTTAACAATTGGCCCAACCTACGCCTGCCGAGGGGGGAGGAGGGGACATCATCTCCCGCCCTTCACGAACACCAGGATCGGGTCGGTCAGCACGTGGTCGGCCGTGTTGATGGCGTAGACCTCGGACATGTGGCTGTGCTTGGGCAGCCGCAACAGGCTCGAGCAGCGGTTGGCCTTGCACAGCGTCTCGCCCATCAGCTTGGCCTGCTCGACGAAATTGGGCGGATCGAGCTCGCCGTAGACGATCATGAGGCGCGCCCGCGTCTCCGGCAGCAGCGCCAGCGTCGAGGCCTCGTTGGGCTTGGCCGCGTCCTCGCCGAAATAGGCCTTCTCCGGATCTCCCGCCGGGAACTTGCTGAAATCGTAGAGCCCCGAGACCAGGATGGCGCCGACGAGGCCGATGCCGCGGGACCCATGGAACTTGGGGTTGGCGACGTAGGTCGCGGCGTGGATGGCGCCCGCCGAATGCCCCATCAGCACGACGTTGCCGGGATCGCCGCCGTAGGTGGCGATGTTGGCTGCGACCCAGCGCACGGCCGCGCCCACATCCTCGGCTCCCGAAGGCCACTGATGCTGCGGGGCGAGCCGGTAGGTCATATTCACCCCGACGATGCCGTTGCGGGCGGCGAACAGGGCGATGTTGTCGTAGAACGGGCTGTTGTCGGGGCCGCGCTTGTTGCCGCCGGTGAAGCCGCCGCCATGCACGAAGATCAGGACCGGGCGCGGGACCGAGGCCGCCTGCTCGGACACGAACACGTCGAGCGCTTGGCGGTCGTCGGTCCCGTACTTGAGATCGCGCGTCACCTTGATGCCCTGGTAGGGCTCCTTCTCCTGCAACGGCGCATAGAGCTTGGCGGTCTCCGGCGGATTGATGACGGGGCCGAGCTCTGCGAGCTTCTTCTCGATCTCTGCGGGCATGCCCGTCGTCTGGGCATGGCTGCCTGAGCCGAGGGCCAGCGGCAGCAAGGCGCACAGGATGAGCAGGGAAGGCGAACGCCGAGGCATGCTGTCTCCCGCGATGGCGCAAGCGCGGCGGCACATCGACGCCGCAATGGCGCAGTCTAGCAGGACGGCGCGAGCCTGCCCAATTTGCGCCATCCGCGCGGTGACCTATACTGGCACCCAACATCCGGCAAGCGCACGCGGGAGACCCCGATGGTTGCCTTCAAGGACTTGTGGTACCGGCACCCCGCCAACAACTCGCTCTCGCAGCCCTGTGTCGCCCCGCACGCGCTCACCAACATGGAGGGCACGTTCATCCCGGCGGGCTTTCCCGTGTTCGTGAACCAGTGCTCGATCCGCATGGGCGTGTGCCTGAAGAACGCGGGCGTGCCACCGAGCACCTTTCGGCTCGCCACCTGCGGCGTGCACAGCCCCGACGAGATGCACATCATTCGGGCGACGGACCTGGCGAACGGCCTCGCCGGTGCGTCGATTCCGGGCGTGGGCAAGGTGGAGAAGATCACCGGCACGGAGGCCGCGCACTTCTACAAGAAGCTGTTCGGCCGCACCGGCATCATCTTCGTCAAGGACTACTGGAAGCGCCACGGCGAGACGACGCCGACCGGCGACCACATCGACGTGTGGAACGGCTACCGCTCCTCCACCAAGTGGCTGATGGAGTGGTTCTCTTGGCTCGGCTACTACTCCAACTACGTCCAGGCCAAAGAGATCTGGTTCTGGGACGTCAAGTAGCGCAATGGAGCCGCGCCGCTCGCGCCATTGCGCGGTGCGGCAGGCGGCATCCACGAGGAGAAGCGATGCGATACGTCTATGCCATGATCGGCGCCATCGTTGTGGCCCTGCTTGCGACCGTCTTCATCGGCATGCCGATCGCCAACTGGGTGGTCAACCAATACGAGTTCGACAGCCCCGATACGGTTGCCGAGCTGCATTCGGCCGCCTTCATGGGGAGCAGCCTCGTGGCGCTGATTGTCGGCTGGGTGATCGGCTGGATCGTCGGCGGGCGGCTCGTGCGCCGGGTGCCGGTCGCCTGACCGACCGACGTGAGCACCCCCGTCGAGACGATCGAGGTTGCACGCGGCGAGGGCGGCCTGCGGCTCGACCGCTGGTTCCGCCTGCATTTCCCCGATGTCACCTACGGGCACCTGCAGAAGCTGCTCCGCTCCGGCCAGGTGCGCGTCAACTCAAAACGCGTGCAGGCCAATGCCCGCGTCGAGGCCGGCCAGCAGGTGCGCGTGCCGGCCGTCGTCCGCCAGCCGCCCAAGGCGCGTCCGTCGGTGGTGCCGCCGCTGGGGCTCTCCAAGGGTGACCGTGATTTCATCGAGGGCCTGATCCTCTTCGAGGATGAGCACGTGCTGGTCTTGAACAAGCCCTTCGGCATCGCCGTGCAGGGGGGCACCGGCACGAAACGGCATATCGATGGGCTGCTCGCCGGCATGGCCGACAGGTTCGGGGACCGGCCGCGGCTGGTGCATCGGCTCGACCGGGATACCACCGGGGTGCTGCTGGTGGCCAAGCACCGGGATGCGGCGGCCAAGCTCGGCCGCGTGTTCCAGACACGCTCGGCGGCCAAGACCTACTGGGCGCTGGTCGTGGGCGTGCCGAAGCCGCCGCAGGGCAAGGTCGAGGCAGCCCTCGTCAAGGCGGCGGGGCCGGACGGCGACCGCGTCCGCAAGGCGCTGCCCGGCGAGCAGGACAAGGCCATGCACGCCACGACGCACTATTCGGTGATCGACCGCGTGGCGCACAAGGCGGCGTGGGTGTCGCTCAAGCCGGTGACGGGGCGCCAGCATCAGCTGCGCGCGCACATGGCGCTCATCGGCAACCCCATCGTCGGCGACAACAAATACGAGGGTGACAAGGCGCTGGCCGGCAGCGGCATCGAGGCGAGACTGCATTTGCACGCGCGCCGCATCGTCATACCCCACCCCGTCGCGGGCGAGCCCGCAATCGACGTCACGGCACCGCTGCCGGAGCACATGCGCCGGACGTGGGAGCTGCTGGGGCTCGACGCGAAGCGGTACGAGGCCGAGCGGGACTGAGCCGCGCTCGCTCTATTGCGCGCGCTATTGGACGTTGCCGCCGACTTGTCCCCAGGACATTGCGGGGCCAGCGGGTTGCCACGGGCGGCCATTGCTGCGAGCCTGGGATCATGCCGACCGTGCGCAACGGGAAGCGTGCCTCTTTTGGGTCCGTGCGCCGGTCGCCGGCTCTGGCGAAGGAGGATGCTTCATGGCGACCCCAGTGCATTTCAACTCCAGGATCGGTGAGGAGTTCCTGCGCTACGCCCGTCTCGTGGCGGGCCGCGGCTACATCCACAACACGCTCGGCAACATGGCGATCCGCGCTCCCCATCCCGATCACGCCCACGGCGTCGCCTACACCAAGCATGCGGAGATCTCGCTCGAGGAGATGGGGATCGAGAACGTGGTGATCACGGAAATTCCGACCAGCCGCCTGCTCTATGGCTCGCGCATGACCAGCATCGGCCACAACCTCAATCGCGAGATCCTACGCCTGCGGCCCGACATCGGGGCGGTCATTCACGTGCACGACGATGCGACCATTGCCTTCTTCGGCTCCGGCGCGTTCCGCGAGGTGAAGGTGCTCTCGCTCGACATGCCCTTCATCCTCGGCAAGCCGCCCCACTACGTGCCGGCAAACCTGGACGTGGAGGCCGATGTGGGCCCAGTCAAGGACTTCATCGCCGACACCAACGTCATCGTGCTGCTGGGGCACGGCGTGACCGCGCTGGGGCGCTCCATCTCGGAGGCCTACCACCGCCTCAACTCGCTCACCGCGGAGATCCGCCGCAACATCGAGGCGGAGCACCTCGCCGCCATCAAGGGGACCACGCCGCTCTATCGCAGCGAGGCTGAGATCGCACTCATGCACAAGCATGCGGAGGCCATCATCTACCCCACGCGCGCCGAGAAGGTCATGCAGGAGGAGCGGGCGGCGTGAGGCGGTTGCCTGTCGCCGTGGGAGCGATGCTATAAGCGCCCGCATGGCTCTCCTGAAGCGCTTCTACAAGCTGGTAACGACCGACGAGCCATCCGCGCCGGCCGCCCAGTTCCGCGTCCTGCTCGACGGCAAGCCGGTGCGCACGCCGGCCAAAGCCGTGTTGGCCGCACCGACGCGGGCGCTGGCTGAGGCCATGGCCGCCGAATGGAAGGCGCAACGCGAACAGATCGATCCCGAGAGCATGCCTCTGACGCGTCTCGTCAACTCGGCCATCGACGGGGTGCGCGGGCGGGAGGCGGAGGTGAGCGCCGAGATCGTCAAATACGCCGCCAGCGACCTCGTGTGCTATCGCGCCAGCGAGCCGGAAGAGCTGGTGCGGCTCCAGGCGGAGCGGTGGGACCCGGTCTTGGCGTGGAGCCGCGATCGCCTCGGCGCTCGTTTCGAAGTCGCCCAGGGGGTCATGCCGGTGCGCCAGTCGCAAGCGGCAACCGCGGCCGTCAGGGCAGCCCTTGCCGATCGCGAGGCGTTCGCCCTTGCGGCGCTGCACGTGATGACGACGCTGATGGGCTCGGCGCTGCTGGCGCTGGCGCACGCGCATGGAGAACTCGACGCGGAGGCGGCCTGGTCCGCCGCGCACGTCGATGAGGACTGGCAGATCGCCAAGTGGGGCGCGGACGCCGAGGCTGCAGCCCGACGCCGGCGTCGCTGGGCCGAGATGCAGGCCGCGAGCCGGCTGCTGATGCTGTTGGGGTAGACGGGTTCGCGATGTGGTGC
Source organism: uncultured Alphaproteobacteria bacterium (assembly GCA_963738065.1). Lineage (GTDB taxonomy): Bacteria > Pseudomonadota > Alphaproteobacteria > Rhizobiales > Hyphomicrobiaceae > AWTP1-13. Next base: position 102,999 of record CAVTVO010000019.1, read on the forward strand.
CGCTTGCATCCGGCGGCGGTCACTCCAACTCGGTGCTCGCCACCTTGCTCGACCGGCGCGTCCAGGTCTGGTCGCGCTTGAGGAAGTCGTGCAGCGTCTTGCCGGGCTCGAGGCGGAAGCGCTCGCCCGGCACCGCAAAGCCATCGATGCGATCGAGGCGGAAGGTGCGGAAATCCTCGCGCAGCTCGCACCAGGCCGACAGCAGCCAGACCGGACCGAAATAGGCGAGGCACAGCGGCCGCACGGTGCGCTCGGAGGCCTCGGCCGCCGCATCGCGATAGCGGAAATACACCTTGAGCTGGCTGCGCAGCGCGCGGCGAAGCTCGGCCACATCGAAGGTGATGGGCTCCATGTAGTGGTGCGGCGGCGCCAGTAGCGCCGTGTTGGCCATGTAGCTGCGCAGGCGATCGGGGATCACGGCCTCCACCTTGGCGATGACGTTGCTGGCGGCGGTCGCCAGCTTCGCGTCGGCCCACGATTCCACGATGCGGGCGCCGAGGACGAGCGCCTCGATCTCCTGCTCGTTGAACATGAGCGGCGGTAGATCGAAGCCTGCCTTCAGGACATAGCCGACGCCAGCCTCGCCCTCGATCGGTACGCCGCTGGCGACCAGGTCCTGGATGTCGCGATAGATGGTGCGCTCCGAGACCTCGAGCTGGTCGCTCAGATCGCGGGCCCGCACCAGCTCCTTGCGGCGCATGAACTGAATGATTTCGAACAGGCGATCGGCGCGGCGCACGCGGGCACTCCGTCGGCTCGGTTGGCTCAGCCCGACCCTAGATTAGCCCTGCTGACAGCACGGTGTCAGGAGCGTGTCAGGGCTCCCGACAGCAGGCTGTCAGGAGCCCCTTGGCATAGTCCGTCCATAGCAGCACGAGCCGGCCACCGGGACTGGAACTGGGTCGACCGCAGCTGGCGAGATCGGCAAAAGGCTTTGAGCAAAGCAAACAGGAGAGGCAGATGATCGTGACACAACCAACGACTGCGGATCGCGCGGATTCGTTCGCACCGACAACGAGCGGCATGGTCCGCTTTGCGCGGTGGGCCTGGCGGTCTTATTGGGACCGGCGGGCCAGAAAGGTGACGGCGCAGATCCTGCGCACGCTCGACGAGCGCACGTTGCGCGACATAGGCATTGGCCCCGGCGAGATCGATTCGGTCGTCTACGGCAGGCCGGGCGATCGCCGGCACCAATATGGCGCACGGCGCACCTCGTGCCGGGGCATGTGACGCACCTCGCTTCCGGGGGCAGCAGCCGCAGATTGGAGGAATGGGCGCCTCGCGGTGCCCATTCCCGCCGCAATCTCCAATTAGCTCAATGGCTTGTGGCAGGGGGTGCCGCGCCGGTGCGGATACTCGGGGGAAGCACAGCTTTCCGCCGGGCGCATCGGCGTCGAACGCTCGTGTCGGTGGATGCTTCGTTCTGCGTCGTCCTGGCTGCTGGTTTTATGCGCCGTGCTGCTCTTGGGCCCGCGTGTGGCCCTGGCGGCTGAGACGATTGCGGCCATCGAGGTCACGGGCAACAAGAGCATCGACGCGGACTCGGTGCGCTCGCGCCTGAAGATCGCGGTCGGCAGTCCCTACGACCCCGCAAAGGTGGATCAGTCGATCCAGGCCCTCTTTGCCACAGGCATCTTCGCTGATGTGCGGGTGGAGCGGCGCGGGGCGACCGTGGTCGTCCGCGTGGTCGAGAACCCGATCGTGGCGGCCGTGTCGGTCCAGGGCAACTCGGCCATCGACAAGGCCAAGATCGAGGAGCAGATCCGCCTCAAGCCGCGCATGCGCTATACCGCGGCCCGGGCGCACGCCGATGCGGTGCGCGTGCGCGACCTCTATCGCCGGCAGGGGCGACTGGGCACCACTGTCGAGGCCAAGCCCTTGGCGCAGAGCGACGGCCGCGTCGAGGTCGTGTTCGCCATCAAGGAGGGGGACGTCACCAAGGTCGACAGCATCTCCTTCATCGGCAACCGCGCCTACTCCGAAAGCCAGCTGCGCGATGTCATCTCCACCAGCCAGTCCGGCTGGCTCGACATCCTCAAGAGCGCGGCCTTCTACGACGCCGAGCGCGTCGAGAGCGACCGCGAGCTGCTGCGCCGCTACTATCGCAAGAACGGCTTCCCCGACGCGCGTGTGCCTTCGGTGCAGGCCGTCAAGAACGCGCAAGGCACAGGCTACACCGTCACCTTCACCGTCGAGGAGGGCGGTCGCTTCGTGTTCGGGTCAGCCGCGGTCCAGTCGAAGCTTGCAGGCGTCGACGTCGCGGGTCTGCCGTCGGTCATCACGATAACCCCGGGCTACACCTACAACCAGGAGACCGTCGACAAGTCGGTCGAGAAGCTGACGCTGGCGCTCGCCGACCGGGGCCACGTGGCGGTACGCGTCAAGGCGATCCCCAAGCGCGATGTGGCCCGCCATGCCGTCGACATCGTGTTTGCCATCGAGCAGGGTCCGCGCATCCTCGTCGAGCGCATCGACATCGTCGGCAACAAGAAGACCAAGGACTTCGTGATCCGGCGCGAGTTCCGCGTCGCCGAAGGCGAGCCGGTCAATGCCTTCCTGATCGAGCGCGGGCGCAAGCGCGTGCAGGCACTGGGCTTCTTCAAGAGCGTGGCGGTGACCCACAAGACCGGATCGGCGCCGGATCAGGCGGTCATCACCATCAAGGTGGTCGAGCAGGAGACCAACAACCTGTCGTTTGGCGTCGGCTACTCGATGCAGGAAGGCGTGGTCGCGGACATCTCGCTCACGGAGCGCAACTTCCTCGGCAACGGCCAGTGGCTGCGCCTCAAGGTCGAGGGCAGCTTGACGCGGCTGCAGGCCGAAGTCGGCTTCACCGAGCCGCACTTCCTGGGCAGCAACGTCGCGGCCGGTTTCGACCTCTTCTACAAGGACGTCGACTACACAACTCAGGCTTCATACATGAGCCAGAGGATCGGCGGCAGCCTGCGTGCGGGCTATCCCATCAGCGAGGAGTGGTCGGGAAGCGTCAACTACACGTTCGTGCGCAACAAGCTCTACAATGTCGGAAGCACCGCCTCGGCAGCCGTCAAAGAGGCCATTCCCGGCTTCCCGGATGCGACCTCCAGCACCTACTACACCTCCTCGGTCGGCTATTCGCTCGTCTACGACACGCGCGACAACAAGAAGCGGCCGACGTCGGGCGTCTACTACACGGTGGCACAGGACCTGGCCGGGGTGGGCGGGGATGTTCGCTACATCCGTTCGGTAGGTGAGGCGCGCGCCTACTACGCGGTGAGCGAGGATGTCACCGCCATGGGCCGCGCGTTCGGTGGCATCATTGGCGGCTGGGGCGGCCAGGACGTGCGGCTGCTCGACTTGTTCTACCGCGGCGGCGAGACGGTGCGCGGCTTTGCCACCGCCGGCATAGGGCCGCGCGATACCGCGAGCGCCAACCAGGATGCGCTGGGTGGACGCTTCTACTACGGCAGCAGCGCCGAGCTGCTGTTTGAGATCCCGGGTGTGCCGCAGGACATAGGCTTGCGCGGCGCGGTGTTCGCCGATGCCGGCTCGTTGTGGGGCGTCAATGGCACCGCGGCGACCCTGCCAGGCCTCGCCGGCAATACGCCCGCGTTGCGCGCCTCGGTGGGTATCGGGCTTGCCTGGGATTCCCCCCTGGGAAATCTACGCGTGGATTATGCCGTTCCCGTCGTGAAGCAGGCCTACGACAAGACGCAGGCCCTGAGCTTCGGGCTCAAACCCTTCTGACATGCTGGCGCGTCGCGGCGCGATGAAGGCGCCACGGGTACCCGCCTTTCGTGCCCGGGAGATGCGATCTATCATCCCCGCTTGCAAGCTCGGGAGGACCAGGATGCGCATCCTACAATTGGCCCGTGCCCTCGTGCTGCCTTGCGCCGCAGTGCTGTTTCCGGTTGCCGCTTTCGCGCAGGCGGCACCGGCGCCGCCGCCCCCGATCGCGTTCCAGGACGCGCTGCTCAAGGCTGCCAACGATCTCTTCTCCAGGGCCGGCCTGCGGGGAGCGTCCGACAAGGTCGCACTCGTCATCGATCCGCTGATCGACGGCGTCACCGGCGCGCAATCGGTTGCAACCCAGGGGATGGAGAAGCGGATCACCGAGCTCGTCAGGAAAAGCTATCCCCGCTTCGAGGTGACGCGCTTCTCCACGGCCAACATCGCCAAGGGGCCGGTCATCCTGATCGGCACGTTCACCGCCATCAACAGCGGCGGCGCGGCCGCAGGCCCGCGCGATGCCTATCGCATCTGTCTGGCGCTCGCCGATCTCAAGGACAAGACGATCATCTCCAAGGGCTTCGCCAGGGCAACTCCGGGGGGAATCGACCCGACGCCGGTCTCCTTCTTCAACGACAGCCCGGTGTTCGTGAAGGACCCGACGACCGACGGCTACATCAGGAGCTGCCAGGGCACGAAGCCGGGCGATCCCCTTAGGCAGGCCTATGCCGACCACATCGTCGTGGCGGCCATCGTCAACGATGCCATCGAGGCCTACAACCGGCACCGATACAGGGACGCCCTGGAGCTCTATCAGAAAGCCGCCAAAGCTGAGGGAGGCGAGCAGCTGCGCGTCCTCAATGGCATCTACCTCAGCAACTGGCGGCTCCACCGCTATGCAGCCGCCGAGGAGGCGTTCGGCAAGGTCGTGGACTACGGGCTGAAGATGGCTGATCCCAAACAGCCCCTCGCCGTGCGCTTCCTGTTCCGCAAGAACGCATCGCGCTTCGACCCAACGGACAGGGAATATCCCATGTGGATCAGACAGATAGCCAGGCGTACTGCGAAGGCCAGCGCCTGCCTCGAGGTCGTCGGGCCACACCAGCGCGACCGGGCCTGCCGAGCTCAACGATCGGCTGTCCTACTTGCGCGCCGAGTACGTCAAGGAGCGCGTCCAGGAGCAGGCCAAGGGCCTGCATGAGAGGCTGATCGCGACCGGGGTCGGCTCGCGCCAGCTGATCGTCGGCACCGGTAGGGACGACGACAGCGATGCGCTCGACCGCCGGGTCGAGTTCAAGACGCTCGGCTGTTAGAGCAAGATCGTTTCTGATCGAAGCGCTCCGCTTCGATCATGGAACGTGAATTTCTCTCGAGTCTATGATGTAAGCAGGATTCACGCTTCGGCCGCCACGTCCCAATTGGGGCAAAGTGATTCCGTCCGAAGCGATCCTGCTCGTAGAAGGGTAACGCTTATCGGCCGGCTCAGGGCGAGACCGCCAGCGGGCGCATGACGCGGAAGCCCACATCGTCGAAGCGGGCGCTGGCCGGCGCCTTTGCGCGCACGGCGACCCGCAGCATGCGCGCCGTCGCCGACCAGGCGCCGCCCCGCACGGTGCGCACTTGGCAATCGCCCGGGCGCGCCTGGCCATCGGCGGGGACGTCGGCGAGGCTCTCGGCGTAGCAATCGTCCGTCCATTCCCAGGCGTTGCCCATCAGGTCGTAGACGCCGAAGGCGTTGGCCTTGAACGAGCCGACCGGGGCGGTGTGCACGTGCCCGTCGTTGCAGCGCAGGAACTCCCAGCGCGTCGGCAGCTTGGCCGCGCTCGCGGCTTGGTCGGCGCCGTTGCCGAAGCTGCACAGCTCGGCCTCGGACGCGGCCGCCGCATAGCGGCCGGTCGTGCCCGCCCTGGCGACGTACTCCCATTGCGCCTCCGACAGCAGCCGATAGGGCTTGCTGGTGGTCTTGGACAGCCAGTCCGTATAGGCCTTGGCGTCCTGCCAGCTCACGCAAACGGCCGGATGCGTGCCGATCTGCGGGTAGCCCGGATTGAGGAACGAGCGGCCGTCGCGCTCCCTGGGCTCGTTGCCTTCGAGCGTCCAGCATTTGCTCCCGACATTGTAGCCGGTGGCGCGCACGAAGGCCTCGAACTGGTCGCGCGTGACCTCGAAGCGACCGACCGCGAGCGGCTGCTTGACGGCGATTCTGCGCTGCGGCCCTTCGTTGCCGGCGGCAGCGCCCGCATCGATATCGGCCTTGCTCGATCCCATCAGGAACTCGCCCGCGCGAACGGCGACCATGTCGGGGCAGATGCCGCAGTCCTGGAACACGCCCTTGGAGAGGAGGGCACGCTCCTCTTCGATGGCTCTCTTGCGCCGCTTCTCGATGTCGAGCAGGGCTTGCCGTTCCTCGGCCTCCTTCTGGCGCTTCTGGGCTTCCAGCTCGGCTTGGCGCTTGACCTCTTTGTCCTCGGCGTCCTTCTGGCGTTTCTGGGCCTCGACTTCGGCCTGGCGCTTCAGGTCGGCCTTGCGCTTGTCCTCGGCCTCCTTCTGGCGTTTCTGGGCCTCGATCTCGGCCTGGCGTTTCAGCTCGGCCTGGCGCTTGTCCTCGGCGTCCTTCTGGCGTTTCTGGGCCTCGATGTCGGCCTGGCGTTTCAGCTCGGCCTGGCGCTTGTCCTCGGCCTCCTTCTGGCGCTTCTGAGCCGCGATCTCGGCCTGGCGCTTCTGCTCCGCCTGGCCCGTGTCCTCGGCGCGAGTGTCGCCGCGCTCGGAAGGTTGGCGATGCGTGAATTGATAGCCGCCGTAGGCTCCGCCCAGGATCGCCACGAGCGCCCCCGCGATGATCGGCCAGCTGCCGATGCCGCTGCGCTCGCGCGCGGGTGACGCGGGCGACTCCTGTGCCGGCGGCTGCGAGCGCGGCTTGCTGGTGGGCTTGAGGGCCTCGACCAGGCGATTGAGACCGCGGCTCCTCTCGTCTTCGAGCAGCATCGGCCGCAGCGCTGCGATGGACTGTGGCCGCTCCGAGTGCCTGACCTTGAGGCACGCGTCGATGGCAGCGAGAAAGCCCGGACGAAACTGGCCCCTGCTGGCGTCTGCGGCGGGCGGCATATGATCGTGGTCGAAGCGCAGCGTGGCCTCGTCGGGCAGCCTGTCGGCCACGGCGCGGTAGAGAGTGCCCCCCAGCGCGTAGATGTCGGACCAGGGGCCCTGCAGGCGCCCGTCGGAGGAGTACTGCTCGTGCGGGCTGTAGCCGGCCTTGACGATGCCCGTGAGCGAGCGGCTGATGACGGCCACGGCGCGGCGGGCGGCGCCGAAGTCGAGCAGCACCGGCGTGCCATCGCTGCGCACGATGATGTTGTCGGGGGCGATGTCGCGGTGCAGGAAGTCGGCCGCGTGCAGCATCTCCAGTGCGTCGAGCAGGGGCACGACGATGCGGTCGAGCTCCTCCTGCGCTGGCGGTCGGCCCAGCTCTCGCAGCCAGTCCTCGAAGCTTTTCCCGCGCTCGAAGCGCATCACCATGTAGGCGGTGGAGTTGGCCTCGAACACGCGCGTGACGCGCACGATGCGAAGGGTGCTCGAAGCGCGCCAGCGTGCGCGCCTCCTCCAGGAAGTTGGAGCGGCCCCAGTCGAAGGTCTGCTTGTGGCGGTCGGACCTGGGCCGAACGCTCATCGTGCCGATGCGTTCGCCGAAATCGTAAGGGTAGTATTCCTTGATCGCGACCGTGGTGCCGAGGTTGATATCCTCGGCCTCATAGGTGATGCCGAACCCGCCCGAGCCCACTACGCGCAGGATCCGGTAGCTGCCATCGAGGATCATTCTCGGCGGCAGGACCTCGCGCGTGTCCAATGCATTTCCTCCGACCATGCCAGCGGACCATCAAGGGGTTTACCAAGGATCATCTCACTGGGAAACACGACGGCCTGAGCGGCCGGCGCAATTGCAGAGGCACTCATCAAGGCACAGAATGCGGCACGTGCCGCTGTTTCGCACGTAACAGCCGGACGAGCGGTGGCGAACTATTGAAAAATCGCGAATAGAAGCAAACAGACCGCCAAGCCTCAGCTCCAGGAGGAACAGATGGCCCAGATGATCTTGCATCGCGCGACGACCCGCCTTGGTTCGTGCGTGGGCGCAGCCCTGCTGGCGTGTGGCGCGGCCGTCTCGCCGGCGCTCGCGCAGAAGCCCCCGACCCCCGTTGCCTTCGAGCAGGCGCTGCTCAATGCCGCCAACACGCTTTTCTCCAAGGCGAACCTGCCTGCTGCGCCCGACCGCCTCCCGCTCGTGATCGATCCGCTCATTGACGGCTTCACCGGCGCGCAATCGACGGCCACCCGGCTGATGGAGCGACGCATTGCCGATCTGGTCAGGACCAACTACCGCCGCTTCGAGCTGATGCCGTTCACGGCGGAGGCGATCGACAAGAAGCCGGTGGTTCTGATCGGCACCTTCACGGCGATCAACAACGCCGGCGTCGCCGGCGGTCCGCGCGATGTCTACCGCATCTGCCTGGCGCTCGCCGATCTCAAGGACAAGAAGATCATTGCCAAGGGTGCCACCCGCGCGCTGCCGGGCGGCATCGATCCCACGCCAACCGCCTTCTTCGAGGACAGCCCCGCCTTCATCAAGGACCCGGTGACGGACGGCTACATCAAGAGCTGCCAGGCCAGCAAGCTCGGCGGTCCCGTCGACGCGACCTACGCCGACCGCATTCGCGTCGCTGTTCTCGTCAATGACGGCATCGAGGCCTACAACGCCCACAAGTACAACGAGGCGCTGGCGCACTACGAGAGCGCTCTGCGCGCTCCCGGCGGCGAGCAGCTGCGCGTCTACAACGGCCTCTATCTCGCGAACTGGAAGCTCAACCGCCGCGAGGCGGCCCGTGAAGCGTTCGATCGCGTGGTCGACAATGGACTGAACGCGGAACGCATGGCCGTGAAGTTTCTGTTCCGTCCGAACTCCGCGCAGTTCACGACCGACAAGGCGGTGAGGCCGCAGTACGACATGTGGGTGCAGGAGATCGCGAGGCGGACCGCTACGGCCGACAAGTGCCTGGAGGTGGCCGGTCACACGAGCGCCACCGGCACGGTCGCCCTCAACGAGCGGCTGTCGCTGCAGCGGGCCCAGTACGTGCGCGATCGTCTCGGCGATGCGACCGGCAGGGGTCACCCGGCGGTACGTTGCTACCGGCGTCGGCTCGCGCCAGCTGATCGTCGGCACCGGCAGGGACGACGCCAGCGATGCGCTCGACCGCAGGGTCGAGTTCAAGTCCATCCCGTGCGCCGGCCTGACGGCAGACAGCGACAAGCCTGCCACGAAAGCGTCGGCCAGGCGCCGTGCGGACGAGCCGGCGGGCAAGGCGGCGAGGCGGGCCGCCAACCCGCGGCGCTACATCGATGAGGACGGCAATGTCCGCGCGCCCGCCGTGCCCGGAGAGGTCAAGAGGCAGCTGAAGTCCTACGGCATCGATATCGACTAGCCGCTACTCTGCCGTGCCGGGGCGTGCCCCGGCATCGGCGCTACTGCCGCCATCTCTCGAGGTTGCTCGCCACGAACGCGTCGTCGACAAACTCAGGGTAGGTGGCGTAGAGGCGGTCGATGCCGGCCGCCTGACCCGGACTGAGGACTTCCTTTGGATCGAGGCAATGGACGGTCTGCACGAGGCCCTGCCGGCGCAGGATCTCGTGACAGCCGGGGATGCAGCCGAGAAAATCGTTTGCGACGTCGAAGATGACGGCGTTGCAGTCCGTCACCATGGCATCCAATGCAAGCACGCCCTCGGGGATCGCGCCTGCTGCCGGCGCAGCCGTGCACCCGCTCCAGCAGCGCTACGGCCGATTTCACCCACACGCTCCAGTGGCCGAGGAGGCCGCCCTTGAAGCGCAGCGTGACCTCCCTGCCGGCGTGGCGGATGGTGAGCGGCGTGGCGAGGTCGGCGACGATGTGGTCGTCGTTGCCCGTGTAAAGGGTGATGCGCTCCTCGGCGCCGGCGCCGGCCACGCCGAAGGCCACGTCGAGCGTCTTGTAGCGGTTGAAGGGAGCGACCTTGATGGCGATGACGTTGTCGATGCGCGGCAAAGCGGGTCCAGAAGGCGCGCGAGAGCGGGATGCCGCCAACCGCCGTCTGCAGGTAGAAGCCGATCAGTCGGCATCTCGCGTGCGATCGCGGCGCAGTGCTCGATGATCTCGTCCTCGCTCGCGCCGCTGCATGGCACCGAGGCCCAGCAGCACCGCATGATAGCCAAGTGCGCGCGCGATGCGCGCCTCCTCGATGGCCTGTGCCGTCTTGCCGACCACGCCGGCGATCATGACCAGCGGGCGCTTGGCCCAGGCGGCCGCCGTCTCGGCGGCAAGCTCCAGCACGGGGCGGAAGAGACCGACTTGGCGGATCTGGAACTGTGTGGCGTGCACGCCAACGGCCAGGCCGCCGGCGCCGGCATCGATGTAGTAGCGCGACAGCGCCCGCTGCGAGCGGCGGTCGAACTGGCGCGTTGCGTCGAGCGCCAGGGGATGGGCCGGGATGACCACGCCGCGCCGCAGCACGGCCAGCACGTCGGCGGGGATGTCGGACCAATGGGCGCCAGGCATCAGCGTCTCCTCGAGCACGCGGGTCAGGCCAACTCCGGCCCGGCGAGAGCGAAGACGCCGGACGCATCCTCGACAGCGGGGCAGGGCCCGCGCAGCATGCGCGTGAAGGTGCGCGGCGCGACGGCGCCCTAGACCCGCGAGCCAGGCCCTGATCGCGGCGTGGCGGTCGGGCACATCGAGGATCACCCGCTCCATCGGTAGCCGCCATGGCTCGCGACAACAGAGCAAGGCCGATCGGCTCGCCGTCGGCCACGACCGGGCCGATGTGCGTGGCGGCGTGGCCGTCGCGGCCTAGCACGTAGCCGACGAGGCGCCCGTCGGCGTGCTCGGCTACGTGAGCCGACGCGGGCGCGCGCGAGAGGAGATGGGCGAGGATGTGCCCCCGGGCAAAGCCCGAGCGGGCGCCGTCCAGCGCAGTGATCTGCGCGAGGTCCTGCCCCGTCGCGGGGCGCACGCGCACGCCCGGCGGCGGGTCGGTCGCAGGCCGCACGCCGGCTTCGGCGCGCCAGCGCGAGAGGGGATAGACGTCGCGAAAGCCGAGCGGCAGATAGACCGGCCGGCCGAGCTCGGTGGCATCGAGGCCCGCGGTGACGCCGCTTGCTGCGATCTCGGCAAGGCAGCGCTGCAGGAGCCGGGAGCCATGCCCTTGCCGGCGCGCGGAGCTGGTCACCAGCACCATGCTGATCCAGGAGATGGCAGGCCCCAGCGGCAGCACCAGCGCGCTTGCGATCCACTGCCCCGTGGCCTCGCGGATGCCGAACCCGCGGCCCTTGCCCAGCATGAGGCGCCAGTCGGCCGCAACTTGGTTCCAGCCCGCCTCCACCGACAGCGGCGCAGCACCCTCGGCGTGGCGGGCCTCGAGCGCCTCGATCTGCAACCCGGGTTCGGCCGACACGTCAGAACCGGCCATCGCGCACCTCGTAGTGGGTGGGCTTGCCGAGGCTCGCGCCGCCGCGAGAGAGCCAGTCCGCGGTCCACGCGATCATGCGCGCGAGCGGCACCCGCGGGGGCCCGAGCTCAGCCACCATGCGCTGGGCATTGTTGATCCAGCCGGTGGGCGCCTCGCTGCCCGTCAGCCGTGGTTTGCGGTCGAAACGAAGTCCGAACTCCTCCGCTAGCCAGCGCACGGCGATGGTCTCGGGGCCGGTGACGTTGAGCGGCGTTGTCGGTTGCGTCGCGCGGGCGAGGCAGCGCAGCGCGACGGCGCTGGCATCGCCCTGCCAGATGACGTTGACGTGGCCCATGGCGAGGTCGATCGGTTCGCCGTCGCGCACCTTGCGCGGCGATGTCGTGCAGCACGCCGTAGCGCATGTCGATTGCGTAGTTGAGGCGCACGAGGCGGCCGGGCGTGCCGAGCCGCGCGGAGAAATGCTCGAACATGCGCTCGCGGCCGACGCAGGAGTTGGCATAGTCGCCGGGCGGCGGCACGGCGGGCGTTTCCTCGGTGGCGCCGCCGCCGTCGACGGGCACGAACGGATAGACGCATCCCGTCGAGAAGACGACGATGCGCGAGCCGGCGAAGGTCTCGGCCACGATTGCCGGCGCATGCACGTTGAGGGCCCAGGTCAGCGCGGGGTTGCCGCTGGCCCCGAATTTCATGGCCGCCATGAAGACGACGTTGCCGAGCTTCGGCAGCGCCGCGACCGCGCCCCGGTCGAGGAGATCGCATTGGATCGTCTCGATGCCGGCGCTCTCGAGCCTATCGCGCACGGCGGCGTCGGAGAAGCGCGCCACGCCGACGACGCGCTTGTCCCGGCGCCGCCCGCTTGGCCATCCGTGCCAGCGTCGGTCCCATCTTGCCGGCGACGCCGAGCACGAGGATGTCGCCTGCGACGGCGGCGAGATCGGCGACGAGCTCGGGCGTCGGCGCCGTCATGAAATCCTCGAGCGCCGCCTCGCTCTCGAAGCGATCGGGGAGGGACGGGGCGGCTGTCATGGCAGCTTCTCGGGGGACGCGGGCGCGATGCGCTCCTTGCGTGGCGCCGGCATCGGCCGCATGGCGGGGAAGTCCAGGTCGGCCGCCACCGCAAAGCCGGGGCATGCCAGCGATCCCAGCGCCAGCATGCCCGCGTCGATGCGCAGCCGCGCAGGGCCGTGCGAGCGGTCGTAGAGATCGGGGTGTGCGCGGGCAAAGGCTGACTGCTCGCTCTCGGGGGCGAACGACATGCCGTCGATGAAATGGTGGCCGTTGCGCTCGACGTGAGTGAGCCCCAGGAGCGACACCAGCGCCAGGTCCTGCTGCACGCTGACGCCGGCGAGCGTGGTGAGGTCCTCCGCCGACATGAAGTATTTTTGCGCGCCGGCCTGCGCATTGAGGCGGGCGATACGCGCGGCGTTCAGGATCGATTTGTAGAGACCCTTGCAGTTCTTGCTGGAAACGCCGCTGTAGCCGAGCCGCAGCGCGGTCGGGAAGGCGCCAAGCTCGCCGTCGGACTCGTCGATGATGAGCGGCTTGAGCTTGGCCAGCGCATCGACCGGCTTCTCGAGGGCCGAGGCGCGCTTGATGGGCTGCTCGATGAACAGCGTGGCCGCGACGAGGCGGGCGAGCGCCGGCGTCTCGTGCATGCGCCGCCACAGCTCGGCGATGCCTTCGACGCTGTCGTACTGCTCGTTGCCGTCGAGCGTGGCGCGGTAGTCGCCGGCCTCGCGGTCGAGCACACCGGCAATGCGCGTGAGGCGGGCGAGATCGGCCGCCACGTCTCCGCCGACCTTGAGCTTGTAGTAGCGGCCCCGATAGTGGCGCACGACCTCCTCGAGCGTCTCGGGCAGGCCGTCACCGACGCGCTCTCCAGGTTTCTGGTCCCCCGCCACGATCGGATCGACGAGGCCGACTGTGTGGCGCACGGCGATCGTATTGCCGGGCCGCAAACCCGCCAGGAACTCCGCGATATCGTAGCCGGCAAGGTCGGGCGTCAGATCGCTCTGCCCGATGCCCGCGAGATTGCGGCGGATCAGGTCGGCGAAGGGGAGCGCCGTTGCCCGTCCCAGCGCGTCGAGGATGGCGCGGTCGAGGAGTGCGGGGCCATAGGAGGCAACCAGCGGCACGAGGCCGAGGTCGGCGCCACGGGCCAACTGCTCCCTGTAGGTGCCGGCATAGAGGCCGAACGGCGTGCTCCAACCGCGCGCGCGATAGAGATCGGCGGCGAGCCCCAGCGCCTGTCGCAGCTGCTCCACGTTCTGCGCGTCGCTGAAGGCGGGGCTCTTGTCGAACCACTTTGCGGCGAGCGTCTCGGCGGCAACGCCGGCGGCCGTGCGGCCGTCCTCGAGTGCGATGGTGGCGCGGATCACGGCCTGCGTACCCTCGGTGACGGTGATCACGCCGAACCGGAACGGCAGCCGCAGCTTGAAGTCGCGCTCGAAACGCTCGATCCGCTCGAGCTTGATCCTCGGGGTTGGGCTCATCATCGAGACTCGCGAATTGGTTCGCAGCTACGGGCTATGCTCGCGCGCGACATATTTCTACCACGGATGCGTGCTGCGATGCTGCGGGGCGGGATGGCTTTTTCCCTCGGGGGTCTCATGTTCACGCGTACCTCTTCGGTCGAGCCGAGAAGGCTCGAACCGCGTTCGCCCAACGCAACTGCCGCCCATGCCTCCCAGCAGCGCGCGGCCTCCCCTCAAAACCTCGACAGATCTGTGATCGGCAATGATCTCAAGATCGTTGGTCAGGGGTTGAAGATCGTCGGTCGCGGAGTGCTGCAGGTCGACGGCGAGATCGAAGGCGACGTCCAAGGCGCCGAGGTCATCGTCGGCGAGCGGGGCAAGGTGACGGGCATGGTGGCGGGCCAGCAGGTGATCGTTCGCGGGGTGGTTTCCGGCGTCGTCTGCGGAAGAACGGTTGCACTGCAAGCCTCCTCCCATGTCCAAGGGGATGTGCATCACATGGCGCTCGCGATCGAGCAGGGTGCCATGTTCGAAGGCCGCAGCCGCAGGGCTGCCTCGGAAGCGGATCTGAACTCGGTGGTGGACAGCAGGAGCCAGACGACCGTGCAGGCGCCGGAGCTCCGAACTCTCAGCACCGCCGCGTGAGGCTTCGAGCGGTTTAGTAGTTTGCTTGGAGACGTCGACGCGCACCGCCGGCTGGCTCTTCTGGCGGTAGCGCACACGTTTGGGTGCCAGCCGCGCAGATGGCGATCGTTCTGCGCGGCCGCGGGTGGATTCGTCAGGACGCTACGACCGAGGCGAGGCCATCGCCGCCATTACGCGCCGTAGCTCCTGCTCGAGGACCGCAGATGCCTGCTTGGAGGATGCGAGCTGATCGGCCTTCTGCCGCTGGGCGGTCTGCAGATCGGCAAACGGCCCCCGCACGCCAACCCATCGGGTGCTCGCTTCCGTTCTGACGAAGTAGCCGTCGCCCTCGCTGAACGTATCAACATTGATTTCGATCGACGTGTTGTCGGGCATGTCAGGACCCCCTCTGGTCGTTGGCCAGCAATCTGGCGCACGCACAATCGGCAACGCTTGGGGCAGCATCGTGTTTTGCAGCGACCTCCAAACTCCGCCCACGCGCCCGTGACCGACACGCAACAGCCGAGAGCGAATGTGAGGACGCGCTGCAGTACGTCCTCATTTGTCGTGTTGAGTGCGGGCGCGGTGAGCGGGAGCCGTCGGTCCAAATCCGTATTCGGTAGGCGGCCATGCTCCAGGCGCTGTTCTCCAAGGCACGACAGCCACGACCCGAGGATGTGCAGCAGGACCTGCCATCACCGGAGGGCAGCTACGTGCCGCGAGCAGATCGCGCTCTGCCGTTGATCGTGGCCAAGGTGGAGGCGGATGCTCGCGCGCGATTGGCGCTCAAGCGGATGGGCTTCCGCAAAGCGCTTCTGGCCTACCTTCGCCATCGGCGGGAAGGCAGAGATGCGTTTCATGCCTTTGGCGCCGAGCACCTCTGGCCGACAATGGATTTTGTCCGTGACTGGTTGAAGGAGGAGGGGAGACGCCTCGTTGCCCGGCGCCGATGGGTATTTCTGCTGTCTCTGACGGCGACGGTCGTCGCTGGACTGGCATTCGCGGGCGCTCTGGCCCTGCTCGGCTAGCCGGCAACAGACGCCCGCCGACATTCGCTCCGGGGTTGGACGTCTCTTTACCGTCGCCACCGCCGTCGTGGCGCCGAGCAGTCCGCCGTCGGCAATAATCCGGCTTGACCGCCATCGATCGCCTCGCCGAGGATGGAGTGGGGGATCGGTTCGAGCTTTCCATGACCGCAGCCTCGAGGGACGGTGGCAGCACGCGCGGTTGCACCCCGTCCGTGCAACTATCGGACCGCGGCACGGGGAGGAATTCAATGCTGTGCTTGCGATCGCTGCGGCTCGCTGGAGCCCGGATTGCCGTTGTCGCGTCGGTGGTTGCGGTTGGCGCAAGCGCCGTCCTGGCTCAGCAGCAGAACCTGAGCATGGGCAACGTCAACCCGCCCAAGCACGGCACCTCGCAGGCCGCCCAGCAGTTCATCGACAAGCTGGCCGAGCTGACGAACGGCAAGATCAAGGTCGCCCATCACCACTCCGGCGCGCTCGGCGGCGAGCGCGAGGTGGCCCAGCAGATCCAGCTTGGCGCCGTCGACTTCGGGCCCATCACCACCGCGCCGCTGTCGACGCTGGTCCCGGAAATGAGCGTGTTCCAGCTGCCCTACATTTTTCGCGACTACGACCACGTGTTCAAGGCGCTCGATGGCAGCGACACCATCACCAAGTACTACGAGGCCGTGCTCGACAAGAAAGGCTTCAAGCTGATCGGCTTCATCGCTGCCGGCTATCGCGGCATCTACGGCCACTCCGCCATCAACTCGCTGGCCGACGTGAAGGGCAAGAAGGTGCGCGTGCAGGAGGACAAGATCCTGGTCGCCACCTTCAAGGCGCTGGGCATGATCTCCACGCCCATTGCCTTCCCGGAGGTGGCAACGGCGCTGCAGACCCATGTCATCGATTTCGCCGAAGGCGGCGTGAACACCTTCTACCACAACAAGTTCTACGACATCGTCAAGTACGTGGCCGACGTGCGCCACACCCACCAGGCGGTGGCGCTGATCATGTCGAAGGCGTCGTGGGCGAAGCAGGATGCGGCGGGCCAGAAGGCCATCATGGAGGCTTGGGCGCATGCCAAGGCCTTCAACCGCAAGTTCATCCTCGACGAGGACAAGTCGATCCAGGATCAGGTCAGGGCCAAGGGCGTCACCATCACCAAGCCCGATGCGGCGCCGTTCCGGCAGGCTACGGCAAGCGTGTATGAGGATTTCTACGCCACGCCAGCCGGCAAGGACGCCAAGCGGATCGTCGACTTCATCCTGGCCGTCAAGTAGCCCATGTCCGCCGACGCGAGCGGAGACCCTGCGGGCCGAAGGCCCGGCGCGCGGGCGTGGACCTTCGCCTATGACGCCCTCGGCCACATCGGCGGGCTGATCCTGGCGGTCATGGCGGCAGCCGTCTTCCTGCAGGTCGTGCTCCGCTTTCTCGGGCGGGCCGGCATCGATGGCCTGGAGGAGGTGCCGCGCTTCCTGTTCGTGTGGCTGGTGATGATCGGCGCGGCAGCGGCCATGCACCGCGCCCAGCACACCACCCTCGACTATTTCGTCAACCTGCTCGGGCCGCGCACGCGCGCCGCCGTGCTCATCTTCACCAATGCCACCGGCATTGCCCTGTTCCTCTACCTGATCAAGCTGAGCCTCGTGCTGGTCCCGAATTCCCAGTTGCAGACCAGCGCCGGGCTGGGGCTTCCCCTAGGCTGGGTGTACGCGGCGGTTCCGGTCGGCGCGGCCCTCATCATCCTGCCCATGCTGCGCAACATCGCTGTCGCCGCGAGAGGGCTATGGCCGAAACGCTCCTGATCATTTTCGTGGCCTTCATCCTGCTCGGCATGCCGATCAGCATTGCCATGGGGGTGGGCGCGCTGGGCGCGGCGATGTTCTTCCCGGCGCTCAACCCCATCATCGTCCCGACCCGCTTCGTGGGCCTCTTGTCGGACTCCTATCTGCTGCTGTCGGCCCCGCTCTTCATCCTGGCCGGCAACATCGCGGCGCGCGGCGGCGTCGCCCACGTGCTGATCGACCTCGCCACCGCGATGGTGGGCCGTTTTCGCGGCGGGCTTGCCTACGTCAACGTCGTCGACAGCATGTTTTTCGGTGGCATCTCGGGCTCGGCGGTGGCCGACGTCTCGGCGCTGGGAACGGTGCTGATCCCGCAGATGGTGCGCAAGGGCTACGACCTCGACTTTGCGACCGCGCTTTCGGTCAGCGCAGCGGTGGTCGCACCGATCATTCCGCCCTCCATCATCGCCGTGATCTACGCATGGATGGCGGAGGAATCGGTGGCGGCCATGTTCGCGGCCGGCATCGTGCCGGGCCTGCTGGTGGGCTGCGGCATGTTCGTTCCGGTGTTCGTCATCGCGCGCAAGCGCAACTATCCCAAGGAGGCGCCGCCGACGGCACGCCAGTTCTTCTCCGCGCTCCTCAACGCGTTGCCGGCGCTGATGATCCCCGTGGTGATCATGGGTGGCATCCTGTTCGGCGTGTTCACGCCGACCGAGGCGGCCGCCGTGGCCGTGGTCTACGCCCTGGTCGTGCCGCCGCTCTTCTACGGCGAGCCGGCGCTCAGCGAGCTGCCGCAGATCTTTGCCGATTCGGCGCGCCTCTCCGGCGTGATCGGCCTCATCATCGGCTTCGTCGGCGCCTTCGGCTGGGTGCTCACCTTCTCCAAGTTCCCCTTCAGGGTGGCCGAGGCCATCGCGGTGATCGCGCCGGACTGGTGGCTGTTCATCTCGCTGGTGATCCTGCTCTACCTGCTGCTCGGCACGTTCCTGACGCCGTCGGAGATCATCCTCGTCACGGTGCCGGTGCTGCTGCCCGTGGCGCAGTCGATCGGCGTACATCCCATCCACTTCGGCATGGTGTGCGTGATCGCCTCGGCCGTCGGCCACATCACGCCGCCGGTGGGCCTGTGCCTGTTCGTGGGCATGGCCATCAGCGGCCTGTCCATGGAAAAGCTCATCAGGCCGCTGCTGCCGTTCCTCGCGGCAATTGTCGTGGCGCTCTTGCTGGTGGCCTTCGTCCCGGGCATCACGCTGGTCGTGCCGCGTCTGCTGGGCCTGGTGAAGTAGCTGGCCGGTCAGGTTCCGCCCAGCGCCTTGGCGAAGTTGGCGAAGAACTCGTCGGCGAGCTTCTTGGCGGTCGAGTTGATCAATCGGCCGCCGAGCTGGGCGATCTTGCCGCCGATCTGGGCGTCGACGTCGTAGTGGAGCGTCGTGCCGCCGCCATCGGCGTCCGTGAGCTTCACGTTGGCGCCGCCCTTGGCGAAGCCCGCGATGCCGCCGTCGCCCTGGCCGGAGATGCGGTAGCTGTTGGGCGGGTCCAGGTCCGTGAGGTTGACCTTGCCCTTGAAGCGTGCGCTGACGGGGCCGATCTTGATCTTGGCCACGGCCTGCAGCTCGGTGTCGGAGAGCTTGTCCAGGCTCTCGCAGCCGGGGATGGAGGCTTTCAGCGTCTCGGCGTCATTGAGGCGTGTCCACACGGTGGCCTTGTCGGCCGGCAGCACCACCTCGCCAGACATGGTCACGGCCATTTGGACATCTCCATTTCCCACCTCTCCCCGTGAAGACGGGGAGAGGGGATTCTACCCGGCCTTGGCCACGGCGCGGCGGGCCATCACGCCGACGAGATGGGCGCGATAGGGCGCATCGGCGTGGATGTCGCTCATCATGTCGGCGGCGTTGGTGGCCAGGCCGGCCAGGGCCTGGGGCGACCAGGTCTGCGCCAGCGCCGCCTCCGCCGCCTTGTGGCGGAACACGCCGTTGCTGCCGGCCCCCGTCACGGCGACGCGCACGTCCCGGCCGTTCTGCGCCACGGCGACGCCGACGAGCGCGTAGCGGGAGGCGGGGTTGGCGAACTTCATGTAGGCGAACTTGCCGGGCACCGGGAAGGAGATGCGGGTGATGATCTCGCCGTCGCCGAGCGCGGTTGCGAACAGGCCCTTGAAGAAATCGTCGGCCTTGATCTCGCGCTTGTTGGTGGCGATGGTGGCGCCAAGCGCCAGCACGGCTGCAGGATAGTCGGCGGCGGGATCGTTGTTGGCGACGGAGCCGCCGATGGTGCCGCGGTTCCTCACGTGCTGGTCGCCAATGCCGGCGGCGACGTCGACGAGGCCGGCGATGGCGCCGCGCACCACCGGCGAGGCTGCCACCTCGGCGTGCGTGGTCATGGCGCCGATCACGAGCGCGTTGCCCTTCTTGTCGATGCCCTTGAGCTCGGCCACGCGGCTCAGGTCGACGATGACCTTGGGGCTGGCGAGCCGCAGCTTCATGGTGGGCAGCAAGGTGTGTCCGCCGGCGAGCAGCTTGGCGTCGCCGCCGGCCGCCAGGAGCCTGGCCGCATCGGCCACCGACTGCGGGCGGTGATACTGGAAAGCGTACATGGGGCGTCTCCCTATTCGGCGGCCATCTTGGTGGTTGCCTTCTGAGCGGCCTTCCAGACCGCGATCGGCGTCGCCGGCATGGCGATGTCCTCGTGGCCCAGCGCGTCCGTGATCGCGTTGATGACGGCGGCGGGCGCGGCAATGGCGCCAGCCTCGCCGCAGCCCTTCACTCCCAGCGGGTTGGAGGGGCAGGGCGTGTTGGTCATCGCCACCTGAAAAGTCGGGAAGTCGCCCGCGCGCGGCATGGTGTAGTCCATGTAGCTTGCCGTGACGAGCTGGCCCTCCTTGTCGTAGACGGCGCCTTCCAGCAGCGCCTGGCCGACGCCCTGGGCGATGCCGCCGTGCACCTGGCCCTCTACGATCATCGGGTTGATGAGGGACCCGAAGTCGTCCACCGCGGTCCACCGATCGATGCGGGTGGTGCCCGTCTCGGGGTCGATCTCGACCTCGCAGACATGAACGCCGGAGGGGAAGGTGAAGTTGGTGGGATCGAAGAAGGCGCCTTCCTTGAGTTCCCGGCTCCAGCTGCGCCCCCGTGAACTTGTGGGCGATGTAGGCCTGCAGCGCCACCTCCGGGAAGGTCAGCGTCTTGTTGGTGGCCGAGCTCGAGAAGATGCCCTCCTTGAAGTCGACGGTGTCGGCCGCCACCTCCAGCACGAAGCCCGCCACCTTCTTGGCTTTCACGATCACCTTGTCGATGGCGTAGTAGATCGCGGACATGCCGACCGCCCCCGAGCGCGAGCCATAGGTGCCCATGCCGAACTGCACCTTGTCGGTGTCGCCGTGCACGACGGTGATCTGCTCGATGGGGATGCCGAGCCGCTGGGAGACGAGCTGGGCGAACGTGGTCTCGTGACCCTGGCCGTGGCTGTGCGAGCCGGTCAGCACCTCGACGGAGCCCGTCGGGTTGACACGCACTTCCGCCAACTCCCACAGGCCGACGCCGGCGCCGAGCGAGCCGACGGCTGCGCTCGGCGCGATGCCGCAGGCCTCGATGTAGGCCGAGTAGCCGAGCCCGCGCAGCTTGCCAGCCTTGGCGCTCAGCGCCTTGCGCGTCGCGAAGCCCTTCTTGTCGGCGAGCTCCAGCGCCTTGTTGAGGCAGGCTTCGTAGTCGCCAGCGTCGTAGGCCATGATCACTGGCGTTTGGTGCGGGAAGCTCCTGATGAAGTTCTTGCGGCGGAACTCTGCCGGGTCCTGCCCGGTCTGGCGCGCCGCCACCTCGACCAGGCGCTCGACGACGAAGGTCGCCTCCGGCCGGCCGGCGCCGCGGTAGGCATCGACGGGCGCGGTGTTGGTGTAGACGCCGTCGACCTCGCAGTAGATGGCGGGGATGTCGTACTGGCCCGACAGCAGCGGCGCATAGAGATAGGTCGGCACCGAGGAGGCAAACGTCGACAGATAGCCGCCGAGGTTGGCCTTGGTCTTGGCCCGCAGCGCCAGGATCTTGCCGTCGCCGTCGACAGCGAGCTCGGCCACGGTGGCGTGATCGCGGCCGTGCGCGTCGGCGAGGAAGGACTCGCTGCGCTCGGCCACCCACTTCACAGGCCGGCCAACCTTCTTGGACGCCCAAAGGCACACGGTCTCCTCGGCATAGATGAAGATCTTGGAGCCGAAGCCGCCGCCGACGTCGGGTGCGATCACACGTAGCTTGTGCTCCGGCGCGAGCCCGATGAAGGCGGCCAGCACGAGGCGAGCGACGTGCGGGTTCTGGCTCGTGGTGTAGAGGGTGAAGCTCTCCTGGCCGGAGTCGTAGTCGCCGATCGCCGCGCGCGGCTCGATCGCGTTGGGGATCAGCCGGTTGTTGGTGAGCTCGATCTTGGTGACGTGCTTGGCGGCGGCGAAGGCGGCGTCGGTCTTGTCCTTGTCGCCCAGGTGCCACTGGTAGACGGTGTTGCCGGGGGCCTCGGCATGGATCTGCGGCTGGCCGGCATTCTGCGCGGTCGCCACATCGGCCGCGGCGGGCAGCACGTCGTAGTCGACCCCGACCAGCTCGGCCGCATCCTTGGCCTGCGCCAGCGTCTCGGCGATGACCACGGCAACGTGGTCGCCGACATAGCGCACTTTGCCCTGGGCCAGCGCCGGATGGACCCCTGCCTTCATCGGCGAGCCGTCCTTGGAATGGATCATCCAGCCGCAGATGAGGGGGCCGACCTTGTCCTTGGCGATGTCTTCGCCGGTGAGGACGGCGAGGCAGCCCGGCGACTTCAACGCTGCGGAGGCATCGATCTTCTTGAGGGCGGCGTGGGCGTGCGGCGAGCGCACGAACACGGCCCAGGTCTGGCCGGGGCGGTTGATATCGTCGGTGTATTGGCCCTTGCCAGTAATGAAGCGCTGGTCTTCCTTGCGCTTGACGGAAGCGCCGATGCCGGTTGCGGTCACGGGTTTCCTCCTCGAGTTCTTCTCTTGAAAGGTTCACTTGCGCCAGCAGCGGTCGCAGCCGGCAGGCTCGGGAATCTCCAACTATTCGGCGGCCTGGCGCACGCTGCCCATGGCAGCGGCTCCAGCGCGCACGGCGGCGACGATGTTGTGGTAGCCCGTGCAGCGGCACAAGTTGCCCTCGAGTCCCTCGCGCACGGTCTGCTCGTCGAGGTTGCCGCCCTTGTGGGTTGCGAGATCGACGGCGGCCATGATCATGCCGGGGGTGCAGAAACCGCACTGCAGGCCGTGGTGCTGGCGGAAGGCCTCCTGCATGGGGTGCAGCCTGCCGTCCTGGGCGAGCCCTTCGATGGTCGTCACTCGCGAGCCGTCGCAGGAGGCCGCGAGCACCGTGCAGGATTTGACGGCCTTGCCGTCGAGGTGCACCACGCACGCGCCGCACTGGCTGGTGTCGCAGCCCACATGCGTGCCGGTGAGCCGCAGGTTCTCGCGCAGGAACTGCACGAGAAGCGTTCTGGGATCGATGTCGGCGCTGGCGGCCTTGCCGTTCACCGTCATGGCGACTTTCATCGTGCTGCTCTCCCCGGTGGATTTGGGCGTTTGCGGTGAAGTCTGCGGCGCCCCCGATGCGGCAGGGGCCTGTGATTTGCGAAACAATGAAAACATGGGGCCTCCTCCTGACCCGGCTGGGTCGGCACGCCGCACCGCCCTGTCCGGTCTGTCATTTTTCTAATTCTTAATTAGGCCACAGCTTGGCGTCTGGCGCAATCGAGGGGCAGAATTTTCGATCGGCGCCCTCGGGCTTCCCTGCAGCGCTCCTCGCGGCTGAGCCCAGGCTTGTGCGAGCCCTTCGAGCCCGCCGCTTGTTTGCCAAATCTCGAGCCCGGGCCGGCATGCGAAGACAGCCGGTGTGGCGTCTGCAAGACACAGCTGCAAGCGCGGTAACCATTTCGCCCCGCGCACGAACCCGTGGCAGAGCCGCAAGGTGAGAGCTGAAATCGCGCATCTTTCGGCCTTCATCGACGTGTGTTGGCGGTGGGGCACAACCACGCAGGCTACGGAGCATGGGCTCATTAATTTACGAATGCGCAGTAGGGTATCGGTTGTGGTGCCGGCGGATTGCCGGCGCCGATAGACTTGCACCGGCCCAGGTGTCGTGCTCGAGGACCGGATGGGAGCAGCCGAAAGCACAGATGCGCAGATGGAACGCCTTGCGGCGCCAACCGAGCCGGAGGCTCTGCGCGCGCGCCGGGGCAATGGCGAACGTCGGAGCCTGGTGCCGACCTCGGAACGCCTGCGCAAGGTCCTGTTCGCCCACGATGTGAACGGCGAGCGGTCCATCGCGCTGGCGCAAGGCGCCATCGCGTTATTCATCCTGTCCCTGCATATCATCGCGCAGATCGGCCAGCGCTTCGAAGTGCCTGGCGCCGAAGCCGGTCCCTACGCGAGCCTGTCGGCCAGCCCCTGGGTGATCCTCACGCTGTCGCTGTTGGCCGCCAGCTCGGCCCTTCGCCTCTACCTGACCGAGGGGAGCAAGCTTCCCGAGCGCGTGCTCGACGCGCTGAACTTTGCCGACGTCGCGATCTTCCTATCCTTGATCTGGGGCTATCAGTACTTCCATGGCCACCCGGCCGGCGCAGTCCTCAGGGCGCCCTCGCAGGCGCTCCTGCTCGCTGTCGTGGCGCTGCGGGCTCTCAGGTTCCATCCCCGCCCTGTGCTGACGACTGGCGTGGTGGCGGTGCTGGGCTGGACCATTCTCGCCTGCGCGACGATCATCAGCGACAGCAACGCGCAGCCGGTGCGCGACTATGCCGAGCATCTCGCGTCCCACCGAATCCTGATCGGTGCGCAGGTGGAGCGGGTAGTGGCGCTGGCCGCGCTCGTTGCGTTCCTGGTCGTGGCCACGCGCAACGCGCGGCAGCTGCTGGCGCGGTCGGCGCACGCGTGCGACTACGCCGAAGCGCTCGATGCGGCAGGGCGCCATCTCGAGGAGGCCGCCGCCGCCCGCGCCAGGGCCGAGGCGACGCTGGCCGAGCTTGACCGGCGGGACGCGGAGCTCACCGGGCAGAACCAGCGCTTCGACGCCGCGCTCGAGAACATGTCGCAGGGCATCTGCATGTTCGACGGCGCCCAGCGCCTCATCGTCTGCAACCGCCGCTACGCCGAGATGTTCGGCCTGACGGCCGAGCAGGTGAGCCCGGGGACGGAGCTGCGCCAGATCCTGGCTTACCGCGTTGCCCGTGGCATCTACGGCTGCGGCAGCTCCGAGGAATATATCCGGGCGCGCCTCGTCAGGGCCGGTGAGACTGTCGCCACCACCGACGTGCAGGAGCTGAGCGATGGCCGCATCATCGCCACGGCGCATCAGCCGATGCCCGACGGCGGGTGGGTCGCCACCCTCGAGGATATTACCGAGCTGCGCCGCGTCGAGGCACGGCTCGCCCACATCGCCCACCATGACACGCTCACCGACCTGCCCAACCGCACGCTGCTGCGCGACCGGCTCGCCGAGGCGCTGGCCCCCGGACATCGCTCGGGGGGGCGGCTCGCGGTGCTGATGCTCGACCTAGACCGCTTCAAGGACGTGAACGATACGCTGGGCCACCCGATCGGCGATGCCCTGCTCAGGAGCATGGCCAGCCGGCTCACCGTATGCGCGGGCGAGGCCGAGATCGTGGCGCGGCTCGGCGGCGACGAGTTCGCGATCATCAAGTTTGCCGCCGACCCGGCGGCGGAGGCCGGAGCGCTGGCCAAGCTCATCAGCGACGCCATGGTCGCCCCGTTCGAGCTCGGCGAGCACCACGCCGTGATCGCCGCCAGTATCGGCATCGCGGTGGCTCCCGGCGACGGCAGCAATGCCGACGACCTGCTCAAGAATGCCGAGCTCGCCCTCTACCGCGCCAAGAGCGACGGGCGCGGCCAGTATCGCTTCTTCGAGCCCGAGATGGATCAGCGCATGCAGGCCCGCCGCCTGCTCGAGAGCGACCTGCGCGACGCGCTCGCCAACGGCGAGTTCGAGCTGGTCTACCAACCGTTCGTCAACCTTGAGCGCGACGAGGTGACGGGGTGCGAGACGCTGCTGCGCTGGCAGCACCCGACACGGGGAAGCATCCCGCCGGCCGAGTTCGTGCCGCTGGCCGAGGACACCAGCCTGATCGTGCCGATCAGTGATTGGATCCTGCGTCAGGCCTGCGCCGAGGCGGCGCGCTGGCCCGACCCCATCAAGGTGGCGGTCAACATCTCCGGCGTGCACTTCAGGGTCGGCACCCTCGCACAGTCCGTGCTGTCGGCGCTTGCCGCAGCGGGCTGCCGGCTTCGCGGCTGGAGCTCGAGATCACCGAGACCGTGCTGCTGCAGAACAGCAAGGAGGCGCTGTGCACGCTCAACCGGCTGCACGGCCTCGGCGTGCGCCTGGCGCTCGATGACTTCGGCACGGGCTATTCCTCGCTCAGCTATCTGCGCAGCTTTCCCTTCGACAAGATCAAGATCGACCGCAGCTTCGTCGGCGATCTGGGCGCCGGCGGGAGCGACTCGCTCGCCATCGTGCGCTCGGTGGCGGGGCTGGGCACGAGCCTGGGCCTCACGACCACGGCCGAAGGCGTGGAGACGGAGGCGCAGCTTGCCGCCGTGCGCGCCGAAGGCTGCACGGAGATGCAGGGCTATTATTTCAGTCCGCCGCTCCCGGCCAAAGAGATCCGGGCGCTGCTCGCCGGTGCGCATCCCGCGCGGGCCGCGAGCGCGGCTTGATTGGAAGGCTGCGGCGCCCCATCGCCGAATGTGGGTGGCGTCGGCATCAGAGCGACGCGAGGCGGTCGAGCATGCGGCGCAGCGCATCGCGCTCGCCGTCGCGGCGGTGGTAGCCGGTGTCCTCGATGAGCTTGGCGGCGTCCTGCCAGTGCGCCTCGGCCTGACGGATGAGCTCGAGGTGCTCGGGCGTGAGCAGCGGTGCCTCGGGGGCAGAGGTCGCCGCCGGCGATCCTGATGCGAGGGCAGGCGAAGTCGCGGCGGATTGAGGCTCGCCAGCGGGAGCGGCAGCCTGCTGCTCCGGCGCTGCGGCGGCGCGGGCCTTCTCCTGCTCGAGCCACGCCCACATGTCCCAGCGCCGCAGCGGACCGGGGGGCTCGGCATGCGTCACGCCGGGCGGGCTGCCGTCGGGGCGCGCGGCCGCCGTCTCGCGGCGAAGGTCGACGATGCCCTCCTGCCAGTCGTCGGCTGGTGCGCTGGGCTGCGGATCGGGATCGCTCTCGTGCGGGCCGCCGGCCGACTCCGCCTGCACAGCGGCGACTGCGACGGGCGCGGCCGTGAGCTCCGGCGGCAGCTCGGCGAGGGATAGCTGGCAGCGCTCCAGCGCGATGTCTGTCAGATAGAGCCGCATGGCCCCGCCGTTGGGCTCGTCGCGGCGGGCGATCTCCTCGGCGTCGGCGAGATCTTCTTGTGCGCCGGCGAGGTGGGTGGGGTCGCCGGTTGTGGCGAAGAGCCAGCCGCGGTGGGCGGCACGGGCGAGGAAGCCGCGGGGGATGTGGTTTTCGCTGTTGGCCTCGATCAGCCGCGCGACGGCGTCGTCGAGGTAACGGGTCGCGAGCGCAGCATGCGTCTCCTCGCCCTGCAAGCGCGGAGAAGCGGTTTGTTGCGCCAACGCCGCGTGCGCGCGACCCAATGCCAGATGGCACAGAGCAAAATCGAGAAGGGAGGCTTCCTGCGCCATCGCAGCCGCATCGAGCATGTATTGTGCGCGCTCAACGATTTGTTTTGCTTCGACCTGGGTGAGCAGCAGGTCGCAGTAGGTGTAGCCCACTAACGAGTAGAGCCGCGGCAGGCTGGGTTGCCACTCTGCCTGTAACCCCTCAGCCTCGGCAAAGAGCGCCGTCGCGCGCTCGATCTCGCCACAGTGGTGAAGCGCATCGGCGTGAGTGGCGCGACTGGCCATTCGTAGGAAGGCGTCGCCACTACGGTCGGCGTGGCTCACGCTTTCCGCGCCGAAGCGCTCTGCTTCGGCGATGCGACCCAAGGTCAACAGGAGTCCGCTCAGATTTACTGCCTCTCTCGCAGCGGCCGCTTCGTTTCCTTGACCGACACGGAGTTGCACGGCGACCTGGAAGGGCTGGACAGCTTCCGCGAGCCGGCCGAGGGCGCGCAGGCGAAAGCCGGCGAAGTTGAGTACGAGTGCCTGGTGTGGGGGCGAGAGTCGCGGCGAGGGCGTGGTGAACGGCTGGTCGAAAAACTGTGCGACGGCGGAAAGCTCCGCACCGTAGAGCCCGAGCTTGCTTGTCGCAAAGTTGGCGTTGCCGCGCGCGATCCGCGGCCGATAGACCTCGGCGAAAGCCTCCTCATGTCGCCCTGCGGCGCAGCCGTGCGTGATGGCTGCGAAGCAGGGCTGCATGCCCGCCTCATCTTCCTGGAAGGAGATTTGGCAAGCGCCGTGTCGAAGGACGGTGCGCTGATGAGCGTGGCCGCCGCACTTACGGGCTTCTGGTCGAGCATTGCGCGAGATATTGGGCGGGATATCACCGCCTGGGTCAGTGTCCAGCGGCCAGCGCTTGTTGATTGGCGATCGCGTATTTGCACGGATAGCCTGCGGCGATGGCCAAGTGCCGCGAATGCATCCGGCGTCGGAAATGCTGGCGGCAAGTCCTTGTAGCGGTAGAAATCATAGAGCCGGCTGTGGGCCTCGGTGTAGGCGGCTGGCGCCGCGGCTCTCAGCTCGGCGGCGAAGTGCTCGCGTGCGACGGGGTGGGCGTCCAGCGCGCCGGGGTCGCGAGGGTCCTCGCTGTTGAGCAATTTCAAAGCGCGCAGGCGCCTCACGGCCCAGGCCCAGCGCACCTCGCGCTCCTGCACGTCGATCCCATGGAACGCGTCGGTGAGGCCAGCGATCGCCGGCTCGCGCAACAGCTCGTCGAGGGCGTCCTTCGGGGCGGGGCGGTCGAACAGGCCGACCATGCGCAATATGGCCAGCTCGGCGCCGCCGTCGCCGGTGGCCGCTGCGATCTCGGCGAAGCGCGCGGCGTAGCGCTCCATCACGTGCTGGGCGCGCCTGGCTTTGCGCTGGCCCTGTTTGGCGGCCCCGGCGACGGCGTCGGAGAAATCGAAGTGGTCGCGCTTCCTCGCGTCGCCGGCGTAGACGGTGTCGAGGTAGGTGCCGATGAGCGAGAGGGAGAGCGCGTGGCCCTCCAGCTCCTCGGAGGCGGCCTCCAGCTCCTCCTGGGCGCCCCACACGCCGAGCTCGCCCAGCAGCTCGGCGCCGGCCGTCGCCGACAGCGCCTCGAGCGCGCCGTCGAGCACGCGCGGGGAATTGGCGCTCGCAAGCTCGGGGAGCTGCTGGCGCGAGGTGATGAGCAGCAGCCCCGCATTGTCCGCCGCCAGCTCCTTGACGAGCGCGGCGACGCCGCGGTCCTTGAGGTAGCCGCCGTTGACCTCGGGCGGGGCCTGCAGCGGCTCGAGCCCGTCGAGGATGAAGAGGTTGCGGCCGCCCCGCACCAGTCGCGCCAGCGTGCGGCCCTTTTGCAGCTGGTCCTTGATGGGCTCCCGGTCGACGTCCCAGCCGAAGTGGCGCAGCGCGTCGGAGAGGAACTTGTCGGGGCTGACGTTGCGGTCCTCGCCGGAGCCCTGGCTGTAGGCCGACCAGCCGAACACCTTCTCTGCGCCGGGAAAGCCCCGGTCGGCGAGGTCGTCGAGGAAGCGGCGCATGAGCGCGGTCTTGCCCGCGCCGCCGATGGCATGCAGCACCACGACGTTGGCTTTCTGCGCGGGGTCGGCGCCCGGTGCCGTGCTGTCCCAGGCCGCGTGCAGGGCCGCCAGCTCATCGTCGCGACCGATCAGCTTGCCGGCGCCGGTGGGCAGCTCGGCGATCGCGACGCGGGCATCGTCGCGCTCGCTGCGCGCGAGCTTTGCCGGCAACGGTAGTGCCAGCAGGTCGAGGATCGCCTGCTGCTGGGCCTCGAAGTCCACCACCACGACGCGGTGCGTGCTGGCCCAGGTCTCCGGCGTGGGATGGGGCTCGATGACGAGCGGAACGAGCTTGTCCTCGGCGTCGGCGAGCTTGGTCTCGAAGCCGACCCACTCCGACACCGCGGCCCGCGGCGACCACAGCACGATGACGCGGGCCGAGCGGTCGATCTTGGTCTTCAGCTCCCTGGGCCATTTCTGCCCGGCGATCAGCTTGCGGTCCCACCAGACGCTATAGCCAAGATCGTCGAGCCAGGCGGCAAGGCGCGAGGCGCTCGCCACGTCGTGGTCGGCGTCGACGTGCGCATAGGAGATGAAGACGTCGTAGTCGCGCGCGACGATCGCCGCGCGCTCCACTTGTGCCGAATCGTCCGCCATGGCCCTGCGTCCCGCACCTCCCAGGCGAGAGCCTACCAGACGCGCGCAGAGGGTTTAAGTCGGGAGAGGCGGGTGGCTAGTGGCCGCCGGCAGTGGGCATCGCGGGCGGGCGCTTGATGATGAGGGAGAGCACCGCAAGGGCGACGAACAGCACCGTGAGCGCCATGAACACGTCGGCAAAGGCCATCACCACACCTTGGCGGTGCACGATCTGGTTGAGCTGCTTGACGGCCATCAGCCGGGCGTCGCTGCCGAAGCTCGAGAAGCGCTGCGTCAGGGTGTTCAGCATCTCGAGCACGGGCGGGCGCGACCAGGTCACGGCCTCGTGCAGGCGGGCCAGGTGCAGGTCGGTGCGGTCGTTGAGGAGCGTCGTCAGCGCGGCAAGGCCGACCGCGCCGCCGAGGTTGCGCATGAGATTGAAGAGGCCCGAGGCGTTCTTGACCCGCTCGGGCGGGAGCGTGCCGAGCGAGATGTTGTTGACCGGGATCATCGCCATCATCAGGCCGAAGCCGCGGAACACCTGCGGCCAGAACAGCTCCCAGAAATCCCAGTCCTTGGTGAGGTAGGTCATCCAGTAGGTGCCGGCGGCAAACGACAGAAAGCCCGCGATCATCATGAAGCGGGGGTCGACCTTGCCCATCAGGCGGCCGGCGATCGGCGCGGTGAGGAACATGGCCACGCCCGAGACGAACATGGTCTCGCCGATCATCAGGGCGTTGTAGCCGCGCACCTGGCCCAGATAGACGGGATAGAGGTAGGTGAGGCCGTAGAGCCCGATGCCGACCACGAACGAGAACAGGCTGCCGAGGCCGAAGTTGCGGTCGGAGAAGGCGCGCAGGTCGACGATGGGCTGTCGCGCGGTGAGCACGCGCGTGAAGAAGACGAGGGCCGAGAGGCTGGAGATCCAGGCCATCAGCAGCACGGTGTCGTCGCCGAACCAGTCGTTGCGCGGCCCCTCCTCGAGCACGTACTCGAGCGCGCCGAGGAAGCCCGCCATCGACAAGAGGCCGACCCAGTCGAAGTTGCGAAACAGCGACCAGTCCGGCGCGTCGAAGTCGATCAGGATCAGCGCCGCGGCGGTGACGGCAAGGCCGGGGACGACGTTGATGAAGAACAGCCAGTGCCAGGACAGCGCGTCGGTGAGATAGCCGCCGACGGTGGGGCCGATGGTGGGAGCCAGCGTCGCCACCAGGCCGATCAGCGGCGCCACCAGGCCCATCCGCGAGCGCGGGAAGATGATGTAGGCGGTGGCGAACACGGTTGGGATCATGCCCCCGCCGATGAAGCCCTGGATCGTGCGCCAGACGATCATCTCGTTGATGCTGGTGGAGAAGCCGCACATCAGGCTCGCGGCCGTGAAGCCGCCCGCGGAGAGGGCAAAGAGCAGGCGCGTGCCCATCGCCCGCGACAGGTAGCCCGACAGCGGGATCATCACCACCTCCGCGATCAGGTAGGAGGTCTGCACCCATGTGATCTCGTTGGCGGATGCTGCGAGACCGGCCTGGATCTCGGTCAGCGAGGCCGACACGATCTGGATGTCGAGGATCGCCATGAACATCCCAAACACCATGGCGAGGAACGCGACGAGCCGGCGCGGGTCGATGCGGTCGCTGTCGCCGGCGACGCCTGGCAGGGCTTGTGGGCGGTTCGCGGTTGCTGCGGATGCTTGTGCCATGGCGCCCTCGCTCTTCCGGCGGACCTAGTTGGCGGTGCTGGCGCGCACCGTCGCGCTGCTCAGGTGCTCGGTCGTGACGGGAGCGCCGGGCTTGGTGTTGACGCTGACCACCACCGACATGCCCGGCCGCAGCACGGACTGCTCGGCAACGGCAGCCGGGACCAGGATGCGCACGGGAAGCCGCTGCACGACCTTTGTGAAGTTGCCAGTCGCGTTGTCGGGCGGCAGCAGGGAGAACACCGAGCCCGAAGCCGGCGCCAGGCTCGCCACGCGCCCCTCGAGCTTGCGGCCCGGCAGGGCGTCGACCGAGATCGTCACGGGCTGACCCGGATGCAGCCTGGCAAGCTGCGTCTCCTTGAAGTTGGCATCGATGTAGGTCGCTTCCAGCGGCACGAGGCTGGCCAGGCGCTGGGTGGGCTGCACGTAGTCGCCGACCTGCACGGCACGATTGCCGAGGACGCCGTCGAAGGGCGCGCGGATCACCGTGAAGGAAAGGTCACGCTCGGCCTTGGCGAGCGAGGTCTGGAGCTGGCGCAGCGTGCGGCGGGCCTCTTCCTGCTGGGCCTTGAGCACGTCCACGTTGGCAACGGCAGCTTCGATCGCCGCCTCGGCGGCCTGCACGGACGCGCGCGCCTGCTCGGAGTTGGCCTGGGCCTGCTCCAGCGACTGGCGGCTGTTGATCTGACGGGTCGCCAAATCTTCCTGGCGCTTGAGCTCCAGGGCTGCCCGCGTCTCGCCGGCCTTGGCGGAGGCAAGCTGCGCCTTGGCCTGGTCGACGGCTGCGACCTGCGCGGTCGTCTGCTTGCCGAGCCTGTCGATGGTGGCTTGCTGCACGCCAATCTGGTCGCGTGCGGTCTGTACGGCGAGCTGGTAGTCGCCGTCGTCGATGCGGGCGATGACATCGCCGGTCCTCACCTGCGCATTGTCCTCGACGGCGACCTCGGAGATGTAGCCGGAGACCTTCGGCGACAATGTCGCGTTCTTGGCGCCGACGTAGGCATCGTCGGTCGTCACGAGATATCGTCCCGCTGTCCACCAGTAATGGCCGTAGTAACCGCCGGCACCGAGCACCAGCAGACCCACGACCAGCGCTGCGGCCCGTAGACGCTTCTTGCGGCTCGCGCCGGGCTTCGGACTGGGGTCAGCCGTCTCATCGTCGGCAAGTCGAATTTCCGGCTGGTGCAACTCATTGGCGTCCATCGGGTGTTCCGCAACCGCCGGATCGCCGGTCAGTCCCAAAAGGTCCCTCGCCATGATCAACCTCAAGCTGTTGTGACCGAACCGTTCGGTCAGTTGCGGTTGACGTAGACGAGCCGAAGGCGTATGTCAATGACCGAACGGTTCGGTCAAGACGTTGTGATCGGGCCGGAAGGGAGGAAGACCGCGATGACAGTGGATCTCGACAAACCGAATGCTGCGGCGGAAGCGCGCGGCGACCGGGCCAAGCGCCGGCAGATCATCGATGGGGCCTGCCGCATGTTCCTGGCGCACGGCTTCGATGCCGCCAGCATGGGGTCGATCGCGCGGGAAGCCGGCGTTTCGAAGGGCACGCTCTACGTCTACTTCAAGAGCAAGGAGGAGCTGTTCGAGGCGATCGTGGAGGAACAGTGCCGCCAACAGTCCGAGCAGATCTTCACCCTCGACGGCGGGTTGCCCATCGAGGCCGAGATGAGACGGCTGGGGGAGCAGCTGGCGCGGTTTCTGTGCCGGCCCGGCGGCGTATCACCGCTGCGCACCATCATTGCCATCGCCGACCGCATGCCGGAGCTGGGCGCGAGATTCTATCACTCCGGACCGGCACGCGGCATCGCCAGCCTGCGGCGCTATCTGGAGGACAAGGTTGCGGCCGGCGTGCTCGCGCCCCACGACAGCGAGGTGGCGGCGGCGCAGTTCATCGACTCGTGCCTGTCGACGACCTTCAAGCCGATGCTGTTCAACTCTGCCGGGGCGCCCGACGATGCCCGGATCGTCCACGTCGTGGACATGGCCGTGCGCACGTTCCTGGCGGCGTACGAGAGGCGCTGATCCGGCGTCTTGCCGCACGCCGCGCCGCGGAAGGCTCAGCTCACCACATCCAAGCCTTGGACGAGGGCCAAGTTTCCCGGTGCCTGTGCCGGACTGCGCGCCGGGCGCGCCTGACAGGCCGATTCGTCTCGGCCGCCGCAACCGACGCTGGCTCTCGCGGCAGGCTCCCCGAGACCGGCCATGTCAGGGACCGCTTGACCAACGGGTGTGCCGACGCGGCGGCGCGCTTGCGCGCGAGCGCGTGTTCGGCCAAGCCGTCGAACTCGGCAACCGTCGTCGCCTCTGCCTTGGGCACCATGTGCACGACCCGATAGCCCTTGGCCTTCAGCTCCGCCAGCAGGCCGGGCAGAGCGCGCGCGGTCGAGGGCTGAATGTCGTGGAACAGGATGATGCCTTTGTGCGCGCGCGCTAGCTCGCCCATCACCTTGCGATGCACGGTGCCGGGGTCGCGCGTCCTGAAATCCTTGCTGTCCACGTCGATGGAGAAGACGCCGATCTGCCGCCCCTTGAGGTGCGCGATCATGCCTCGCGGATCGCTCAGGTAGGGAAACCGGAAGAAGGGAGCGATCGGCTTGCCCAATGCCTTCTGCACCGCCGAGAAGCCGAGCTCGATCTCGCGCGCGCCCGTGCCGCGCTCAACTCCCGCAGGTTGGCGTGCGACCAGGTATGCGTGCCGATGGAGTGCCCGCGGCGGGCGATCTCCTTGACCATCTCCGGGATCGGCCACGGCCATACGGCCGACGAGGAAGAAGGTGGCCTTGGTGCAGTGGGCGGCAAGGGCCTCGAGCACCGGGATCGAGTAGGCGCGAAGGGGGCCATCGTCGAAGGTCAGCACCACCTCGCCGTCTGTGAGGAAGCTGTGGTCCTTGTACTGGACCCCGAACAGGGGGCCTTGGCTGGCATCGATCTCGACTGTGCGCGAGACGCCGAGCGCACTTTCCTTCGCGACCGTGGGGGTGCACTCGTCTTGCGCGGCGGCCGGTGCCGAGCCGCATGCAAGCGCGGCCAATGCCGCAGCCAACACCTTGAACGTACGCATTACCCCCTCGAGGATTGCCCGTTAACCGCGCAGGTTCTGCACCACTTCGAGGCTTGCACGCCGGTTGCGAGCAGGGCAAGCCAATGTGGCCGGCGGAAGCTAGCGGCGAAATGTAAAGGGCTTCTCTGCAACACCACGTCCGGGGGCAGGGCTGTGTCGCGGCGGCATCAGCCGCGAGGACCCCACCCTTCGGGATGGTATGCGGCCGCTGCCGGTGCTATGCGGCTGGGAGGCGCACCGCGTGCGGGGTGCGCGATGAACCGCTCGGCAGGCGGACCTGCCATCGTGCAAGACGACGTGACCAACGAGCCGGGCCCCGCGCCCGGGGCGCAGCCTGCGGCCGAGCTGGCAGGGCCGGTGGCGCACGCCTTGGGCGGCGCCGACGATGCCAAAGCGCGCGCGCTGGTCGAGGCATTGGCGCCACCCGACCTGGCCGACCTGATCGAGCTGCTGGAGCCGGCGCTGCGCGTGCCGCTGATTGCCGCGCTGGGGACGGCCTTCCGCCCGGAGGTGCTGTCCGAGCTCGACCCGGCGGTGCGCGACCAGCTGTTGCCGGCGCTGCCCAGGGATCTCCTCGCCGACGCGATTGCCGCGCTCGAGACCGACGATGCGGTCTATCTGCTGGAAAGCCTCGATGCGCCCGCCCGGCAGGAGATCCTGGCGCGCATCCCGACGGGCGATCGCGCCGTGCTCGAGCGCAACCTCGAGTACCCGCAGGAATCTGCCGGCCGTCTCATGCAGACGGATTTCGTGGCAGTGCCGCCGTTCTGGACGGTCGGTCGGGTGATCGACCACATGCGCGAGGCCGAAGATCTGCCGGAGACCTTCTCCGACATCTTTGTGGTCGATCCGACCTACCATGTGCTGGGCAGCGTGGACCTGAGCCGCCTCCTGCGGACCAAGCGCGAGATCAGCATCGCCGGCATCATGGATGCGAGCCGCCATCTGGTGCTGGCGACCGCCGACCAGGAGGAGATGGCACGCCAGTTCGAGCGCTACGACCTCAAGTCTGCGCCGGTGGTGGATGCCAACAAGCGCCTTGTCGGCGTGGTGACGGTGGACGACGTGGTCGACGTCATCGAGGAGGAGGCCGAGGAGGATCTGCTGCTGCTCGGCGGGGTTGGCGACGAGAGCGTGGCCGACAACGTCTTCAATACCGTGCGCAACCGCTTCGCCTGGCTCTTCATCAACCTCGGCACGGCGTTGCTGTCGGCGTCCGTGATCAAGTTCTTCGACGCTACCATCGACCAGATGGTGGCGCTGGCCGTGCTGATGCCGATCGTGGCCTCCACCGGCGGCAATGCCGCGACCCAGACCATGACCGTCACCGTGCGCGCGCTCGCCACCCGCGAGCTCGGCGCCGTCAATGCCGCCCGCGTGATCGCGCGCGAGGCCTCCGTAGGGCTCATCAACGGCCTCGTGTTCGCGGCCATCATGGGTGTGGTCGTGCTGCTGTGGTTCGGGGTCGGCACGCTCGGGCTGGTGATCGCCGCGGCCATGGTGTGCAACTTTCTGGTCGCGGCGTTCGCCGGCATCCTGATCCCCCTCGCCCTCACGCGCGCCGGCTTCGATCCGGCCGTCTCCTCGGGCGTGTTCGTGACCATGACGACGGACGTATCGGGCTTCTTCGCCTTTCTTGGGCTCGCCTCGCTGTGGCTGGTTTGAGCGCCGCGGCGCATGTAGGTTGGGTCGGGCGAAGCGCAGACCCGACGCTGGCCGAGGTTGCGACTTGTGTCGGTCGTCGCTCCGCTCGACCCAACCGAGGGGCAATCGCTTTGACGGGACAGGCAGGCAAATGACGATGCGCGTGCGCCGGCTCGAGGCGCGGGACAAGCCGAGGTGGCTCGCCCTCTTCAAGGGCTACATCGCCTTCTACAAGGCGACCGTCGCCGAGGATGTCATCGAGATGACATGGCAGCGGCTCCTGGAAGGTGCGGCCGACTTTCATATCGCCCTCGTCGCCGTCGACGATGCCGACACGCCCATCGGGCTCGCGCACGTGCTGTTTCACCGCTCGACCTGGTCGCCCACCTGGTACTGCTATCTGGAGGACCTGTTCGTCGATCCCGCGCAGCGCGGCAAGGGCGCCGGCCGCGCGCTGATCGAGGCGGTCTATCGCGAGGCGGATGCACGGGGCTGCACGCGCACCTACTGGACCACGCAGGAGTTCAACTACCGCGCCCGCATCCTCTACGACCAGCGTCGCCGCCAAGTCGCCGTTTGTGCAGTATCGGCGGTAGCGTGCATCGTCGTCATTGCCGGGGCTTTGCGCGATCGACCGAGCGATCGTCACTCCTGGAACCGTTCGCCGGGCTGAAGCTTGCGAAGGCGCGCCGTCCATACTGTCTGATTTGCGCCTCCGTCGTCCCGTCGTCGTAGGCGGGCGAGGTGAGGGCAAGCGCCTTCGTGACGTCGATGGTCACGATGGCCCGCATGCGCGACGCCAGAGCACTTTGCAGCCGGGCGACGAGCCCATCGAAGCTGGGATCGCTGCGCTCCACGACTGGGTTCAGTGCGAGGAACGACGAAGGGTACATTGTCGATATTCTTTGCCCGGAGACGGATGATCTGACCACCATGAAGGCGGGAGACGACCTGGAGGCTACGCCAATGCCCGGGACCGAATGGCTGCTGGCCGCGCCCAGATTCGAGCAGACAGTCATTGGTGCGGACGGCAGACCGCTGCGTATGGTCGTTCCTGAGCCCCGCACGTTTGCACTCCACAAACTATGGGTATCGGAGCGCGACGACCGCGACCCGCTGAAGCGGCCGCGTGATGTCGCGCATGCTCGTGTGGTCGCGGAGTTGGTGCGGACCTACTTGCGCAAGCCCTTCCTGGTGAAAGAGATGCCCTGGCTTCCAAAGGAGCTCCGCGCCAAGGTCAAGGAGCTGAAAGGCTCCTGATACCGCGCCGCGACCAGGCCAATCCACGAGCATGGCTGTGGTTGCGCGCCATCCACATGGGTCTCATGATAGGGCAATGGTGTTGGACCTGGAGGGTCTGACACGCGCTCCTTAAGAGGGACCGATGAAAACCCGCGCCGCCGTCGCCGTCGAGAAGGGCAAGCCGCTCGAGATCATGGAGGTCGACCTCGAAGGCCCCAGGGCGGGCGAGGTGCTGGTCGAGATCAAGGCCACCGGCATCTGCCACACCGACGAGTTCACGCTCTCGGGCGCCGATCCCGAAGGCCTGTTCCCGGCGATCCTGGGCCACGAAGGCGCGGGCATCGTGGTCGACGTCGGGCGCGGGCGTGACGAGCGTGAGGAAGGGCGACCACGTCATTCCCCTCTATACGCCGGAATGTCGGCAGTGCCCCTCCTGCCTGTCGCGCAAGACCAACCTGTGCACGGCGATCCGCGCCACCCAGGGCCAGGGCGTGATGCCCGACGGCACGTCGCGCTTCTCGCTCGCGGGCAAGAAGCTCTTCCACTACATGGGCATGCTCGACCTTCTCCAACTTCACGGTGCTGCCGGAGATCGCGGTGGCCAAGGTGCGCGAGGACGCCCCCTTCGACAAGATCTGCTACATCGGCTGCGGCGTGACGACCGGGATCGGCGCCGTGCTCAACACGGCGAAAGTGGAACCCGGCGCCAAGGCGATCGTTTTCGGTCTGGGCGGCATCGGCCTCAACGTCATCCAGGGTCTCAGGCTGGCCGGCGCCGACATGATCATCGGCGTCGACATCAACAACGACAAGAAGGCCTGGGGCGAGCGCTTCGGCATGACCCACTTCGTCAACCCCAAGGAGGCCGGCGCCGACCTCGTCGCCCATCTCGTCAACATGACCAAGAAGGGCGCCGACCAGATCGGGGGCGCCGACTACACCTTCGACTGCACGGGCAACGTCACGGTCATGCGCCAGGCGCTGGAAGCCTGCCACCGCGGCTGGGGCGTGAGCGTCATCATCGGCGTCGCCGGCGCCGGCCAGGAGATCGCCACGCGGCCCTTCCAGCTCGTCACCGGCCGCGTCTGGAAGGGCACGGCCTTCGGCGGCGCCCGCGGCCGCACGGATGTCCCCAAGATCGTCGACTGGTACATGGACAAGAAGATCCAGATCGACCCGATGATCACCCATACGCTGGCTCTCGCCGACATCAACCAGGGCTTCGAGCTGATGCACGCGGGCAAGAGCATCCGCAGCGTGGTCACCTATTGAGGCTGCGCCGCAGGGCCCGCGAGCAGGGTTGCGCATGAGGCGACTCTTGAAATGGACGGCCGGGATCGTCGCGGGCATCCTCGTTGTGATGCTGCTGGCGGTCGCGACCGGCTACGTGCTGTTGCGCAACACGGTGCCTTCCCCCTCGGGCTCGCTTGCCATCGAGGGCCTCTCCGCCCCCGTCGAGGTGGTGCGCGACAAGGAGGGCGTGCCGCACATCTTTGCCGAGAACATGGGTGATCTCTTCTGCGCGCTGGGCTTCCTGCACGCGCAGGACCGGGCGTGGCAGATGGAGCTGACGAGGCGCACCGGCCAGGGCCGGCTCTCCGAGATCTTCGGCGAGCGCACCTACAACGCCGACGTGTTCCTGCGCACGCTCGATCTCTACGGCCATGCCGAGCAGGCGCTCGCGAGGCTCTCGCCCGCGGCGCGCTGGAACCTCGAGGCCTATGCGCGCGGCGTCAATGCCTTCCTGTTCCGCAAGACCGGCCTGTTCGAGCCGCGCCTGCCGCCGGAGTTCCTGCTCATGCGGCATTCTCCCGAGCCGTGGCGCCCCGCCGACAGCGTCGTTGCCGTGAAGCTGATGGCGCTCGACCTCTCCACCAACCTCAATTTCGAGATGATGCGGCTGGAGCTTGCCGCGCAGGGCCTCACCTCCGCCGAGATCGAGGACCTGATGCCGCATGACGACGACGTTGCGGTGCCGCCGCTGCCCGAGATCGCCGGGCTCTATCCGCTGCGCCGCCCGCCCGCGCCCCAGCGCCAGGCGGGTCACCGCGCTTGCCGACGATCTCGTCGGCGGAGGCGCCTCCAACAACTGGGTGGTCTCGGGTGCGCGCACGCGCTCCGGCAAGCCCCTGCTCGCCAACGATCCGCACCTGCGGCTGGCGGCGCCGTCGGTTTGGTATCTCGCGCATCTGGCGCTCGGCCGGCCGGGAGGCGGCCACGTTGCCAACGCCGTCGGCGCGACGCTGGCCGGCGTGCCGCTCGTCGTCCTGGGCCGCGGCGACACGCTGGCCTGGGGTTTCACCAACACCGGCGCCGACGTGCAGGATGTCTTCATCGAGAAGGTCAACCCCGACAATCCCGACGAGTACCTCACGCCCGAGGGCTGGCGGCCGTTCGCCGTCGACGAGATGACGATCACGGTCAAGGGCGTCGGCGATCCGCACGGTGGAGCGCCGCCGCACCCGGCATGGGCCGGTGCTGCCCGGCACCTATCGCAACGTGCAAGGTCTGCTCGCGCCCGGCTATGTGGCGGCGCTGCAGTGGACCGCGCTGCAGGACGACGACACCACGATTGCCGCGGGCATGTTCACCACCAGCGTGCGGGGCGTCGAGGACTACATGGAGCGCATGCGCCAGTACGTCGTGCCGATGCAGAGCATGGTGGTGGCCGATACGACCGGCAAGATCGGCATGATCGCGCCGGGGCGCGTGCCCGTGCGCGATGCCGCCAACAAGGTAGCGGGACGCGCGCCCGTGCCCGGCTGGGATTCAATCTACGACTGGAAGGGGTACCTGGCCTTCGAGGACCTGCCGCGCGTCGTCGATCCGCCAGCCGGCGCCATAGGCACGGCCAATGCCAAGATCGTCGGGCCCGACTATCCGCACTTTCTCACCTACGACTGGGATTTCGAGTATCGCCAGAAGCGCATCAAGGAGCTTGTGATCGACAAGGACGGCCACGACATCGCGAGCATGCGTGCGGCCCAGGCCGACACGCTTCTCCCCGCCCACTCCGCGGCTGCAGACGCTGATGATCGCCGCGGCCCAGGCCGGCGGCGGAGCCGATGCCGCCGTGCTCGACCAGCTCACCGCCTGGGACGGGGTCATGCGCGTCAATGCGCCCGAGCCCTTGATCTTCACCGCCTGGCTCCGGGAGACGGTGCGCGCCATCTATCAAGACGACCTCGGCAGCACTTTTGGGCGCTACTGGGACGCCCGCGCTCTCGCCCTCACCCGCCTGCTCGAAGGCCGCGCCAAGGCGCGCGACTGGTGCGACGACCGCACGACGCCGGCACACGAGAGCTGCGGAGAGATACTGGCGCGCGCCCTGACCGTCGCCCTCGCGGACCTCGAGAGGCGCTACGGCACGGACCGGTCACGCTGGTGGTGGGGGACGGCGCACTACGCGCACGGCGAGAACCGCCCGCTCGGATTGATCCCGGGGCTGGGTCGCTTCTTCAACGTGGACGTGCCGAGCCCCGGCGGCGCCTACACCCTCAACCGCGGCAAGAGCGATTTCCGCGACGCGGCGCCCTTCGCCAACCGGCACGCCTCGAGCTACCGCGCCATCTACGACTTTGCCGATCTCGACCACTCGCTCTACATCCAGACCACGGGCCAGTCCGGCAATCCCTTCTCGCCCTTCTACCGCTCGTTTGCGGAGCGCTGGGCCAAGGTCGACTACATCGAGATCGCCACGCAGCGGCCCGCCATCGCCAAGGCGGCGATCGGCACGTGGCGGCTGACCCCGCAGTAGTATCTGGCAGCGTGGCCATCCCTCCGACCGCGGGCGAGACGTGGCCGCACGCCGCCTTGCCTGGGCTGGCGCAGGGCTGTAGAGCGACCGCGAGCCTCGATGCGATTCACAGGAGATCCGCATGGGATTTGCGCGCAAGCTTGCAGCAGCCGGCATCGTCGTCGGTGCCCTTGTCGCGGTCGGGCCGGCGCAGGCCAAGACCTGCAAAGACGCCGTGTCGGCCAAGTCGCGCTCGACTGCCAAGACGAGCGATGCCGGACGCGAGCAGCGTGCACGCGACAGGGCGATCGTCAACTGGAGCAAGCGGGCGCGCGCGGCCTATGGCTGGTCCTACCGCTTCTGGGCGCGTGCGGAGGACAAGCAGGTCGATTGCGGCGGCGGCGGCAAGTCCAAGCATTGCACGGTGAGCGCCAAGCCCTGCAGCTTGCTCTGATCTCGGGCCGGTGTCGAAAAGAAAAAGGGGCCGCCCCTATGAGGCGACCCCCGCCCATCATGCGTGCCGTCTTCGGGCACACCCGATGGCCTGGACGAGCTCATTTAGGGACACAGAACATGTTGAAATCATGAACTGCGACCGAAAAAAATTACACGGTTGCAATGACCCGCACGACGCGCCGCCACATGACTGCCATGAAGCGCAGGTTTGCGCGCACAAATGCGGCCTAAGTCTGGCAACGGATTGACGATCGCATGTTGCAGGCATGAGTCGACCAATTGTCAGGCAGCTGTAGATTCCACCACTCCGCCATACAGCGACCCTCGTTGCGCCGTATTGGGCCTCTACTGAGTATAACTGACCCCAAGGGGTCGCACGGTTCGCAACACCACCGGTCTGGACAGCCCCATGCGTGTCGCAGAACCCAACGACAGCAGCCTGATGCGTGCTGCTGGGAGTTGGTGAAGACCAGCTTCCAACAGCGCAATTGTTAAACCAGAGTCGCGCCGCAGGCGTGCTTGATCGCGCACCTGATGGCCTGGCAGCTCGGCGCAACTCCTCCTTCGCTCAAAGGGGGATTACTCCCATGCCCTACGCACGCCGTTTTCACGCATATTGCATCCTCGCAGGCCTTTCCCTCTTCTCCGCTGGCCTGGCGCCCCAAGCGGATGCGGCCGCAAGCCAGATCGAACCCACCGACAGTTATAAAGTCATGTGGGCTTTGATCTGGACCGCTGATTTCGATCGCCTGATCGACACGACCGCGCCCGAATACATGCCGAGGGCCATCCGCTCCTTCCAGCACAGTCAGCAATTCTTCGAGACCGGCGCGCTGATCCCGGTGCAGAAACGGCTTCTGTTTACGATAGCGCAACAGATTAGCGAGGATGTCGGCGCCCGGCTCTTTACGGATCCCCGCGCCGGGGTCCGGCTGTTTGTCCCGGGAAACTACATTTCGAGGGTCGTGGCGACGCCGTTTGGGACCCTGTTTAGCGGATCGGTGCGCGGCACGTTGGAGCTTGTGACCTTCAAGTTCCCAGGCGGTGAAGGCGCGCTCGAAGCCCTTCATGCAGCTCTGCGCAATACCGTTGGCGGCCGCACCGCAATCACTCGGTTCGACAACAGACTGCAAAACAATCGCATGATCCTGGTTCGGATTCACAAACCGCTGCGGACCTACGTGTACGCGGTCCCAACTCCGGACGGCATCAAGGGCTTCAGGATGACTTGGTCGATTGAAAATACCGAGCTGCTGCACCGGGTCGCCACCGCCGCGGCCAACAGTTTCACCCCGCTCGTGCGCGCGCCGCTTCCCGCCCCGAGGGCCGAGAACCGAGGCCCCAAAGCTCTGCAAGCCCGCGAGGACGCCATCGTTGGAGACCTGGCCAACACATCTCTCATCGAGGTGTTGGCTCGGCCTCGCCTCGGCGAGTAGCCAAAGTGAGATACGTACGATCGGCGCGAATGACTGTCGGAGTGACCTCAATGTGGAGCTCTCTACGCGAAGAGTTGCGCGAGTTCATGTGGCTGGCATTGATCGTCAGCAGCCTCTCGGTAGTGGGCGTGACGCTGGGGGCTGCCCTGGCTCTGGCGCACTGAGGACTGCGGAATCCGTCGAGGCACCATCCTTGACGGATTCCCATCATCTCTTGCCACCACACCAGATGGCCGGAGGTGAAGAGAGCACGCACTCGTCTTGCAGCGTGCATGATGCGCCAATTCGGCCCGCTGATCCTGCCGTGTGACAAAATCCTACGTCCGCTGCAATAGCGAGCGCGCCGAGCCCCTGCGAGCAACATTCTGGGATGCAACGCTACTGGCAGTAGGCGCTGTGGCGGCGGCTCGCCAGATCGAAATGGAAGTGGTCGCGGTGCAGCTCGTTGGCCTCGGGGCCCAGCACCGTGCCGAACACCGCGCACGCGCCCTTGTGCAGCCGGCGCAGGAAGGCTGCCTCCGTGGCCTTCTTGCCGTCGTCGTGCCCGGAGGCGGGGGGCGCCGGGATGGCCGTGGGGTCGGTGCTGATGTCCGATGTGCGCCTCGACCGCTCGAGGGCGGCCGTCTTGCTCGCCGATCTTGCGTCGCGAAGCTTGCTGGCGGGCGACTTGTCGGCGGTTGGCGCCTCGATCTTGTGGGAGATGAGGCTGATCTTGCCGTTGACCCGTATGCGCTGCGTCGGCTCGGGCCTTGCCTCGTTGCCGGCAGCGTCCGGCCCGGCCTCCTTGCCGCTCTTTGCCTTCTGCCTGGCGTGCGCGGCCGCGATCCTCTCGGCCTCGCGCCGGTCGCGCTCGGTCGGTCCCCAGCTGCGCGACACGTCGACGGTGCGGCCGCTGGCGGTGATGAAGCCGGCGATGTCGATGGCGTTGGCGAGCGCATGCTCGGAGAGCTTGTCGGTGCCGAGCGGGTGGCCGTTGCGCGCGCGGCAGACATAGCCCGAGGCGTTTCGCAGGCGCGCCACGGGGGAGCCCAGCGCCTCGCGCGCCGCCGGCTGCAGGGTCTTCTCCACCCAGGCATGGAGGCTCACGACCATGGCGCAGTTGAGCTCGGCCGGCGGGTTGATCTCGACCTTGTTGGCACCCGAGCCGATGCGCTTGACCAGCACCGGCGCCGGCGCACCGCATTGCTCGTGCCGGACCGGCTGGGCCAGCTCGACCTCGCTGGCGATGGGCGCCAGCAGCCGCACGCATTCGCGCAGGCCGGCGATGATCTCGGCGTCGGACCAAGTCTCGGGC
The DNA here is from genome assembly GCA_963738065.1 of uncultured Alphaproteobacteria bacterium. GTDB lineage: Bacteria > Pseudomonadota > Alphaproteobacteria > Rhizobiales > Hyphomicrobiaceae > AWTP1-13. Next base: position 146,931 of record CAVTVO010000019.1, read on the forward strand.
TTGGGCGGCTCGGCCTGGCCGGCGTTGGGCTTGGCATCGGGTGGCGGTGCCGGGATTTTCGGCGGCTCGGCCTTGGGCAGTTGGGGCGGCGCGATCGAGGAAATCTTCTTGGCGGGCTTGTCATCCCCGTGTCGCGCCGACTGGGCTTTCTGCGGCGCAGGCGCCTGTGTCGGCGCGGCCTCGGCAGCGACCGGGGGAGCCTCTGAAGGCTTGGCCTCCGCGGCAGGCTGGGGCGACGGCGGCGCGGCCTCCGGCGTCGGCGTGATCGCCGAGGTCTTGTGGGCGGGCGGCGGCTGTCCGGCAGCGCTCGTGTCGGGACGCTGACGCTTGGATCTGCGCCGCGCGGCCACGAGCTTCAAGGCTGGATCGGCCGGGTCCGCCGTGGTGAGCGGCGTAGGCCCGGCATGCGCCAGCTCGACGGGCGCGGCCGGGACCTGTGGAGGCGGGGCACCGGGCCTCGAAGAGGCATCCTGCAGCAGCAGCGGCAGCGCGGCCAGGCCGAGCACCGCCGCGACCGACAGCTTGCTCGACACCGCAACGACCGATCTGGACAGGAGCGCCTGCATCCTTGCAGCGTACGTCATGCTTCGTAAAGAACTCCTCGCACGTGGCATCTGGCCGGTACCGAGGCTGTGCGGCACTTGTGGTTGAACTGTGGTGGCAAGGCGCAACGCGCTCCCTGCAACTCGAAATGCTCCACTCAACCAACGCTGCGAACCAAGTTGGGTTCAATGCGAGGCGGGGCGCCAGCGGCCGGGCACATTTGTGCGGGCCGCCGACAAGACGGCCGATTTTTGGCCACTATTCTCAGTAGCTTGATTACGGGATGCAGAGAACGTCCGAGCGCGTTGAGGGCCGCGCATCGGGTGGATCCCGGGGGAGCCCTTTGTGACGAAGTTCGTCGCCGTTTCCAATCGCCGAGGTGGCGTAGGCAAGACTACCGTCACGATGATGCTGGCCTATGGCCTGTCCGTGGCGCGGCGCCAGAAGGTGCTGCTGGTCGATCTCGACGCGCAGGCGAGCACATCGATCGTCATGATGGGCCATCAGCGCTGGCGCGCGGCACGTGAGGCTCACCGCACCACCGCCGGGCTTCTTTCGCAGATCGTCAGCAATGAAGCGCCCTCCTGCAAGAGCTTCATATCGCACGGAGTTGGCGACGTCGCTCTTGCCGATGGCAGCAGTCCGACGCTCGACATCATCCCGAGCGCGCACGACCTCGACGACAAGGAAACGTTGCTGCTGATCGCCCAGCAGGCGCGCTTCCACAAGATCAGCGACGCCTTCGACAGCATGCGGGATCGGATGGGCAAGATCATCCGCTCGGCCCAGGGCGCTTACGATCAGGTCATCGTCGACTGCGCGCCGGGTCTTTCCCAGCTGGTATGGGGCGCGTTGCGCATCGCAGATTTCGTGCTCGTCCCCTACATCCCCGACCGCACCGCCGAGGACAACGTCGGCTGGCTGGCGCAGCGCCTGAAGGAGACCGGCGGCGCCACCTGCTTCACCGTTCCCAACCGCGTATCCGGGCAGGACAGCCGCGCCCAAGGCATCATCTCCGCCGTGAGTGCCCGGTATGCGCCGCTCGGGGTTCAGATCCCGGCCACCCAGCCCTTGGCTACGGCGCTCGACTACCGCGACAAACCCGGCACGCTCGCTTCCAAGTTCGGCGCGGCCGCCCAGCACGTGACCGCGCTGGCCGACAGCGTGCTCGACATCGTCAATAGGCCTCTCGGGGTGGCCGCCGAATGACCGTCGATCGAGTAGGCAAGACGCTACGCCGCATCTTGGATGTCGTGGTGCGGGAGGCAGAGCACAATCCGGTTCTGTCGCAGAAGCTGGCGGAGGCGATCGACGAGGAATTCGCTGCGAGAGCGAAGATCCGTCCGCCAGCAGCCCGCAAGCCATTCGATGCCTCGCAATACCACGCCATCAACATCCTGCGGCAGCACGGCGAGGCCGCGCTGCGCGGCAAGCTCGAGCAGGTGAGGGCGGTGGACGACTTGAGGTCCGTGGCCATGGCGTCCGGCCTGGTGCTGTCGGGAGATGCCGGCAAGGCGCGTCCCTCGCGTGCGGAATTGATCGCCGGCATCGTCGAGGCTGCCAAGCTCTACGACGCCCAGCGGAGCGCGGCGACTGCGTGAGGTAGCCTACTCAGCAGCATCAGCCCAAAAACTTCCGAGCATCAGCGCAAGAACTCGCGCCACACGGCCGCGGTATGCTGCCCGAGCGCCGGTAGCGGGCCGAAGCTCGGGCTCGCCTCGCCGATCCAGCGTGCGGGAGGGCTCGGCAACTCGATTGCGCCGCCGGGCGAGCCGACCGTCAGCGCGGCGCAAGTGCGGGTGGTGCAGGATCGCCTCCACGTCGTTGACCCGCGCGAAAGCGATCTCGGCCGCCTCCAGCCGGCGCGACAGCGGCTCGATGTCCTGGGCGGAGAAGCAGCGCGCGACCAGCCCGTCGGTCTCGGCGCGATTGGCGAGACGCGCGGGGTTGGTGGCAAAGCGCGCATCGGTGGCGAGCTCTGGCCGCTCCAGCACCTTGGTGCAGAACGCCGCCCACTCGCGGTCGTTCTGGATGGAGATGAGGATCGGCACGCCGTCGGCGGTCTGCGAACACGCCGTAGGGCGCGAGCGCAGGGGTGGCTGAGGCCCATGCGCTTGGGCGGCATGCCGCCTTCGCGCGCAGAGCATCGGCACCGCCATCCACTCCATCATGGAATCGAACATGGAGACGCGGATGTCGGCGCCCTCGCCCGGTGCGCCCGCGCGCGATCAGCGCCTCCAGGATCGCCTCGTAGGCATTCATGCCGGTGCAGATGTCGACGCAGGAGACGCCCACGCGCGCCGGCGCCTCGGGCCCGCCGGTGACGGAGGCGAGCCCCGACTCGGCCTGGATCAGCAGGTCATAGGCCTTGCGGTCGCGGTAGGGGCCGTCGTCGCCGTAGCCCGAGATCGAGCAGCAGATGAGCGCGGGATAACGCTTGCGCAGCGTCTTCGATGGGAAAGCCGAGCTTGGCAAGCGCGCCGGGTTTGAGGTTCTGCAGGAGCACATCGGCCTTGGCCACGATCGCCTCGAACAGGCGGCGGTCCTCCGCCTTGGTGAGATCGGCGACCACGGATTCCTTGCCGCGGTTGAGCCAGACGAAGTGCGTGCATTGCCCCTTGACGAGGTCGTCGTAGTAGCGCGCGAAGTCGCCCTCCGGCCGCTCGAGCTTGATGACGCGGGCCCCGGCGTCGGCGAGCTTGCGGGCGGTCAGTGGTGCGGCCACCGCCTGGTCGAGCGAGAGCACGAGGGTGCCGGCGAGCGGTTTTCGCATATGTGCTTCCGTTCAAGCGTCGCAGTTCCCTCTCCCCATTCTTCTTCAGAATGGGGAGAGGGTTAGGGTGAGGGGCAGCGGCAAACTCCAGCGCAGCGCATGTGGCTGCCCCTCACCCCAGCCCTCTCCCCGCGGGCGGGGAGAGGGGGAGGTTCACAACAGGCCGCGCGGGCGAGGTTGCTCATCAGCGCGCCCACGCCGAACTCCCAGGGCGGCGCCTCGGTCGAGAGCGTCATGCGGTTGGCGAGCGTGCCCAGCTCCGGCGCCGAGATCGTGGTCACGTCGCCGGCCTTGTGCGTGAAGCCCTGGCCCTTGGCGCCGCGGTCCTTGACCGGCGCGAACATGGTGCCCAGGTAGAGCACGGCGCCGTCGGGGTACTGGTGGTGGCGGCCCAAGCATCTGCTTGACGAGGTCGGCGGGGTCGCGCGCGATCTCGGCCATCGACGAGCGCCCCTCGAGCGCGAAGCCGTCCTCGCCCTCGACCTTCAGGCTCACCTCGATGCGCCGGACGGTGTCGAGCGTGAAGCCGGCGTCGAAGAAGCGGATGAACGGGCCGATGGCGGTCGAGGCGTTGTTGTCCTTGGCCTTGGAGAGCAGCAGCGCGGAGCGGCCTTCCACGTCGCGCAGGTTGACGTCGTTGCCGAGCGTGGCGCCGACGATGGCGCCCTTGGAGTTGACCACCAGCACCACCTCGGGCTCGGGATTGTTCCAGGTGGAGATCGGATGCAGCCCCGCCTCCATGCCGTGCCCGACCGCCGCCATCGGCTGCGCCTTGGTGAAGATCTCGGCATCCGGGCCGATGCCGACCTCCAGGTATTGCGACCAGGCGCCCTGCTCGATCAGCACGCGCTTGAGCTCGGCCGCCTGCTTGCTGCCGGGCACCAGCTTGGCGATGTTGCCGCCGAGCTGCGCCCGCGACGCTGGCTGCGGATCGCCTCGGCCTTCTCGGGGGCGCCGCGCGCCTGCTCCTCGATCACGCGCTCCAGCATGGAGAGCGGGAAGGTGACGCCGGCGGCCTTGATGGCCTGCAGGTCGTTCGGCGCCAGCAGCCAGGGCTTGCGCGGATCGCGCGTGGCCTCCGGCGTGTTGGCGAGGATGTCGTCCGAGCTCCGACGCGTTCGGCCTTGCCCTTGCGGACGATGGCGGCCGGCATCGGCGGCCTCGCGCAGGTCGCGCATGGTGGGCGCGAGCCTGGAGATGTCCTAGACGCCATCGCCGCGGACCGCCACGACGGCGGGGCCTTCGACGTCGGCGGCAGCCAGACGCGCCCCGCCAGCGCCCCTGCGGTGCCGTCCTTCGGCAGCGTCGCCGCGGGCGTCATGTAGTCGGCGAGGCGGGCCATGCGTCCTCCCTGCCCGGTGCCCCTCGCGTTGTGAGACAACGCCCGCAGTTTGCTAAGGTCCGGGCCGAGTCAGCGGGCCACAGTAGCGGGTTCGGGCAGCGGAGCTTCCAGGAGGTGTCATGAGCGTTCGTATCGAGAAAGTCCGGCAGCGTCTGGACCGTCATTCACAGCCGGCCCGAGGCGCGCAACGCCATGGACCCCAAGAGCGCCGACGACCTGGTGGCGGCCTTCGAGCAGTTCGACGCAGAGCCGTCTGCCAACGTGGCGGTGTTCTGGGGCGAGGGCGGCGCCTTCTGCGCCGGCTGGGACTTGAAGTCGGTGTCGAGCCTCGACTCAGCAGAATCCCGTCGGCAGGCTCGACTTTCCCAAGGGCGGCGGCAAGGCGCCGCGCGGGCCGCTCGGCCCCTCGCGCCTGGAGCTGTCGAAGCCCGTGATCGCCGCCGTCGAGGGCCCGGCGGTCGCCGGCGGCATGGAACTCGCCATGTGGTGCGACGTGCGCGTGATGGCGCGAGAGCGCCTATTTCGGCGTCTACTGCCGGCGCTGGGGCGTGCCGCTGATCGACGGCGGCACCGTGCGCCTGCCGCGCCTCGTTGGCATGGGCAAGGCGCTCGAGATCATCATGACGGGGCGCAAGGTGACGGCCGAGGAGAGCTATCGCATCGGCCTGTGCGAGAAGGTCGTGCCGCACGGCAAGGCGCGCGAGGCCGCCGAGGCGATGGCGCAGGAGATCGCCCGCTTCCCGCAGGAGTGCATGCGCTCCGACCGCCTCTCCGCCTATCGCGCCTGGGGCAAGCCGGTGCGCGAGGGCCTGGAAAGCGAGTGGGCGACCAGCGCCGGCATGGTCAAGGCCGAAGGCATCGCGCGGAGCCACGCGCTTCGCCGCAAGGCAAGGGCCGCCACGGCGACTTCGGCGATATCTGACGCGCCGAGCGCGGTTTGGGGGAAGCGGTGCTGTTCTGGGCCGGAGCCGTCGTGAGCGCCTACTTCGGCTTCCGCCTGCTCGATTGGTGGGTGCCCGCGCTCGTCGCGTGCGCCGTCGTTGGGGTCCAGTTCGTGCTATTCAAGACGGTGCTCGATGGCCAGGGATCGGGTGTCGAGCTTCTCGTTTTCAGCCTGGTTCTGAACCTTGTCGTCTACTACGCGACCTACGGCATCGGTCGCGGCATAGCCGAGCGCTTCAAGCAACGCAGAAGGGGTGTGCGATGAGTGCCCGTCAGCTGGAAGACCACATCGTGCTCGTCACCGGCGCGCTCGGCACGCTCGGCACGGCCATGTGCAAGGCCATCGAGGCGGCGGGCGGCATGGCCATCCGCAGCGATCTGGCCTCGCGCGGCAAGGTCGACATCGCGCTGGACGTCACCCGGGAGGAGGACTGGAAGGCGCGCCGCCGAGCAGATCGGCAAGACGCACGGCCGCCTCGACGGCCTCGTCAACAACGCCGGCATCGGCACGCCCGGCGACGTCGAGCAGACGCCGTTCTCCGAGTGGCGCCGCGTGATGGCGGTCAACGCCGACGGCGTGTTCCTGGGCTGCAAGTACGCCATGCCGCTGCTGGCCAAATCCAAGGCGCCCTCGATCGTCAACATCTCCTCGGCGTCCGGCATCGTCGGCGGCGCCAACCTCGCCGCCTACAACGCGTCCAAGGGTGCCGTGCGGCATGCTCACCAAGTCGGTGGCGCTGTCGGGGGCGCGCAAGCGTCCGCCGGTGCGGTGCAACTCGGTGCATCCCGCCTTCATCGAGGGCGACATGGTCGATGCCATGATCAAGGGCCGGCCCGACCCCGCCAAGGCGCGCGCCAAGCTCGTCGCCCAGGTCCCCGTGGGACGCCTAGGCCAGCCGCAGCGAAGTCGCCAACACCGTGGTGTGGCTGCTGTCGGCGGCCTCCTCGTTCACGACGGGCTCGGAGGTGCTCGTCGACGGCGGCCTGATCGCGGGGTAGCTGATCGCGTCTCCGGCGACGTGCGCGGTGAGCGTCGTAGAGACGTCATTCCGGCGAAGGCCGGAACCCAAGTCACGGTACAGGAGCGGGCGTAATGGAGTAGGATGAACGCAGAATAACACACACCGCGCGCCAACCGCCGTGAAGACACCCAGCGTTTACATACTCGCAAGCAAGCGCAATGGCACGCTCTATACCGGCGTCTCCAGCGACCTTGCCCAGCGCATCTCGCTCCACAAGCAGGATCTGATCGAGGGCTTCACCAAAAAATACCAGGTGCACATGCTCGTCTACTACGAGATGCACCACACGATGCCGAATGCGATTCGGCGCGAGAAGCAGATAAAGGAATGGAAGCGGCTCTGGAAGATCCGCCTGATCGAAAGCATGAACCCCGAGTGGATCGACTTGTTCGATGAAAGTACGGGGGAAATTCTCGATGGACCGGCGGATCTCTCGCGTGTGAGAGGTGGTTGCTGACGTGCATGGGTGCCGGCCTGTTCCCGCGAGCGCCCTGGCGGGCACTCACGGCGCCGGCATGACGCCAATTGCAGGCGCGACACCTCACCACAAACGTCATTCCGGCGAAGGCCGGAACCCAAGTCACAACGGATGGGGCATGGATCCCCGCCCTGTCCCGCGAGCGCCGAGCAGGCCCTCGCGGCGCCGGGATGACGTTCACGAACACTCCTCGCCCGACCGTTGACGTCATTCCGGCGAAGGCCGGAACCCATTTCACGAACGGGTAGGCGCATGGATCCCGGCCTTGTCCCGCGAGCGCCGAGCAGGTCCTCGAGGCGCCGGCATGACGTTCACGAACACTCCGCGCTCGATCGTTGGCGTCATTCCGGCGAAGGCCGGAACCCAAGTCACGGTGCAGGAGCGGGCGTAATGGAGTAGGATGAACGCAGAATAACACACACCGCGCGCCAACCGCCGTGAAGACACCCAGCGTTTACATACTCGCAAGCAAGCGCAATGGCACGCTCTATACCGGCGTCTCCAGCGACCTTGCCCAGCGCATCTCGCTCCACAAGCAGGATCTGATCGAGGGCTTCACCAAAAAATACCAGGTGCACATGCTCGTCTACTACGAGATGCACCACACGATGCCGAATGCGATTCGGCGCGAGAAGCAGATAAAGGAATGGAAGCGGCTCTGGAAGATCCGCCTGATCGAAAGCATGAACCCCGAGTGGATCGACTTGTTCGATGAAAATACGGGGGAAATTCTCGATGGACCGGCGGATCTCTCGCGTGTGAGAGGTGGTTGCTGACGTGCATGGGTGCCGGCCTGTTCCCGCGAGCGCCCTGACGGGCACTCACGGCGCCGGCATGACGCCAATTGCAGGCGCGACACCTCACCACAAACGTCATTCCGGCGAAGGCCGGAACCCATGTCACGAACGGGTAGGCGCATGGATCCCGGCCTTGTCCCGCGAGCGCCGAACAGGCCCTCGCGGCGCCGGGATGACGTTCACGAACACTCCGCGCTCGATCGTTGGCGTCATTCCGGCGAAGGCCGGAACCTATGTCACGAACGGGTAGGCGCATGGATCCCGGCCTTGTCCCGCGAGCGCCGAGCAGGCCCTCGCGGCGCCGGCATGACGTTCACGAACACTCCGCGCTCGATCGTTGACGTCATTCCGGCGAAGGCCGGAACCCAAGTCACGAACGGGTAGGCGCATGGATCCCGGCCTTGTCCCGCGAGCGCCGAACAGGCCCTCGCGGCGCCGGCATGACGTTCACGAACACTCCTCGCCCGACCGTTGACGTCATTCCGGCGAAGGCCGGAACCCATTTCACGAACGGGTAGGTGCACGGATCGCGGCCTTGTCCCGCGAGCGCCCGTGCAGGCCCTCGCGGCGCCGGGATGACGTTGGTGTGGTCTGCGAGGGTCAGTTCGCTCACCCCCGCTCGGGGTAGTCGTGCACGATCACCGGCCGGATCGGTGACGCTGCGGCCATCCTCCCCGACATATGTCGGCCCGATCGGCACCTTGCCGTGGCCGCCGGGGATGTCGAGCACGTAGGTGGGCTGCGCCAGGCCGGAGAGGCGCCCGCGCAGCGCCCGCATCAAGGCCTGTCCCTCGGCGATCGACGTGCGGAAATGGCTGGTGCCCGGCGCCAGGTCCAGGTGGTGCAGGTAGTAGGGCTTGACGCGCGCTTCCACGAACGCACGCATGAGCGCGGCCAAGGTCTCCGCGTCGTCGTTGACGCCCTCGAGCAGCACGCTCTGGCTGACCAGCGGCACGCCGGCATCGACCAGGCGCGCGCAGGCGGCGCGTGCCGCTTCCGTCAGCTCGCGCGGATGGTTGGCATGCACCGCCACATAGACGGCCTTGTCCGCCGATCTCAGCGCCGACACGAGCGCCGGCGTGACGCGGTCGGGCGCCACCACCGGCACCCGCGTATGCCAGCGCAGCACCTTGACGTGGGGGATGGCGCCGAGCCGCCCCGTCACCTCGCCGATGCGCCGCGGCGACAGCATGAACGGATCGCCGCCCGTGAGGATCACCTCCCAGATGGCGGGCGTGGCGGCGATGTAGGCGAGCGCGGCGTCGAGCGCCGCCCCCGACAGCGCCTGCGGTCCCCCGGGGCCCACCACCTCGCGCCGGAAGCAGAAGCGGCAATAGACCGGGCACACGTGCGTGAGCTTGAGCAGCGCGCGGTCGGGGTAGCGGTGGACGATGCCCGGCACCGGCGACAGCTGCTCCTCGCCCAGCGGATCGGCGCGCTCCTCGCGTTCCTGCACCAGCTCGCGCGCGTGCGGCACGAACTGGCGCGCGATGGGGTCGCAAGCGTCGTTGCGATCGATCAGCCGCACCATGTCCGGCGTGATGGCCACCGCATAGCGCGCCGCCACAGGCTCGAGCGCAGCCGCATCGCCGGCCGGCACCAGCCGGGCCTCGGCAAGACCGGCAATCGTGCGAAGTGTTTTGTTGTGTTGCTTCACGTCTCGTGTGCCGCCGCCTCGAAGCGTCATCGCGGGCTTCATGCCCGCGATCCAACGCTCGGCAAATCGCGCCGTCCGTTTGTGGACTACGTCCCGTGCCACAACAAGCCTCGAGATGGGCTGTGCGCTTGATCCCTGGCACACCGGCCTTCGCCGGTGCAAGCAAAGCCCGGGATGACGACGCTGGCCTGCCGATGCCACAACGATGGCGCAATGTTGCGGCGTGCTTGCGGTGCGGGGCGACCAAACGGGGGAGAGCCATGCAGCGCGCCGCACGTTCGATCCGGTTTCTGGGCCTGGGTCTTGGTCTTTCGCTGGGGGTTCTCCTGCCGGCCCAGGGACGCGCGCAATACAGCCTCGACCCTCCCTACTGGGCCGTGACCGGCGTGCGCTCCGACGATGTGCTGCACCTGCGCGATGTGCCCTCCGCCGAGAGCAAGAGCCTCGCCGACATTCCCCCCAACGCGCACGGCCTCAAGAACCTGGGCTGCCGCCGCGACCAGCCCTCGCTCTACGATTGGATGCGCATGAGCAAGGCGCAGCGCGAGCAGCCGCCGACGCAGTGGTGCCGGGTCGACTACCACGGCAAGCAAGGCTGGGTCGCCGCGCGCTACCTGCGGCGGGACGAACGCACGGGACGGTGACGGATGAATAGCAGCAAGATACGCACCGGAAAAGACTACCGCATCATGGCTCTCGGGTGAGAGCTATCTGCTACCGATCAGAGCAATCGCTATCCACAAAAGCACGGACCCAATAGCGGCACGTTTACCGGTGTCCCAATAACCGCGCCTGCGGGCAAACTCCCTGATGCGTTTGTTCAGGCAGAGTAACAAGAGGATAAGCCCAATTGGGTAGACGAACATGGCCATCCAGATAGCGCTGATTGCAAGGATGCTTGGCTCCAGGGGCGTGACAGCCTGGGCGCGCCTATCTCGGTCCAATTCTGCGGCCCGCAGTCTCAGTTCTTTGGGTTCAACCAGATTTACAAGAACAGCCCCAAGTCGGTTGACGTCGTCTTGAAAGGTGGCGTGAGCCACCGTCGTGGCATTTCGCAAGGAAAGCGGCTTGAGGGGTTCCGGCAAATCGCTTGCAGACGGCATTTTGGCTTCGTCGACCAAGACCGGGATCACGCGGATCTTTCGCTCGAGTGCGGCTGCGACCTCCAAGCGAACAGGATCATTGGGATTGTCAAGGCGGCGAGTACCCCTGTCGTCTTGCGTCGCAAGCCAACGGGGTCCAATTAGGACCAGCATCGCCTCCACGGTTGAGATCTTCTCCGTGATGACTTCGACGAAGTTCAATCCAGGCTCAATGCTGGCGACATCCATGAATATCTGTTCCGGGAGAAAGAGGTGGCGCAGGCCGTCATACAGACGCCCCGCCGCACCTTGAATGTCACTGCGGCGATAGGAAATGAATATGCCTCCCGCCATAAATCCTCTCCTCGCAAACCCACGAGCGCGCACTGATGTGGACCTCAATTGGGCCGGCGCGCTTTGTTCAGAATACGCTAGGCCGATAGACGGTGCTAGTGTTCCACACCTAACCGATGATTCCCATGTTGCCGCAAATCAGTCAGTCTGCGGCGATGAGGCGAGACGATATCTGCATCTATGTGAGCCCGTCCAACCGCGCGCGGCTGGCGGCTCTGATGGGACGACCGCAACACGCCCTCGAAGGTGGTGTGGCGCGCCGGGATTGTGCTGGCGACGGCCGACGGGCACGGCACCAACGAGATCATGCGGCGCACGGGCAAATCGAAGCCGTGCGTTTGGCGTTGGCAGGAGCGCTATATCGAGGCGGGCGTCGAGGGGCTGATGCGCGACAAGACCCGGCCTTCGCGCAAGCCGCCGCTTCCTGAGAAGATCAAGCTTGCCGTGCTGACCAAGACGGCCAACGAGACGCCGGCAAACGCCACGCATTGGAGCCGTGCTTCGATGGCGATCGAGATGGGGATCAGCGCGTCCAGCGTGGGGCGCATCTGGGCCGAGGCCGGCTTGAAGCCGCACCTGGTGCGCCGGTTCAAGATTTCGAACGACCCGCAGTTCGAGGAGAAAGTGACCGACGTCGTCGGGCTCTACATGAACCCGCCGGACCGGGCGCTGGTACTGTGCGTCGACGAGAAGAGCCAGATCCAGGCGCTCGATCGCACGCAGCCGGGCCTGCCCCTGAAGAAGGGCCGCGCCGCGACCATGACGCACGACTACAAGCGCCATGGTACGACGACGCTGTTTGCGGCGCTCGACGTCAAGAGCGGCCTCGTCATTGGCGAATGCCAGCCGCGCCATCGTGCCAAGGAGTTCATCCGCTTCCTGAAGCGGATCGACCGGTGCGTGCAGAAGCACCTCGACGTCCACCTCGTGCTCGACAATTACGGGACGCACAAGACGCCCGAGGTGAAGGCGTGGCTCGCCAAGCATGCGCGCTTCAAGCTGCACTTCACGCCAACCAGCGCCTCCTGGCTCAACCTCGTTGAGCGCTTCTTCGCCGAGATCACGACCAAGCGCATCCGGCGCGGCGTCTTCAGGAGCGTTGCCGACCTCAAGGAGGCGATCCATGACTATCTCGACCGCCACAATGCCGATCCCAAGCCCTTCCTCTGGACCAAGACCGCTGATGCCATCCTCACCAAAGAGCGCCGAGCCCTCGACGCTCTCGAAGCTGTCAGAAATGGGTCTATCTCAAGCAGCCTAGAGGCGTCCAGATCACCTGCTCGATGCGTGGAGCGCCGGTTGCCAGCATGACCAGGCGATCGAAGCCGAGCGCGGCGCCGCTCGCGGGCGGCATGTGGGCAAGCGCGGCGAGGAAGTCCTCGTCGAGGGGGTAGCGCTCGCCCTAGACGGCGCTCCTTCTCGTCCATCTCCTCCTCGAGCCGCGCGCGCTGCAGGGCGGGGTCGGTCAGCTCGCCGAAGGCATTGGCCAGCTCCACACCGCAGGCGTAGAGCTCGAAGCGCTCGGCCACGCGGGGGTCGCTCGGCTTTGGCCGGGCGAGCGCGGCAAGCGGAGCTGGATACTCGCGTGAGCAGCGTGGCGCGGCCGTTGCCGAGCTGCGGCTCGACCTTCTCGACGAGAACGCGGCTGAACACGTCGCCCCAGGTGTCGTCGTCGGCGACGCGGATGCCGGCCCCCGCGCGCCGCGGCGAGCGCAGCCCCGCGTTCCCGCCCTCGGGGATCGACGGGCGGTGGCGAGGAGGTCGATGCCGGCGAACCGGGTGAAGGCCTCGGCTACGGTCAGCCGCTCGGGCGTCACGTGACGGGTCGACGGCGCGTGTGCCGAAGCGCAAGGCGCTGGCGCCGACTGCCTCGGCCGCAACCGCCAGCAGCGCGGCGCAATCCTCCATCACGCGCTCGTAGGGCTCGCCGGCGCGATACCACTCGAGCATGGTGAAGGCCGGGTGGTGCAGGGCACCGCGCTCGCGGTTGCGGAACACCTGCGCGAACGTGAAGATGCGGCTCTCCCCCGCTGCCAGCAGCTTCTTGCAGGCAAACTCCGGCGAGGTGTGAAGATAGAGCGGTCGGCGGCTTGCGTCCGGTTCGACCAGCTCGGTGCGGAAGGCATGCAGGTGGGCCTCGTTGCCGGGCGAGACCTGCAGCGCGCTCGCGTCGACCTCGACGAAGTCTTGCGCCTCGAACCAGCCCCGCAGTGCCCTCATGACGCGCCCGCGCGCCAGCAGGAGCGGGCGCCGGTCCGCATGAACGCCGGCATTCCACCATGGGGTTTGCGGGTGTGGCGTCGGCAAGGGCCTTGTTGCTCCTTGGCGATGTGGGCAATCGCCTGTAGAAAGCGGCCAACCGATCCGGGCCCTGCCGCTGCGAAGTGGTCTAGCGCACGCAGGCCCGTTTTCTCATGCAACTGCGGCGGAGGACGGCGTGGTCAAGGTTATTGCAAGCTCGGTGCGCAAAGGCAACGTGCTCGACATCGACGGCAAGCTGTGCGTCGTCATGAAGGCCGAGAACATCCACCCCGGCAAGGGCACGCCCGTGACGCACCTCGACATGCGCCGCATCTCCGACGGGGTGAAGATCACCGAGCGCTACCGCACCACCGAGCAGGTCGAGCGCGCCTACCTCGAGGAGAAGACCTACAACTATCTGTTCGAGGACGACACCGGCTACACCTTCATGGAGCCCGAGACCTACGAGCAGGTGACCGTGCCCAAGGACATGATCGGCGACCAGGCCTTGTACCTGCAGGAGAACATGGCCGTGACGGTCAATACCCACGAGGGCGTGCCGATCTCGGTGGAGCTGCCGCCGCGGGTAACGCTGGAGATCACGGAGACCGAGCCGTACCATGAAGGGGCAGACGGCGTCCTCGTCCTTCAAGCCTGCCATCCTCTCCAACGGCGTGCGCACCATGGTGCCGCCGCACATCGCCGTTGGCACGCGCGTCGTCGTCATGACGGAGGACGGCTCCTACGTGGAGCGCGCGCGGGATTGAGGGATGGGCAGCAGGCAATAGGCAGCAGGCAGTAGGGGAAGCGCGTAGCAGCGCTACTGCCAACTGCCCATCGCCCAATGCCTCATCTCCTCGCGGGTCTCGACCCCGAGGGTTTGCGGAAGAGAGGGAGCAGGGCACCAATGCCTGGCTCGGGCAGTCTTCGGGGGCAAGCTGGCATCAGCGCCCTGCGCCGCCTCGAGGTTCTTGCGAACGGCTCCGGTGAGTAACCCAACCGGCCTCGGATACACACGGTCCCGGCTGCGGCCGGGCCCTCGCTGCGGCCCCCGGCCCGCGCTATCGAGACGCCTCGCGATGGCGCCCCTCGTTGGGCCGGAGTGCCGACAGTATGACGCCGGCGCGAGCCCCCGGGGATTGGCGCTTCCCAGTTTGATGCTCCGCGCAGGATCGGCTCCGCGCGTCATGGTGAACGTCCCACCGCCTGCCTCCGGTTAGGGCAATCCAAGGACTTTCGGCACCTCCCCTTGCCCAGGCTCCGTCTTGTGGGTTAGCAAAGAGTGCGGCAAACGCGTCGCGGGTGGCCGAGAACCCCAACAAGGCGGCATCCCGCGCAAGGGAGGAACGGTTTGAACAACGAGGTCGTCTCGACTCTCGGCAACAGGGCGTTGGTGGAGCCGGCGTCGGCTCCCGCTGTTGCGCGGATTGGCGAGCCCTTGCTCGAAATCCAGGATCTCAGTGTTCAGTTTGTCACCTCGCACGGCACCGTGCGCGCGGTCGAGGGGCTGAGCTACTCAGTCCACCCCGGCGAAATGGTTGCCATCGTCGGCGAGTTCGGGGTCGGGCAAATCGGTGTCGGCGCTGGCCGTTATGCAGCTCCTGCCGGCCGGCACGGCGCGCATCAACGGTTCGATCCGCTTCGGCGGCCGCGAGCTGCTGGGGCTCACCGACGAGGAGATGCGGCGCATCCGCGGACGGGAGATCGCCATGATCTTCCAGGAGCCGATGACCTCGCTCAACCCGGTGCTCAAGATCGGGCTGCAGATCACCGAGCCGCTCACCATCCATCTCGGCATGGACGAGGCCACGTCTCGGGCCCGGGCGATCGAGCTCCTCACGCTCGTCGGCATCACCGACCCAGAGAGCCGGCTCAACCAGTATCCCCACCAGCTCTCGGGCGGCATGCGCCAGCGCGTGATGATCGCCATCGGGCTTGCCTGCAATCCCAAGCTGCTCATCGCCGACGAGCCCACGACCGCGCTCGACGTGACCATCCAGGCGCAGATCCTCGAGCTGATGAAGGACCTCTCGCGGCGCCTCGGCGTCGCGGTGGTGATCATCACGCACAACCTCGGTATCGTCGCGCGCTACGCCGACCGGGTGAACGTGATGTACGCGGCACGCCTGGTCGAGAGCGGCACCGCCGAGCGCGTGTTCGGCCGGCCGCTGCACCCCTATGCGCGCGGCCTTCTCCTGGCCGTTCCCCGGCTCGACCGCGGGCGCAGCGCCAAGCTCGCCACCATCGATGGGGCCCCGCCCAACCTGCTCAACCCGCCGACCGGGTGCCGCTTCCGTCCGCGCTGCCGGTTCGTGATCGACAAGTGCCAGCAGGAGCCCCCGTTCATGGCGATGGAGCCCGGGCACCTGGCGGCCTGTCACCGCGTGGCGGAGATCGAGGCGATCGATACCGAGGACCGCCAGGTCGAGACGGCGAGCAAGGCAGCCGTCAATGGTGAGGATGGCGACAGCATCCTCGAGATCAGGGGTGCCAAGAAGTACTTCCCCGTGCGCGCGGGCTGGCTGCGCAAGCCCAAGCTGGTGCGTGCGGTCAACGACGTCACGATCGACATCAAGCGCGGGGAGACGCTGGGCCTCGTGGGCGAATCCGGCTGCGGGAAATCGACGCTCGGCCGCCTGGTGCTTCGGCTGGACGAGCCGACCGGCGGCGAGATCATCTTCGATGGCACCGATCTCGCCCATCTCGACCGCGGAGCGATGATCGCGGTGCGAAAGAAGATGCAGGTCATCTTCCAGGACCCCTACTCCTCCCTCAATCCGCGCATGACGGTGGGCCAGATCATCGCCGAGCCGATCCACGTGCACGAGATCCTGCCCAAGGACCAGATCCCCGCGCGCGTGGCCGAGCTCCTGCAGGTGGTGGGGCTCTTCCCCTACATGGCGCTGCGCTATCCCCACGAGCTCTCGGGCGGACAGCGCCAGCGCGTCGGCATTGCCCGCGCGCTCGCCGTCGACCCGCGCGCCATCGTCTGCGACGAGGCGGTGTCCGCCCTCGATGTGTCGATCCAGGGCCAGGTGATCAACCTGCTCGAGGAGCTGCAGCAGCGGCTGGGCCTCACCTACCTGTTCATTGCGCATGATCTGGCGGTGGTGCGGCACATCTCGACCAAGGTCGCCGTCATGTATCTGGGCCGCATCGTCGAGTATGCGCCCTCCGACGAGCTGTTCGCCAACCCGAAGCACCCCTACACTCGCGCGCTGCTGGCCGCCGCCCCCGTGCCCGATCCCGTGATCGAGCGCAGCCGGCCCCGCACCATCATCAAGGGCGAGCTGCCGAGCCCGCTCAACCCACCCTCCGGCTGCGTCTTCCACCCGCGCTGCCCGCTCGCCACCGAGGAGTGCAAGAAGGAGGTGCCGGCCGAGCGCGAGTTGGGGCCGGGGCACTCCGTGGCCTGCATCCACGCCTGAGGAGGCATCTCTCGGCGCGTATGCGGCTGCCGCCAACAACGCTACACTTGCCCGTCTCGGCTCCGTCCCGGCGCCAATGCCCGTGCTCTGGTATGCTCTCCACCGTCTCGCCCTGGTGATCCCGATGTTGGTCGGTGTCGCCATGGCAATGTCTTCCCTGACCCGGAGGATGCGGGGTGACGAGGTGGTGGAGCCCCGGGCGGATGGCGGCGCTGTCTGCGAGGGGACGATCCACCGGCACAATATGCCTGTCCAAGTAACTCATACGCGAGGAGGGGCGGCATGACTGCGAAGAAGCGCCAGATGCATCTGGCCGTGTTCTGGCTCGGCACCGGCAATCACTCCGCGGGCTGGAGGATGGAGGGCGCGGCCGACAGCCATTGCAGCTGGCCGATCTTGGAGACCGGCGCGCGGATCGCCGAGCGCGGCAAGTTCGACCTGTTCTTCATCTCCGATAGTCTGGCGTCCTCTTTGGACGACCATCCCTCGTTCCAGACGCGCTTCGAGCCGACGACGACCGTCGCCGCCCTGAGCGTCACGACGCGTCACGTCGGCCTCGGCGCGACGGTCTCGACGAGCTTCAGCGAGCCCTTTGCGGTCGCACGCACGTTCCAGTCGCTGCAGCACCTGAGCCGGGGGCGCGTCGCCTGGAATGTCGTCACCAGCAGCTCCGACAAGGCCGCGCTCAATTTCGGCATGGAGCGGCACTACGAGCATGACAAACGCTACGAGATCGCCAGCGAATTTGTCGATGTGGTGCGCGGGCTCTGGCACACGTGGGACGACGGGGCCGCCATCAGGTGCAAGCGCACGGGCGTCTATGTGGACCCGGCGAAGGTGCGCACGCTGGATCACAAAGGGCGCCATTTTCAGGTGCGCGGGCCCCTCAACATCGAGCGCTCGGCATACGGTGATCCGCTGATCATCCAGGCCGGCGGCTCGGAGCCGGGGCAGGAGCTCTCGGCCCGCACCGCAGACATCGTCTTCTCGGTGGTGAACGGCGACACCGCCGAGGCCAAGGCCGCATACGACGGCCTCAAGGCGCGCCTTGCAAAGCATGGGCGTGCGCCTGGCGACATGACGATCCTGCCGGGGGTGATGCCGATTGTCGGACGCACCGAAGCCGAGGCCAAGGCCCAGCTCGACCGCCTGCAGAGCTGGCTGTCGCCGACCAATGCGCTCACGCTGGTGTCCAACCGGATCGGCCACGACATCTCGGGGTATCCCCTCGACGGACCGATCCCGGCTCTGCCGCCCTCCAACAACAGCCAGTCGTTCGCGCGAACGCTGCTCGATATGGCGCGGCGCGAGAACATGACGCTGCGCGATCTCTACAACATCACGGCGGCGGCGCGCGGCCACTGGGTGATCTGCGGCACACCGCAGCGGATCGCCGATACGCTGGAGGAGTGGTTCCTCGCCGGGCTGGCGGACGGGTTCATGATCCTGCCGGCGTACTTCCCAGGTGCGTTCGACGACTTCGTCGATCTGGTCGTGCCCGAGCTGCAGCGGCGCGGGCTCTTCCGCAGGGAGTATGAGGGCGCAACGTTGCGCGATCACTTGCGGCAGGGTGCTGCCCGATAGGCCAACTCAGGCTGAGGCCGCGCGCGGCGGGCTTCTCCCACAACCTGTCGTTCCCGGGGCTCGGCGTCACGGGGCCAACTCCCGCCTGCCGGCTTGGCGCAATCCAAGTTGAAGAGCTGAGCGCCATCCCCGTGGCGGTCTAACGCACCGGCTATGTCCGTTGCGTGGGCCAATCCCGACCCTATCCGCGAAAGGGAAGAGTGTCAGGGAGGTAGCCATAACCCGAAGTAAAATAATCGCTACATCTTTGCTGCCTTTCGGCCAGCGGCTGGCTCCGAAAGCGCCTCGATAATGCGGCAGTCGCGAACGCGGGGGCCCTTGCACGCTCTAATCACGGCACCCAGTTCGCGCCGCATGGCACGCAGACGCTTCATCTTTGCGTCAATATGCAGCACGTGTTCACGGGCAATCGCCGCCACCCCGTCGCAGGATGCCTCAGGGCGGTCGGCGAGCGTCAGGAGCGCGCGGATTTCATCGATTTCGAAGCCGAGCTCGCGCGCATGGCGAATGAAGGTCAGACGCTTGATCGTCTGGTGGCCGTAGCGCCGCTGACGTCCCGCAGAGCGCGGTGGCGCAGGCAGGAGCTTGATCTCTTCATAGAAGCGGATGGTGGAAACCTTGACCCCCGTTGCCGAGGAGAGCCGACCGATTGGCACTGCATCCATGCTTGAACCTCCAGTAGCTGGAGATTGTATACTGGCGCCGGCTTGCGGGAAAGCGCTGGCCGCAAAGGAGGAATATGGCAGGGCGCGCGACCAAAGGCTGCGGCTGTTCGAGCAACGTCGAATTTGACGGCGTTGATCCGCGCTACAGGGCTGCGCTTTGGGTTGTCATCGGGCTCAACGCGGCCATGTTCGCCGTGGAAACGGGAGCAGGCGTGCTGGCGGGTTCCCAGGCGCTGCAGGCCGATGCGCTCGACTTTCTGGGCGACACCCTGACCTATGGGCTGAGCCTGGCCGTTATCGGCATGTCCCTCGAGGTCCGCGCAACGGCAGCCCTGATCAAGGGCGTTACCCTTGGCTTCATGGGCGTGTGGGTATTGAGTTCCACGCTTTGGCACACATTCGTGCTCGGCCTGCCGCGCGCCGACGTGATGGGATTGATCGCCCTACTCGCCCTCGCCACTAACATCACCAGCGTCCTCCTGTTAGTGAAATACAGGGATGGCGATGCAAACGTTCGCTCGGTCTGGCTCTGCTCACGCAACGATGCCATCGGCAACATCGCCGTGATCATCGCAGCTCTTGGCGTCTGGGGTACCGCTGCAGGCTGGCCGGACATCACCGTTGCGGCCGTCCTGGCAGTGCTTTTTCTCCAATCAGCAGTGAAGATTATTCGACAGGGCTTGGACGAGTGGCGCACGTCCCGGCCACAGGCTGGAATTGCGCGGAAAGCGAGCGCAGCTCAACAAAAGCAGAAAGACAAGGCGCCGACATAGTGCTTCGGCCTCTGTCGGTCCACACGCTCCGGGAGGATCGTCATGACAAACGCATCGGACCAAACGCCTGAACCGGTTTCGAAGTGGGCAATATGGAAGGATCGCCTGGCGATTGCGAGCGTGATCGCTACCCTTCTGCTGCTGGGGTACTTCATGTTCGAGGGATCTATAATGAACTTCCAGTGCAGCTTCACCGAGTTCCTGAGCTTCAAGTGCAACCGCTACGACGCACACCCCAAGTCATGGGACAAGATAAAGTGGCGAGATTGAAAATCTTAATCAGTCCTCCACCGTTCTCCTATCCGTTCGTGGTCCGACCGAGTGAAATACTACGGCAGTTGACTTACAACACGGAAGCACGGGTTCTCGCGAGATATAGGGTGCCCGAGGAAGTTGGAAGGTGTGAGCGATAACCCGCGGAGCGAAGGCCGCCGCGGGCAAGGTCGCCACCCCCGCCGCTCAATGACCGTTGAGGGTCACCTTCCCCCGTTGCAGATCGCGCGCCGTTTCGTCCGAGCTTGGGCGGTTGGCCGACCTAGCCGAGGCAATCCATCGCGACATTTCCGCTGTGCCGCGGCCCGGATCGCTGCGGTTGCTCGGGCGTCGGAGGAGGCCTCCAACCACACCCTAAACCCCCAGCGCCTTCCTCACCTCGAACACCTCCATGATGCGGGCGCCCTTGTGCGGGCCGTCGCATACGAACTGCCAGCGCCCTTCCGTGTAGGTGTCGCAGTGCTTGACGCCTTTGATCACGATCCAGTGCCCCTCCTTGCCCTTGTGGATGGCGAGGATGTAGTGCACCCAGGCGTTGCGCGGCTTCTGCATCCAGGTCCACAGCGACGGCCGCTGCTTGCGGGCCAGATGCATGTAGCTCTCCTTAATCTGCATGCCGTAGCCGAAGTGGGCGAGCGCGGCTGCCACCTCCTCGGCATAGGTGCCGCGGATGATGCTGTTTCCCTCGGCATTGGGATCGCGGCAGGCGCGGATCTCCTCCTCGACCCTGCTCACGGAATAGCCTGTCACGGCGGAGAGCGCGATCGGCCCGCAGAAGGCGATGCGGCCCGTGTCGTTGCGCGCGTCGTTGAGGGCGGAGGTGAGGCGCGGGGCGGCGTTGCCCGGGGATGGAGGCATGCGAGGGGACCCGTGAAAGCAAATCGCTCGTTTGAGCGAATCTTTCCAGGCCCTGGTTAACGAAAGGTTGCCGAATGTGCCGCATCGGCTGAGGCTGCGCGGCGGTCGCCATGCCGCACAGGCCGCAGCCCTGCAATGTAGCGATCTAGCCGCATGGAACGCGCCCGGTTATGGTCGACGCCTCTGAGAGCGCGAGAGAGTGGGGCGTCTCCGGCTGAAAGCCAAGCCTCCAGAGGCCCCGTGGGCCCGGCGGCGCTAAGGATTTCCCGATGGCAAGGCTCCAGATCCTGATCTCGGGAGCGGGCATCGCGGGTTGCACTCTTGCCTATTGGCTGGCACGCAACGGTCATTCTGTGACAGTTGTGGAACGAAGCGGCTCGCTTCGCTCGAGCGGTAGCCCTGTGGATGTGCGCGGGCCCGCAGCCGATGTGGCCGAGCGCATGAACATTACCGCGCGGCTGCGCGAGGCGAGCATCCGTGTGGCGGGAATGACCTTCTTGGACCCGGCCGGGCGGCGGGTCGCGCGTGTCGATCTCGAGGCGATGCGGTCATCGATCGCGCCCAAAGACGTCGAGATTGCGCGTGGCGACCTCTCGAGGATCCTTCACGATGCGAGCGCCAACGACGCCGAATACATCTTCGGCGATTCCATCAGAACCCTTGCCCAGGATGGAATGGGAGTGGATGTGGGTTTCGGGCATTCGCGCCCGCGGCGCTTCGATCTCGTCGTCGGGGCCGATGGGCTGCATTCAGTCGTCCGCCGCCTGGCATTTGGAGCTGACACTGAATTTGTTCGTCATGCGGGGCTCTACGCCGCGACGGTTCCCTTGCCCGCTAGCAGCGATGCCGGACGCGAGATGTTCATGCTCAACACGCCCGGGAAGTTGGCGGCGCTCCACCCTTGCCAGGGCATCCCGTTGGCGTTTTTCGTTTTCTGGCATCGGGAAATTCCCGAGTTCGACGACACAGACCTCAGCCAGCACAAATCCATTCTCGAGGGGATATTTGCGGGCATCGGCTGGAGAGTGCCCCAGTTTCTCGCTTCCGTGCGCGCAGCCAGCGACATGTATTTCGACGCCGTCGCCCGCGTGGATGTAGCGGACTGGGCGCGTGGCCGGGTTACCCTGCTGGGCGATGCGTCCTCCTGCGTGTCTCTGTTTGGAGACGGTTCCACGCTTGCCATTGCCGGCGCGTACGAGCTCGCAACGGCGCTGGCGGAAAGCCCGGGAGATCCCCAAAGCGCCTTTGGCCGCTACCAAGCCGTGCACGGCAAGTTCGTCGCCTCCAAGCAAAAGAACCTGGCGCGTGCGGCCTCCCTGATCGTGCCAAAGACGCAAATGGGAATCTGGCTCAGCACGCGAGTATTCTGGAGAACCTTGGCCGGGCTCGGTGCCGTCATGCGCCTGGGCCGACAGCTGCGGAGAAAATAGCGGCGACCACCGATCTCAGGCCGGCACACCGTGGCTGGCGTGGCCGAAGCCCGACAGCGCCCGCCGGCGCGGCACGGTGCGCACCTTGCCGCCGGCCTGCTCGGGCGCCACCTTGGAGATGTGGTCGGCCGCCACCAGCAGCTTGGCGAAGTCGATGCCGGTTGCGACGCCCATATGCTCGAAGGCAAACACCAGGTCCTCGGTCGCGGTGTTGCCAGCGGCGCCCGGCGCGAACGGGCAGCCGCCGAGGCCGCCCGCGGCGCCGTCGATCAGCCGCACGCCCTGCCGGTAGGCCTCGAGCGCGTTGGCGACACCCAGTGCATAGGTGTCGTGGCCATGGAAGGCGTAGGGCACCTTGGGGTGGCGCGCGATCAGCCGGCCGAACAGGGCGCCGACGTGGTCGGGCGAGGCGCGCCCCGTCGTGTCGGAGATGCCGATCTCGGCATCCGGCGCCGCAGCAAGGGCGCGGTCGACCGCGCGCACCACGTCGTCCTCGGGCACCCGGCCCTCCCAGGGGCAGTCGAAGCAGGTGGCAAGCCCGAGCCTCAGCTTCGGCCGATCTTTGCCGAGGCCGGCCCAGGCCCCCTCGAAGGCCTTGAAGCTCTCGTCGACGCTGCGGTTGACGTTGGCCTTGTTGTGGCTCTCGGAAACGGAGATCACCCAGGCCACCTCCTTTAGGCCGGCGGCGAGTGCCATCTCCAGGCCCCGGGCATTGGGCACGAGCACGTGGTAGCGCAGGCCCTTGGGCAGCCGCACGCGCTTGAGGATCTCGCCGGTGTCTGCCAGCTGCGGCACGGCCTTGGGGCTCACGAACGAGCCGATCTCCAGTCGCTTGATCCCGGTCGCCGCCAGCTCCTCGATCAGCGCGATCTTGGTCTCGGTCGGAATGAACGGCTTGACCGCCTGGAACCCGTCCCGCGGCGCAACCTCGAGAATCTCGACTTGGCTCATGGTGTGTCTCCAGGGTCAGACCCCGCGGGTCTGACCCCGCAGGAAATCGAAGTCGCAGCCGTCGGGTGCCTGCATCACGCTCTCGCGGAACAGCTTATCGTAGCCGCGCGCGGCGATCGCGCTGGAGGCCGGCGCCGCCTTGCGGCGCGCCGCCATCTCCTTGTCGTCGACCAGCAGATCGAGCCGGCGCTCCTTCACGCTCAAACGGATCTGGTCGCCGGTGCGCACGAACGCCAGCGGCCCGCCGACCGCCGCCTCCGGCGCCACATGCAGCACGATGGTGCCGTAGGCGGTGCCGGACATGCGCGCATCCGAGATGCGCACCATGTCCTTGACGCCCGCCGCCAGCAGCTTCTTGGGGATCGGCAGGAAGCCGGCTTCCGGCATGGCGGCCGGGCTGCGCGGGCCGGCATTCTGCAGCACGAGGATGTCGTCGGCCGTCACGTCGAGCTCGGGAGCATCGACGCGGGCCGCCATGTCCTCGAGCGAGGAGAAGACCACGGCGCGCGCCGTCTTCTCGAACAGCTCCGGCGTCGCCGCCGAGCGCTTGATGATGGCGCCGTCGGGGGCAAGCGAGCCGAAGAGCGCAACAAGACCGCCGTGCGGCTCCAGCGGATCGGCCGCCGACTTGATCACGCGCCGATCGACATAGGCGCCTTCCTCGCTGGCGAGCCGTTGGCCGAGGGTCTCGCCGGCAATGGTCATGCAGTCGAGATCGAGCAGGGGCTTCGAGCTCGCGCATGACGGCGCCGATGCCGCCGGCGGCGAAGAAGTCCTCCATGTAGAACTCGTTGCCGACCGGCTTGACGGCGGCGAGCACCGGCGTGGTGTCGGAGAGCTCGTTGAGCCGCCTCAGATCGAGCTTCAGGCCGAGCCGGCCCGCGATGGCCGCGAGATGGATCACGCCGTTGGTGGAGCCGCCGAGCGCCAGCACCACGCGCATGGCATTCTCGATGGCGCCGGCCGTGATGATCTTGTCCGGCGTCAGATCGGAGCGGGCGAGTGCCACGGCGCGCGCGCCGGTCGCCTCGGCCGCGCGCAGCCGGTCCGCGTGCACGGCCGGGATGGCGGCCGTGCCCGGCAGCGTCATGCCCAGCGCCTCGGCGATGGCCGCCATGGTGGAGGCCGTGCCCATGACGGCGCAGGTGCCCGCCGTCGTGACCAGCCGGCCCTCCACCGCGTCGATGTCGGCCTGACCCATCTTGCCGGCGCGGAACTGCACCCAGAACTTGCGGCAGTCGGTGCAGGCCCCCACCCGGTCGTCCTTGTAGCGCGAGGTCATCTGCGGGCCGCCGATCAGCTGGATGGCGGGCTTGCCCGCGCTCGCAGCGCCCATCAGCTGCGCCGGCACGGTCTTGTCGCAGCCGCCCATCAGCACGACCGAGTCCATGGGCTGGGCGCGGATCATCTCCTCGGTGTCCATCGCCATGAGGTTGCGGAACTTCATGGAGTTGGGCGCGAGCGTGGATTCGTGCAGCGACGTCGTGGGGAACTCGAGCGCCAGCCCGCCCGCCGCCGCCACGCCGCGCTTGATGGCGTCGAGCAGCTCGGGGAAGTGGCGGTGGCAGGGGTTGAACTTGGAGTGCGTGTAGGCGATGCCGACCACGGGGCGGGCGAGCTCGTCGGCCGTGTAGCCCATCGACTTGGCGAACGCGCGCCGCATGTAGATGGAGAAGTCGCGATCGCCGTAGTTCTGCAACCCCCGCAGGAACCCGCGTTCGGTGTTGTCGTCCTTGCTTTCAGTCATGTTTCCTCGCCACGTGCAGCCCCGGGCGAAGAGTAGCACGCACGGTCCCGCACGTGTCATCCCGGCACTTGGTGCCGGGATCCATCGTTCCGCATGCCGAGCGCAATCTGACGGTTGGATACCGGGGACAAGCCCCGGTATGACGATTGGCCGTAGGAGCGTTCCTCACCCCCCGTTGAACGGCCCGCACACCATGCCCTCGGCAAAGCGCTTGTCGAAGCTCACCTTGCCGCCTGCCACCGGCACGACCGTCGGCGGCAGCTTGCGCGTGTACTGGTTGACGACCACGCCCTTCTTGTCTGCCGTCATGCTGACCCGCACGGGCTCCAGCGGCTTGCCCTTGCCGGCCGTCGCTCAGATCGAGCGCGTAGTAGCCCTGGACCGGCCGCGCCAGGCGCACGTTGGCGATCCCGGAGCCGGAGATGATGGCTGTCGGGCAGGTAGAGCTCGACGCGCGCGTCATCGTTCTTGCACTGGAGCACACGCCGGAAGGCCCCCTCCTGCGCCTGGGCCGGGTTGGCCCAAGCCCAAACAAGCAACGTCAAGCCGATGATCGGTGCCTTCATAGCCTGCTCCTGGCGCCTCGATGGGTCGACGCGCAGCCATCTTGGGCTCACACGCGGCCCTGGTCTACCCGCGTCGGCCGCCAGCACCGGTCATTGGCCATGCGCCCGGCCCTCGGCGGCGTCGGCGCATTCCCTGTGCTCGATCTCCACCGTGGCATGGCTGATGCCGTAGCGGGCGCGCAGATGCGCCTTGATGGCGGCGGCGATACGGGCGGCCTCGCCGTTGCCGGCGTGCTCGCCGATGCGCGCGTGCAGCGTCACCATCGGCCGCTCCTGGGTCAGCGACCAGGCGTGCACGTGGTGCACGTCCTCGACGCCGGCGATGGTGGCGGCAAGGTCGTCGCGCATGGCCTCCACATCGAGCTCGCGCGGGGCGGCCTCCAGCAGGATGTGGCCGGCATCGCGGATCAGCACCCAGGCGCTGCGCACGATCAGCAGCGCCACCAGCACCGACAGCAGCGGGTCGATGGGCGTCCAGCCCGTCGCCAGGATCACGATTGCGGCCATGATGGCGGCCGCCGAGCCCAACAGGTCGCCCACCACGTGCAGCAGCGCCCCACGGATGTTGAGGTTGTCGCGCTCGGCCCCGTGGAGGGCGGCAAAGGCGGCCAAGTTCACGACGATGCCCAGGACGGCCACGACCAGCATGGGTCCGCCGAGCACGACCACCGGCTCGCGCAGGCGATGGATCGCCTCCGCCACGATGGCGATGGTCACGAAGACCAGGGTGAGACCATTCGTATAGGCCGCCAGCACGTGCAGGCGGTGGAAGCCATAGGTGCGCGTCCAGTCGTGCGGCCGCTCGGCAACGCGAAAGGCGAGCCATGCGAGCCCGAGCGAAGCGGCGTCGGCCAGCATATGTCCGGCATCGGCCACCAGCGCCAGCGAGCCCGAGAGCACGCCGGCCACGGCCTCCGCCAGCATGAAGGAACCCGTGAGGATCGCCGCCAACCCGACCCGGCGCCGGTTGCGGGAAGGATCGGGGCCGTGATCTGGGCCGCGCGAGTGCTTGTGGCCGTGGTGATGCTCGATTCCCATGTCCGTCATATAGCGGGAGCCGGCCGCCCGTTGAACAGCCCAGGAGTTGACGCGGGCCCGCCCTGCCCCTCTGCTCAAGGTGCGAGGAGACCATGGCACCCGTTGCAACCCTACCCGCAAGTGCGGCTGCGGACCCCGTAGAAGCGGCTCTGGCGGCATCGCAGAGCACGTTTCGCTCACCCCGCATGTTCGATGCCCAGGATACCGACGCCTTGCGAGGGGAGGTGCGCTGGAAGCCCACAAAATCGCTGTGGATCACGGCCATGTCGCTCGCGGCCCTGATCGGCGGGCCGATTTGGTTCACCACGGGCGCCCTTGCGCTGTTCCTCGCAACGACGGCCGTGACCGTCTGCCTGGGCCATTCGCTGGGCATGCACCGCCGGCTCATTCACCGCAGCTACGACTGCCCGCTGTGGCTGGAACGCCTGTTCGTCTATCTGGGCACCGTCGTCGGCATGGCCGGGCCCTACGGCATGATCCGCCAGCACGACATCCGCGACTGGGCCCAACGCAAGCCGCACTGCCACCCATATCTGGCGCATCGCTCGCCGATCCTGCGCGATGGCTTCTGGCAGCTGCACTGCGAGCTGCATCTGGCGCACCCGCCCAAGCTCGTCATCGAGCGCCGCGTCGCAGAGGATCGCTTCTACCGCTTCATCGAGCGCACCTGGATGGCCCAGCAGCTACCCTGGGCGGCGCTATTTTTCGCGCTCGGCGGCATGCCGTGGCTGGTGTGGGGGATTGCGGCCCGCGTCGCCGTCTCGGTGACGGGGCACTGGCTCGTCGGCTACTTCGCGCACAATCGGGGCCCGCGCTCCTGGCACATCGAGGGCGCGGGCGTGCAGGGCTACAACGTGCCCTGGTGCGGGCTCATCACCATGGGCGAGGCCTGGCACAACAACCACCACGCTTTCCCGGGCTCGGCCAGGCTCGGCCTCGAGCGCGGGCCAGACCGATCCGGGCTGGTGGGTGTTGATGCTGCTCGAGAAGCTGGGCCTGGTTTGGAACGTCAAGACGCCCCGGGATTTGCCGCGGCGGCCCAATCTCATGTCGCTCGCCCGCTGAGCCGGGCTTAGCCGCGCTTGAATTTGCGCAGCAGGGCCGCGCGGGCCTCCGCGTCGTCGAGCGGTCCGAGGATCCTCAGACCGAGCCCCGTCGTGGTGCGCCAGGCCACCTCGGCCTTGTGGATGATGCCGCGGTTGGCCTCGACCAAGTAGAAGTCCTCGGGCACGCCGTGCGAGCTCTGCACGCGGATGTGCGCGCCGCCTTCAGACTGGTTGTCGATCGTGCAGTCGACTACGGAGTGGGCTTGCCCGAAAACGAGCTTGCCCTCCTTCAGCACGCGGCGCCTGGGCTTCTTGCGGTCTTCCTTGCGCCCCTGGGGCTTTTGCTCCGACGGGCCTAGCAGCCCGGTTGCGACGCCGGGGTTGTCTTGGGTCATTGGGTCCGCCTCCAGACCGACTTCCAATTCCCCCCCTTTAGAAACCCTTAGCCGAGACCCGTAAACAATTGGTGAGGATAAATATTAGCGGCCTTGTATGCACAGCCGCCGTGGATGCGCATGGGTGCCGGCCTGTTCCCGCGCGCGCCCTGACGGGCACGCGCGGCGTCGGCATGACGGCGAGGGGCTGGAGCACCTCCTTTGCCACGAACGTCATTCCGGCGAAGGCCGGAACCTATGCCATGGCAGCGGAGGCAGAGCCGCCGTTGGGCTCACCCGTCGAGGCGGGGCACGTCGAGGCGGTGGACGATGCCCTGGGTCTGGCTGTTGAGCGCGGGATAGCGCTTGAGGACGAGCGGATCGTGGCCGGGCACCACACGGGCCGGGGAGCCGGCCAGCGCCTTGAGCTTGGTGTAGCCGTCGAGCACGTCGGCGATGTCGATGGTGATGGGGAACACCTTGCCCTTCTCGAAGTTCTCGTAGAAGTGCGAGCTGTCGGAAGCGAGCACGACCGGGCCCCCCGCCGTCATGACGCGCACGCATTGCAGCCCGCGACTGTGGCCGCCCATCTTGTGCACCGTGACGCCCGGCGCAATCTCGCCCTCGCCGTCGTGAAACTGCACCCGGCCGGAATAGATGTTGCGCACCATCTCGCACACATGGTCGGCGGTGAAGGGGTAGCGCAGGTGGTTGTGGCACATGCAGGGGCCGGTGGCGTAGGCCATTTCGGCCGCCTGCAGATGGAACCGGGCCTTGGGGAAGGCCGCCATGGTGCCGGCGTGGTCGTAGTGCAGGTGCGAGATGACGAGCTGCTCGAGCTTGGCAGGCGAGACCCCGATCATCTCCAGCGCGCGCGGCCGGCGTGCGCGCAATCTTGCGCCCGCGCTTGGTGCCCTCCGCCTCGTCGAACCCGCAGTCGACGACGATGGTCCGGTTGGCGTTGCGGATCACCCAGATGAAGTAGTCGATGGGGTGGGGGCCGTCGTGGTCGTCGGCCCCGATGAAGCTCTCGAAGCGCTTGCGGCTGGTGAACTCGCCGTACTTGATGGCGAGGATCTCGTAGGTCTCGGTGGTCATGGGCGTCTCCCGTTGGCGAATGCCTCGAGAATGGTCAAAAAACGCCGCTCCTGTCGACAGTGCAGGCACTCGTAGATCCCACCTCGCTTCGGGCCGTGACCGATCCCATATTCGTTGAGCGCCCATGGCGACGGGGAACGCACGCATCGCTAAAATGTTGTAATTGAGCGTCAGCTTGGCCGTCCGAGGCGAGCTGCCGGGCGGCCGTCGGATCGCGGGGTGGGCTGCGACAGTGGGAGGCATGGGTTTCGTGAACGTTTCCTTCCTGCAAGAGCTGCTGGGCAGCATTGCCGAGCAAGGCCGACAGCTGCTGCCGCGCTCGCTCGGCGGGGCAGAGCCGCGCGACGGCATCCGGGAGCTTGCCGCCGCCCTGCTCTCGGGGCGGGGCGAGGCTTCGGGTGTGGCCATCGCCAGTGCCGTCCTGGCGTGCTACCGCGCGCTGTCGACTGAGGAGCGGCAGGAATTTCTGGGCTTCCTGGCCGACACCATGCAGCCCGATGCCGACCAGATGGAGCATGCGACCAGGGCCTACCTCGCCAATCCCGATCCAGCGTCCGTGGCCGCCCTGCAGCGCGCAGTCGAGAGCCCGCGCCTGGAGTTCTTCCGCCGTCTCAATCTGGCGCCCGGTGCCACCGCGCAGATCGTCGCCATGCGGCGCGACCTGATCGATGCGCGCGATCCCGGGCTCGCGGCCCTCGATACCGATCTGATGCACCTGCTGGCGTCATGGTTCAACCGCGGCTTCCTGGTGCTGCGCCGCATCGACTGGCAGACGCCGGCGGCGATCCTGGAGAAGATCATCGCCTACGAGGCCGTGCACGAGATTCAGGGCTGGGACGATCTGCGCCGCCGGCTCGATCCCGCCGACCGGCGCTGCTTTGCCTTCTTCCATCCCTCGCTCATCGACGAGCCGCTCATCTTCGTGGAGGTCGCGCTCACGGAGGAGATGCCCGAGAACATCCAATCGCTGCTCGCCGAGGCACCCAAGCACGGCGAGGAGGCGCCCAAGCCGACCACGGCGGTGTTCTACTCGATCTCGAATTGCCAGGAGGGCTTGCGCGGCATCTCGTTCGGCAGCTTCCTGATCAAGCAGGTGGTGGAGGATCTGCTGAAGGAGCGCGCAACGCCTCAAGACCTTCGTGACGCTCTCGCCGATCCCCGGCTTTGCCGACTGGCTCGAGCACGTGCGGGCCGGCGACAGCTCGATGCTCGTCAGCCCCGCCGAAGCCGAGCGCCTGCACGTTCTGCAGGATCCGGCCTGGGTCGACACGGCCGCCGCCGAGCCCTTGCGGCCGCTGCTCTTGCGGCTGGCCGCGCATTACTTTCTCAACGCCAAGACTGGAGACGGCCATCCCATCGACCCGGTGGCGCGCTTCCATCTCGGCAACGGCGCCCGTCTGGAGCGCATCAACTGGCAGGGGGATATCTCGCCAAAGGGCTTGCGCGAGGCGCACGGACTCATGTGCAACTACCGCTACGAGCTGAAGGACATCGAGAAAAACCACGAGGCCTATGTCAACGAGGCGGTGGTTGCCGCCTCCCGCCACGTGCATGCTCTGCTAAGATCGAAGCCGGAGCGGCCCCGCTCGGAGTCCAGCCGGTTTTTGGCGCTGCCAGGACTGAGGACGGTGAGGCCGGGGGCCGGGCGGGCGGAAACGGACTAGCTCCAACAGCGAAGGACGCGCCTCATGCGATACGGCGAAGGCGATCGGGAAAGCGAGAATGTGGAAGACCGCCGCGGCGAG
Source organism: uncultured Alphaproteobacteria bacterium (assembly GCA_963738065.1). Lineage (GTDB taxonomy): Bacteria > Pseudomonadota > Alphaproteobacteria > Rhizobiales > Hyphomicrobiaceae > AWTP1-13. The sequence continues at coordinate 177,738 of CAVTVO010000019.1, forward strand.
GACGGCGGCGGCATGTTCTCGCGCGGTGGCGGCATTCCGATCCCGCTCGGCGGCGGGGGCTTGAGCATCACCTCGCTCATCATCATCGGCGTCATCTGCCTGATGTTCGGCATCAATCCGCTCGAGCTGCTGAGCGGCGGCGATGGCATCCCGAGGATGCCGGACACCGGCAGGCCGAGCGCCGGCTCGCGCTCGCCCTTCGAGCTGCCGGGCGCCCAGCAGCCCCGCGTCGGCACCGCAGAACGACGAGATGTCGCGCTTCGTGCGGCGCGTGCTGGCCGACACCGAGGATGTCTGGGAGCGCGTGTTTACCGCCGCCGGCAAGCGCTACGAGAAGCCCACGCTGGTGCTGTTCTCGCGGCGCCACGCGCACGGAATGCGGCGTCGGCCAGTCGGCGATGGGGCCCTTCTACTGTCCGCTCGACAAGAAGGTCTACATCGACCTCGACTTCTACCGCGTGCTCAAGGAGCGCTTCCATGCGCCCGGCGACTTTGCCCAGGCCTACGTGATCGCCCACGAGATCGGCCATCACGTGCAGAACCTGCTGGGCATCGCCGAGAAGGTGCAAGCGCTGCGGCAGCAGGCGATGCGGCGCGGCGACGAGGCGACCTCGAACGGCTACCAGGTGAAGATGGAGCTGCAGGCCGATTGCCTGGCCGGCGTGTGGGCGAGCCTCAACGACCAGGTGAAGAAGCGACTGCAGCCGGGCGACGTCGAGGCGGGCCTCAACGCCGCCGCGCAGATCGGCGACGACACGCCTGCAGCGGCGCACGCAGGGCCGCGTGGTGCCGGAGTCCTTCACTCACGGCTCCTCGGAGCAGCGCGTGCGCTGGTTCAAGAAGGGCCTCGAGGGCGGCCGCATGCAGGCCTGCGACACGTTCAACGCCCAGCCACTGTGATGTAGGTGGGCTGTCACCCCGGATATTCGCTGGCGCGCAATTCCGGGGTGACAACGCTAGCTCGCGCCGGAACGGATAGAGCATCTGCCCGACGAGGCCCGCCGGCACCGGGCTTGCCGTGCCGAACTGCTCGGGAACCCTGGCCTCGGGCATGTAGTAGGTGCCGAACAGGATGTCCCACAGCGGCAGCAGGCCGGCGAAGTTCTTGTCGCGCGCGTTGGCCTCGTCGGTGTGATGCCAGCGGTGGAAGCGCGGCGAGGCCAGCGCCCAGCGCAGCGGCCCCCAGTCCCAGTCCAGATTGGCGTGCACCAGGATCGCCATCAGCGTCAGGACCGGCGCGATGCCCGCGACCGCGACCGGCGCAAAGCCCAGTCCCAGCACCGGCAGCGCCCCGGCAATCCGCATCAGCGCATCGTTGACGGGGTGCAGCCGCACGGCGGAGAGCCAGTCGAGATCGACCGAGGAGTGGTGCACGGCGTGGAAGCGCCACAGGCGCGCGGCCGTGAAAGGCGCGGTGCATCCAGTAGCCGATGAGGTCGCCGAGCAGCAGGATCAGCACCGCCTGCATGCCACAGCGGCAGGCGCGAGGCCGGGCCGAAGCCATGCAGCAGCAGCTCCTTGTCGACCTTGCCGTAGGCGAGAAGCGCGACGGGCACGATGGCAACGGCGACCGAAATGCGCGTGACGGCGCGCGTGACGAGCGGCGTGAAACCCCAGTAGGCGAGGTCGGTCCAGAAGCCGCGCCGCAAGAGTGGCAGGCGCCGCTCGGCAGGCCTCAGCAGCTGCAACAGCCGGAAGGCCACGAGCAGCACGGCAAACCCGATCAGAATGCCCTGGATGGTCGGCGGCATGCGCAAGGCTCGGCTGCCAATATGGCGTAGGTTGGGTCGAGCGGAGCGATGGCCCAACACGCAAATGATACCGGCCCGAGGTTGGGTCTGCGCTTGGCTCGACCCAACCTACATGTCATCGCCCCAGCTGCTCCTTCACCTTGGCGGCGAGTTGCGGCAGGGTGAAGGGCTTGGGCAGGAAAGCATAGGCCTCGTTCTCGTCCAGGCTCTTCTTGAAGGCGTCGTCGGGATAGCCCGAGACGAAGATGAACTTGAGCCCCGGGATCGTCTTGCGCAGCTCCTTGAGCAGCGTCGGTCCGTCCATCTCCGGCATGATGACGTCGCTGACGACGATGTCGATCCGGCCCTTCTCGCGCGCCACCACCTCGAGCGCCTCCACGCCGGTGCCGGCCTCCAGCACCTCGTAGCCCTGGCGCGACGAGCGCGCGCGCCGCGAAGTTGCGCACCACGTCCTCGTCCTCCACCAGCAGCACGCGGCCCGAGCCCGTCAGGTCGCGCGCGCTCTCCCTCTTCTTCTCGCGCGGCTGGGCGATCTCGTCCTCGTTCTCGACGATGTGGCGCGGCAGATAGATGCGGAAGGTGGTGCCCTTGTCGACCTCGCTGTCGGCGAAGATGTAGCCGCCCGTCTGCTTGACGATGCCGTAGGCGGTCGAAAGGCCGAGACCGGTGCCCTTGCCGACCTCCTTGGTCGAGAAGAACGGCTCGAAGATCTTGGCCTTCACCTCTTCGGCCATGCCGACGCCGGTGTCCTCCACCTCGATCAGCACGTACTCGCCGGCCGCCACGCCGTGGTCCGCGTGCTTGAGGCTCTCGCGCTCGGAGAGGTTGCGCGTGCGGATGGTGACGCAGCCGCCGTCGGGCATGGCGTCGCGCGCATTGACGGCGAGGTTGATGATCACCTGCTCGAACTGGGTCTTGTCGGCCTTCACGTACCACAGGTCGCGGCCGGGCAGGATCTTGAGCTCGATCTTCTCGCCCATGGCGCGGTTGAGCAGCGCCGAGAGGTCGGTCAGCACCTCGCCCAGCTCCAGCACCTCGGCCTGCAGCGTCTGCCGGCGCGAGAAGGCGAGGAGCTGGCGCACCAGTGCGGCGGCGCGGTGGGCGCTGCTCCTGATGTTCATGATGTCGCGATAGGAGGGGTCGGTCTGGCGGTGCGTCTGCAGCAGCAGGTCGGAGAAGCCGATGATGGCGGTGAGCACGTTGTTGAAGTCGTGCGCCACGCCGCCGGCGAGCTTGCCCACCGCCTCCATCTTGTGGCTCTGGGCGAATTTCAGCTCCAGCGCCTTCTGCTCGGTGGCGTCGATGGCATAGAGCACGGCACCTTCCCGGCCCCGCGGGCCGGCATTGAGCGTGCTCACGTAGATGCGCCGCGCCATCTCGCGCTGCGATCCGAACGAGACCTCGATCGGCGCCGCGCCGGTGCGGCCGGAAACGGCGCGCTCCACCGCCTTGGCAAGCTCGCGGCCCGCCTCCTCCTCGCCCTCCGGCACGAGCGCGGCAACGGTTGCGGGCACGCCGCGGCCCTCGATCGCAAACATGCGCATGAACGCGGCATTTGCGGTGACGATGCGGCCGCCGGTATCGGCGGTGGCGATGCCGAAGGGCGCCGACTGGAACACGCGCGTGAGGCGCAGCTCGCTGTGGGCGCGGGCGGCAGCGCGGGTCAGCTCCTCGCCGCGATCGAGCACGAGCACCGAGATGATGCCCTGGGGACCGTGGCTGCGGCAGATGAGCTGAGCGGGAAAGGCGCGCCCGTCCTCGCGCAACAGATCGAGCTCGAGCCGGGTGGTGCGGCCGGGAGGCGTGCGCCCGACGGCACGGATCAGTGCAGCGCCGTCGCCCGATACGATGTCGAGCAGCGTCAGCGGGCGCCCCGTCTCTCGCGTCAACTCGGGGCGCAGCCGCAGCCACTGCGAGAGCGTCGCATTGACATGGGCGAGCCGGCCCTCCGGGCTCACCGCGAACAGACCCTGCGGCAGGCTGTCGTAGAAGGCGAGCGTCGATTTCGAGCCCGCTCACGGTCTCGATCTCGCGGGTGCGCTCGCGCGTCACGTCGGAGACCTGCCACAGCGTCAGCCGCCGCTGGGAGGGATCGCGTGCGGCCGCGAGAAACGGCCGCACGGCAACGCGCAGCCAGCGGCCGCCCCGCCCTTCGCCGAGACGCGAGCGGACGTAGAACTCCTCGTCGCGCGGCTCCCCGCGTTCCGCTGCGCGGTTGAGGCGGAAGAAGGCCTGCGCCGAGTCGGGCTCGCCCGCGAACAGCTCCTCGAGGGTCGCGTGCCGGCCGGGGCGCCGGCCCGTCAGGCGCTGCAGGGCCCGGTTGCGGTAGATCTCGGTGCCCTGGCTGTCGACAATCTTCAATCCGATGTCGAGGCCGTCGGCCATGGTCTTGACGAACTCGGCCTCGGCCACCCGCTCGCTCACGCGCAGATGGCCGGACATGAGGCCGACGATGAGAAACACGCCGGCCACCGCGAGAAGTGCCAGCAGGCCAAGCACGACGATCTCGCCGGACCCGCTGACGATGAGCGCGGCCAGGGCAAGCGCACCACCGGCAAGGAGACCGGCGAGCAGACCCGCACGGCCAAACCCGCGGCCTCGCGCAACAGCCCACGCTGCGGCGGGCGTCAGGCCGGTGCGTACCTCCATGTCTGCCATGGTAGGCAGTCTTAGCTGATTCTGTGCGAGCAGGGCCCGCAGCCCTTTCAGGTTGAGGGTCAAAGGAGCCCTCAACGCCTGGATGAGGCCGACATCTGGACGCATGTACCAACCAGGATGCTGTTCAACTCTGACGCACGGCGCGCCAAGGCGGGTGGGCAGGCCGGCGCCCGCAAGAAAGCAATCATTCAGGTTAAGATGCCATGAAGGGCGCCGGCTGGGCCGATGCGGGCCGCCAGAGCCGCCGAATGTGCCAGCCGTGCCGCATTGATGCCGGCTTTTCGTCCCTGATGTTGAGAGGCAGGCTTTTGCCGGCCCCGCGGGCTTGGCTGGGCTGGAAAATCGGCGCACTCTGAGGCGGGCGAATCGATGGGGATTGAGGCATGTCCTGGCTCACTTGGCTCTTCATCCTGATCCTGCTCGGCGCGGCCATCGCTGCGGCCTTCCTGGCCTATCGCACGTATATGTTCGGCGACTCCGGCTTCAATCTGGGTGGCCTGCTGTTCAGGCCCCGGCCCGAGCCCCGCCTCGGCGTGATCGAGCAGGCACCCGTCGATAGCCGCCGCCGATTGGTGCTGGTGCGGCGCGACGATGTCGAGCATCTCATCATGACCGGCGGTCCCGTCGACGTGGTGATCGAGACCAATATCGTCGCCGGCAGATCCGAGCCGGCCGCGCTGGCCCCTTCCGAGCCGGCCCCGCCCGTGTTCACCCGTCAGCCGCGCAGTTTTGGTCAAGCCGTCAACGAATGAAGCACCGTTACGTTGGGCGTCTCGTCTGCTGCCTCTTCACCGCGCTCTTCGCCGCGACGGCCTCACTTGTGCCGGCGGCCGCGCAAGTTCCGCAGCCTTCGTCGACGCCACCACGCGCGCCTGCAGCGAGCCCGCCAAGCGCACCTGCGCAGGCCGCGGCGCCCCAGCCGCAAGCCCCCCCGGTCAAGGCGATCCTGCCACCCGAGGTCGCCAATGCCGCGCGGCTGACGACCGAGATCGAATCTGCCGAGAAGGCGATCCAGCACCTGACCGACGTCGAGGAGGAGCTGGGCCGGCTGCGCGTCGACGTTGAATCGATCCTCAACGATTCGACGGCGACCGCCGAGACGCTGCGCCCGCAGCTCGCCGCGGTGACTTCGCAGATCGAAAAGCTCGGGCCCCAGCCCGCCAAGGACGCGCCCCCCGAAGCGGCCACCATCGCCGCCGAGCGCGCCCGCCTGGCGGCAACCGCCTCGGCGCTCGATGCCGCCATCAAGTCGGCGGAGCTCACCTGGGTGCGTGCCCGCCAGCTGATCGAGAAGATCACGGTGCTGCGGCACTCGCTCTTCACCAAGAACCTGATGGAGCGCCTGCCGAGCCCGCTGATGCCAAGCATCTGGCGCGATGTGTTGAGCGACTCGCCGGGCGTCGGCCACCGCGTCACCTATCTCACCGACGACTGGCTGCACTGGGCGCATCCCAAGAGCACCTGGCTCGCGCTGCTTCTTGGCGCCGGCCTCGTTCTCTATGCCGTGCTCAAGCGTCTGATGGCCCGCGTCACCGGCCGGCACCGGCTGCGCACGGAGCCGCCGCTGCCTTCGTTCTTCGAGCGGGCCATGTCGGCGGCATGTGTGGCGCCGCTGCGCGCGCTGCCGGCCATTGCCGCGGCCATGCTCGTCTACGGTGGGCTCGATGCGCTCGACCTGTTGTTTGCGCCATGGGGCTCTGTTGCAGCGGCCGCGCTGCGGGCCATCGTCGTAGCGTCGGCTGTCTCGGCTCTGATCTACGCGGTGTTCGCCCCCAGGTCGCCGCAGTGGCGCCTCGTTTCCGTTGCCAACCGCCCGGCGCGGCGCATCTGCCGGGTTCTCTACGCCATCACCGCCGTCTATGCCATCGACGCCGCGCTCACGGAGATGGCGCGCGCCTTCTTCGTGCCGCTGGCGCTGAGCGTCATGCAGTCGTTCGCCGCCAGCACCGCCTTCGCCGCCCTGCTCATGATCCTGCTGCTGACGCCGTTTACGCCGCAGCGCGTGGCGGGGCCGATCCCATCGCAAGGCGCGGCGGACGGCGCGGCCTCAGAGCCGCTGGCCGTGTCGCGCCATGCCCCGCGCTGGCTCAAGCTGCCGCTGTGGGTGGCGGCGCTGACGATCCTCGGGCTGGCCCTCCTTGGCTATGTGGCGCTCGCCCGCTTCCTCGCCCAGCAGCTGGTGATGACCGGCATTGTCGTCGCCGTGGGCTGCCTGCTCTACCTCGCCATCCGCGCAGTGACGCGCGAGCCGCAGCAGCGCGGCTATCCGGTGGGCGAGATGCTGGAGGCTCGCTTCGGGCTCGATGCGCCGCGCCGCAACCAGCTCGCGTGGCTGACCGAGGTGGCGCTGACCTTCGCCCTCATCATCGTCGCCATTCCGTTCCTGATGCTGCAGTGGGGGTTCTCGGGTGCCGACATCCGCGACTGGTTCAAGTCGATGTTCTTCGGCATCGAGATCGGCCAGTTCCGCATCTCGCTCGCGCGCATCCTGCTCGGGATCGTGCTGTTCATCGCACTCCTGTTCACCACGCGGCTGTTCCAGCGCTGGCTGAGGGACAAGGCGCTGCAGAGCAGCCGCATCGACCCCGGCATCGCCAACTCCATCGATACCGTCGCGGGCTACGTCGGCATCTCGTTTGCGGCCCTGCTGTCGATCTCCTATGCCGGCCTCGACATCACCAACCTTGCCATCGTCGCTGGAGCGTTGTCGGTCGGCATCGGCTTCGGCCTGCAATCGATCGTCAACAACTTCGTGTCCGGGCTGATCCTCCTGATCGAGCGGCCGATCAAGGTCGGCGACTGGATCGTGCTGGGCGAGCAGCAGGGCAACGTGCGCCGCATCTCCGTGCGCGCCACCGAGATCGAGACCTTCGACCGCGCCAGCCTGATCGTCCCCAACTCCGAGCTGATCACGGGCCGCGTCGTGAACTGGACGCACCGCAACTCGATGGGCCGCGTCAGGCTCAAGATCGGCGTGGCCTACAACTCCGATCCCGAGCAGGTGATCGCGATCCTCAAGGCCTGCGCAGACGCGCATCCCGCCGTGCTGAGCGCGCCCGAGCCCCGCGCGGTGTTCGACAACTTCGGGGACAGCGCGCTCGAGTTCTCGCTGCGCGTCTACCTCGCCGACATCAGCCAGTTGCTCGGAGTACAGTCGGACCTGCGCGTTGCCATTCTGAAGGCGCTGCGCGCGGCCGACATCGAGATCCCCTTCAACCAGGTCGACGTCAACCTGCGCGACCTCGACGCCGTCAAGCGCTACCTGGCCCAGTACCTGCAGGAGCGGGCGGCCAAGCCGGCCGAGGATCCCAAGACCGAGGGTGCGGCCGCGAGCAACGGCGGCGGGCGCATCGCCGGCGAGTAATACGCCCCGGCTGCACATGCGACAGGTTTCCGTTATCCCACTCGCAAAGTACGCGCGAAGCGCGCTATTTTGAGCGATGCAGCTGACCGCTGCCACATGTCCAAAGCCAACACACTACGGGAGCCCAGGGGTGACGAGCATTGATGCAGCCCAGCTGCGCCGGCACATCGGCAAGCGCGTGGTGAGGGAGGAGGATGTCGCAACGCAGGCGCCGCTCGAGGCCATCGTTGCCACCTTCGACCTGCCCGAGGAGGCGCCGCGTCGGGGAGAGGCGATCCCGCCGGGCTGGCATGTCGGCTACTTCCTGCCGATGGCGCGCGCTTCGAGCCTTGCCGCCGACGGCCTTCCCACCGGCACCGGCGTGCTCCCCCCGCTGCCCCTGCCGCGCCGCATGTACGCGGGCACACGCATCACCTTTCATGCACCGCTCCATGTCGGTGATGCGATTTGCCGCGAAACCGAGCTGACCGACTTGGCTGTGCGCGAGGGCGGCACCGGCACGCTCATCGTCACCACCCAGACGCGGCGCATCTCGAGCCCGCGCGGGCTTGCCATGACGGAGGAGTACGACACGGTATTTCGCGAGGCGGTCAAGCCCGGCGCCAACAGCGCCACGCCCAAGCGCGACCCGGTGCCGGCCGACCTGCCATGGCGGCAGACCATCACGCCCAACTCCGTATCCCTCTTCCGCTTCTCGGCCCTCACCTTCAATCCTCACCGCATCCACTACGACCGCCCCTACGCCATGCAGGTGGAGGGCTATCCGGGCCTCGTCGTGCATGGGCCCTTCACGCAGATGTGCCTCACCAACTTCGTGCGCAGCTGCAATCCCGGCCGGACCCTGCGCACCTTCACGATGCGCGCCAGGGCGCCGCTGTTCGACGATGCGCCCTTCGCCCTCGTCGGTCGCCCCACGGATGGCGGGCGCGCCTGCGAGGTGTGGGCGGTGACGCCGGGCGGCACCGTCGCCATGCAGGCAGCCGCGACGTTAGACTAGGAGCCCCACGTCCCCATGCTTGGTCCCCTCGATACGCCGACGCTGCCCCGAGGCATCCGCTCGCGTTTCGTGAGCGACATCAACGGGCTCACCGTGCACGTGCTGGAGGCCGGCTTCGAGGACAAGGAGCGGCCTTGCCTGCTGCTGCTGCACGGCTTTCCCGAGCTGGCCTACAGCTGGCGCAAGGTGATGTTGCCGCTGGCCGCTGCCGGCTTCCATGTCGTGGCGCCAGACCAGCGCGGCTATGGCCGCACCACGGGCTGGGACGCCGACTACGACGGCGACCTTGGATCATTCCGGGTTGTCAACCTGGTGCGCGATGCGCTGGGCCTCGTGTCGGCGCTGGGCTACCGCTCGGTGGCCGCTGTCATCGGCCATGACTTCGGCTCGCCGGTGGCGGCCTGGTGTGCGCTCGTCCGGCCGGACGTGTTCCGCTCGGTCGCCCTGATGAGTGCCCCGTTCGCCGGCGCGCCGCAGATCCCCTTCGATACCGATGCGCGCGGGGGCGCCCCTGCCGCCGCTTCCGGGCGCAGCATCCACGATGAGCTTGCCCGGCTCGACCCGCCGCGCAAGCACTACCACTGGTACTATTCCACGCGCGAAGCCGACGCCAACATGCGCGAGGCCCCACAGGGCCTCCATGCCTTCCTGCGCGCCTACTACCATCACAAGAGCGCGGACTGGAAAGGGAACACACCGCATCCGCTCAAGGCGTGGACCGCGACCCAGCTGGCCAAGCTGCCGACCTACTACATCATGGAGCTCGACAAGGGGATGGCCGAGAGCGTCGCCCCCTTCATGCCGAGTGCGAGCGAGATCGCTGCGTGCCGATGGCTCACCGAGGATGAGCTCGGCGTCTACAGCGGCGAGTATGGCAGGACCGGCTTCCAGGGCGGCTTGCAGTGGTATCGCATGCCGCACGAGCGGCCGGTTCGAGGCGGAGCAGGAGGTGTTCTCGGGCCGCACCATCGACGTGCCCGCAACCTTCATCGCGGGCAAGAGCGACTGGGGCGTCTACCAGACGCCGGGCGCACTCGAGAGGATGCAGACGAGCGCGTGCACGCGCTGGGTCGGCACCCACCTCGTCGACGGGGCGGGACACTGGGTGCAGCAGGAGCAGCCCGAGGCCACCACCAGGCTGCTGATCGCGTTTCTGCAGGCGGCAGGTCAGCTGCGCGCATAGGCGCGTCAGGCTTGCGAGGTGATGCCGCGCTCGATCAGCGCGGCGATGTCGGCCGGCGCAAACCCATGCTCGCGCAGGATCTCGGCCGTGTGCTGGCCCGTAACCGGAGTGGTGCCGCATGGCGTGCCCTGCACGAACGGGGCGCCGGCAGCGATGTTGGGGACGGGGACCGGCCCGGCTAAGCCCGCGGGCGTGAGCCAGCTGACGAGGTCCAGCGCGTCTGCCTGCGGCTGGGCCAGGAACTCGCGGAAGCCGTTCAGGCGCTCGTGCATGATGTCGGCCTTCGCCAGCCGTTCGGTCCAGTAGGCCGTGGCCCGCTCGGCGATCGCCGGCCGCACCAGCGCGAGCAGCTCCGCCTCGTTGTGCCCGCGCGCTTCCCCGTCGGCAAAGCGCGGATCGCCGGCGAGCTCGGGCCTCCCCAGCACCTGGCAGAACGCCACCCATTGCGCATCGCGCACGATCAGGAACTGCAGCCAGCCGTCAGCCGTCTTGAACACGCCGCTCGGCATGGCCCGCCTCACCTGGTCGCCCTCGAGGTAAACCAACATCATCCGGATCGCCTGCATCGCGCTTGCCGCCTGCAGCAGGCTCACCTCGATGCGCCGGCCCTTCGGCTCGTCGCGACGCGCGTAGAGCGCGGCAGAGAGCGCCTGGAAGGCATAGAGCGCGGTGGACATGTCGATCACCACGAACGGCACGCGATGGGGAATGCCGTCCTCGCCCTTGTTGTCCATCATCAGGCCCGTGAAGGCCTGCAACACCGGGTCCATCGCCGGACGGCCGGCCAGCGGCCCCGTCTGGCCGAAGCCTGAGACGGAGAGGTAGAGGATGCGCGGCTCGCGCTTGGCCACGGCCTCATAGCCAAACCCCAGCCGCTCGAGCACGCCGGGCCGGAAGCCCTCGAGGAGCACGTCGGCGCCTTCGATGAGCCGCCACAGCACGGCCTTGCCTGCATCCGACTTCAGGTCGAGGGCGATGGAGCGCTTGCCGAGGTTGGAGGGGATCGAATAGGCGGTGTGGCTGCCGTACTTCTTTCCGAGCGTGCGGCTCCAGTCGCCGACGCCCGTCGGCTCGACCTTGATGACGTTGGCGCCGTGCTGGGCAAGCAGCATGCCGCAATAGGGCCCCGCAACGCCCTGGCTCAGGTCGACGACCTTCAATCCGGCAAACGGCGTCGCATAGCTCATGGAAGGGTGGTCCTGCTGCCCCGATGACGACGCATCTTGCGCGCGATTGCGCCCCGAAACAAACTGATTGCGCAAAGAGCAGGATCGCAACGGGAGGAACAGACGATGAGCCGTTTGTGCGAGGGAAGGGTGGCCATCGTCACCGGCGCCGGACGCGGGTTGGGGCGCGAGCACGCGCTGCTGCTGGCAGCGCACGGGGCCAAGGTCGTGATCAACGACATCGGCGCCAACGTCGACGGCACCGGCAAGGACGCCTCTCTTGCCGCCGAGGTCGTCGCTACCATCAAGAAGGCCGGCGGCGAAGCGGTCACCGACGGCAACGACGTGAGCGACTGGAACGGCGCCAAGGCCATGATCGACGGCGCCATCAAGACCTTCGGCCGGCTCGACGTGCTCATCAACAACGCGGGCATCCTGCGCGACCGCATGCTCACCAACATGGACGAGGGCGAGTGGGATGGGGTGATCAAGGTGCACCTGAAGGGCACCTTCGCGCCCTCCCGCCACGCCGCCGCCTACTGGCGCGACGAGAGCAAGAAGATCGCCGGGCCGGTCAAGGGGCGCATCATCAACACCAGCTCCACGTCGGGCATCTACGGCAACGTCGGCCAAACCAACTATGGCGCGGCCAAAGCCGGGATTGCGGCCTTCACCATCATCGCCGCGCGCGAGCTGCGCCGCTACGGCGTCACCGTCAACGCCATCTCGCCCTCGGCGCAGACGCGCATGACCGAGGGCCTGCGCGAGCTCACCCCCGAGCAGCGCGCCTCACGCGACCCCAAGTGGGTGTCGCCGACCGTGGTCTATCTCGCCAGCGAGGAGGCCCAGGACATCACCGGCCGCGTCATCCAGGCGGGCTTCGGCCGCATCGCCGTGTGCGAAGGCTGGCGCCGCGGTGCCGAGGTGGCCCAAGTCGCCGACCCCGCGACCGCCGGCGCCCTCGTGCGCGAGATGATCGCCAAGGTGCGCAAGAACTCCGGCATGGATGGCCTGGAGTTGGATTGAGTTGTCATCCCGGGCCTTGTGCCCGGGAACCAGCTCGCACACGGCCCGGCATCGTTCGCGTGGCCACCGGGAACGCATCTTCGTGCCTGGCGTTTTGGCAGCGCTATGCTCGATGTGGTCGACCTCATTCTCCTGCGACGCGGCATTCCTGCCGACGACCAAATCCTCACCTTCCGCCGCATTGACGGCAATCCGACGTCGAAAGTGATCTACTTCCTGCCCTGGCACACCCCCCTCGCCCTCGCCCGACAGGCTGGCTTTGTGCCCCTCGAGTTCCTCGCCTGCTACGAAATGCCCGAGGCCATCGTCAGCAGCGAACCGGAATACTGCGTCCAGGCGCTGCAGGCACTCGTCACGGACGCCGAGCAGGTTTTCCGGCAGCATGGCGTCGAGGGAGCGGACGCCGCTCGTCGTCGGCCTCAGCATCGGGAGCTTTCCTGCGACCTATCTTGCAAATCGCATCGGCGCTCGTCTTTGTTCCGTCGCCTCGGCCGATCGGGCCGATCTCGCCATCTGGCTAGAGTCCCGCCACGCGCATCGTCAAGCAGCGGGCACAACGCAAGGGCTATCAGCTTTCCCACTACTCCGAGATCCTCGCCGGTACCCATCCGGCGCAGAACTTGGCGGGCATCGCCTCCAACAGCCTCTTTCTCGTCGGCCAACGCGATCCGTTTGTTCCAACTCGTTGCGCACAGGGCCTCCTGCGGCACGATTGCGTCTCCACACCCCTCACGCCCAGGTCATCACCCCCGCAACGGGACATTTTCGGACGCTCGTGCTGAGCAGCCGCCACCAGCGGCAAATGCTTGGTGTGTCGCCGCGAAGTCTTATGGCGGCCGAGACGGCGGGGGGCCTATCAGTGAAGAATGCCCATCGCCAAGCCCGCCGCCACGCTTCGTCCTGCGGTCTAGCCAGCCGCTCGCAAACAGCAGGCCCAGCGTCACCGGGATTGCAATCGCAATCGTGCGCCAGGCTCCAAGACCGCAGGCAACGCCGAGAGCCCGCGCTGACCCCGACGTCGCCGCCGTGGTCAGGCCTTCGACGCTCCGCGCCTCGACATCGCGCAGGATGACGCCGGCTCCGATAAAGCTGACCCCGGCCATGATGCCTTGGCTGACACCTTGCACGACGCGGCTGAGGGCGTCGGGATTCGCCACCATTCCCTGCACCTGGATGCCTGCAAGGCTCACCGTCGCGGCCCCGAGGGAGACGAGGCCAAGCGTCCGGATACTGATCGACTTGTCCGCCAGATCGCGATTGAGGCCGACGAGCCCGCCCGCCGCGGCCGCTGCGAGCAAACGAACGAGCACGTCGCTGAGTTCAAGGTCCACGGCGCTCATGAATGGTGGAGGCAACCGCGAGCATAAAGGGAGGCGATGGTGGCGGTTACCGGAAAAGCGCGAGCGGCGCACAAGATGCCTGCCCCGACGACAAGGATGCCGGCTCCCCATCGTATGTATGCGCGAGCCAAGCTTCATGCCAAACGGGCGGCATCGCTTCGTTGTTCCACCCAATCTCTCGAGATTTCCGCCCTTTCGCTGTTGCGTCCTACCAGCCCGTTCATGCAAGGGGGAACGCATCACATGCGCGGGCGTTGCCATACGTAAATCTGGAGGCAACCACCATGTCCGTCGGCACTATTCTCCTCATTATTCTCGTCATTGCCCTGCTCGGAGGCTTTAGCGGCTGGGGCGGGGGACCCTTTACGGGACCGGTTATTATGGCGGGGGTGGCCTCGGTCTCCTGCTCGTCATTGTTGTCGTGCTGGTCCTGGCCGGACGCCTCTAGCGGCCCCTCTGGCTACCCGAAAGCATTCCTCAACCGTCCCAACAGTCGGCTCACTGTGCATTGCCTCGTCGGTGCCGTGCGCCAAGGCTGGTCTTTGATTATTCCGGCTGGACGCGCCGCGCCGGAACCCCTCTGGCAACCTCTTCGTTCCCTGCCCGAGCGGCACTCGCCGCAACGTCGAAGGCCAGAGGAGAGTATGAAATGTATCGCTTGACGATTTCGGCAGCCGTGACCGCCCTGGTGCTGGCGGCCGGCACATCCGTGGCCCAGCAGAAGGGGCCCGAAGACAAAGCCGGGCCGCCGGCGCAGGGTGCACCCGAGCACAAGGCCGAACCCAAGGGCGCGGCAGGCAAAGGCGCGGCGCAAAACTCTGAATCCAAAAATCAGGGAACCGCACAAAAGCACGTGGAGGCGAAAGACAGGGCCGCCCTAGGGCAAAGCTGAGAAGGCACAACCGCATACCATGGGAACGGCGCAGAAAGGCGCCGGCCCGCAGGAGCAGAAGGGTGCCGAGCCGCAGGAGAGGGCAACCCAGAGGACGACCCAGAAGGCCGAGCCAAAGAACGAGCCAAAGAACGAGCCAAAGAACGAGGATAGGGCGCAGAAAGCTCCTGAACACCGCGGCACGTCCACCCTGGGCACCGCGGAAAAGCGCCCCGAGCCGAGCGACAAGGCGACCAAGGGCGCGGCGGCTCAAAAAAGCTCGGGCGAGCGCGTCCGCGTATCCGCAGAGCAGAAGACCAACATCCGCCAGACGCTGCTGAAGGAGAAAAAGGTCAACCGCGTCACCCGGGTCAACTTCTCGATCAACGTGGGCGCGCGTGTTCCACGTTCGGTTCGGCTGGTGGGACTGCCCGCCAGCGTCATTGCGATCGTGCCTGCCTATCGTCCCTACCGCTACTTTGTCGTGGATGAGCGCATCTGCATCGTCGATCCGGCGACGTACGAGATCGTCGATGTCATCGAGATCTCCGACAGGACGGCCGGGACATCCCATGGCACCCCGGGCCGGCTTGCGCTGACCGAGGAGGAAAGGCACATCGTCCTCAGGGAAGTCGCGATAAGTGATCGCAGCACGCTGGGGCTGGGAGCGCTATCCGAGGGCGCCGATATACCACGCAGCGTCGAGCTGCATTCGTTCCCGGACCGTGTCGTACGGGAAGTGCCGAAGCTGCGCGACTACAGATACGTTGCCGCGGAGAACCGCGTGGCCATCGTGGCGCCGCAGAGTCACAAGGTGGAGCTGGTTATTGAGTAGCGCCGTTAGTTCGGCAATCGCGACGGCTGGGAAGGAGAACCTTCTTGGCCGTCGTGAGCAGGGACGGCAGCCCCGTTCCCGTGCACGTCGTATCGACAAGAGGCGAGACTTCCCGCAAGATGAGACCCCGCCCCGTCGAAGTGCGGGTAGGGCGGCTGCCTCACATCCGCTCCTTGATGCCGCTCTCGATTAGCCACCAGTTTACGGGATAGCTTGTTGCGAAGCCTGTGATCATGGCGATCTGCATCATGAACCAGAAGTCGGGCGGACCAGCACGACGAACATGCTCGATGCAGGCACGCCGACGCGCAGGGCTCAGTAATTTCCCCGGGAAGCCTCCTGCAGGATCAGCTTGTCCAGCGTCAGGTCCGAGATCGCCTTGCGCAACCGAGCGTTCTCGGTCTCCAGGTCCTTCAGACGCCTCAGCTGATCAGACTTCAGACCGCCGTACTCGTTGCGCCAGCGACAGTACGTCACCTCCGTCACACCAATCGTCCGGATCGCATCCGCGATCGGCGTCCCCTGCGACGTCAGGACATCAACCTGCCGCAACTTCGCGACGATCTCTTCCGGTTTGTGCTTTTTCGCCATTCCTGTCCTCCTCGGTGGCAAAGCCATACTTCGAGTCGGACCACTCAACGGGGGCGGACCGTCGAGGCCTGAGCACCATCCGACGCGGCCGATAGGTTTAGGGAGTTGTCGTCTGCCCCATGGACGCGACGGAAGCCAGCCGTCCAAATGTTGGGGCGCCGGCTCGGGGAGAACCGACGCCCCGTCGCGATGACGCGACCGCTTCGGGGAAACGGCAAAACTCAACAAGACCATCCTCTGCTCGTTCCTCTGTCCGCTTTTCGTACTTTGAGTGGTCGGAACCGTTCCCGGAGGTCATAGCGTTTCTTGCCGGCTATCAAGCCAGCAACCGGAAGTCAGGAAAGATAGGAAATGCTTTCGGCGGACCATCTCTCTTCCGAAAAACTACGCGACGGCCGGCGCGATTGGCGGCGGCGCAATCCACGTGCCGGTGCAGAGGTGAGTGCTCTCCTGGAGCATGCACTGGACGCGGTCGCAACTGCCGCCACATCCACATTGAAGCAAGACTTTGGGCCGCGGAACTAGCCCAAAGCCAAAACGTTTCAAAGACGTAACATCCACGTTTTAGATGACGGCACGTGTCATGCTCGAACTCAACAACCTCATTGCACGTCTGGAAATGCGCATCGAACAGATGCTGATCCATCTTACACACCTGGACAAGACAAGTCCCGACGCGAAGCGCGCAAGGACCGAGCTTTACGTCATGCTTCTCGACCTCCGCTCGTGCAAGAAGCGGCGCCGGGAACTCGAGGACGCCATAGACCCGATCCCGCCCGAACAGAACACGACTATTTGCGCGGCTGAAGGAGAGTTTCATGCAACGTCAGCAGCAGAAGCAGGACCAGTATGATCTACCTCCCGAGGAAGAGGTGAAGCAGCGCGTTGCCGACGAAGGCAATCCGCCGGGTGAGCCTTCCTTCAAAGCAATCGCTTTCATTTTCATGCTGCTCGCCTTGGGCCTCGGCCTCATATACCTGGGCGCCACATATGGCCCGTCGCACATTTGAAACCCTGCACTCGCAATGGGTCGATAGGGCGTTCCTCTAGTCGGGTTCCAAGCTTAGGCGTGATCTTTTTTTTTTTTTTGGGCGCGCGCGATTACCGCCAGAAGGGTACGCACTTTTTCAACTCTCCACTTGAACCCCCGACCACGAACCGAGGGACCGCGCGTCTCGTAAAGGCCGGCCCTCTTCCAGCTCAGTGAAGCAACTGAGTCGGCCGGTTGCGCCGGAGTAAAAATCCGGCAGCTGGAAGCCCTGTGGCTGCGTTCACCAGAGGGCCGGGGATGAAGGACGTGGAGCTCTACGCGAGGGTTGGGTACACATACGCCGGGAAGACAAGGTCACCCCCGGTTGAGCCGCGCGGCCTCGGCCATCACCTCGATGGCTTGCGCGTCCTTGCCAGCGAATGGTGAGGCCGGTGGCCCCTGAGTCCTCCCAGGCGCGAAAGCGCTGCTTGATGCGTGCCGGCGGGCCGACCAGCGATTTCAGGTCCACCCACTCGTCGGGCACCGCGGCGATCGCTTCGTCCTTGCGGTGCGCGAGGTAGAGCTCCTGGATGCGATCGGCCGCGTCCTTGAAGCCGCGCCGGATCATGATGTCCTTGTGGAAGTTCTTGTCGCGGTGGCCCATGCCGCCGACGTAGAGCGCCACCTCCGGCTTGAGCCTGGCGAGCGCCGCCTTCGACGTCGTCGTCGATCTCGACATGCGCGGAGGCCTGGATCTCGAAGTCGGCGAAACCCTTGCCCTTGCCGGCGCGGCGGAAGCCCTCCTCCAGCCACGGGCGGTACTCCGGCATCGAGCCCGGCACGAAGCCCAGCGGCAGCCAGCCGTCGGCGATCTCGGCGGTGAGCTTCACCGTCGCCTCGTTGCCGGTGCCCAGATAGATCGGGATGTCGGGGCGCATGTGCAGGATCGACTTCAAGCGGCTTGCCGACGCCCATGGCGCCGGGCCCCGTGTAGGGCAGGCTGATCTCGCGGCCCTCGTGCGACACGGGTGCCTCGCGCGCGAAGATCTTGCGCATGATCGCCACGTAGTCCTTGATGCGCTAGTAGGGCTTGCCCCAGGGCTGGCCGTACCAGCCCTCGACGATCTGCGGGCCCGACACGCCGATGCCGGCGATGAAGCGGCCGCCGCCGGCGAGCGCATCGACGGTCGCCGCCGACATGGCGCAGTTGGCCGGCGTGCGCGCGGCAAGCTGCATGATGCCGGTGCCGAGCTTGATCCGACTGCGTCTTGCCGGCGAGGAACGCCAGCGGCGTCACCGCGTCGGTGCCATAAGCTTCCGCCGTCCACACGGAGTCGTAGCCCAGCGCCTCCGCGCGCAGAATGAGCTCGACGGGAATGTCGAGCGTGGCGCGGGAGTACCCAAGGTGCAGGCCGAGCTTCATTGTCCCCTCCGTTGCGCGCATCACATCGGGCGCATCAAAGCACCCGTTGCGCGCAACCTCAAACGCCATTCCGGCGGAGACCGGAACCCAGGGCAAAACAACGGTGCTGGGGTAAAAGAGGCCCAGGCGCTCAGCCGCTCAGTCTTCGCGGAACACCTTCTCGCGGCGCTCGTGGCGCTCCTGGGCCTCGAGCGAGAGCGTGGCGATGGGACGGGCGTCGAGGCGCTTCAAGCCGATTGGCTCGCCCGTCTCCTCGCAGAAGCCATAGGTGCCCTCCTCGATGCGGGCGAGCGCGGCGTCGATCTTGTTGATCAGCTTGCGCTGGCGGTCGCGGGCCCGCAGTTCCAGCGCCCGATCGGTCTCGGAGGTGGCGCGATCGGCGAGATCCGCGTGCTGTGCGGAGTCCTCATGCAAAACATGCAGGGTCTCGCGGTTCTGGCGCACGATCTCTTCCTTCCACGCCACCAACTTGTTGCGGAAGTAGGTTCTGTGACGCTCGTTCATGAAGGGCTCGTTCTCGGACGGGCGGTACCCCTCCGGGAGGACGATGCTGCTCTGCTGTGAGCGGCCCTTGCGGCCGATCTTGGGGTGCGGCTTCAACGCTTTGGTAAGGCTCCGCGTCGAATTGCTCTTGGCATCGATCGCGGAGCGAGTGCTCGCGCTGCCGTTGAGAGGCGCCGCGCCGTTGCTCTTGCGGTGCGGAGCCTTGGCCTTGATTTTGCGTTCGGATTTGCCCATCCACGCTTCCCGGTGGCTCGTTATCCGTTGTCTTGGTCGCGCGGCGAGCCCGACGCGCGAGTTGGCGCCCGTATTTAAGCCGCTGTTTTTCCAAGTCAAGCCATTGCCGTGCAGCGCAGCAGCGATGGTTTCCCGTAAAGCATGGCTGCCGCCCGGAACGCGACCGGGACCCCAAGCAATCCTCCATCCGATGCAGTCTATCCACAGTACTCTATTATAAGTAGTACTTGAATTATTCTGCACGTTTACGTTGCATTCAGACATTTCGCGCAGAATTGCTTGGACGAGACAAAGAAATACGGAGCCAGACAGTGCGGCGATCTTAGACGGTCATTCGGGACCACCGCGTAGACCGCCCCTCCCCCGCGGTCTACTCGGGATGCCCACCGACCGGCGATTGTCTCGGCCCCGTAAGCGACGCTCTTCCCTGCGTTCTCCCCCCAAGCGTCGCATCCCCGCCACTTCCAAACGCCGCCTGGAAGTGGCGACCCCTTGTTTTTCGCCGCACCCGGCTGCTTGCTGGCGAGGGGCCACCCCCGTAAAGTCGCGCGTCCATTTTCGCCCGGGGGGAAGCGCCGCACTCATGCAGTTCAAGGGTACGAAGAATTACGTCGCCACCGACGACCTCAAAGTCGCCGTCAACGCCGCCATCACGCTGCAACGCCCCCTGCTGGTCAAGGGCGAGCCCGGCACCGGCAAGACCGTGCTGGCGCTCGAGGTTGCCAAAGCGGTCAAGGCGCCGCTCATCGAGTGGCATATCAAGTCGACGACGAAGGCGCTGCAGGGCCTCTACGAGTACGACGCCGTGAGCCGGCTGCGCGACAGCCAGCTCGGCGATGCAACGCGTCGGCGACATCCGCAACTACATCCGCAAGGGCAAGCTGTGGGAGGCGTTCACGATGGACGAGCGCCCCGTGCTGCTGATCGACGAGATCGACAAGGCCGACATCGAGTTTCCCAACGACCTGTTGCAGGAGCTCGACCGCATGGAGTTCTACGTCTACGAGACGCACGAGACCATCAAGGCCAAGCACCGCCCCGTCGTCATCATCACCTCCAACAACGAGAAGGAGCTTCCCGACGCCTTCCTGCGCCGCTGCTTCTTCCACTACATCAAGTTCCCCGACGCCGAGACCATGCGCGCCATCGTCGATGTGCACTTCCCCAACCTCAAGGGGCGGCTCGTCTCGGAGGCGCTGAAAGTCTTCTATGACGTGCGCGAGGTGCCGGGCATCAAGAAGAAGCCGTCCACCTCCGAGCTGCTCGACTGGATCAAGCTGCTGCTCAACGAGGACATCAGCCCCGAGACCTTGCGCGAGAGCGATCCCAGGAAGCTGATCCCGCCCCTGCATGGCGCCCTCCTCAAGAACGAGCAGGACGTCCACCTCTTCGAGCGGCTCGCCTTTCTCGCCCGGCGCCAGGGCGCGCAAAGCTGACGGCCGCATCGTCCCTCCAGGTCGAATTTTCTCACGCTCACTGACGCGATCGGCAAGAGGAGCTGACGGCGCAGCTCTGCGCAGCCGCACGCCTGGCGTGCCCCACATGCTTTCCGCCAAATTAAAGAGTTGCCTTCAATTATAATCAAATGGGAGATGAATTAGAGGCTGAGATTAATAGCAATAGATATTCTTGAAGCGGCTTTACGCGCACGAAAGCATTGGCGGGTTCAAATGCCAGCACAACAAAAAAAGCTGCAAAGGGTGCGCGTATGACCGATTCCAAGAGATTCCTGAGCTCAATGCTGGGGCCTGTGCGCCGGGTCGCCACACGTCGCGTGCTTGGCCGCTTCGCCCGCAACCGTTCCGGCTCCGTGGCTCTCCTCTTCGGGCTGAGCCTGATCCCCTTGACGGCCATCGTTGGACTGGCCGTCGACTACGGCCGCGTCTATGCCGTCAGATCGCACACGCAGGCAGCACTCGATGCCGCAGCGCTGGCGGCCGGCCGTGTCGCGCAAGTCGAGGACGAGGATACCCTCCAGAAGGCGTCGGCAGCCGCCACAGCCTATTTCAACCAGACAAAGCCCGACGGCGTGGTTTCCACGGAAATGGAGTTCTCGCCTAATGATCAGGCGACCGAATTCACGGTTACCGCCACCTCCTGGGTGAGAACGCCGTTTCTCGGCGTGCTGCAAACGCTCTTCCACCGGGGCGCCGAAAGCTCTGCGCCTTCTGGGTGCCAAAGCAACTATTTCGGGTGCATCAGGGTCATCACGACTGCCACAGCCGCGCTGTGTCCGAGTGCGGCGTGTGGCGGCAGCAGCGCCGGCGGCACCGATGTCGAGGTCGCATTGATGCTCGACGTAACGGGCTCCATGTGCAGCCCCTGCTCCAAAATCGATGCGCTCAAGTCTGCCGCCAAGGACCTGATCGACATCGTCGTTTGGGACGAGCAGGATGAATACACCTCCAAAGTGGCGCTCGCGCCCTTCGCCGAGGCCGTCAACGTCGGCACGGTCCTGGCCCCCAAAGTCCGCGGCAACGTCAGTGCCAACTCCTCCTCCAGTCCCCAGACGCTCGACGTGAGCACGACGTCCAGCCAGCCCACGAGCAAGTGGGTGAAGTTCGACAGGCCCGACACCTCGACGCCCTCGGGTTGCACGTCGTCGCGAGGAGGCGGTCGGGGATCTTCGCGCAGCTACACCTGCACCTGGCAGATCTCGTCCAAGTGCGTGACGGAGCGCATCGGCGCCCAGGCCTATACCGATGCCCCGCCGTCGACCGCCTTTGTCGGCAAGGGCTACTTCGGGACCGACGCCGACTCCTCGTGCGGCGTTGCCAACTACACCGATCCTGAGACCAACTCGATTCAGCCGTTGACGGCGGACAAGACCCTGCTGAAGCGCCGCATCGACAAGCTGAGCACGGGCGGTTCCACGGCCGGTCACTTGGGAACAGCGTGGGCCTATTACTTGCTTTCGCCGAATTGGGGGTATCTGTTCCCGAGCGAGAGTGCGCCTGCGCCTTACAGCGACCTGTCGGTCACCAATTCCAATGGCATGCCCAAGCTGCGCAAGATCGCCGTGCTCATGACGGACGGCGAGTACAACATCAACTATTGCAAAGGCGTCGAGGCAAAGAATTCCGACCAGAGCCCCGATATCAACTGCAACTCCGAGAACGGCAAATCGCTGCCCCAGGCCACGAGCCTCTGCACGGCGATCAAGAACTCGAAGATCGAGGTCTTCACGGTCGGTTTCCAGGTCAGCTCCTCATCGCGCAACTTCCTGAGCAGCTGCGCGACGGATGCCAGCCACTACTACGACGCCAAGAGCGAAATTGAGCTGCAGGCGGCGTTTCGCGACATCGCCCTGAAGATCGCCACACTCCGGCTCACCAACTAGAGCAAGATGGTTTTTAATCGAAGCGCTTCGCTTCGATTATGGAACGTGAATCTTGCCCTATAACTTGAGAATAGAGCAGGATTTCACGCCTCGGCCTCGACCTCTCGGTTGAGGTGAGGTGGTTCCATCCGAAGCGATCCTGCTGTAGGGGAAAGATTAGGGGGAGCGACACCCTACCTCCCCCGACGCCGGGGTGCGCAAAACTGAGGATCGGCAATCCAAACGCGGCCGAGCTCGCCTCGCCCCGGGCGATTGACAACATCGGGTCGTGGTGATCGCATTGCGCGGTCTCTTTGCGGCGATCATGACTTGACGGGGGTCGGGCGTGAGTTCGCGATTGCTGATTGCACTGCTGTCTGGATTGGGGTTGCTGGTCTTTGCGGGTTTTGGCCCGCCGAAGGCCGATGCGCCCCGTTTCTCGGCCCAGCCGGCCAAGCTCGGCTTTTCCTATCTGACGCGGGCGCAACTCAAGGATTTGTGGCGGCGCGCCGACGTCTATGCCATGGCGGAAGCCTTCCTCAAGCAGTGCGGCTCCCCCTCGCACGTGGAGAGGCGCATGCGGCTCGCCGCGCGGGACTGCGTCGAGCCCCGAGCACTTGACCGGGTTGCCGCCTACTTCAGGCGTAAGCTCACGGAATTCCTGGGAAAACACGCGTTCGTGTGCGGCACGGATCAGTCCAAGGCGCTCATCAAGGACACGCGCAAGAGGATCGACAACGACATCACCGAAGTGCGCTCCATGTGCCGCGCTTGCGTGTTCTGCTGATCGCCCCTGGCGCGAGCAAATCCAACCACAGGTTGCAGGCTCTGCGTGAGCCGCCAGAGCTATGGTGGCGCTCTTGTGCGAGGAGAACAAAAAGAGTACATTAGCGCATGGCGCGAGTTGCGTTTTGCCACCACCTACAACTCATGGAATAAGGATTTCTCCGATGCAGAAGCCGCCGCTCCGCGTTGTCGAAGGGGGGAACATGGACAAGCAGAAGGCGCTCGAGGCGGCCCTGGCCCAGATCGACAAGAATTTCGGCAAGGGCTCGATCATGCGGCTTGGCGCCAACGATCGCATCATGGACGTGGAGGCGATCTCCACGGGCTCGCTGGGCCTCGACATTGCGCTTGGCATCGGTGGTCTGCCGCGCGGGCGGGTGATCGAGATCTACGGGCCGGAGTCCTCCGGCAAGACGACGCTGGCGCTGTCGGTTGTCGCGGAGTTGCAGAAGAAGGGCGGCATTTGCGCGTTTGTCGACGCCGAGCATGCGCTGGACCCGGTCTATGCGCGCAAGCTCGGCGTGAAGGTGGAAGACCTGCTGATCTCCCAGCCCGACGCCGGCGAGCAGGCGCTCGAGATCGCCGACACGCTGGTGCGCTCCGGCGCCGTCGACGTATTGGTGGTGGACTCGGTGGCGGCACTGACCCCCAAGGCCGAGCTCGAAGGCGAGATGGGCGACATGCAGCCTGGCATGCAGGCCCGCCTCATGAGCAAGGCGCTGCGCAAGCTGACGGCCTCCATCTCCAAGTCCAAGTGCATGGTGATCTTCATCAACCAGATCCGCATGAAGATCGGCATCATGTTCGGCAACCCCGAGACCACGACCGGGGGCAACGCGCTCAAGTTCTACGCCAGCGTGCGCCTCGACATCCGCCGCATCGGCCAGATCAAGGAGCGCGAGGAGGTGGTGGGCAACCAGACCCGCGTCAAGGTGGTCAAGAACAAGGTGGCGCCGCCCTTCAAGCAGGTCGAGTTCGACATCATGTACGGGGAGGGCATCTCCAAGACCGGCGAGCTTGTGGACCTGGGCGTCAAAGCCGCCATCATCGACAAGTCGGGCGCCTGGTTCTCCTTCGGCGGGGAGCGCATCGGCCAGGGCCGCGAGAACACCAAGGCGTTCCTCAAGGAGCACCCCAAGATTGCCGACCAGATCGAGAAGGCCGTGCGCCAGAACGCCGGGCTGATCGTCGACAAGATGCTGCAGGCGGCGCCCGAGGGCGACGAGGCGGCCGATGCCGAGGAGGGCCCCGAGGGCTTCATCGCCGAGGACGAGCCGGAAGCCGACGCCCGCAAAGGCGCCAAAGGCAAGCGCTAGGTCCGTCATCCCGGCCGGAGCGCGTTGGCGCGGAGAGCCGCGACCCAGTTTGAAAGGAATGTGCGGGCTCCTGGGTCCCGGAGATTTCGCTTCGCGAAATTCCGGGATGACTGGGGCGCTGCGGTTTGTGGACAGCGCCGACACCCCCCGGTAGAACGTCGAGCGAGCCAATTTCCCGTGCCCGGAGCCCCGCGGTCGGGTGCCGAGAGTAACAGGTCATGACCACGGTCAATCAGGTGCGCAGCGCGTTCCTCGAGTTCTTCGCCAAGAACGGGCACGAGGTCGTCGCCTCGTCCCCGCTGGTGCCGCGCAACGACCCGACTTTGATGTTCACCAGTCGCCGGCATGGTGCAGTTCAAGAACGTCTTCACCGGCCAGGAGACGCGGCCCTATTCGCGCGCCACCACGGCACAGAAGTGCGTGCGCGCCGGCGGCAAGCACAACGATCTCGACAACGTCGGCTACACCGCCCGGCATCACACCTTCTTCGAGATGCTCGGCAACTTCTCCTTCGGCGACTACTTCAAGGAGCTGGCGATCCCTCTGGCCTGGGAGCTCGTCACCAAGGAGTACGGCCTCGATCCCAAGCGCCTGCTCGTCACCATCTACCATGACGACGAGGACGCCTACCGCCTCTGGAAGAAGGTGAGCGGATTTTCCGACGACCGGATCATCCGCATCGCCACGTCGGACAACTTCTGGGCCATGGGCGACACCGGGCCTTGCGGTCCTTGCTCGGAGATCTTCTTCGATCAGGGTCCCAAGGTCGCGGGCGGCCCGCCGGGCAGCGCGGACCAGGACGGCGACCGCTATCTCGAGTTCTGGAACCTCGTGTTCATGCAATACGAGCAGCGCGGACCTGGCGATCGCGCGAATCTGCCCAAGCCCTCCATCGACACCGGCATGGGCCTCGAGCGCATGACGGCAATTCTGCAGGGGGTGCATTCCAACTACGAGATCGACCTCTTCAAGGCGCTGATCGCGGCGTCGGAGGCGGCGACCGGCGTGCCGGCCAAGGGCGAGCACCTGCCCTCGCACCGTGTCATCGCCGACCACCTGCGCGCGACCAGCTTCCTGATCGCGGAGGGGGTGCTGCCCTCCAACGTCGGCCGCGGCTACGTGCTGCGCCGCATCATGCGCCGCGCCATGCGCCATGCCCACCTGCTCGGCGCCAAGGATCCGCTGATGTGGCGGCTGGTGCCCGCGCTGGTGCAGCAGATGGGCGAGACCTATCCCGAGCTGGTGCGCGGCCAGCCGCTCATCACCGAGACGCTCAAGCTCGAGGAGACGCGCTTCCTCAAGACGCTGGCCCGCGGCATGGGTCTGCTCGACGAGGCGAGCCGGGGTCTCGACAAGGGCGACGTGCTCGCGGGCGACGTCGCCTTCAAGCTCTACGACACCTACGGCTTCCCGCTCGACCTCACGCAGGACGCGCTCAAGCCGCGCGGCATCTCCGTCGACACCGCTGGCTTCGACGCGGCCATGGAGAAGCAGAAGGAAGAGGCACGCAAGGCCTGGAAGGGCTCGGGCGAGGCCGCCACCGAGACGATCTGGTTCGAGGTCAGGGAGCGCGTGGGGGCCACCGACTTCCTGGGCTACGACACGGAGGCCGCCGAGGGCGAGATCCGCGCGATCGTCAAGGGCGGCAAGGAAGCCAAGGGCCTGGCGGCCGGCGAGGAGGGTGCGCTGGTTCTGAACCAGACCCCCTTCTATGGGGAGTCCGGCGGCCAGGTCGGCGACGAGGGTCTCATCCGGGGCGCCAAGGGTGCGCTGTTCCGCGTTACCGACACGCAAAAGAAGCTGGGCGACGTCTTCGTTCACATCGGGCGCGTCGAGAAGGGCGCGTTCAAGACCGGCGATGCTGCGGAGCTTATCGTCGACCATGTGCGGCGCGGGGCAACGCGCGCCAACCACTCCGCCACCCACCTCCTGCATGAGGCGTTGCGCCAGGTGCTCGGAGAGCACGTCGAGCAGAGGGGCTCGCTGGTGGCACCAGACCGGCTGCGCTTCGACTTCGCGCATTCCAAGCCCATGTCGCCCGAGGAGCTGGCAGCGGTGGAGGCCATGGCCAATGCCTACGTGCTGCAGAACTCGCCCGTGGAGACGCGGCTGATGGCGCTGGAGGATGCGCGCGAGACGGGCGCGCGGGCGCTGTTCGGCGAGAAATACGGCGAGGAGGTGCGGGTCGTCTCGATGGGCGTGGGCGAGAGCGGCGAGCGTCCCGTCGAGAGCGGGCAAGCCCGAAAGCCCAACAAGGCCTGGTCGGTGGAGCTGTGCGGCGGCACGCACGTGGCGCGTACCGGCGATATCGGCCTCGTCAAGGTCACAGCCGAGTCGGCGAGTTCCGCGGGCGTGCGGCGCATCGAAGCGCTGACCGCGGCGGGCGCACGGGCCTATCTGGCCCAGCAGGATGCCCGCGTGCGCGAGCTGGCGGGGGCCCTGCGCACCAAGCCGGAGGATGTGGTCGAGCGGGTCAAGGCGCTGATCGAGGAGCGCCGGCAGATGGAGCGCGAGCTGGCCACGGCCAAGCGGCAGCTGGCGCTCGCGGGCAGCGCCGTGGGCAACGGCGCGGCGGACCAGGCGGAGAGCACGGTGCGCACCGTCGGCAAGGTCAAGCTGATGGCTCGCTCGGTGCAGGGCCTCAACCCCAAGGATCTGCGCGGCCTGATCGACGATGGCAAGCGCCAGGTCGGCTCCGGCATCGTTGCCATCGTCGGCGTCACCGAGGACGGCAAGGCGGGGTTGGCGGTGGGCGTTACCGAGGACCTCACGGGCACCTACAACGCCGTCGACCTCGTCAAGGCCGGCGCCGCGGCGCTGGGCGGCAAGGGCGGCGGCGGCCGTCCCGACATGGCGCAGGCCGGCGGTCCCGACGGCTCCAAGGCGCAGGCCGCGCTCGAGGCGATCGAAGCGCAGCTGGCGGGGTGATCGTGGGCGTAGGTTGCGTCGAGCGTCAGCGCCGACCCACCGCAAGCCACGATCACGACCTTGCGTTGCGTCATCGCTGACGCTCGACGCAACCTACGCGCTTCGCGGTCAGGCGTACGAGATGAATTCCAACAGCGAGCCGTCGGGGTCGCGGAAATAGAGGCTGGTGCCGGCCCCGCGCGCGGCCCGCCGCTCGACCGGCCCCAGCTCGGTCACAACACCCAGCCGCTCCAGGTGCGCTTTCGCCTCGCCGATCGGCCCGGGCCATTCGAAGCACAGGTCGCTGTTACCGGGCGCAACCGGCACCCGCGCGACCGGGTGGGGCACGACGCCGGGCCCGTGGCAATTGAGCTGCACGTCGCCGAAACGATAAGCCCAGCCGTTGCCCTGCCGGATCAGCTCCGCGCCCAGGACGTCGCGATAGAAGGCATTCGAGCGCTCCCAGTCGGAGACGTGGATGACGCAGTGATCGAACTTCACTTTCGGCATGGCGCGCTCCGCTATCCGCTGCTGGTCGTCTAGGTGTGATTGGGATGCTGGCGGCTCTTGTAGCGGGCAAGCCGCTCGGCCGGCACGTCGTCCTCGGTGCGGGTGCCGGGCAGCGTGGTCAGCGTCGCCACGAACGGCAGTTGGCTCTCGAGCCCGTATTGCTTGGCGGGCGCGACGCGGGTGGGATCGTCGAGGCTGCCGAGCGAGACCGAGATGCGGTCCTTGTCGACGTAGCGGAAGAACAGCGGCGTGCCGCAGTCGCGGCAGAAGCCGCGCTCGACCAGCTCGGAGCTCCTGAAGATGCCGGGCGTGCCTTTGATCCACGCGAAATCTTCGAGCGGCACGCCGGCCAGCGCGGCGAAATAGCCGCCGAAGGCCTTCTGGCACATGCGGCAGTGGCACACGTGCGGGTTGGTGGGCTCGGCATAGAGCGAATAGCGCACGGCGCCGCACTGGCAGCCGCCGACGTGCACGGGCTTGCGGGTCTCGGTCATGCATCTCTCCTCTGGCTGGCCCCGCTCAGTGCGTCACCGCCGGCAGCTCCGCGAGGCCCAAAATATAGCAATCCGCTCACTCTCCGTCCCGCCGTGTTCCTGCTGGAACAGCGTGCGCGCGGCAATGGGGACATTGTGGGCCTACTACCGCCGGGCCTGAATGGCAGCTGACAGGTTCCCTCATGCTCCGTTCAGGCGCCCGGCGGTAGACCAGAATCCGGAGTTCCTGCGTTCGGAGCACGTGTCATGACCGCCGCCTGGACAGTCAAGGATGGCAACGGTGAGCTTCTCGGCCGGTTCGCGGCCGCGTCTCCCCAGGAGGTCGGCCGCCGCATCGTGCCCCAGCGCTTCGACCCTTTCCGGCTCGAGGTCTCCGCCTCCTATCGCGAGGTATTCGACCGCGCGGTGGCCAAGGTGCTGGCCCAGGAAGGCTGGCAGATCGTGAAGATGCCGGCCCGCGGGCACCAGCGCACCCCCAGCCACAACCTGCCGCTCGCAGCTTAGGACGCCGGGAACTCGGTGTCCTGGGTGCCGGCCTTCGCCGGAATGACGTCAACAACTCGACAACAACAGCTCAACCATGCGTTCGTCATCCCGGCGCCGCGAGTGCCCAATAGGGTGCTCGCGGGAACAGGCCGGGACCCAGGACACCTCTCAGCCGGCGTCCGGCGCCACCCATTGAGCCGATGGCGGATTGCGCCTAGGTTGCCGCGCATGCCGCAACCTATCCACATCATCGGCGGCGGACTCGCCGGCAGCGAGGCCGCCTGGCAGATCGCCGGCGCCAGGCTGCCCGTGGTGCTGCACGAGATGCGGCCCCTGCGTCAGACCGAGGCGCACAAGACTGAGGGGCTCGCGGAGCTCGTCTGCTCCAACTCGTTCCGCTCCGACGACGCCGCGACCAATGCGGTGGGCCTGCTGCACGAGGAGATGCGGCGCGCGGGCTCGCTCATCATGGCGGCGGGCGACGCCCACAAGCTCCCCGCCGGCGGCGCGCTCGCCGTGGACCGCGATCATTTTTCGGCCGAGGTGACGCGGCGGCTCGCTGAGCATCCCTTGATCGCAATCGAGCGCGGCGAGGTCGCCGGCCTGCCGCCCCCCGACTGGGACAGCGTCATCATCGCGACGGGACCTCTCACGTCGCCGGCCCTCTCGGCCGCCATCCAAGAGCTCACGGGCGAAGGCGAGCTCGCCTTCTTCGACGCCATCGCGCCGATCGTGCACCTCGACTCGATCGATCCCCACATCACCTGGCGCCAGTCGCGCTACGACAAGGCCGGACCTGCCGGCACCGGCGCCGACTACATCAACTGCCCCATGACGCGGCGCGAGTACGAAGCCTTCCTCGACGCGCTGCTCGCCGCCGAAAAGACCTCATTCAAGGAGTGGGAGGCCTCCACGCCCTACTTCGACGGCTGCCTGCCGATCGAGGTGATGGCCGAGCGCGGCCGCGACACGCTGCGTTTCGGCCCCATGAAGCCCGTGGGGCTGTCGAACCCGCACAAGCCCGGCGAGCGCCCCCACGCCGTCGTGCAGCTGCGGCAGGACAATGCCTTGGGCACGCTGTGGAACATGGTGGGCTTCCAGACCAAGCTCAAGCACGGCGAGCAGGCCCGCATCTTCCGCATGATCCCGGGGCTCGCCGGCGCCGAGTTCGCCAGGCTCGGCGGCCTGCACCGCAACACCTTCCTCAATTCGCCCAAGCTGCTCGACGGCGAGCTGCGCCTGCGTGCCGAGCCGCGCTTGCGGTTTGCCGGTCAGATCACGGGCTGCGAGGGCTACGTCGAGAGCGCCGCCATCGGCCTGCTGGCTGGACGCGCCGCCGCCGCCGAGCGCCGCGGTGTCCCCTCGATGCCACCGCCGCAAACCACCGCGCTCGGCGCGCTGCTTGGCCATATCACCGGCGGCCACATCGCCGCGGAAGGAGACGGCGGTGGCGATGGCCCAAGGTCCTTCCAGCCGATGAACGTCAACTTCGGGTTGTTCCCACCGCTGGAGGCCCCTACGCACGATGCAGCCGGCAAGCGCATCAAAGGCAAGGAGCGCGGAATGGCCCGCAAGCGTGCGCTCTCGGCCCGCGCACTCAGCCGATCTCGATCGCTGGCTTGCTGCACCGGCACGCGCCGCAGCCGAATAGTCGTGCGGTCGCCACATATGCAGCCGAATATGAAGGCTGTGCGACTGCAGCTCCTGGTGTCGCCAGGTGGCCACGCCTGCCCTGAGAGCGCCGCTGCGGCCTAGGTTTGCGGGGCCAGGCGCAGCAATTTGGCGTAGCGTAGGTGTAGCAGAGTTCACGCCAGGGAGGCGCGCGATGCCCACAATGGAGCAAATCCAACCCTATACGCCGATCATCATCATGGCCGTGAACGGCCTTATCGCCGGTTGGCTCGCGGGTCTGCTGCTGGGGGGCGGCGGCCTCATTCGCAACCTCTTCGTCGGCATCATCGGCGCCTTCGTCGGCGGCGCGCTGGTGCGCTACGACCTCCTGAAGCTGCCCGACGGCATCATCAACATCACCAATGCCGTCCCCTACGGCACGCAGATCCTGATCTCGACCATCGGCGCCGTCATCGTGGTCGTGATCGCGCGCTTCTTGGGCGGCCGCTGAGCCCCGGCCCTAGCCGGACTTGCGGCGACGGCCCGTGCCGCGGCACAGTAGGGCATGGCTGCCGCCACCCGCACGCCCGCCTTCTGCACGCAATGCCGCTCGCGCTGCGGCTGCATCGCGGTGGTGGAGGATGGGCGGCTCACGGGCATCGAGCCGCTGCCCGGCCATCCCACCGGCGACAAGCTGTGTCCCAAGGGGCGTGCAGCGCCCGAGCTCGTCTATCACGCTGATCGTCTGACCCACCCCCTGCGCCGCACGGCCCCAAAGGGCGCCGCAGATCCGGGGTGGCAGCGCATCGGCTGGGAGGAGGCTCTCGACGAGATCGCCCGGCGCATGCTGGCGATCAAGGGAGCGGGCGGGCCCGAGCAGGTGGCATTCTCGGTGACGACGCCGAGCGGCTCCCACCTCTCCGACGCGATCGCCTGGATCGAGCGTATGATCCGCTCCTACGGCAGTCCCAACACCATCTACGCCACCGAGATCTGCAACTGGCACAAGGATTTCGCGACGCGCTTCACGTTCGGCACCGACATCGGCACGCCGGACTTTGCGCATACCGATTGCGTGCTGCTGTGGGGCAACAACCCGGCGGTGACCTGGCTCGCACGGGCTACCGAGGTGCAGAAGGCCACTAGGCGCGGGGCGCGCATGATCGTGGTCGATCCGCGTCCAACCGCATTCGCCAGGCGCGCCGATCAATGGCTGCAGGTGTTGCCCGGCACCGACCAGGCGCTTGCCCTGGGGCTTGCCAACCTGATGATCGAGCAGGAGACATTCGACCACGACTTTGTCGTCCGCTGGACCAATGCGCCGCTGTTGGTGCGCGAGGACAACGGCCGCTTCCTGCGCCAGCGCGACCTCGATACGGCCGGACGAGCCGACGAGCTTTACGCGCTCGGCGGCGACGGCGGGCTGCTGGCCTACGACGCGACACGCGGCACATGGGGGCACGGATCAGCCACACCACAGCTGCGCGGCAGGACGAACGTGCGCGCGGCCGACGGCACGTCCCTTGCCTGCCGCTCGGCATTCGACATCTATGCGCGCGCGGCGGCCGAGTTCCCGCCCGAGCGCGTGGCGGCCGTGACGGGTGTGGCGCCAGGCGCATTGGCCGGCGCCGCCGAGATCCTGGGCAAGGCCAGTAGCGTCGCCTACTACGCGTGGAACGGCGTCGGCCAGAGCGTGACGGCGACACAGACCGACCGCGCCATCGCGCTCCTCTACGCATTGACCGGCAGCTATGGCCGCAGCGGGGGCAACATCGCGGGCGCCGCTGCACCCGTCTCCGATATCTCAGGTCATGACCTGCTCGCACCGGAACAGCGCGCCAAGGCGCTTGGACTCGCGCAACGTCCGCTGGGTCCCGCCGCCATGGGCTACGTGACGGCGCGCGACGTCTATCGCGCCGTGCTGGCAGGCGATCCCTACCCCGTGCGCATGCTGGTCTCGTTCGGGACCAACCTGCTGGCGTCGCAGCCCGACACTGAGACCGCCGAGCGCGCGCTCCAGCGCCTCGAATTCCACGTGCATGCCGACTTCTTCCTGAACGCGACGGCGCGCTACGCCGATATCGTGCTGCCGGCCGCCACCTCCTGGGAGCGGGAGGGCTTACGCACGGGGTTCGACGGCAGTCTCGCGGGCCTGCGGCGTATACAGCTGCGGCCGGCTGTCATCGCCCCGGTCGGCGAGGCGCGCGGCGATACCGACATCGTGCTCGCGCTGGCGGAGCGGCTCGGTATCGCGAACGCGATGTTCGGCTGCAATGCCGATCGTGGGCACGACGCCGTGCTGGCGCCGGCTGGCCTCTCGGTGGCCGACCTGCGCCGGGCGCCCGAAGGTATCGAAGTAGCCTCGAGCGTTGCGCTGGATGCGCATGCGACATTGACGTCGGACGGCATGGTGCGCGGATTTCCCACGCCGACGCGACGCATCGAGGTCTACTCCGAGCGCTTGCATGAGCGCGGCTATGCTCCGGTGCCCGCGATGGGGGCGGCCGACGTGCCGCGCGGCGCGGACGGCTTTCCCCTGCGGCTTGGTGCGGCCAAGACCGTTGCCTATTGCCACAGCCAGCATCGCAACATCGCCTCGCTGCGCCGCCTCATGCCCGACCCGAGCCTCGAAATGCCGCCGCAAGACGCGGCCGCTCGCGGCATAGGGGATGGTGACTGGGTGCGCATCAAGACTGTCCGCGGCGAGGTCGTCGCCCGCGCCAAGGTCGTGTCTGGGCTCGCAGTCGGCACTGTATTCGGCCAGCACGGCTGGTGGGTCGATGGCCCGGCGGGCAGCCCCTACGACGCCCGGCATGCGCTTGCCGCCAATCTCAACCGGGCAATCGACACCACACACGCCGACCCGGTCAGCGGCTCGATTCCCTTGCGCTGCTCTTGGTGCGAGGTCGAGAGGCTCGAGCCGACACCCGGCGCATAGCAGCTATCTTCAGCAGCGGCAGGTACCCCGCGAATTGCGACACAAGGAGCACACATGTCATTGTTCGATCTCGAGGGACGGGTCGCCCTCGTCACCGGCGGCAACGGGGGCATCGGTCTCGGTATGGCCCGCGGCATGGCCGAGGCGGGCGCGGCAATCGCGATCGCTGGGCGCAACATGGCGAAATCGGAGGCCGCGGCCGCAGAGCTCGCCAGGCTCGGGGTGAAGACTGGGGTGGTCGCGGTCGACGTCGCCAGCGAGACCTCCTGCCGCAAGATGATCGATGATGTGGTCGCGCAGTTCGGCCGCCTGGACATCCTCGTCAACAATGCCGGCATCAACATCCGCAAGACCGCGGATCAGATGTCGCTCGCCGAGTGGAAAGAGGTGATCGACGTGAATCTCACCAGCGCCTTCATCTGCTCGCATGCGGCCTACCCGAAAATGAAAGAGCAGGGCGCGGGCAAGATCATCAACATCGGATCGATGCTGTCGATCTTCGGCGCGTCGTTCGCGCCGGCTTACGGCGCTTCCAAGGGCGGGGTCGTGCAGCTCACCAAGTCGCTGGCGGTGGCGTGGGCCAAGGACAACATCCAGGTCAACGCGGTGCTGCCCGGCTGGATCGATACCGAGCTCACCAAGAAGGCGCGCGAGGAGGTGTCGGGGCTCAATGCCATGGTGCTCATGCGTACGCCGGCCAAGCGCTGGGGAACTGCCGGCCGACCACGCCGGCGTCGCCGTGTTCCTCGCCGGCAAAGCCAGCGATTTCGTTACCGGCACCTCGATCCCGGTCGACGGCGGCTACTCGGTGCAGGTGTAAGGGCGCAGCCATCCGTCATTCCCGCGAGCGCGCAGCGCGTCAGCGGGAACCCGTGCAGAACGCCGCGCGTTGGTGTCTGTGGCTCGATACCCGCTCTGCGCTCCGCTTGGCGGGAACGACCCGCGCCGAAAGGCGGACCCGTGTGACCGGCTTACCCATTACCGCGCCACAGTTTCTCGGCTATGGTCGGCGCAGTTTGGCGGGGCTCGGCCGACTTTTGGGGGTGTGTCGCGTATGAATGAAATGAGCCGGCTGGATGCCGACACCGAGACGCCGGTCAATCCCTATAGCCTGCTCGAGGCGGTCAACCGTTCGAGCAGCGGCGCCAATACGGCCTGGCTGATCTATCTGGCGTTGGTCAGCTATCTGCTGATCACGATCGCCGGCATCGGCCACAAGCAGCTGTTGCTCAATAGTGACATCGCGCTGCCTATCCTGCAGGTCAAGATCGAGCTCACGCGCTTCTTCCTGTTCGCGCCGATTCTGCTCGTGCTGATCCACATGGGGCTGATCGGCCAGCTCGTGCTGCTGGCCCGCAAGACGCTGGAGTTCGCGGCCTCGATACGCATGCTCGAGACCACCGACCAGCGCACCCATCCCCTGCGCCTGGAGCTCGACAACTTCTTCTTCGTGCAGGCCATGGCCGGACCCGAGCGCAGCCGCATCGTAAGCTTTCTGCTGCAGGCGATCTCATGGCTCACCCTGGTGGTGATACCGGTCGTGCTGCTGCTCTACGTGCAGCTGGTGTTCCTGCCCTACCACGACGCCAACATCACCTGGACGCATCGGCTGGCGCTCCTGGCCGACATCGCGCTTCTGGTATTCGTCGGCGTGTTCCTCTGGCGGCTGGAGACCTCTTTCTTCCGCGCATTCTGGCGCGCAGGCCTGCATCATCCTTTTGGCATAACGCTCACCGCCCTCCTGCTCGCCGCCGTCGCCACCTTTTCGCTCGCTCATCGCCACCATCCCCGGCGAAGGCCTCGACGCCGCATCGCGGCAGGCAAACGTTCGCGGGCCAGCCCAGCTGCTCGGCTACGCCGTGCCTGCCCTAGGCGGCGCGGGCGAGGGTGCGCTGCTGGGCCTATTCCATCGCAACCTCAATGTGACGGATGCCGATCTCGTCGTCGACAAGGAGGTGACGCCGGGCGAGCCTTCCCTGAACCTGCGCGGCCGCGATCTGCGCCATGCCAGGTTCGACCGCACCGATCTGCACCAGGCCGACTTGACCGGCGCCGACCTCGAAGGCGCAAGCTTCGTCGGCGCGGATTTGCGCGGCGCCTGGATGGGTTGCGCCGACCTCAACCGGCTGTTGCTCACCGACAGTCGCAACGCTGCTCAGTGTGTCAACGCGCGCGGGGCGAACTTCTCCAAGGCGCGCCTGACGGAAGCGCGGATGACGGGCATCGACCTGCGCGAGGCGAGGCTCGAGGCCGCGCAGCTCGGTGGCGCCCAGCTTGCCCAGGCCCTGCTGAGCGGTGCCAGCCTAGCCAGTGCGAGGCTCGACCTCGCCGACCTCACGGGCGCCTGGTTGCATGGCGCCAACCTGTTGCTGGCCTCATTGCAGGGCGCTGACCTCTCCGGCTCCAAGCCGCAGATGGCCGACTTCACCAGCGCGAACCTGCAGGGGGCCAACCTGTCGCTCGCGGCCCTGGAGGGTGCCGTTCTGCGCGACGCCGAGCTCGATGGCGCCAACTTGCGCATGGCAGGCCTCCTGGCCGCGGACTTGACGGGCGCCAGGTTGCAGGCCAGCGACCTGACAGGGGCGCACGTGTGGCGCACGCGTCCGCCCAGCGGCGACAGCGCCGCGTCCGCCGACATGGCCCAGATCGCCATCCGGCCTGCCAGCGAGGAGGAGCTGGCCGCTCTCGGCGCCACTCTGGTCCACATGCAGGGCGGACCGCTCAAGGCGCGGCTTGCGGATATCCTGGTTGGGCTTACCGACCCAAGCCAGAATGCGGACTGGGCGACCTCCTCCGACCAGCAGCTGTGGCAGGGATTTGCCAAGGCGGCGGGCGAGATGGTGGCCACCGAGGGCTATCGTACCCGGCTCACCGAGATGCTCTCGCGGCTCATGTGCCGGCAGCGCTTTGCCGGCGGTGCGGTGGCGACCGGTTTTGCGCGGCGAGCGATGGCGCAGGGATTCAAGGGCGACATGCCCGCCATCTACGACAAGTTGCGCGCCCCCGATTGCCCGGCCTCGAGCGCCGTGAGCCCGCAGCTGATGCGCGAGCTTGCGACCGCTGCCGATGCGGCGCGAGGACAGTAGCGGTCGGCAAGCGCAGCCAAGGTCAGGAGGGGCGGAAGCGCGCGTAGCGACGACGGTACCGCGGCCGGTGCCGCACGACCTTTGCCCGCGAGGCCCTGTGCGTCACGCGAGATGGCTCCTTCACCGGCGGCTGAAACGCGGTCAAAGTCTGCACGGCCGTCCGTGCATGCAGGTGCACGATCTTGAAGCCCTTGGCCTTCAGTTGCGCGAGCAGCTCCGGCAGGGCATGCATGGTCGAGGCGTGGATATCGTGAAACAGCACGATGCCCTTGCCGCGGCGCTCCAGGCCGTTCATCACGTTGCGGATGACGCTTTGGGGAGAGTGCGTGCGCCAGTCGAAGGAATCGACGTCGATTGCGAATTGGCCGATGTTGCGCGATTGGAGATAGGCGACGATCGACGGCTTGTCGCTCAAGAACGGATAGCGGAAGAACGGGGCGATCGGCCGGCCGGCCGCCTTCTCTGCCGCGACAAAGGTGCTCTCGATCTGGGCCTGCGCCTTCTCATCCGACAGCCGCTTGAGGTTCGGGTGCGTCCACGTGTGGGTGCCAAGCGTATGGCCCTGCTCGGCAATCTCCTTCACGATGTCGGGATAGTCGGCCACCATCTCGCCGACGAGGAAGAAGGTCGCCTTCGTGCACTGGGCGGCCAACGCGGCGAGGATCGGGCGAGTATACTTGGGATGGGGTCCATCATCGAACGTCAGCACGACCTCGCGGTCGGCCAAGAAGGAGCGGTCGCCATGGGGTTCGCCGAACCATGGGCCGCCGGTCGTATCGACCTCGGCGACGCGGGAGACGCCGAGAGTATCGCGGGCGCACACCTCCTCGGCGGCCGCTCCAGGGAGACCGGCCAACATCAGGCCCCCCGCGCAGAAACATGCCAGGATGCTTCGCATGTCCGTCCCCGATCGATGCCCGCGCGCAGTCTAGAGCAAGATCATATCCGTTCGAAGCGTTTTGCTTCGCAGTGCAGGCAGCCCGCCTCAGCAGGTCTCGTGCAGCGAGCGGCGATAGCGCTGCGCGGCTATGGCGGCCGGCCTTGCCGCGGCGGCCGCCCTGTGCCGTGGTGCAGCGGGACGAGCGTCGGGCTGGCTGGCGGCCATGTCGGCGAGCGTGTGCTGGTCGAGCACGTCGATGAAGGCGCCAAGCGCGTCATCCAGGATCTGGTTCACGCCATGGTCGCGCCTGGGTTTGCGGCCGGTTGAGCCGTCCTCGATCTCGACATGCGTCACCTCGGTGGCGCGCACGACGTCGCCGATGCGAATGTCCTGGGCCGGGCGCGCCAGGCGCACGCCGCCGTTGCGGCCGCGCACCGCCTCGATCAATCCGGCCCTGGCGAGGAGGTTGACGATCTTGAAGGCGTTCTGCTGCGTGATCTGCAGCCGCTGCGACAGTTCGGCGACCTTGACGAGCCGGCCGTCGGCGCGAGCGCAATCGATGAGGATGCGGATGGCATGGCTGGTGGACTTTGTCAGTCGCATCTTTGCGGGTGCTCCTTAGGCGGTCAGCTCAGCATAGCACGGTCTGCCGGAAGTGGCCCATCGCTCCAATCGAGGCTTTGCCGGGCCGGCGGCGGGCCGAGCTCCCGCGCCAAAGCCGGGGATGCGCGTGCAAGGCGGGCCGGGAACATGGGTGGCGGCAGCACGAACGGGCGGTCGCCCGGCGTGCGATTGGGGAAAACGGAGCAGCCGTAGGCGGCCGAAAGCAGCTCTGCGCGCAGCACCTGGGGTGGCGGACCTGCGGCCTTGACCTCGCCGCCGGCCAGCAGGAGCAGGTCGTCGGCAAGCGCGGCGGCCAGGTTGAGGTCGTGCATGACGGCAAGCACGGCAAGTCCCCGGGCAGCCTGCCGGCGCACGGCGTCGAGGACCAGGGCCTGGTGCGCCAGGTCGAGATTGGACGTGGGCTCGTCGAGCAGCAGGCATTGGCTCTCGCCCGGCCGCAGCGCGGGCGCCGCGACCTGGCAGAGCGCGCGAGCAATGTGGACACGCTGGCGCTCCCCGCCCGACAGATGGCCGTAGAGGCGACTGGACAGCCCCGACAGGCCCACGGCCGCAAGCGCTTCGAGCGCCGCGGCCCGCGCGGCTGCGGTCGTGACCGCAAATCCCGGGACGGTGACACCCAGCATGGCGACCTCGAGCACCGTGAAGGGGAATGACAATGTGCTCGCCTGCGGCACCACGGCGCGGCGGCGCGCGAGCTCGGCGGCGGAGAAGGCGGCGAGCGGACGTCCGTCGAGGAGTGCCTCGCCACCTGTCGGAGCGAGCTCGCCGGAGAGGACACGCAGCAGCGTCGACTTGCCCGCGCCGTTGGGACCGATGAGCACGAGGATGCGGCCGGGCCGCACGCCGACGTTCACGCCCCGCAGCAGGACGCTGCTGCGGACCACTACGGTGATTTGGCGCGCCTCGAGCATGGCTCAGGCCCCCCCGAGCCCGCGCTTGACGACCATGTGCAGGAAAATCGGCGCGCCGATGACGGCCATGACGACCCCGAGGGGCAGCTCGGCTGGACGCAGTGCCATGCGGGCAACCACGTCGGCGGCGAGCACGAGCGCGCCGCCGATGAGCGCGCTCGCGGGCAGGACGATGCGATGGTCGGGTCCCGCCAACAGCCGCACGAGATGCGGCACGACGATGCCGACGAACCCAACCACGCCGGCAACGGCCACGGCCGCGCCAACGGCTGCTGCCGTGGTGAGGACGACGAGACGCTTGGTTCTCTCCACGTCGATGCCGAGATGAAATGCTTCGGCCTCGCCGAGCAGGAAACCGTTGAGCGCTCGGGTCAGCCGTGGCAGCACGAGCCCCACGGCGAGCGCGAAGGGGGCGACCGCCAATACCTTGGGCCAGCTCGCGCCCGACAGGCTGCCCAGCATCCACAGCGTGAGGTCGCGCAGCTCGCGGTCGTCGCTGGCAAAGGCGATGAGGCCGGTCAGCGCCGTCGTGAAGGCGCCGAGGGCGATGCCCGATAGCAGCAGCGTGCTCGTCGCCAGCTGGCCCTGTCGGCCGACGATCGCCACGAGGACACCGGTGGTGGCAAAGCCGCCGCAGAATGCAGAAAAAGGCAGAGCATAGACGCCGAACGTCCTGGCCAGGGGGGCCGCCAGACTGTTGCCGAGCGCGATCATCGCCACCGCCGCCAGCGCAGCGCCGGAGGAGACGCCGACGAGACCCGGGTCGGCCAGCGGGTTGCGGAACATGCCCTGCATCATTGCGCCCGAGAGGGCGAGCGCGGAGCCCACGAACGCGCCGAGCAGAAGCCGCGGGAGGCGGATGTCGATGAGCACGAGCTGCTCGCGGACCGTGGCGGGATCGCTGTGGCCGAAGAGCATGCCGGCGACTACATGGGGCAGGGCGGAAAGGGTGATGCCGGTCGAGCCGATCGAGAGCGACAGGAATGCGGCAAGTGCGAGCGACAGCGCGGCGCCAGCCATGAGCTGGCCGGCAATGCCAGCCCTCGCGGGCTCGCGCTGCGGTCCACCCATCGGCACGACGGCGCTCATCGCGTGGTGCCCGCTTTCCCACCGGCGAGCTCGGGATAGAGCCGGCCCATCAGATCGAGCGCGGCAGCCGGGGCGCGCGGGCCGAACCCCAGGAGATAGAGCCCGTCCATAGTTACGAGGCGGCGGTTGGCGCCGGCCGGCGTCGACTCGAGGCCCTTGAGCGCGAACAGCTGCGCGACATCGTGGGCATCGCTCGCCGAGCCGCGGCGCATGGCCACCACCACCTCCGGCGCCAGCTCGACGATTGCTTCGTCGGGCAACGGACGGAAGCCGTGCACGCCGGCCGCCACGTTCTGGGCCCCGGCTAGTCTCAGGATTGCATCGGCGCTGGTGCCCCGGCCGCCCACGACAACGCGCCCGTTCTGCACCGCCAGCACGAACAGAGCCTTGATCGGTTGCCTGATCTTGGCTGCGCGGTCGGCCAGCAGCTTGAAGTCGGCCTCCACCCGCTGCACCACGCGTTCGCCTTCGGCCGCGGCGCCCACTGCCGCGGCGATGAGCCGAACCTTGCCGGCGATGCCCGCGGCGGAATGCTGATCGGGGATCTCGACGTAGGGCACGCTGGTGGTCTTGAGCGTCTTGACGACCTCGGGCGGGCCGGAGCGCTCCGAGGCCAGGATGAGTGTGGCGTTGACGGA
The DNA here is from genome assembly GCA_963738065.1 of uncultured Alphaproteobacteria bacterium. Lineage (GTDB taxonomy): Bacteria > Pseudomonadota > Alphaproteobacteria > Rhizobiales > Hyphomicrobiaceae > AWTP1-13. The sequence goes on from CAVTVO010000019.1 coordinate 218,246, forward strand.
GATCACGCCCTCGCTCGACAGGGCGCGCATGTAGCCGACGTTGATCTTCTCCTTCAGGGCCTCGGGCGGGTATTGGCTGGTCGAAGTCGACGCCCACGAGCCGTGCTCCGGCGCCCAACGCGTAGATGATCTCGGTCACATCGCCGCCGATGGAGAGGATCCGCGAGGGGTCGCCGATCCGCACGTGCCGGCCGCCGGCGTCGGTGACGACGACATCGCCTGCAAATGCCGCAGCTGCGGCGCTGAAGCCGAGCATCGCCGCGACAAGCCACGCCGGCACGGTTCCGGAATTGAGGAGCTGCATACCTTGCCTTTCACTATCCCTTTGTTGTGCGGAGCCATCCGGAAAGGATCACCCCAAGACCGTTGCTCACTTGGTGAGGATCAGCTTGCCGTTGGCTGTGATGCGCAGGCGGTAGTCCTGCCCGTCGTGCTCCAGGATCGCCTCGCGATCTCCTTCGAGCAGGTCACTCACCTTGAGGCGGCGCGGCTTGGCGGTGGTCGGGTTCGGGCGCGGGACATGCGGCGATCGCGGATCGTCTCTTGTCATCATGTGCGGGCGATCCTGGTCGAGTGTTGCATCGAAGCCTCTCGCGTCCCTCGCGGTGGCGCCTGGCACGTTCCATTTGTTGACTCCAGTAAGTCAACAATCATAGTTTTTGCAAGCCCCTTCGCAGCAAGGGGGTCGGCGGCCCGTGCACATGTTGCGCGCGCGTCAGCCGAGCAAGCCCGCCAGCCCGCGCCGCACGGTGCCCGTCAGCCAGCTGCTGCAAGCAGGAACGTTGGCAAAGGGGCACAGGGCAAATGTTGAGGTGGATGGCGAGGAGTCTCGCCGGCGGCACGTCGGCGATGGCACTGGGAATGGCAGCAATGGGTGCGCTCGTAGGCGCTCTCTTCATTGGCGCGGCACACGCACAACAAACGCCGCCGGCGGACGCGCAAGCCGCACCGGTGCCGGCGCAAGGCACCATCCTGAGCCCGATCGTGGTGAAGACGCCGCGCAATTCGGGACCGAGCGCACCGCCTTCGCAGCCGGCGCCGTCGTCGGCACCCGCGGCGAGCGCGAGCGCCACGCCCTCCAGCTTCGATGCACTGTCGACGAGCTCGGAGAAATCGGTCGCCACCGTCTACAACTCGCCCGGCACCGTGACCGTCAAATCGACGGCCGAGATGGAGCGCCAGAACATCAACTCCGCGCGCGAGTTCGTGCGCGACGAGCCCGGCATCTCCGTCGGCAACCAGCCCGGGCGCACCGGCGCCACCAACTTCGTCATCCGCGGCATCGGCGAGAACCGCGTGCGGCTCGAGATCGACGGCGTCAAGGTGCCGGACTTCCCGGGCACCAACATCGGCGCCGGCACCTATACGCGCGACTTCATCGACTACGACGCATTGAAGCGGATCGAGATCGTCCGCGGGCCTGCGTCCGCGCTCTATGGCAGCGATGCGCTGGGCGGCGTCGTCGCCTTCATCACCAAGGACCCGTCCGACTACCTGGATCTCGTGAACAAGAACTGGTACTTCTCGCTCAAGGGCGGCTTCGACAGCGTCGACAGCAGCGTCTACTCGACGGTGACCGGCGCCAGCCGTGTCGGCCGGGTCGAGTCCCTGGTGGTGGCAACCCGCCGATGGGGCCACGAGGTCGACATCAACAGCAAGACGCGCGACCCCAACCCGCAGGATTACACGACGAGCAGCGTCCTCGGCAAAGTGGTCTACAACACGTACGGCGCTGGCCAGATCAAGCTGACAGGCGAGTTCTTCGGCAAGCGCGTCGAGACCGATCTCAACTCCGAGAGCGGGGTGTTCCTCGATCAGTTCGCGAGGGTTTTCAGCGGCGAGGGCGACGACACGACCTATCGCCGGCGCGGCAGCATCGATTGGACGGCGCCGGTCAACTGGTGGATGGCGGATGTCATCAAGACCAAACTCTACGCCACCGGCGTGCACCGGGAGGAGTTCACCGATCAGCTCAGAGCCTCCTACTTCGGCGGCCCGCCACCATCGCGTCCCACCCAGCAGCGACTGACCGATCTGTTCTTCGACCAGGATATTGTCGGGGGCGAGTTCCAGGCGACGGCAACCCGCAGGTTCATGGGCGCCGAGCACTTCTTCACCTACGGCGGGACCGCCGACTTCACCTCGACGGTGCGTCTGCGCGACCGCTCCCAGTTCACCCTCGCCACCGGCGCCGTCACCAAGACGGTGGCCGGCGAGACGTTTCCCAACAAGAACTTCCCCGACACCGACACCACCCAGGCGGCGTTCTACTTCCAGGACATCGCCCAGTGGGGGCCGCTGCGCGTGATCCCGGCCGTGCGCTTCGACTACTTCAGCCTAACCCCGTTCAAGGATCAGCTGTTCGCCAACTCGAACACGGCCAACTTCACGATCAACGAGCAGCAGGAGACGGCGGTGTCGCCCAAGCTCGGCGCCACGCTCGATCTCACGCGGAACTATCGTCTGTTTGGCCAGTATGCCCGCGGCTTCCGCGCGCCGCCCTACGACAACGCCAACTTCGGCTTTCGCAACAGCGCGTTCTTCTACGAGATCCTGCCCAACGGCAACCTGAAGCCGGAGACCAGCGACGGCTTCGAGGCGGGATTGCGCGGGCGCTTCAAGAGCGGCTCGAGCTTCCAGCTCACGGCCTTCTACAACACGTATCACGACTTCATCGACACCGTGACGCTCAAGGCGCCGCCGCCGCCGGCGTTTACGCAGTTTCAGTACCAGAACATCGGCGAGGTCGTGATCAAGGGCTTCGAGGGTAAGGCCGAGTGGCGCTTCCTCCCGGAGTGGGCGCTGTTTGGTTCGTTCGCCTACGCCGAGGGCGAGAACATGGACACCGGCCTGCCGCTCAACTCCGTCGATCCCTTCATGGGCGTCGCGGGCATCCGCTATCGCAGCCTTGCGACGGGCTGGGGCGGCGAGGTGCGCGGCCGCTATGTCGCCGCGAAGGACGAGGTCAGCCAGATCACCTTCTTCAAGCCGCCGGAGCACGTGACCGTCGACGCCCTCATCTCCTACGAGGTAGTACCGACCTTCACCATCAATCTCGGCGCCTTCAACATCCTCAACGAGAGCTACTTCAACCCGCAGGATGTCGTGCAGGTGCTGACCAGCAATCCCAACCTCGAGCTGTTCCGGGCTCCGGGCCGCTCGTGGGCAATGAACGCCACGGTCAGGTGGTGAGGAATGCTCGGTTTCGGCGCAGATGCAATTCGGAGCCCGATGAGCCGCCACGTCCAGCGGGCTCCGGAGGCGGCGGCAGCGACATGGTCGAGGGGTTCTCAAAGGGGCCATGCCCTGCCGCCGCCATGCTCGGGGACAACATCCCGAGCAAGGCAGGCTAGTGTGCTCGCACGCAATCGCAGGAGGATTTCATGTTCATCGCCATGAACAGATTCAAGGTCTTGAAGGAGTGCACGCAGGAGTTCGAGAACGTGTGGTATTCGCGCCAGAGCTACCTGCACGAGCTGCCGGGGTTCATCGCCTTCCACCTGCTCAAGGGCCCGGATCGCGAGGATCACGTGCTCTATGCTTCCCACACCGTGTGGCGCAGCCACGCCGATTTCGAGGCCTGGACGCGCTCGGAGGCATTTCGCAAGGCGCACGCGCGCGCGGGCAACAACAAGCCGACGACGCTCGGTCACCCCGAGTTCGAGGGCTTCCACGTGCTCCAGGAGGTAAGCGCCGACGGTACGGTCCGTCGCCCGGCAGCGGCGCCAGGCACCACCGCGCACCCCGTGTCGAGCTGATCGGAGACGCAATCAGTCAGGCGCTGTCTTGGGAGGAACCTATCCGATGCCCGCAACCATGCGGGAAATCATCTTCGGCGTCTCGGCGCGTCTCTAGACCGCCTCCAACAGCCGCTTGGTTGGCCGATGCTGGGCGTTGGACGTCTCTCTCCATTCGACCTCGACTTCGACGATCTCATAGTTGGCGAGGTTCTTGCGGACATGCTCGCAGTCGATCCCGTAGGGGGCTATCCGACGTTGGTTGCCGTAACAGGCCTCGATCAGATCGCCACACACGTCGGACCAGAAGAGCCTGACATGTCCGCAGATCATGCCATTGTAACTGATCGTCCATCCCTTCCGGACAGGAGCTGCCATTGGACCCATTCCCGATGATTTAGCATCACGCAGTAGTTGATTCGCGACCAGGGGTCCATCGCGTCGAAGCCATGGGATTGGCCATGCGTCCTCCCTCTTCTCCGGTCGGGGGTGAAGTGTTTTTGGGCCGATCGCTGCGCGCAATGGCGGTCATGCGGCTTCATGCGGTTCATGACCAAGAAGCAACGTTGCTTGGGCTCGAGCTCTGCTAGCCTGAGCCCCGTCGTGCAACCTCTCGACTGTGCGCGAGGAACGGTATGCTGGTGGGGTCATGAGGAGACGCTTCGAGATCGCGGCCATGGGCAGCCTCGTCCTGCTGCTCACGCTCGTTTCATCGGAGCTGGGCGTTGCTGATACGACGCTGGCACAGGCCCCACAGGCCCAGGCGCCGGCCAAGGCCGCGCCGCGCTTGCCCGACCTGAAGGATGCCGCGCGCCTGTTCCCGCCGCCTGTTGTCTCCCGGCGTTCGGTCGGCGAGGGTGCTGCCCGGCTCTCCTACACGACGACCGCAGGCACTCTCCCGTTGACCGGCCCCAAGGGAGAGATCACCGCCAATATCTTTCACGTCGCCTACACGATCGATGACAGCGCTGGGCCACGGCCGGTGACGTTCGTCTTCAACGGCGGCCCGGGCGCGGCCTCCGCATTCCTGCATATCGGCGCCATGGGGCCGCGCGCCGTGACCTTCGAGGCCAACGGCGCTGCCGCGTTGCGCCCGGTACAACTCGCGGACAACCCCGACACCTGGCTCGGCTTCACCGATCTGGTGTTCGTCGATCCCGTCGCCACCGGCTATAGCCGGAGCGCCGCCGGCACCGAGGAGGCCGACCGCGCTTTCTTCTCCGTCGAGAAGGATGCGGATGCCATGGTGGACTTCGCGCGCCTCTATCTGACGCGCGCGGGCCGCATGCTGGCGCCGGTATTCCTAGTGGGCGAAAGCTATGGCGGCTTCCGCGCCGGGCTGGTCGCCGACAAGCTCCTCGTTGGCGGCATCGCAGTCAGGGGCGTGGTGCTTATCTCGCCGGCGCTGGAATTCTCCATGTTGCGCCACAACCCCTACGCGCTCTTGCCCCTGGCGCTCGCTTTGCCGTCGATCGCGGCCACGCATCTGGAGGCGCGCGATGGCGCCCAGGGCTCCCTCGACATTTTGCCGGAGGTCGAGCGTTTTGCGCGCGAGCGCTACCTTGTCAGCATGGCGGCGGGCCTCAAGAGTGATCCCGAGATCGAGGGCTCCCTCGCGCGCTACACAGGGCTTAGCGCCGGATGTCATCCGCAAGAACCACGGCCGCGTCTCCGTGCGCACTTTCGTGCGCGCGTACGAGAAGCGGGGCGACCGCGTGCTCAGCCGCTACGACGGCATAGTGAGCGCGCCGGTGCCGCGCCACAGCGAGGCGCACTTCGATCCCATCCTCGACGGCGCGGTTGCGGTTCTTGCCCCGGCGTTCACGCAGTACGCGCGCGGCGAGCTCGGCTACCGCACCGACCTGCGCTACGAGCTCCTCAACCCCAGTGCGAATGGCCATTGGGACTACGGCACCTCGGCGACACGACAGGGGTTTGCCGGCATGCTCGACGAGCTGCAGGATGCGCGCACCCACAACCCCGCGCTCGGCGTGCTGATCGTGCACGGCTACACCGACCTCGTCACGCCCTACGCCGTCTCGCGCTACCTTGTCGACCAGCTGGCACCCATCGCCACGGCGCGGCCGATCGAGCTCAAGGTCTATCGCGGCGGGCACATGATGTACCTGCGGCCAGCTTCCCGGCACGCGCTCGAAGACGATGCTCGGGCGTTCTATGGGAGCGTTCGCAAGCCGTGAGGCATGTCAGGCGCCCGCCGTCCAGCTCTTGAGCCGGACCTTCAGAGCCTCGCCGGGCTGCGCTCCCAACGCCCGTGCCGTCTCGTTGACGTAGGAGATGAGGCCGTCGTCGTAAACCGACGTGGCATCGCCGATACGCGCGGAGGCCGCCGAGACCGTCAGGCCGGCAATGCCACGGCTGTCGAGCGCGGGAAGGCGGGTGATGCCGGCGCCGTCGGCACCCACGCCCGCGTCATGGAATACCGCGGCGAAGCCGTCGGCCTGCAGGGCCATGGCCGCGCTGCCGCCCACCAGCGCCCCGTGCGAGGCCGTGACGATGATCTGGCCCTTGTCCTCCGGTCGGATCAATGATGCCGAGTCGAGCAGCACGATGCGGCGGTGCCAGCCTGGCTCCGCTAATACGCGCCGGGATTCCCCGCAGGGCTCTGGGTCGCGCTCGCTGGCATGCGCGGCAAGCAGCCGGGTTGCCGCCTCGCGGCAGGTCATGCCTTCGCTTACGCCAAGCGCGGCCGCCGCCGCATTGGCGCTGCTGACGATCCCACGCGCCATCATGTCGCTGGCATCGCCGATACGGCAGGTGGCATGCGACAGGGTGGCTGCGGCGATGCCCAACATTTGCGCAATCCCGACGACAGCGATGCCCGCCTTGTCCTTGCCCACGCCGGCGTCGTTGTGGATGACGGCGCGCGGGTGCGCCTTGAGCGTGAGATAGGCGGCATAGCGCCCGCCGTGCGAGCCGGTCACGATCACCGCCCCGTTCGCGCTCTCGCCAAGTTTGGTTGCGGTGTCGGCGAGCAAAATGCCGTTCGGTTGGTCGTGTGGAGCCATGGCGATCCCTCCCGAATAGCGCGGCTCCTGGCGATTTGGCCCGGCCGCGTTCAGTCTGATGTAAGTCTTGTGCCCTGCCTGCAACAGCCTCGCGTGTCCAGCCCCATTCTTCTTGAGTCATTGAGCCGTCGAGCGTAAATCCCGTATCAAGCTGCAACCATCGAGGAGTGGGGGTTGCGTCATGCCCGTTGCTTTGGATATTGCTCCGCGTAGCGCTGTCAACGTAGGCGATCACGTCGAGCTTCGCGATCATCTGATCAAGACCATCGCCAGCACGCCGCTCGAGCGCGAGCCGTTCTGCCACATCTACATGGACGGCCTCTTTCCGGCGGGTTTCTACACCACCCTGCTCGGCAACCTCCCTCCCAAGGAGCACTATCAGCCGCTGAACTTGCGCAAGTGGGTGCGCCCCGACGGCACCAGCACCCGCGACCAGTTCTATCTGACGCCGGAGAACCTGGCCAAGCTGCCGAGCCAAAGCGCGGCGTTCTGGGGGGCCTTCGTGCGAGCCGTGCTGGAAGGATCGCTCAAGCGCACGATATTCGCCAAGTTGGCGCCGGATATCGCCGACCGTTTCAGCGTCCCCGAGGCGTGCGTTCCCGACATCGAATGCGTCTACGAGATTCTGCTCGTCAGGGATACCGAGGACTACCGCATCAAGCCTCACCCGGACGGCCTCAACAAGATCGTGACCTTGCAGATTTATCTGCCCCCCGATGAAAGCACGCTCGACCTCGGCACCTCGCTGTTCGTGCGCCACCGCGGCCTCCTCGGCAGCCGTTTCGAAGAGGTGAAGCGCTTCCCGTTCAAGCCCAACAGCGCCTATGCGTTCGCGGTGTCGGACTTTGCCAAGCGGACCAGTTGGCACGGTCGCGAGAGACTCAGCGGCTTCACTGGCGTGCGCAACACGATGATGATCCTGTTCCAGCAGGTAACCCCGCGCACCTATTCCAACTGATCCGCCCGCGCTCCCACGGTGCTTGCCGCGAGGCGTCCCGTGGCCGTCGTGTTGACACGCTGGTGGGCCACTCCCATCATCGGCGCCAACGCGAGACGGGGAGGATAGCACCTTGGCTGCCAAGAACGCGCGACCGCCGCCCGCCACGGGCGGCGAGGCGCCGGTGCCGCGCAACCTCGATGAAGGTCGTCTGCTCGGCCACTACCGCACCATGCTCCGCATCCGCGCCTTCGAGGAGGCCGCGCTCAGGGGGTTGGAGCAGAAGCTGGTGCTCGGCGCCATTCATCCCTCCATCGGCCAGGAGGCGGTGGCGGTCGGAGTTTGCGCCAATCTCGGCGCGTCCGACGTCCTGCTCTCGACCCACCGCGGCCACGGCCACACCATTGCCAAGGGCGCCGACACGCTGGCCATGATGCGCGAGCTGTTCGGCCGCGAAGGCGGCACTTGCCACGGCAAGGGCGGGTCCATGCATATCGCCGACTTCAAGGTGGGCATGCTCGGTGCCAACGGCGTGGTCGGCGCCAATATCCTGATCGCGGTGGGCGCCGCGCATGCCGTGCGCCTGAAGAAGGGCAAGGAGATCGTCGCCTGCATTTTCGGAGACGGCGCCATCAATCGCGGACCGTTCCTGGAAGGCCTCAACTGGGCCGGCGTGTGGCGGCTGCCGATCCTGTTCGTATGCGAGGACAACGGCTTTGCCGCCACCACGCGCACGCGCGCGATGACGGCAGGAGAGGGTCCCGCGGCACGCGCCGAGAGCCTCGGCATCGCCGCCGCGACGGTCGACGGCAATGACATCGTCGCCGTCGACGAGGCGACGCGGCGGCTCGTTGGGGAAATCCGCGCCGGTGGCGGCCCCCGCTTCCTGCTGTGCAAGACCTATCGCCTCACCGGCCACACCGGCGCCGACCCTGCCGCCTATCGCAGCAAGGACGAGGTGGAGGCGGCCTGGCAGGGCGACCCGATCGCGCGCCTGCGCGACCTGCTGGCGACGGCCGGCGTGACGCCGGCCGATTTCGGGGCCGCGGAAAGCGCGGCACGCGCCGAGATCGATGTCGCCTTCGAGACGGCGAAGGCCTCGCCGCTTCCCCCTCTCGAGCGGGCTTTCGCCGATGTGCAGGATGTGGGCGACCCGCGCCGGGAGGCCTTCTGATGCCGAGGCTCACCTATGCCGAGGCCTCGCGGCAGGCCATAGCCGAGGAGATGCGGCGCGACCCAACTGTGTGGGCCGTGGGCGAGGACCTGGGGCGCGGCGGCGTGTTCGGCCAGTACAAGGGGCTGGTCGAGGAGTTCGGCCCCGAGCGCATCGCCGACGCACCGATCTCGGAGGCGGCCATCATGGGGGCTGCCGTAGGCGCTGCCCTGATGGGCACGCGGCCGGTCGTGGAGCTGCGGTTCTCCGACTTCGCGCTGTGTGCGATCGACGAGCTGGTCAACCAGGCGGCGAAGGCGCGCTTCATGTTCGGCGGCCAGGGCCGCGTGCCCCTGGTCGTGCGCGAGCCGATCGGCATGTGGCGCTCGTCCGCCGCCCAGCACTCCCAGTCGCTCGAGGGCTGGTACACGCATATCCCCGGCCTCGTCGTGGTGGCGCCCTCGACGCCCGCCGACAACAAGGGGCTGCTCAAGGCTGCCATTCGCTGCGACGATCCCGTCGTCTACCTCGAGCACAAGGACCTGTGGCCCCTCGAGGGCGATGTGCCCGACGGCGACCAGACCGTGGAGATTGGGAAGGCGCGCGTGGCGCGGCCGGGCAAGGACGTCACCATCGTGTCGTGGTCGTCGGTCGTGCACACCTGCATGGAGGCAGCCGAGACGCTGGCCAAGGAGCGCATCGAGGCCGAGGTGATCGACCTGCGGAGCCTATGGCCCTGGGACAAGTCGGCGGTGCTGGCGAGCGTGGAGAAGACGGGCCGTCTGCTGGTCGTGCACGAGGCGGTTCAGGTCGGCGGCTTCGGTGCCGAGATCGCGGCAACAGTCGCCGAGCGCGCGCACGCCAAGCTCAAGGCCCCGGTCAGGCGTCTGGGCGCCCCCCGCGCGCCCATCAGCTACGCGCCCAATCTCGAGGACCAGATCCGTGTGAAGCCCGAGCAGATCGCGGCTGACCGCGCGCGCGATGGTAGGTTTGCCGCCCCATTGAGGGGAGAGGACCGCGCGCCACGCGTAAGCGCCGCCGCTCTCGCGCTGTAGCGTGGACCGGGGATCGACGGCCGAGGTGCAAGTTCGTCTCGCGCGCCAGGTGGATGTGTCTGCCCATATCGCTTACCCGCACGTCTACCGCAAGGAGAGTCAGGTCGGTAGGAGACATTCGCAGATGACCCAATCCAACGAGATGACGGGCGGCGAGGCGATGGCACGCATGCTCAAGGCCTTCGGTGCGGGGCCGATGTTCGGCATGGGCGGGTTCCAGCTGCTGGCCTTTTACGACGCGGCGCGCCGGCTGAAGCTCGACCATCATCTCATCAACGACGAGCGCTGCGGCGCCTTTGCGGCGGACGCCTACGCCAAGGTGTCGGGCCGCGTCGGGCTGGTCGATGCGACGCTCGGCCCGGGCGCCACCAATCTCGTCACCGGGCTCGTCGAGGCGCTCAACGCCGGCACGCCACTCGTGGCCTTCGTCGGCGATACGCACCGCGCCCACTCGTGGAAGAACATGACCCAGGAGTCGCGCCAGACCGAGATCCTCAGGCCAGCCTGCAAGGACCTGCTGCGCATCGAGCACACGGGGCGCATCCCCGAGCTCATTGCCCGCGCGTTCCAGATCGCCACCTCCGGCCGGCCGGGCCCGGTGGTGGTCGATGTGCCGGAGGACGTGTGCCACGGCACGCTGCCGTTCAGCGAGGAGCAGTTCGAGGTCGATACCCGCTACGCCGCGGCGCCGGCGATCCGCTGCCGCCCCGCGGCCGACGACACCGCGCGCGCCGCCGCCCTGCTCGCCAAGGCCAGGCGACCGCTCATGCTGTGCGGCGGCGGCGTGCACATCTCGCAGGCCGCGGGCGAGGTTGCCGCTTTCGCCCGCGCGCAGGCGATCCCCGTCGCCCACACCATGACCGGCAAGGGCGCCCTCGCCTGCACCGATCCGCTGAGCGCGGGCCTGTTCGGCCGCTACGACCGCATCGCCAACGGCCTGATCGAGGAGGCCGACGTCCTCCTGGTTGCCGGCTGCAAGCTGGGCGAGATCGCCACCAAGCGCTTCACCATTCCAGGCAAGGGCAAGACGGTCATCCACCTCGATATCGTGCCGGAGGAGTTCGGCCGCACGTATCGGCCCGCGGTCGCGCTGTGGGGCGATGTGCGCGAGGGCATCCGCGACCTCGGCGCGGCGCTGGCCGGCGACGCCAAGACCCTCAAAGCCGAGCGCGCGGACTACACGGCGAGCGTGGGAAAACGCATGGCCGCGTGGAAGGCCGGCGTGATGGAGCGCCTTACCTCCGCCGAGCGCCCCATCAACGTGGCACGTATGCTGCACGAGCTGAATGGCGTCATGCCGGCAGACGGGATCCTCGTCGCTGACGGCGGCTTTGCGGCGCACTGGGCCGGGCTGCTCTACGATACGAAACAGGTCGGCCGCGGCTTCGTGCCCGACCGCGGCTTTGCCTCGATCGGGTATGGCCTGCCCGGTGCCATGGGCGCAGCGCTGGCGGCCAAAGGACGGCCAGTTGTTTCGCTCACCGGCGACGGCGGCTTCAACATGGCGATCGGCGACCTCGAAACGGCGCGGCGCATGGGCCTGTCGTTTGCCGTCGTCGTCTTCAACAACGCCGCCTCCGGCTACGTGAAGGCGCTGCAGCACCTGATGTACGGGCCCGGTGCCTACCAGTCCTCGGACCTTGCCGAGACCAACTACGCCAAGGTTGCCGAGGCGATGGGCTGCGTGGGCATCCGCGTCGAGGACCCGGCGGATCTTTCCGCCGCCTTTGCCAAGGGGCTCGCGCCCGCGGGCGTGCCCACCGTCATCGACGTGGTCGTCACGCGCGATCCCGCCCGCATGCTGCCCGCTGTCGACAACCGCACCGTTGTGGCCCGCAAGGGCGACCGTGTTGCCTAGCGGGAAGTGCAGCACAAACAGAGCGGGCCTCCCCGGCAGGGAGGCCCAACCTGCGATGGGACAGGCGATTGCCGGCTCAGCGCGCAGGCTGCTCCGCGACCGGGCCGCCGAGCTTCAAGGGCTCATACCTCTCCTCGCGGCGGCATGCGGTGAGCACGACGACGGCGCAGAGAAGCGACACCACAGCAATCTTCTTGGAACTCACGACTCCACCTCCACACTTTCCAGTTCATGGACTGCCCTATAGTGCGCATCCGCAACCGAAGCCCAAGCGTGGAGTGGCAGCCGCGGGGTCATTCCTGTTGATAACGCAGAAATGTCACTCCCCTTCACCCGCGAATCGCAGCGACGGGAGCGCGCATCGGAGCAGCTGACGGTGGGCAGGAGCTGCAGCGCAGGCAGGCCGCAGCGACGCTCCTCCTCGTGCGTCGGGGGCGCCCAATCCCAGAGCCAGAGAGCCGCAATGATTGGCAACATATCGCGTGCGAGATAATCGCGTGCGAAGCAGGCACTGCGCGCCAGATGCCTGGGGCTCCAGTGTGTGCCGGGCGCTTGGGACCGAGCGCGAAGCGAAGGGTCGCTGATCCCGATACAAAGTTCCCGGCAGAATTAAGCGCCAACCCGAGCGCTCCTTGGGCCGGCAGACGCTTCGTTGACAGTTGTGGCGGCGGGCCGGTACCGTGCAAAAAAAACTGTGCCAAGGGAGAGAGAAAATGCCCATCCATGTCCGTCGTCCGCTACGAGCCGCGCGATTGGCCGCCATCGCGGTGCTCGCCGTCGCTACGGCAAGCGCCGCCCACGCCCAACAGAAGACCGACGTCATTTTCAGCGCCGGGCCGACCGGTGGCAGCTGGACGCCGATGGCGGCCGCCGCATCGCAGATCATCAACAAGCGTTTCCCCGAGCTCAACGTGCAGGTCGAGCCGGGCGCTGCTCTCGTCAACATGGAGAAGATCCGCGGCGACAAGGCCGACCTCGGCTGGTCGATGACGACCGTGATGTCCGACGCACAGAAGGGCGAAGGCCAATTCAGCGGCAAGCAGACGGACAAGGGCCTTTACGTGGCCAATTTCTATCCCAACGTCTGGCAGCTGGTTGTGCCTGCCAACAGCAACATCAAGAGCGTCAAGGACTTGAAGGGTCAGCCGGTGGCGCTGCCTTCACGCGGCAACACCAGCTTGGCGGCGGGCTGGGAGTATCTGCTGAAGGTGAACGGCATGACGCTGAATGACCTCGGCGCAAAAAGCTACGGACCCGTGTCGTCCAATGCCGAGACCGTGAAGAACCGGCAAGCTATGGCCGCGGGGTGGTTTACGGTGGTGCCCGCATCGTTCGTTTTGGACCTGGGTTCGGCCATGCAGCTCCGCGTGCTTCCGGTCAGCGACGCGGAATTCACCGCGTTGCGCAAGCTCAATCCTGGCTTTGCGCGCTACACCATCAAGGCGGGTCTCTATAAGGACCAGGGCGTGACCGAGGCCGTTCAGACCTTCCAGTCGCCCACCGTGCTGATTGCAAACTCCAAGACGTCTGCCGACGTGGTCTACAAGATCACCAAGGCAATCGTCGAAGGGCGGGCGGAGTTTGGCAACGTGACTAGTGTCATGAAGGGGGTTACGGCTGCCGACATGGCGCAAAACTTCGACATGCCCTATCACCCCGGCGCCGAGAAATACTACCGCGAAGCCGGATTACTCAAGAAGTAGAGACGTCCCGGTGCGCAAGCTAGCCGGCTACGCCGGCCTGGTCGTGGGGGTGGTGGCGGTCGCAATGTCCGTCTACCACGTCTACGCGCGGCTGACGATATACGCTCCCGACCAGCAGGCCCTGCTCTACATCACGCTGGCCTTCAGTCTGGTCCTCTCATTCGTGCTGTGGCCGCGCCGTAAAGGCGCAACGCCTGATCGCGTGCCTTGGGAGGACCTCGCGCTGGCCGCTCTCTCGCTCGCGTGCCTGGGCTACATGTTCGTGAACTACGACTATATCGTGAACCGGTTTCCCACCGCCGATTCGCTGAGCCGGACGGACATGGTGGTGGGCATCACCATGATCTTGCTGGTGCTGGAGGCGACACGGCGCACGATCGGGGCGGCGCTGCCCATTGTGGCGATCGTTTTCATCGTCTACGGCCTTGCCGGGCGTTGGCTGTTCGGCTGGCTCTACCATAGGGGACTTACTCCCGAGATAACCGTCGATCAGAGTGTCTTCACCACCGAAGGCATCTTCGGGGTGCCGATGACGGTCGCCAGCACGTACGTCATCCTCTTCATCATCTTCGGCGCATTCCTGGAGAAATCGGGCGCCGGACAGTTCTTCATGAACTTCGCCAATGCCATTGCCGGCGGTGCCCGAGGCGGCCCGGGCAAGGTGGCGGTCGTCTCCTCGAGCCTGTTCGGCACGATTTCCGGCTCGGCGGTCGCCAATGTCATGGTCGACGGGTGGCTGACGATCCCGATGATGAAGCGGACCGGCTTCAAGCCCGAGGCGGCAGCGGCCATCGAGGCGGTGGCATCCACCGGTGGCCAGATCATGCCCCCCATCATGGGGGCGGCTGCCTTCGTCATGGCCGAGTTCCAGGGCGTCAGCTACACGCAAGTAATGATCGCCGCGGCCATACCCGCGCTCTTCTACTATGGGGCGCTGTTCGCCGCGATCCATTTCAACGCCGTGCGCTCCGGGCTGAAAGGTTTGCCGCGAGAGGAGTTGCCCGTCCTCGGCGAGATCATCGTGCGCCAAGGGCACCTCTTCTCGCCAGTGATCGTGCTCTTGATCCTGCTGTTGAACGGCTTCACGCCAACCTATGGCGCGATCATCGCAACTGGTGCGCTGGTCGCCATCTCTTGGCTGCGGCCCTCCACCGGGTTGCGGTGGAGGGCGTGTCTCGCGGGCCTGCACGACGGAGCGGTGCAGACGGTGCCGGTGGCGATGGCCTGCGCGTGCGCCGGGATCGTGATCGGCATCGTGCTGCAAACGGGGCTAGCACTTCGATTCACGGCTTTTCTCATCGACTTCACTTACGGCTCGCTCCTGCCGGCGCTGCTCATCACCATGGTTGCCGGCGTCATTCTCGGCATGGGTATGCCGACCACTCCCGCCTACATCATGCAGGCGGCGCTGCTGGTGCCGGCGATCATGAAGCTCGGGGTGGAGCCGATGGGCGCGCATATGTTCGCCTTCTACTTCTCCTGCCTGTCATCGGTGACGCCGCCCGTGGCGCTTGCCGTCTACGCCGCCGCGTCGATCGGCGGAGCCGACCTGTGGCGCTCCGGCGTGCAGGCGGTGAAGTTCGCCGCCGCTGGGTTCATCGTGCCGTTCTTCTTCGTCTACAACCCCGCACTGCTCTTCTCCGGACCCTGGATCGACATCCTGCGCGCCGTGGTGACGGGTGGCCTGGGCGTGGTCGCGCTCGCTGCTGGTTTGGAGGGCTACTTCCTGCGTACGGCGTCGTGGCTCGAGCGGGTCCTGTTCCTCGCGGCCGCGTTCCTGCTGATCGATCCCCATGTGGTGACCGACATCGCCGGTATCGCCCTGCTCGGCGCTACACTCCTGGTTCAGAAGTATCGGGCGCCACGACCGGCTGTAGCGGGAGGAGCGAGCACATGACACGCGCCCAGCTGACCGTGCTGACGCTCGTCGCTGCCGCGCTCATCGTTGGAACGGTCGTCTACGGCGTTTTGCGCCTGTATGCTTCCTGAGCCTTGGCGGACTGTCGTTGCGAGGCCTTCCGGAGCAATTTCGGCACAGATGTGCTGTTCACCGCGCCTTGATGGCATGGCGCCACTGGAGCTGATAACCAAGGCTCCGGCACTCAAGATCCAAGTCCGGCCGGATCTCCAGCCCGTCGGCGCCGCCGAAGCAACCAATTCTCCAGGCAGCCGCCGCTGGCGCCGGAAAGCCGGATTGCCAGCCGCCAGTGGGAGCAGTAACAGTCCTACGGTCGAAACCCGGGACGACGCCGAGCCTCCGCCCGCATGGCAAATTGGCGAGGTTCGGCCACCGTGCGGCCGGGTCTCGTGACATCCACGCGAAGGAAACGCTTATGCCCAGCGCAGCCCGCAAGCCGACCCCGTCGCCCACCGCGCATGCGTTCACCGTCAAGGACGTCGAGTATCTGAGCCACAGCGGCAGCCCGCTGCTGGTGCGCCTGTTCCTGCCGGCGGGCGTGGGGCCGTTTCCGCTCATGATCGATCTCCACGGCGGCGCCTGGTGCGGCCAGGACCGCACATCCGATGCGATGTTCAACGAGGCGCTCGCCAAGAGCGGCGTTGTCGTTGCCGCGCTCGATTGGCGCATGCCGCCGGTCGCGGGGTATCCGGCGTCGCTCGCCGATATCAACTATGCCACGCGCTGGCTGAAGGCACGCGCCGGCGAGCTGACAGCCCGGGCCGATCGTATCGGCATGATCGGCATCTCCAGCGGCGGCCACCAGGCCATGCTCGCGGCCATGCGCCCACGCGACCAGCGCTACGCTGCCATCCCTCTCGCGGGCCACCCGGGCCTGGATGCGACCGTCGCGGCAGTCGTGATGGTCTGGCCGGTGATCGATCCGTTGCGCCGCTTGCATCACGCCAAGCGTCTGCAGGCGGCCGGCG
This sequence comes from uncultured Alphaproteobacteria bacterium, assembly GCA_963738065.1. Taxonomy (GTDB): domain Bacteria; phylum Pseudomonadota; class Alphaproteobacteria; order Rhizobiales; family Hyphomicrobiaceae; genus AWTP1-13. Next base: position 234,601 of record CAVTVO010000019.1, read on the forward strand.
GCAAGTACCCCGAGCAGATCGACCGCGTGATCCCGCTGCACACCAAGTTCTGGGGCACCGAGGAAGCCATGGAGGAAGGCAACCCGGTCGGCATCCTCGATCGCGGCGAGAGTGTGGAGATGCCGCCCGTGCTCTACGTGCAGGGTGCCAACGATATCGTGCATCCCAAGGCTGATCTCGAGCGTTTCGTGGAGCGCTACAGGAAGCGCGGCGGCGAGGTCGATCTGGCGCTCTACGAGGGCGAGGGCGGAGGCTTCATCCGCGATCCAGCCTCAAAGGCCGCTCCACTCGCCATGCAGCGCATCATCGATTTCGTGCACGCGCACCTCGGCTAGGAAGGAAGAACCGCTACGCGCTCTGCGCGCCGGCTTGAACGGACCCGCAGTGGAACCGCCCGGTTTGGAGGTTCGGCCATTGCTGGGTTGACGCTTCCTAGCGCACCGAACTAACCTTCTAAGGCCGTACTCGCCTATTTTGTGGTGAGCCGGCAGGGTTTGCTATTTTGCGCGCCGCCGAGCGATGTCGCCAAATGCTGGCATTTAGCCAGGGCTGCGGCGGAGGGCGTGCAAGTGGCGACTATTGCCCATGGACGGGACGCCGCCGGCGACCGACAAGGGACGCCCACCAGTGACACAGTGAGGCCGGGGCCAGCGGGGCACCAATGGTCTTTTGAATTTGGCAGGTGAACAGCTGAGATGAACACATTCGCCTCGAAGCAGGAGCGTCCACCCTTGCTGGCTGTCGATGGCGATGCATGCGTCCAGGCATCGGCGAACCTTCTATCCCGCATCAAGGACAGCCGGGTCGCGATCGAGCGGGTGTGGCCCGAGATTGATGGCGGGCGGTTTGCCGTCAAGCGCGCGGTCGGCGACGTGCTGACGGTGGAGGCCGACATCTACTGTGACGGACACGACAAGATTGCCGCGGCGCTGCTGCTTCGGCGCGAGGGCGAAGCCGATTGGCACGAAGTGCCGATGCGCCTCCTGGGCAACGATCGCTGGCGCGGCGAGGCGCCCCTCACCGACAACGGCCGGTACCACTACACGATAGTCGCCTGGCGCGACCTCTTCTCTTCCTGGCAGGACGAGATCAGCAAGAAGCATGATGCGGGCCTTGCAGTCGATCTCGAGCTGGAGGAAGGCCGGCTGATGGTCGAGAGGGCATTGCACGACGAGCAGCGGCGGGGAGACCCAAGCGATCGCCAGGCTCTGCGCGCGCTGCTCGAACGGCAAGTCGGCGGTTCCAGCGGCGTAGCGAAACTCGAATGGCTCACCAGCCGTGAAGCCAGCGACCTGATGGCGCGCGTTGCACCCCGAACCAATCTCACGCGCTATGACAGGCAGCTCGAGGTGTGGGTCGACCGGCGCAGGGCGGCGTTCAGCGCCTGGTACGAGATGTTCCCGCGCTCACAATCGGGGGACGTCGGCAGGCACGGGACGTTCGTCGATGTGATCGCGCGGCTTCCCTATGTGCGCGATCTCGGCTTCGACGTGCTCTATTTCACGCCCATCCACCCGATCGGCCGGACAAACCGAAAAGGGCGCAACAACTCGCTCCAGGCCGAGCCCGGGGACGCAGGCAGCCCCTATGCCATAGGTTCCTCCGAGGGGGGGCACGAGGCGCTGCATCCAGAGCTCGGTAGCTTTGCGGATTTCGAGCGGCTGGTGTCAGAGGCGCGCGCGAACGATCTGGACATCGCGCTGGACTTCGCGATCCAGTGCTCGCCCGACCATCCATGGATCAAGGAGCATCCCGAGTGGTTCGACTGGCGGCCGGACGGAACCATCAAGTTTGCCGAGAACCCGCCGAAGAAATACGAGGACATCGTCAACGTCCATTTCTACCGCGAGGCGTTCCCCGCGATCTGGTACGCGCTGCGCGACGTCGTGCTGTTCTGGTCGGAGCGGGGGGTTCGGATCTTCAGGGTCGACAATCCCCACACCAAGCCGTTCCCCTTCTGGGAGTGGTTGATCCGTGAGGTGCGCGACCGCTTCCCCGATGTGATCTTTCTATCCGAGGCCTTCACGCGGCCCAAGCCGATGATGCGTTTGGCCAAGCTCGGATACACGCAGTCCTACACCTATTTCACCTGGCGCAACACCAAGCACGAGTTGGCCGAATATCTGCTCGAGCTCACGCGTGGCGAGGCGCACGAGTATTTCCGCCCGAATTTCTTCGTCAATACGCCCGACATCAATCCCTACTACCTGCAGACGAGCGGACGGGCAGGCTTCCGCATCCGGCTGATCCTCGCTGCGACGCTCGCTTGCAACTACGGCATCTACAATGGATTTGAGCTTTGCGAAGGCCGCCCGATCCCGGGCAAGGAAGAGTATCTCAACTCGGAGAAGTACGAGATCAAGGCGTGGGATTGGGACCGTCCGGGCCACATTCGCGAGGACATCCGCCTGATCAACCGATTGCGGCGCGAGCACCCGGCCCTGCAGCAGTTCGCGAATCTGAATTTCTACAACGCGTGGAACGATCACATTCTCTACTACGGCAAGTTCACCGCGGATAAGCAGGATCTTGTGCTCGTCGCCGTCAACCTCGATCCCCACAACCCGCAAGGAGCCCACTTCGAGGTGCCCCTCTGGGAGTTCGGGCTTCCCGACGAGGCGTCCATCGATGTCGAGGACCTCTTGACGGGCAACCGGTTCACCTGGACCGGCAAGGTGCAGCACATGCTTCTGGAGCCGAACGCCCGCCCCTACGCCATCTGGCGGCTTTCAAGCCGGCAACGTCCGGCATGACGAGGCTCGACCCACCGTTGGCCGCAATCGCCATGCCCTCCGAAATCGAGGCGGAGCAGGTCGCGCAAGCCGGCATCGATCCCTCGGCGCACGACTGGTTCAAGGACGCGATCGTCTACCAGATGCACGTGAAGGCATTCCAGGATGCCACTGGCGACGGCGTGGGAGATTTCACCGGCCTGATGCAGCGCCTGGACTATGTGCAGGAACTGGGCGTCAGCGCCATTTGGCTGCTGCCGTTCTATCCCTCGCCGCTGCGCGACGACGGCTACGACATCTCCGAGTACCGCCAAGTCCACCCGTCCTACGGCGACATGGAGGGCTTCAAGGCGTTCATTGCCGAGGCGCATCGTCGCGGCATCCGTGTCATCGCCGAGCTCGTCGTCAACCACACGTCGGATCAGCATCCTTGGTTCCAGCGCGCGCGCAATGCAGCCCCGGGCTCTCCCGAGCGCGATTTCTACGTTTGGAGCGACACCGATCAGCGGTACCAGGGCACGCGCATCATTTTCCTCGACACGCGAGACGTCGAACTGGACGTGGGATGCGACGGCGAAGGCCTACTATTGGCACCGCTTCTATTCGCATCAGCCGGACCTGAACTTCGACAACCCGCGCGTCTTCGAGGAGATCGTAGGCGTCATGCGGTTCTGGCTCGACCTGGGGGTGGACGGCCTCAGACTCGACGCCGTCCCCTACCTGTGCGAGCGCGAAGGCACCAACAACGAGAACCTGCCCGAACTCATTCGGTGCTGAAGCGTATCCGCCAGGAGGTCGATGCGCACTACCCGGACCGGATGCTGTTGGCGGAGGCGAACCAGTGGCCGGAGGATACGCGCCCCTACTTCGGCGAGGGGGACGAGTGCCACATGGCCTTCCACTTCCCGCTCATGCCACGCATGTACATGGCCTTGGCGCAGGAGGATCGGCACCCCATCGCCGACATCCTGCGCCAGACGCCGGATATCCCCTCCAACTGTCAATGGGCGCTGTTCCTGCGCAACCACGACGAGCTGACCTTGGAAATGGTCACCGATGACGAGCGGGACTACCTCTGGCGCATCTACGCCACGGACTCGCGCGCCCGCATCAACCTCGGCATCCGCCGTCGGCTCGCGCCCCTGCTCGACAACGACCGGCGCAAGATCGAGCTGATGAACGCCCTGCTGTTCTCCCTGCCCGGCACGCCGGTGCTTTATTACGGCGACGAGCTGGGCATGGGTGACAACTACTATCTCGGCGACCGGGACGGCGTGCGCACGCCGATGCAGTGGTCGGCGGACCGCAATGGCGGGTTCTCGCGGGCCGATCCGCAGCGGCTCTACCTGCCGCCCGTCATGGATGCGATCTACGGCTACCAATCCATCAACGTGGAGGCTCAGCAGAGGAGCCCCTCGTCGCTGCTCAATTGGATGCGGCGCATGATCATGGTTCGCAAGAACCACTCGGCCTTCGGCCGAGGCGCCCTCAGGCTGCTATATCCCAGAAATCGAAAGATCCTTGCCTTCGTTCGCGAGCATGAAGACCAGCGTGTCCTGTGCGTCTTCAACATGGGCCGCTCCGCGCAGGCCGTGGAGCTCGATCTTCGCGAGTTTCGTGGTGCTGTCCCCGTCGAGCTGACGGGCAACTCGGCCTTTCCGCCGGTCGGCGAGCTGCCCTACATGCTGACGTTGCCGGGTTACGGCTTCTATTGGTTCGCGCTCGCGACGGAGATCCGGGAGCCGCGCTGGCACGTGACGACGCCGGAACCGGTGCCGGATTTCGTCACTTTGGTAGCCACCGACGCGTGGCAAAGCGTGCTTCAGGGCCGCAGCCTCCAGACCCTCGAGCGCGAAGTCCTGCCCGAATTCCTGATGCGGCAGCGCTGGTTTGCCGCAAAGGGCGCGACAGTCGCCAGCGTCGCGTTGAGGCAGTTCGCAACGTTGGAGGGCCGTTCGACCAAGTATCCTCTCGCGCTTTGCGAGGTGTCAGCCGGCGCAGGCGAAACGCAGCATTATTTCCTGCCGCTGTCGGCCGCCTGGGGCAGCGACAAGGTCAGTTCAGGATCCGCGGCCCTGCCGTTCACGCTGGCCAAGGTCAGGCGGGGGTCTCGTATCGCCGCATTGCTGGACGCGGCCAGGGACCAGGATTTCGTCCTGGACCTCGTGATGGCGATGTCGCGCAGCCGCGGCGCACAGACGGGGGGCTTGCGGTTTACGGTCCATCCTTCGCTGGAGCCGATCGGCGATGATACCTCGCTGCGGCCCATCGGTGCCGAGCAAAGCAACGTTTCGCTGATTGTCGGCGAACGCATGGTGCTCAAGCTCTACCGCCGCATTCGGCCGGGCGTGCAGCCGGAGCTCGAGGTGGCGCACTTCCTCACCAATGTCGCCAATTTCAAGAACACTCCGGCCCTGCTTGGAGCGGTGGAGCACGTGGTGGAGGGCGCAGAACCTTCGGCGCTGGCAATTGCGTTTGCATTCGTCGAGAACCAAGGTGACGCCTGGAACGTCATCGTCGAGGCCTTGGACCGCACTTTCGAGGATATTTCGCTTCTGCCGGAGAGCGATGTAGACAAGTGGCAGCAGGATCTCGACCGCCTGTATGTGTTTCCCCTCGATCTGTCGGCCAAGCTCGGCCAGCGCACCGCCGAGATGCATCGGGCTCTCGCCACGGATACGAGCGATCCCGCGTTCAATGCGGAAGCGCCCGGCCAGAATCAGGTTCGCGCTTGGTGCGAGGCCATAAAGCTCGATGCTGAAAGCGCGTTCAGCTCGATCGAAAGCGAAGGCAAGGAAATCAACGAGGCCGCCGGCCGCCAGGTGGCGCGGCTGCTCGAGAATAGGCAAGCGCTTTTCGCGCGCATCGAGGCGCTCGCGCACATCGTGCCGACAGGAATGTTGACCCGCATCCATGGCGACTACCACCTGGGACAGGTTCTTGTCGCCAAAGACGATGTGGTCATCATCGACTTTGAAGGGGAGCCGGGTCGCACACTGGCCGAGCGCCGCGAGAAGACCTCGCCGCTGCGCGACGTCGCGGGCCTGCTGCGGTCGCTCGACTATGCCACCTCGGCCGCGCTCGATCGCTTTGCCAGTCGCGTTCGCGGGTTGCCGGAACGGGTCGTCGCTGCCGCGTCTGCTTGGAGAGAGAGGGCCGGTCGCGAATTCATCGACGCCTACGTGGAAACGGCGCGCGGGATGGCGAGTCTCCCACAGGATCGGCGTGACACCGCAGCCTTGCTGAACCTCTTCCTGCTGCAGAAGACCCTCTACGAGATTTCCTACGAAGCGGCCAATCGGCCGGCCTGGCTCGCTATTCCCGTGCGTGGGGTTCTCGACCTGCTCGAGCGCGAAGAGGCGAAGGAAGCATGAGGACTACTGCCGCGCAGTCCGGTTCGGCCAGTCGGTGGCGCCCGCCGCAATCCGACATCGAAGCCATCGTAGCGGGAAATCACGGCGATCCCTTTGCCGTCCTGGGGCCGCATGCGGCGGAGAATGCAGGGTTTTCCATTTGTGTCTTTGCGCCCGATGCCGAGACGGTCGAGGTGATCGATGGCAGCGATGGATCGATACTTGCGAAACTCGAGCGACTGCATGAGCAGGGCTTCTATGCAGGCCTGATCGCAATCCACGCCGACACGCCACCGCCCTACTTGCTGCGCATGCGACAGGGCGCCCATTGCTGGGAAGCGCGCGACCCCTATAGCTTTCCCGCCTACCTTGGCGAGCTCGATACGCATCTCCTTGCGGAGGGCAACCACCAGCGCCTCTACGAGCGCCTCGGCTCCCATTCAATCTCCTTGCAGGGCGTGCGAGGCGTAGTCTTTGCCGTGTGGGCGCCCAATGCGCGGCGCGTGAGCGTGGTTGGAGACTTCAACGCCTGGGACGGCCGCCGTCACCCAATGCGCAGGCGTGTCGAGGCTGGCGTCTGGGAGCTGTTTGTGCCGGGTATCGGCGACGGGGCGCTGTACAAATACGAGATCATCGGTCCACTGGGCGATCGACTGCCGCTCAAGAGCGATCCCTTCGCGTTCTCTCAGGAGGCGCCGCCCTCCACGGCATCACGCGTGGCAGGCGAGGGTCGAGGCGATTGGCTCGATGCGGACTGGATGAGCCGCCGCCGGGCCCTGCAGGAAACGTCCCGGCCGATCTCGATCTACGAGGTGCATGCCGGCTCCTGGCGCCGCGGCGAGGACAACAGCTTCTTCAGCTACGATCGCCTGGCCGACGAGCTGATCCCGTACGTCAAGGACCTGGGATTCACGCATATCGAGTTGCTGCCGATCAGCGAGCATCCGTTCTCGGGCTCCTGGGGCTATCAGCCGGTGGGCCTCTTCGCACCCACGGCCCGGTTCGGACCACCGGAAGCTTTTGGCCGGTTCGTGGAGCGCTGCCACCAGGCTGAAATCGGCGTTCTGATCGACTGGGTGCCCGCGCATTTCCCGAGCGATCCGCACGGGCTGGCGCGCTTCGACGGCACTGCGCTCTACGAGCACGAGGATCCGAGGCTCGGGTTCCACCGCGACTGGAACACCCTGATCTACAACTTCGGTCGTCGCGAGGTTGCGAATTTTCTCGCTGCCAATGCGCTTTTCTGGCTGGATCGCTATCACGTCGACGGGTTGAGGGTCGATGCGGTGGCCTCGATGCTCTACCTCGACTACAGCCGCTCGGCTGGAGAGTGGGTTCCAAACGTCCACGGCGGACGCGAGAACCTCGAGGCCGTGTCGTTTCTCAAGACCTTGAATACGCTCGCCTACGGCACGCATCCCGGGATCGTCACCGTCGCCGAAGAGTCGACCGCTTGGCCACAGGTGTCGCGCCCGGTCGATCAGGGGGGCCTCGGCTTCGGCTACAAGTGGAACATGGGTTGGATGCACGACACGCTAGCCTACATGGCGCGCGAGCCGGTGCATCGGGCCCATCACCACAACGAGCTGACCTTCGGTCTGGTCTACGCATTCTCCGAGAATTTCATTCTGCCGCTCAGCCACGACGAGGTCGTGCACGGGAAAGGCTCCCTGATCGGCAAGATGCCTGGTGATCGCTGGCAGAAGTTTGCAAACCTGCGCGCCTACTTCGCATTCATGTGGACCCATCCCGGCAAGAAGCTGCTTTTCATGGGCGGCGAGTTCGGCCAGGAAAGAGAGTGGAACCACGATCATGCGCTCGACTGGCATCTGCTCGCCGACCCGCACCATCGCGGCATGCAGAACCTCGTTCGCGATCTCAACCGCCTCTACCGCGGCACCCCGGCGCTGCATTCGCTGGATTGCGAACCTGCGGGCTTCGAATGGATCGAGGGCGGAGACGCTGCCCAGAGTGTGCTGGCCTATCTGAGGCGTGGCGACCGAGGCACTCGTCCCGTCGTCGTCGTATGCAATTTTACGCCGATCGTGCGTCAAGACTACCGCATCGGCGTGCCGGAGGGCGGACGCTGGATCGAGCGGCTGAATACCGACGGCGACACCTACGGCGGCTCCAACGTCGGCAATGCCGGCGGCGTGAATACGCTCCCTCGACCGCACCATGGAAAGCCGTTCTCCATCGAGATCAAGCTTCCGCCACTGGCGACGCTGGTTCTCGAGCACGACGGCGCCTGAGGGACCGGATCGATGAGTCGAAGCCGTTTGATCGTGCAAGCGGGAGCCCCCTCTCCGCTGGGGGCGACGCCCGACGCCAAGGGCGTCAACTTCGCGATCTTCTCGGCAAATGCGACGCGCGTGGACGTTTGCCTTTTCGACAGTGACGGGCACCAGGAAATCGGACGCGTGAGGCTGCCGGAATTTACCGATGAAGTTTGGCACGGCCACATCGCGGGCATCTCTCCGGGCCAGCTATACGGCTATCGGGTCCATGGACCCTACGCGCCCCAGGAGGGGCATCGCTTCAATCCCAACAAGTTGCTTCTCGACCCCTATGCGAAAGCGTTGTTTGGATCGATCGTTTGGGACAACTCGCATTTCGGCTACAGGGTCGGTGCCGCAGATGCCGATCTCACTTTGGACGAGCGCGAACTCGGCACCGCATATGCGCAAGTGCGTCGTCGTGGAGTCCAGCGATCGTTGGCAACCTTCGTTTCCCTGGAAGCGCGAACGGCGCCCGCGCACGGCCTGGACTGATACGATCATCTACGAAGCGCACGTCAAGGGCTTCACCGCTCGCCATCCGAAAGTGCCACGGCAGCTTCGCGGAACGTTCGCCGGCCTCGCTCATGCGAGTGCCATCGAGCACTTGGTCAAACTTGGCGTGACCGCCGTCGAGTTGCTTCCGGTGCAGGCGTTCGCCGACGACCGCTACCTGGTCGAGAAGGGTTTGAAGAACTACTGGGGCTACAACACGCTTTGTTTCTTCGCCCCCGCATACCGCTACTTCTCGACTGGCGGCGACGTCACCGAGTTCCGCCGCATGGTGCATCGCCTGCACGAGGCCGGCATCGAGGTGATCCTGGACGTGGTCTACAACCATACCGCCGAGGGCAACCACCTGGGTCCCACCCTCTCGTTCCGAGGCATCGACAATGCCAGCTACTACATGCTTGCCGACGACCGGCGCTATTACTTCGACACGACCGGTTGCGGCAACACGATAAACCAGCACCACCCGCGCGTGCTGCAGATGATCATGGACTCGCTGCGCTACTGGGCGGTGGAATGCCACGTCGACGGATTCCGCTTCGATCTGGCGAGCTCCCTCGGTCGCGATCTGCGGGCATTCGACGCCAATGCGTCGTTGTTTGGTGCGATGCGTCAGGACCCGGCATTGTCGCAGCTGAAGCTCATCGCCGAGCCTTGGGATTTGGGCGAGGACGGTTACCAGCTCGGGAGGTTTCCGCCGGGCTGGGCCGAATGGAATGGTCGGTATCGCGACGAGGTGCGCAGCTTCTGGAAGGGCGATCACGATGTCGTGCCGGCGCTGGCGCGCGATCTGCTGGGCTCGGCCGACCTGTTCGACAAGCATGGCCGCCGGCCCTGGGCGAGCGTGAACTTCGTCACGGCGCACGATGGCTTCACGCTCGCTGATCTCGTTGCCTACAACGAGAAGCACAACGAGGCCAATGGCGAGAACAACAAGGATGGACACGACGACAACCGCAGCTGGAACTGCGGCGTCGAGGGTCCGACAGACGACGCGCATGTCCTGCGGCTGCGCGACAAGCTCCGCCGCTGCCTCATCGCCACCCTGCTGCTGTCGCACGGCACACCCATGGTGCTCATGGGTGACGAGCTCGGCCGCTCACAAGGCGGCAACAACAATGCCTACTGCCAGGACAACGAGGTTTCCTGGCTCGACTGGAATGCGGCTGAAACAGAGGAAAAGGCATTCCTGGAGTTCACGGCGGGTCTGATCCGCCTGCGGCGGCGCTATTCGCTGCTCCGGGCCGGTCAGAAGTTTCTGCATGGCGAGCGTGCCCTGCGCGATGGAACCCGCAACGTCAGTTGGCTGCGCCCGGATGGTGCAATGATGACCCGCGAGGACTGGGAGAACGGCCTATCCCGGTGCATCGGCCTCATGCTCGCGCAAACGGGCCAGCCGCTGTTGCTGCTGTTGGCGAATGCGCACCACGAGGACCTTAACTTCCACCTGCCTGCGCCCAAGACCGTTCTGCAGTGGCGCCTGCTGGTGGATTCCGCCAAGGGGCTGATCGAGCCCGACGTGCCCCGATTGCATCCCGGCGACCAGGTGACCCTGTCCGACCGAACCCTGCTTCTCTTCGAGGGCGTCAGGTCGTGAGCGACCGCTTCGCATTCGAACGGACATGGGGTGCCGAACTCCTCGCGGACGGAGGAGCGCGCTTCCGGTTGTGGGCGCCGGGAGTGGCGTCCCTCTCGCTCGTAGCCGACGCAACAGGCGCCACGACTGAACTGGCGCGAAAGGATGGCGGCTGGTTCGAAGTGGAGACCGACGCTGTGGGGGTGAACCAGGGGTACAGCTACCTGTTGCCGGGAGGCGCTCGCTTTCCCGACCCAGCTGCACGCGCGCAGGTGCGCGACGTTCACGGTCCCTCACGGCTGGTGGACCCGAAATCCTACGCGTGGCGCGCGCATGGGTGGCGTGGACGGCCTTGGGAAGAGGCGGTCGTCTACGAACTGCACACGGGGACGTTCACGGACGCGGGTGACTTCGACGGGATCCGCAGCAAGCTGGACTATCTCGCCGACCTCGGCGTTTCTGCCATCGAGCTCATGCCCGTAGCACAGTTCGCCGGCACGCGCGGATGGGGCTACGATGGGGTGTTGCCCTATGCGCCACATGTTGCCTACGGAGGTCCGGAGGCGCTGAAGCGGCTCGTGGATGCTGCCCACGAGCGCGGACTCATGATGCTGCTGGATGTCGTCTACAACCATTTCGGTCCGGACGGAAACTACCTCCACCTCTATGCGCGGGAGTTCTTCCATCCCGAGCGCCACACGCCATGGGGTGCCGCCATCGCCTACGACCGCAGGCCGGTGCGCGATTTCTTCATAGACAATGCCTTGTACTGGCTCGAGGAGTACCGTTTCGATGGGCTGCGCCTGGACGCCATCGATCAGATCCAGGACGAGACCGAGCCCTCGATCCTGGAGGAGCTCGCGACCAGGGTGCGGTCTACCATCGAGGACCGCCACGTCCATCTGACGACCGAGGACAATCGCAATGTGACGTTTCTGCACGAGAGGTCGGCGCGGGGGCAAGCCCAACTCTATACCGCCGAGTGGAACGACGACTTCCATCACGTCGCGCACGTGCTGTGCACGCAGGAACGCGACGCGTACTATGTCGACTACGCGCAGGAGAGTGTGGCCAAGCTCGGCCGCGCGCTGAGCGAGGGCTATATCTACCAGGGCCAGGCCTCCCCGTTCCGACGATGGCGAGGCGCACGGCGAGGCCAGCGGGCACCTGCCGCCCACGGCCTTCATCAATTTCCTGCAGAACCACGATCAGGTCGGCAATCGCGCATTCGGGGAGAGGCTTGCGAGCCTCGTCAAGCCGCAGGCGCTCGACGCACTGATGGCCATACTGCTTCTCAGCCCGCAAATTCCGCTGCTGTACATGGGCGAAGAGTGGGGAGAGACCCGGTCGTTCTGCTTCTTCACGGACTTCCACGGCGAGCTTGGCGATGCCGTTCGTGAGGGGCGCCGCAACGAGTTCCGCAAATGGCCAGCCTTCCAGGACCCTGGCAACCGCGCCCGCATTCCCGATCCCAATGCGCCAGCGACGTTCGAGGCGTCAAAGCTCGACTGGAGCGCGCCGCGGCGTGCAGCGCACGCCAAGAAGTTGGCCCTCACCAGGCGGCTTCTGGAGTTGCGCTGCAGGGAGGTGGTCCCGCGCCTGAAGAGCATGGGCGGGCGCACGGGTCGACTGGTCTTTGTCGATGGCGCTGGTCTGATCGTGGAATGGAAGCTCGGAGATGACGGCAGGCTGGTGCTGTTTGCCAACCTGTCGGATGACGAGATGCACATCCCGGAGTTTGGCATTGTGCCAGGCCCCAACTCGCGCGGACGGACGCTCTATGAGACTTCCCCGGGTCTGCGCGAGCGGGTCAAAGCTGGCTCTTTGCCGGCGTGGTCGGTGGTGTTCAGGCTGCGTGATCCGCCTGCCGCGCTGGGGACGTGACGTGATCGGGGCTCTGGACCAGCTGGTGGAAGCTTACGGCATTTCACTCGGCTACGTGGACGAGGCCGGCGCCTATCAGCGCGTCAGCGAGCGGGCGAAACGCGGGGTTCTTTCCGCCCTGGGCGTTGCGGCCGAGACGACGGAGGAGATTGCCGCCAGCCTGGCTGGCGCTCCAGCGGCGAGGCCGCCCGACATCGCTGTGCCAGCCGGCGCGCATTGCTTCGTTCCGGATTGGCTGAAGGAAGCGCGCGCGTGGGGTATCACCTGCCAGCTGTATGGGTTGCGGTCCGAGCGCAATTGGGGCATCGGCGATTTCGAGGATCTGGCGCGGCTTTGCGAATACCTGGGCGGCTGCGGCGCGGACTTCCTCGGTGTCAATCCGCTCCACGCCCTGTACCTTGCCGACCCGAGCAGGCGCAGTCCCTATTCGCCCTCGAGCCGGCGGTTCCTGAACCCGCTCTACATCGCCGTCGATAGGCTGGGCGGAGCAGCTTGCATGGCACCGCACGCTGTCGGGCCCGCGCGCAACGCCACCCTCGTCGACTACGTCGGCGTCGGCGCAAATGAAGCGGTCGGCACTCGCGGCTCGCTTCGCCGAATTCGAGCGCGATGACCTTGCGCGACGCACTGAGGATGCGCATCGCTTCGAAGCATTCTGCCGCGAGCGCGGAGAGGCGCTGGACCTTTTCGCGCGCTTCGAAGCGCTCTCCGCCAAATTTGTGGCGGAGGGACGCTCCTGTGGCTGGCACGACTGGCCCGACGCCTACAAGTCGCCCGCCGGCGACGCCGCGCGTTGGGTTCGCACGCGACAACGCCGCGAGCGTCCTGTTCCACAAATGGTTGCAGTGGGTTGCCGACGGTCAGCTTGCCGATGCCCAGCGGCGCGCTCGGGCCGCCGGCATGCGCATAGGCCTCTATCTCGATCTGGCCGTCGGCGTCGCTCCGGACGGCGCGGACACTTGGGCAGCACCCGATACCGTGGTCGGCTCCGCCCAAATCGGTAGCCCGCCCGACCCCTTCAATCCGCTCGGACAAGACTGGGGTCTTTGCCCGCTCTCTCCTGTGGCTTTGCGAAAGGACGATGGCGCTGCGGTCGCTGCCAGCCTGCACGACCTCATGCGGCACGCGGGAGCGATCCGCATCGACCATGTCATGGGGCTCGTGCGCCTGTTCTGGATCCCTGCCGGCCTGACCGCCGTCGATGGCGCCTACGTCAGCTACCCGGGCGACGTGCTCATGCGGCAACTCGCGTCGGCATCCCTGGGGCGTGCGGTGCTGGTGGTCGGCGAGGACCTGGGGACGGTGCCCGCGGGATTTCGCGCGGTCATGCGCCGCTTGGAGATCCAGAGCTATCGCGTTCTCTACTTTGAGCGCGGCAAGGATGGGGAATTCCAGGCGCCGCATTCCTATGCACGCGAGGCGCTCGCCTGCATCTCCACGCACGATCTGCCGACCCTGCGCGGATGGTGGAAGGGCAACGATATCGCGGAGCGTGAGCGCCTCGGGATCTTCGATGCCACGACCGCTCGCCTTCAGCGTCGCGAACGCGCACGCGACCGCTTGCGGCTGCTGCAGGCACTAAGGCGCGCGGGACTGGCACCCGACGGCATCACAGCAAGGGGAGCCGGCGCGGCGGTCGCGGAGTTGCCCGATCATGCCCTGGTCGGCCTGCACGCGTTCCTCGCGCGCACGCGATCGAGGCTCGTTGCCGTCCAGCTCGAGGACCTGGTCGGCATGGAGGACCAGGCCAACCTGCCCGGCACGGTCGATGAGCATCCCAACTGGCGCCGTAAACTGCCCGTGAGCCTGGAGGAGCTGCCGGGCTGCGGTGCCTTCCAGCGCGTCGTTCACGCCGTGGCCGCCGAGAGGCCTCGCGTGTCATGATGACGCCGACCGCCACCTACCGTCTTCAATTGCGCGGCGGCATGACATTCGAACGCGCAAGCGGCCTCGCGCCTCACCTGGCCGCACTGGGGATCAGCCATCTCTATCTCTCGCCGATCTTTGAGGCCGTGCGCGGATCGACGCACGGCTACGACGTCGTCGACAATACCGTCATCGCGGCGAGCTTGGCGGCGAGGAGGGCTTCAGGGGGCTGGCGCGATGTCCTTCGGCGACACGGCATCGGCCTCATCGTCGACTTCGTGCCCAATCACATGGCCGCCAGCCCGCAAAATCCCTGGTGGCGCGATGTTCTCGAATGGGGTGTCGCGGCCAAGCACGCCCGGCATTTCGACATCGATTGGTCGGCTGCCCAAGCTGATCCTGCCGGTCCTCGCGGGCGGCTACGGAAGCGTCCTGGACGAGGGGCGAGCTCGGGCCTGAGCTTCGATGCGGCTGCAGGCGAGCATCTCGTTGACGTACGGCGATCTGGCGCTGCCGCTGACGCCGCCGTCCTACGCGGACGTTCTCAGCCGGCGCCCATGACAGGGCACTCACGCGATTGGCGCAGCAGTTTGCAGCTTCCACGCCGGAGACGGCGCCTGCGCTCAAGGTCCGAGCTTGCGGAGGCCGCGCGCGGGTTGGTCGGACCGTTTTCGCGGGCGTTGGACGAGACGACGGCAGACCTGCCGGCGCTGCACGCGTTGCACGAGCGCCAGGTATGGCGGCTGGTCCACTGGCGCGCAGCTCGCGAGATGCTCGCCCATCGACGCTTTTTCGAGATCGCAGACCTCGTCGGTCTCAAGGTCGAGGATCCGCAGGTATTCGACGCTGTCCATGCGCGCCTGATCGGGCTCGTCAGGGATGGCAGCATCGATGGTTTGCGGCTTGACCACATCGATGGCCTCGCCGATCCGGAGGGCTACCTTGTGAGGCTCCAGGCGGCGCTGGCGAAGGAGACGCCCTTCTATCTTCTGGTCGAGAAAATCCTGGGCCCCGGGGAAGTGCTGCGCACGAGGACTGGCCGGTGGCAGGCACGACCGGTTACGAGTTCATCGGGGCACTCGCGGGGCTGTTGGTGGACCAGGGCGGCGAGAAGAAGATGACCGAGGCCTATCATGGGTTCATCGGCCGGAGCATCGATTACCCAACACTGATCAAGGATCTGAAACGGCGCACCCTGACGCGCAATCTGGCAGGCGAGCTGCGCACGCTCACAGACATCGCCTGCCGGCTTGCGATGCGCCATCCAGCGACGCGCGACCTCGGCGCCGATACGCTCCGGTGCGCGATCGTCGAGCTCGCTTCGGCCCTGCCCGTCTATCGCACATATGTTGGGGCCTCGGGTCCAGATGCGACGGATCTGTCGATTCTCGATGCTGCCTTGCGCGAGGCGAAAGGGACGCGCGAGATCGACGATGAGGATGCGCTCGACTTCGTGAAGCGCGCGGCCGCGATCGATGTTGCGGCGCCCGACGATCGGGCAACCGCCCGCGAATTCGCGCTTCGGTTCCAGCAGACCACCGGGCCGCTCATGGCCAAGGCCGTGGAGGACACAGCCTTCTACCGCTACAACCGCCTGCTAGCGCTCAACGAGGTCGGGGGCGAGCCCAGCGTGTTTGGCGCGCCTGTGGAGGAATTCCATCGCGCAAGATGGCGGAGCGCTGCAAGCTGCAGCCCTCCGGCTTGAGCGCCACGGCCACGCACGATACCAAACGTGGTGAGGACGCCCGCGCCCGCCTCTACGTCCTGAGCGAGATGCCCGACGGCATGGGCTGCGGCAGCAAGAAAATGGAGCGGGCAAAATGCTCCGCTCAAGCGCACACTCCGGGGATGCCCCACACCCGACACGGAGGCCGAATGGTCGTTCTATCAGGCGCTTGCGGGAGCTTGGCCGCTGGATCTCGGTTTCGATCAAGGGTGCAAACTGGAAGCTTTCGCCGAGCGCATCGCACAATTTTCCGTCAAGGCCGCGCGCGAGGCCAAGGTGCACACCAGCTGGACCGCCCAGGACTCCGACTACGAGCAGGCTCTGGAGCATTTCGTGCGCGGTGCGCTCGACCCGAGGATTTCGTCCGCCTTTCTCGCGGACTTCGTCGGGCGCAATGAGACCCATTCTCGTCGCGGGAGCCCTCAACGCCCTGGCGCAGACGCTGGTAAAGCTGGCAGCGCCGGGCGTGCCGGACATCTACCAGGGAACCGAGCTTTGGGATTTCAGCATGGTGGATCCCGACAACAGGAGACCGGTCGACTTTCGGAAAATCGCGAGCTTGGCCGAGACGCTCCAACATTGCCAAGCGTCGGAGCTTCTGACGCGATTGGCGCTCGGGCGCCGTCAAACTCCACATCCTGAAGGCAGGGCTGCAGGCACGGGCAGAGAGACCCGTCCTCTTTCGCTGCCGGCGAATATCTGCCGCTCGAGGTGGCCGGCGATCACCGCGATCACGTGCTGGCGTTCGCGCGTGTGCAAGGCAACGAGGCGGCTCTGGCCGTCGTCCCTCGGCTTTCCCTGCGGCTGCTCGACGGCGGCGAATTGCCGATGATTGCGCCCGCGCGGTGGGGTAACACGGCGGTCGTCTTGCCTTCAAAGCTGGCCGACCGCGACTGGGCCGACGCTTGCACCGGCGAGCGTTCGCATGCCCAGGCAAGGGTTGCGCTCGGCGCCATCCTGAATGTATGCCCAGTCTCGTTGATGCTCGGCACGAGCGCCGGCAGCGGCTGAACGCGATGAACGACACCGCAAAGGCAGTCACCTCCCGCCCCATACAGGACGCTATCCTGGCGCACCTCGCCCAGGATGTCGGCATTGCACGCGCCGAAGCAAATCTGCAGCATTGGTTGCGCGCCACGGCCCTGACGGTGAGGGAGCAGATCATTCTGCGTTGGCATCAGACCAATGCGCGCGTGCGCCAGCAGGGACTGAAGCAGGTCGCCTACCTTTCGATGGAATTCCTGAGTGGGGCGCGAGCTGAAGAACGCGCTCGATTGCCTGGGGCTGGAGGACGATGTCCGCGCAGGCCTCGCCGCATGCGGAGTGGATCTCGACGAGGTCTACGAGCAGCAGATCGACCCGGCCCTCGGCAATGGGGGTCTGGGCCGGCTCGCCGCCTGCTTCCTGGACTCGATGGCAACGCTGGGGGTGCCAGGCATCGGCTACGGCATTCGCTACGAGTACGGCATGTTCCGGCAGCAGCTGGCGGACGGTTGGCAGATCGAGCAGCCGGACGACTGGCTGACCGATGCCGATCCGTGGGAGTTTCCTCGCCCCGAGCGAACCTATGCCGTGAGCTACGGCGGCAGGGTCGAGCACCGAGACCAGCGCGCCCATTGGGTCGGTGGCGAGACCGTGCTCGCCATGGCCTTCGACCGGCTCGTGCCCGGCTACGACAGCGAGACCGTCAATACGCTGCGATTGTGGTCTCCCAAGCCGATCGAGCCGATCGACCTGGCCGCCTTCAACCGGGGCGCATTTCTCGACGCGCTCGCCCGCAAGGTCCATGCCGAGACCGTGGGCCGCATCCTCTATCCAGACGATTCGACTGCCGAGGGAAGAGAGCTGCGGCTCAGGCAGCAGTATTTCTTCGTCTCCGCCTCGGTGCAGGACGTGCTTGCGCGCTTTCTCGCCGACTACGACGACTGGGACCTGCTGTCTCGCAAGGTAGCGATACATCTCAACGACACGCATCCGGCCCTCGCCCCCATCGAGCTCATGCACCGGCTGGTCGACGTGCACGGGATCGAATGGGACCGGGCCTGGCGGCTGACCCAGGAGGTGTGCGCCTACACCAACCACACGCTGTTGCCGGAAGCGCTCGAGGTCTGGCCGGTGGAGCTGATGGGGCGGCTGCTGCCCCGCCACTGCGAGTTGATCAAGGAGATCGAGCGGCGCTTTCTTGGCGAGGTGTCGCAGCTGCCGGACGCCGACCTCGTGCGTCCGAAGGTGAGCCTCATCAACGGCTCCGACAATCCTCACGTGAACATGGGGCGGCTTTCGACTTTGGCTAGTCATCGCGTCAACGGCGTGTCACGGCTGCACAGCGACCTGGTCAGGGAGACCCTGTTCCCTGAATTTGCGCGCATCTTCCCCGACCGGTTCGAGAGCATCACCAACGGCATTACGCAGCGCCGCTGGCTCATGTCCGCCAACCCGCAGCTGGCGGCTCTGCTCGATGAAACCGTCGGACCGGGCTGGCGCCAGGACTTCGACCGGATCGGCAGTTTCTCGCGCTTTGCCGATGACGCCGCCTGCCGTGAGCGCCTGCGCCAGATCAAGCACATCCACAAGGTGCGGCTTGCACGTCTGATCGAGCAGAAAACCGGCGTCCGAGTCGATCCCGAAGCGCTCGTGGATGTGCATGTGAAGCGCATTCACGAATACAAGCGCCAGCTGCTCAACATTCTCGGCGTCATTGCCCGCTGGAACGCCATCAAGGCCAATCCGCAGCGCGAATGGGCGCCGCGTGTCGTGGTGCTGGCCGGCAAGGCGGCATCGGCCTATTGGCTGGCGAAGCGGATCATCAAGCTTGCCCATGACGTAGGCGCCGTCATCAACGACGATCCGCTGACCTCGGAGCGCCTGAAGCTCGTCTTCCTGCCCAACTACAACGTGTCGCTGGCCGAGGTCATCATCCCGGCGGCCGATCTGTCGCAGCAGATCTCGCTCGCCGGCACGGAGGCATCCGGCACCGGTAACATGAAGCTCGCCCTCAACGGGGCGCTGACGATCGGAACACCGGACGGCGCCAACATCGAGATCGCCGAAGCGGTGGGCGCAGAGAACTTTTTCATGTTCGGTCTCGACGTTGCGGGAGTGCGGCGGTTGCGGGCGCTGGGCTACGCGCCCGGCGAGCGGTATGCGCAGGAAAGGGCCATCCGCGATGCCATCGACCAGATCGCAGGCGGCGTCTTCTCTCCGGGAGACGCCGACCGGCATCGGCCGATCGTGGAGGCCTTGCTGCAGCAGGGTGATCGCTATCTGGTGCTTGCCGATTTCCACTCTTTCATGGCGGCACAGGACGAGGTGGACCGTGCCTGGGCCAATTCGTCGCTTTGGACTTCACGCGCCATCCGCAACGTTGCCGGCATGGCTCGCTTTTCGAGCGACCGCGCGGTTCGCGAATATGCAGACCGCATCTGGGGGGTCGGTTAGTCGCTGCGTGCGCCTGTCGGGTCAATCGGCGCGCTGGGTGAGCCGGTATCTCGTGTCGAAGTGACGTTCCGCTGGACGTGCCCCAGGCCGAGATTTGCGCAAACGCGGGGGCCAAAAAAGGCTCGGACACTTGTTTTGGCGGATGGGGAGGGGATTCGAACCCCCGGTGGGCGTGAACCCACGCCGGTTTTCAAGACCG
The DNA here is from genome assembly GCA_963738065.1 of uncultured Alphaproteobacteria bacterium. GTDB lineage: Bacteria > Pseudomonadota > Alphaproteobacteria > Rhizobiales > Hyphomicrobiaceae > AWTP1-13. The sequence continues at coordinate 254,161 of CAVTVO010000019.1, forward strand.
GTGCCTTAAACCACTCGGCCACCCATCCACGAGCCCAGGCGCCTAGCACAGCGGCGCCGCCTGGTCATCGAAAAATGGCACGGGCTCAGGGCTTGGGCTTGCCCGGGAGCGTGCAGCTCCAGGCCTGCTTGATGCAGGCGATGCCTGGCGTTGAGCATTGGATGGCCTGGTCGGAAGCCCTCACGCAGGTCTGGCACATGTCGGTGAAGCCGGCGCAAGCAGGATTGTTGCGCGCGAACTCGATCAATGTGGGGTCATTCGCGGGAGCGCTTGGCTTGGGGGCCGGCTCCTCGGCGCGCGCGCCCGCCGGCCAAAGCGCAACGGCGGCGATCGCGAGGAGACGCACGGGTCCCGCGATGGAGGCTGGCGTGAGCCGTGGCACTTTCCGCTATCCCGACACCGTCTGGGGGCGACCTTTGCCCTGGCGTGCCGCTCGCCATTCCTCGAAGCGCTGCAGCACCACGAACACCGAGGGAACGAATGTGACGGTGAGAATCGTCGAGCCGAGCATGCCCGTCAATACGGCGATGCCGATCGACTTCTGGGCGTTGGCGCCGGCCCCGGAGCCGAGCACCAGCGGCACGACGCCGAGGATGAAAGCGAAGGATGTCATCAGGATCGGCCGGAAGCGGCTGCGGGCGGCCTCGACGGCTGCCTGCTCGATCGGATGGCCGTCGCGTCGCCGCAGGCTGCGGGCGAACTCGACGATCAGGATCGCATTCTTGGCCGAAAGCGCGATCAGCAGGATCAGGCCGATCTGGGTGTAGAGGTTGCTGGGCACGCCGAGGGCCAGCAGCGCGCCCGCAGTGCCGAGCAGCGCCAGCGGCACGGAGACGATGACGGTGAGCGGCGCGATCCAGCTCTCGTATTGGCCGGCCAGCACCAGATAGACGAGCAGCAGGCTCAGCGCGTAGACGCCGTAGATCTGGTTGCCGATCTCCTTCTCCTGGTAGGACATCGCCGTCCATTCGTAGCCGCTGCCGGGGGGAAGCGTCTGCCTGGCGATCTGCTCGAGCAGGCCGAGCCCCTGGCCGGAGCTGAAGCCCCGTGCAGTATTGGCGATGACGGTCGCTGCCGGATAGAGATTGTAGAGCGAGATCAGCGAGGGGCCGCTCACCGTCGTGATCTCGGCCAGCGTGCCGAGCGGCACCATGGCGCCGGCATTGTTGCGCACCGACAAGGTCCTGAGCGCCTCCGGCTGCAGCCGGGCGCTGGCATCGGCCTGCACATAGATCTGGAACACGCGGCCGAACTTGTTGAACTGGCCGATATAGCTCGAGCCGACGTAGGAGCTGAGCGCGTCGAGCGCGTTGCCGAGCGGAACGCCGAGCGTCTCCGACTTGACCCTGTCGATGACGACGTTGAGCTGAGGCGCGTCGGCGCGGAAGGAGTTGCGGGCGACCTGGAACATCGACTGCTGCGAGGCGCGCTCGGTGATGGCCTGCGCCAGCTGCTCCAGCTGCACGTAGTCGAAGCTGCCGTCGCGCAGCTCGACCTTCATGGTGGCGCCCGAGACGTTGCCGATGCCCTGAATGGGAGGCGGAGGGATGACGAGGGCGAGGCCATCGTCCAGCGTCTTGACGCGCTCGGACAGCCCCAGGTAGAGGGGCAGCAGGCCCTCGGCCTTGCCGCGCTCCGCCCAATCCTTGAGGATGACGTAGGCGACGCCGGCGTTGGCCAGACTGGCGTTGTCGTTGAGCGCGGCAAGGCCGGCGATTGCGACCACCCTGTCGACGCCCGGCTGCGCCCGCACGCGCTTGGTCACGTCATCGAGGGCCCGCGTCGTGCGCTCGAGGGAGGCGCCTTCGGGGAGTTGCACCGCAATCAGGAAGTAGCCCTGATCCTCGATCGGCAGGAACGCGGTCGGCACGCGGCTGAGGCCATAGACGGCAACGCCGACAAGTACGGCGACAGTCACAGCCATCAGCCCGCTGCGCGCGACCATGCGCCCGATCATGCCGGCATAGCGCGCCTCGAGGGCGTCGTAGACGCGGTTGAAACCGCGATAGAAGACGTTTCGGCTCCCTGGCGGCTTCGTCGCCCGCAGCCAAAGCGCGCACTGCGCAGGTTTCAGGGTCATGGCATTGATGGCGCTGATGGCGGCCGTGGCCGCAATCACGAGCGCGAACTGGCGGTACATCTGGCCGCTCAGGCCCGGCAGGAACGCCGCCGGGACGAACACCGCCATCAGGACGAGGGTTATGCCGATGATGGGACCCAGCAGCTCGTGCATGGCCTTGACGGTGGCATCGTGCGGCGTGAGCCCGTGCTCGATGTGCTTGGCCGCGCCTTCCACGACGACTATCGCGTCGTCGACGACGATGCCGATGGCCAGGATGATGGCGAACAGCGTGGTCAGATTGACGGAGAACCCGAACGCGGCCATGGCCGCGAAGGCGCCGATGATGGTCACGGGGACGGTGGTGGCGGGCACCAGGGTGGCGCGCCAGTCCTGCAGGAAGACGAGGATCACGATCAGCACGAGGACGGCGGCCTCGATCAGGGTCTTGTAGACCTCGTGCACGGCGGCGTTGACGAACTTGGTGGTGTCGAAGGGCACGCTCCAGGTCAAGGCCGGGGGGAACGCCGACTGCAGCTCGCGCATGCGGCCCTCGACGCGCCTGGCGACATCGAGGGCATTGGCCTCGGGCAGCTGGAAGATGGCGAGCCCCGCCGCCGGCTGCTCGTCGAGCTTGAAGGTCTGGCTGTACTGCTGGGCGCCGAGCTCGATGCGGGCGACATCGCGCAGCCGCGTCACGCGGCCGCTGCCGCTGGTATCGGCCTTGATGATGATGTCCTCGAACTGGGCGACATCATCGAGCTTGCTCGGCACGTTGATCGTGTACTGGAATTCCTGGCCCTGGGGCACGGGCGGGGTGCCGAGCTGTCCGGCCCCCGTGGCGCGGCTCTGCAAGTTGACGGCGTTGATGACGTCGGCAGGGACGAGCTTGCGCGCCTGCAGCTTCTGCGGGTCCAGCCACAGCCGCATGGCATATTGGCCGGCGCCGAACACCGAGACGTTGCCGACGCCGTCGATGCGCGAGATCTCGTCGAGAAGGTTGATGGTCGCGTAGTTCGACAGGAACAGGCTGTCGTAGCGACCATCCGGCGAGCTCAAGGCGACGATCTCGAGGATCGAGGTCGAGCGCTTGGCGGTTTGCACGCCCTGTTGCTGGACGGCCTGCGGCAACGCCGGCAACGCGCTCGCCACCCGGTTCTGCACGAGGATCTGGGCCTTGTCGGCGTCCGTGCCGATGCGGAAGGTGACGGTGAGCGTGTAGGAGCCGTCGCTGGTGCTCATCGAGGACATGTAGATCATGCCCTCGACGCCGTTGACCTTCTGCTCGATGGGCAGCGCAATGTCGCGGACGACGGTGGCGGCGCTGGCGCCGGGATAGCGCGCGGTGACCTGCACGGTCGGCGGCACGACGTTGGGATACTGCGCCACGGGCAGCCTGGCGAGCGCCACGAGCCCAAGGATGATCGTGAGGACGGCGATGACGTTGGCGAGGACCGGCCGCTCGATGAAGAACTTGGCGATCATGGCTTGTCCTTGCGCGCAGCGGGGGCGGCAGGTGCCGGCGCGCGAGGGGGCGTGGCCGGGGCGGCAGCCAGTGTCGTGTCGACGGGCTTCACGGCGCTGCCGGGAACGGCGCGCTGGATGCCGCTGACGACGACGCGATCCTCCGGCTTGAGCCCGGCCTTGATGATCCGCAGGCCGCCGTCCACCGCCTCTGCGGTCTCGACGGGGCGCTGCTCCACGACGTTCTTGTCGTTGACCACGAGCAGGTAGCGACCCTGCTGGCCATTGCCGAGCGCACGGTCGGGCACCAGCAGGGATTCCACGTCGCGCTGTGTCGGCACGCGCACGCGCACGAACAGCCCCGGCAGGAGCACCGCATCCTTGTTGTCGAGCAGAGCCCTGACCGACAGCGTGCCCGTGCTCTGGTCGAGATCGGGTGCGATGTAGTCGATCTTGCCGGCGTGCGGAAAGCCTCTCTCCGTCTGCAGCCCGACTTCGACGGGGATCGGCCCGAGGTCCTTGAGCGTCACGCCCTGGCTGCGAAGCTGCTGGCGGATCTGCAAGACCTGCTGCTCGTTGACGCTGAAATTGACGTAGATCGGATCGATCTGGACGATGGTTGCGAGCTTCGTGGGCCCACCCGCGCCAACGAGCGAGCCGGGATCGACGAGCCTTGCCGTTACGACGCCAGCGAACGGTGCCTTGATCTCGGTATAGGCAAGATTGATCTTGGCCTGCTGCACCTGGCCTTTGGCCTGCTCCAGGGCGGCGACGGTGGAATCGCGCTTGGCTCTGCTTTCGTCGAGCTTGGCCTCGCTCGCCACCTGGCGCTGCGACAGATCCATCTGGCGTTTCAGGTCGGCGTCGTACTGCACCAGCAGCGCTTCCTGCTGCTTGACCGTCGCCTCGGCGATCTGGAGGCTCGTCTCGTAGGGCGCGCGTTCGATCTGGAACAGGGTCGTACCCGCGGCCACTCTGTCGCCGTCCTTGTAGCCGACCTTGTCGAGAAATCCCTGCACGCGGGCCACGAGGTCGACCTTGTTGAAGGCCGAGGTATTGCCCGTCAATTCGAGATACAAGGTGACGCGCTTGAGCTGGGGCTTGGAGACGCCGACCTCCGGCGGCGGCGGCGGCTGGTACTTGTTGCGGTCATCGCAGCCGGTCAGCGAGAGACCGGCACAACAAAGAACCGCCAGATAGCCCCGTGCTGCAATCACTTGCCCGCTCCTGGAAAATCATGTCCTGAGCACGGTTGGAACGGCAACCGCGCGGGCCAGGGTACGCGCATGTGCCGTTTCGGTCAGGTGGGAATGCCCCACTCCATTCTTGGCGTCCGCGTCTTACTTCTTCGCTAAGCCCAGCTTGAAAATGGCCGCTCGCCCAGATGTCCCGATAGACCTGTCGGGTGCGCCCCGAGGCGACCAATCGCCATCCCATGCCAGGCCCTTACCAGATCGCCCGAGGTGCCGGAACCGAAAATGCACCGGCGCGGAGGCGGGCTCCTGCGGGTTGCCCCAAGGCTTGGTGCGGGCTGCCCGTTCATCGCCTGTACATTCCAGCGCGGACCGGAGAGACTGCCGCGGTTTGCTGTCGTCGTGCTGCGAGGGCAACGGACCAATTGGGGGACGCCGCCGTGGCGGGGAGTACCGTGAAGCGTTTCAGCCTTGGCATCGATGTCGGCGGCACGTTCACGGACATCGTCGTCTACGACACGACCACAGGACGGCAGGCAAGCCACAAGGAGCTCACCACGCACGCAGACCCATCGCGCGGCGTGATGGGCGGCATCGACCGGCTGCTGGCCGACAACGCCATTCCCCCCTCGGCCATCGGTCGCGTCGTGCACGCGACGACGCTCTTCTCCAACGCCGTGATCGAGCGCAAGGGCGCCAAGACCGGCCTGATCACGACCCGGGGCTTCCGCGACACGCTCGAGATCGGCCGCGAGCGCAAGTACGAGCTCTACGACATCAATATCGTCAAGCCGGCCGCGCTCGTGCCGCGGCACCTGCGACTGGAGGTGCCCGAGCGCATCGGCGTCGACGGCAGCGTGCGTCTGCCGCTGGACCAGACTGCGGTGCTCGAGGCCGCGGCAAGGCTGGAGGGGGAGGGCGTCGCCTCGCTCGCGGTGGTCTTCCTGCACTCCTACGCCAACACCAGTCACGAGCGACAGGCGCTCGAGCTGATCGCCGCGCGTTTCCCCAGGCTCAGCCTGTCGGCCTCGATCGATGTGGCGCCGGAGATCCGCGAATACGAGCGCGTCTCGACGACCGTGACCAACGCCTACATCAAGCCGCTCGCCGAGCGCTACCTGGCCACCCTCGTGGACGAGATCGCAGGTCGGGGGATCGCCGCGCCGCTGCTGCTGATGCTGTCGAACGGCGGACTTACCAACATCGCGGAGGCCAAGCGCACGCCCGTGCAGCTGCTGGAATCGGGGCCCGCCGCCGGCGCCCTCGTTGCCGCCCGGCTCGGGAGCGACGATGGCGGAGACCGCGTGCTGGCCTTCGACATGGGCGGCACCACGGCCAAGCTCAGCGTCATCGACGACGGCAAGCCGACGGTCGCCTACAGCTTCGAGGTGGCCCGCGAGCGCCGCTTCATCGAGGGCAGCGGGCTGCCCGTGCGCATCTCCACGCTGGAGCTGATCGAGATCGGGGCCGGCGGCGGCTCGATCGCCAGGCTCGACGACATCGGCCTCCTGAAGGTGGGCCCCGTGAGCGCGGGCTCCGAGCCGGGCCCCGCCGCCTACGGCCGCGGCGGCGAGCTACCCACCGTCACCGACGCCGACCTGTTGCTCGGCTATCTCGATCCCAAGTATTTCGTCGGCGGCACCATGGCCATCGACATGCAAGCGGCCGAGGCGGTCATGCGCCCGCTCGCGCAGCGTGCCGGGCTCTCCGTCACCGCGCTCGCCTGGGGCATCCATGACCTCGTCAACGAGAACATGGCCAACGCCGCGCGCGTGCACATCGCCGAGCGCGGCAAGGACCCGCGCCGCTACACGCTGCTGGCAACCGGCGGCGCGGGGCCCGTGCATGCCTACTACGTCGCCAAGAAGCTGGGGCTCGCGCCGGCTGATCGCGCCGCGCGCCGCCGGCGTCGCTTCCGCGCTGGGCCTGCTGATCGCGCCGGCGCGCGTCGACCGGGTGGCAACGGTGGCGCGCGAGATGGAGCACGTGGTATGGCCGGAGCTGGAGGCAATGTTCGTGCGGCTCGAGGGAGAGGCTGGTGCGGTGCTCGCCGCGACCCTGCCCGGCCGCACGGAGGCTGCCATCGAGCGGCTCGCCGACATCCGCTACGTGGGCCAGGCCTCCGAGCTGGTCGTGCCGCTGCCCGCCGGCCCCTACACGGCAGCTTCGCGCGGCGCCCTGATGCAGGCCTTCGAGGCGAGCTATCGCGCCTCCTTCACGCGGACGCCGCCGACGAGCCAGGTCGAGATCATCAACGTGCGCGTCAGCGCCAGCCTCGACGTCGAGGGCGGCGCCATGCCCCTCGAGGCCGAGCGAAGCAGGGGAGCGAGCCCGGTCAAGCGAACGCGCCCCGCCTATTTCCCCGAGCTGCGCGACTTTTGCCCGACCACGGTCTACGACCGCTATGCCCTCACGGCCGGCCAGGCCTTCGACGGCCCGGCCATCGTCGAGGAGCGCGAATCCACGCTCGTCGTCGGCCCCGGCGGGCGCTTCGAGGTGCTCGCCAGCGGCAACATTCTCGTCACCATCGGCTGAGGAGGGGACATGACCGAGGCATTTCCGGCGGGCGCCAATCAGCCCTTCGACGCCATCACGCTGGAGATCCTGTGGCGCCGCGCCATCTCGGCCGTGGACGAGGCGGCCAAGGCGCTGCGGCGCACGTCGTTCTCGACGCTGGTAAACGAGTCCAACGACGTTCAGAGGATCGCTTCGATGCCCTTGCGCTTGATGATGTCGAGCAGTGCGAGTGCCGGGCCGGACGCACGCTTTGCGCCACGTTCCAGTTGCGACAGGTAACCGGTCGTGAGGTTGAGGTAGCGAGCGAACACGGCCTGGCTCATGCCGGCCTTCTCGCGTAAGCGCCGGATCTCATCGGGCGCCAATGGCGCCGGCGGTGCTGGGGCCTTGTCGCCCAGAATGCGCATGGTGATCTTGTCGGCCGTCGTCGCGGTCAACAGCGTGCCGCGTGTGTCCTGGGCGAGATCCAGGAGAGCAGCATCTAGGCGGGCGTTGCGTTTAATCTTGGTCGTCATAGTCTACCTCCTGCAGGCGTCCTGCCGCGATGTCCTCGGCGATATTGTCGTCACTGCGCCTCAAGATATCGCCGGCGGCATTTTTCAGGTCGGCGAGCTGCTCATCGCTGACGTTGTCGCGCTCGCTCTTGGCGAAGCCAAAGAGGAACACGGCGCGGGTTCGGGCACGGTAGGCGATCACCGTGCGATAGCCGCCGCTCTTGCCTTTGCCGGCCCTGGCGACGCGCTGCTTGATGATGCCGCCACCGAGATCGGCATCGAGCAGGCCGCGCTCGGCGCGTGCCACAGCGTCGGCCAGGGATGCGTCGCTGATCTTCTCCGACTTCGCGAAGCGCACGAACCAACGCGTCTTGAAGACCCGCATGCATCCCCCGCACTGTGAATTATAGCGCTGTGAACCACAATAAGTAAACCCGACCCAAACATTGACGGGGCTGAAACGCTCTGCTTGGAAGGGCTCATGTCCCACGCACCGAGCCCAGCAAGCAACCAACCCTTCGACGCCATCACACTGGAGATCCTGTGGCGGCGCACGATCTCGGCGGTGGACGAGGCGGCAAAAGCGCTGCGTCGCACGTCCTTTTCGACGCTCGTGAACGAGTCCAACGACTTCGCCTGCGTGCTGACGGACGCAAAAGGCCAGTCTCTCGCCCAGAATACCGAGAGCATTCCCTCGTTCATCGGCACGCTTCCCGTCACCGTCAAGCACTTCATCGCCGAGATCGGGCTGGAAAACATGGCGCCCGGCGACGTTCTCGTCACCAACAACCCCTGGATCGCCACCGGCCACCTCAACGACATCACGGTGGCCAAGCCGATCTTCCGTCATGGCCGCATCGTGGCCTTCGCCGCCTCCACCGCGCATGCCCCCGATATCGGCGGCAAGGTGCGCTCGGTGGAGCCGCGCGAGGTGTTCGAGGAGGGTTTTCATATCCCCGTCATGAAATTCATGGCCGCGGGGAAGCCGGACCAGACCTTCCTCAAGCTGCTGCGCGCGGCCGTGCGCACGCCCGACCAGACGGAAGGCGACCTGTGGGCGCAGATCACCGGGCTCGACCTGCTGGAGCGGCGGCTCGGCGACCTCATGGCCGAGTACGGCCTCGACGACCTGGAGCCGTTCGCGGGTGAGATCCTGGGGCGCTGCGAGCGGGCCATGCGGTCCGCCATCCGCGCTTTGCCCGACGGCACCTACGCGTCCGAGTTCCAAACCGACGGGCTCGAGGAGCCATTCACGTACAAAATCGCAGTAAAGGTCGCGGGCGAGCGCATCGCCGTCGACTACGCGGGGACCAGTCCCCAGGTGGACCGCGCCATCAACTGCACCATGACCTATACCTTCGCCATGACCGCCTACGCCCTCAAGTGCCTGCTGCTGCCCGACCTGCCCAACAACGAGGGCATTTTCCGCTGCATCGAGGTCACGGCACCGGAGGGCACGATCGTCAACCCGCGCTTTCCCGCGGCCGTCGGCGGGCGGATGGCGACCGGCCACTACCTGCCCTTCGCCGTTTTCGGGGCGCTCGCCCCCGTGACTGCGGACCGACTGATGGCGGCCTGCGGCTCGCCCTTGTGGAGCCTGATCCAGACCGGGGTGCGCGGCAACGGGCGGACCTACGCCAACGTGCTCTTTTTCAATGGCGGCATGGGCGCAACCGAGGGCGGCGATGGGCAGAACACCTATGCCTGGCCGAGCAACGTCTCCAATGTCCCCGTCGAGCTGATCGAGCGCAACAGCCCGCTCCTCGTGCACAAGAAGGAGTTGCGTGAAGGCAGCGGCGGGGCGGGACGCAACCGCGGCGGGCTCGGCCAGGAGATCGAGCTCGAGGTGATTTCCGACACGCCGATCGGCGTCATCTTCATGGCGGAACGCTGCCGCTTTCCCGCGCCCGGCATGCGGGGTGGTCTGCAGGGGGCGCGCGGGGAGGTGCGCATCGACGGCGTGGAGGTGGACTACCGCAAGAATGTCGTGCTGAGGAAGGGCCAGCGCATAACGCTGCGAACGCCGGGCGGCGGCGGCATGGGGCCGCCGAGCGAGCGCGACGAGGCATCCGCGGCATGGGACGCGCGCGAAGGCTACGCCGGCGATGTCGCGTAGCTCCCGCGCCGCTGTCCCTCAGAGCAGGTCGGCAACCGCCTCCCGATACTGCCGCATTGCCGCCATGTGGTCGGCCATGCTCTTGCCGGCGATGCGTTTGTGCGGCCCGCGGCTGTAGGTGCTGTTGACGGTGACGTGCGTGACGCCGGCCGCCTTCCACGCCTGGAACTGCTTGCGCCAGTCGTCGCGCCCGCCTTCGCCGGTGGAGACCCACACCTCGAGACCAACCGAGCTCGGATCGCGTCCCGCGTCTTTGATGTAGCCGCGCAGCTTGGCGATCTCGGCGTCGGCGACGGGCCCCGAGGGATGCGCCAGCATGATCCAGCCGTCGCCCCACTTGGCGATGCGCCGCAGCGTGACGTCCTCGTGCCCGCCGAACCAAAGGGGGATGCTTCGGCGCGGCGGCAGCGGGTTGATGCCCGCGTCGTCGATGGTGTGCCACTGGCCCTTGAAGGTGACGTGGGGCTCGGCCCAGAGCGCCTTCAACACCTGCACCTGCTCCTCCTCCCGCTTGCCGCGGTTCTTGAAGCTCTCGTTGAGGCCGACATACTCGACGGGGTTCCAGCCGATGCCGATGCCGAAGCGGAATCGCCCGCCCGAGAGCACGTCGAGCGAGGCCGCCTGCTTGGCAACGAGCGCCGTCTGCCGCTGCGGCAGGATCATGACCTGGGTGGAGAACCCGATCGCCTTGGTGCACGCGCTCAAGAAGCCGAACAGCACGAACGGGTCGTGGAACAAATCCTGGGAGGTGTTGCGCTGGCCCCAATCGGGTCGGCTCGCGACATTGACGCCGAGCACGTGGTCGGGCGCGCCGAGATGGTCGTAGCCCAGCGCCTCCGCCGCCTGCGCGAACTCCCGCACGGTCGCAGGCTCGCCACCGACATCGATCAGCGGCAGGCTGATGCCGAGCTTCATGATTGTCCTCCCCGATGCGATGCGACCGCCCTCGCTCGGCCGCCGATAGGCCGCGCGAACGCAATTGATATCACAGGGCGGCGGATCCTAGCAGAGCTTGTCAGGGGCGCTCGCGATGTGGATCACACTAGGCGGCAATGGCCTGGCGCGCGGGATCGCTGCAGTCGGGGCGGGCGGACAGTAATGGCCTCTCGAGGTCTACAAGTCCCGCAACCTCCCGGCTAGCCGCAATGGCGAAGCCGGCCTTGCGGGCGAGCGAGAGCATGCGGAAGTTGCTCGCCAGGGTCTCGCCGACGATGCGCTCGACGCCCGCAGCGGACGCGCGACAGACGAGCTTGCCGAGCAGGAGCCGCGCGAGCCCCTTGCCCTGCCAGTCTTCTGCCACCGAGACCGCGAATTCCGCGGTCGCGGGGTCACTGGGGAGACGCACGTAGCGCGCTTCCGCGATCACCGTCTCGCGGCCGTCCACGAACACCTCGGCGACGAGCGCCACATGGTCGGAGTAGTCGACGTGGGTGAAGCGCTGCAGCAACTCGGGTGGCAGCTCGCGCATGTTGGTCATGAAGCGATCGTAGCGCGAGGCCCCCGACAGGTTACGGAAGAACGTCTTGGTCAGGTCCTCGTCCTGCGGCAGCACCGGCCGGATGACGACGCGCCGTCCGCCGGCAACATGCACGACGTCGATCAAATCGGCGGGGTAGCGATGGATCTGATAGACCATGGCGGCGGCCTCGGGAACTTTCGATGGAATCAGGCCCAAGCTCTGTCGGCATGGGCCTGCATGGTTGCCGGAAGGCCCTTCCGCTCCGGCTGCGGCGAGGACGCACCGATCGTGACCAGCGCATCCTCGAGGGCGTAGACGACGGCAATGCCCGGGCGATCCAGCACGAACGAATGCCCGGCGCCGAGCACCTGGTCGCGCGAGTCCCGCTCCTGGGTGATCCACACCACGCCGCTGACGCAGCTCACGGTCGTGCCGCGGGCGTCGGCGATGCGGTGCACGGTGCGTGCGGTGAGGCTGATCGGCTGGAGTGCGAGAGGGGCTAGCATGGGTGTCTCCATTTGCATGCGCTGCGCGCATCTATTAGTGTGCGCCAATCCAAGTGCGGTCTCTACATTCCCAAGAGTTAGGCCTAGCTCTTGCGCCGCACAAACGATGATTTCTCACTTCCTGCATGAGCTGGTGTAATGCCAAAGCGCTTCAACCTGCCTCCACTCGACCTCATCCAGGGCTTCGAGGCTGCTGCTCGCAATCTCTCCTTCACCAAGGCCGCGGAGGAGCTTTTCATCACCCAGTCCGCGGTGAGCCGGCAGATTCGGGGCCTCGAGGAGCACCTGGGCATTGCCCTGTTCGAGCGCCGGCACCGAGCGCTCGCCCTGACCGAGGAAGGACGCGCGCTCCATCGCGCCGCCACCGATCTGCTGGAGCGTCTGCAGGAGGTCACCAATCGCCTGCGGGTGGGGGGATCCACGCTGCACCTCACCGTCACCACCACGAACGGGTTCGCCTCGCTATGGCTGATTCCGCGCCTGCGCGGGTTCACGGCGGTGCACCCCGACGTCGACGTGCGCATCTCCGCCAGCTACAAGCTCGTCCCGCTCGAGCGAAGCCTCGTCGACGTGGCCGTGCGCCTTTGCCGGACGGAGGAGGTGCCGGAGGGCTCCATCTGTCTCTTCGGCGAGGAGCTGTTCCCGATCTGCAGCCCCGCACTGGTCGCCGATGGCCCCCATCCCCTGCGCGGGCTGAAGGATCTCGAGCATCACGCCCTGCTGCACATGGAGGGCGCCGGCGGCTATTTCGACTGGAACACGTGGCTTGCCGCCGAAGGCTTGGCAGATCTCAGGCCGGCCGCCTCGCACAGGTTCGACGGCTACGACCAGATGATCAGCGCCGCGCTCAGCGGCCAGGGCGTGGCGATGGGGATCGGCCACCTCGTGAAGGGCCTCCTGGCGGAAGGCCGGCTGGTGGCGCCGTTCGGCAAGAGCGTGTTCGGCTCGCGCGCCTACTACGTGGTGCGCTCGCAGCTGACAGGCGCACGGCCGCACGTGCAGGCCTTCGTCGATTGGTTGGTGAAGGAGGCGCAGGCGGTGACGTTCCCTGCCTGCGGGGGCAAGCTCAGCTCCCCACCACCAGCGGCTCGGTCAGCCGCCGCAGCGCGGCCAGCGCGCTCAAAGCGGTGATGCGGCCCGTGCGCGGGTTTTCCTCGGAAGGGATGTTGGCAATCGTCATGGAGAGGTCCGCGGAGTCGGACTTGACGGTGACGGTATGCGTGTTGCGCGTCACCGCGGGGTCGGCCCACACCTCCACCTGGGTGCGGTCGGGCCCGATACCCGCAAGCGACAGCGCCACCGCCACGTTGACGTTGGCCGGAAAGCCGGCGATCGCCTCCCGTGCGCTGCCGGCGAACACGCGCAGCGGCGCCCTCAGGCCTTCGACCGACAGCCCGCGCTCCACCAGCAGCGGAGCACCGGCGAGCCCCGCCGGCGGCTTGCGCGTGAGGATGGTCACCGACGCGACCTTGCCCTCGGCAGCGGCGCGCACCGCATCGAGCCCCAGCAGGGCCCCCGTCGGCACCAGGATGCGTGCGCCGGTTTGGCGCGCCAAGTCCACGAGGTCCATGTGGTCGAGCAGCGCGCCGACCGACAGCGGCATGAAGATGCGGCCCGCTTGCACGGCCGGCCGCGCCACCTCGGCGAAATGCCGGGACGGCAGGCACTCGACGATCACGTCCGCGACCTTCGCGAGCCCTGCAAGATCGAGCAGCTGCGGTCTCGTGCGCAAGCCGGCGATTGTCTGCTTCGCCTTGGCCGGATCGCGGGCGGCAACCGCCACGAGTGCAAGGCCCGGCAACGCGCCCGCATCCACGCGCCGTGCCACGGCCAGCCCGATGGCGCCAAGGCCCGCGATCGCAAGTTTCAGGGGCTGCCCACCCGTGGCCATTGTCTCGGTCCCCGCCGGTTGTGACTGGCTGGCATCCTAAGCCGGTTTGTCGGACCCGGCCAACATTGGCCGCCATGACGCCCGCCGCCGCAGTGGCATGTCAGCGAGTTTGCCAACGCCGGTTCATTCGTGGCCTACTGACGGGCCGGCAGCGATCGCCCACGACGCATCGCGCGGGTCCAGGGGAGGCAGGTTCCGAGGGCATCTCATGGCATTCGAGTTCGGGATCTTCCACGAGTTTTCGCGCCGACCGGGCCAGACCGACGCAGAGGCATTCGCGCAATCGTTCGCGCAGGTCGACGCGGCGGAGCGCTGGGGCCTCGACGTGGTGTGGCTCGCCGAGCTGCATTTCCTGCCGGAGCGCTCGGTCGCTTCCGCCCCTCTCGTCCTCGCCAGTGCCATCGCCTCGCGCACCCGGCGGCTGAAAGTCGGCATCGCGGTGCAGGTGCTGCCGCTCTGCCATCCGCTGCGATTGGCCGAGGAGGTCGCCACCCTCGATCACGTCAGTGGCGGCCGCCTCATCTTCGGCGTGGGCCGCAGCGGCTTTCCGCGCACCTACGAGGCCTATGGCGTGTCCTACGCCGAAAGCCGCGAGCGCTTCGCGGAGGTGCTGGAGATCCTCAAGCGCTCCTGGAGCGGGCGGCGTTTCTCCTTCGAGGGCAGCTACTATCACTTCAGCAACATCACGATGGTGCCGCAGCCCCTGCAGAAGCCCCATCCGCCGCTCCGCATTGCCGCCACCAGCCCGGACACCTATCCCGCCATCGGCGCCATGGGGATGCCGATCTTCGTCGCCGTGCGCCTGGGCACCATCGAGGAGCTGGGACCCAACATCGCAGCCTACCGCGAGGCCTACCGGGCTGCCGGCCATCCCGGCACGGGCGAGGTCTACCTGCGTGTGCCGGTCTATGTCGGCGAGACGGAAGCCGCCGCGCGCGCCGACCCCGAAACGTCGATCATGCAGTTCCTGAAGACCCTTGGTCAGCAGATCGAGGAGTTGGCGAGCCGTGCGGGTGCGCGCGCCGTCGAGCAGCGCGCCGAGCGCGGGCAGACGCTGCAGGCGATCAACTACGAGGACGCGCTACGCGAGAAGATGATCGTGGGCACGCCGGCCTCGGTGTCGGCGCGGCTGAGGACCTGATCGGCAAGCTCGGGCTCAACGGCGTGCTGGCCGAGCTCAATTGCGGCGGCCTCATTCCGCAAGACAAGGTCATGCGCTCCCTCCAGCTCATGTGCGAGGAGGTCGCGCCCAGGTTCCGTTAGGCGCCCGGGGCAGACGCGCTCTTCCGATGGCCGCGTCGTCGCCCCGGCGCCCTCCCCCTACTTCGCCGGCTGCAGCGCCGCCAAGATCTTCGGCGGCGACATGGGCAAGTCGGTGAGGCGCGTGCCGATGGCGTGGCGCACGGCATTGGCGACGGCGGCCGGCGCCGGCACGATCGGCACCTCGGCCACCCCGCGCACGCCTTGCGGGTGCTTGTCGTTGGGGATCTCGAGGACCACCGAGTCGATCATCGGCAGGTCGGAGGCGACAGGCATGCGGTAGTCGAGGAAGCTCGGGTTGTCGAGCAGCCCGTTGCTGTTGAAAATGCACTCCTCGTTCAGCGCCCAGCCGATGCCCTGGACGACGCCGCCCTGGATCTGCCCTTCGACGTAGTCGGGATGAATGGCGCGGCCCGCGTCCTGCACCGCGGTGTAGCGCAACACCTGCACCTTGCCCGTCTCCGGATCGACCTCGACGTCGCAGATGTGGGTGGCGAACCCGCCCGCCGCGCCTTCCGTATTGAGCGAGGAGCGCGCGTTGATGGGGCCGCCCGTGGCGCTCGCCTTGGCTGCCAGCTCGGCCAGCGAAAGCGGCGCGAACTCTCCGGCGTTGGAGCCCGCAGGCCGTGCCTCGCCGTTCTCCCAGATGACGGCCTCCACATCGATCTTCCAGAGCTTGGCCGCCCGCTCGCGCAGGATCTGGATCACCTGCTCGGTGGCCTTTGTCACCACGATGCCCGCGGCAAACGTGACGCGGCTGCCGCCGGTGAGCGCGCTGAAGCCCACCGAGCTCGTGTCGCCGATCAGGGCCTGCACCCCCCGGTAATCGACGCCGAGCAGATCCGCGACGATGTTGACCATGGAGGCGCGCGAGCCGCCGATGTCGGGATGGCCCGTCACCACCACGACGGTGCCGTCCTCGTTGATATAGACCTGGGCGCTCAACTCCCCGCCCGCATTGAACCAGAAGCCGCTGGCGACGCCGCGCCCCTGGTTGGGACCCAGCGGGATCTTGTAGTGGGGATGGCTGGCCGCGGCCTGCAGCGTCTCCTCGTAGCCGATCCGGCGGAACGTCACGCCGTAAGCCGCCTTGGTTCCCTCCTTGGCCGCATTCTTCTGGCGCAGCAGCAGCGGGTCCATCTTCAAGGCGGCCGCGAGCTCGTCGAGGGTGGACTCCATGGAGAAGGCACCGATCGGCGCCCCCGGCGCGCGATAGGCCGCAACCTTGGGCCGGTTCGTCACCACGTCGAACCCGGTGAGCTGCACGTTGGCAATGTCGTAGGGCGAGAGCGCGCATCCCACGGCGCCGCGGATCGGCGAGCCGGGAAAGGCTCCCGCCTGCAGGCGGTAGGTGGCCGACACGGCCGTGATCTTGCCGTCCTTGGTGGCACCGATCTTGACCGTGCTGGAGGAGCCCGACGTCGGGCCCGTGGCGCGGAACACCTCCTCGCGCGTCATCACCATCTTGACGGGACGGCCCGACTTGCGCGCCAGCACCATCGCCAGCGGCTCCAGGTAGACGATGGTCTTGCCGCCGAACCCGCCGCCGATCTCGGCGGGGATCGCGCGTACATCGCTGAGCTTGGCGCCGGTCAGCTGGGCCGTCATGTCGCGCACCATGAAGTGGCCCTGGCTGCTGCTCCAGATGGTGGCCTGTCCGCCCTTGTTGATGCTGACGAGGCAGGCGTGCGGCTCGATGTAGCCTTGATGCACGGGCTTGGTCTTGAAGCTGCGCTCGACGACGACGTCAGCCGCGGCGAACCCGGCTTCGACGTTGCCGAGCGTGTGCTCGAGCTTGCCGGCGATGTTGGATGTCGTGGCCGGGCCGGGCTTGGCACCGACCTTGGCCATGTGCTCGTGCAGGATCGGCGCGCCCGGCTTCAGCGCCTCGTCGACGTCGATGACCCAGGGCAGGACCTCGTAGTCGACCTCGATCAGCTTGACGGCCTGGGCGGCGATCGTGGGCGAGGTGGCGGCAACGGCTGCCACCGCGTGGCCGGCATAGAGCGCCTTCTCGCGTGCCATCACGTTGCGGCTGTTGTAGCGCAGGTCCTGGATGCCGAGCGGCGCCGCCTTGTCCCACGGGAACTCCACGAGGTCCTTGCCGCTCATGACGGCCTTGACCCCCGGCAGCGCCAGCGCCTTGGCAAAGTTGATCGATTTGATGCGGGCGTGCGGATGCGGGCTGCGCAACACCTTTCCCCAGAGCATGTCCGGTTGCGAGAAGTCGGCGCCGAAGGCCGCGCGGCCAGTGACTTTGTCCACGCCGTCCGGCCTCGGGGTGCGCTTGCCAATCCATCTGTTGGTCGTGCCGTTTCCAGTCATTGCCGCCCTTCCCGTTCTGTCATGCTCCTCCGGAGGCCGACTGCATCGGCCGCGGGGGATGTCTGCCTGTACCGAAAGCCAATCTCATCGGGTCGACGAGATCGTGCAACTGTGCCGCTATCCTCGCAGGGAAGGGCCGATCGGACAACCGACGAAGTTTGCCGGAGTTGGTATGTCTCCCATCCTGCCTCTGCACGGACCGGGGTTTCGACGGCCCCGCCGGCGATCGCGCGGGGCCTATTGCACATCAATTGTAAGCCGCATCGAGGGGTGGATGCCGCAAAAGGCCTCGTAGGTGCCGGGGCGAGGGAAGTGGATGGTCACGGTCTCCCGCGGCTCCTGCGCGCCGGAGTTGTAGTCGAAGCGCGGGTCGTAGATGCGCACATTGTGGGTGCGCGTATCCTCGTTGAGGATGGTGAGGGTGCGCCCCGCCCCGAGCCGGACGTGCTGGGGCAGGAACAGCTTGTTGCTCTGGCTGACGACCGTGGTATCGCGCGGCGGGGGAGGGCGCTCTTGTCCCGGCGCGTGCACCCAGGCCTCGGTCGAGGGCTGCGGCGGGCGATCGCTGGACAGGCTCTCGAGAAATGCCACGAGGTCGGCGTGCTCCTGCTCGCTCAGCTCGAGGCGGTCGGGCAGGTCCTTGGCGCGCGTCGGGCGCGATACGCCGCCCTTCTCGTAAAGGTGCACCACATCGTCGAGCGTGGCGAGCGAGCCGTCGTGCATGTAGGGCGCCGTCCACGCCAGCTCGCGCAGGGTTGGAACCTTGAAGGCGTAGGTGGCGGCGGCAAGCCCGATGATGGGCCCGCGCCCCTTGTCCTGGCTCGGCAGGCCGATGTCGTAGAAGCCATGGTCGGTGAAGGCAAAGCCGGTGTGGCAGCTGATGCAGCGGCCCTTGCCGGTGAAGATGGCAAAGCCGTCGATCTCCGAGGGCGTCAGTGCGCCTGCGTCGCCCGCGACCCACTTGTCGAAGCGCGTCGGCGGGGAGACGAGGGTGCGCTCGTAGGCGGCGAGCGCCTTGGCGATGCTCATGGGGGTGATGCGCGGCTCCCCCGGGAACGCCTGTGCAAACTCTTTCACATACCTCCCGTGGCGTGCGAGACGGTCGGCCGCGCCCGCCAGCGAGGAGCCCATCTCGTCGGCGTGCTCGACGGGGAGCTTGACCTGGTCCTCCAGGCTCGACGCTCGTCCGTCCCACATGAGCAGCGGGCTCCAGGCTACGTTCCACAGCGTTGGCGTGTGGCGCGCCAGCCGTTTGCCGGTGACGCCCTTGCCTGTGGGCTCGCCGTCGGTGAAGGCGAGCTTGGGGTCGTGGCAGGAGACGCACGCAATCTTGCCGGTCGACGACAGCTCGGGATCCTCGAACAGGCGCTTGCCGAGGGCCGCCTTGGCTGCGGTTGCGGGATTGCCCGCAGGCGTCGGGCACGAACGTGGGCCGCGCGAACTTGGCTTTCAGCGCGGCCAGCGGGTCGGCGGGCGGCTGCGCTAGCAGCCCGGTCGACCAATGGGCGAGGCCGAGGAGGACGCAAAATCCGAGAACGGCGCTCGCGATGAACGCCGCTGCCGCAAGAAGCTGGTCCAACCGGACCTTCCTGGGTCCGGACCGTGAGTGATTGCCGCCTCCGCCTGTATCGGAGCGCGGGCCTGGGTCGCTCTGGCCGGTGCGCGGCGCGCCCATCAATACCTCGAGGTGTGCAGCTCGATGTCGGAGATCAGCGCCGACATTTTGTCCGTCTCCAGGATCGGCTTCTGCGGCGGCATCGGTGCGGGCCAGGCCGCCTTCAACTGGGCCAGCGCCTTGCGGATGTGGTCGAATGCGACCGCGTCCTTTTTCATGAACTCGGCAGCGGAGGCTTCGAACATGCGCTCAGCCTCCCAGACGAAACCGCGGCTGTCCTGATACTCGACCGGTTTGATGAAGCGACCGCCCTCGATCGACTCCTCGTATTCGCCGAGCGCCGCTTTGAGCACCTCGGCGGCGGAGCGCGCGGTGAAGCCCAGCAGCGGCGTCATGAACTTGCGGGCGACGGCGAGCGCCCCCTCCAGGCGCTGGTCCACGACCTTCAGGGCCTGCTGGTAGGCGCCCTTGCGCTTGGCCTTGACGGCCTGCGCCAGCGCCTGCAGCTCGAGGCGGAAGGGGTGAATGCTGTGGAGCTTGATGTACTTCTCCATGTGCCCGTAGAGCTCTTCCGTCGGATGCAGGAAATGCGGCAGCGCCTCGTCCCACAGGCCGAGCTCGATCAGTTGCCCCCCGACCAGCAGGTGACCCCGCATGAGGGCGATGTCGCGATAGAAGCGGACACGGGTGTCGCGGGGCCCGCCGTCGGTGAGGTAGGCCTCGCCGCCCTGCTCGGGGCTGGCGGTGGCGTCCGTGCCCGCGGCAGGGGGCGCCGATCCGTGACCCTTGTGGGGGGCTTGCGCAGCGGCGGCACCGGCGAAGGAGGCCCCCGCAATGGTGGCCGCGCCGATGCCCACCCACAGCTTGCGCGTCAGCTTTGCCATGTCGGCTCCATCCAGCGGGGTCAGACCCCTTTCTTCCGACGTCTCTAAGTATACGCTACCATTCAGGAAAGGGGTCTGACCCCGTTTCTCCGGTTTGCCCATGATCCTCGCCATCGCCGATGTGCTGTCGGTCGCCGACGTCGCCGAGGTCGAGGCCGGCCTTGCCAATGCCGCCTTCGTCGACGGGAAGACGACGGCCGGCTGGTCGGCGCGGCTCGTGAAGTCCAACTTGCAGGCGAGCGGTGGTCCCGAGGTCGAGCGCGTGCGCGCCCTCGTCGAGTCGCGGCTCACCGAACATGCCGTGTTCGCGCTGGCGACCCGGCCCAAGACCATCCTCGGCCCCCTGTTCTCCCGCTACCTGCCGGGCCATGCCTACGGCACCCACGTCGACGATGCGCTGATGGGTGGGGTGAGAAGCGACGTCGTCGTTCACGCTCTTCCTGTCGGCGCCAGAGAGCTACGACGGAGGCGAGCTCGTCATCGACAGCACCGCCGGCGAGGAGGCTTTCAAGCTCGCGGCCGGGAGCGTGATCACCTATCCCGCCACCACGCTGCATCGCGTGGCGCCCGTCACGCGCGGCGAGCGGCTGGCGGCGGTGGGGTGGGTGCGCAGCTACGTCCGCGAGGCCGAGCGGCGCGAGCTGCTGTTCGATCTCGAGACCGCGCGCCGTCGCCTGTTCGACCGCGAGGGCAAGACGGCGGAGGGCGACCTCCTCGCCAAGTGCGCC
The DNA here is from genome assembly GCA_963738065.1 of uncultured Alphaproteobacteria bacterium. GTDB lineage: Bacteria > Pseudomonadota > Alphaproteobacteria > Rhizobiales > Hyphomicrobiaceae > AWTP1-13. The sequence goes on from CAVTVO010000019.1 coordinate 274,672, forward strand.
GCCAACCTGCTGCGGCATGTGGTGCGAGGATTGAGCTCGTGGCTTGTGTCAGATCGTCTCTGGCATTCGACCCAAACCCATTGTTGCGGATCAAGCGTTGCCGTAGACATTTGGTTGTGCTGTGCTAGCGGATAATGATCTGTTTCGGCGCTATCGTGCAGGGCGGAATTGCTGGTGCGGCCGTTGTTTGGAAAAAATGATAGGAGGATTACGCCATGACAAAATTCATCAAAATCGCGCTCGTCGTTGGTCTGATGACCACACTGCCCGCGTTGCTGACACTCTCGACGCGTCCATCAGCACGAGACCAACAGACCTGGCCGGGCGCCGCGCAAGCACAGCCGCGAGGACCGACTTGCGGACCGTGCGGGCGTTTGAAATCGCTCAAGGCCTGCATCGCATGTGGCACTAGCAGAGGGTTTAGCAACGCTCGCGAGTGGTGCCAGTACTACTGGCCGTGCAAGTAGGCCAACTGCCCCGCCACGACGGGCGCGGGATTTAAGAAGCAGCGGCCCCAAGATGATCTGGGGCCGCCCGCGAAATCCCGCATGAGTGTCGTGGATCTCCGCCTGCGCAGGCGGGATCACTCCCCCTACTCCTCGTCGGCCGGGTCGGCCTGCAGCTGGCCGTAGTTCTGTACGCCGATCTTGTCCATGAGGTCGAGCTGGGTCTCCAGGAAGTCGATGTGGCCTTCCTCGTCGCGCAGCAGCTCCTCGAACAGGTGCATCGAGACCAGGTCCTCGTTCTTGCGGCAGATGTCGCGGGCGCGCGTGTAGAGATCGCGGGCGCTGTGCTCGCCCTTGAGGTCGCACTCGAGCACCTCCTTGAGGTTCTGCCCGATCATCAGGGGCGCGATGTACTGCAGGTTGGGCAGGCCCTCCAGGAAGATGATGCGGTCGACCAGCTTGTCGGCGTGCTGCATCTCCTCGATCGACTCCTTGCGCTCCTTCTTGGCGAGCCTGGTGAAGCCCCAGTTGTTGAGCATGCGGTAGTGCAGCCAGTACTGGTTGATCGCGCCCAGCTCGTGCTTGAGGGCCTCGTTGAGAATGTCGATGACGTCCTTTTTGCCCTGCATGCTGCCCTCCCGTGCCTGGCCGATGACTGGGTGCGGTCTGCCGCCGATCGCGGTGCGCCGCCGCGCCCGGCGAGGATCGAGGCGCGCGGAGCGTCCTCGTTCCTACGACAGGCTGACGCGCAGGACCAGTGGCACTTCGGGTTGCGGGCTGGATAACGGCTATCGGACCGACTGGAGCGCCGGCCTCGCCGGCTCGGCCGTCGGCCTGCGCCGGCGGCGCCGGATCAGGGGTGCACGCTCGATGAGCCTCTCGGCGGGCGTGTCGCTGGCGCACTTGAGGAGGCGCCCCTGGGCGCAGGCGCAGGCATACGGGCAAACGACGCCGCGATCGGCCAGCTGGTCGATCTTCTCGTAGATGGTGCTGACGGCAAGCGGCGAGCATCCGCAGCACACCATCTTCTTCCTGAGATGGCGATAGACGACGCCGGGGGTGGGCAGCGGCGCGTCCGGCAAGCCCAGGATCTCGACCAGGGCGGCCTCGATGTCCTCATCCGTGATGACTTGGCAAGAGCAGACGATCATGAACTCACAATTCCCCCTTTGGCCGTCTGCTCATTGACGCAGATCAGTGGCCGGCGACATCGCCAGCAATGAGGAGCCCTGTGCGTAGGAGGGCGGCAACATCTGGTCTGCTCCGCGCATGGTCGCAGCGAAATTCTCCGCGCCCTCGACCACCTCCTCGATCATCGAGCAGCCGAGCAGCGCGAAGGCGCATGCGCGCATCGCGGGGCAGGCGTTGTGCTGGCAGGCCGAGATCATCTCGATGGCGATGCACTCGTCGCGGCAGAAGCGGTCGCAGTCGACGGCGGCGGTCTCCAGATCTCGGCGCGCGTGACGGTTGATGGCGCGCACCCAGCAGGAGAGGTCTGTCACCGCACCTTTGGCCGCCCTTGCGCCCAGCGCGCTGGAATAGGCGCACCACGCTCGCTCCCAGCAGGAAATATCGCCGGTGCGGAAGCCCGTGAGCCAGTAGCGGAAACCGAGACCGACCAGCTGCTCGGGTGGGAACCGGCCGGGCTGCAGCTTTGGCGCGGCAGAGGTTGCGCCATCTCTCATGCGCCGCATGGGCAGGCCTCCGCTTTGGGGAAGTCGGGGCCGCAAGGCGCACTGCGGCGAGAAGCCGCCGGCTCGATCATGGTCCTCTCCAATCGTTGGGGTTCAAGGCCCCGACATCGGAATGCGCGCACGTTTGTGGAAGCGCTGCGTCAACATTTCTCGGACCCGGGAGGCCTGTCAAGTGTTCGTGATGATCGCTGTCGCCTGTGCGTGCCTGGATACGTCGCTCGGCCATGGACAAGGGGCCGCTCCGTATGCTAGAACAAAAACCGAACATCGCCCTGCGGCGGGCCGCACGCAGCAAAAGCGTGGACAAGCAACCCGAAGGCCGCGCGCCGGTCGCGAACGGCCGCTAACGTCGCGACGTGAGATTCTTGGCCGCACGCGCGGCAATACCCGAAAGGAGTGCCCCATGGCCGGTTCCGTCAACAAGGTGATCCTGGTCGGCAATCTGGGCAAGGACCCTGAGATCCGGCGCACGCAGGATGGCCGTCCCATTGCCAACCTGCGGGTCGCCACAACCGACACCTGGCGCGACAAGACGAGCGGGGAGCGCCGCGAGAAGACCGAATGGCACAGCGTCGTGATCTTCAACGAAGGGTTGTGCCGGGTGGCCGAGCAGTACCTGAAGAAGGGCGCCAAGGTCTATATCGAGGGCGCGCTGCAGACCCGCAAATGGCAGGGCCAGGATGGCCAGGACCGCTACAGCACCGAGGTTGTGCTGCAGGGCTTCAACAGCGTGCTCACCATGCTCGATTCGCGCGGTGGGAGCGCCGTTGGCGCCCAAGCCGGGATGCACGAGGACGATCAGGCAGGCTACAGCGCTCCGAGCAACGGCACGACGAGCAAGCGGGCCGTGGCAGGCGCCAAGGGCTTCGACAAGCAGGTCGACGACGAGATTCCGTTCTGAGGTTCTTGCTGCGGGCGCCGGCTCTATGTTAATTGTATTAACATAGAGGATGAAAGGAGTTCCCGCCGTGAACCTCGCGCCGCTTGCGCAAGCGCCCGTTGCCATTCAACTTCACGCCTATGCGGCGATGGCAGCCTTCGCGTTGGGGGTGGTGCAGCTCGCCGGCGTGAAGGGCACGACCCGCCACCGCGCGTTGGGCTACACCTGGGTGGCCCTGATGCTGGTGGTCGCCATCAGCGCCTTCTGGATCCATGAGCTGCGGCTGTGGGGCCCCTGGAGCCCCATCCACCTGCTCGCGATCTTCACCCTGACGATGCTGCCGCTCGGCGTCTATCGGGCGCGCAGCCATAACGTCCAGGCGCACAAGTTCACCATGCTGGGCATCTTCCTCGGTGCGCTCCTGATCGCCGGGCTTTTCACCTTCGTCCCCGGCCGCATCATGTACAAGGTGGTGTTCGGCGGCTGAGCCCTACACCTGTGCCAAGACCACTGGCACATGCCTTGCTGCTTCGTCCCAGGCGACCACGCCACCCGGGACGAGAAAAATTCATGCGCGCCAAATTGAGACAGATTGCCGCCAATCTCGCCTTGCTCGCGGTCTCCACCATCGCGTGCCTCGCCTTCTTCGAGCTGGTGGTGTTCGGGCTCATCCTCAAGCCTGATGATCTGCTCCCCAATGTCTCCATCAACGGTGTGGTGCGCTACGCCCCCAACACGCGCGCCGTCTTCCGCCACCCCGACGGCACTCAGTCCTTCGTCACCATCAACGCGCAGGGTTGGAACTCGCCCAAGCGCTCCTATGCGCGCGCCAAGATCCCAGGCGTGCTGCGCGTCGCCGTCGTCGGCGATTCCTACGTGCACGGCAGCTTCGTCAACCCCGACCAGGGCTTCCCCGAGGTCATCGAGCGCCAGCTCAACGCCGCCGGCGTCCCAGCCGAGGTGCTGCGCTTCGGCATGGATGGCGCCCCGATGAGCCAGTACCTGCACATGCTGCGGCGCGAGGTGCGCCAGTATCAGCCCGACCTCGTCGTCGTCCTGCTCATCCACAACGATTTCGACGAGACCTATCGCTTTCTCAAGACGCGCTATGCCTCGAGCTTCCTCAAGATCGGCCGCGGCGCGAGCGGCCGCGTGGTCGAGTATGCGCCGGCCGATTTCAAGCCCGGCCCCGCCGACTTTCTGCGCCGGTTCAATACGTTCCGTTACCTCTACTACAAGACCGGGGCCTACCTGCGGCTCAAGAGCCTGGTGAGCAGGCTGTGGTGGGGCGGCGACGAGGAGTACGCGCCCGAGTTCATCTCCTCGGCCGTGGATGTCCGCAAGATTGCCGACCACGCCAAGAACCGCTTCTTTGCCCGCTATGTCCTGCAAGAGATGAAGGCGCTCGCCAAGGAGCAGGGCTTCAAAATCGCCTTCGCCATGGACGGCGTGCGCGAGGCCGTCTACTCGGGCAAGAAGCCTGAGACCTACGCGGTGCACAAGCTCAACGACATCGCGCGAGAGCTGACGGGAGAGCTCGATCTGCCCTTCCTCGATCTGCAGGATGTCTTTGCCGCCGACTACGCGCGCGAGCACCGTCGCTTCGAGTTCCCCTTCGACTGGCACTGGAATGTGCTCGGCAACAAGGTGGCCGGCGAGGCCATCGCGCGTTGGCTCCTCTCCAACGAGCGTCTCATTGCCGGCCCGCCCGGCACGAGCAGCACCGCACGCCTTCTTGGACGGGAGGGCTGACGCGCCGGTGCGATGGTGGGGCAGTCCTTTAGTGAACATTAACCGCCCCGGTCCAATATGGGGCCATGTTGTTGGAGCTGCTCATCGACGCCAGTCTGCCGGTTCCCAATAGCCGATTTGCCCGCCTGTTGCGCAAAATCGATCGGGTATTGGTGGTCATGGCCGAGTTCGACGCGAGGGAGGAGCACGAGCGTCAGGCTTTGGCCTCGCTCCCTCCACCAGCCGGCCGAACGCCCTGCCGTCGATGACCAAGAGCGCCGAGGCGATCACCAGCGCGCCCACGACCTGATTGGGCGCAAGCCTCTCCCCCAGACCGAACGCGCCGAGCGCCGTTGCCGTAACCGGGATCAGCAGGGTGACCAGCATCACATTGCTGGGCCCAGCGGTCGCGCTGATGCGAAAGAAGACGATGTAGGCGAGCGCGGTCGAGAGCACCGCGAGCCCCAGCACGGCGGCGGCTGCCGGGAGGGAAGGCATCGGCAGCTCCCAGAAGCGGTCGACCGCTGCCGCCAGCGGCAGCAGTAGGAGCGTGGAGCACACGAGCTGGGCCTGTGCCGCAACAATTGGCGGAGCATCGCGCAGGCGCCGTATCCACAGCGTCGACAGTCCGTAGGACAAGGCCGCCCCGAGCACGCAGAGCATGCCGATGGTGCTGCCGCCGTTGGCGGCGAGCGCGTCGGGGCCCATCAGGATGGCAACGCCCAGGATGCCCAGCAGCACGCCCCCGAGCCTACCCGCCGTCAGCGGCTCGCCTGCGAAGATGCGGGCGAGGATCAGTGCGAACAGCGGGGTCGTCGCGTTCAGCACCGAGGCGAGCCCGCTGGCGATCCTGGTCTGGCCGTAGAAGATGAGGCTGAAGGGAACGAGGTTGTTGAGGATCGCGAGCGCGGCATAGGAGCGCCATGCAGCGAGGCCGGCCGGCAAGGAGTAGCCCAGCGCGCGGGTGATGGGCAGCAGGATCAGGGCGGCAAGCGTGACCCGTGCCAGCACCAGGGTCAATGGCGGGATGTCGCGCACGGCCACGGCCGCAAAGAAGAAGCTCGCTCCCCACAGGAGCGAGAGGAACAGGAGCAGCAGCCAGTCGGTGGTGCGCAGTGCGGCCTGACAGAGGAGGCCGCTTGTTAGGGTGCGACATCCCGGGTCCACCCGTTTCCTGTGATGCGCTTTCGCGAGCACAAGTCGAGCCTCGGTCTGCCGCGCGGCGCCCCCTCCCCCTTGGGGAGAGGACGTGAGGCCATGACTTACGATCGCGTTCTCCGGCCTACGCACTTGTGCGGGGTGCAATGGCGCGAGCGTAGTCATCGGCCGAACTGGTGAGGGGGCACTTCGCTTCCCCCGATTAGGCCCCCTCATCCGCCCTTCGTGCCGGAGGCGCGTCTTCGACACGACGGGCACCTTCTCCCGAGGGGAGAAGGGACACCCGTCGCTTCGCTGGCGGGCATGATGGCCTCAGCGGTGCTGCAGCAAGACTTGCTCGAGCGCGGGCATGAACTCGCTGAAGTCGTCGATGACGGCGGCAACGCCCATTTCCGGTGCCAGCTCGCGCACGGGGCGCGGCGTATAGCCGAAGGTGACGCCGATCGAGGGCACGTTTGCCGCTTGCGCGGTGGCAAAGTCGGTGGCGCTGTCGCCCACCATGACGGCGCGCTCGGGCCGGCCGCCCGCCATCGCGATGGTGCCCGTGAGGTGCCCCGCGTCCGGCTTGCAGACGGCGAAGGTGTCGCGTCCGGCGACGGCACGGAAGCGCGGGGCAAGCCCCAGCGCCGCGAGCAGCTCCTTGGAGAGGCCCTCGTACTTGTTGGTGCACACCGCGAGCTGCGCCCCGCCCGCGGCGAGCAGATCGAGCAGCTCCGGCACGCCTGCATACGGCCGGCTGCCGACGGCGATATTGGCGGAGTAGAACGCGAGGAACGCCTCGTGCAGCCGGGCCGCCTCGCGTTCGGCGACGCTCCTTCCCGAAACCGCAGGCCGGCCTCGATCATCGCCTTGGAGCCGTGCCCGATGAAGGGGCGCAGCTCGGCCAACGTCACCGGAGCCAGTCCGACGAGGGAGAGCGCGTGATTGGTGGCGGCCGTCAGGTCCGGCGCCGTGTCGACGATGGTGCCGTCGAGATCGAAGACGATGGTGTGTCGCTGAGGTCGAGGGGCATGGGTCCAGCTTGCGGTGCGCGCGGCACGCTAGGCGGCTTTGACTGCAAGGAAAGAGGGACGCGGTCGCTGGTCTTGTCGCTTGCGAGCGCAGGACCGGGTCGTACGTTGGGGCGAGCGAAGCGCAGATCCAGTCGTAGGTCGGGTCGAGCGCAGCGATGTCCAACACCAGGCGCCACTGTCGTTTCGGGAGTTGGGTTCGGCAGACTCCCTCGACCCGACCTGGGCTCCAACTCGTGGAGGCGTTCATGGACAAGCCCACCATCACCCTCGCCAGGAACAAGTGCTACGTCGACGGCCAGTGGATCGGCGAGCCCAAGCTGCCCGTCACCAACAAGGCGACCGGCGACATCATGGCGCGCGTGCCCGACTTCGGCGAGGCCGAGACGACGGGCAGCCATCGCCGCCGCCAACCGCGCGCTTCCCGCCTGGTCCAAGATGCTGGCCAAGGAGCGCTCCAGGATCGTGCGCAAGTGGTTCGATCTGATGATCGAGCACGCCGACGAGCTGGCCCTGCTGCTCACCAACGAGCAGGGCAAGCCGCTGGCCGAGGCCAAGGGCGAGATCGTCTATGCCGCGGGCTTCGTCGAGTTCTTCGCCGAGGAGGCCAAGCGCGTCTACGGCGAGACCATCCCCACCTTCAAGGCCGACGCGCGCATCGTCGTCATCCGCCAGCCGGTCGGCGTGGTGGCGGCCATCACGCCGTGGAACTTCCCCGCCGCCATGATCACGCGCAAGGTGGCCCCGGCGCTGGCTGTCGGCTGCACGGTGGTGTGCAAGCCGGCCTCCGAGACGCCGCTCACGGCGCTGGCGCTGGCGGTGCTGGCCGAGCGCGCCGGCATCCCCAAGGGCGTTTTCAACGTCATCACCGGCAAGGCCAGCGCCATCGGCAAGGAGCTGACCTCCAACCCCGACGTGCGCATGCTCACCTTCACCGGCTCCACCGAGATCGGCGCCAAGCTGATGGCGCAGTGCGCGCCCACCATCAAGAAGCTCGGCCTCGAGCTCGGCGGCAACGCGCCCTTCATCGTGTTCGACGACGCCGATCTCGACAAGGCGGTAGCCGGCGCCATGGCCTCCAAGTACCGCAACGCCGGCCAGACCTGCGTCTGTGCCAACCGCATCTACGTGCAGGAGGGCGTCTACGAGGCCTTCGCCCAGAAGCTTGCCGCCGAGGTGAAGAGGATGAAGGTCGGCGCCGGCACCGAGGAGGGCGTCACCACCGGCCCGCTCATCAACAAGGCGGCGATCGAGAAGGTCGAGGAGCATGTCGCCGACGCCCTCGCGCACGGCGCCAAGATCGTGCTCGGCGGCAAGCGGCATGCGCCGCGGCGGCAACTTCTACGAGCCCACCATCCTCGCCAACGTCACGCAGGAGATGATGGTGGCGCGCGAGGAGACGTTCGGGCCGGTGGCGCCGCTCTTCAAGTTCAAGACCGAGGCCGACGTCATCGCCATGGCCAACGACACGCCGTTCGGGCTTGCCGCCTACTTCTACGCCCGCGACGTCGGCCGCGTGTGGCGCGTCGCCGAGGCGCTCGAATGCGGCATCATCGGCATCAACGAGGGCATCATCTCCAACGAGGTGGCGCCGTTCGGCGGCTACAAGCAGTCGGGCCTCGGCCGCGAGGGCTCCCACCACGGCATCGAGGAGTTCCTCGAGACCAAGTACATGCTGATGGGCGGGCTGTGAGCGTGCGCCCCCCTCTCCCCGCGCATCGCCACCCGCTCCTCCAGCCGCGCCAGCGCGGGGAGAGGGTCGGGGTGAGGGGCAGGAACTTGCGCCAGCGCGGCGTGCGTGGCTGCCCCTCACCCTAGCCCTCTCCCCACTGAAGAGTGGGGAGAGGGGACTCCATACATGAGCGCCGACCTCTGGAAGCAGCAGGCGTCGGAGCGGGCGCTGGACTACCTCGTGGACGGCATGAAGCTGGGCCTCGGCACCGGCTCGACTGCGGCCAAGTTCGTCGATCTCGTGGGCGAGCGGGTGAAGGCGGGGCTCGAGCTCACGTGCGTGCCGACGTCGGAGGCGACGCGGGCGCAGGCCGAGGGTCTCGGCATCCCTCTCACCACGCTCGAGGAGACGCCTGCGCTCGATCTGACAGTCGACGGCGCCGACGAGCTCGACGGCCGCTTGCGGCTCATCAAGGGCGGCGGCGGCGCGCTGCTGCGCGAGAAGATCGTGGCCGTCGCCTCGAAGCGCATGATCGTCATCGCCGATGCCTCCAAACGCGTCGCGACGCTCGGCAAGTTTCCGCTGCCCGTGGAGGTGGTCCGCTTCGGCCTTGCCACCACTCGCGAGCAGGTCGTGGCCGGGGCAGCGAAAGCGGGCTGTCGCGGTGACGTCGAGCTGCGGCTCGGCAAGGACGGCCAGCCGTTCGTGACCGACGGCGGCAACTGCATCCTCGACTGCAGGTTTGGGCGCATCGAGCGCCCGGAGATGCTGGACGAGGCGCTGAAGCGCGTTCCGGGCGTGGTCGAGAACGGCCTCTTCCTTGGCATCGCCAGCCTAGCCATTGTGGCTGGCCCGGACGGCGTCGTCGTGCTGGAGCCCTCCGCGAGCTAGCCGCGCACCCGCATCGAGCCGTGCGCAGCAGTTGGGGCGCCTCGCAACGAATTGCCTGTAGCGGCCGCCGCAATTGTCGTAGATTGGAGTTGGTTTCGGGCCGGGGGGCTCTTACAGGAGGACCACCCATGGCAATGTATGTTGTGCTCGCGAATTTCACCGATCAGGGCGTCAAGAACGTCAAGGATTCGCCCAAGCGTGCCGAGGCCTTCAAGGAGCTGGCGAAGTCCGCCGGCGCCACCGTGAAGGACCTCTATTGGACGCTCGGCCAGTACGACATCGTCGCGACGGTCGACGCTCCCGACGACACAGTCATCACCGCTCTCGGGCTCACGTTGGCCAAGGGCGGCAACGTGCGCACGCAGACCCTGCGCGCCTTCAGCCAGGCTGATATGGGCGCAATCTTGAGCAAGGTCGGCTAGGCGGCCGCGGGCCCATCGCACGGGCGCGGCAGACGCGAAGATCGGTTGCACTGCGCGCGATCCCACGAGCGTGCCTCGATGTGGCGCGCTATGCGGTCGCGCGTGGCCTGTTCGTGCGCTACAACGCGCCCTGGGACAAAGCCGCCGGCCGGCTACCGGACGGATCGAGAATCGCACATCAAGCATCGCCTCGGGCGCCCGCGCCCATATGACCAAAGGCCGGTGAGAGACGCGTGATGGACAAGATCAATGCCCGCATCGCGGCGGAGCTGGGCGTGGGCGAGGCCCAGGTGGCGGCAGCTGTCGACCTCCTGGGCGAAGGCGCGACCGTGCCGTTCATCGCCCGCTACCGCAAGGAGAAGACCGGCGGGCTCGACGACACGCAGCTGCGCAAGCTGGAGGAGCGCCTCTCCTACCTGCGCGAGCTGGAGGAGCGGCGGGCAACGGTGCTGAAAACCATCGACGAGCAGGGCAAGCTGACGCCCGAGCTGGCGCGCTCGATCAATGCCGCGGCGACCAAGGTGGAGCTGGAGGATCTCTATGCCCCCTACAAGCCCAAGCGCCGCACCAAGGCGCAGATCGCGCGCGAGGCGGGCCTCGAGCCGCTGAGCCAGATGCTGCTCGAGAACCCCGCGCTCGACCCGGAGACGGAGGCCGCCAAGTTCGCGGATGCCGGCAAGGGCGTTGCCGACGCCAAGACTGCGCTCGAGGGGGCGCGACACATCCTGATCGAGCGCATCGGCGAGACGCCGGCGGTGGTGGGCGCCTTGCGCGAATGGGAGTGGGGCGAGGGCGTGCTGGCCTCCAAGATGCAGAAGGGCAAGGCCGACGAGGGCGCCAAGTTCTCCGACTATTTCGAGTTCGGCCAGCGCATCAAGGACATGCCTTCGCACCGCGCGCTCGCCATGCTGCGCGGGCGCAACGAGGGGGTGCTCTCGCTCGATCTGGACGTGGCGCACGAGGAGGGCAAGCCGCATCCGGCCGAGCTCAAGATCAGATCCGCGTTCGGCATCGCGCGCACGGGGACGTCCCGCCGATGCCTGGCTTGCCGAAACGGTACGGCAAGCGTGGAGGACCAGGCTTGCGCCATCGCTGGAGTCCGATCTGCTGGCCCGCCTCAAGGAGCGCGCCGACGCCGAGGCGACGATGGTGTTCTCCAAGAACCTGAAGGACCTCCTGCTCGCGGCGCCGGCCGGCCCGCGCGTCACCATGGGTCTGGATCCCGGGCCTGCGCACCGGCGTCAAGGTCGCGGTGGTCGACGGCACCGGCAAGCTCGTGGAGACGGCAACCATCTATCCGCACGAGCCGCGGCGTGACTGGGCCGGCGCGCTCGCCGCGCTGGCAGGCCTGTGCATGAAGCACAAGGTCGATCTCGTCAGCGTCGGCAACGGCACCGGCAGCCGCGAGACCGACAAGCTCGTCGCCGAGCTGATGGCCAAGATGCCCCAGTTGAAGCTCACCAAGGTGATGGTGTCGGAGGCCGGCGCCTCGGTCTATTCGGCCTCCGAGCTGGCGGCCAAGGAGTTCCCCGATCTCGACGTGTCCTTGCGCGGCGCCGTCTCCATCGCGCGGCGGCTGCAGGACCCTCTTGCCGAACTGGTCAAGATCGAGCCCAAGGCCATCGGCGTCGGCCAATACCAGCACGACGTCGATCAGGCCGGGCTCGCCCGCTCGCTCGACGCGGTGGTGGAGGACTGCGTCAACTCGGTCGGGGTCGACGTCAACACGGCCTCGGTGCCGCTGCTGGCGCGCGTCTCGGGCCTCAACCAGACGCTGGCTGCCAACATCGTCGCCCACCGCGACGCCAACGGCGCCTTCAAGACGCGCACCGCGCTCAAGAAAGTGCCGCGCCTCGGCCCCAAGACGTTCGAGCAGGCCGCAGGCTTCCTGCGCATCATGGGCGGCAAGAACCCGCTCGATGCCTCGGCCGTGCATCCCGAGGCCTATCCTGTGGTGGAGAGGATCGCCGAGGCGACGCAGCGGCCGCTGAAGGCGATCATCGGCGACAGCGTCTTCCTGAAGACCTTGAAGCCCGCGGCGTTTGCCGATGCCACCTTCGGCATCCCCACCGTCACCGACATCATCGCGGAGCTGGAGAAGCCCGGCCGCGACCCGCGCCCCGAGTTCAAGACCGCAAGCTTCAAGGAGGGCGTCGAGAAGATCTCCGACCTGGAGCCAGGCATGCAGCTCGAGGGCGTCGTCACCAACGTCACGGCGTTCGGCGCCTTCGTCGACGTGGGCGTGCATCAGGACGGCCTGGTGCACATCTCGGAGCTGTCGGACCGCTTCGTCAAGGACCCGCGCGAGGTCGTGAAAGCCGGCGACGTCGTCAAGGTGCGCGTCAAGGAGGTGGACGTGGCGCGGAAGCGCATCGCCCTCACGATGAAGTCAGGCGCCATCGATCGGAACTCGGGCGCGCGCCAGCCGAGCCCGGCGCCGCCGCAACGTGGTCCAGCTCCGCCGCCACGTTCGCCGTCGCAGCCGCCGGGGGAGAGCGCCTTCGCCGCCGCCCTTCGCCGCGCCCAGGAGCGCAAATAGCGTATCGACGCTGCTGCTCACGTCATCCCGTGCAGGCGTCGCGCCGCAGGCGCGGCGCCGACGGCACGGGACCCATGCACCAGTCTTCGCTCAGAGGATGCGAAATGCACTTGCCTTTGCGGTGCGTTGGGTTCCGGCCTATTCCCGCTCGCTCGCTTCGTTCACGAGCGGCGCCGGAATGACGAGGAGGGGCGCGAGCGCCGCCCCCCGCCTACTCCTCCTTGGCTTTCTCCAGCTCGACGATGCGGCGGTCGAGGTAGGTGCCGACCATCTCCATCAGGTCTTCCATGCGGTCCTGGAAGAAGTGGTTGGCCTCGGGCACCACGGCGTGCTCGATCTTGACGCCCTTCTGCACCTTGGTCTTGGCGGCGAGCTCGGCCACCGAGGCGGTCGGCACCACGCGGTCCTTGTCGCCGTTGACCATCAGCCCCGAGGACGGGCACGGTGCCAGGAACGAGTAGTCGTAGAGGTTGGCCGGAGGCGCCACGCAGATGAAGCCGTCGATCTCGGGGCGGCGCATCAGCAGCTGCATGGCGATCCAGGTGCCGAAAGACACCCCCGCGATCCAGCACGAGCGCGCGTCCGGGTTCTGCAGCTGCAGCCAATCGAGCGCGGAGGCCGCGTCCGCGAGCTCGCCCGGGCCATTGTCGAAGTAGCCCTGGCTGCGGCCGACACCGCGGAAGTTGAAGCGCAGCACCGAGAAGCCGCGCTCAACGAAGAGATAGTACAGGTGATAGACCACCTGATTGTTCATCGTGCCGCCGAATTGGGGGTGCGGGTGCAGAATGATGGCGACTGGGCTGTTGGCCCGGCCCTCGTGGTGGTATCGGGCCTCCAGCCGTCCGGCGGGCCCGTTGATAATGAGCTCTGGCATGCTCTTGTGCGCTCTCAGCTGTTGGGTGGGAGTACGCCGACCGGTCGTTGTATGCCCGGGCTTTGGCGCACGCTGTCTGGGGGATGAGGCAGGCAAGAAAAATACTTGACTTGGCCGCTCGGAATTTCCATATACGCGGCAGAGTTTAGAACAGTTCGAAAGAGCTGACGTGTGGTCGTCATGCCTGCCTGAACTGTCTGTGGGGCTCGTGTCTCGATGCGTGTCTCACAGCCTGACACTCGGGCTCACATAGCACGGGCAGGGGTGGCGAACGCAAGTGCGGCGTGGCGTGTATCTCGGATCGGGAGACAGGCATCGTGGAGCTGAACACGCGCGGCAGATACGCGGTCATGGCGATGGCGGACCTCGCCAAGTACGGCGCCGCCGGCGCTCTTGCGCTGCCGGCTATTGCCGAGCGGCAGCAGATTTCCCTCGCCTACCTCGAGCAATTGTTCCTGAAGCTGCGCCGCGCCGGCCTCGTGGAGAGCGCTCGCGGCCGCGCCGGCGGCTATCGCCTGGGGCGGCCGGCTACTGCCATCACTGTTGCGGAGGTGATGGCGGCGGTCGAGGAGGACGTGCGCATGACCCGCTGCGGCGGGGAGGCGCACAAGCCGTGCATGCCGGGGCAGCGCTGCCTCACGCACGGTCTGTGGGACGCGCTGAGCGACCAGATCGCCTCGTTTCTGGAGAGCGTGAGCCTGCAGGAGGTGCTCGACGGCATCCCGGCGGAGAAGCTGGCCATGCGGGCGAGCGCCTTTCCGATCGCCGCACAGGTTTTGGGATCGGGCGGAGAATGAACCGGGCGCGCACATACCTCGACTGGAATGCTACGGCGCCGCTGCGGCCGCAAGCGCGCGCGGCCATGATGGCTGCCCTCGACGTCGTCGGCAACCCTTCCTCTCCTCATGCCGAGGGCCGGCGCGCCAGGGGCCTGATCGAGGATGCGCGCGAGCGTGTTGCGGCCCTGGTCAATGCCCGGCCGGCCGAGGTGGTGTTCACGAGTGGCGGCACCGAGGCCAACAATGCGGTGCTCGCCGGAGGTTGGGCCGCCATCCTGACGTGCGCCATGGAGCACGATTCCGTACTGGCACCGGCGAGAAGCTCTGGAGCCGAGTTCGTCGAGGTGCCGGCGACGACGGATGGCGTGGCAAACGTGAGCGACTTGGGTCGCCATCTGTCACGCCTCGGGGGCACGCGTGCGCTCCTGTCCTTGCAGATGGCCAATAACGAGACGGGCGCGCTGCAGCCGGTGGCCCATGTAGCGAGGCTCGCCCGCGAGCACGGGTTTGCCATCCACACCGATGCCGTTCAGGCGGCCGGCCGGGTTCCCGTCGACATGCGCACGCTCGGCGTCGACTACCTGACGCTCTCCGCCCACAAGCTCGGCGGTCCCAAGGGTGTTGGCGCACTCGTCATTCGCGACGGTGCGAGCCTGCGGCCCTTTGTTGCCGGCGGCGGCCAGGAGCGGCGGCGTCGGGCCGGCACGGAGAATGTGGCGGCCATCGCTGGCTTCGGCGCGGTGGCCGAGGCAACTCGAGACGATCTGGCCGATATGAAGCGCGTGCGCAGCTTGCGCGACGGGCTCGAGGCGCAGGTGCGCAGGGTCACGCCCGGGGCCGTGATCGTGGCCGCGGCGGTGGATCGCCTGCCCAACACGACGAGCGTGGCGCTGCCGGGCGCCAATGCCGAGACGCTGGTGATTGGCCTCGACCTCAAGGGCATTGCAGTCAGCGCCGGTGCGGCGTGCTCCTCCGGCAAGGTCGGCGCAAGCCACGTGCTGGCGGCAATGGGGCTCGCCGCCGATGTCGCCCGCGCCACGATCCGCATCAGCCTGGGCTCTGCCTCGACGGAACGCGATGTCGCCGCCTTCATCGATGCGTGGAGCCAAATCGCGATGGCACGCCGCGAGCGCGCGGTGGCATAGCCAAAGAGACGAAGTAAGAAGGAAAGCAACGCCGATGCCAGCAGTGCAGCAGACGATCGATCAGGTGCAGAGGATCGACGTCGACCAGTACAAGTACGGCTTCGAGACCAAGATCGAGACGGTGAAGGCGCCGAAGGGCCTCAACGAGGACATCGTGCGCTACATCTCGGAGAAGAAGGGCGAGCCGGCATGGATGCTGGAGTGGCGGCTCGAGGCCTTCCGGCGCTGGCAGACCATGACGGAGCCGACCTGGGCCAACGTGCACTATCCCAAGATCGATTTTCAGAACCTCCATTACTACGCAGCGCCCAAGTCGACGGAGGGGCCCAAGAGCCTGGCCGATGTCGATCCCGAGCTGCTGCGCACCTACGAGAAGCTCGGCATCCCGTTGCGGGAGCGCGAGATCCTTGCCGGCGTCAAAGGGGCCGGCGCGCAGAACGGCGCGCGCGTGGCGGTCGACGCGGTGTTCGACAGCGTGTCCGTGGTGACGACCTTCAAGGAGGAGCTGGCCAAGGCCGGCGTCATCTTCTGTGCGATCTCGGAGGCGGTGCGCAATCATCCCGAGCTCGTCAAGAAGTACCTGGGAACGGTGGTGCCGCAGTCCGACAATTTCTATGCCTCGCTCAACTCGGCGGTGTTCTCGGACGGCTCGTTCGTCTACGTGCCCGCGGGCGTGCGTTGCCCCATGGAGCTCTCCACCTATTTCCGCATCAACGAGAAGCAGACCGGCCAGTTCGAGCGCACCCTCATCATCGCCGACAAGGGCGCCTACGTTTCCTACCTCGAGGGCTGCACGGCGCCGATGCGCGACGAGCACCAGCTGCACGCCGCCGTGGTCGAGCTGATCGCGCTCGACGATGCCGAGATCAAGTATTCGACCGTGCAGAACTGGTATCCCGGCGACAAGAACGGCAAGGGCGGCATCTACAATTTCGTCACCAAGCGGGGCGACTGCCGCGGCCGCAACTCCAAGATCTCCTGGACGCAGGTGGAGACCGGCTCGGCCATCACCTGGAAGTACCCGAGCTGCATCCTGCGCGGCGACAACTCGCGCGGCGAGTTCTATTCGATTGCCGTCTCCAACGGCTACCAGCAGGTCGACAGCGGCACCAAGATGATCCACTTGGGGAAGAACTCCTCGAGCCGGATCATCTCCAAGGGCATCGCCGCCGGGCACTCCAACAACACCTACCGCGGGCTCGTCTCGGCGCATCGCAAGGCGACCGGGGCGCGCAACTTCACCAATTGCGACTCGCTGCTGATCGGCGACAAGTGCGGCGCCCACACCGTGCCCTACATCGAGGCCAAGAACGCCAGCGCCCACTTCGAGCACGAGGCCACCACCTCGAAGATTTCGGATGACAAGCTGTTCTATTGCCGGCAGCGGGGCTTGTCGGCCGAGGAGGCGGTGGCGCTGATCGTCAACGGCTTCGTGCGCGACGTGCTGCAGCAGCTGCCCATGGAGTTCATGGCCGAGACGCAGAAGCTGATCGGCGTGTCGTTGGAAGGCTCGGTGGGATGAGCAACTATTGGTTCTCGCCGAAGCGCTACGGCTATGGTGCCACGCCCATCAATTGGAAGGGATGGGTCGCAACCGCGGCTTTCGCGGTCGCGAATGTGGGCGCCTCGGTCATTCTGCTCAAATGGCAGCCAAATGGCGGAACTGGGCCTGGCGCCTTGCAGATTGCCGTGTGGGGGGCGGTCGTTTTGATGTTAACAGCCGGATTTGTCGCCTTGGCACGCGCGAAGACGGATGGACAATGGGGTTGGCGCTGGGGAAAGTAGTGCCACGACTGCCAAGAAGCATGGGGGCCGAGACCCAACCCGGCCCAGTGGGGTAGCGAGGAGCAACCAGGGAAGGCCGGCCGGCAGCGTTCGCGTCGGTCGGGCCATGTCGGCAAGGAGCGAGCAAATGCGTGATGCGGCGGATTTCGTAGTGGCGATGACGACGGCGAGGCTGCGGCGGGAGATCGACGAGCGGGAATGTAAACAGCGCAATGCCCTGTCGAAGACGAGCCCGGGGTTCACCCTGCGCACGGGCGACGTGGGAACGGTGGTGGAGACGTTCGGCCCGGGCGAGGCGTTCCTGGTCGAATTCAGCAAGAACGGCAAAGCTGCCAAAGGGGAGTGCGACTGGATGGGCGTGCTCTATGCGACCGAGGTCGACCTGGGCTCAGGGCCAGAGACGACCTGATGCCCGGGGCTCGCCCCGCGCGAAGAGGGCCTGCCCCGCACGAGTGGAGAAGACGTGAGCAATGCTTGAGATCAAGGACCTCCGCGTCAAGCTGGCAGAGGAGGACAAGACGATCCTGAATGGGGTCAGCCTGCGTGTCCCCAAGGGCGAGGTGCATGCCATCATGGGGCCGAACGGCTCCGGCAAGTCGACGCTTGCCTACGTGCTGGCGGGGCGCGAGGGCTACGAGGTGACGGGCGGCGCTGTTCTCTGGAATGGGGAGGACGTGCTTGCCATGCAGCCCGACGAGCGCGCCGCCAAGGGCGTGTTCCTGGCCTTCCAGTACCCGATCGAGATCCCCGGCGTCGCCACCATGACGTTCTTGCGCACGGCGCTCAATGCGGTCAAGCGCAAGCGCGGCGAGAAGGAGCTCACCACCCCCGAGTTCCTGCGGCGCGTGCGCGAGGAAGCGGCAACGCTCGGCATCGCCGACGAGATCCTCAGGCGGGCGCTCAATGTCGGCTTCTCCGGCGGCGAGAAGAAGCGCATGGAGGTGCTGCAGATGGCCGTGCTGCAGCCCACGCTGTGTGTGCTCGACGAGACGGATTCGGGCCTCGACATCGATGCCGTCCGCGTGGTCTCGGCGGGCGTCACCCGGCTCAGGTCACCGGAGCGGGCGATGCTCGTCATCACCCACTACCAGCGCCTGCTGAACTATATCGTGCCCGACAAGGTGCACGTGATGGTGGGGGGCCAGATCCAGAAGTCGGGCGGCAAGGAACTGGCGCTCGAGCTGGAGAAGTCCGGCTATGCCGAGTTCAAGACCAAGGCCGCCTGAGGCTCGGATGCTCATGACGAACGACGGCGCTGCGGAGGCGCTCGCATGACTGTGGCTGCAACCAAGACCAAGGCCGAGCAGGCCTTGTCGCGCAACTTCGAGGTCGTGGCCCCGAAGTTGCCCGGCGGCCGCGCCGTGGCCGAGGCGCGCAAGGCTGCCATCGGCAGCTTCGCCGCGCTCGGTTTGCCGCATCGCCGCATCGAGGAGTGGAAGTACACCGACCTGCGCGTTGCCCTGAAGGAGGCGCTGCCGCCGGCGGTCGGCGCGGCAGGCGAAGTCGCAGCCGAAGAGATCGATGCTGCGCTCGGTGCCTTGGCGGTGCTCGATGCCCATCGCGTCGTGTTCGTCGACGGCGTCTATGCGCCGCATCTTTCGGCCGGCGTTGGCCTCGATGGCGTCGCGATCGAGCCGCTGGCCGCGGCGCTGACCCGGTCCACCGATCGCGGTGGCGAGCTGATCGCCGAGCAGGTGCCTGGCCAAGGGGCGGTGATCGCGCTCAACACCGCGTTCATGACCGATGGGGCCGTCATCGACATCGCCGGCGGCCGCGAGCTTGCGAGGCCGCTCCTCCTCGTGTTCGCCCGCGCCGGCAAGGAGGGACGGCTCGTCACGACCCGCAACGTGGTGCGGCTGGCATCAGGCGCGCGTGCTACCCTGATCGAGGCCCACGTCGGTCTCGACGGTGCCGGGCCCGGACAAGCCAACACGTTGAGCGAGATCACGCTTGCCGACCGCGCGCGTCTCGCCCACGTCACGTGCACGCTGGCGGGCGCGGCAGGGAGCCATCTGGGCACGTCGCGCGCGACGCTTGGAGGCGGCGCCGTCTACCGCGCTTTCCAGCTCACCGCCGCGACCGGGCTCGCGCGCAACGACATCTTCGTCACCTTCGGGGGCGAGCGCGGCAAGATCGACCTCTCCGGACTGTTTCTGGGTCGCGGGACCGAGCACATCGACACCACGCTGGTGGTGGACCACGCCGTGCCTGCTTGCGAGAGCCGCGAGCTCTTCAAGGGCGTGCTGGCCGACCGCGCCCGCGGCGTGTTCCAGGGCAAGGTGATCGTACGCCCCGATGCGCAAAAGAGCGACGGCAAGCAGATGGCGCAGGTGCTGATGCTCTCGCCCGATGCCGAGTTCGAACTCCAAGCCCGAGCTCGAGATCTGGGCCGACGACGTGGTGTGCGG
Organism: uncultured Alphaproteobacteria bacterium; assembly: GCA_963738065.1. Classification (GTDB taxonomy): domain Bacteria; phylum Pseudomonadota; class Alphaproteobacteria; order Rhizobiales; family Hyphomicrobiaceae; genus AWTP1-13. The sequence goes on from CAVTVO010000019.1 coordinate 294,106, forward strand.
CCACGGCTCGACGGCTGCCGAGCTCGACGAGGACATGATGTTCTACCTGCGCTCGCGCGGCATTCCCCCCGAGGAGGCGCGCGGGCTGCTGATCGAGGGCTTCATCGTCGAGGCGCTCGACAAGATCGAGGACGTAGCCGTCCGCGAAGCTCTGGGTGAGCTTGCCAAGGACCGGCTGGCGCAGCTCTCGGTCTGACGGCCGGGGGCTTGCAACAAGCGCTGCAGCGGCAGCGGAGGCGCAAATGACGGCAATGACGAACGAGAGCGACGTCGCAGGCGAGGCTGCGGCCGAGGCCGCCTACGACGTGGAGACCATCCGCACCGATTTCCCGATCCTGTTTCGGGAAATCTATGGCAAGCCGCTCGTCTATCTCGACAACGGCGCCTCGGCGCAGAAGCCGCGCTCGGTGCTCGATGCCATCGACTACGCCTACAAGATGGAATACGCCAACGTCCATCGCGGGCTGCATTTCCTCTCCAACGCCGCCACGGCCCGCTACGAGGACGCGCGCGAGACCGTGCGCCGCTTCCTCAATGCGCCGAGCGTGGAGGAGATCATCTTCACGCGCAACCTTACGGATGGGGTCAACCTGGTCGCCAGCTCCTTCGGCGTGGATTTCCAGAAGGGCGACGAGATCGTGCTCTCAATCATGGAGCACCACTCCAACATCGTGCCCTGGCATTTTCACCGCGAGCGCAAGGGCTGCGTGCTGAAATGGGCGCCGATCTCCGACAATGGCGATTTCCTCATCGATGAGTTCGAGGCAGCTGCTGACCAAGCGCACCAAGATTGTCGCCATCACGCACATGTCGAACGTGCTGGGCACGCTGGTGCCGATCAAGGAGGTGATCAAGCGCGCCCATGCCCGCGGCATCCCGGTGCTCGTCGACGGCGCGCAGGCGGCCGTGCACCTTCCCGTCGATGTGCAGGATCTCGATTGCGACTTCTACGCCTTCACCGGCCACAAGACCTACGGGCCCTCGGGCATCGGCGTGCTCTACGCCAAGAGGAAGCACCTCGAGAACATGCCGCCCTATCAAGGCGGCGGCGATATGATCGAGAGCGTGCACACCGATCGCGTCGTCTACGGCAAGCCGCCGCACAAGTTCGAGGCCGGCACGCCGCCGATCGTGCAGGCGATCGGGCTGGGCGCTGCGCTCGACTACATGATGCAGGTCGGCCGCGAGCGCATCGCCGCCCACGAGGCCGAGCTCAAGGACTACGCGCACGAGCGGCTGCGGGAGCTCAACTGGCTCAAGATCCACGGCAGCGCACGGGACAAGGGTGCCATCGTCTCGTTCTCGATCGACGGCCTGCACCCGCACGACATCTCCACCATCATCGACCGCTCGGGCGTGGCGGTGCGGGCGGGGCATCACTGCGCCCAGCCGCTGATGGACCGGCTCGGCGTGACGGCCACGTGCCGGGCGTCGTTCGCCATGTACAACACCAAGGCCGAGATCGATACACTGGCCGAAGCGCTGATCAAGGCGCACGATTTCTTCGCGTGAGACGACCGGTTGGAATGCCGATGCAGGTTGGGTCGAGCGAAGCCCAGACCCAACACGGGTGGTGCAGAGATTTGTGTTGGGTCATCGCTGGCGCTTGACCCGACCTACGCGCTTCGCGGGCGATGTGCAGTTTGGAGCCGACGATGGACAGTGGAACGGCAGAGAAAGCAGCGGCGGCCGAGCCTGCGCCTGGCTCGTCGATCCCGGCCGAGCAGCTGGAGCAGCTCACCGCCGACATCGTGGCCGCGCTCAAGACCGTGTACGACCCCGAGATCCCCGCCGACATCTACGAGCTGGGCCTGATCTACAAGATCGATGTCGACGACGACCGCAACATCGCCATCGACATGACGCTCACTGCGCCGGGCTGCCCGGTTGCGGGCGAGATGCCCGTGTGGGTCGAGAACGCGGTCGCGGCCGTGCCGGGGGTCGGGCCAGGTGACGGTGAAGCTCACCTTCGACCCGCCCTGGGACAAGGACCGCATGTCCGACGAGGCCAAGCTGGCGCTCGGCATGTTCTGACGTGGCTGCGCGGCAGGGCGGGTGTCCAGGCAAATCTCAGATGCCGGCGCTTGCACGAGAAGGCGTTGCCTCGATCCCGGCCGGGCGTCACTGCATGGCATCGGTGACTTGATTGAACGTGGCGACGATCGCTAGTCCCGCGGCTTTGGCCGCGGAAATCAGCGGGACGGCGATCAGCGCGGCCAAGAGGCCATACTCGATGGCCGCTGTGCCGGTATCGTCTCGCAAGAACCTGACAATTGAACCCTTCATGGCACGTTGCTCCCTGTGGGCTGCCGCCGACATCGTTTGGTCGGTCAATTCAGCCCCCTGGGGGCACACGCGCGCCCCAGAGGGCTGCACGCTCACAAGCCTACCAGCGCTGTGGTCTTGCGCGGCGAACTCATCGCCGGACTGGTGAAGAATGTGTAAACGCTCAGCCGGCGAGCCCCTCGATGGCCGGGCGTTTCGCCGCCCACGGCCGCGCCTGCTCGAACAGCGCCGCAACACGCAGTAGGCGTGCGTCCTCGAAGCGCCGGCCGACGAGCTGGATCGCCATCGGCAGGCCGTCGCTGTGGAAGCCGCAGGGAAGCGTGACCGCGGGGTGGCCCGTGAGATTGAATGGGTGGGTATAGGGATACCATGCCTTGCGCACGGTATCGATCTTGCGCCCCTCGATCTCGATCGGCTCGAACAGCCGCTCCTCGATGGGGATTGCCGTCCGCGTCAGCGTGGGCATGGCGATCACATCGAAACGCTCAAACCAGCCCTGCACCTTGCGATAGAGCTCGGTGCGCCCGAGCAGCGCCCGGCCGACCGCCTCGCCGGTCGTGTCGCGGCCGAGCTCCATCTGCTTCACGAGCGTCGGGCTCAACCGGTTGCCCCACTGCGGCAGCAGGGCGCGGAAGCGTGCGTTCCACAGCGCGGAGGCGTAGGCAAACCAAATGGGCTCGATCGGCTCCATGTCGTCATCCATCGGCTCGACGACGGCGCCCAGCTCGCCGAGCGTCATGGCCGCGCGCTCGCACGCGTCGAGCACTTCCGCGTCGATTGCCGTATTGGCGAGCAGAGGCCGCCAGGCGATGCGCATTTCCTTCAGGGAGCCCTGGGCCTGGGCCGCCGCGACGAAGCCCGTCGATGGGGCCCCGTAGGAATAGGGGTCGCAGGCGTGCAGGCCCGCCATCGCCTCAAGCATCAGCGCCGCATCGAGCACAGTGCGCGACATGGGATTGATCGAGGAGAAGTTGGCGAACACCTCGGGTGCCATGTCGTGCGGCACCACGCCCGCCGACTGCTTGAAGCCGACCACGCCGTTGCAGGCTGCGGGAATGCGTGTCGAGCCGCCGGCGTCGGTGCCGATCCCGATCGGGGCGACGCCGGCTGCGACGGCAACCGCGGCGCCGCCCGAGGAGCCGCCGCTGGTGCGGCTCGCATCCCAGGCATTGCAGGTGCGGCCGAAGAGGCGCGCCTCCGTGAAGGGCATGTGCCCGAACTCGGGCGTCGTGGTCTTGCCGATCAGGATGGCGCCGGCCTGCTTGAGCCGCGCCACCGAGACAGAGTCTGCCGCGGGCACGTTGTGCTCGTACATGTAGGAGGCAAAAGTCGTGCGCACCCCCTTGGTATTGACGAGGTCCTTGACGTGAAACGGCACGCCGTGCAGCGGCCCTGGCTCGGCGCCCCGGGCGAGGGCCGTGTCGGCGGCGGCAGCACCGGCCAGCGCCTCCTCGGCGCACAGGGTGATGAAGCAGTTGGTGGCGGCCTGCACGCTTTCGGCCCGCGCCAGCGTCGTGCGCATGACCTCGACGGCGGAAGCCTCCTTGGACCGGATCATGCGGGCCAGGTTCGCCGCGGACGTATAGGGGAGATCAGTTGGTGTCATGGGTGCGCAATCTCGTCTGCTGATGCGTGCCGGAGGCAAACAGGCTATAGCGGTTTGGTCCCGAATTGAACGGTGCGAGTATCCCCTCTCCCCGCTTTCGGGGAGAGGGAGAAGGGGGAAAGCGATGCAGATCGGCGTGATGGGCCTGGGCCGCATGGGCGCCAATATCGCCCGGCGGCTCATGCGCGCTGGCCACGCCTGCGTCGTCTATGACCGCGATCCCGATCCGGGCCGCGGCCTTGCCGCCGACGGAGCTACGCCTTGCGCAAGCGTCGGCCAGCTGGTGGGCGCCCTGCAGAAGCCGCGGGTGGTTTGGATCATGCTGCCTGCGGGTCCCGTCACGGAGGCGGCCGTGGCCGAGCTCGGCTCTCTGCTCGAGATCGGCGACACCCTGATCGACGGCGGCAACACCTTCTGGAAGGACGATGTGCGCCGCGCCCGCGAGCTCCGGCCCAAGGGTATCCACTATCTCGACGTCGGCACCTCCGGCGGCGTGTGGGGGCTCGAGCGCGGCTATTGCCTGATGATCGGCGGTGCGAACGCCGCCGTCGCACGGCTCGACCCCATCTTCGCCGCGCTGGCTCCCGGCAAGGGCGAAATCCCCGCCAGCCCCGGCCGCACCGGACGCGATCCCCGCGCCGAGCGGGGCTACCTGCACGCCGGCCCGAGCGGGGCCGGGCACTTCGTCAAGATGATCCACAACGGCATCGAATACGGCATGATGCAGGCGATCGCCGAGGGGTTCGATATCCTGAAGAACGCCGGCTCGTCGCAAGTGGCGGAGGATCTGCGGCTCGACATCGACGTCGCCGACGTCGCCGAGGTGTGGCGGCGCGGCAGCGTCATCACCTCCTGGCTGCTCGACCTCACCGCGGCGGCGCTCGCCCAGGACGCGAGCCTCGCGGGCTACTCCGGCCACGTGGAGGACTCGGGCGAGGGCCGCTGGACCGTGCAGGCGGCGATCGAGGAGGCGGTGCCGGCCGAGGTGTTGACGGCCGCGCTCTATGCCCGGTTCCGCTCGCGCCAGGACCACACCTTCGCCGAGAAGGTGCTCTCCGCCATGCGCAAAGGCTTCGGCGGCCATGTCGAGCCGAAGTCGGCCGAGCCAGGCGGCGCGGAGCCGCGGCAATGAGCCCGAGCGCCGACGCTGCGGCCCCGCTCGTCATCGTGCTGATGGGCGTGGCGGGCTGCGGCAAGAGTACGACGGGCGCCGGTCTCGCGAAGGTCCTGGGCTGGCCGTTCCGCGACGCCGACAGCTTCCATCCGCCCGCCAATATCGAAAAGATGCGCAGTGGCCAGCCGCTCGACGACGCTGACCGTGCGCCCTGGCTTGCAGCGATTGCCCGGTGGATCGACGAGCGGCTCGAACGCGCCGAGCCCGGCATCGTCTCATGCTCCGCTCTCAAGCGCGCCTATCGCGGGCGCATCATCGGCGCCAGGCGCGGCGTGCGGCTCGTCTATCTCAAGGGCGATCGCACCCTCATCAGCCAGAGGCTCGGCGCACGCAAGCGCCACTTCATGCCGGCCAGCCTGCTCGACAGCCAGCTCTCAGTGCTGGAAGAGCCGGGGGGAGAGGAGCACCCGGTCATCGTCAACATCGCCATGTCGCCGCGGCGGGTCGTCACCACCATCCTCGAGCAGCTGAAGCTTGCGGATCCGCGCGAGGGAAAGTGAGGCGCGGATGGCCGCAAGCGCCGACTTCCTCGAGTTCCTGAAGGATCAGCTCGAGGGCCTGGGCCACGTGACCAGCCGGCGTATGTTCAGCGGTGCCGGCCTTTACTGCGATGGCGTGATCTTTGCCCTCGTGCTGCGCGATACGCTCTACTTGAAGGTCGACGACGGCAATCGCAGCACCTACGAGGCCGAGGGGCTCGCGCCTTTCAGCTATGAGGCAAGGGGCAAGGCGGTGCAGGTCGGCGCCTATTGGCGCGCACCTGAGCGCCTGCTCGACGATCCCGACGAGATGGTGGAATGGGCGCGCGGCGCGCTCGCGGCGGGGCGACGCGCCGAGGCGAAGAAGAAGCCGAAGCGGAAACGTTGAATTCAGAGAGGCCACACGGGCGCGTGGGTGCCGAGAGGCACCGGCCGCCGAGCCCAGAAGGGGGGTGTCTCGGAAAGCCTGGCGGCGTGCTTCACAAAGGTGAGTCGGCCGAAGGACGTGTCGATCTCATCGAGCAGGTCGGCGACGTCGTCGAGCTTGGGATCGGGGCCGGCAAGACCGTTGTCGACGCGCCCGAGGCTCTCGAGCCAGTGGCTGGCCTGCGCCAGCGAAACGCGCACATGCCAGGAGCCGCCCTCCCGCGCCTTGCGGGCAAGCGCCATCATGGCGCCGAACGCCATCAGATAGCCTGCCGCATGATCGAGCGCCTGGGCGGGCAGCTCCTTGGGTCTCGGCAAGACACCGGCGGCCTCGGCCTCGGCGTAGTTGATGCCGCTCGCGGTCTGCACCAGCAAGTCGAAGCCGCGCCGTCCCGCCCACGGCCCGGCGTGGCCGTAGGCCGACAGCGATACGGCGACGATGCCGGGCCTGATCTCGGCGCAAGCTTCGGGCGAGAAGCCGTGCGCGGCGATGGCGCCGGGCCGATAGCCCTGCACGAACACGTGCGCCTCGCGCAGCAGTGCGGCAAGGCGCTCGCGCTCCTCGTCGGCGCGCAGATCGAGGGCTGCCGAGAGCTTGCCGCGGCCCGTGTCGATGTCGAGCTCGGGCAGGGCCGGCAGATGCGGGGCCGTGATGCGCATCACGTCGGCGCCGTGTGCGGCGAGCGTGCGCCCGCACACGGGACCGGCGATGACGCGCGTGAGGTCGAGCACGCGAATACCGGAAAGCGGGCGCTCGCCAACCCGTGGCGGTGGCCGAGCCGGGGCCTCGCCGATCCTGCTGATCTCGAGCACCGGCAGCTCGGCGACGGCGCGCCCCTGCGGGTGCGCTGCCCATTCATCGGGTGAGCGCATCATGGTGGCGACGAGGCCGGCGTCCGCTGCGGCAGTCTCGAACCTCTCGCCTTGCCATTTCGTGAGTGTCGCTTGAACGGCCGCGCGCTCGTACTCGCATCCGAGCAACTTGAGAATTCCATCGCGATGATGCGGGAAGTTGGTGTGGAGGCGCACGTAGCGGCCGTCACCCGTCGTGTAGACGCCAGCGATCTTGTCCCACGGGGAGGCCGGCGGCTTGCCGGCGATGCGCATGTAGCGCTCGCTGCGGAACTCGATGGCCGCATGGCGCATGTCGACCGCGACGGTTTGGCCGGGTCCACCGCGCTGTTTGTGAATCTGGGCGGCTGCGAGGCCTGCACCGGCGATCGTGACCTGCGCCAAGGTGCCTAGGCGGAATGAGGAAGGCAGCGCGGGGTCCTGCCCTGTGAGCGTGACGCTTTCGAGCGCGCCAGGCTCGCCGCCGGCGGCGTACCACAGTTGGCTCAGGATTTTTGCCGGCGTCGACGCGCTGGAGCTATTGGTGGTCATGCGCCCAGGATAGGAGCAGCGTCCGCCGGGGTCGAGGGGCCCAACGGGGAGGCGCGGATGAACCGGAGCGGAGCCTTGTCCGCCCCGACCTCATCATGGCTACTGCGCGGTTCGCGTCGTCTTCTTCAGGAACGCGGGCACGTGATCCCCGAGGCCGACTGGAGCCGGCCGGTTGTCGTCGCGGCTGCGATCGTGCTGGCGCGGCGGCCGCGGCTCCCAGGGCTGGCGGGCCTCACGTGGTGGCCTTGCCTGCTGTCGCGGCCTTCCCTCGGTGCGCTCGGGCCGAGGCGGCTTCTCGCCCCGCGGCGGCCGTGCGTTGGTGCGTTCCCGGCGCGGGCGCTCTTGGGCGGGCTCTTGTGCGGTAGGGGTGGATGGAGCAGCGGCAAGAGGTGGAGCCGGCTGCGCGTGACCGTTGGGCGTTGCCGGCGCGTGCGCGCCGTTGCGCTCGGAGCGTTGCGGCCCACCACGGCTGCGACCGCCGCGCGCGTCGCGGGTGCCGGGGGATGGCCGGCCTCCACGTCCGCCGCGTCCGCGGCCTCGCCGGCCGGCCGCCAGGTCCTCGGCACTCGGCGGATCGCCGATCCAGGTCACGGCGGCTCCGAGCATGTGCTCGATGTCCTTGAGCTGCTTGGCATCGTCGGGAGTTACCAGCGTGAGCGAGCGCCCCTCCTTGCCGGCTCGGCCCGTGCGGCCGATGCGATGCACATAGTCGTCGGATTGCCAAGGCACGTCGAAGTTGAAGATGTGGCTCACGTCGGGGATGTCGAGGCCGCGCGCGGCCACGTCGCTCGCCGCCAGCAGGGTGATGCGGCCCTCGCGAAAGGCATCGAGCGTGGCCGTGCGGCTCATCTGGTCCATGTCGCCGTGCAGCGCGCCCGCGTTGAAGCCATGCTTGAGGAGCGATTTGAGCAGGATCGCCACGTCGCGCTTGCGGTTGCAGAAGATGATGGCGTTCTTGACATGCTCGGAGCGGATCAGCTCGCGCAGCATCTCGCGCTTCTGCCAGTCCTCGATCGTGGGGCAGTAGCGGAAAAGCTGGGTGATGGTCGTTGCCGCCGTCGCCGGCCGCGTGACCTCGATGCGCACGGGATCCTTGAGGAAGGTGTCGACCAGGCGCTTGATCTCGGTCGGCATGGTGGCCGAGAAGAACAAGGTCTGTCGGCGTGGCGGGCAGCAGCTTGCAGATCTTCTCGATGTCGGGGATGAAGCCCATGTCGAGCATGCGGTCGGCTTCGTCGATGACCAGGATCTCCACTCCGGTCAGCAGGATCTTGCCGCGTCCGAAGTGATCGAGCAGGCGGCCGGGCGTGGCGATCAACACGTCGACGCCGCGGTCGAGCTTGCGCAGCTGTTCATCGGGGGAGACCCCTCCGATCAGCAGGGCCACGCTGAGCTTGTGGTTGATGCCGTATTTCTCGAAGCTCTGCTCCACCTGGGCCGCAAGCTCGCGCGTCGGCGCGAGGATCAGCGAGCGCGGCATGCGCGCCCTGGCGCGCCCGCTCTCGAGTCGCGCCAGCAGCGGCAGCACGTAGCCGGCGGTCTTGCCGGTGCCGGTCTGCGCAATGCCGAGCACGTCGCGACCGGTTACGGCGACCGGAATGGCCTGAGCCTGGATGGGGGTAGGTTCGGTATAGCCGGCGGCCTGGACGGCAGCCTGGACTTTCGCGCTGAGCCCGAGCTCAGCGAACGTTGCGGTTTGCAAAAGAAAGTTTCTCCGTGCGTCTTCACAGTCGAGTCGACACCGCGCGACGCGTCACGGGCGCGATTTCGACAATGTGAGCGCAGGGGGAACCAGCCGCAAAGGGCCTAACGGGAAAGCTCGAAGCTCGGGGAAATGATCTATGAAAGCGATCCCCTGCGCCCGTTGGTGGCTGGTAGATGGCACTGTTCGCCACGGAAAGCAAGAAGACGGCGGCGTGCAACATGAAAAATCTATTGTCGCAGGCCGCTACTGCGGCCAGCTTGCATCCAGGCCGCTGACTTTGCGGGTCGTTGGCCCGGTGAGAAACGAGCGGCCAAGCGCACAAAAGGGAGAATACACGCCATGACGACGAGCCTCGTGCTGGTGCCGGGCCTCTTGTGCACCCGGGCCTTGTGGGAGCCGCAGCTCGCCGCCCTTGGCGACGTCGCCGACATGACGGTGGCAGATCATACGGGTGACAATTCGATGACGGGGATCGCCCGCTCGATCCTAGCGGCAGCGCCGGCGCAGTTCGCGCTCGCGGGGCTGTCCATGGGCGGCTTCATCGCCTGCGAGGTCCTGCGCCAGGCGCCCGAGCGCGTGACCAAGCTCGCCCTGCTCGATACGCACGCGCGTCCCGAGACACCCGAGCGCAGCGAGCAACGCCGCACGCTCATGGCGCTTGCCGAGCGCGAAGGGACGCGCAAGGTGCAGGAGACGCTGCTCGGCGCGCTGATCCACGCGGCGCGTCTCGGCGACAAGGACTTGGTCGAGACCGTCCTCGAGATGGGAGCCGACACCGGCACGGAGGCCTTCAAGCGCCAGCAGGCCGCGATCATGAGCCGGCCCGACAGCCGGCCCCTGCTTGCACACATCCGCGTGCCGACGCTCATTGTCGTTGGCCGCCAGGACGCGCTGACCCCGCCCGAGCTGTCGCAGGAGATGGCAAGCGCGATCCCCGGCGCACACCTCGAGATCATCCCAGATTGCGGGCACCTCTCGACGTTGGAGCGACCACAAGCCGTCAACCGGGCAATGCGTGCCTGGCTGATGGCGTGACGGGTGCCGCATGGGCATCGGTGCGCCGCGGGGTCACCCAACATTAACGAGAGCTGAATGGAGGCCAAATATTTCTATTGGCGCGGCAGATATTGGGCTTTCTCGACGTGGTTAGGAATTGATAAATGCGCTTTGCGGCAATGTCGCGTCCGCACCGGGGAAGTGCAAACGCAGCAATGCAAAAGGAAACCTCCACATGAAGACGACATTGAGCCTGGCCGCCTTGGCGCTGGCCGGACTTCTCTTGGCTGCGCCGGGCGCGCAGGCTGGTGCACTCAAGCTCGACGGCCTGCATCAGGATTCGCTCGTGCAGACGACCGCCGTTTCGAAGAAGAAGAAGAAAAAGAAGGTGGTGATGAAGAAGAAAAAGAAGAAGCTCGCGATGCACAAGAAAAAGAAGAAGCCCGTCAAGCGCACCAAGATGAAGAAGAAGAAGACCTGAGAAGCCGGTTCGGCTCAGGGTCTGACGGGGCGCCGGACTTCTCGGCGCCCTTTTCTATTGGGGGCCGCCCGAGAGGCGCAAACGGCTTCGAACACGTTCCGAGCGCTGGGGTTGCCACGCAACGGGTTCGGTACCACATGCCCAAGCGAAGGCGGGGTCGCGGCGCTCCCAGAGGGGCAGCATCGATGACCAAGGTCACAGCAACGCGACGAGACAAATTGCGCAACCGCCGCGAGGCCGAGCTGGATCGCGCGCTCGCACAGACCTTCCCGGCCAGCGATCCATTCTCGGTCGGACAAGTCACGAGCACGGAGCCACCGGCACGCCCCGTCGACCGCAAAGCGCCGCTGCTCCCAATCAAGCGCGCGAGGCGGGGCAAGGCAGGCGGCGCAGCTGACGCTTGAGAACGGCGAGCCGCGATCGGGTTCAAATATCCAGATCTTTGGCGAAGGCGGCGTGCTCCTGGATGAAGCGGAAGCGCGCCTCGGGCTTGGAGCCCATCAAGGCGTTGACGGCGTCCGTCGTCGCCGACCTGTCGGCCTTGTCGATGGCCACCCGGAGCAGCGTGCGCTTGCCCGCGTCCATGGTCGTCTCTTTGAGCTGCGGCGCATTCATCTCGCCCAGGCCCTTGAAGCGGTTGATCTCGACCTTGGCGTTGGCGGGAAACTCGCGCTTGACGAGCTCGTCCTTGTGCTTGTCGTTGCGCGCGTAGACCGACTTGGCCCCGTGGGTGAGCTTGTAGAGCGGTGGCACGGCAAGGAAGAGATGCTGCTGCTCGATCAGCTCGGGCATCTCCTGGTAGAAGAACGTGATGAGGAGCGAGGCAATGTGAGCGCCGTCGACGTCGGCATCCGTCATGATGATGACGCGCTCGTAACGCAGGTCGTCGTCACGGTATTTCGAGCCTATGCCGACGCCGAGCGCCTGTACCAGGTCCGACAGCAACTGGTTCTGCGAGAGCTTCTGCGAGGAGGCGTTGGCGACGTTGAGGATCTTGCCGCGCAGGGGCAGCACGGCCTGTCGCTCGCGGTCGCGGGCCTGCTTGGCGGAGCCGCCCGCCGAGTCGCCCTCGACGATGAAGATCTCCGTGCCCTGCTTGGTCCCCAAGCTGCAGTCGGCCAGCTTGCCGGGCAGCCGCAGCTTGCGCGAGGCGGTCTGGCGCCCGATCTCCTTCTCGCGCTTCCTCTTGAGCCGCTCCTCGGCCTGGTCGACGGCCCAGTCCAGCAGCTTGTTTGCCTGCTGGGGTGAGTCGGCAAGCCAGTGGTCGAAGGCATCGCGCACCGCATTCTCGACGATGCGTGTGGCTTCCTGAGTGGCGAGCCTATCCTTGGTCTGGCCCTGGAACTCGGGCTCGCGGATGAAGACGGAGAGCATGGCTGCGGCCGTGCCCAATACGTCGTCGGCGGTAACCTGGGAGGCGCGGCGGTTGCCTACGCGCTCGCCGAAATCGCGCAGGCCCCGAGAGAGTGCCGAGCGCAGGCCATTCTCATGCGTGCCGCCCTCGGGCGTGGGGATGGTGTTGCAATAGGAGTTGAGGAAGCCGTCCTCGTCGGCGATCCAGCTCACCGCCCACTCGACGGAGCCGTGCCCCGCATCCTTGTCGATGCGGCCGGCGAAAAGATCCTTGGTGACCCGCGTCTGCCCCTCGATGGTGGCTTCCAGGTATTCCTTGAGGCCGCCGGGGAAATGGAAGGTGGCTTTGGCCGGCGTGTCGTCGGTGATGAGCGAGGGCGCGCACGCCCAGCGTATCTCGACGCCGCCGAACAGGTAGGCCTTGGAGCGTGCCATGCGCAGCAGGCGGGCCGGCTTGAAAGTGGCCCCCTTGCCGAAGATCTTCTCGTCCGGCTTGAAGCGCACCTTGGTGCCGCGCCGGTTCTTGATGGGCCCTAGCTTCTGCAGCTTGCCTTGCGGGGCGCCGCGGCTGAAGGTCATGGCGTAGAGCTGCTGGCCCAGCGCCACCTCCACCTCGAGCTTCTCGGAGAGGGCATTGACCACGGACACGCCGACACCGTGCAGGCCGCCCGACGTGTTGTAGACCTTGGAGTCGAACTTGCCGCCCGAGTGCAGCGTGGTCATGACCACTTCGAGGGCGGACTTGGTCTTGAACTTGGGGTGCGGGTCGATGGGGATGCCGCGGCCGTTGTCGGTGACGCAGAGGAAGCCGTCGGCCTCGAGCTCGACCTCGATCCAGGTGGCGTGGCCCATCACGGCCTCGTCCATGGCGTTGTCGATCACCTCGGCGAACAGGTGATGCAGCGCCTTCTCGTCGGTGCCGCCCACGTACATGCCGGGCCGACGCCGCACGGGCTCGAGGCCTTCCAGCACCTCGATGTCGGCGGCGGTGTAGCTGTTCGAAGCCTCGGCTGGTTTGCGCACGGCGCGAGCCACTTTCTCCTTCACCTCCTGCTTCATTTCCAGCGGGACTTCTTCTTTCACACTTTCGTGGCCCGGGGCAGCCTGCAGCGGCGGCTCGCGCGCAGCGCGCGCCGCCTCCTGCAGCACTTCGAGTTTCGGCCGCGCCTCCTCGGGCTTGCCGCGATTGGAGTCGTCGGACCTGCCGAACAGGTCGCGCAAGGCACCCAGGCGGAATGCTGGCATGGCTTGTAGCCCGTTGCTGGCGTAACCGGAAATAGCGCTGAACGCCACACACAACGAACTGAGCGTCGGGCCGCAAAGCCCGAATCTGCTGGACTGCCAGAGGGTCACGTCGCACGGCAGGGCAGGAATGACAAGCCTCCGAGCTTCCCTTTCAGGCAATCCTGCCTATGTTGCGGACATGACGGCAACAGAGACCATCGCCGCCGCCGATGCGAGAGCGCCGGCGGGAGGGGCCATTGGCGCGCCGAGCTGGCGGATACGGCTCGCCTCGCAGCGCCGATGGCGCTGACCCAGCTCGGCCAGATCGCCATGATGACGACCGATCTTGCTCTCATCGGGCGGCTCGGGGACGCGGCGCTGGCAGCGGCAGCCTTGGCGCATACCGTGCTGTTTGCTGCCTTCACCATCGGCATGGGTCTGGTGTCGGCGGTGGCGCCGCTCGCCGCCCAGGCCTACGGCGCGCGCGAGCCCCGCATGGTGCGCCGCGCGCTCCGCGTCGGCTTGTGGACCGCCTTTGTGCTCGGTGTGCCGGTGACGCTCGTGCAGTTCCGGGGCGAGCACATTCTGATTGCGCTGGGACAGGTCCCGGAGGCCGCTGCGCTGGCCGGGCGCTACCTGTCCGGCATGGCGTGGGCCATCATTCCCGCCTGGACCTTCATCGCGCTGCGCAATTTCATGGGCGCCGTCAATCGACCCGGCATGGCCGCTGTGGATCACGCTCGTCGCCATCCCGATCAACGCTGTCCTGGCCTATGCCCTGATATTTGGCGCGTTCGGCCTGCCCGCGCTCGACCTCATGGGCGCCGGTCTGGCCACCGCGCTGGTCGATGTCGGCATGTGCATCGCGGCAATCGCAATCGCCTACACGCAGCCCCCCTTCAAGAAGTATCGCGTGCTCGGACGCTTCTGGCGTCCCGATTGGCCGCTGCTCATCAAGCTGATCGTCATCGGCCTCCCGATCTCGGGCGCCTTGCTGCTGGAGTACGGGCTGTTTGCGGCAGCGGCACTGCTGATGGGCCGCATCGGCACGGCGGCGGTGGCCGCCCATCAGATCGCGCTGCAGGTCGCGGCGATGCTCTACATGGTGCCCTTCGGCATAGCGACGGCCGCCACGGTGCGGGTGGGGCAGGCGGTGGGCCGGCGCGATGCCGCCGCCACGCGCCGAGCGGGCTTCGCGGCGCTGACGCTGGGCGTCGCCTTCATGGCGGTCATGACGCTCATCGTGGCGATGACGCGGCATGTCATCCCCTTCCTCTTCCTTGGGGCCGAGGCGCCCCAGTCGGCGGAGACGGTGGCGCTGGCCGCGACCTTGCTGGTGTTGGGTGCCAGCTTCTTCATGACCGACGGCGCGCAGACGGTGGCCGGCGGCGCGCTGCGGGGTCTCAACGACACGCGCGTGCCGCTGCTGTTCTCGGCGTTCAGCTTCTGGGCGATAGGTTTCGTGAGCAGCCTGTGGCTCGGCTTCTCGGCTGGCCTCGGCGCCGTCGGCGTGTGGATCGGCCTCTCGCTCGGCACCGCCGTCTATGCCGGCCTGCTGGTGTGGCGCTTCCATGCGCTTACGGCGCGCAGCTACTGCCCGCCGTGCCCGCGCCGGGGTGAGATGACTGCTGAGCGGCCGTCACACGCCGACGTTGTCGATCAGCCGCGTCTTGCCGAGCCAGGCGGCGGCCAGCACGCGGAGCGGACGTCGCGTGCCGGGAGCGGCGGGCGCGAGCGTTTCGGCGTCGCGCACCTCGATGTAGTCGATCGGAACGAAGCCGGCCTTGGCGATCTCTGCCCGGCCTGCTGCGGCCGCTCGGTCGGCTTCGCCGCCCTCGCGGACAGCCGCCGCGACTTGCGAGATGGCCGCGTGGAGGAGGGGCGCTGTGCGACGCTGCGCGGGGGTGAGGTAGGCGTTGCGCGAGGAGAGCGCGAGACCATCCGCTGCCCGCACCGTCGGCGCGCCGACGATCTCGAGCGGCAGATCGAGGTCGCGCACCAGCTGCCGGATGACGCAGAGCTGCTGGTAGTCCTTCTCGCCGAACACGGCGACATCGGGCTCGACCTGGCCGAACAGCTTGCAGCATACGGTCGCCACGCCGCCGAAGAAGTGCGGGCGCGTATCGCTCTCGAGACCGGCTGCCGCACCGGCAGGGATGATGCGCGTGGCGAAGCCGTCGGGATACATGACGCTGCGGTCCGGCGCCCATACCAGGTCGCAGCCGACTCCGGCGAGCCTGGCGAGGTCGCCCGCCTCGTCGCGGGGGTAGCGCGCGAAGTCCTCGTGCGGGGCGAATTGCGTGGGGTTGACGAAGATCGACACGACCGACCGCCGGCACCTCTGCCGGGCCAGGCGCACCAGCGCGAGGTGGCCCTCGTGCAAGGCGCCCATCGTCGGCACCAGCGCGATGGTCTCGCCGGCCGCGCGCCAGCCTGCCGTCTGTGCACGCAGCCGAGCCAGCTCGCGGATGACGGGAATGCCGGTGCTCATGGTCTTCTCCGCCCGCAGGCTGTGTTGATGCATTTTGCGGCAAGTGCTTCGGCACGGCATGACTTGTGCCGCGGCGTCGTTGGCCGCCCGACAGATGGGGGCGCGGGCGTGGTTCTTCTAGTCTAGGATGTGAGATCGAGAACCACCGGCGGCTACGGAGAGGCGAGAATGTCCGGTGAAGGGCGTCCCGTCGGCCCCGACTGGCCGACGCGCGACGAGATCGCTGCCGCATTTTTGGCCGATGAGAAACGCCTCGTCGCGAGCCTCGGCGAGTCCGCGGCAGCGCCGGCCGGCGAGCGACGGCAGGTCGCTGCTCTGGCCGCTCGGCTGGCCACGTCGGCGCGCGCCAATCGCCATCGCCACGGCGGCGTGGACGCCTTCATGCACGAGTACGGGCTCACCTCCGAGGAGGGCATCATCCTGATGTGCCTGGCGGAGGCTCTGCTGCGCATCCCCGATGCGGACACCGCCGATCCGCTGATCGCCGAGAAGATCGGCGAGGGGCGCTGGGAGAAGCACCTGGGCGCCTCCGACAGCTGGCTCGTCAATGCTTCGACCTTCGGCCTGATGCTGACGGGGCGCGTCGTCAGGCTGGGCGAGGACAAGGGCACCGGGCCCGCCGCAACGCTGAAGCGGCTCGTCGCCCGCTCCGGCGAGCCCGTCATCCGCCAGGCGCTGCGCCAGGCCATGCGCATCCTCGGCGACAACTTCGTGCTGGGGCGCACGATCGAGGAAGCGCTCGACCGCGCCAAGGCCTACGAGGCGCAGGGCTACCGCTTCTCCTTCGACATGCTGGGCGAGCGGGCCAAGACGGCCGCCGACGCTGCGCGCTATTTCGACCGCTATCGCGCGGCGATCTCGGCGATCGGTTCGGCGGCGGGACCGGCGCCGGCTGACGGCGACGCGTTGATGGCGCGGCCCAGCATCTCGGTGAAGCTCTCGGCCATCCACCCCCGCTTCGATCCTGGCAAGGAGGCGCAGCTTGCCGCCGAGCTGCTGCCGCGCATCGTCGCGCTGGCCGTGGCGGCGCGCGAGAAGGGGATCGGCCTCACCATCGATGCCGAGGAGCAGGACCGCCTCGATCTCACGCTTGGCCTGTTCGTGGCCGCCTTCCGCGATCCCGCGCTCGAGGGCTGGCCCGCGCTGGGCCTTGCCGTGCAGGCCTACGGCAAGCGCGCCATGCCGATCCTGCGCTGGTTGAACAGGCTGGCCGAGGCGGCGGGCCGGCGCATCCCCGTGCGGCTCGTCAAGGGCGCCTATTGGGACAGCGAGATCAAGTGGGCGCAGGAGCGCGGGCTCGCCGACTATCCCGTGTTTACGCGCAAGGTGCACACGGATGTGTCGTATCTGGCGTGCATGCGCTTGCTGCTGGCCGATCCTGCCGCGTTCTTCCCGCAGTTTGCCACCCACAACGCCCACACCATTGCCGCCGTGCATGCCGCGGCAGGGGAGGGCGCCTACGAGTTCCAGAGGCTGCATGGCATGGGCGAGGCGCTCTATGCCGAGGTGGTGGGCCCGAACGCGCCCGACGGCACGCCGGGCGACAAGCTGGCTGACGAACTTGGGCGCCCCTGCCGCATCTATGCGCCCGTCGGCCCGCACGAGGACCTCGTCGCCTATCTGGTGCGGCGGCTGCTCGAGAACGGCGCCAATACCTCCTTCGTCAACCGTCTGGGCGACGAGGCGGCGCCGCTGGAGGAGATCATCCGCGATCCCGTCGAGACGGTGCGCAGCGAGAGGACAAGACCGATCCGACAACTGCCGCTGCCGCGCGACATCTATCTGCCCGAGCGCGTCAACAGTGCCGGCCTGGCGCTGAGCGAGCCTGCGGTGCGCGTGCCCCTGCTCGAGGGGATCGGGGCCGAGCTTGCGCAGGCCTTCGTTGCCGGCCCGATCGTCGGCGGCCGCACGACTGACCGGCGGCGCCGTCGAGCCGGTGCTGAGCCCGCACGATCGGCGCGTGCAAGTGGGCAGCGTGCGTTGGGCGGAGCCGGCCGATATCGCGGCAGCGCTCGCGACTGCGCAGGCCGCGGCGCCGGGGTGGGACCGGCTGGGCGGGCCGGCGCGTGCGGAGATCCTGGACAAGGCCGCCGACCTCTACGAGCACAACCGCGTGCGGCTGATGGCGGTGATGGTGCGCGAGGCCGGCAAGACGCTCGACAATGCGCTCTCCGACGTGCGCGAAGCCGTCGACTTCCTGCGCTACTATGCATCGCAGGCGCGCCGCCTGTTCGACGCGCCGACGGCCCTGCAGGGGCCGACCGGCGAGACCAATGCGCTGGAGCTGAGGGCACGGGGGCCGTTCGCGTGCATCTCGCCGTGGAATTTCCCGCTGGCGATCTTCACCGGCCAGGTGGCCGCGGCGCTGGCCGCAGGCAACCCGGTGCTGGCCAAGCCCGCCGAGCAGACGCCAATCGTGGCGTGGCTCGCCGTCAAGCTGCTGCACGAGGCTGGCGTCCCGGGGGATGTCCTGCATCTGCTGCCCGGCGCCGGCCACGTCGGGGCAGCGTTGGTGAAGGACCCGCGCGTCGCGGGCGTCGTCTTCACCGGCTCCAACGAGACGGGCTGGGCGATCAACCAGGCGCTGGCGGCGCGGCGGGGGCCGATCGTGCCCTTCATCGCCGAGACCGGCGGCATGAACGCGATGATCGCCGACTCCAGCGCGCTACCCGAGCAGGCGATCCGCGACGTGGTGCGCTCGGCCTTCGACTCGGCTGGGCAGCGTTGCTCGGCTGCGCGCCTCTTCTTCGTGCAGGAGGATGTGGCCAAGCCGATGATCGCCATGCTGGTGGGCGCGGTCGAGGCGCTGGAGATCGGCGATCCCCTCGACTATGCCACGGACATCGGACCCGTCATCGATGCCGAGGCAAGGGACAAGCTCGAGGCGCACAAGGCGCGCATGGGCAAGGAGGCCCACGAGCTGGTCGATCTAGCGCTGCCCGAGGCCTGCAAGGCCGGAACGTATGTGGGCCCGGCGGTCTATGAGATCGGGAGCGCGAATGTGCTGAAGGAGGAGGTGTTCGGCCCGATCCTGCACGTGGTGCGCTATCAGGGCGGCCACCTCGATCGCGTCATCGAGGCCATCAACGCCACCGGCTACGGACTGACGCTGGGCCTGCACAGCCGCATCGAAGGCGTGGCCGATTTCGTCGCCGAGCGGGCCCGCGTCGGCAACCTCTACGTCAACCGCAACCAGATCGGCGCGGTGGTGGGCGTGCAGCCCTTCGGCGGCGAGGGCCTGTCCGGCACCGGACCCAAGGCCGGCGGGCCCAACTATCTCTCCCGCTTTGCCATCGAGCGCGTGCGCACCACCGACATCACGGCAACGGGCGGCAATGTGGGGCTGCTGGGCTTGGACGAGAGTTGAAGGTCTCAGCGCCGCGCCTGGTCGCGGTTGATGAGCATCAGGCCGGCCACGACCAGGAGGATCGCCGCGCCGTGATACCAGTGAAGCGCTTCGCCGATCAGCGCCATCGCCTGGGCGGCGGCAAACGCGGGCGTCAGCGTGAGGGCGGCCGAGGTCAGCACGGGGCCGTTGCGACGCAGCGAGACGTTGTAGCCGAGGAAGGCGCCGATCCCGGTAGCAAGCACGACCACGCCGATCCACGGCAGCGTGCGCGCATCGACCACCGGCAGGCCGCTTGTCGCGATCTCGAAGCCGGCAAACGGCAACATGGCGAGGCTGGCGCCGAGGCACATCACCACGAACTGCGGCATGGAGGTGAGCGCCGCCGGTACGCGCCGGATCAAGACAGTGTAGGCCACGAACACGAGCATGCCCGCCGCGGCCCACAGGTCGCCCGGCGCGAAGCGGAGCACCATGAGCGCCTCGGGGTGTCCGCGGGTGAGGATGAGGACTACGCCGGCTAGGCAGGCCCCGATCCCCACCAGCAGCAGCGGGCTCGCACGCTGGCGTCCGGCCGCGATCTCCCACGCGACCACGAAGGCGGAGGCACAGCCGTAGATCAGGCCGATGTTGGTGGCTTGCGTGGTGCGCGAGGCGACGTAGGCGGCCCAGGCGCAGAAGCCCATGGCCAGCGCACCCAAGATGCCGACGCGCACCAGGTGCGAGGCAGGCGCTCGCCAACGCTCGGCGCCGGGCCGCATCAGCGCGATGGCGGCAATCACCAGCCCGGAGAGCGACCAGCGCACGAGGGAGAGGGTCGCCGGCCCGAAGTCCTCCACGAGGGCGCGCCCCGTGACGGGGTTGAGCGCGAAACAGGCGGGCACGAGGGCGAGAAGGATGAGGTTCATCGGGGGCGGGGGCGGGACCCCTGCCGGGCTGGCGGGGATTTGAGCGTGTGGGGAACCATATTGGGGGATATTGTGCAATCCCCGGCCTGGGCACGGCCCCCGACATTGCCGGGCAGATGCGGAAACGCCATGTTTGTGGTCGACCGTCCCCAGATCGACTGGCGAAGCGACCCATCGACGCGTACGGACACTGCTGCATGAGCAAAGGCGAGGACAAGGCAAAGGCTGCGGCCCGGACTACCGCCACGCAGGCGGCATCCGCGACGCCGTCGGCCAAGACGCCCGCGGAGGCGAGGCAGAGCCCGGTCGCTGGCCGCTCGGGGGACGCCGACGTCGCCAACTTCGTGCGCCGCTTGAAGGAGCTGGGCCCCAGCACGGCGACGGGGCGCGGTCGGCTCGTGTTCGCCATGGACGCCACCATGAGCCGGCAGCCGACCTGGGACATGGCGCTGGCGCTGCAGGCGGACATGTTCCACGCGGTGAAGGCGGTCGGCGGGCTCGATGTGCAACTCGTCTATTTTCGGGGCACTGCCGAGTGCCGGGCCTCCAGGTGGGTGTCGGACCCCGACGCGCTCGCCGCCCTCATGACGCGGGTCACGTGCGCGGGCGGCTACACGCAGATCCGCAAGGTGCTCAGCCACGCGCGCGCGGAGTCGGCCAAGCGCCAGGTCAATGCCCTCGTCTATGTCGGCGACTGCATGGAGGAGGAGATCGACGACCTGTGCGGGCGCGCCGGCGAGCTCGCGCTTCTCGGCGTGCCGGTGTTCCTGTTCCAGGAAGGCGGCGATGCGCGCGCCGAGAAGGCGTTCCGCGAGATCGCCCGTCTCACCAAGGGCGCCTATTGCCGGTTCGATGCGGGCTCGGCGGCGCAGCTGCGCGACCTCCTGGCGGCGGTCGCCGTCTACGCGGCCGGCGGGCGCCGGGCGCTCGAGGCGCTGAGTGGCAGCGGCGCGCGTGCCCTGCTTCAGCAACTCAAGTAGGAGGGGCCCCATGCAATTCCTGCTGCTGGGGCTTGCGGCGCTGCTGCTGTTCCTGCTCGCGACGCGGGCCTACACATTCGCCAACCCGCAGGTGCTGGCGCGCCAGCTGCGCATCGGCGCAGGGGTGGCGGTGCTGGCGGGTGCGGGCCTGCTGGTGGTGCGCGGCATGGTGGGCTACGCCATGTCGCTTGCGGCGCTGGGCTCGTGGCTGCTGTGGGGCGCCGGCAGCTTTCCCTGGGGCGGCCCGTTCGGCGGTGCTCAGAAGTCGCCGGGCCAGACCTCGCGGGTGACGACCGAATACCTCGAGGTCGAGCTCGACCACGATACCGGCCAGATCCGCGGCCGCGTGCTCAAGGGTGCGTTCGCCGGGCGGCAGCTCGAGGATCTGGCGCCGCTCGACATGGCGCGGCTGTGGCAGGACTGCCGCTTCGCCGATCCGCAGTCGGCGCAGATCCTGGAGGCGACGCTGGACCGCGCGCATCCCTCCTGGCGGGAGGATCTGGCCCGTGCCGAGGGCCAGCGCTCGCCGCCTCCGTCAGGGGCCGGCATGACGCGCGGGCAGGCGCTCGAGGTGTTGGGGCTCGACGAGGGCGCCAGCGAGGAGGATATTCGCCGCGCCCACCGCGATCTCATGATGAAGCTGCACCCCGACCGCGGCGGGTCGACCTACCTGGCGGCCAAGATCAACGAGGCCAAGGACGTGCTGCTCGGGTAGGCGCGCCAGGAGCAGCTCCTGCGGGCTTTGGAATGTCGTTGTGCGGCCTCTGGACTGACGACGCAGCTACTCTGCCTTGACGACGAGGCAGTCGACCTTGAGGCGTTTGAGCTCGGCGCAGGCCTGGGCGGCGGCGGGTGCGTCGAAGCCCGCATAGCGCGCGCGCCAGAAGGCCTTCTGGCCCTGCTGCACGTGCAGCGTCACCGGGGCACCCTTGGCCAGGAGGCCGCCCGCGCGCTCGCGCACTGCGGCGAGCTGGCGCTCGGCCTCTGCCTGGCTCTGGAAGGCGCCGATCTGCACCTGGAAGTTGCCCCCGCCCGCGCTGGTCGATGCGGTGGCCTCGATGCGTCGCCTGCGGACGGCGGACGCCGCTGCCCGCGTCTTGATGGCCGGGCTCGCGCGGGTCGGCAAGGCAGCAGGCCGGCCGCAGGAGGGATGGCAAGCGCGGGCTCGCCGCGAGAGAGGTTTGTGGCCTGCTCGCCGAGCGTCGATGGGGCGGCGCCGAGCGCGGG
Source organism: uncultured Alphaproteobacteria bacterium (assembly GCA_963738065.1). GTDB lineage: Bacteria > Pseudomonadota > Alphaproteobacteria > Rhizobiales > Hyphomicrobiaceae > AWTP1-13. Next base: position 316,171 of record CAVTVO010000019.1, read on the forward strand.
CGTGGGGTCGAAGAACAGCGCCGGCCGATCAGCGGGGGCAGCGCCCGGAAACGCCGTGTGCTGCGGAGGGAGGGCTAGGGGAGACGCCACGGGCCACGCGGCCGCTGGAGGTGCGGACGCCGGGGCAACATCGGCTCCTTCTGCCGCCACGAGCTCGGCTTGCGGCTTGTGCTGGCCAGACGCGGCGTCTGCGCCCGATGGTGGTTCGTCGGCAGCCGCGTTGGCGGGTCGCGGCATGAGCAGCACCGAGCGCACGCGCGCGATCTCGATAGGCGGTCCGCCAGATGCGCCGGGCGGCCGCTGCGTTGCGACCAGTTGTGCGGGGGGCGCTGCAGGGGACGCGACCTGCCGGGACGGACGCGGGACGCGCTGCGGCTTGGGTATCGAACCGATGTGCCGGTCGTGTGCCGGCGGTCCGGCCTGCGCAATGAGCGCCGTTGCGGGCGGGCGCGTCTTCTCGCTCGAGGCCTTCACCAGGCCCATGTTGAGGAAGGTGCGCATGGCGGTGTTGCGCGAGGACGCGCTGGCGCCGCCGAAGATGGCGCCGATCACGTGCTTCTTGCCGCGCCGCACCGAAGCCACCAGGTTGAAGCCGGAGGCGCGGGTGTAGCCCGTCTTGAGCCCGTCCGTGCCCCGGTAGTGGAACAGCAGCGTGTTGTGGTTGCGGAAGGTCTCGTCCTTGTAGGTGGTGGTACGCGTGGCAAAGAGCGCGTAGAGGCGAGGAAAGTCGTCCTGCAGCCGAAGGGCCAGGGTCACCATGTCCCGCGCCGTCGTCACCTGCTGATCGTCGGGCAGGCCAGAGGCATTGCGAAACACGGTGGCGGTCATGCCGAGCTGGCGTGCCTTCTGCGTCATCAGCCTGGCGAAGCGCGCCTCGCTGCCGGCGATGTGCTCGGCCAACGCGACGGCCACGTCGTTTGCGCTCTTCGTGACGAGGATCTTGATGGCGTCGAGGAGAGTGATCTCCTCGCCTTCGGCCACGTCGAGCTTGGACGGCGCCTGGGCGGCGGCATTGGCCGAGAACTTGATCTTGGTCTGGTAGCTGAGCCGGCCCTGCTCGATCAGCTCGAAGGCGATGTAGATCGTCATCATCTTGGTGAGCGAGGCCGGATGGCGCGGCTCGTCGGCAGCGCTCTGATAAAGCACCCGGCCGGTATTGGCGTCGATCACGAGCACCGCGCTCTTGCCGGCGGCCTGGGCCGGCACCGTCCCTGGCGCAGCCAAGCTGAGCAGCATGGCGCCAACGGCCAGATGGCAGCGCCAACGCCTTGGCCCGCGGCATCGATCCTGGTCGGCCATTCCCTCTCCGTCCAACGCCGTCGGTTGCCCCCGCACCCCTCGGCGTAGCACCCATGGCAGCGCATGGGCGGGACGGTTATGGGGCGTCTTTGAGGCACCTTCAAGCCGCGGGGCAAGCCGCGGGCTATCGCCTGTTGGGCGGGGAGTTTACGCGGGGCCCATGAGGGCTCGGTTAATGGTCGGCGGCGACGGTTGGCTAGCGATTGGGCGATCTGCCTACCAAAGTGTCGCATATTGCGATGCAACATAAAATCTTGACACTTTTTGTGCAGTGCATATATTCAGGCTGCAACCGAGACAGTCGAGCAGCTTTGCGTGCCCCTCTCCCCAACCCCGTAGCGACAGGACGCCACAAATGATGAAGAACATCAACTTCGACGACTTCCAGAAGCTCGGCCAGACCAACATGGACACGGCCATGAAGATGTTTGGCGAGTGGAACAAGGGCTGGCAGGCGATCGCCGCCGAGATGACCGACTACACCAAGCGCTCCTTCGAGGAGAGCACCGCCACCTTCGAAAAGCTGATCTCGGCCAAGTCCATGGAGCAGGCCATCGAGATCCAGACCGGCTTTGCCAAGCGCGCCTATGACGGCTACATGCACCAGCTCTCGAAGCTCGGCGGCATGTACGCCGAGCTCGCGAAAGAGGCCTACAAGCCGGTCGAGAAGGTCATGCAGAATTCGCGCTAGGCGCGGAGAGACTACAAGATCGATCGCGGCCGCACTATCTAAGCGTGGCCGCGCTGCCCGATGAGGCTCGTGCGCGACCAGCAACGCGCACGGGCCTTTTTCCGTCGCAAATTGCCGTATTGATACGCAAGCTCCCGACGACCGAGCGTGGCGCAGGCGCGAGGGGTTTGCGGTGGGCGGGTGGCTATCGCTAGAATACGTGCTGATTTGCCTGCTTCGGCGTGTCTGGGCGTGCGGCGCGGCGCGAATCTTGCGGAGTCATTCGAGGTTGACAGGGATTGAACGGGATGGCCGGCAAGAACGGCTCACGAGGCGACGAAGAGGGCAAGACGGGTCTCATCACCAAGACGCGGCCCAAGACCAAGAAGCCGAGCCTCTACAAGGTACTGCTGCTGAACGACGACTACACGCCCATGGAGTTCGTCGTGCACGTGCTAGAGAGGTTTTTCAACAAGGGCCGCGAAGAGGCGACACGCATCATGCTGCATGTGCATCAAAAGGGGGTGGGCATCTGCGGCGTCTACACTTACGAGGTTGCCGAGACCAAGGTGGCGCAGGTCATGGACTTTTCCCGCCAGAACCAGCATCCCTTGCAATGCACCATGGAAAAGGAGTGAAGAACGCCCGTGCCCGCATTCTCACAAAGCCTTGAAACGGCACTACACCGCGCGCTCGAGTACGCCAACGAGCGCCACCACGAGTACGCCACGCTCGAGCATCTGCTGCTGTCGCTGCTGGATGACAGGGATGCATCGGCGGTGATGAAGGCCTGCTCGGTCGACGTCGACGAGCTGAGGGCCCGCGTCACCGAATACCTCGACAACGAGCTTGCCTCCCTGTTCGTCAAGGGCTCGAGCGAAGCTCAGCCCACCACCGGCTTCCAGCGCGTGATCCACCGTGCCGTCGTGCACGTCCAGTCGTCGGGTCGCGAGGAGGTGACGGGCGCCAACGTGCTGGTCGCTATCTTCGCCGAGCGCGAGAGCCATGCCGCCTTCTTCCTGCAGGAGCAGGAGATGACGCGTTTCGATGCCGTGCAGTACATCTCGCACGGCATTGCCAAGCGCCCCGGCATGTCCGAGCCCAGACACGTGCGCGGCGTCGAGGACGAGGGTGGCGGCGGCGAGAAGGGCGAGGAGAAGAAGCAGCCGCAGGACGCACTCAATACCTACTGCGTCAACCTCAACAAGAAGGCCAAGGGCGGCCGCATCGACCCGCTGATCGGGCGCGAGACCGAGGTGATGCGCACCATCCAGGTGCTGTGCCGGCGCCAGAAGAACAATCCCCTGTTCGTGGGCGATCCAGGCGTGGGCAAGACGGCCATCGCCGAGGGGCTTGCGCGCAAGATCGTGTTGGGCGATGTGCCCGAGGTGCTGAAGGACTCCACCATCTTCGCCCTCGACATGGGCACCCTCCTCGCCGGCACGCGCTACCGCGGCGACTTCGAGGAGCGGCTCAAGGCGGTGATGAAGGAGATCGAGAACTATCCGGGCGCGATTCTCTTCATCGACGAGATCCACACCGTGATTGGCGCCGGCGCCACTTCGGGCGGGGCCATGGACGCCTCCAACCTGCTGAAGCCCGCGCTGCAGTCGGGCACGGTGCGCTGCATCGGCTCCACCACCTACAAGGAGTACCGCCAGCACTTCGAGAAGGACCGCGCGTTGGTGCGCCGCTTCCAGAAGATCGACATCAAGGAGCCCACCGTCGAGGACTCCATCGAGATCCTCAAGGGCCTGAAGCCCTACTTCGAGGAGTACCACAAGCTCAAGTACACCAACGACGCGGTGAAGGCGGCGGTAGAGCTTTCCGCCAAGTACATCCACGACCGCAAGCTGCCCGACAAGGCCATCGACGTGATCGACGAGACCGGCGCCTCGCAGATGCTGGTGCCCGAGGGCAAGCGCAAGAAGAAGATCGGCGTGCGGGAGGTGGAGGCCACCGTCGCCACCATGGCGCGCATCCCGCCAAAGACCATCACCAAGTCGGACGCCGAGGTGCTCTCCAACATCGACAAGGACCTGAAGCGGCTCGTCTTCGGCCAGGACAAGGCGATCGAATCGCTGGCGAGCGCCATCAAGCTCTCGCGCGCCGGCCTGCGCGAGCCCGAGAAGCCGATCGGCTGCTACCTGTTCTCGGGGCCCACGGGCGTCGGCAAGACCGAGGTGGCCAAGCAGCTCGCAGCCCTCATGGGCGTCGAGCTCTTGCGCTTCGACATGTCGGAGTACATGGAGAAGCACACGGTCTCGCGCCTGATCGGCGCGCCCCCGGGCTACGTCGGCTTCGACCAGGGCGGACTGCTGACCGATGGGATCGATCAGCACCCCCATTCGGTGCTGTTGCTCGACGAGATCGAGAAGGCGCACCCCGATCTGTTCAACATCCTTCTGCAGGTGATGGACCACGGCAAGCTCACCGACCACAACGGCAAGTCGGTCGACTTCCGCAACGTGGTGCTGATCATGACCACCAACGCGGGGGCCTCCGACCTCGCGCGGGCGCCGATGGGCTTCGGCCGTGCCAAGCGCGAAGGCGACGACATGGAGGCTATCAACCGCATGTTCACGCCTGAATTCCGCAACCGGCTCGATGCGGTGATCGCGTTCGCGGGACTGCCGCCCGAAATCATCACGAAGGTGGTCGAGAAGTTCGTGTTCCAGCTGGAGGCTCAGCTGGCGGACCGCGGCGTGACGATCGAGCTGTCGGAGGAGGCGGCGAAGTGGCTGGCCGAGACCGGCTACGACGAGAAGTTCGGAGCGCGGCCGCTCTCGCGCGTGATCCAGGAGCACATCAAGAAGCCGCTGGCCGACGAGCTCCTGTTCGGCAAGTTGCTGCATGGCGGCACCGTGCGCGTGCTGGTCGCCGGCGAGGGGGCCGACAAGAAGCTCGCCTTCGAGTACATCCCCGCCGAGCCCAAGCCCAAGAAGGCCAAGGGCGAGGGCGAGGAGGACGAGGACGAGAGCGGTGAGGACGAGGAGGAGGCCGCTGCGCTGGTCGAGGCCTCCCCGCGCAAGGCCTTGCCCGGCCCGCGCGAGAGGAAGGACCGGCCCAAGTCGAGCGGCGCGGTGCCGAGCGTGCCCCGCCGCAAGGACGACTGACGGCCGCGCGTGTCGTTCCCGCTGACGCGCTCCGCGCTTCGCTTGGCGGGAATGACGTCAGAGCTGGATCATTTGGGCGGCGGCGAGATCGAGGCGCGCCAGACGCGATAGCGGGTCGTCTCGGCAGCGATCGCGACGCTTGCGAAATGCTTGGCCAGCAGCCGCTCGAGGGGCACGCGGCGCTGCACGACCAGCGACAGGCTTCCACCTGGCCGCAGGCGCGCCGGCGCATCGGCGATGAGCTGCTCGAGATGGGCGTGGTCTTCGCTGACACCAGCATGCAGCGGCGGGTTCGACAGGATGCTGTCCCAGCTGCCGGCGACATCGGCGAGCCTGCGAGCGAGGACGAGACGGGCCCCGGGCACATTCTCGCGAGCGGCCTCCAGCGCCACCGCATCGCTGTCGAGGAGATCGAGCGCGATGCCGGGCTCCCGCGCCAGGGCGGCAGCGCCGATCACGCCCGAGCCGCAGCCGTAGTCGAGCACGGCATCGCCCGGGCGCAGCGCCGGCAGCGCGCCGATCAGCAGCGCCGTGCCATCGTCGATGCGGCGGGCGGCAAAGAGGCCGGGATAGCTGACCCATTCGCGTTTCCGTCCCGCGATCTCGAGCAGCGCCGACGAGCGCCACGCCGCAAGCGTGCTGCGCACGCCCGCGGCAGTGGTCGGGCGGCGCACGGCAAGTACGCGGCCGTGGCCGCGCGTGGCCAACGTGTCGGTAGGGCCGGCGAGCCGCGCGAGCATGGTTGCGGCCGAGCGGATGCCTTCGTCGTTGCCGCCGTAGACAATCAGACGGCCGCCTTCGGCGAGTACGCCGAGGCAGGCGTGGGCCGCCATCTCCTGCTCGTCCTTGGCCTTGGGCAGCCGCAGCAGCGCAACATCGAAGGGACCGGCCGGCGGCCACGCCTGCGCCGCGGCATTGCCGGCGCCGAGGCGGCGGTTCCAGAGGGCGGCGGCAATGCCCTGTTGCGCCAGCAGGGCCGGCAGCCGCCCGCCCTGGTTGGCGAGCAGAATGCGCCCGCCAAGATCGATGGCGTCGAGGCACTTGCCGATCAGCTCGTCGGCGGCGCCTTCAGGATCCCGCGCCCAGCGGCTCATTGGATCAGGAGCGGTGTCTGGCCGACGAACCTGCGTTCGAAGGCCTCGCGCACCAGGAATTGGGCGACATCGGCGCGGCTGACGGAGCCCGTGTGCCAATCCTTCGGGTCGACGAGAACGCGCATCGTCTGCGTTGCCGGGCCGCCCGTGAGCAGGCCGGGGCGGACGATGGTCCACTCGAGCCCGCTCGCCCTGATCATCTGCTCCTGCACGTCCTTGTCGTCGTAGACGCGCTTGAGGATGAGCGGGAACAGAAGCGCATCGTAGAGGAAGCCGCCGTGGCCGCGACTGTCGCCCGCGCCGAGGCCGGTGACGGTAACGAGCCGCCGCACGCCCGCCGCGCCCATGGCATCGATCAGGATGCGCGTGGCGCGCGAGAAGAGGGTCGTGGCGACGAACATCGATTGCGCGGTCTTGGGCGCGCCGAGCGACTGGATGACGGCGTCGACGCCGGCGAGAGCCGCCGTGACGCTGGCTCGGTCGAGCGCGTCGCCGGCGACCTTCTCGAGCCCGGCCGCCTCGATGGCGACGTCGGCTGCACCGCGCGCGAAGGCGCGCACGCGATGGCCGGCCTCCAGAGCGCACTTCACCGTCTCCAGGCCAATGCCCCGGCTGGCGCCGATGATGAGCAGCGTTGCCATGGGTTTCACCTAACCAGAGGCGTGGCCCGTTGCCAACGCCGGGCGGATGGCGGGGCAGGGAAAGACCGCTATGCGTCCGGGAAAGCCGGCATGATCTCCCGGGCGAACGCGCGCAAGGTCTCCGTCGAGCCGGTCGGATCGATCAGCAACACGTAGTCGATGCCTCCGGCCTCGAGCTTCTTCAGGCGCGCGACAACCTCGTCGGGAGTGCCCAGCAAGGCCGACTCTTCGGTCGCGAGATTGGCGTCGGCGTGGGAGGCAACGTTGTGGTAGCGCTCGGCGCCGGGTCCACGCGCAAGCCCGCCGATAGCCGTCAGCACCTTGGCCCGGAGCGCGTAGGCGGCTTGCCTCTCTGCCTCGGTGCGCACGATCTGCAAGGCGCGGGCCACGGCGATCCGACCGGGACGGTGGGGCCGGCCGAGGCTTGCAAGCTCGTCCCTGTAGGTGGCGACCCGCTCGATGGTGAGGTCGATGGGGGCGATCTGGTCGAGCAGGAGGTTGAAGTCCTCCCGCGCGGCACGGCGGATGGACTCGAAGCTGCCCGCACCCATCCAGAGTGGTGGATGCGGCCGCTGCACCGGGCGCGGCTCGATGACGATGTTCTCGAAGTGCCAGCGCTTGCCGTGATGGGAGAAGCGGTCCGGGCTCGCCCATGCCTTGCGCAGGAACGCGAGCGCCTCGTCGAACCGCTCGGTTGCCTCCTCGATCGGGATCGAGAAGCCTGCGAACTCGGGCGGGCGGTAGCCCTTGCCGACGCCGAGGTCGAAACGGCCGTTGGAGAGGAGGTCGAGGGTAGCAACCTGCTCGGCAAGCAGCACCGGATTGTGCCAGGGCAGCACCACCACGGCGGTGCCGAGCCGCATGCGCGTTGTGCGTCCCGCGAGATAGCTCAGGAAGTTGAGCGAGGCCGAGAGCTGTCCCACGCCGGTGAAGTGGTGCTCGACGACGAACACGCTGTGGTAGCCCAGCTCTTCGGCCGTCAGCACATAGTCGATGTACTTCTTGTAGCCCAGGCTGTCGCCGACGGACCCTTCGCCCGCCGACTTGGCGCCGCCGAACAACCCGAACTTCATGCGCATTCTCCCAGGCCTGCCGCGCAATGTGAGGCATTCGGCTGCAAGTGGCCGAAGGAAGCTGATCTCGCACTCTGCGCTGGCGTTGCGGGCGTCACCGGAGCCAGCTCGGGCCCCCGAGCGCCATGCGTCAGGTCCCCATCGCCTTGCGGATCTTGTCGGCGTTGGCCGCGAGCACCTCGGGTTTCTCCATCCGGCTCGAGGGCGGGGCGAGCGACACCCCCTCCTGCCGCGGCAGAATGTGGAAGTGCAGGTGAAAGACGACCTGCCCGCCGGCCGGCTCGTTGAACTGCTGCACGCGTGATGCCGGCGGCGCCGAAGGCTTTCATGGCCGCCGTCGCCACCTTCTGCACCGCCTTCATGCAGGCGGCGAGCTGGGCGGGGTTCGCATCGAGCATGTTGCGCGCGGGCGTCTTGGGGATCACCAGCGTGTGCCCGTCGCAGCGCGGCATGATGTCCATGAATGCCAGCGTCTCCGCATCCTCATAGACCTTCTGCGCCGGCAGCTCGCCGCGCAAGATCTTGGCAAAGACGTTGTTGCTGTCGTAGCCCATGGGCCCCGTTCCTCTGCTGCACGCCGCTCGGTGTTAATTGGCCCGTAACCTCATCGTCAAGTCGCTTGCACTGTTAAGCCGACACCAATCTGCGCGTGCGAACCTGGCCATAACCATGTAGAGGGAGCGTTCAACGTGTCGGCATTGCGCAACCATGCTGCGCTTGCGGGCCATGACGAGTGAAGATGCCGGTAGCGGCACGGCAAGCCTTCTTGCCTCACGCCAGCCCAAGCGCTGCGACACGCTCATCGCCTCGGCGATGCTTGTGGTGCTCGATCGCGGGCTGGGTGATGAACTTCGTCAGCGTCAGGCAGCTGTCGCTGGGGCTCGGCAGCCTCATCGCCCACGCCAGCGTGCGTCAGACCTGATCTCGAAGTCTCAGCTCAAGTCTGATCCGGCACCTTGCGGAACGGGGCGTACTCGGCAAGCTCCTCGCTTGCCGCATCGACGTAGGCGCGCTCGCGCTCCAGGAAATCGGCGACCGCGCGGCGCAGCGAGGGATCGGCGATGTAGTGGGCCGAGTAGGTGAGCGTGGGCAAGTAGCCGCGCGCCAATTTGTGCTCGCCCTGGGCGCCGGCCTCCACGCGGGCGATCTTGTGGGCGACCGCGTAGTCGATGGCCTGGTAGTAGCACAGCTCGAAGTGCAGGCAGGGGTGGTGCTCGATCGCGCCCCAGTAGCGGCCGTAGAGGCAGTCGCCGCCGATCATGTGGAATGAGCCCGCAATTGCCCGCTGGCCGCGCTTGGCGAACACCAGCAGGCAGCGCTCGCCCATGGCCTGGCCGATCAGCGAGAACGCCTTGCGGTTGAGGTAGGGTCGGCCCCACTTGCGCGAGCCGGTGTCCATGTAGAAGGCGAAGAACGCGTCCCAGTGCGCCTCGGTGATCTGCGAGCCCTGCACCAGCTCGATGGTGAGGCCGCGGGCGAGCGCCTCGGCGCGCTCCTTGCGCACCGCCTTGCGCTTGCGCGAGGCGAGCGAGGCGAGGAAATCCTCGAAGGTGCGCGTAGCCCGCATTGCTCCAGTGGAACTGCTGCGCCGTGCGCTTCAGGAACCCGCGCTCGCCGAGCCGGGTCCACTCGCCCTCGCTGAGGAAGGTGATGTTGACGCCCGAGAGCTGGTTGCGCTCGACCAGCGGTCGTGGCCCCGGCCGCCAGCATGCGCCTCGCGCTCCTCGGCTTCCGGGCCCGGCAGCACCAGCAGGCGGCGGCCGGGAACGGGCGTGAACGGCACGGCGATCTGCAGCTTGGGGTAGTAGTTGCCGCCGGCCCGGGTGTAGGCATCGGCCCAGGCGTGGTCGAACACGTATTCGCCCTGGCTGTGGGATTTCAGGTAGCACGGCGCGCAGCCGACGATGGCACCCTGCTTGTCCTTCAGCACGAGATGTCGCGGCGTCCAGCCCGAGCGGCCACCGATCGTGCCGGCATCCTCCAGCGCCTTGAGAAAGCCGTGCGCAAGGAATGGATTGTAGAGAGCCGGGTCGGGGTTGGCGCAAGCGTCCCAGGCCTCGGCCGGGATGTCGGCGATGCGCGGGGTGACCTCGATCGTGGGCTGATGCGATCTCGTCATGGGCGTGTCATGCGCGCGGGACTCGCGGACTTGGTGGTCTGAGCGGATCGGATGGACTTGGCGGACATGCCAGACTTGTCAGACGGGGCGCCTCGACAATCAACGCCAGCAGAGGGTAAAGGATCATAACCGGTTGGAGCCGGCCGCGTCACCCTCGTGCCGCGGCGGCCCATCGGTATTGGGGAGGAAGGCATGCGCCGTTCGATCATCGCCGGGGCGGCAAGCTTGGCTATCGTCGCCTGCATGGCGGCAAGCGCGCCGGCCACCGCCCAGCGCGCCAAGGACGACGATGGCGGCGTCAAGGTGCGCCGGGCCTCTCTGATGCGCAACCTGGTCTCGGCCGGCAAGCTGGAGCAGGCGGCGCTGCAGCAGTACGGCCAGCTCCGCGCCCAGGCCGTGAGCCGCAACTCGCTTGTCTCGGCCGACGACCCGCAGGCCAAGCGCGTCGACCGCATCGCCCGCGAGCTGCTCCCCCACACCTACAAGTGGAACCCCCGCGCCAAGGACTGGCGTTGGGAGGTGATGCTGATCAAGACGCCGACCGTCAATGCGCTGTGCATGCCGGGCGGCAAGATCGCCGTGTTCACCGGCATCCTCGATCAGCTCAAGCTGACCGACGACGAGCTTGCCATCGTGCTGGGTCACGAGATGGCGCACGCCTTGCGCGAGCACGCCCGCGCGCGGGCCGCCAAAGTCACCCTCACCAACGTCGGTGCGCTTGCTATCGGCCTCGTGATCGGCGGGAACGTGGGCGAGCTCGCGCGCCAGGGCGGCGGTCTGCTCAACCTCAAGTTCAACCGCGACGACGAGAGGGATGCCGACCTGGTCGGCATGGAGATTGCGGCCCGTGCCGGCTACAACCCGGAGGCCGGCATCACGCTGTGGCAGAAGATGGGCCAGGTCACCGGCGGCGCGCGTCCGTCCTGGCTGTCGACGCATCCCTCGAGCGAGGACCGCGCGAGGCGCATGCGAGCGGCCATGAAGGACGTGGCCAAGCTCTACGAGAAGGGAAAGGCCAGCCGGCCGCCCGCGAGCGAGACGAGCACCCGATGAACCGCAGCTCCGAGCGTTTTCTCACCACCCACACCGGCAGCCTGCCGCGCCCGGACGATCTCATCCGCATGATGTACGCCAAGGAGGAAGGCGTGCCGGTCGACCCGGTGGCGCTCGGCCAGCGCGTGCGCGAGGCGGTAGCCGAGGTCGTCAGGAAGCAGGTGGCGGCCGGCATCGATTTCGTCAACGACGGCGAGATGTCGAAGCCCAGCTACGCCACCTACATCAAGGATCGGCTCGAGGGCTTCGGCGGCACCGGCAACACCTTCGTCTACCAGGATCTCGCGCAGTTTCCGCGACTGGAGCGCCGCGTGTTCGGCGATCCCGGCCGCTCGCGGCGCAAGACGCCGGCCTGCAACGCGCCCATCACCGTGCGCGATGCCCAGGCGCCGGTGGTGGACGTCGACAACCTGAAGGCGGCGATGGCGAGCGCGGGCGCCACTGCGGGTTTCATGAGCGCGGCCTCGCCCGGCGTCGTGTCGCTGTTCTTCCGCAACGACCACTACAAGGACTTCGAGACCTACATCTATGCCATCGCCGATGCCATGCGCCATGAGTACGAGGCCGTGGCCAAGGCCGGGCTGGTGCTGCAGCTCGACTGTCCCGATCTCGGCATGGGACGCCACATCCAGTACGCCGACCTGAGCACGCCCGAGTTCCGCAAGCGCGCCCGGCTGCACGTGGAGGCCCTCAACCACGCGGTCGCCAACATCCCTCCCGAGCAGCTGCGCATGCACTTGTGCTGGGGCAACTACGAGGGCCCCCACCACTGCGATGTGCCGCTCGCCGACGTCATCGATATCGCGTTCATGGCCAAGCCGGCCGCGCTCTCGCTCGAGGCCGCCAACCCGCGCCACGCGCACGAATGGACCTTGTTCGAGAACGGTCAAGCTGCCCGAGGGCAAGGTGCTGATCCCGGGCGTCATCGAGTCGAAGTCGAACTTCATCGAGCACCCCGAGCTGATCGCCCAGCGCATCGGCCGCTATGCCAATCTCGTGGGGCGCGAGAACGTGATCGCCGGCAGCGACTGCGGCTATGGCACCTGGGTCGGCCAGGCCGCCGTCGACCCGGACGTGGTATGGGCCAAGTTCGCGGCGATGGCCGAGGGCGCCCGCATCGCCACGCGCCAATTCTGGAAATAGGGAGCTGGCAGCGACCGATGTGCGGTTCGCGCAAGGCTGCCTCACGCACATCGCACGAGCCTAACTGGGCGAATGGCTGCAGAACTACGCCGGCGCGAGAATGAGTTGCGGGCGCGAGCCGGACGCCGGCCACGACGCACGGTCCAGCGATCGAGACGAGCCAGAGGATGGTTGCCGCTCAAGCCGTTAGCATGTCCGCGGGGCGACGCTACCTGATCCTGGCCGCCGTCGTGCTGGGCTCCTCGCTTTATTCCACGGCCCTGCTCACGACCTCGACCATCCTGCCGCAGATGCAGGGGGCGCTATCGGCGACCCAGGACGAGATCGCCTGGGTGATGACGTTCAATATCCTGGCGACTGCGGTGGTGACGCCGATGACAGGCTGGCTGGTCGCCCGCTTCGGCAACCGCAACGTGATGGTTTGGGGTATCTGTGCCTTCTCGCTCGCGACACTGATGTGCGGATCCTCGACCTCCCTCGAGATGCTGGTCTTCTGGCGCATCGTGCAGGGAGGCGCGGGCGCGCCGCTCGTCCCGCTGTCACAGACCATCCTTCTCAACACCTTCCCGCGCAACCAGCAGGCGATGGTGCTGTCGATCTTCGGCATGGCTGTTGGCGTGGCGCCGGTGCTGGGGCCTGTGCTCGGCGGCTACTTCGCCGAGGCCTACAGCTGGCGGTACTCGTTCTACATGCTGGTGCCGGTCGGGGTGATCGCGTTCGTCGCCCTGCGCCTGGCTCTCCAGAACGATACCGTGTCCCGGGGGAGGATGCAGCTCGACTGGACCGGATTTGTAGCGTTAGCGACGGCCATGGCGTCGGTGCAGCTGGTGCTGGCGCGGGGCGTGCGGCTCGACTGGTTCGAGTCGAACGAGATCATCCTGGAGTGCATCATCGCGATCCTTGCCTTCTACGTCTTTGTCGCCCATTGCCTGACGACCAAAGCGCCGTTCCTCAACCTGCGCCTGCTGACCGACCGCAACTATGCGATCGGGCTGGTGCTGGTGACGATCTACGGCATGCTCAATTTCACGCCCATGGTCCTGCTGCCGCCGCTGCTGCAGCAATACGCCGGCTTCCCCGACGCGCTGGTGGGGCAGGTGATCGGCTGCCGCGGCGTCGGTATGACGGTCGGCTTTCTGGTGGCGGGACTGAGCAGCCGGATCGATCCGCGCATCACCATGAGCACGGGGTTCCTCATCCAGGCCCTGTCAGGCGTATGGATGCTCACCTACGACCTCAACGTGAGCATGCAGATCCTGGTCTGGAACAGCCTGATCCAGGGGTTTGCGGTGGGCACGATCTGGGTGCCGCTGTCGGTGGTGGCGTTCGACACGCTCCTTCCCAGCGATCGCGCGGAGGCCGCGGCCGTGTTTCACCTGTTGCGCAACATCGGCTCGAGCTTCTTCATCTCGCTGTCGATTGCCGAGATCGTGCGTGCCACGGGAGCCAACTACAGCCGCATGACGGAGATGATCTCGCCCTACAACACGACGCTGTCGCTGCCCTGGGCCACGGGCGCCTGGAACGCCGACGATGCCACGGGCCTGGCCAAGCTGGCCAAGGAGATCGGGCGCCAGGCGGCCATGATCGGCTATCTCAACGCCTTCATGATGTACACGATAGCCTCGGGGCTGGCGGTGGCGCTGGTGCTGGTCGTGCGCCGCCGATCGAGCGCGCTGGGCCGTGTGTAGCAGGCAGTCACCCAGACTGCTCGGAAATTGGGCAAGTCTTCGGGACCCCGGCGGGCAGGCTTACGGGTTGTCAGTGTCCTTCTTGCGCGTTCGGGCGCTGCGTCCCGGTTCCCGCTTGGGTGGCTCCGGACGATGGCGCTCGGCAATGCACAGGGCTGGGCTGTGCAGATGCAGCCGCTTGCAGATGCGGCGCCATTCATCGACGTCGTATTTGAGCGTGGGCTTGCCCGCAGCCGATGTGCCCAGCGTCACGGCCAGACCGCAATGAGGACATCTGACCGTCTCGGCAGTCATTGCTTCGGCCCCGCAACCCCTGAACGAGAACGCCGATGCCGGGCATCTATTCTCCCAAAAACGCTTTTGTGAGCATAAGCGGCGCGTTGTGTCTCCGAGCTGCCACGCCGGCCAACCGGCTTCAACGGTCATAGCTCGGGTAGCTGTCGTCGCCTTCGAAGATTGGGGCATCGGCCCAGCGTGCGGCAGCCGAGCGCTGACGGGCCGTGCGGATAGTCCAGCTGAAAAGCGCCAGGTCCGGGGTGTGCCGGCGCATCCACTCGCGTGCGTGGGCCAGCATGCGCACGTCGATGGCGAAGAAGGAGATGCCGGCGGGGGCGGCGCCGAGCACGCGCGTGAGGATGCGGTTCCTGTTGGCTGCGCTCGGGGCCGCCCACCAGCTCGGGGGCAGTTTGTGGCTGCCGACCACCAGGCCGCTCGGGATGGTGGGGGCCAGGCGCACCACCGCGGCGACGACGTCAGGGCTGAACGACATGAGGGCGATCGGACCTTGATAGGCGCGAGCCTGACGCGCGATCTTGTCGAGAAAGGCTTGCGGCGGCAGGCCCTTGCCTTCAGCCTTGATTTCAACCAGCAACGGCACGCGGCCGTCCACCAGCTCCAGGAGCTCGGCGAAGCGCAAAATGTGGCTGGCGTAGCGGCGATAGCGCAGGCGGGCGAGTTGGGCAGGCGTTTGCGCGGCAATGGGGCCGGAGCCTGCCACGAGGCGGGCGAGATCTTCGTCGTGGAAGACCATCGGCGTACCGTCGCTGGCGGGCTGCAGGTCGCACTCGATGCCGAAGCCGTCGTCAATGGCCGCGAGGAAAGCGGGCCCCGTGTTTTCGATTCGGGGCCCGGCCGGGGCATGGAGGCCCCGGTGCGCGATAGGCCGCAGGAACACGCCCCGGTCGAGCGCGGCCGGCGGCGACACTCGGTGTCGTATCGTTAAGCCAGCCGATCCCCTTGCACTCATTGGCTATTTCTGTCCCTGAACCAATGTTGGCTCGAGCGCTGCCAGCCGCCGGCGGCTGCGCCCACCGCACTTTGCCCGCGCTTTGCTGTAGAATGCCCGGCAATTACAGTATTGCAAGGGAAGGGCCTTACAACGGCCCTTCTCTGGGAGATAAAGGCAAGCATGACGCAGTCGATCTTCGGGCGCGGCCGGTCCGCGCCGACAGGTGCCTTGGCTGTGGTTGCAGTGTGCGCCCTGGCGCCGGCGGCAGCCGCCGCCGGGCAAGGGGGCATCTCGCTTGCCCCGCACCGGGCAGTCTATGAGATGTCGCTGGCGACCACGCGCGGCGGCAGCGGCGTGACTGCCGTAAAGGGCCGCATGGTCTATGAGCTCACGGGCTCCGCCTGCGAAGGCTACACCCAGAACATGCGGTTCGTGACGCAGATGGTCAACCAGAACGGGACCGCCATGATCACCGACCTGCGCTCCTCGAGCTGGGAGGAGGGCAATGGTCGGCGCTTCCGCTTCAACTCGAGCCAGTTCCGCGACGAGAAGCCCACCGAGACGACTGCCGGCGACGCGGCACGCGCCAACACCGCCGACGACGTCAAGGTCGAGTTGACCAAGCCCGCCAAGAAGGGCCTGTCACTCTCTGCGCGCGTCTACTTTCCCGTGCAGCACTCGATCGCCCTTCTGCAGGCTGCCAAGGAGGGCAAGACGACCTTCCGCGCCGACCTCTACGACGGCTCGGAGAAGGGTGACAAGGTCTACGACACGGTCTCCATCATCGGTCGGCTGCGACCCCCCGGCACCAACCAGAAGCTGCCGCGCGTGAAGGATGCAGACGCGCTCGATCAGCTGCAGGCTTGGCCGGTGGCGATCGGCTACTTCGAACCGGGCTCCGACAAAATCGATGCACTGCCGGTCTACGAGCTGTCGTTCCTGTTCTTCGAGAACGGGGTCAGCCGCAAGCTCTTCATCGACTATGGCGAGTTCGCCATCCAGGGCGAGCTGAAGGAGATAACCTTCCACCCGCCGAGCAAGTGCGACAAGAAGTAGTCACTGCCACAGCCACGCCGCGCCGCGAACACCGCCGGCGTCGCCCCACACGGGCGGCTTGACGAGGACGCGGGCCGGCTCGGCGAACACGTGGGGTGCCGCCAACTCGGGGAGCATCCGATAGAGGTGCGCGAGCTTGGACAGGCCGCCGCCCAGCACGATCACGTCGGGGTCGAACACGTTGATGACGGCGGCAAGCCCGCGCGCGAGGCGGCTGGCGTGACGGTCGAGGCTCGCCTGCGCCGCAGCATTGCCGGCGCCCGCGCGTGCGGCAATCTCCTCGGCCGAGAGCGCCTCGCCCGATACGCGCGCGTGATCGGCCTGCAGACCGGGCCCAGAGACCCAGGTCTCGATGCAGCCCATGCGCCCGCACCAGCACGTCGGACCCGGGTGCTCGTTGGCCTCCGCCCAGGGCAGGGGGTTGTGGCCCCACTCGCCGCCTACAGCGCGCGGCCCGTCGATCAGGGTGCCGTTGAATACGAGGCCGCCGCCGCACCCCGTGCCCAGGATCACGCCGAAGACCGCGCGCGCGCCCCTTCCCGCCCCATCGACCGCTTCCGACAGCGCAAAGCAGTTGGCGTCGTTGGCCAGCCGCACCGGCGCGGCCGAGCCGTGACTCGAGATCGCGCTGGAGGGGCTGGCTGTTGAGCCAGGTGGAGTTGGCGTTCTGCACGAGCCCGCTCACCGGTGACACCGAGCCCGGAATTCCGATGCCAACGGTGCCCTCGCCATCCGCCCCTGCCTCGAGCACACGCACCATCTGGACGATGGCGGCAAGCGTGGCCGCATAGTCCTCGCGCGGGGAGGGCATGCGGTGCTCAGCGAGCGCCCGGCCGCCGGGCGCCAGCGCCACGCCTGCGATCTTGGTGCCGCCCAAATCTATCCCCAGGCGCAGCCCGCCAGCCGATGGGGGGCTTGCGGTCATGGTGCAGGCCCCTGCAGCCGGGCGATGGCCTGGCCGACACTCTCCGGCGCAAGTTTGCGGCTCGCGGTGAACACCAAGAGCAGCAACTCGTCGCCTGCCAGGTGCTCCAGCACGGCCAGCAGCGTCTCCGGCGTGTCGGCGCGTGCTCGCAGGTCGTTTAGCTCCAGGCCGCTCGCAAGCAGGAACCGGTGCAGCCGAGGCGGCTCCTCCGCCAGGAACGCGAGGGCTTCCGCGGCGACGGTTTGGGCAGCTTCCCAGTCCACGGGATTGCGGTCCTGCAGGGCTCTGCGCACGGTCGGGCTCGGTTGGTTGCGAAGCCTGGGTCCATCTTAAACAGTTGGTTAGACCTTCTGAAGCAAACTCGGCTGCCGGCATCGCATCGAATCGGTGCAAGAGTGCGCGGGAGCCAGGAGCGGGCTTGCCAGGCAATGACGTATCAGGAGAGCAGCAGGACCATCGCGGGCCGGCGGTCGGACGTGCAGCAGATGGTCAAAACGGTGCTGATCGTGGAGGACAACGAGCTCAACATGAAGCTCTTCCACGACCTCCTCGACGCGCATGGCTATCGCACGCTGCAGACCCGCAACGGCATCGACGCCCTCAAGATTGCCCGCGAGCGGCGGCCCGATCTCATCTTGATGGACATCCAGCTGCCGGAGGTCTCCGGCCTCGAGGTTACCAAGTGGCTCAAGGATGACGAGGGTCTGCGCGACATTCCCGTGATTGCCGTGACGGCGTTTGCCATGAAGGGCGACGAGGAGCGCATCCGGCAGGGGGGCTGCGAGGCCTACATTTCGAAGCCGATATCGATCGGCACGTTTCTCGAGACGGTACGACGGTACCTTGGGGAGGCATGAGAGCCGCACCCTCGGGGCTCTTGGCGTTTTGAAGGTAGCCGATGACAGGCCGTGTACTCGTCGTTGACGACATCCTTGCCAACGTCAAGCTGCTGGAGGCGCGGCTCTCTGCCGAGTACTTCGATGTGCTCACGGCCTATTCGGGGCCGGAGGCCCTCGAGCTGATGCAGCTCGAGCGCATCGACGTGGTGCTGCTCGACGTGATGATGCCGGGCATGGACGGCTTCGAGGTGTGCCGCCTCATCAAGAGCACGCCCAAGACCATGCACGTGCCCGTCGTGATGGTCACCGCGCTGGATCAGACGGCCGACAAGGTGCAGGGGCTCGAGGCCGGAGCCGACGACTTCCTGACCAAGCCAGTCGACGACATCGCCCTCGTGACGCGCGTCAAGAACCTCGCGCGCCTCAAGACGCTCAACGACGAGATGTTGCTGCGCATGGCGACGGGCGAACGAGATCGGCATGCAATCGGGTGGCGTGCCGCAATGGGCGAAGTCGGATGCGGGCGGTCGTGTGCTGCTGGTCGAGGACCAGACCCGCGTGGCCGAGCGCATGCGCGCGATCCTGGCGAAGACGCACGAGGTCCACATCGAGCCAGGCCTGCAGGCGGCGCTGCTGCGGCTCGGCGACAAGGGCTACGACGTGCTGATCGTCAGCCTCAACCTGGTGGAGGCCGACGGGCTGCAGGCTGTGCAGCCAGGTGCGGGCGATCGAGCGCACGCGCCACCTGCCGATCATCGTCGTGGTGCAGCCGGGCGACGAGGCCCGGCTGTTGCGCGCGCTCGACATGGGCGTGAACGACTACCTGACGCGCCCCGTGGATCGCAACGAGCTGCTGGCCCGCGTGCGCACGCAGATCAAGCGCAAGCGCCATTCCGACTACCTGCGTGACCGGCTCGAGGAGAGCGTCGAGCTCGCCATGACCGATCCGCTCACGGGTCTGCACAACCGCCGCTACATGGAAACGCACCTCAAGGCGCTGACCGAGCAGGCCCAGACGAGCGGACGGCCCTTGTCCGTGCTGTTTGCCGACATCGACAATTTCAAGTCGATCAACGACACCTATGGTCACGACGCCGGCGACAACGTGCTGCGGGAGTTTGCGGCGCGCTTTCGCCGCAATACCCGCAACATCGACCTCGCCTGCCGCGTCGGCGGGGAGGAGTTCATCATCGTCATGCCGGACACGGGCATGGAGCGGGCCATGCAGGTCGGCGAGCGTCTGCGCGCGGCAATCGCTTGCGAGCATTTCCAAGCCAACCGCGACACCCGGCTCGAGGTGACCGCCAGTGTCGGGATTGCAACGCTCGATGGCCCATTCGACTCGCCCGAAGGGCTCATCAAGCGGGCAGATCAGGCCCTATTTATTGCAAAGCGTGGCGGGAGGAACCGGGTCGTGGCCGATGCGGCCTGACTGACGGTAACGGAGTAACGCACTGGAATAGCTGATAATCCTTAGACACTACAACCGACGGCTGTTGACCCAGGCAGGGCAGCGAATCTCTAGGTTACCTTCACGTCAAGGGAAACCGGCGAAAGTCTTGCAAATTCAGTGACGATCTGCTTACCTTGACCCGCGGGAACTTGCGGGAGGAGGGGAACAGCGGGAGCAGACGGCGCGGCAGGGGTGCGTCGTCGCGAACAATCGCAAATTCGAATCCTCACGGATTGTCAGGTCCGCCGCATCTCCTGGCGCCGTGAGGTGAGATCGTCCTCAAGTGGCTAGGAGTGGCCTCCTCTAGAAATGCCACCCAGGGACGATCGAACGTCAAGTCTGGCCAACGCCCTCTTTGGTCCATGACTTGGCAGGCCAGCGTCCGTGACTGCTCGGACTTCTACCCCGCTGCCGATGTCAGTCACGGACGCGGCCACGTTCGCATCCAGATGCGAACGATACCCTGGGCCTGCGGAAGGCCTTCCGGCGCACATCCATCAACTCGTCGCAGGCTAGCCGCGCAGCGAGGCAATACACGGGCGTGGCTCCGGATCGGAGCGGTTCTGGATTTGACATCGGGTGACTGTTGGTTAACTCGCGCGCGGCGCGCTGCCCGTTCAAGCTAGGGCGCGGCTGGCCTACTTGATCTTCGTTTCCTTGAATGCCACGTGCTTGCGCGCAACGGGATCGTATTTCTTGAAGGAAAGCTTCTCGGTGGCGGTCCGCGGGTTCTTCTTCGTCACGTAGAAGAAGCCAGTGCCGGCCGTGCTCAGCAGCTTGATCTTCTGCGTAATCGGCTTCGCCATGACGGCCCCGATGTTCTGATGAGGTGCTTGCGAACGCGAAACTGGCGGGCACTCTAGTCCTCAAAAAGGGTTAGTCAAGCGCTGCATCGCCGCCGATCAGGTCGCGCCTGAAGCTGCCGTTGCGGCGATGATAGAAGGGCACGGCGACGTCGCTGGTGTGCAGGGCGCCGGCCGTGATGCGCTCGCCCAGATCCTCCAGCACGACCCGGGTGATATTGGGCAGCTCGAGCAAGCGGGCCTGCGAGATCGAGTGCCACTCGAGGTCGGAAAGCTCGTCGTTGATGGCGGCAACCTTGTGCGCGATCGCC
This sequence comes from uncultured Alphaproteobacteria bacterium, assembly GCA_963738065.1. Lineage (GTDB taxonomy): Bacteria > Pseudomonadota > Alphaproteobacteria > Rhizobiales > Hyphomicrobiaceae > AWTP1-13. The sequence goes on from CAVTVO010000019.1 coordinate 336,685, forward strand.
TCCGCCGGCACGCAAAAGAACCGCGAGTCGAAGCGCCGGGGCCGGCCGGGGGGCGTGATGGCGCGGGCAAAGAAGCGCAGATGTGCCAGGGCTGGCTGAAAGCCGTGGGCGAAGAACGCCTGCCAGCCCTCCGACTTGGCGGCCGCCGAGGAAGCTTTCTGCGCGCCCAGCGGCGCGCCGATGATGAGGCCGGCCTCCTCGAAGGTCTCGCGCACGGCGGCCAGCGCCAGCGATCGCGCGCGTGCCTCACTGGCGGTGCCCTTCATGGCCACCATCGAGCTTCCTGATCTCGCCAGGAGCCAGGTCCTGCTCCACGGCGACATGCCGGTCGGCGGGGTCGACGCGTCCGCCTGGAAACACATAGCGGCCCGGCATGAACGCCATGTCGAGGCGACGCCGTCCCAGCAGCACGCGCGGCTCGCCGGAGGACTGGTCGACGATGATGAGCGTCGCCGCGTCGCGCGGACGCAGGGCGCGAGCCTTCGGCGGCGCACCGGCGCGGTGGCCGCGCGCATTGGCTTGCGCATCGCTCATGATCCCGTCTCCCCAGTCTCCTCGGCGCCGCACGATGCCAGCGGCGTGCGCCGTCCGTCAAGGGCGCGACCTTCCCCTCGGCTCTCAGCGCTGACGCTGGCCGGCGTGGCCGACGCGTTGAAGCGGCGGCCCTTGGGGAGGCGCCGCGGCGGCGCCGGCGAGCGGCTTGCCCTCGCGACAGCATCTCGAAGCGCAGGGCTCCCGCCGACGGGATCGCCTCGACCAGCCGCACCTCGACCTCGTCGCCCAGCCGAAGGTCTCGCCGGTGCGGTCGCCGACGAGCGCGTGCATGGCCTCGTGGTGGCGCCAGTAGTCGCCGCCGATGGTCGCGGCCGGCACGAAGCCGTCGGCGCCGGTGTCGCGCGAGGCGCACGAACAGGCCGGAGCGCGTGACGCCGGAGATGCGGGCCGCGAACTCGGCGCCGACGCGGTCGGCGAGGTGGGCGGCGATCAGCCGGTCGGCGGTCTCGCGCTCGGCCGCCATGGCGCGCCGCTCGGCGTCCGAGATCGGCACTGTGCGATGTCGGCGAAGCCGGGCCGCGTCGTCCTCCTCCAGCCCGCCGGCGCCCAGCCCCAGCGCGCGGATCAGCGCGCGGTGCACGACGAGGTCGGCGTAGCGGCGGATCGGCGAGGTGAAATGCGCGTAGCGGCGCAGGTTGAGCCCGAAGTGGCCGATGTTGTCGGCGGCGTACTCGGCCTGGCTCTGCGAGCGCAGCACGACCTCGTTGACGAGGTCGGCGACGGGCATCGACTTGGCCCGCTGCAGGATCCTGTTGAAGTCGCCCGAGCGCAGCGTGCCCGCGGCCCGGCAGCTTGAGGTCGAGGCTGTCCAGGAACTCGCGCAGGCTCTCGAGCTTCTCCTTCGAGGGCGGATCGTGCACGCGGTAGACGACGGGCGCGCGCTTGGCTTCCAGCGCCTCGGCGGCGGCCACGTTGGCCTGGATCATGAACTCCTCGATCAGGCGGTGCGCCTCGAGGCGCTCCGGCGCCACCACGCGCGCGACGCGGCCCTCCGCGTCGAGCACGATCTTGCGCTCGGGCAGGTCGAGGTCGAGCGGCTGGCGGCGGTCGCGCGCATGCGGCCAGCGCCCGATAGGCCGCCCACAGCGGCTCCAGCGCGCTCCATGAGGGCGGCGCGGCACTGCGCGCTCGGCTTGCCGTCGATGGCGGCCTGCGCCTCCTGGTAGGAGAGCTTGGCGGCCGAGCGCATCATGGCGCGCAGGAAGGTGTGGCTCTTCTTGTTGCCGTGCCTGTCGAACACGCATGCCGCACGGCGAGGCAGGCGCCGGTCCTCGCCTTCCCTCAGCGAGCACAGGTCGTTGGAGATGCGCTCGGGCAGCATCGGCACGACGCGGTCGGGGAAGTAGACGGAGTTGCCGCGCATCTGCGCCTCGCGGTCGAGCCTGGTGCCGGGGCGCACGTAGTGGGCGACGTCGGCGATGGCGACGTGCACGATGAAGCCGCCGGGGTTGGCGGGATCGGCGTCGGGCTCGGCGTAGACGGCGTCGTCGTGGTCGCGCGCATCGGCGGGATCGATGGTGAGAAGGGCGAGCGCGCGCAGGTCGGTGCGGCCCTGCAAGCCTGCGGCGGCTCGAGCTGCTTCGATCTCGGCGAGCACGCACTGCGGGGAACTCGTCGGGGATGCCGTGGGCGTGCACGGCGATCAGGCTGATCTGGCGCTGGTCCTTGGGGTTGCCGAGCGTTTCCACGATGCGCGCCTGCGGCACGCCGTGGCGATGCGCCTGCGCGCAGATCGAAGCGCACGAGATCGCCGTCCTTGGCCCGGCCCTCGTCGCCCTGCGCGATCGGCCATGAGCGCAGCTGCTTGCGGTCGACCGGCTCGATGAGCCCGCCGCCGCCGGCCTTGCGTGCGGAAGATGCCGACGAGGCGGCGCTCTCGCGCGGCAGGCGCTTGATGGGCGCGGCCTCGTAGCGGTAGCCGTCGACGTCGGCTTCCTCGAGCTCGGTGATGCGCGCCAGGATGCGGTCGCCGAGGCCGAGCGCGGCCTCGTGTCGAGCCGCGGCCCGCGCGCGAGGCGCAGGCACCAGCACGCGCGGGCGCTCGCCCTCGGCGGCGTCCCACACCGCGGGCTTGGCGATGAGCTCGCCGTCCTCGTCGCGGCGCGACATCTCCAGCACCGCGACGGGCGGCAGGTGCCCGCGCTCCTTGAAGCTCTTGCGGTTGCCGGAGAGCATGCCCTCGTCGGCCATCTCGGCCAGCAGCGACTTCGAGCGCGATGCGGTCGCCGCCCTTGAGCCCGAAGGCGCGCGCGATCTCGCGCTTGCCGGCCTTGGCGGGGGCCGTGCGCAGATAATCGAGGATCTCGTTCCTTGCTGGGCAGGCTGCCGCGGAGGGCTTGTTTGGGTTTGCGCGCCACGCGCTCGAAGGGTCCTGCGTCCTACTCCGCGGCCTCGCGGGTCCCACCCGGCTTCGGCTTCTTGGCCTTGGCCGACTTGGGGCCAGCCTTGGGCTTGGCATCCTCGGCCTTGGCCTCGCTGCCTTTCCCGCCCGATGCCTTTCTGGCTCGCCGGCCCTTGGGCTTGGCGGCCCTTGGCGGCACGCTCGGCGATCAGCTCACGGCCTCGTCCATGGTGAGGGTGGCGGGCTCCTTGCCGCGGGGCAGGGTGGCGTTGACGTTGCCGTGCTTGACGTAGGGTCCGTAGCGGCCCGACAGCACCTGGATCTTGCCGCCGTCGGGGTGCTCGCCGAGGTCCTTGAGCACCGTCGGCTCGGCGCGCTGGAAGCGGCCCTTGCCGCCGCCCGCCTTCTTCTCCGCCAGCAGCGCCACGGCGCGGTTGAGGCCGACAGTGAACACCTCCTCCACCGACGGCAGGTTGGCGTAGGTGCCGTCGTGCAGGACGAACGGGCCGTAGCGGCCGAGGCCCGCCGTGATGGGCTTGCCGGTCTCGGGGTGCAGGCCGACCTCGCGCGGCAGCGACAGGAGCTTCAGCGCGTACTCCAGATCGATGGCATTGGCGTCGACGCCCTTGGGGACGGACGCGCGCTTGGGCTTCTCCTCGCCCTCGGCCTCGCCCAGCTGCACGTAGGGGCCGAAGCGGCCGGTGCGCAACGTCACCGCCAGGCCCGTCTCGGGGTCGTGGCCCAGCAGCTTGCCGTCGGGCGTGGAGGCCTCGGGCGCCCCGCCTTGCGGTCGGCGAGCTGGCGCGTGTAGCGGCAGTCGGGGTAGTTGCCGCAGCCGATGAAGGCGCCGTACTTGCCGGATCTTGAGGCTCAGGCGCCCCTGGCCGCAGCTCGGGCACTTGCGCGGATCGCCGCCCTCGGCCTTGGGCGGGAAGATGTGGGGGCCCAAGATCTCGTTGAGCGCTTCCAGCACCTCGCCGACGCGCAGGTCCTTGATCTCGTCGACGGCGCCGGTGAACTCGCGCCAGAAGTCGCGCAGCACGTCCTTCCATTCGAGCTTGCCGTCGGAGATGAGGTCGAGCTTCTCCTCCAGGTCGGCGGTGAAGTCGTACTCGACGTAGCGCTTGAAGAAGCCTTCCAGGAACGCGATGACGAGGCGGCCCTTGTCCTCGGGGATCAGGCGCTTCTTGTCGATGCGGACGTAGTCGCGCTCCTGCAGCACGGCGAGCGTGGAGGCATAGGTGGAGGGCCGGCCGATGCCCAGCTCCTCCATGCGCTTGACCAGCGTCGCCTCGGAGTAGCGCGGCGGCGGCTGGGTGAAGTGCTGCTCGGCGTCGATGCCGCGATCTTTCAGGGCATCGCCCTGGGCCAGCGGCGGCAGGCGGCGGCTGTCGTCCTCCTCCGGCTCCTCGTCCTTGCCGTTCTTGACGCGCTCGTCGCGGCCCTCCTCGTAGAGCTTGAGGAAGCCGTCGAACTGGATGACCGAGCCGGTCGCGCGCAGGCTGTAGGTCTTGCCGTCGCGGCCCTTCACCTCGATGTCGGCGGTCGTCTGCTCGACCTCGGCGGAGGCCATCTGGCTCGCGACCGCGCGCTTCCAGATCAGCTCGTAGAGCCCGGCCTGGTCCTTCCAGATAGCGGGCGACGTCGGCTGGCTTGCGCGGCAGGGATCGGTGGGGCGGATCGCCTCGTGCGCCTCCTGCGCGTTCTTGGCCTTGGTCTTGTACTCGCGGATGAAGGGCGGCAGGTAGCGCTTGGAGTAGTCCTCCTCGACCATCTTGCGGATGGCGGCGATGGCCTCGGGGATGATGGTCACGCCGTCGGTTCGCATGTAGGTGATGAGGCCGACGGTCTCGCCGCCGAGGTCGACGCCCTCATAGAGGCGCTGGGCCACCTGCATGGTCTGCTTGGCGGAGAAGCCGAGCTTGCGCGAGGCGTCCTTCTGCAGGGTCGAGGTGGTGAAGGGGGCGAAGGGGTTGCGCTTCACCGCCTTCTTCTCGACCGAGACGACGCGGAACTCGCCCTTCTCGATGGCCGCCTTGATGGCGTGGGCGGCTGCCCCGTCCTTGATGTCGAGCTTTTCCAGCGTCTTGCCGGCGATGGCGTTGAGCCGGGCGGGGAACTCCTCGCCCTTGGCCGGTCGCGAGCAGGGCCTCGATGGTCCAGTATTCGTCGCTTCTGAAGGCCTCGATCTCGGCCTCGCGGTCGCACACGAGGCGCAGGGCCACCGACTGCACGCGGCCGGCCGAGCGGGCGCCCGGCAGCTTGCGCCACAGCACGGGCGACAGCGTGAAGCCGACGAGATAGTCGAGCGCCCGGCGCGCGAGGTAGGCATACACCAGCGGCGCGTCGATCTCGCGGGGCTCTTCATCGCATCGAGAATCGACTGCTTGGTCACGGCGTTGAAGGTGACGCGCTCGATCGGCATGCCCTTCTTCAGGGCCTTCTTCTGCTCGAGGATCTGCAGGATGTGCCAGGAGATGGCCTCGCCCTCGCGGTCGGGGTCGGTGGCGAGGATCAGCTTGTCGGCGCCTTTGACCGCGTCGGCGATTTCTTTCATGATTTTCTGGGAGCGGCCATCGACGTCCCAGTGCATCTCGAAGTCCTTGTCGGGCTCGACCGAGCCGTCCTTGGACGGCAGGTCGCGCACGTGCCCGAAGGACGCCAGCACCTTGTAGCCGCTGCCAAGGTACTTGTTGATGGTCTTGGCCTTGGCGACCAATTCGACGATTACGACGTTCATGCGTGAGGGTTCTTTGCCGCGAGCTGGAGCCGCCGAGTATCGGAGCCGCCGCGCTCCGTGGCTGTTGGCAATGCCGCTTTCGGCGGCGAGAACATGGTGAATGCGAGGGGGTGTCAAACTGCGCCTCTCAACCCCTGCTCGCTTGGTGATTGAATACAATCTGGAGTTGCCGTTGTCTCCGTTATGTGCGAAAAAGCAGGTATTAGTGATAATTCGTTAGATAATGTAGGTGTAAAGACAGTGGGGATTGCGGCCATGGCCGGGGTTTTGGGGACTATCCTATGCGGCAAAATGGGGACGGGAGGACAACTCAAGATGGTGGCTGCAAGACGGCAAGGCGGCCAACCATGGCGGCGCTGGCTCTGAGCTCCCCAGGGGAACGCTCGACTACATCGCCGCCATGGTGCAGGAGCTGAAGATGATGGCCGCGCAGGCCGACTACCGGACGCTGGCCGGCCTTCTCGCCTCGCCTATCAAGAGGCGCTGTTGCGCCGGCGCGCTGGCCGACGGACCTGAAGCGCGAGCTGGGGGTAAGTCCGCAATCGGGCGCCTCTCCCTCAGAATTCCTTGAACGGCGCGCGCCCTCCGGACAAAAGCGAGACGAGCCCGTGGCCGTGGCGCTCGATGCGGCCGGCGAGCGCCAGCTCGATGAGGGCGACCTGCATGGCCCGCGCCGACAAGCCCGTGGCGCGGACCAGCGCGTCGATGTCGATGGGGGCCGGGCCGAGTGCCGCCAGCAGACGGCCCGGTCGGCGCCGCCGATCTCCGGCATCGGTGCGGCCGGCTCGGCATGGCTGGCGCCGTCGGCAGGTGCACCCACGCGTCCCAGACATGCCCGCAACCGGTGCGACCAGCTGCGGCGGCAGGGCCTCGATAACGTCCTCGGGCTCGGTGGCGATCGTTGCCCCGGTCTTGAGCAGCCGGTTGGTCCCTTCCGCGCGCGGGTCGAGCGGGTGGCCCGGCACGGCGAACACCTCGCGGCCCTGCTCGGCGGCCATGCGCGCCGTGATCAGGGTGCCCGAGCGCCGCGCCGCCTCGACGATCAGCACGCCCAGGGCGATGCCGGAGATGATGCGGTTGCGGCGGGGAAATCCTGGGCGCGCGGCACGAAGCCGGGCGCATCTCGCTGACGAGGCAGCCGCGCTCGCCGATGCGGCGCTGCAACTCGGCGTGCTCGGGCGGATAGACGATGTCGATCCCGCCGGCGAGCACGGCGATCGTGCCAGTGTCGAGCGCGGCCTCATGGGCGGCGCTATCGATGCCGCGCGCGAGCCCGGAGGCGATGACATAGCCTGCGCGCGCCGATGCGGGCCGCGAAGGTGCGGGCGAGCTTCTGCCCGGCGGCCGAGGCGTTGCGCGCGCCGACGATGGCGAGGATGGGGCGTGCGAGGTGGGAGGTATCGCCCTTGACGTAGAGCAGCGGCGGCGGCGCGTCGACGGCAGCGAGCGCGGGGGGATAGCCGGGCTCGATGGTGAAGAGGGGGCGCGCACCGATGCGGCGGGCGTCCTCGAGCTCGGCCTCGGCCTGCGCCTTGGGCAGATGCGGATCGCCTGGCGGCCGCCGCGCCGCGACAGCTCGGGCAAGGCGGCGAGAGCCGGCTCGGCGCCGCCGAAGTGGTTGATGAGCTCGCGGAAGGTGACGGGCCCGACGTTGTCGCTGCGGATCAGGCGCAGGCAGGCCAGGCGCTGGGCATCGTCGAGCGAGCGCCTGCGGCAGGGGAGCCGGCGTGAGCCGCGTGCGAACGTCAGGCCTCGGTGGCCGGCTCTGCCGGTCGGGCGGATGATCGGGAGCCAATCTTGCTCTCCTCGCCGGCAACGAGACGGCGGATGTTGGCGTGGTGCTTGCCGAAAATGAGAATCGAGATGATCAGGATGAACAGCAGCCCGGCCTGGCCGAGCAGCAGATAGTACAGCACCACAGCGACGGTGGCGGCCAGCGCCGCGAGCGAGGAGTAGCGCCAATAGAGGGCGGTGCCGGCCCAGACCAGGCAGAACACGACTGCCGCCGGCCAATGCAGGCCGAGGAGCACGCCGATGTAGGTGGCGACCCCCTTGCCGCCGATGAACCGCAGCCAGACCGGGAACAGATGGCCGAGGAAGGCGCCGAGGCCCGCCACATAGGAGAGCTGGAACGCCTCGAAGGCGACGTAGCCCTTGGCGCACCCATAGACGAGGAGCACGGCAACCGTGCCCTTGAGCGCATCGAGCAGCAGCGTGGCAGCGGCGAGGCCCTTGTGGCCGGTGCGCAGCACGTTGGTGGCGCCGATGTTGCCGGAGCCGATGGCGCGCACGTCGCCGAGGCCCGCGGCCCGCGTCAGCAGAGGCCGAAGGGGATGGAGCCCAGCAGGTAGCCCGCAAGCAGCGCCAGGGGCGCATAGGTCGAGAACAGGAGGCCCATGCACCACACGCTCGGCGACTTGGGCAGGCATCACGCCCGCTCAGCCTTGAGCGTATTGGTAGACCGTGCTGCCGGCAACCAGGGTGGCGAGCACGCGGCCCTGCATCTTGCTCTCGTCGAAGGGCGAGTTCTTCGAGCGCGACCTCAGTTGCGCCTTGTCGACCACCCAGGGCTGGCCGAGATCGACCAGGATCAGGTCGGCGGGCGCGCCCTTCTCGAGCCGGCCGGAGGGCAGCCCCAGCAGCTTCGCCGGATTGATGGTCATGGCCTGCAGCAGCGGCATCAGGCCGATCTCGCCGTTGTGGTAGAGCCGCAGCGCGGCGGCGAGCAGCGTCTCCAGCCCGACGGCGCCGTCGGTCGCCTCCGCGAAGGGGTGGCGCTTGACGTCGGCATCCTGCGGATCGTGGCTCGACACGATCATGTCGATGTCGCCCGAGGCCAGCCCTTGCACCATGGCGCGCGATCCTCCTCCGCGCGCAACGGCGGCTTGAGGCGCAGGAAGGTGCGGTAGGGGCCGATGTCGTTCTCGTTGAGGGTGAGGTGGTTGATGGAGACGCCGCACGTGACCGGCAGCTTGCGCGCCTTGGCGGAGCGGATGACGTCGAGGCTCTCCGCGCAGGAGAGCGTGGCGGCGTGATAGCGCCCGCCGGTGATCTCGACCAGGCGCACGTCGCGCTCGAGCACGATGCGTCTCGGCCGCCTTGTGCACGCCAGGCAGCCCCAGCCGGGTTGCCACCTCGCCCGCAGTTCATGACGCTGCCCTCGGTGAGATAGGGGTCCTCGGTGTGGTGGGCGATCAGCGTGCCGTGGTCCTTGCCGTAGAGCAGCACGTTGCGCATGACGCGCGCGTTGGCGACGCTCGACTTGCCGTTGGTGAAGGCGATGGCGCCGGCCCGCTTGAGCAGGCCGATCTCGGTCATCTCCTGGCCCTTGAGGCCCTTCGTCATGGCCGCCATGACGTGCACGTTGACGATGGCGTTGTCGCGCGCGCGGCGCTGGATGAAATCGACGAGCGCCACCTGGTCGATGACCGGCTCGGTGTCGGGCATGACGACGATGGTGGTGACGCCGCCGGCGGCGGCGGCATGGCTCGCGGTCTTCAAGCGTCTCGCGGTGCTCGAGGCCGGGCTCGCCCGTGAACACCTGCATGTCGATCAGCCCGGGGCACAGCACGTGACCCTTGCAGTCGACGACCTCGGCGCGGTCGGGCGCGTTGCGGCGCAGATGCGGGCCGAGATCGGCGATCATGCCGTCCTTGACCAGCAGGCCGCCCGGCTCGTCCTTGCGTGGAGGCCGGATCGACGAGGCGCGCATTGAGGAAGACCGTGGCCGCTGTCTGCTGCCGCCGCTGAGCCGTTCTTGCGCATGGCGTCGGCTCCTCAGTGGTTGGGGCAGCTGGCGCGCCATCGCCTCGAGCACGGCCATGCGCACCGCGACGCCCATCTCGACCTGGTCGCGGATGACGCTGCGCGAGTGGTCGGCGATGGTCGAGGCGATCTCCACGCCGCGGTTCATCGGGCCGGGGTGCATGATGATCGCGTCGGGCTTGGCGCGGGCGAGCTTCTCGTGATCGAGGCCGAAGAAGTGGAAGTACTCGCGCGTCGAGGGCACGTAGGAGCCCTGCATGCGCTCGCGCTGCAGGCGCAGCATCATGACGATGTCGGCGCCCGTCGAGGCCACTGCCACATGTCGGTGAAGACCTCGGCGCCCAGGCGCTCGGCCTGCGGCCGGCAGCAGCGTCGAGGGCGCGACGACGCGCACGCGCGCGCCCAGCGTGTTGAGCACGTTGATGTTGGAGCGGGCGACGCGGGAGTGCAGGATGTCGCCGCAGATCGCGACCGTGAGCCCGGCGATGCGGCCCTTGGCGCGGCGGATGGTGAGCGCGTCGAGCAGCGCCTGCGTCGGGTGCTGGTGGGCGCCGTCGCCGGCATTGATCACCGAGCAGTCGACCTTCTGCGCCAGCAGCTCGACCGCGCCGGCGGCGTGATGGCGCACGACGATGATGTCGGGGCGCATGGCGTTGAGCGTCATGGCCGTGTCGATCAGCGTCTCGCCCTTCTGCACCGAGGAGGTCGACACGTTCATGTTCATGACGTCGGCGCCGAGCCGCTTGCCCGCCAGCTCGAAGGAGCTTTGCGTGCGGGTCGAGGCCTCGAAGAAGAGGTTGATCAGCGTGCGCCCGCGCAGCACGTCGCGCTTCTTGCCGGTCTGGCGGTTGGCTGTCGGCGGCCTTGTCGGCGAGATCGAGCAGGGCGTTGATCTCGGCCGCGCCGAGCCCCTCGCACGGTCAGCAGATGGCGGTGCGGGAAGTGAAGGCCTCGACTTTGGCAACTGCGCTGGTCATTAAAGGCGTTTCTATACGCCGAGTTCAGAGCGGCGCTGCAAGCCGGCACATCGAGCGGCTCGGGCAAGGCGTGCGCCGGGCGCCGGCAATTGCTAAGCTCGTCGGCGAATTCGGGCAGATACGCGCGAGGAGCCCATGGAACGCGCCTTTCGCGACCCACGAGGTCTTCAACCAGCGCCCGCCGTTCGAGGACGTGAACCTGTTCACGTCCGACGGGCCCTGAAGGAGGCGGTGGCCGCGGGAGGGCGGCGGGCACGCGGTCAAGCGCCTCACCGCCTTCGGCGCCGCTTGCGGCAGCGCCGAGGCCTTCGAGCGCGGGCGGCTCGCCAACGAGAACCCGCCGCGGCTCAAGACGTTCGACGCCAACGGGCGCCGGCTCGACACGGTCGAGTTCCATCCCGCCTACCACGAGTGCATGGAGGCGAGCATGCGGGGAGGGCCTGCACTGCTCGGCCTGGGACCATCTGGCCAAGCCCGGGGGCCAGCCCACGCCCGGCGCCAACGTGGCGCGCTCGCGCCGGCACTTCTACATGGCGATCCAGATGGAGGCCGGGCACCAGTGCCCCATCACCATGACGAACGCCGCGGTGCCCGTCCTGCTGCAGCAGCCCGAGATCGCCAAGGCGTGGTTGCCGAAGGTGCTGCTCACGCGACTACGACAGCGAGCTTCGCGCCGGCGGCCGCGAAGACGCGGCGTCACCATCGGCATGGGCATGACGGAGAAGCAGGGCGGCACGGACGTGCGCGCCAACTCCACGACCGCGGAGCCGGTGGGCAACGGCGGCCCGGGCGGCGGAGTACATCATCACGGGGCACAAGTGGTTCATGTCGGCGCCCATGTGCGACGCCTTCCTGGTGCTGGCGCAGGCGCCGGGCGGGCTCACCTGCTTCCTGATGCCGCGCTTCCTGCCCGACGGCACCGTCAACGCGCTGCGCTTCCAGCGCCTCAAGGACAAGCTCGGCAACCGCTCCAACGCCTCCTCCGAGGTCGAGTTCCAGGCGGCGCACGCCTGGCTCATCGGCGAGGAGGGGCGCGGCGTGCCCACCATCATCGAGATGGTGACGTGCACGCGGCTCGACTGCGCGGTTGGCTCCGCCGGCCTGATGCGCCTGGCGCTCGCCAACGCCGTGCATCACTGCCGGCACCGCACCGTGTTCCAGAAGCAGTCTCGTCGACCAGCCGCTGATGGCGCAGGTGCTGGCCGACCTCGCGCTCGACGTGGAGGCGGCCACCGCGCTCTCGTTCCGGCTCGCGCGCAGCTTCGATCGCGCCTCCGACGCGCATGCGGCGGCCTGGCGCCGACTGATGACGCCCGTCACCAAGTACTGGGTGTGCAAGATGGCGCCGACGGTGGCTTACGAGGCGATGGAGTGCCTCGGGCGGCAACGGCTACGTGGAGGAGGCGATCGCGGCGCGCCTCTACCGCGAGCTGCCGGTCAATGCGATCTGGGAGGGCTCGGGCAACGTCATGGCGCTCGACCTCCTGCGCGTGCTGCAGCGCGAGCCCGAGACCGTCGAGATCGTGATGGACGACCTCGGCCGTGCCGTGGGTAGCGACGCGCACCTCAAGGCGCATCTGGTCCGCGTGCAGGGTCTGTTGCACGAGCCGCGCCTGCTCGACCGGCGTGGCCGGGACCTGGCCGAGGCATTGGCGACCCTGGCGGCCGCCACCATCCTGCGCGCGCATGCACCCACGGCCGTGGCCGATGCGTTCATCGGCACGCGCCTGTCGGGGGCCCCGCGCCAGACCTATGGCCAGGGCCTCGATTGGGCCGACACGCAGGCAATCGTGGACCGCGCGCTGGCGATGTGATCGTGGTGGGTGCGACGGCACGAGTCCTGCCGGGAGCTCCCGGCGGGAAGGCTCGATGCGTCGGTCTGCCGCGGTGCCGGGTGAGCAATCCGGGTATGTACTCAGCGCCGAGCGGCCTGCCGCGTCATGGCCTTCACGATCTCACCCAGCGCGCCGATGAAGGGGCCGCGCTCGCCGCTGCTGAGCACCGACAGCAGGCGCTGATCGACGCGCGTCGCCGCGGGCTTGACCGAATTGAGGGCGGACTGGCCCTTCTGGGTGAGGCGGACCGCATACATGCGCGCGTCCTGGCGCGTGCGCTTCCTCTGCAGGAGGCCTTTCTTGACCAGGCGGCGGACGATGTCGGCGAGCGTGGAACGGTCGACGCCGGTGGCCTCCACGAGGCCGGTCTGGCTGATGTCGGGGTTCTGCGACACGCTGGCCAGGATTGCATACTGCCGTGGTGTCAGGTCGGTCTTGCCTGCCTCGTTCGTGAACAGCACCTCCGCGCACTGGCCGGCGCGGTGCAGGAGGTGAAGAGCCGAGACGTCGAGGGGTCCTGAGCGATGATCGTTCTTCATGGAAATGCTCCGCCGTTGGACATGGTGAGAGATAGGAGAACGGTCCCTTGGAGGAAAATCCGTCTCCCCATAGAATGCGGGACGTGCATCGCTGATCGCACGCCGACGCATTGCTTCCTGGAGAAGGGTTGATGTTAGCGCGGCTATTGTCAGCCGGCAAACGATCGACCCCGCCTGTGCACGCATTTGTGATCGCTCCGGCGGCCGCCAATTGTCGCAGCGCAGGCCGATCGGATATCATCAGCGCGCGACGTATCTGTCTACCTCCGCGCACACCCGGCCCGGATCAATTCGGGATTCACCTAGTCCCATCATGTCGCCAATGCGCGGCTCATGCTTTGTTCTTTGGCCATGAGGGCACGACGCGTCAGCTGGTCGAAGGGAGGCGCTTTGATCAGCTTTCGGCTATGAGGTGCAGCGAACGGGAGAAGAAATCACGCCGTGCAAGGATCAGGATCACCCAGCTGGTCGCCAGCATGAAGAGGAGGGGGTGGAAGAACCAGGCGATGGCGGCAATGGCATGGTAAAACGAGCGAATTCCGCTGTTTGAATGCTCGCCTGCGAGCCCGATCAGGCGGGCCGTGCGCTCGGCATGGCGGGTGCAGGCGTCGGCTTGGGCCGCGCCGGCCGCCGGTGTGGCGCCGAGCATGATGGCAGCGTAGTGGGAGATGCGGAACGCCCACGCAAACTTGAAGAAGGCGTAGATGAAAATCGCCATGATCAGCAGCTGCTTGAGCTCCCAGACGAAGGGCGTGGTCGCCGCCACGTAAGGCACCCGTCCCAGGACCGCCTGCAGCTTTTCGCCGGAGCCGATGGTGGTGACGAGACCGCCAACGGCGATGGCGCTGGTGGACGCGAAGAAGGCAATCCCCTGCCCGAGGCTGCCGAGCAGGATGGCATCCAGCATGCGGTTGTCGCGGCCGGCCATGTTGAGCATCCAGCGCACGCGCTGCATTTGAATGGCTCCGGCCAAGCTTCGCTTCTCCAGCATGCGCCTGCTGCTGATGAGCCGGTAGATGCCGATCGCCAGCAGGAAGTAGGCGAGCGCGGCGGCGTCCATCGGCGGCGCATAGGCATCGATGGCGGTCATGAGGCCCCCACCGCTCCTACTGGCCCGTCTCGAGGCGCTTGAGGCGGTCTAGCGCGCTCTGCAGGATGAGCGTGGCCGCCACCTTGTCGATCACTTGGGCGCGGCGACGACGCGACATGTCCGCCTCCAGCAGCGTGCGCTCGGCGGCGGCCGTCGACAGGCGCTCGTCCCACAGCAGGATCGGGATCGGCGTGAGCTTGCCCAGGCTGCGAGCAAACGCGCGCGTGGCCTGGGCGCGCGGGCCCTCGGAGCCATCGAGATTGACGGGCAGCCCCACAACGAAGCCGCCGATGCCGTGCTCCTCCACCAGCGCCAGGAGGCGGCGGGCATCCGCCGTGAACTTGGAACGGAAGAGCGTGACGAGGCCCGAGGCAATGGTGCGGGTGACATCGGAGATGGCAAGGCCCAGGGTCTTGGTGCCGACATCGATCCCCATCAGCCGCGCGCCGGAAGGCAGGACCTTCGCCAGGGCGCCCGCATCGAGCAGGCTGCCCCGTCCCTTGCTTGCGCCCTCGTTGTTGGCTGCGCCCGCGCTCATCGCCCTATCATGGTCCTTGTTGCGGCCATGGCGGGCCTTATACTCCGCCGCCGAACCGGCCTCCGCACTCCATCGCGGGCCGGCGCACGGCGCAAGGGAGCCGATTGCGCATGAAGATCATCTGGTATGGGCATTCCTGCTTCCGCCTGGAGACCGGCAGCAGCGTCATCCTCATCGATCCTTTCCTCAAGGGCAACCCGACGTTCGAGAAGTCTGGCGTTCGCCTGGGACGATGCCACCAAAGGTGTGACCCACGTCGCGCTCACCCATGGGCATGCGGACCACGTCGGCGACGCGGCCGAGATCTGCAAGAAGCGCGGCGCGACCCTGTTTGCCAACTTCGAGCTCGCCATGTACCTCAAGGCCCAGGGGGCCGAGAAGCTCGAGCCCATGAACACGGGCGGCACGGTGGGGACCGCAGACTTCGAGATCACCCTTGTCAACGCGCTGCATTCCTCCTCCCAGGACGTCTATCTCGGCAATCCCAACGGCGTCATCTTGCGCCCCACGGAAGGCAAGACGCTCTACCACATGGGCGACACGGATATGTTCGCCGGCATGGCGCTGATCGCCGAGTTCCACAGGCCCGACATCGGCATCGTGCCGATCGGCGACCGCTTCACCATGGGGGCGCGGTCTGCGGCCTTCACGTGCAAGAAGTTCTTCAAGTTCGAGATGATCCTGCCCGCCCACTACGGCACGTTCCCCGGGATGCTCGATCCAAATGCTGACAAGTTCGTCGCCGAGATGAAGGGCGAGAACGTGGTGGTGCCCAAGGTCGGGCCAGGCAATCGGGGTGTGAGCCCGGCGGTCGGGCCGGACGCGCGATCGAGCGGACACCCTTCGCGTTGAGGAGTTCCAGGGAATGGCCGATACCAGCGTGGAGGCCGGCAACAAGCTCGCCTCCAGAGCGCAAGTGCCCGAGCCAGCCGCCGTGCCGCAGGCTGTCGCGACAGCGACCATGGCGGGCTCCCAGGTTGTGCTCTGGGTCTACACGGCGACCACGTTCCTGTCCGCGCTGCTGCTGTTCTCCATGCAGCCCATGTTCGCCAAGATGGTGCTGCCGGTGCTCGGCGGCTCGCCGTCGGTGTGGGCGGTCGCCATCTTCTTCTTCCAGGCGGCGCTGCTCGCGGGCTACTGCTACGCCCACGTCTTGATTGCGCGGGTGTCGGCGCCGATGACGGGCATGATCCATGTCGGCGTCTGCCTGACGGCGTTCCTGGTGGCGCTCCCCTTCGGTCTGCCGGCAGCCTGGGGCGAGCCGCCGCCGGGTGAGCCCTATCTGTGGCAGCTCGGGCTCTTCACCGTGGCGATCGGGCTGCCGTTCGTCGCCGTCTCGGCCAACGCGCCGCTGCTGCAGGCATGGTTTGCGCGCACCGGCCATCCGCACGGGCACGACCCCTATTTCCTCTATGCCGCGAGCAACCTCGGCAGCCTGGTGGCGCTGCTGGGCTATCCGTTCGTGCTGGAGCCGGCCTTCGGTCTCAAGGCGCTGAGCCGGATCTGGACGCTGGGCTTCCTGGTGCTGATCGGCGCGCTGACGCTGGCTTTCCTGCTGATGCGGGGCGGAATCGGGCGAGACGGCGGCTGCCTCGGCAAGCGCCGATCGCGATGCCGGCGCCGCGGTCCCGACTTGGGGCGACCGCCTCGGCTGGATTGGCCTGGCGTTCGTGCCCGCGGCGCTGCTGACCGCCTTTACAACTCACGTCACCACCGACATCGCGTCCGCGCCCCTCCTATGGGTGCTGCCGTTGTCGCTCTATTTGCTCACCTTCGTGCTCGTGTTCCGCGACCGGCCGCTCATCCCGCGCGGCCTGCTGCTCCTGCTGCACCTCGCCGCCGTGGCCGTTGCGCTCCTGGTGCTGTCGCAGACCAAGAACGACAGCTGGTTCATCACGGCCGGCACCGGCGTTGCCGTGTTCTTCACATCCGCCATGGTGGCCCATCGCACGCTCTACGAGGCGCGGCCGGCGGCACGCCATCTCACCGAGTTCTACCTGTGGATGTCATTCGGCGGTGCTCTCGGCGGCCTGGCTGCGGCGCTGATCGCGCCCAAGATCTTCAGCGAGATCTACGAGTACCCGCTGCTGTTGGCCCTGTCGATGGCGTGCCGGCCCGGCGTCTTCGATCGGGCGGCGTTGGCTCGCGTGCGGGGGAGCGTCAGCTCCGTCCTTGCGCGCTTCACCCGCCAGCCCCTCGACCGCCGCGGACCGGAGATGACAGAGCGCGACAAGCAGGAGGCGCTGGTGCTGTGGCTGATCGTGGCCGGCGGCATCCTGGCGATCTATTGGCTGCCCTGGGCGCTCAACAAATTCAGTGTCCAGCTGGGCGATTGGGGTACGACGCCAATCGTGGCAGGGGTGCTCGCCTTGGTGCTGCTGGCGGAGTTGCGCCGGCCGGTGCGTCAGCTGGTTGCCGCCATGCTCGTCTTCTGCGCGGTCGTCTGGCTGCCCTCCAGCGTCAAGCGCGGGGAGGCGCATCGCAGCTACTTCGGCGTCTATCGCGTGCAGACATCCAGCGACGGTGACTACCACACCCTCGTGCACGGCACGACGCTGCATGGCGCCCAGCGCGTGCGCGACGATGCGGGCAAGCGCATCGACGATCCCACGCCCGCCACCTACTACTACGAAGGCAGCCCGATGGCGCAGACCATCGCGAAAGTGCGCGAGCGCCTGGGCGAGGAGAGGGGCCACTTCGGCGTCACCGGCCTCGGCGCCGGCTCGCTCGCCTGCCACTCCAAGGACGGCGAGGCGTGGCGCTTCTTCGAGATCGATCCCGTGATCGTCGGCATCGCCAGCAACCCCCGCTACTTCACCTTCCTCTCGCACTGCCAGCCCAACCCCGACATCGTCATGGGGGACGCCAGGCTGACCATGGCCAAGCAGGCCAACGAGACCTTCGACCTCATCATCGTCGATGCCTTCTCCTCCGATGCCGTGCCCGTGCATTTGATGACGGCGGAGGCCATCCGCCTTTACCTCGACAAGGTGAAGCCCAACGGCATCGTGCTGCTGCACATCTCCAACCGCTACCTCGACCTCAACTCCGTGCTCGGCGCCACCATCAAGGTCCTGCCGGGCGTGCACGGCTTCATCATCTCCGACGACGAGGCCGACGGCAGCTATGCCCAGTCGACCTCGACGGTGGCGGTGTTCGCCAAGTCGGCCGAGGCGCTCGAGCCGTTGCGCGAGATCAAGGAGGTGAGCGATTTCGAGCAGTCGACCCTGCGGCCCTGGACGGATGACTATTCCGACATCCTGGGGCCGTTCCTCGCCAAGCGGAAGGGCTGAGGGCGGGCTGGCCCGCGGCGAGCCGCGTTCAGCCGCTCAGGCGATCACGGAAATGATGGTTGCGCCGGTGGCCTTGGCGAGGTCGGCGGGGGCGACGGGGAATACGGCATCGGGCGTACCGGCGGCGGCCCAAACGATCGTCGTAGCCGAGTAGGGCTTCGTCCAGGTAGGTCGCGAGCGGCTGGTCGTGGCCGAGCGGCGGGATGCCGCCGATGGCAAAGCCGGTGACGTCGCGCACGTATTGGGCATCGGGACGGCGCAGGGTTTCGCCGATCCGCGCGGCAACGTCCTTCTCGCTCACCCGATTGGCGCCCGAGACCAGCAGCAGGTAGGGGTTGCCGGACTTGCGCGCCGCGGAACACCAGCGACTTGACGATCTGGCCGACTGCGCACCCGCAGGCGGCCGCCGCCTCCTCGGCCGTCCGCGTGGTTTGGGCCATGTGCCGGACGGCGCAGGTGAGGCCCTTTGCCCGCAACGCGTTCTGCACGCGCTGTGCCGCCGGTTTCAGCTCGCTCATGTGACCTCCTGCAGCCGCCGCGGCATTGCACCCGGCCCCTGCGGCGGCTATGAGTGCAGCGCAAAATCGATGCGTGCAAGTGGAATGGACGAGCGATGGAAGTCGATGAGAAGACCGTGCACCGCATCGCGCGGCTGGCCCGCATCAAGATCACCGACGCGGAGGCCAAGGCGCTGGAAAAGGAGCTCTCGGGCATCCTCGACTGGGTCAAGCAGCTCGACGAGGTGGACGTGGCCAACGTCGAGCCGATGACGCGCGTGACGCCGATGCGCCTGAAGATGCGCGAGGACAAGGTCACGCGACGGCGAGCATCGCCGACGACATCGTCGCCAACGCGCCCGCGCGGGAGGATCATTTCTTCGTCGTGCCGAAGGTGGTGGAGTGATGACGCAATCCCACCGCGTCCCTCCCCCTTGTGGGGGAGGGCCGGGGAGGGGGGACGGCGAACGTCGGATTCCCCCACCCCTAACCCCTCCCCAGAGGGGGAGGGGAATACCGGACGTCGCGACCGTGACCGATCTCACCAAACTCACGCTGGCCGAGGCGCGCGAGGGGCTGAGGAAGAAAGACTTCTCCGCCACCGAGCTCACGCGCGCTTTCCTCGAGGCGATCGAGGCGGGCAACAAGGCGCTCAATGCCTACGTGCTGCCCACGCCCGAGCATGCGCTGGCCCAGGCCAAGGCGAGCGACGCGCGGCTCGCCAAGGGCGACGCGCGGCCGCTCGAGGGCCTGCCGCTGGGCATCAAGGACCTCTACTGCACCAAGGGCGTGCGCACCACGGCCTGCTCCAACATCCTGGCCGAGTTCACGCCGACCTACAAGTCGACGGTGACGCAGAACCTGTGGGATGCCGGCGCCGTCATGCTGGGCAAGCTCAACAACGACGAGTTCGCCATGGGCTCGTCCAACGAGACGAGCCGCTTCGGCCCCGTGGTCAACCCGTGGCGGCGCAAGGGCTCGAATTTGGGACTGGTGCCGGGCGGCTCCTCGGGCGGCTCCTCGGCCGCGGTCGCCGCCGACCTGTGCCTGGGCGCCACCGCCACGGATACCGGCGGCTCGATCCGCCAGCCCGCCGCCATCACCGGCACCGTCGGCATCAAGCCGACCTACGGGCGCTGCTCGCGCTGGGGCATCGTCGCCTTTGCCTCCTCGCTCGACCAGGCGGGCCCGATCGCCAAGACGGTGCGCGATGCGGCGATCCTGCTGCGGCATATGGCGAGCGCGGACCCCAAGGACTCCACCTGCGTCGATATGCCCGTGCCCGACTACGAGGCCTCGGTGGGGCAGAGCATCAAGGGCCTGAAGGTCGGCGTGCCCAAGGAATACCGCATCGACGGCAGCCCTGCGGAGATCGAGGCGCTTTGGCAGCAGGGGATCGCCTGGCTGAAGGCCGCCGGCGCCGATCTCCTCGACATCTCGCTGCCCCACACGAAGTACGCGCTGCCGGCCTACTACATCGTGGCGCCTGCGGAATGCTCCTCCAACCTCGCGCGCTACGATGGCGTGCGCTACGGCCTGCGCGTGCCTGGCCAGGATCTGATCGACACCTACGAGGCGACGCGCGCGGCGGGCTTCGGCGCCGAGGTGCGCCGGCGCGTGCTGATCGGCACCTACGTGCTCTCGGCCGGCTACTACGACGCCTACTACATCAAGGCGCAGAAGGTGCGCACGCTGATCGCGCGCGATTTCGAGGAGGCGTTCCAAAAAGTGGACGTGCTGCTGACGCCGACGACGCCCGGCCCCGCCTTCGGCATCGGCGAGGTGTCCGGCGATCCAATCCAGATGTACCTCGAACGACATCTTCACGGTGACGGCCAACATGGCGGGCGTGCCCGGCATCTCCGTGCCGGCGGGGCTGTCCTCGGAGGGCACGCCGCTCGGGCTGCAGCTGATCGGCCGCCCGTTCGACGAGGCGACGCTGTTCCGCGTCGGCCAAGTGATCGAGGATGCGGCGGGGCGGTTCCCGGTGCCGCAGCGCTGGTGGGCCTGACGCCCGCGCCGTCATTCCCGGCGGCGGGACTCCGAAGACAAGACGAGAGGCGTACTGGGTCCCGGCCTTCGCCGGGATGACGGCGGTTGTGGCCTGCGGAATCCCCAGCCACGAACGTCATGCCGGCGCAGGCCGGCACCCAGAACGCTTGCCCGCCCGGCGCTGCGCTTGCCGGGTATGATGCGCGGCGATAGGATGTGCGCGGAGCGGCGCTGGGGACGGCGAGGGTGTCATGGTGTGGGGGAACGTGCGCCTCCGGGCGGCCGCCGCAGCCGGCGCAATCATCGCGACCGGCTGCACGCAGACGAGCCAGGTCGACGAGAACCTGACCACCGCGGCGCTGAGCCAAACCAAGAAGGCCGTGGCCGTGATGCGCGTGGGCGCAGCGGCACCCACCTGCATCAACGTGGCGGTGCTGCTGGGCGTGCGCGAGGGCGAGGGCTTCCGCCGCCACCAGGGCCTCACCGTCATGAACGTGCGCTCGCTGACCGAGCCGGCGGTGGCGGAGGTGGAGCTCGATCCCGGCGAGTACCACGTGATCGCCTACCGCTGCCAGACGGCCAAGAGCGTCAAGACGCTGGCCGACAGCGCCGATCCCGGCATCTACCGCACGAGCTTTGCGAGCTTCGTCGTCTACGCCGGCGAGATCGTCAACGTCGGCTATCTGCGTGTGAATGCCGCGCGGGTCGGGCGCTCCTCGTTCGGCCGGCCGGTGGAGGCCACCATCTCGGTCACGGACTGGCCGCTCGCCGAACTCGACCGCTTCAAGGCCAAGCGCCCGCAGATCTACGCCCAGATGAAGACGCGGCTGATGCAGGTTGCCGCGGCCGGGAAGGGGAGGGCGGGCAGCCCGGACTGCGCCAGACTCGAGGACCCTCAAGGCCGAAGGCAAGGTGCAGACGCTTCCCCCTGAGTGCGTCGCGCCCGCAGCAGTTGCCAAGCGGGCCGGCAAACAGTAAGCCCGCTGCGACGAGACCGCCTCACCCAGCAAGAGACCGCGCCTATGGCCACCCGCCCGCCCGACCAATGCCGCGACATGACGCAGGTGCGCGCCGAGATCGATCGCATCGATCAGGCGCTGGTCGACACGATCGCCGAGCGTTTCGGCTACGTGGAACGCGCTTGGCAGCTCAAGCTCGAAGCACGCCAGGAAGCCAACGTGCCCTGGCGCAACCAGCAGGTGTTCGACAAGGTGCGCGCGCGCGCCGCCGAGAAGGGTTTGCCGCCCGACCTGATCGAGGCGCTGTGGCGCCAGATGGTGGGCTGGTTCATCCAGCACGAGGAGGAGAAGCTGCGCGACCGGCTCGAAGGCAAACCGCGCGGGTGAAGATGCCTCTTGCACCTGCGAGGAGCTAGATCTCGCCCATGCCGCCGGTCCCGCCCGTCGACCTCACCGCGGTTCTGCTGACCGCGCTTCTCAACCCTGCCGTCATCATCGTGGCGTTCTGGATGGGGCGGAACGCGGATGAGCGCCAGAAGATTCCCGTCGCCGCGTTCGCGGCCGCGCTGGCGGGATCGGTGCTCACCTACATCGCCGTGCGGCTCGGGATGAGTGGGGTCGCGCAGGTCGGTCGCGCCGCTGCCGGCGTGTTCATCGCCCAATTCGTGTTCGGGCTCGTCTGGGCCTACGTGGGCCATCGCCTCTTTCCGCGATGATGGATGCCCGCGCCCTGCTGCGCATCTGGCTCGCCGCAACGGGCGTCCTGCTTGGGGGCTACCTATTGTGGGCTCTGGCGCCGCTGCTCGTGTTGGCGGCCCTGCTCACCCTCGCGCTCGGGCTCGTGTCGGCGCTGATGGTCGCAATCGCCCGGCGACTGGAGGCGAGGCGGGGATCGGGGAACAAGGGAATAGGGAATGCAGGGAGTAGGGGAGGAGCAGGGAGTAGGGAGTAGGGAGTAGGGAGTAGGGAGTAGGGAGTAGGGAGTAGGGGAATTGGTCGAGTGCTACTGCCCACTGCCCACTCCCGACGCCCCTCTTTCTGGTAACCGCGCTCGCGCCAATCCCCGCTGCTCGCGCCGGCGTCATACTGCTGGCACCCCGGCTCAACGAGGGGCGCCATCGCGAGGCGTCTCGATTGCGCGGGCCGGGGGCCGCAGCGAGGGCCCGGCCGCAGCCGGGTCCCAGGGCATCCGAGGCCGGTTGGGTCACTCGCCGGAGCCGTTCCCTGGAGCCTCGCGGCGGCGCAGGGCGCTGATGCCAGCTTGCCCTTGAAGACTGCCCGAGCCAGGCGTTGGCGCCCTGCTCCCTCTTTCCGCAAACCCTCGGGGTCAAGGCCCGCGAGGAGATGAGGCATTGGGCAATGGGCAGTTGGCACTGGCGCCGCTGCTTGCTTCGCCAACTGCCTATTGCCCAATGCCCATTGCCTCCCGATGCCGCAGGCCGGCACGCGACCGGTCACGGGCAAACACCAATTCGTGAGAGTTACCGGGGGAACAGGCCATGGCCCCCTCTTCCCGCGATATTGCCGTCACGGACGCGAACCCAGGGAGATGGTCATGAGGACGGCAGTCATCGCAATTGCAACGGCGGCATTGATGTCGGCGGCCGCGACCCCCACGCTCGCCCACTGCGGCGCCTCGCACGGCAAGAGCTATCGCGCGGCTCATGCCAAAAGGTCTGCTCCCAAAGAGGCGGTGGCTGCGGCCAAGCCGGCGGAGCAGATCGTCGCGGTTGGCCCCCAGACGATGCTCATCGGCGGCGATGGCGGTTCGGCGACGTTCTGACCAAACGATCCACCAAACGATCCCAAGAGCAGCCTGCTGGCCGCGTAAGCGGTGCCGCGACCCGGAGGACGCGGGTTTGGCGCCTGCCTCGTGATCCGCGGTGAGCGGCGACCACGGTTGCACCGGGGACGCTGCCGCAGCTGTCGCAATCCTCTATGGTGAGGTCGAGGCCCCTGGTCCGGCGAACGAGCCGGCCCGTGGGCCCTTCGCTTGCAAGGGGAGCGCGCCAATGCCCCGCATCGTCACGGTTGCGGCTGCCCAGCTGGGGGCCATCCAGAAGGCCGACACGCGCCAGGCCGTGGTGGCGCGCATGCTCGATCTGATGGAGCAGGCCAAGGCCAAAGGCGCCGACTTTATCGTTTATCCCGAGCTGGCGCTCACCACCTTCTTCCCGCGCTGGTTTCACGAGGACCGCGCGGAGGCCGACTTCTGGTTCGAGAAGGAGATGCCCAACGCCGCCACCCGGCCGCTGTTCGAGCGCGCCGCCAGGCTCGGCATGGGCATGAGCTTTGGCTATGCCGAGCTGACACCGGACGGGCACCACTTCAACACGTCTATCCTCGTCGACCCGAAAGGGGGGATCGTCGGCAAATACCGCAAGGTGCACCTGCCGGGCCACGCCGAGCTCGATCCCGAGCGCACCCACCAGCACCTGGAGAAGCGCTACTTCGAGCCGGGCGATCTGGGCTTTCCCGTGTGGCGCTTCATGGGCGGCATCTTCGGCATGTGCATCTGCAATGACCGGCGCTGGCCCGAGGTCTACCGGGTGATGGGCCTCAAGGGCGTGGAGATGGTCACGCTCGGCTTCAACACGCCTTCGGTCAATTCCCAGAGGGGCAGGAGGGCCCCGAGAGGCGCATCTTCCACCATAAGCTCTCGCTGCAGGCCGGCGCCTATCAGAATTCGACCTGGGTGGTGGCCGTGGCCAAGGCCGGCGTCGAGGACGGGCATCCCCTGTTCGGCTGCAGCGTCATCGTCAACCCCGATGGGGAGATCGTCGCCGAGACCCGCACGGAAGAAGACGAGGTGATCGTCCATGCCTGCGATCTCGATGCCACGCGCTTCGGCAAGGAGACGATCTTCGATTTCAAGCGCCACCGGCGCATCGAGCACTATGGACCCATCACGTCGCAGACGGGCGTGGTTCTGCCCCCGGAGGTCTGATGCCGAGCCTGAGCCTGAAGTTTGCCGATCTGGAGCCGCGCCAGCGCTACAAGCTGCTGTGCGGGCTGGTGGTGCCGCGCCCCATTGCGCTGGTGACGACGCTCTCGCCCACCGGCGTCGTCAATGCGGCGCCCTTCTCCTTCTTCAACGTGTTCTCCGAGAACCCCGCGCTGATCGTGCTGGGCCTGCAGCACAACCCGGACGGCTCGCCCAAGGACACCACGCGCAACATCCACCTCGCCGGCGAGTTCGTGGTCAACCTGGTCGACGAGGCGATCGCCGAGGCCATGAACGTCACGTCAATCGATTTCCCGCCCGAGGACAGCGAGCCGGCGCTGGCGGGGCTCGAGCTCGCGGCCTCCACGCTAGTCAAGCCGCCCCGGCTTGCCACGGCGCCGGCCGCCTTCGAATGCCGCCGCACGGTGGGCCTGGCGTTCGGCCCGCAGCGCGAGCTGCTGATCGGCGAGGTGCTGGGCGTGCACGCGCGCGATGGGATAGTCGATCCGGCCACGCTCAACGTCGATTTCGCCGCGCTGGCCCCGGTGGGGCGCCTGTGCGGCAACATGTATGCCCGCCAGCGCGACATGTTCGAGCTCAAGCGCATCACCTACGCCGAGTGGCGCAAGCAGCGCGGGAAGGGATGAGCAACGTCATCCCGGCGCTGCTCGGGTGCGCAGCGCGCGAGCAGAGGAAGGCCGGGATCCAGGCAGCTCGACGCTTCCTCTTGGCCGCCTGAGTGCGAGACGATGGGGTGCGATCATCGACGGTCCTGCGGGTTTGTTGCGTCGCTGACGGTGACCGAGCGGTGCATGGATCTCGGCCTGGTCCCGCTCGTGCCCTTTCGGGCGCTCGCGGCGCCGGGATGACGACGGTGGTCGACCGTAAGCTGGCGAACTCTAGTCCGCCGCGAACTGCACGGCGCCGATCGCCATCGCGACGGCGGCTTGCGTGGGGTCGATGACGGGGAGGCCCAGCGCGGCCTCCAGCGGCTGGCGGTGGCGGGCCATGCCGGCGCAGCCCATCACGACGACGTCGGCGCCGTCCTCGATCGCGCAGCTCGCGGCCGACCTCGATCATGCGCTCGCAGCGTTCTCTCGCCGGAGGCCGTCTCGGCCACGCTCATGTCGAGGGGGCGTTCGCCGGCGAAGCGCGGCATCAGGCCCATCTGGCGCAGGTAGCGCACATGCCGGCGGATCGAGCGCTGGCCGATGGCGATGACGCCGAAGCGCTCCGCCCGCGCCAGCGCGGTGAGCACGCCCGCCTCGTTGATGCCGAACACGGGCCTCGACGTGGCTTCCCGGCAAACATGGAGGCCGGGATCGGAGTAGCAGGCGATGACGAAGGCATCGACCTCGTTGTTGCCGGCGACGAGGCGGCGCAGCGGCAGGGTGACGCTCTCGACGTGCTCCTGGGTCTCGATGCCGTAGGGGCCCTCGGCCAGCGTCATGCATGCGATTTCGGGCCCGTCGGCGAAGCCGACCGGCGCCAGCGCGTCGGCGAGCCCTTGGGTGACGACCGCGTTGGAGTTGGGGTTGACCACAAGAATGCGGCGGCGGGGGCGCGAGGCCATGCTGGCATCCTCCTCGATTTGGCGCCATTGTCGTGGGGTCGGGGCGCTGCGTAAAGCGCGGCGCCTACGCCAGCCCAAAGAGGTGTCCCATGTCACGAGCCGCCTTCGATTGCGTGGTCCGCGGGGGCCGGGTCGCCACCGCCGTCGACGAGTTCGACGCCGACGTCGCCGTCAAGGACGGCGTGATCGTCGCCATCGGCCGCGATCTGCGGGCCCGGCGGCAGCGAGATCGATGCCAGGGGCAGGCTGGTGCTGCCGGGCGGCGTCGATGCCCACGCCCACATCGAGCAGCTCTCGGCTGCCGGCATCGTCAATGCCGACACCTTCGAGAGCGCCACCACCTCGGCGGCGTTCGGCGGCACCACCACGGTCATCTGCTTTGCCGCCCAGCACCGCGGCATGAACCTGATGACGGTGGTGGGCGACTACATGGGCCTTGCCCGGAAGGGCGCCGTGATCGACTACACCTTCCACTTGATCATGCCGACCCGAACGAGGTCACGCTGAAGGAGCACGTGCCGGCGCTGGTGGCGCAGGGGCACTCCACGCTCAAGGTGTTCATGACCTACGACCTGCTCAAGGTGGGCGACGAGGGGCTGCTCGATATCCTGCTATGCCGCGCGGCAGAACAAAGCCCTGGTGTGCGTGCACGCCGAGAACCACGGCATGATCTCGTGGATGGGCAAGAGGCTGCGTCGAGAAGGGCTATACGGCGCCCAAATACCACACCATCAGCCACCCGCGCGGCTGCGAGGCGGAAGCCTTCACGCGCCTGATCACGTTTGCCGAGCTGATCGACCAGCCGATCATGATCTTCCACGTCTCGACGGCCGAAGGCGTCGAGGTGATCCGCAGGGCGCGCGGGCGGGGCTTGAAGGTGTTCGCGGAGACCTGTCCGCAGTATCTGGTC
This sequence comes from uncultured Alphaproteobacteria bacterium, assembly GCA_963738065.1. Classification (GTDB taxonomy): domain Bacteria; phylum Pseudomonadota; class Alphaproteobacteria; order Rhizobiales; family Hyphomicrobiaceae; genus AWTP1-13. The sequence continues at coordinate 363,233 of CAVTVO010000019.1, forward strand.
ATGACGGGCAAGGATCTCGACAAGCCCGGGCTCGAGGGCGCCAAGTGGATGTGCTCGCCGCCGCCCCGCTCCGAGGCCGATCAGGAGGCGATCTGGCAGGGGCTGGCGCTGGGCGACCTGCAGACTGGTCTCGTCCGATCACGCGCCCTACGCCTTCGACGCGACGGGCAAGCTGTCGGCCGGCGCCAAGCCCACCTTCAAGCAGATCGCCAACGGCCTGCCGGGGATCGAGGCACGCCTGCCGCTGCTGTTCGACGCCATGGTGTCGAAGGGCCGGCTCGGGCTGCAGAAATTCGTCGAGCTGACCGCCACGGCGCCGGCCAGGATCTACAATCTGCATCCGAGCAAGGGCTCGATCGCGATCGGCGCCGACGCCGATCATCGTGCTGTGGGACCCGCAGCGCCAGGTGACGCTTGCCGACGGCATGATCCACGATCGCACCGGCTACACGCCTTTCGCGGGCCGCACGGTCACGGGCTGGCCGGTCACGGTCTTGCGGCGGGGCGAGGCGATCGTGCGGCGACGGCAAGCTTGCCGCCAAGCCGGGCTCGGGCACTTTTCTGCCACGAAGCGGCGGTGCCGCGGCCACGCCCCTCGAGCGCCCGACGGCGGACATGGACCCGGCCCGCAACTTCGGGGCCCGTCTCTATTGAGAGATCGCCTTATCCGGGCCACGAGATACCGTTAACGCGATCCTAACGCCGGCGTGTCAATTCTTGCGGTGGTCGCAATGCCTCGGGGCTCTCGACGGGCCCGAGCCAGCAGGCTCTTGTCATGCGTTTGGGTTTGCGGCGCGTCGGCGTCGTCTGTCTCGGGTTGATGGCCGCGGCGGTTGTTGCCGGCGCCTGCTCCAGCGACCGATCGCGCGGCACGCGCTTTGCCAGCGATGTGCCGGCAAGCCCACGCGTGGTGCCGTTCGGCCGGCAGGTGCCCAAGGGCGGCGGTGTCTACAAGGTGGGCCAGCCCTACCAGGTCGACGGCAAGTGGCTTACCCCGCACGAGGACCCGAGCTACGACCGCATCGGGCTGGCATCCTACTACGCCCACGATTTCCACGGCCGCCGCACCTCCAATGGCGAGATCTTCGACATGTGGGCGTTGACGGCGGCCCACCCCACCTTGCCCCTGCCCTCCTACGTCTACGTCACCAACCTCGCCAACGGGCGAACCCTGCTCCTGCGCGTCAACGACCGCGGCCCCTACGTCAACAGCCGGATGATCGACGTCTCGCGGGCGGCCGCGCGCTACCTGGGCTTCGAGAGGCGCGGCATGGCGCGGGTGCGCGTGCGCTACGCGGGGCGGGCGCCGCTCACGGGCGACGACCGCAAGGAGCAGCGCTTCCTCGCGAGGCAGCCGTGGTTCCAGGTGGCGCTGTCGCACCCGCCGGGCTACAGCAGCCGGTGATGTGGCACGCGGCCAGGCCGCCGTTGACTTGGGGCGGCGCCAGCACCGATAGTCGCAACGAGAACTCGACCCAGCTAGCGCGGTAACACGGCATGAATGCACTAGCTTTTCTCACCCCTCGTCAGCAGCTCCTGCGCAGCGTGCTGGTAGCGACGACGGCGCTCGGCGTGCTGTCGGGCGCGGCGCGTGCGGCCCAGGAGAAGGCAACCGGCGAAATCGTCCTCAAGGCGCCGCACGCCGTGCTGATGGATGCCGATTCGGGCGCCGTCATGTACCAGCGCGCCGGCGAGGAGCTCCTCTATCCCGGCAGCATGAGCAAGCTGATGCTGCTCGTCGTCGTGTTCAAGGCGCTCAGGGCGGGCGAAGTGAAGCTCGATGACGAGTTCTTCATGAGCGAGTACGCCTGGCGCAAGGGCGGCGCTCCCTCGGGCACGTCGGCCATGTTCGTGCCGGTCGGCACCAAGGCCACGCTCGACGAGTTGCTCAAGGGCATCATCGTGCAGTCCGGCAACGATGCCGCCATCTCCATTGCCGAGAACATGGGGGGCAACGAGCCCACGTTTGCGGCGCAGATGACCGAGGAGGCGCGCCGCATCGGTCTCAAGAAATCGGTGTTCAAGAATGCCACCGGCCTCTTCGACCCCGAGCACCAGATGACCGCGCGCGAGCTTGCCATGCTGGCGCGGTACATCATCAAGACCTACCCCGAATACTACCCGATGTTCTCCCTCCGGGAGTTCCAGTATCGCAAGCACAAGTTCTTCAACCGCAATCCGCTGCTCGGCGCCGTAGACGGGGTCGACGGTCTCAAGACCGGCTTCATCAAGGAGGGCGGCTACGGGCTCGTCGCTTCCGCCAAACAGGACAACCGCCGCCTGATCGCGGTTGTCGCCGGCCTTGCCACCAAGGAGGAGCGCAAGGAGGACGCGCGCCGGCTGCTGGACTGGGGCTTCAAGAACTTCTCGCAGGCCAAGCTGTTCGATGCCGGGGAGGTGATCGGGCACGCGCGTGTGTGGGGCGGCTCGCGCATGTACGTGCCGCTGGTGGGCGAGGGCGAGGTCGACATCTGGCTGCCGCGCAATCCCGTGGGGCACGAAGCTCAGGGCCAATATCGTCTACCAGTGGCCGCTCAAGCCGCCGGTGAAGAAGGGCGACCAGGTCGCAGTGCTGCGCGTGACCACCGCTGCGGACGCGATGAGCGAGGTGCCCCTGTTCGCGGCCGAGGACGTGGAGCGGGCGGGGCCGGTGCGGCGGGGGCTTGAATTCGATCCTGTGCTTGGCCACCCGGTGGCTGCCGTAAGCATCGAGGAGGCGCGGCCCGCGATTGACTTCGCCGGCGCGGCACGCTCAGGCATGGCGACGGGCAAGTTCATCACCTTCGAGGGCGGCGAGGGCTCTGGCAAGTCCACCCAGGCCCAGCTTCTGGCCGACCGGCTGAGAGCGCGGCGGCACGACGTCGTGCTGACGCGCGAGCCTGGCGGCTCGCCCTTCGCCGAGCAGGTGCGCGCCCTGATCCTCGATCCGGCGACAGCGCCGCATTCCCCCCTGTCGGAGGCGCTGCTGTTCTATGCGGCGCGGTCCGACCATCTCGACCGCACCATCCGTCCGGCGCTGGCGGCCAGCCGCTGGGTGATCTGCGACCGTTTCTCGGACTCCACGCGCGTATACCAGGGCGTCGCCGGCGGGCTCGCCGCGCAAACTCTGGACCGCCTCGAGAGCATTGTCGTCGCCGCCACGATCCCGGACCTCACCTTGATCCTGGACCTGCCCGCGGACATGGGCCTCGCGCGCGCCGCCAGCCGCCGAGCCGGCGGCGCCCGGTCGCCTCAGCAACCCGACGCCTACGAGAAGCGCGACATCGCCTACCATGAGCGGCTGCGCGCGGGCTATGCCGCGATTGCCCGGGCCGAGCCGCAGCGCTGCGTGCTGATCGATGGCGCCAGGACGGCCGACAGCGTCGCCGCCGCGATCTGGGTGGAGGTCGAGCACCGCCTCCTGCCGGGAGCGACGTGATGGCGCGCGCGCCAGCCCTGCCGGAGAGCGAGGCGCTGCCGGAGGCCGACCGGCTCGAGGGTTTCCCGCATCCGCGCGAGACGCGCGCATTGGTCGGCCATGCCGGGGCGGAGCACGAGCTGGCGCGGGCCTTCGCCGGCGGGCGCATGCACCATGCCTGGCTCGTCACGGGTCCCGAGGGGATCGGCAAGGCCACGCTCGTCTACCGCATCGCGCGCCACGTGCTGGCCCGCCCGGAGGAACGCGACCCGGCCGGCGCGAGCCTGGAAATTGGAGACCAGACGACGGCGGCGCGCCAGGTGCGGGCTCTGTCGCATCCAGGCCTCCTGGTGCTGCGTCGGCCCTATGATCCGCGCGCCAAGCGCTTTGCGGCCAGCATCCCCGTCGACGAGGTGCGCCGGCTCAAGTCTTTCCTGGGCCACACCGCCGGCAACGACGCCTGGCGCGTGGTGATCGTGGATTCCGCCGACGAGCTCAACATCAACGCCGCCAATGCGCTCTTGAAGTCACTGGAGGAGCCGCCGGCCTGCGCGCTGTTCCTGCTGGTCGCCTCGGAGCCGAGCCGCCTGCTGCCCACGCTGCGCTCGCGCTGCCGGCGGCTCGCTCTCGAGCCGCTGGCGGGGGAGGACCTGCGCGCGGCGAGCGAGGCGCGCTCGCCGCTGCCGGCTTGGCGGCGCCCGACGGAAGGGCAATGGCCCAAGCTCGAGCGCCTGGCCGAGGGCAGCGTGCGGCGCGCGCTGCAGCTGGCCGTTACCGGCGGGCTCGAGCTCTACGCGCGCATCGAGGCGATCTTTGCGGGCCTGCCTGCGCGTCGACTGGCCGGCCGCGCATGCGCTGTCGGACCAGCTCGGCCTGACGGCCCAGGAGCAGCGCTTCGATGCCTTCTACAACCTGCTCCTCGACCACGTGGCGCGGCTGGTGCGGGTGCGCGCCACGCAGCGCAAGGACGCGCCCGAGTTCGCCCTCGCGCAGCGGCTGATCCCGGAGCCTAAGCTCGCCGCCTGGGCGGCCCTGTGGGAAACCGTGCTGCGCGAGCGCGACGAGACCGTCCTGCTCAATCTCGACCGCAAGGCCCTGATCGTGGGAACGCTGGCGCGGCTGGAAGCTCTGGCGCGAGCATCGGCCCGGCCGACTCAGTCGCAGTAGTCCCAATAGCCCCGGGACTGGTAGGGGTCCGCCCAGTACCAGCATAGATCTGGATCGGGTCGCGGCGGCATCAGCCCCAGGACCGTGACGCCCACGATCGTGCCGAGGGCGACGCCGCCGATGATGCGACCGTAGTGCGGCCGATGCCCCCAGGGCCGATAGTAGGGCTTGTGGCCGCCGGGCGGTCCCACATGGCGCGGGCCTGGTCCGGGGCCGCGGCGGTAGTCGGGTCTGCCCGGTCCCGGTCCCACGTGGTGCGGTGCCGGCCCCGGCGCGGCGCGGCGCGCGGGCGGGGCACCCTTCGGCGGCGGCTTCTTTTGGGATCGGGGGTGGCGTAGCTTCCTTGCACACGTAGAGGCTTGATGCGGAAGTCGTCCGCCAAAGCCTTCCCGTACGCCGGCTGCGGATTGACCCCGGCCTGGGCAGCGGAGGGGCCGAGCAGAAGGACGCTCACCCCAAGCGCTGCACTGATTATTTGTCTGTTCATGCCCCACCTCGTTTATGGATTGGGGGTAAGACAGCAGCCGGAGTTTGGCAATCCTGAGACTTGGCCTGTTGCCTGTGGCATTGGCGCAGGTTCTGTGGTAGGGGAGCCGCAAATGAAGTCCGCCCAATACAACGCCCCGACCTTCTTGCCTGGAGCCGCCGCTCGGCCCCGCGCCCGAATGCGCTGACCCCCTCGCGTTCCCGAAGGGACGCACCGTTTCGCCTTTCCCGGATCAGCCACTCAAGACGGACCCTGCGACCATGAGCGGGCAGCAGAAATTCTATATCACCACAGCCATCTCCTACCCCAACGGGCCGCCGCATATCGGCCACGCCTACGAGGCCATCGCCACGGATGCGATCGCGCGCTTCGAGCGGCTCGACGGCAAGGACGTTCTCTTCCTCACCGGCACCGACGAGCACGGCCTCAAAATGAAGCAGACGGCGGCCAAGGAAGGGCTCAGCCCCGCGCGCGCTCGCCGACCGCAACTCGGCGCGCTTCCGCGCCATGGCCGAGGCCTCAATATCTCCAACGACGACTTCATCCGCACCACCGAGGAGCGGCACTACCGCTCGTCGGAGGAGATCTGGCGGCGCATGGCGCGTACCCACAACGGCGACATCTTCCTCAAGAAGTACGCCGGCTGGTACTCCGTGCGCGACGAGGCCTACTACGCCGAGGACGAGACCAAGGTGGGGCCAGACGGCGTGCGCGTCGGCCCGCAGGGCACGCCGGTGGAGTGGACCGAGGAGGACACCTTCTTCTTCCGCCTGTCGGCGTATCAGGAGAAGCTGCTCGCCCACTACGAGAAGCATCCCGATTTCATTCTGCCGCCCGAGCGCAGGAACGAGGTCGTGAGCTTCGTCAAGCGGGGGCTCGAGGACCTCTCGGTGTCGCGCACCACGCTCGACTGGGGCATCCAGGTTCCGGGGGCGCCCGAGCATGTCATGTACGTGTGGGTCGATGCGCTGACCAACTACATCACGGCGGCGGGCTTTCCCGACGAGACGGCCGAGCGCTGGCGCTTCTGGCCGGCCGACGTGCACGTGATCGGCAAGGACATCGTGCGCTTCCACGCCGTCTACTGGCCGGCGTTCCTGATGTCGGCGGGCGTCGAGGTGCCCAAGCGCGTGTTCGCGCACGGCTTCCTCTTCAACCGCGGCGAGAAGATGTCGAAGTCGGTCGGCAATGTCGTCGACCCGTTCGACCTCGTGGCCGCCTACGGCGTCGATCAGGTGCGCTACTTCTTCCTGCGCGAGGTCGTCTTCGGCCAGGACGGCACCTACACGCCCGAGGCGATCGCCAATCGGATCAACGCAGACCTTGCCAACGACCTGGGCAATCTGGCGCAGCGCTCGCTATCGATGATCGACAGGAATTGCGAGGGCAAGGTCCCGCAGCCCGGCGCCTTCACGGATGCGGACAAGGCGATCCTGGCCGCCGCCGATGGAACGTACGCCAAGGCACGCGAGGCCATGGACCGACAGGCGATCAAGGCCTGGCTCGACGCCGTATGGGGCGTGGTGGCGGACGCCAACCGCTACTTCGCGGGCGAGGAGCCCTGGGTCAAGCGCAAGACCGATCCGGCGCGCATGGGCACGATCCTCTACGTGACGGCCGAGGTGGTGCGGCAGGTGGCGATCCTGGCCGCGCCGGCCGTGCCGGCGGCGGCGGACAAGCTGCTCGACGCCCTGGGGCAGGAGGCGGGCGCACGCACCTTCAAGGCGCTGGGCGGGGCCGGGCGTCTGCGCCCCGGCACGATCATCCCGCCCCCCGTCGGCGTGTTCCCGCGCTACGTCGACCCCGAGAGCGAAGCCGAGCCGGAGGCCAAGCCGAAGAAGCCGCAAGCGTAGCGCAAGGCGTGACCATATCCCCTCTCCCCGTCCTTACGGGGAGAGGGTTAGGGTGAGGGGCAGAAGCATACTCACCGTGTGGGTCTGCCCCTCACCCCGACCCTCTCCCCATCGTGAAGGACGATGGGGAGAGGGGGAAGCACAGCGATGCTCGTCGATCATCACTGCCATCTCGATGCCAAGGACTTCGCTGCCGACCTCGACGGCGTGGTTGCGCGCGCGCGGGCGGCCGGCGTCGGCCTCATGGTGTCGATCTCCATGCACATTCGCCGGCTCGGCGAGACGCTGGCGATTGCCGAGGCCTATCCCGACGTCTTCTGCTCCGTGGGCACGCATCCCGCACTACGCTCACACCGAACTCGACATTCCCGTGGCGGAAATCGTGCGCCTCGCCGCGCATCCCAGGATCGTGGCGATCGGCGAGGCCGGGCTCGACTACTTCTACGACAACAGCCCGCGCGAGGCGCAGGCGGAAGGTCTGCGCAAGCACATCGCCGCGGCGCAGGAGACGCAGCTGCCGCTCGTCATCCATGCGCGCGACGCCGACGCCGACATCGCCGCGATCCTGGAGGCGGAGATGGCGAAGAAGCCCTTCCCGGCCGTGCTGCACTGCTTCACCGGGGGGCCGGACCTCGCCCGGCGGGCGCTCGACCTGGGGCTATACATCTCCTTCTCCGGCATCTTGACGTTCAAGAAGTCGGACGAGCTGCGCGCCATTGCTGCGGGCGTGCCCATCGACCGCGTGCTGGTGGAGACGGATGCACCGTTCCTTGCACCGGGCAAGCATCGGGGCAGGCGCAATGAGCCGGCCTTCGTGGTGGAGACGGCAAGGGAGTTGGCCAGGGTGAAGGGCCTCACGCAGGACGAGCTCGCACGCGCCACCACCGACAACTTCTTCCGGCTCTATGCCAAGACCCCGCGCGGGGCGCTCGGCGGCATGAGCATGCGCTTCACGATATTGGGCTGCGGCCCCTCGGGCGGGGTACCGCGCGTCGGCAACGTGTGGGGCAGCTGCGATCCGGCCAACCCGAAGAACCGCCGGCGGCGCTGCTCCCTGCTGGTCGAGAGGTTCGGCCAGGGCGGCGCGACCCGCGTGCTCGTCGACACGCTCCCCCGACCTGCGCGAGCAGCTGCTCGCGACCCGCGTGCCGCTGCTCGACGGCGTCCTCTTCACGCACGAGCACGCCGACCACACGCACGGCATCGACGACCTGCGCGGCTTCTTCTTCAATTCCAAGCGCCGGATAGACGTCTACGCCGATGCCCACACGCGCGCCTCGCTGTTGCAGCGGTTCGACTACTGCTTCATCCAGCCGCCGGGCTCGCCCTATCCCGCCATCCTCAACGTGCTCGACATCCGCCCTGCGGAGCCCGTCCGCATCGACGGTGCCGGCGGACGCATCGAGGCCCTGCCGATCCTGCAGGAGCACGGGTCCCACCCCTCGCTCGGCTTTCGCTTCGGCAATCTTGCCTATTGCCCCGACGTGGGCGACATCCCCGAAGCCTCCGTGCCGTTGCTCGCGGGCCTGGATGTGTGGATCGTCGATGCGTTGCGGCACGCGCCGAGCGTGAGCCACTTCAGCGTCAAGCAGGCGCTTGGCTGGATCGAGCGGCTGGCGCCCAAGCGCGCCATCCTCACGCACATGACCTTCGATCTCGACTATGCCGCCTTGCGCCGCGAGCTGCCTCCGCACGTCGAGCCCGCCTATGACGGCATGGTGGTGCAGCTCGACTGACGCGGAGGGCTCCCGGCCAACGTTTGACCGAGAGCCTCAGTCCAAGTGGGATGGCAGGGGGTCAGCCGGGCTGGCCCTGGCTGGCCGGGGGGCCCTGGTTGGAGCTGCCGAAGGGCCGGTCGGCGGAAGCCGGCGTCGCGGCGACGGCGGCAAGAAGCAGGGTCAGTGCGCACAGCTTTTTCATGGGGGTTCTCCGGTGTGGTCGGGTTGAGGCTCGGCACCTCGCATCGGGCGCCGATGAGCAGGACATAGGTCGCGGGCGCTCCGTTCTCCAATGCCGACCGGGTGTCGGTTCGATAGCGCCGGCCTATGGTGTCCTCATGCGTCGAGATCGTCGACTATCACTGAGCGAAGGATAATCGCTATGCGCATCAGGACGTCGCCCGGAGAGATCCTTCTCGAGGAATACATGAAGCCGCTGGACCTGAGCGGAAGCGAGTTGGCGCGCGAGCTCAAGGTGCCGGCCAACCGCACCAATGACATCGTGCGCGACCGCCGCGAGGTCAGCACCGACACGGCCCTTCGGCTGGCGCGCTACTTCGGCACCACCGCGCGGTTTTGGCTCAACGCCCAGGCCGCCTACAACCTGTCGAAGGCCGAGGTGGAAGATGCCGGGCGGATCACCGCCGAGGTACGGCCGCGCGCGGCGTAGCGCATCGGCTACAGCACCTGCCCGCTCCGCAGATCGTAGAGCTTGCCGTTGTCGGTGCAGGCGACTTCAGCGAGTTTCACGAAGGTCTCGACCGCGTGCTCGGGCGGCTTGAGGGAGGCCGCGTCCTCGCCCGGGAAGGCCTTGGCGCGCATGCCCGTGCGCGTCGGCCCCGGATTGACGAGATTGACGCGCACGGGGGTGTTCTCGACCTCGTTGGCATAGACCTTCACGAGGGCCTCGAGCCCGGCCTTGGAGACGGCGTAGGGGCCCCAGTAGGCCCGCGGCGAGCGCGCGGCCCCCGAGGAGACGAAGACGGCGCGGCCCGCCTCCGAGCGGCGCAGGAGGGGATCGAGCGTGCGGATGAGACGCCAATTGGCGGTGAGATTGACCTCGAGCACCTCGCTCCAGGCGTCGGCGGTGACGTGGCCCAAGGGCGACAGCGGACCCAGGATGCCGGCATTGCCGACCAGGATGTCGAGCTTGCCCCAGCGCTGGTAGATGGTGGGGCCCAGCGCGTCGATCTTGTCGTGGGCCTTGAGGTCGAGGGCGAGCAGCGTGGCGTTGCCGCCCTCGGCGCGGACCTCGTCGTCGACCTCCTCCAGCGCGCCGGAGGTGCGGCCGACCAGGATCAGGTGGGCGCCCTCCCGCGCGTAGGCCAGCGCCACGGAGCGGCCGATGCCGCGCGTGGCCCCGGTGACGAGGGCGAGCCGGCCGGCGAGGCGTTGCGTTGTGCTCATGGATGGGTGTCGGACCTGCAGGGTCCGACACCATTACACCGCACCTGAAGGTTGTGCCATGGTGTCAGACTCAGAGGGTCTGACACCGCAACGCCATCAGTTCTTCTGCGGCGTCTCGGCCGGCTTGGGCTTGTCCATCAGCTCCTTGCCCATCTTGAGGGCGTCGTCATAGGCCTTCTGTGCGGCTTCCTTGCTCTTGTCGTAGTAGGGCTTGGCGGCCTCGGCGGCGCGCTCGGCGGCCTGCTTGGCCTGCTCGCTCGCCTCCTTGGCGGCGTCCATGGCCTTGTCGGTGTAGGGCCTGGCCTTCTCGCGCGCCTGCTCGGTGACCTCGAGCATCTTCTCGGTGCTCACCGCAGACAGCTCCTTGGTGCGCTTGATGAGCTTCTGGAACAGCGACTCCTCGGGCAGCAGCGAGCCCGACTTCAGGGCGGAGACCGTGCGGATGAGATCGGCATGGTCCTTCTTGGCCTGCTCGCCCGAGACGCTATCGGGCGAGCCCGTGAACACCACCAGCGGCGTGCAGGCGGTGACGACCTTGTGGGCGGACTTGACCCACTGCGCGTTCTCGACCTGCGTCTCCTGCGCGAAGTAGATCTTCTTGCCCGCTACCTCCTGGCGCAGGATCGTGCGGTCGATCACCGGCACGACATGGCCGCCCAGCTTGCGCACGAGCTCGAAGCGCGGGCTATCGGGATCGGCGAACTGCACGAACAGGCTCACGGTGTCGTCGGCCGAGAGCGCCTCGCGGATGGCATCCTCGGGCGAGGCGGCGTTGCTCACACTCTTGGCCTTGCCCAGGCCGTTGGCATCGATGCTGCTCAGGAACTGGAAGGTGCCGAAGCTGCCCGAGGTGGCGGGCGGCAAGATGAAGCGCAGGCGGCCGGCGTTGGCGGCAAGCTCGCCGTAGTTGGAGATGTCCTTGTTGCGCGTGACCGCGAACACGCACTCGCGCACGTCGTCCTGGCGCACCAGCGTAAGCGCAGCCTCGGCCTTGAGCTGGCGGGTCTCCAGCGCGAATACGTCGAGCTGACCGTAGCCCAGCTGCCGTGGTTTGCTGAGCACCCGCTCGATGTTCTCGCGCGTGCCTGCCGAGGGAGTGCAGGCATAGTCGAACTGGGCAAGCTTGAGCTGTGCGGACAGCGCAGGGCAGAAGCTCTTTTGGTAGGCGCCGGCCTCGCCCCCTGTGTTGATCTGGTTGGCGGAGGCTGGCAGCGCGAAGGCGCCGAGCGCAAGCGCAAGGGCGATGACCGAGGGGGACATGAGAGGGGACGGCATGTGCGGGTTCTCCTGCACCGGGCGCGGCAGTGCCGCCGCTTGGCGAGCGTCGCTCTAGCTCAAGATGGTGGCGCAAGTGGGCGTGAAAAGAGGCTTACCGAAATGTCATGTCGGAGCCGGCACACCCGCAAGACAAATGTGGGTCGATCACCATGGCCCCTGGGCGGCACGCGCGAGGCTGCGCAACAGCGAGCGCGCCACGGCGGCGGGCTTGGAGGGCGCGCGACGAACGTAGCGCCTGATACGGCGCTTGTAGACGCCCATCGCCGGAACCGGCCAGGCCCGGCGGACCTTGTGCGGCCGGTGCGCGGGCTGCGGAAGGGGGGCGACGGGTGCCAGAGCTTGCGGCGGGGGAGCGGGCGCTGGCGGGGGCTCGACAGCGACGATGCGCGGGGCAGCAGGTGCGCTCGGAGGCGAAGGCGGCGCAGGCTTGCGGGTGACGAGGACGGGGTGTGGCACTGCCTTCACGGCGGGACGCGGAGTAGCGTCCATCGCGGCGGGCGCTGGTGGCGGCCGCTCGGCAGCTTTGTGCGCCATGGCGCCGGGCAGACAACGGCCGTCTGCGCCTTCGATCTCGCCGGCGGGACAGCCGGTGCCGCAGGCTTGTCCCTTGTGTGACTGCACCAAGGCGAGCAGCACCTGGTCGGGGGTATCCACGGGGAGGGCGGCGTTGACGCTCTTGGTGAAGGCCTTCATCGCCGTGCGCGAGGGCGCGCTCCACACGCCGCTGATGTCGCCGTCGTAGCACCCGACGCGCTTGAGCTCGAGCTGCAGGGTGCGGGTAAGGGCGGCCGGATCGGACATGGGGCCGACCCGGCGCCGCAAAGCCGCCTGGTGCGCGGGCACGGCGCGCTGCGGCAGCGTGACGACCACGGCATCGGGTGCGGCCGGGTCGGACCGGCCGGCGGCCAGCATGTAGGCCGACAGCAACGCCGCCGTCACCCCGGCTCCCGCCAGGATGACCAAATGGCCGCTCGCATTGTCCATCGCGGTCTCCGGCATGCCCCCATGCCCCCGCACCCTCGTCTGCTAGACGCCAATATGGTCAGCTTTGTGAAAAGTGGCGGCCGGCTGTGGACAGCCGGCGGGCGCCGCTATTGCCCAGGGGATCACTCTATGGCCGGCCGCTACGTGCGTCGACCCAATCGAACCCATGGAGAAGCAAGAGCGCGGGATCTATGGCGGAGGAGCTACACTGCCGGATCTCGTAGACTGCGGACATCTCGCTGCCATGCAGGCTGGCGACATCCGCAACCGTTCGGAGGGGGCATTGCCAAGAAGCGCTCGAGGGCGCCCGCGCCTACCGCACCTCGGCGAGGAACGAGAGCTGCGCGGTGCGAGCGGGGCCGTCCTGGTCGACGAGCTCGGTGGGGTAGTCGCCGGTGAAGCAATGGTCGGTGAACTGGGGCGCCAGGGGATCGCGCTTCTCGAGGCCCAGCGCGCGATAGATGCCGTCGACCGACAGGAATGCCAGGCTCGTGGCGCCGATGAAGGCGCGCATCTCCTCCACCGACATGTTGGCGGCGAGCAGCTCGGTGGTGCGCGGGGTATCGATGCCGTAGAAGTCGGGGTGCGTGATGGGCGGGCTCGAGACGCGCAGGTGCACCTCACGCGCGCCCGCCTCGAACATCATCTGCACGATCTTGCGCGAGGTCGTGCCGCGCACCACGCTGTCGTCGATCAGCACGATGCGGTTGCCGCGCACGGCGCCGGCGTTGGCCGAATGCTTGAGCTTGACGCCGAGCTGGCGGATGCGCTGCTCGGGCTCGATGAAGGTGCGGCCGACGTAGTGGTTGCGGATGATGCCGAGCTCGAAGGGTATGCCGCTGGCCTGCGCATATCCGATGGCGGCGGGCACGCCGAAATCGGGGATCGGGACGATGGCATCGGCCCTGGCCGGCGCCTCGCGGGCGAGCTCGGCGCCCATCTGCTTTCTCACATCGTACACGTTGCGGCCGCCGACGATCGAGTCGGGCCTGGCGAAGTAGATGTACTCGAAGATGCAGGGGCGGGCAGGCCGGCGCGGGAAGGGGCGGTGGCTCTCGAGGCCGTCGGCCGTGATGGTGACGATCTCGCCATTCTCGATCTCGCGCACGAACTCGGCGCCGACGATGTCGAGCGCGCAGGTCTCCGACGCCAGCACATAGGCCTTGCCGAGCCGCCCCAGCATGAGCGGGCGGATGCCGATGGGATCGCGGGCTCCGATCAGCATGTCGTTGGTGAGGCAGACGAGCGCGTAGGCGCCCTGGATCTGGCGCAGCGCCTCGACGAAGCGCTCGACGATGCGGCGGCGCTGCGCGCGCGCCATCAGGTGCAGGATCACCTCGGTATCGGAGGTCGACTGGCAGATGGCGCCCGAGGAGATGAGGTCGCGCCGCAGCGTGAGCGCGTTGGTGAGGTTGCCGTTGTGGGCGAGCGCAAAGCCGCCGGTGTCGAGATCGGCAAACAGCGGCTGCACGTTGCGCAGGATGGTGTCGCCGGTGGTGGAGTAGCGGTTGTGGCCGAGCGCGATGTGGCCCATCAGGCGGCCGATCACGTCGGCCTTGTTGAAGTTGTCGCCGACGAGGCCGAGCCGGCGCTCGGAATGGAAGTGATCGCCGTCGTAGGTGACGATGCCGGCAGCCTCCTGGCCGCGATGCTGGAGGGCATGCAGGCCGAGCGCGGTCAGCGCTGCGGCGTCCTCGTGCCCGAACACGCCGAACACGCCGCACTCCTCTCGCAGCGTATCGCCGTCGCGCCACAGACCGGGGTCGGCCCCGGCCGTACCCTCATCGCGGGCAATCGTCATGGCGGCCTCTTGCATCCGGGACGACCTCGCAGCGCTCCCGGTGCCGCCGCCTCGCTCAGGCGTCGCCGGCCGGGCGAGCAGGATATAGGACAACTCGCACGCGCTTGCTACCGGGCCCCGCAACAGGGTTGTTATGATCTTGTAGAATGTAGCCCTGCTGTTGCTCGGGCTGGCCCATCAGGGAGGGCGGCACCATGCGCTGCAGGATGATGCGCAGCGAATCGCCGGCCGACTTGATGTAGGGACGCGAGATCGCATCCCGCACCCAGGGATACTGCTGCTCCGGCTTGTCCACGAACGACTCGTAGAACATGAAGGGTATCACCACCAACACGAAGCCGCGTGCGAGGCCGAACACCAGCCCGAGAATTCGGTCGATGGCACCCACCCGGCTGTCGAGCACCGTATCGGAGATGCGGGCGGTGATGAGGTGAACGATGATCAAGACGATCAGGAAGATCAGGCCGCCGATGGCAACCTGAGCCACGAGGACGGGGGCGTGGAACTGATCGGCAAGGCCTGCGCGCCTCCTCCTTGTATTTGAACACGAAGTAGACGCAGGCCCCGGCCGCCGCGACCCAGGAGAGGATCGACAGCACCTCGCGGGTGAGCCCGCGGTACATGGCGACCAGGCCCGAGATGGCGACGATCGCAACCAGGGCGGCATCGAGATAGGAGAACCCACCGATCATGGCTTGGCCCCTTGCTGCTTCCTATGTCCTGTCACGGCCGATACCAATCATAGTCCAAGCGCCTCGGCGAGGCCCATCACATGCGCGACGCGCGTCAGGCCGAGCTTGAGCCCGCCCTGGTCGAGCTCTCCGGCAGCTGGCAGGAGAACCTGCTTGAAACCGAGCTTCTGGGCCTCCTTGAGGCGCGCGAGGATGTGCCCCGCGGGCCTCACCGCCCCCGACAGACTGACTTCTCCGAAGTAGACCCTCTCAGGCGGCAGGGCAACATTGGAGATCGAGGAGATGAGGGCGGCGGCGGCGGCGAGGTCGGCGGCAGGCTCGGTGATCTTCAGGCCGCCCGCCACGTTGAGATAGACGTCGTGCTGGGCAAACGAGATGCCGCAGCGCGCATCGATGACGGCGAGCAGCATGGAAAGCCGATTGGCGTCCCAGCCGACCACGGCGCGGCGGGGGGTGCCGAGCCCGGAGGGAACGACGAGGGCCTGGATCTCGACCAGGATCGGCCGTGTGCCCTCGACGCCCGCAAACACCGCCGAGCCGGGTGTCGAGGCGAGCCGGTCGCCCAGGAAAAGCTCGGAGGGATTGGCGACCTCGCGCAGGCCTTCCACCGCCATCTCGAACACGCCGATCTCGTCAGTGGCGCCGAACCGGTTCTTGACGGCGCGCAGGATGCGGAAGGCGTGGCCTCGGTCGCCCTCGAAGTAGAGCACGGTGTCGACCATGTGCTCGATCACCTTGGGGCCGGCGATCTGCCCGTCCTTGGTGACGTGGCCCACGAGCACGAGGGCTGCGCCGTGGGCCTTGGCGTAGCGCACGAGCGATTGCGTGGCGGCGCGCACCTGGCTCACGGTGCCGGGCGCGGACTCCAGCGCCTCCGCCCACAGCGTCTGGATCGAGTCGACGACGACGAGGTCGGGGCGCGGGCCGTCGGACAGCGTCGCCAGGATATTGGCGATGTTGGTCTCGCAGGCGAGCGCCAGCGGCGCCTGCGACAGGCCGAGGCGCTCGGCCCTCAGCCGCACCTGCTGGGCCGCCTCCTCGCCCGAGAAGTAGAGGGCGCGCCGGCCGGCGTTGGCGAACGCGCCCGCGAGCTGCAGCAGCAGGGTCGACTTGCCGATGCCGGGCTCGCCGCCGATCAGCAGCGCCGATCCCGGCACGATGCCGCCGCCGGTGACGCGGTCGAGCTCGGCGATCCCGGTCGGAATGCGCGCGATGGCGTCATCGCCCTTGGCGAGGGTCTGGAGCTCGACGACGCGGCCCTTCGAGGCGCGCGTCAGGCCGGAGCCGGGGGCTGCCGCAACATCGGCCTCCTCGATCAGCGTGTTCCACTCGCCGCACGCCGCGCACTTGCCGGCCCAGCGCGGCGAGACCGCGCCGCAGTTCTGGCAGACGAACTGGCTCCTGGCGGGCTTGGCCATGGCTTCAGGCTCCCGCCCTCTCGTAGACCCGATAGACGCGTTTGCCGAGCCGTGTGAGCAGTTCGTAGCCGATGGTGCCGGCGCGGTCGGTGAGGTCGTCGACGGTGACGCGGTGGCCCATCACCTCGACCCAGGCGCCGCGCCGCGCCAGCCCCTCGGGCACGCTCGTGACGTCGGCGGTGATGAAGTCCATCGACACGCGGCCGACGATCGGCACAGGATACTCTCCCACGTAGCCGACGGGCCCCGCCTCGCCGGTCGCCACGCTCAAGGCGCGCAGGAAACCGTCGGCGTATCCGACCCCGAGCGTGGCAATGCGCGCGGGCGCCTGCACCTTGTAGCTGGCGCCGTAGCCGATGCTGTCGCCGGGAGCCACCTCGCGCACCTGCAGGATGCGGGCGGCGAGCCGCACCACGGTCTGCATCGGGTTCGGCTTGCCCTCGTGCGCGCGGCCGCCATAGAGCGCGATCCCGGGCCGCACGAGATCGAAGTGGTAGCGCGGCCCCAGGAACAGGCCACCGGAGTTGGCAAGACTTGCCGGCGCCGGCGGCAGCTTGGCGCGCAAGGCCTCGAAGCGCTGGCGCTGGCGCTCGTTCATGGGGTCGTCGGGGACATCGGCGCAGGCGAGGTGGCTCATCACCAGCGTCGTCTCGAAGGCGGAGAGCAGCTCGGGCGCGGCGGCAAGCTCGTCGAGCTCGCTCTCGGGCATGCCGAGCCGGTTGAGCCCCGTGTCGACATGGATGCCGGCGGGCAGCCGGTGTCCGCGCGCGCGGCAGTAGGTGGCCCAGTCGCGCGCCTCGGGCAGGCTCGCGAGCACGGGGCGCAGATCGAAGCCGGCGTAGTGCGCCTCGGCTCCCTGCAGCAGGCCGTCGAGCACATAGATGGTGGCACCGGGCTGCACCTCGCGCGCGGCGCGGCCCTCGCCGACGCTGGCGACGAAAAAAGTCTTGCAGCCCTCGTTGGTGAGGGCGCGCGCGATGGGTGCAAGCCCCAGCCCGTAGGCGTCGGCCTTGATGACGCCCGCGCACTCGGCGCGGCCCGAAGCCTGGTTGAGGCGCGCCCAGTTGGCGCGTAGCGCGGTGAGGTCGACGGTGAGGACGGCGCGCGCGGACGCGGGGATCGGCACCCGGGGACGGGCCGCAGCGAAGCTGGCGCTGCCAATCGCCGTCACCCGATCCGCTCCGGCATGTACTGCTCGCGCGCCAGATCGGAAAAGCGCGTCACGTTGGCCTCGAACTGGAGCTGCACCGTCCCGACGGGGCCATGGCGCTGCTTGCCGATGATCACCTCGGCCTTGCCGCTCACGAGCTGCATCTTGGCCATCCAGTCCTGGAACTCGATCGTGCCTTCCTGCGGCTTCAGTCGCTCCAGATAGTACTCCTCCCGGTAGATGAACATAACCACGTCGGCGTCCTGCTCGATGGAGCCCGATTCGCGCAGGTCGGCGAGCTGGGGCCGCTTGTCCTCGCGGTTCTCGACCGCACGCGACAATTGCGACAGCGCCATGATCGGAACGTTGAGCTCTTTGGCCAGCGCTTTCAGGCCGGTGGTGATCTCGCCCACCTCCTGCACGCGCCCTTCGTTGGCGCGCCTGGCCGAGCCGGCCAGCAGCTGCAGATAGTCGATGACCACGAGGCCGAGGCCGTGCTGGCGCTTGAGGCGGCGCGCGCGCGCGGCGAGCTGGGCGATGGTGATGCCGCCGGTCTGGTCGATGAAGAGCGGCAAGCTTGCCATCTCCTGGCTGGCCTCCACCAGTCGCTTGAACTCGCCCTCGTCGATCATGCCGCGGCGGATCTTCTCGGAGGGGATGCCGGCCTGCTCGGAGAGGATGCGGGTGGCGAGCTGCTCCGCCGACATCTCGAGCGAGAAGAGGCCGACCACCGCCCCGTCATGGGATGGATCGTCGGGCGCGAGCTCGGGACGCTGGCTCAGCGAGCGCACGCGCGCCTTGGCGACATTGAAGGCGATGTTGGTTGCGAGCGACGATTTGCCCATCGCGGGGCGTCCGGCAACGATCAACAGGTCGGACGGCTGCAGACCGCCCATCTTGGCGTCGAGGTCTCTCAGGCCGCTGGCAATGCCCGAGAGGCCGCCGTCGCGCTGGTAGGCGTTGTTGGCCATCTCGATGGCGTGCGTCAGCGCGGCATTGAAGCCCAGGAAGCCCTGGCCGTACTTGTCGGTCTCGGCCAGGGCGAAGAGGCGCGTCTCGGCCTCCTCGATCTGCTCCCTGGGCGGGAAGTCGACGGGGCTGTCGTAGGCGGCGTTGACCACGTCCTCGCCGATCAGGATCAGCCCGCGGCGGGTCGCGAGGTCGCGGACGGTGCGGCCGTAGTCGCGCGCGTTGATGATGGTGGCGGCGTTGGCGGCGAGCCGGCCGAGGTATTGCGGCACGGTGAGGCCGGCGTCGATCGGCTCGGCCGATCTCGAAGAAGGTCCTGAGCGTGATCGGCGTGGCCTGCTTGCCCGAGCCGATCAGCTTGGAGAGCGTCTCGTAGATCTGCTGGTGCAGCGGGTCGTAGAAGTGGTGCGGCTCGAGGAAGCTCGAGACGCGGTCATGCGCCTCGTTGTTGACGAGGATGGCGCCGAGCAGCGCCTGCTCGGCCTCGAGGTTGTGGGGCGCGGCGCGGAAGGGCAGGGCCTCGGCCAAGGCCGAGGGTTGAGCGGGCAGGCGTCGGGCGGGTTCGGTTCATGCCCGACCAATACCTTGCTTGGAGCGAGTTCGAGTTGGCGAGGCCCGCTCGTCAAGCCGTCTCGTCCTCGCTTTACACATACGGACGAGAAATCGCTTGGGTGCGCGAATCACTTGGGCGGTGGGCAATAGGCAGTTGGCAGTGGGGTCCTGCTGCCTATTGCCTACTGCCCGACCACTACTCGCCCGCCATGCGCGGCCGCGCCTCCAGCGCCTCGTGCTCGCAGCAGGCGTGCTCGGTCTTGGTGCATGTAGTCGCGCGTGGTCGGCAGCGCCTGGCATGCGCTTGGCGAGCTGGACCTGGAACACCACCAGGTTCTGGTAGCGGAAGGCCGTCTCGGAGGCGGCGAGATAGAACTCCCACATCCGGCAGAAGCGTCTCGTCGTGGATGCGCGGCGGCGCTTGTCCCAGTTGGCGAGGAAGCGCTCGCGCCAGGCGCGCAGGGTCTCGGCGTAGTGCAGGCGCAGGACCTCGAGGTCGGTGACGATCAGGCCCGAGCGCTCGATCGCCGCGGCCACCTCGGACAGCGCCGGGATGTAGCCGCCGGGGAAGATGTACTTGGCGATGAACGGATTGGTGGCCGTGGGCGGCTCGGAGCGGCCGATGGTGTGGATCACCGCCACGCCGTCGTCGGTGAGCAGATCGCGCACCTTGCGGAAGTAGGTGGCGTAGTGGTTGACGCCGACGTGCTCGAACATGCCGACCGAGACGATGCGGTCGAACTGGCCCTCGACCTTCGCGGTAGTCCTTGAACTCGAAGCGCACGGCGCGGCGAGAGGCCCTCGCGCTGGCGCGCGCTCGCGCGAGATCTTGTAGCTGCTCGCTGCTCAGCGTCACGCCGGTGACGTCGCAATGGGCGATCTTGGCGAGATAGAGGCCGAGGCCGCCCCAGCCCGAGCCGATGTCGAGCACGCGCTGGTCCGGGCTCGATGGCGAGCTTGGCGGCGAGATGGCGTTTCTTGGCGAGCTGCGCCTCCTCGAGGTCCGCCCCTTCGGTGAAGTAGCGCGCAGGAATACTGCCGGTCGCCATCGAGGAAGAGGTCGTAGATGGCGCCGTCGATGTCGTAGTGGTGCGCCACATTGCGCCGCGCGCGCCCGGAGGGGTTGAACTGCAGTATCCGGCGGCCGAGGTAGCGCGCCGTGTTCAGGCTGTGGGTCCAGACTCGGCTCGGGCTGGTATTGGATGTTGGAGAGCAGCAGCTCGAGGAAATCGTAGATCCGGCCTTGGAGGATCTTGAGCCGGCCGTCCATGTAGGCCTCGCCGAGCGCCAGCTGCGGATCGAGCACGAGGTGCCGCTCCAGCCTTTTGTCGGCGAGCGCAGCGATGACGGGCGTGCCGGAGCCGTCCCCGTAGCGGTGCGGAGCCGCCGCTCGCGTCGATGAAGGTTAATGTGCCGCGCCTGAACGATGCGGCGCAGCAGGATGTCGAGCAACTTGAACATGACGCAACACCAGCTGTGATTTCCGGCTCCTGCCTTTCTGGCTCCGCACCCGCGTCTTTTGGACGGTATTATACGAAAGTGCAACGCTAAAGCTACCGGCAAGCTGGAGCTTTGCTTGTTGACGCAACTTGTGGTCCGGCTGAACGACAATCGGCAGCCAGGGGATTGGTTCCACCCGCCAGGTGCAGCCGTGGCTGCCGATCGTGCATGGCGTTCCAAGGCTGAGACGGAGCCAGAATTTGGCTCCATTCCCGGCTTTCGGCCAGAGCGTTTCAATCAGGGGCGATGCTCGGCTCTGGCTAGCCTTGACTCACGCCTGGTCGGGCGTCTCAGGCTGGCCCTCGCCGTCTTCCCCCTCGCCGCGCTGGCGCGCCAGCGCTTCCTCGTCGAACAGGGCATCGGGGTTGAAGGTCTCGAGTTGGACGCCCTCCTCCTTGACGACAGTCACATCCTCGCCGCGAGCCTGGCGCTCGGCCTCGTCCTCGGAGCGGGCGACGTTGAGCGTCACGTTCACGATCACCTCGGGATGGAGGGCGACGCGAACCGGCTGCAACCCCAGCGACTTGATCGGACGGTCGAGGACGATCTGGCGCTTGTCGATTGAGAAGCCGCCGGCCGTCACCAGCTCGGCAATGTCGCGCGGCGTGACCGAGCCGTAGAGCTGGCCGGTGTCGCCGGCCTGGCGGATGGCAAGGAAGCTCTTGCCGCCAAGCTTGGCCGCGACCGCCTCGGCTTCCTTCTTCAGCTCGAGGTTGCGCGCCTCGAGCTGGGCGCGATCCTTCTCGAAGCGTTTGAGATTGTCGGCCGTGGCGCGCAACGCCTTCTTCTGCGGCAGCAGGAAGTTGCGGGCGTAGCCGTCCTTGACGTTGACCACGTCGCCCATCTGGCCGAGGCGGCCGATGCGCTCCAGAAGAATGACCTGCATGCTGCTTGCTCCGTTTGCTTTGGCTAGAGGTGATCAGATTGAAGGCGGCGACGGCGAGGGGCCGAAGCGGCGCCTGAGCTTGAGCACGGGCTCCAGGAGGCCGCCGAGGATGAGGGCAAACCCGGCGTAGGGGCCGAACAGAATGAGCGCACCGTAGACCAGCCACAGGATCCACTGCGCACGGCCGCGCGCGATGAAGTGCATGAGCGCCAGACCGGCGATCAGATAGGCCAGCAGCAGCGCGCCGCTGAAGCTTGCTCCCGCCACGCCGATCGCACCGGGGGCGAACGAGGCGGCGATGGCCAGGCCCACGAGCAGAGGAAAGCCCGGCGGATAGGTCAGCCCCGGCAGGTCCGGCCAATCGCGGCCGAGGCGGCCAGAGGCGAGGGCGATGCGGCCGGCCAGATAGAGATTGAAGGCGAAGATGCCAACCCAGTAGGCGGCGAGCGCGCCGGGCAGCGCGGCGATGACGAACTCCGACAGCCCCTCGACCTGCTGCTCGCTCAAGGGACGCAGGCCGAGCTCGGGCGCGTGCGTCGACAGGCGGTGGAAGAATTCACCCAATGACTCGCGCAAGATGTCGTAGCTGCCGCCGATGAGCGGCAGCACCAGCACGGGCAGCGCCCCGCCGTAGAGGGTCAGGGCCGCGACGAGGCGTCCCGCGGGATACCACTCGCGCACCGCGCGGGTCCTGGGGATGCGGGCGGCTCAGGTAGGCGAGGTGGGAGGCGAGCGTTGCGGGCACGCCGAGCGCCAGCAGGTAGCCGGCTGCAAACGGGGCGCTTGCCGCCAGCACCATGGCCAAGGAGCCCGCGACGGCTCCCGCGACCGCCGACAGCCACCCCCATCCAAGGCCGGCCAGGAGCGTGGGCAGCGGCGTCAGCAGCAATAGCAGCGTGCTGAGAAGCGGCGAGCCGTGCGCCGCCGAAAAGAACAGCAGCGCGGACGCCAGGCCCCCGCCAATGCCGATGAGCAATCCCAACTGCATGTCGCAAGCTGTCCCGCCGCAGCGGTTAGAGACGAGGAGCCGAGCGCCCGTCCCAACCATTCGACAGAAGAGACGCCGGGCTGAGCCGCCCGGCGCTCTGCTACTTGATTACGTAGGGTAGCAGTCCGATGAAGCGCGCGCGCTTGATGGCATTCGCGAGTTCGCGCTGCTTCTTGGCCGACACC
This sequence comes from uncultured Alphaproteobacteria bacterium, assembly GCA_963738065.1. Lineage (GTDB taxonomy): Bacteria > Pseudomonadota > Alphaproteobacteria > Rhizobiales > Hyphomicrobiaceae > AWTP1-13. The sequence goes on from CAVTVO010000019.1 coordinate 385,665, forward strand.
GCGGTGATGCGGCTCGGCACGATCTTGCCGCGCTCGGACACATAGCGGCTCAGCAGCCGCATGTCCTTGTAGTCGATCTTGGGTGCCTTATCGCCCGAGAAGGGGCAGGTCTTGCGGCGGCGATGGAACGGGCGCCGCGCCGGGATGGTGGCGATCTCGGCCATGGCTCAGCTCTCCTGCGATGGAGTTGACGGGGGCGTATCGGCGTCGCGGTCGCGCGGTGGGCGCGGCGGACGATCGCCGTCGCCGCCCTCGCGGCGGAAACCTCCGCCTCCGCCGCCGCGATAGCCGCCGCCTCCGCCGCCCCGATCACCCCTGAAGCCGCCACCGCCGCCGCCACGGAAGCCGCCGCGGTCGCCACCGCGAAAGCCACCTCGGTCACCGCCGCGGAAGCCGCCGCGGTCGCCATCGCGGCGGTCATCGCGGTCGCTCTTGCGCATCTGTATGGATGGCTCGGTCTCGTGGGCGTCCACGCGCACGGTGATGAAGCGGATGACGTCGGGCGAGAGGCCCATGCGCCGCTCCATCTCGGCAATGGCCGCCGGCGGCGCGTCGAGGTTCATGAGGCAGTAGTGCGCCTTGCGGTTCTTCTTGATCTTGAAGGCGACGGTCCTGAGACCCCAGTATTCGGTCTTGCCGACCTTGCCCCCACCCTCCTCGATGACCTGGGAGTATTCCTTGGTGAGGGCCTCGACCTGGGCTTGGCTGATGTCCTGGCGTGCCAGGTAGACGTGCTCGTAGAGCGGCATGCGATGGAGCCTTTCCTTCCGTTGCGGTCCACCCCGGCGCAAAGCCCCTTTTGGGCCCGAAAGCAGCACGCAGCTTGCTCGGAAAGGCCCAAGAGACCCGAAAGAGCGAAGACACCGGGAGCCGGGCAGCTGTGCCCTGCCGCCTCGCATCTGCAAGGCAGCCTCCCGTTCAGCCTCCAACCGGAGCGGGTAACGGCGCGAGTTATACGCTATTTGTTGCCGCGGGCAAGGGCCCAGCCGGCGCCCGTCCCAGCGCCCGTCCCAGCGCCCCCGGCGCTCTCGAAGTCGGTGCAGAGGGGATCGCGAAATTCCCCGTAAGCCTCGCCGGCAAGTTCCCGAGGTAACAGCTGCTGCAATCTGCTCCATATACACCGCCCGTCCCGATGCAGAGCGCCGCCTCCAGCCTTGACAGAAAAGGCGACGCTCGTGTCTAAGCGCGGATTAGCGATGCAATCCGGTTGAGCCCCGCAGAGCCCGTTGAACCCATGGCCATTGCATTCGTGTTTCCCGGACAAGGCAGCCAGGCCGTCGGCATGGGGGCCGAGCTTGCCAAGACATATGCCTCGGCCCGGATGGTCTTCGAGGAGGTCGACGCAGCGCTCGGCCAGAAGCTCTCGGAGGTCATGTTCAGCGGGCCGCTCGAGACGCTGACGCTGACCGAGAATGCGCAGCCGGCGCTGATGGCGGTCTCGCTCGCCGTCATGCGTGTACTCGAGAGCGAAAAGGGGTTCCGTCTCGCGGGCAAGGTCCAGTATGTGGCCGGGCACTCGCTGGGCGAGTATTCGGCACTGGCCGCCGCCGGCGCGATCAGCGTGGCGGATGCCGCCCGCCTGCTCAAGACGCGAGGGCGCGCCATGCAGGCAGCCGTCCCCGTCGGCCAGGGCGCGATGGCGGCGCTGCTGGGCGTGGGCAAGGAGGCGGCCGAGAAGCTCGCGGCGGAGGCCGCCCAGGGCGAGGTGTGCCAACTCGCCAACGACAACGAGCCGACGCAGGCCGTCATCTCCGGCGCCAAGACTGCGATCGATCGCGCAAGCGGCCTCGCCAAGGCGCACGGCGTGCGCCGCTTCCTGCCCCTCAACGTCAGCGCACCCTTCCACTGTGCCCTGATGCAGCCGGCTGCCGACGTCATGGCGCGAGGCGCTCGCCAAGGTCGAGGTCCGAGCACCCGCGGTGCCGCTCATCGCCAACGTGCTGGCGGCGCCGATCAGCGATCCAGCCGAGATCAAGCGCCGGCTCGTCGAGCAGGTCACCGGCACCGTGCGGTGGCGCGAGTGCGTGGCGCGCATGGCCGCCGACGGCGTCACGACGCTTTACGAGATCGGCTCGGGCAAGGTGCTCGCTGGCCTCGCCAAGCGCATCGTGCCCACGCTCAACGCAACCTCGATTGGCACGCCGGCCGACATCGATGCCGCGCTGCCCTCGCTCGCACCATAGGGGACGTCATGTTCGAGCTCACCGACAAGACCGCGCTCGTCACCGGTGCGACCGGCGGCATCGGCGGCGGCATCGCCCGCGCCCTGCACAAGCAGGGGGCGACCGTCGCCATCTCGGGCCGCCAGACGGACAAGCTGGAGAAGCTTGCGGCCGAGCTGGGATCGCGCGTGCATGTCCTGCCCTGCGACCTCGCCAACAAGGCGCAGGTAGGCAAGCTCGTCGACGAGGCGATCGCCAAGCTCGGCGGCCGCCTCGACATCCTCGTCAACAACGCCGGACTCACCAAGGACAACCTGTTCATGGTGATGAAGGACGAGCAGTGGGACGAGGTGATCGCGGTCAACCTCACGTCCACCTTCATGCTGATGCGGGCCGGCGCCCGCTCCATGATGCGCGCCCGCACCGGCTATGGCCGCATCATCAACATCTCTTCCATCAGCGGCATCATCGGCAACCCGGGCCAGGGCAACTATTCCGCATCCAAGGCCGGCATCATCGGCATGTCCAAGTCGCTGGCGCGCGAGGTGGCCTCCCGTGGCATCACGGTTAACTGCATTGCGCCAGGCTTCATCTCGACCCCCATGACGGATGCGCTCAACGAGAAACAGACCGCCGGCATCAAGGAGCACATCCCGGCCCAGAAGTTCGGCGCACCCGAGGATATAGCCGCGGCTACGGTCTATCTGGCCTCGACGGAGGCGGGCTACATGACCGGCCAAACACTCCACGTCAACGGCGGCCTGGTGATGATCTGAGGTCGCCCTTGGACCGTGAAACAGGCCTTTGGAGCGGTGTTTTGGGCCGCTGGCCAAGCCAGGGGAAGTGTGTTAACGAGCCCGGGATTTGGGCGTTCGAAGTGGGGAAGGCGCGTGGGCGGGCTTGCCGACCCGCGCGAGTCGTGGTGCGCTATCTGACTTCGGGCTTGCCCCGACGGTCTCAAATGGCTACGGCAACAGCATGGATCAGCGAAAGAGCCGAGGGATAAACCGATGAGCGATGTCGCACAGCGCGTGAAGAAGATCGTTGTCGAGCATCTTGGCGTGGAAGCCGACAAGGTCACGGATAACGCCAGCTTCATCGACGACTTGGGTGCAGACAGCCTCGACACCGTCGAGCTGGTGATGGCATTCGAGGAGGAGTTCGGCTGCGAGATCCCCGACGATGCGGCCGAGCAGATCCAGACGGTCGGCGACGCCGTCAAGTTCCTCGAGAAGCACGCCAACGCGGCGTGACGGGCAACGCAGGCGCCGGCCCAGAATGACACCAGCCCCGAGCCAGCATCCAGCAGGCAGCCAATGCGGTGGGCGGCGTTGAGGCGGCAGAAATTTCAGGTTTTGACATGTTGCGACGCGTCGTCATCACCGGGCTCGGCCTCGTAACGCCGCTCGGGTGCGGCGTCGAGCCCAGCTGGTCGCGCCTGCTTGCCGGCCAGAGCGGCGCCCGGCGCATCGAGGAGTTCGACGTCTCCGACCTCACCTGCCAGATCGGCTGCTTCGTGCCGCGCGGGGCCACGAGCGAGGGCAAGTTCAATCCCGACGATTGGATGGAGCCCAAGGAGCAGCGCAAGGTCGACGACTTCATCATCTTTGCGATGTCCGCCGCCACGCAGGCGATCGAGGATTCCGGGTGGAAGGCCGACACGGCCGATAAGCAGGAGCGGACCGGCGTGCTGATCGGCTCCGGCATCGGCGGCCTCAGCGGCATTGCCGATACCGCGCTGCTGCTCAAGGAGAAGGGGCCGCGCCGCGTGAGCCCGTTCTTCATTCCGGGCCGCCTCATCAACCTTGCCAGCGGCTACGTCTCCATCCGCCACGGCCTCAAGGGCCCCAACCACGCCGTCGTTACGGCCTGCTCGACCGGCGCGCACGCCATCGGCGATGCCTCCCGGCTGATCTCGCTCGGCGACGCCGACGTCATGGTGGCGGGCGGCACCGAGAGCCCCATCTGCCGCATCGGCGTGGCGGGCTTTGCCGCCTGCCGCGCGCTCGCGACCGCCTTCAACGACCGTCCCACCAAGGCCTCGCGCCCCTACGACAGGGACCGCGACGGTTTCGTCATCGGCGAGGGCGCCGGCATCGTCGTGCTCGAGGCGTTGGAGCACGCCAAGGCGCGCGGCGCACGCATCTATGCCGAGGTGATCGGCTACGGGCTTTCGGGCGATGCCTTCCACATCACCGCGCCGTCCGAGGACGGCGACGGCGCATACCGCAGCATGCGCATGGCGCTCAAGCGCGCCGGCATCCAGCCGAGCGACATCCAGTACGTCAACGCGCACGGCACATCCACGATGGGCGACGAGATCGAGCTGGCCGCCGTGGAGCGGCTGTTCGGCAACTCCGCCGGCAAGCTCGCCATGTCCTCGACCAAGTCGGCCGTGGGGCATCTGCTGGGTGCGGCCGGTGCGGTGGAGGCGATCTACTCGGTGCTCGCGATCCGCGACAACGTCGCCCCGCCGACCCTCAACCTCGACAATCCCTCGGTCGAGACCGCCATCGATCTCGTGCCGCACAAGGCCCAGAAGCGCGAGATCGACACCGCGCTCTCCAACTCGTTCGGTTTCGGCGGCACCAACGCATCCCTGGTCCTGCGCAGGCTCGCCGCCTAGAGCAGGATCGCTTCGGATGGAGTCACCTCACCTCAACCGAGACGTCGAGGCCGAAGCGTAAATCCGCTCTTTACCTGAGTTTTAGAGCAAGATTCACGTTCCATGATCGAAGCCAAGCGCTTCGATCAGAACGGTCTTGCTCTAGTCCGCGTCGGCGCCGCCTGCACTCACGGGCGATATGAGAGCTGCAGTCAGGGGCTGCAGTATCGACGCCCCGGGCCATTGCCAAGGCATCGTCCTTTCGCCACATTTACCCGGAAGCTGCGGTCGAGAATCGAAGAGCCGGTAGGAAGCGGTGCGCGTCCCAGCGGGGCAAGGCGCGCGCCCCGGGAGCGGAGCATGAGAAACCGCCAGCCGGCGGATCAGAGGGCGGACCCCGTAACGAGCCGGACGGCGGGCGCGGTCGCGCGCAGCCCGGCCGAAAGGCTCGAGCCCACGCGCCCACCGACCCGGCCGCGTCGGCGCCGTCTGGGGCGGCTCGAGCGCGAACCGCGGCGCAGCAGCCCGATCCTGCGCATTCTCAACGGACTTTTCACGCTGGCCCTGCTGCTGATGCTGCTGGTAGGGGGCGTCGCCTATCTCTTCGACCGGCAGATCGATGCGCCCGGCCCGCTGGCGCAGGCCAAGGTGGTGGCGATCCCCAAGAGCGAGGGTGCCCACGAAGTCGCCGAGCGGCTCGAGCGCGAAGGGGTGGTCAGCGATCGTCGCCTTTTCATCGCCGGCTATCTGTGGAGCAAGCTCGTGGCTTGGCTCGAGAGCAGCAAGCCGGTTCAGCTGCGAGCCGGCGAGTATGCGGTCAAGCAGAACGCCAGCATTCGCCAGGTGATCGAGCTGCTCTCGGAAGGGCGCGCCGTCGCTCACAAGGTGACCCTGCCGGAGGGACTGACGAGCCATCAGATCGTCGAGCGCCTCAAGGCCGATGCCAGCCTCTCCGGCGACGTCGAGGTCGTGCCGCCCGAGGGCTCGCTGCTGCCCGAGACGTTCATGGTGGAGCGCGGCACCTCGCGCCAATCCCTCATCGACCGCATGCAGGCGGAGGCCAAGAAGGTCCTCGAGAAGGCCTGGGCGCAGCGCAAGAAGGACCTACCCCTGAAGAACATGCAGGAGGCCGTGATCCTGGCCTCGATCGTGGAGAAGGAGACCGGCCGCAGCGACGAGCGCGAGCGTGTGGCCGCCGTGTTCGTGAACCGCCTCAAGAACAATATGCGCCTGCAATCGGACCCCACCATTCTCTACGGTCTGACTGGCGGCAAGACGATCTGGAGCAGACCGATCCAGCGCATCGAGATCCTGCAGAGGACCACGCACAACACCTACCAGATCGACGGACTGCCACCGACGCCGATCTGCAACCCGGGCCGCGCCGCCATCGAGGCCGTGCTCAACCCCGCCGACAGCAAGGATCTCTATTTCGTCGCCGACGGCACCGGCAAGCACATGTTTGCCGAGACGTTGAAGGAGCACAACGCCAACGTGCTCAAGTGGCGCCTGTCCGAGAAGGAGAAGGCCAAGGGCGCCGCCCCGCTGTCGGCTGACGATACGCCGACCACGGCCGCCGAGCCTGCCCCCAAGCCCAAGACCCGCGCCGTCATCCGCAAGGCTCCCCACAAGAAGAAGGAGAGTGCCGCGGGCGACAAAGGCAAGCTCAAGGAAAACCACGGAGGCGAGAAAGCCAAGGCGAAGGCCTCGGCATCGGCGCCAGCCGAAGTCTTGCCGTGGGCCGCCAAGACCAAGCCGTAGCGGGGCGAGAGAGTAGCCCCGCGTCGCCGCCTGCTACCCGAGCCTGATCCTAAGTTCCTCGCGAAACGTGCGCTCCCCTCTGGGCGTGACGGCAACGGCACGCGTGCCGTCGATGCGCCGTATCCATCCCCTGGCGAAGCTGTGCGCGCAGAGCGCGGCCCCGACGGCACCCGCCAGGTGCGCGCGCCGCTCGCTCCAGTCGAGGCAGGGGCGGCACAAGACGCGGGTCGCGCGCCTTCCCGGGCGCACGAGGAGCGCCCCCACATCGATGCCGAGCCGTCCAAGCAGCGCCATGCCGGGCTCGGTGACCATGCCGGCATCGCTGCCGAGCTCGGCATAGCCCCCCGCCACCAGCGCGTCGGCGAGCGCAACGCCCAGCCGCCCCGCGAGGTGGTCGTAGCAGGTGCGCGCTGCTCTGAGGGCGACATCGCGTGGGCCGACCGAAAGCGGCCGCCGCGCCGGCTCGAGACCGGCGGCCACCTGCATGATGCTCTCCATCATGCGCGCCACAGCCGGCGAGGCGAGCCGGTGATAGCGATGCCGGCCCTGCTTCTCGACGCCGAGAAGACCGGCCTCGGCCATGCGGGAGATGTGGCTGCTCGCGGTCTGCGGCGTGATGCCGGCGACGCGGGCAAGCTCGGAGGCCGTCAGCGCCCGCCCGTCCATCAGCGCGTGCAGCATCCCAGCGCGTGCAGGATCGCCCGCAAGGGCGGCGATCTGGGCGAACTTGGCATTGCTGGCCATGACCATGGCTCCCGGGTCTCGCCGAGGAGGCTACGCCGAGCGCGGCTGGAATGCTTCGGTCCCGATCGTAGCATCGCGGGCGGGCATTTGCGCACAGTGGGAGGGTCGAGCAAGGGCAATCCCATGACCGCAGTAGCGAGCAATGGCACCTTCTACGGTTGGCGCGTCGTCGCCGCGGCCTTTGTGCTGGCGATGTTCGGCTGGGGCATCGGCTTCTTCGGCCCGCCCGTATTCCTGGCGACGTTGCAGACGACGCGGGGCTGGCCGCTGTCGCTCGTCTCGACGGCCATCACCCTGCATTTCCTGGTCGGCGCCTTCGTCGGCGCCCGATTGCCGGCCCTCTACCGCCGCTTCGCCCCGCCGGCGGTGACCAAGGCCGGCTCGCTCTGCCTTGTCGGCGGCACGCTCGGCTGGGCGCTCGTCACGGAGCCCTGGCAGCTGCTGGCCGTGGCGCTGCTCAGCGGAGCCGGCTGGGGCACTATGAGCGCCTCCGCCGTCAACGCGCTGGTCTCGCCCTGGTTCGTGCGTTCGCGCCCCGCCGCGCTGGGCATGGCCTACAACGGCGGCAGCGCCGGCGGCATCGTGTTCTCGCCGTTGTGGGTTGCGGCCATCGCCCTGCTGGGTTTTCCGATTGCCACCGCCATGGTGGCGCTCGTCGTCTGGGTCACGATGTGGATCCTGGCGGACCGGGTGTTCTCGCGCGATCCCCAGTCGATGGGCCTCGCGCCGGATGGCGATGCGCCCGGCAGCACGCCGGCACCTATCACCTCGCCGGCGGCAAGGCCGTTGCCGGGCGCACTGCTGTGGCGCGACCGCCGCTTCCTGACGCTGGCAGGCGCCATGGCGGCGGGCTTGTTCGCGCAGATCGGCCTCGTCGCCCATCTCTTCTCCCTGATGGTGCCGGTGCTGGGAGGACAGCGGGCGGGACTTGCCATGGGCCTCGTCACGGTGATGGCGGTCAGCAGCCGCCTGCTGATCGGCTGGCTGATGCCGGTGAGCGCGGACCGGCGCATCCTGGCGTGCGCGTGCTACGCCCTGCAGGCAATGGGCTCCGTGATCTTCATCCTCGCTGACGGCCAAAGCGCGCCCTTGCTGCTTCTGGGCGTGCTGCTGTTCGGGTCCGGCTTCGGCGCGGCGACCTCGATGCCGCCGCTCATCGCCCAGGTCGAGTTCGTCCGGGAGGAGGTGACACGCGTGGTGGCCCTGATCGTCGGCATCTCCCAGGGAACGTATGCTTTTGCGCCAGCAGCCTTCGGCCTGATCCGCGAGTGGGCCCCGCATGCCGGAAGCGTCGAACCCGGCGCCGCGCCCTGGCTCTTCGCCACCGCAGCGTTGGCGCAGGGCCTCGCGATCTGCGCCTTCCTCGCGGGCCGACACCGGCGCTGAGGCTTGCGGTGCCCGGCGGTTCTTCGTGCGGGGCGCAAAATGCTCTAGAATCGGGGTCTACGCCGGCACCGAATCGGAGCAGAGCCCCAGGCATGACCATCAAGAGCATGACGGGGTTTGCCCGTGCCGACGGCGCAATGGGCGCAATCAGCTGGCATTGGGAGGTGCGCTCGGTCAACGGCCGCGGCCTCGACGTGCGGCTGCGCCTGGCGCCGGGCTACGAAGCCCTGGAGGCGCGTGTGCGCGAGGCGGTGGCCAAGCACATCAGCCGCGGCAGCGTCACCGCCAACCTCAACGTCAAGCGCAGCGAAGGTGCCACCCAGATCCGTCTCAACGAGGCTGCCGTGCGCCAAGTGCTCGTTGCGCTGGACAGGCTCAAGGCGATGACCGAGGTGGCGCCGCCCCGCGCCGAGGCGCTGCTCGGCATCAAGGGCGTGCTCGAGGTGGCCGAGCCGGAGGAGAGCGAGGCCGAGACGCAGGCCCGCAGCGAAGCCATGCTGGCGAGCCTGGCGACGGCGCTCGATGCCATGGTGCGCTCCCGCCAGGCCGAGGGCGGCCGTCTCAAGACCATCGTGCTGCAGCAACTCGAGAGCATCGAGCGGCTGGTCGCGGTGGTCGAGGCTTCGCCTGCCCGTGCGCCGGAGGCCATCCGCCAACGGCTGAAGGACCAGGTCGCTCGCCTGCTCGAGACGGGCGTCGGCCTCGATGAAGCGCGTCTTTACCAGGAGGCGGCCATACTCGCGACGCGCGCCGACGTGGAGGAGGAACTGAAACGTCTTGCCGCGCACATTGCCGCCGCGCGCGATCTCGTCGCCTCGCGCGAACCGGCGGGGCGGCGTCTCGACTTCCTCGCCCAGGAGTTCAACCGCGAGGCCAACACGCTGTGCTCGAAGTCGGCCGACCCCGAGACGACGCGGGCCGGGCTCGAGCTCAAGGCCGTCATCGATCAGATGCGCGAGCAGGTGCAGAACATTGAGTGAGACGCCCTCACATCCGTCGAGCCAAAGGAAGGCGCAGCTCGTTGCGCGACGCGGGCTGCTGCTGGTGCTGTCCTCGCCGTCGGGCGCCGGCAAGACCACGCTGTCGGGGCGGCTGATGGCCGCCGATCCCGATCTGCGCATGTCGGTCTCGGTCACGACGCGCGCGCCCCGCCCCGGCGAGGTCGACGGCCGCGACTACAGGTTCATCGACGTCGCAGAGTTCGAGCGGCTGAAGGCGGCGGGCGAGCTGCTCGAATGGGCCAGGGTGCACGGCAACCTCTACGCCACGCCGAAGGCGCCCGTGACGGCCGCGCTCGAGGCCGGCGAGGATGTGCTGTTCGACATCGACTGGCAGGGTGCGCGCCAGGTCAAGGAGCGGCTGGGCGCAGACGTGGTGCTGGTCTTCATCCTGCCGCCAGGAGGCAAGGTGTTGGAGCAGCGTCTCAAGACGCGCAACCAGGACAGCGAGGCCATCGTCGCCCAGCGCCTCGCCGCCGCCGCAGCCGAGATCGAGCATTGGGGCGAGTACGACTACGTCGTCGTCAACGCCGACCTGGAGCAGAGCCTCGCCGGGCTTGCCGCCATTCTCGCCGCCGAGCGCCTCAAGCGCGAGCGCCAGACCGGGCTCGCTCAGTTCGTGGCGGGCGTGCTGGCCGACTTGTGAGAATCCCCTCTCCCCCTCTTCAGTGGGGAGAGGGCTAGGGTGAGGGGCAGCCCCAACGCTGGCGCCGAGCAAGTTCCTGCCCCTCACCCCGACCCTCCCCGCAAGCGGGGAGAGGCCGTGCCCAACCGCTCCAGCACGTAGGCGAGACGGGCGAAATCGCGCACGGTGAGGGCCTCTCCCCGCAGGGTCGGGTCGATGCCGGCAGCAGCGAGCAGCGCCTCGGGCTCGGCCGGCAGCGCCTTGAGGCTCTGGCGCAGCATCTTGCGGCGCTGGCCGAAGGCGGCCGCGGTGACGGCCGCGAGCACCTTGACCGAGCACGCCGGCGCCGGCCGATCGATGGGGTCGAACTCGACGATGGCCGACGCGACCGAAGGCGGCGGCGTGAACGCGGCCGGGCCGACGGTGAAGGCGAGGCGAGGGCATGCGCGCCACTGGGAGATGACGGCGAGGCGGCCATAGGCCTTGCCGCCCGGGGGGGCGACGATGCGCTCGGCCACCTCCTTCTGGAACATCAGCACCATGCGCGCATACCAGGGCGGCCACGGCTCGCTCTCGAGCCAGCCGACCAGCAGCAGGGTGGCGATGTTGTAGGGCAGGTTTGCCACGATGACCGGCTTGCCGTGGCTGCCGGCGGCGAGCTTTGCCCAGTCGGCGGTGAGCGCGTCGCCATAGTGCACCTCGAGCCGCCCGGGATAGCGCGCGCGCGATGGCCTCGAGCGCGGGGCGGCAGCGCTCGTCGCGCTCGACCGCAACGACACGCTCGGCACCTTCCAGCAGCAGCGCGCGCGTGAGGCCGCCGGGGCCGGGGCCCACCTCGACCACGGTCTTGCCGGCAAGCGGGCCGGCGACCCGGGCGATGCGCCGCGTCAGGTTGAGGTCGAGGATGAAGTTCTGCCCCAGGCTTTTGCGGGCGCTGAGCGTGAGGCTGCGTACGACCTCGCCAAGCGGCGGCAAACCGTCGGGGCTCGCACCCGCGCGCTCGCGGCTCACGGGCCGGGATGCGCCGCCTGCGCCTGCCGCGGCGGCGGTGCGGCGTCGGCCGAGGTCGGCGGCGAGCCGCAGGGCGGCGATGAAGCTGGTCGGCCGCGCCCTGCCGGTGCCGGCAAGGGCGAACGCCGTGCCGTGGTCGGGCGAGGTGCGCACGAACGGCAGGCCGAGCGTGACGTTGACGCCGCGGTCGAAGGCGAGCGTCTTGAGGGGGATCAGCGCCTGGTCGTGGTACATGGCGACGACCGCATCGTAGGTGGCTGCGCGCCTCGGCATGAAACAGCGTGTCGGCCGACCAGGGCCCCGTCACGGCGAGCCCCTCGCCGGCAAGCTCGGCCACGGCCGGTGCGATCAGGTCGGTCTCCTCGCGGCCGATCAGCCCGCCTTCGCCCGCATGCGGATTGAGGCCGGCAACGGCGATGCGCGGGCGCGCGATGCCGAAATCGTTCGCGAGCGCGGCCGCCGTGATGCGGACGGTCTCGACCAGCAGCGCCTTGCTCAGCGCGCCGCGGCACCGCCGCGAGCGGGATGTGCACCGTGGCCGGCACGACCTTGAGCTCATCGGCCACCAGCATCATGACGGGGCGCGGCCGCACCCCGCCGCAGTAGCGGGCGGCCAGGTCGGCCAGGAACTCGGTGTGTCCGGGGTAGGGAAGATGAGCCAGGTCGAGCGAGCGCTTGGTGATCGGGTTCGTCACCAGCGCCAGCGCCTCGCCGCCGACGACGGCAGCGGTGGCGAGCTCGATGGCGGAGACGATGGCCGCATCCCCGCCGCCGCCGGGCACCGCCAGCACGGGCAGCGCCGTCGCGAACGCCGCAATCGCATCTGCGGGGCTGTGCGAGGTCGGCGACAGGGCACGTCGAGGGCCAGCGCTCGCGCGCGCTCGCGCAGCGCGGCCGGGTCGGCGTAGAGCACGAAAGGGGCAGCGCGAGCTGGCCGCGGTCGCGCCAGCTCAGCAACGAAATGTCGAGGCCGATGCCGGCCGGATCGCCCATCGTCACCGCGACCGGCAGCGGAGCCGCCGGATCTGCCGGCGCGGGAGGGATGGCGAGGCGGGGCTGTCATGGCGGCGCCATCATAGACGGCGCTCACCGATATTCGATATGCGCATCCTGTTTCAGATCGCGCAGGTGGCGCTTGGCCACGATCTCGTATTCCTTCTGCATCAGCTCGCCCTCGGCCTGCTCGCGCCGCTTCTCGGCGGGCCTTATCGCGCGCCGGCCGCAGACGGCATAGACCTCGATGCCTTGGGGCGTGGTGGCGGGGGGCAGCAGGTCGCCGTCCTTGGCGTTCAGCAGCAGCGAGCGGGTGGGCTCCGCGATGCTGCTCGGCTTGATGAACTTGAGGTCCTCGTAGCGGGTATCGGGCGCCTCGTGCGCCAGGCTCGCCAGGGTCTTGCAGCCGCCATACTTGCTGCGCAGCGCATCGGCCTCGGCCAGGCGCCTGGCGAGCACGGCCTGCTCGAGCTTGCCCTGCACCAGCAGCGTGATCTTCTGAACCTGCAGCTCGACCGTGTCCTCTCCCGCCTCGCTCGCCGAGGCCGAGAGCATGCGGTCGACCTCGCGCTGGGTGATCGAGACCTGCATGGCGGCCTTCCGGCGCACGACCTCGCGCCAGGCGAACTGGGCGCGGAAGCGGTCGCGCATGGTGTTGGGGTCGACGCCGCTGCTCTTGATGTGCTGCTGGAACTGCTCGAGCGTCATCTTGTTGCGGTCAGCCAGGCTCTTCATGACGCGGTTGAGCTCGTCCTCGCCGATGTCGATGCCGAGGCGCTTGGCCTCCTGCAGCTTGATGCGGTCATCGATCAGCTCCTCCTGCGCCTCCTTCCTGAACTGCGGGATGAGGCCGGAGCGGGCACTGTCGATTGCCTGCTTCTGCAGGGAGAGGGCGAACTGCTTCTTGCGCTCCTCGAAGATGGCGCGGATCTGGTCGCGCGACTTGCCGGGGTTCTTGCTGATCGTGTCATCGAGGATGGCGCGCAGCTGCTTGTTGGTGGTGTCGGCCTGCACCAGACGTTTGAAGTTCTCCTTCACGCGGTCGCCGATATTGGCATTGAGGGCAAGGAACTTCGCCCGCTGCTGGATCTCGTAGCCGGTAACCGGCTCGTCGTTGACGAGCACGACGATGGCCTGCTCGTTGTACTTTTCCGCCTTGGGTGCGGCAGCCTGCTTGTGCGCCTTCTGGGCGGCGGCCGGCGAGGGGACGGCCAGCATCGCCGCGGCGAACGCGAGAAGCACCGCCGCTGCCGCGGGAAGGAGACGCGGGGCTCTTGGCTGTTCCATGGGGCCTAGCCGGGTTCGAGGGCGCGATTCGCCACGAGCGATCTTACCGCCGAGCCGCAGTCGGCGATCCGTCTATCCACAGGACAACCGTGGCGCGGGCATGGCAACCGGGACGGGGGCGCGCGTGTGTGGGGTGGGATGGCCCGGGGGGCGCGCCGGCGCAGGTTGCTGCCTTCAATGCCCGTTCACAGCTTCGGTCCCAGGTTCTGGTCGCCAAACAGGTAGTTGAGCTGGTCGGTCTGATAGTTGAACTCGCCGATATGCTTGAGCGCGAACGTCAGCATGACCGTGCGGTCGGGTGTCAGATTGAGTGCGGTATTCTCCACGAACGTTTCGACGACGCTGAGCGTCAGCATGAAGCATTCGTCGGTGTATTTTATGCTGGCGGAGTCCTGGATCCGGAAGCGGGAGTCGATGTCGTAGCGAAGCGCTGTGGCGAGCGACCAATACTTCGTCAGCTGCAGGGTCAGCCCAGGGTCCACCTCTTGCAGGTTGCCGGACTGGCCGCCAATGGGATCGAAACGCGTGAAGGAGTAGCTGCAGCCCGGCCCTTACGGGCCCATAGCTGACATTCAGCCCCGTATCGTTGCGGCGCAGGCTCCAGTCCTTCTCGTCAAACCGCGATTGCGTGATGAGGCCCAAGCCCGTGAATGGCGACAAGTAGACGCCCGTCACGTAGTCGGACTTGTCGGTCTCCAGTCCGCTTTGGGGCGAGAAATTGTATTTGCCGGTGGGGTCGAATCCCGGATCCACATACGGGTTCTCGCCCGCGAGATGGAAGCTCTGGCCGAACACGGCGCGCCCGTAGATGCCGTTCATCGTCTGCAGCGTGTACTGCAGGCCGACGTTGGCGCGCGTGCCGGTCTCGTAGCGGTCGTAGCCGGAGAACTTGTCGATGTCGAACAGCAGCGTGTCGTCGAAGACCAGGCTCTTGGCGTCCTCGTCAGGCAGCAGGCGCTGGTCGACATGGTTCTGGCGCACGATGATCTGCGCCGTGGGCGCGATCACGTGCGAGGCGGAGGCGGTGTGGGCGACGAAGGGATAGGAGTAGAGCAGGCCGCCGGTCGCCATGCCGCGCAACACCGTGTCGTCGGGGATCGACTTCAAGGTGACTGGATCGAACGCGTCCGAGTAGCTGTAGACGTCGCCGCGCGCATTCGCGAAACGGCGTCCACACCTGGCCGATCGGGTCGATCATCTGGCGCCGCCAGTTGGCTTCGACCACGGCCCGGTTGGTGTCGGTGCTGTCGCTGCGCGTCAAGCTGCGCGCATGCCCCGTGAAGCTGAGCTCGCCGCCGAGCACGGGCTGGTTGACGATGTAGTTGTAGTCGACGACCGGATGCACCCAGGCGTTGGAGTAGGGCGTATCGGTCAAGAGCAACCCGCCGAATTGGTAGAGCTTGGTGGCGAAGTAGTTGCGGTCGCTCATGCCCTGCAGATAGACGGTGTTGACGCGGTCGGTCTGCACGATCGGGTCGAGCTTGTAGAAGCGGCGGAAGGAGTCGTCGGTGTCGGCCGTGACGTCCCAGCCGTAGCGCCACCACGACGACAGCGAGAACTGGCCCTTGGTCTGCACCGACCCGCGCCAGCCCGGCTCCACTCCGGCGGCCGTAGCCGTACTCGCATCCTGATCGATGGCCGCGAGCTTGATGTTGTACTGGCCGGTCGCCAGCCGCTGCCGCCATTCGCCCTGCCAAAACTCGCCGAATTTGCTGTAGTAGCGGGGGTTGAAGGTGAAGTCGTAGCTGGGCGATAGCGCGAAATAGTAGGGGGTCTCGACGAACGTGCCCAAGGTGGAGGAATTGCCGAAGTTCGGCATCAGGAAGCCGGAGCGATGCTTCACCGTGGGATCGGGATGCTGGAAATAGGGCGTGTAGAGGATCGGGACGCCGAAGAACTCGAACTGGGCGTCCTGGTAGGTGATGGTGGCGGCGCGCTGGTCGTGGATGATGCGCGCGGCGCCGATGCACCATAGCGGCGGCATGCCGGGATCGTTCTTACAAGGCGTGAACTTGCCGTGCTCGTACTCGGCGGTGTTGCCTTCCCGCCGGGTCGCGCGCTCCGCCGCGATGCGGGTGTCGTCGGCGGTGACGACGCTGAGCGACTGGATGAAGGCGTCGCGGAAGTCGTCGAGGGCCTCGAACCGGTCGGCCCTGGTGATGCCGCCGTTGGGGTCCTTGAGCTGGGCGTTGCCTTCCGCGATCAGCTTGTTGACGCTCTGGTCGTAGACCACCTGGTCGGCGGTGAGAATGTAGTTGTTGTAGTAGATCTCGACGTTGCCCTGCGCGATCACCCTGCTGTTGCGGGTGTCGTAGAGGAGCTGGTCGGCCTGCATGTAGAGCGGCTGGCTGCGGTCGACATTGGGTTTGGGGCCGAAAATCCCGCCGGGCTTCTTGGGGAAGGCCTTGTTCGTCGGTGTGCCGACGACGACGCTGGGATCCTGGGCCAACACGGGCCGTGCCAGCAGCGTGAGCAGGGTGGCGAGGAGCGCGAGGCAGGCGAGCGCATGCACAACCCGCAGCCCGCCAACGCGACGGCCACAGACTTGCGCAATGCCGCACACAGCGTGCGGTATCGGCGCTCGACGCATCACTCAGCCGTCCTCCTGGTGCAGCAACACCGACAGCGAGACCAGTAGAGCAAGAGCGATCGGCATCCATGCTGCTGTCGTCGCCGACACCAGACCGGCCAAGCCGATCTGGCGCGAAACTTCAGTCAGCAGGAAAAATCCGATTCCCCCTACCATCCCGGTGATGACCATAGTCTGGGTCCCCCCGGACCGGAATGACCGCAGAGACACAGTTGCGGCCAAAATGACCATGGCCATCAACAACATGGGGCGGGACATCAGAAGGGCATACTGCATCTTGTAGCGGGAGGCTGAAAGTCCCGCCTTTTCAGCCACTTCAATCAACGCCGGCAGCTGCCAAACGGACACCGCGATCTCCGAGCCGAGGGCATCGCCGACACGCTCGCGTGTCAGGTAGGTGCTTACCGTATAAGTGTCGAAAGTCTCGGGCTCGCGCGCTGGGCGGGAGACAATGACCTTATGCAACTCCCAGTAGCCATCGGCGAGAGTTGCGCGCTCTGCATCGACGCGCTCGACGAAGCGGCCCTGCCGATCGAACTGGTAGACGATCACGCCCGTCAGCGACAGGCCCTGGTCGGCAATCGCGCGGGCGGTCATGACGGACTGGCCGTCGGCGCCGTCTTGCCGCAGCCATGACCCCTCGCCCGAACCCGCCAGCAGGGTTGCCTCCTTGCCGAAGGCCTCTGCCACCAGCCTCTCCGACTCCGATCGCGCCGCGGCGGCCAAGGGATTGTAGAGCGTGACGGCCAGCACGCCGAGGACCAGGGCCACCAGCACGCCTGGACGGAGGAACTGCCACACCGACATGCCGCCCGCCCGCATGACGATCAGCTCGGACTTGCGGTTGAGGCTCAGCAGGGCGCCGATGCCGCCAACCAGCACGGCAAATGCCAGGAGGATCTCGGTGTAGGCCGGCAGCCGCAGCAGCGCCATCCACAACAGGGCGGCCATGGAGAGATCGGTGGCCCGGCGCGAGAGCCGCAGCAGCTCGATCATGTCGATCATGAAGATGAGGACGGCGCACACCGTGAAGGCGCCCAGGATCGACAACAGGAAGCGCTTGGCAACGTAGCGGCGCAGAGTGCGCGGGCCCAGCATGGCGCTAACCCCTCGCGCGCGTTGTCGCGCGGGCGGGCAGCAGCAACCGCCAGGCTGTTGCGAGGGTCGCACCGGCCCGCGTGAAGAAGTCCGCAAGGGCGCGCGCGGCCTTGGGCGTGCGCCGCGGGTAGACGTGCCATTGGATCGCCATTGCCGCGCACAACCCCGTCGCCACCGGCACGACATAGAGCAGAGGCGCCGCGGCCGGCCGCACCACCACCATGTTGGTGACGGTGATGCCGATCACGCGGGAGATGACCGCGATGGCGAAGGCCGCGATCACGGCCTGCAGGCGGCTCGTGCGCGTGGTGCGGGCCTGGCCCATGAAAGCCAGCACGACCAACACGAACGTGAAGGCATAGAGCGGGCTGGCGAAACGCTCATGCAGCTCCGAGATGAAGCTGCCGGGGTTGGCCTTGTAGATGACGTCGTCGGGATCGGGCGCGAGGAGCTCGTTGGTGTAGCGGTGCCGCGGGCGCACGACAGCGGTCTGGCTGCTGCGCTGCTCGAGCTCGTTGGCGTCGACCGCGTAGCGCTCGAAGGC
Source organism: uncultured Alphaproteobacteria bacterium (assembly GCA_963738065.1). Classification (GTDB taxonomy): domain Bacteria; phylum Pseudomonadota; class Alphaproteobacteria; order Rhizobiales; family Hyphomicrobiaceae; genus AWTP1-13. Next base: position 403,469 of record CAVTVO010000019.1, read on the forward strand.
GATGATCTGCGGCGTGGGCTGGCCTTCGAGCCGGCGCACGATGTGTCCCTTCTCCATGCGCAGGTAGGCCTGCTCGCCCTGCTTGATGATGCGGGCGGTCTCGGCGAGGTAGGTGACGACCTGCTTGGGATCGCGGGCATCGTGCATCAGCAGGCCGAGCAGGAGGCCGTCGGGGGCCCTGTCGCGGATGTGCACCGTGAGCTTTGCCTCCGGCGAGGTGAAGCGCCCGGGCTGGATGATCTGAGCCATCAGGTCGGTGCGCACCTGCACCGCCATGTCCTTGAGCAGGCGCTGCGACCACGGCCCCACGAAATGGTTCACCATCGAGATGCCGAGCGCAACCACGAGCGCCAGCAGCCCCAACGGCTTCAGCAGCGACCAGGACGGCATGCCGCCCGCCGTCATGACGATCAACTCGCTGTCGGTGTTGAGCCGATTGAGCACGTGGATGGAGGCGATGAGCAGGCCGATGGGCGCGATCAGGGCCATCATGGCGGGGATGGCCAGCGCGGTCATGGCCAGGAAGCGCAGGGCGTCCTGCCCCTGCGAGGTCATCAGCTCGAGCTGGCGCAGCGCCACCGCAATCCACACCACGCCCGTCAGGGAGACCAGAATGAGGATCAGCGCGCCCGCAATCTGCCGAAACATATATCGGCTAAGGATGCGCATCTCTCTCCCCCGGCACCGCCGCCCCCGATGCCCCGTGACATGACACCCCCAACTGCCCGGGCGGCTGAGCATTCAATGGCTTAACGGCGTTCCATAGCATGGTGGCGGAAAGGTGGCTCGGCTGGCGGATGCCGCCTTTGCGATGTAGGTTGTGGCGAACTCGGCACGCCTGGACGGCGCCAGCCTACGCGGAGCTTCCCCTGGTCGCGGCCCTCTCCCTGCTTTCCTCCACCGGCCGCTCTTGACGCTGGGACGGCAAATGGCTAAGCCCACATTGTCGCGAAAATGCCACAGTCGAAGTTGATCAGTGTGATCGCTTTGCTGCAGACAGGCGGCTGACTGGTGCGCAGACAACAAATCATCGACGCCATCGCAAAGGCACGCGGAGCCCTCGTTGCCGCGCTGCGACATGCGGCGGACCGGGCCGGCACCGCTGCCGCTCGCGTTTCCCAGCGCGTGCGCCGGCTGATGCAAGCCCAGCAGGTTCCGCTCGATCCCCTGCTGGAGGCAGATGCGCCGCCGCTGCCCGGGACCAGCAGCCGCAGCTTCTGGGTCGGCCTCGTCGTCGTCAGCCTGTCGGTGGTTTGGGCGCTGGCGACCTTCCTGATCCTGACCAACCTGACGCCGATCGCCCCGCGCGAGGGCGTGGTCTACGTCGTCCTCCTCTTCAACCTGCTGCTGATCGTGGCCATGGTGGCCGTCATCGCGGTGCACGCCGTGGGGTTGTGGCGGGCCTGGGAGAAGAAGGTGGCGGGCGCGCGGCTGCATGCGCGCATCGTCGGCCTCTTCAGTCTGATCGCGGCGCTGCCGGCCCTGCTCCTGGCGATCGCCGCCACCACCACGTTCTCGCGCGCACTCGACAACTGGTTCAACCAGCAGACCGTGTCGATCGTGCGCAAGTCGCTCAACGTTGCCCACGCCTACCTCGACGAGCACGGCCAGGTGATCCGCACCGACATCGTCAACATGGCCAAGGACCTCGACGATGCCGCGCCGACGGTGGCCTCCAACCCGCGCAAGTTTCGCGAGCTGATGTTTGCGCAGGCAGGCTTGCGCGATCTTCCCGTGGCCTACGTGGTCGACGCCAAGGGCGCCGTGAAGGTGGCGGCGCTCGAGGACGAGAGGATCCCCTACATCGCCCCGCCCGAGCATCTGCTGCGCGCGGCCGCCAACGGCCAGGTGCCGTTGCTGATGCCGGGAGGCACATTCCGCGTCGCGGCCATTGCCCAGCTGCACAACTATCCGGATCCTTCCTCTACGTCGCCCGCGGCGTCGACCCGGAGGTCGTCAGGCACCTGCGGCAGACGGAGGCAGGTGTGCGCCGCTACGAGAGCCTGCGCCAGGTGCGCGGAGGCCTCAAGTTCGCGCACGGCATGATGTACTTCATGATTTCGCTCACGGCACTGCTGGCCGCGGTCTGGGTCGGGATCTGGTTTGCCGGCCAGTTCGTCGCCCCGATCCGTCGCCTCATCAGTGCCGCCCAGCACGTGGCGCGCGGCAACCTCAAGGTCGAGCTGCCGATCCGGCGCGGCGAGGGCGATTTGCGTCGCCTGTCGATGAACTTCAACGCCATGACCAAGGAGCTGGAGCGCCAGCGCACCGACCTCGTCACCGCCAACACGCAACTCACCGAGCGGCGCCGCTTCATGGAGGCAGTGCTGTCGGGCGTGTCGGCCGGCGTCATCGGCCTCGACCGCCACGACCGCATCACGCTGGCCAACCGCTCGGCCGAGAAGCTCCTGGGGCGCGAGGGCTCCGAGCTGATCGGCCGTGCGCTGCCGGAGGCGGTGCCCGAGTTTGCGGCCATGTTGGGCTCCGCCGACGACCACAAGAGCCGGCCCCAGCACCAGGCCACGCTCATCATAGGCGGCGAGGAGCGCAACTTCTCGGTGCGCGTCACGCGCGAGGAGCAGGGCGAGGAGGACTACGGCTCGGTGCTCACTTTCGACGACGTCACGGAGCTCGTGTCGGCGCAGCGCACCTCGGCCTGGGCGGACGTCGCCCGCCGCATCGCCCACGAGATCAAGAACCCCTTGACGCCCATACAACTTTCGGCCGAGCGCCTGCGCCGCAAGTACGGCCGCGTGATCGTCGAGGATCGCGAGACCTTCGAGCGCTGCACCGACACCATCATCCGCCAGGTCGGGGACGTGACGCGGATGGTCGACGAGTTCTCCGCCTTCGCGCGCACGCCCAAGCCGCAGATGGAGGATCACGACATCCGCGACGTGGTGCGCGCTGCCGTGCTCGACCGGCAGATGACGGACGCCGACGTGATCTTCGAGACCAAGGTCGGCAAGGACCCCATCATCGTCAGCTGCGATCGCCGGCTCGTGTCCCAGGCCGTCAGCAACCTCGTCAAGAACGCGCAGGAAGCCCTGCAGGCCTGGAGCGAGAACGCCAACAGGGAGCCCGACTGGCGCGGCCGCATCGAGACTGCGGTGCGGCGCAACGGAAATCACGTCGACATCGAGGTGATCGACAACGGTCCGGGGCTGCCCAAGCACAACCGCAACCGCCTGCTCGAGCCCTACGTGACGACCAAGGGCAACAAGGGCACCGGCCTCGGCCTCGCCATCGTCATGAAAAGCGTCGAGCAGCACGGCGGCACGCTCTCGCTCGAGGACGCGCCGCCGGGCCCCGGCCGCAGCCACGGCGCCCTGATCCGCATTTCGTTGCCGCTGGCCAAGGAGCGCGATCGCGAGATCCCGCATGAAGAGCCCGCGCCGGCCACCGCCGACGGCGGCGCATGATTGCCAACGTGTGAAGGAGCTAGAAATGGCAGCCGACATCCTGATCGTCGACGACGAGGCCGACATCCGCGAGCTGGTCGCCGGCTTCCTGCAGGACGACGGTCATCGCACGCGGCTGGCCCGCGACTCCGACGAGGCGCTCAGAGCGGTGGAGGAGCGGCGCCCGCACCTGGTCATTCTCGACATCTGGCTGCAGGGCAGTCGGCTGGACGGCCTCGAGGTGCTCAACATCATCAAGAAAGCGCACCCGGACTTGCCCGTCGTCATCATCTCGGGTCACGGCAACATCGAGACGGCCGTCACCGCCATCAAGCGCGGCGCCTACGACTACATCGAGAAGCCGTTCAAGGCCGACCGCCTGCTGCTCGTGACGCTGCGCGCGCTCGAGGCCTCCAAGCTGCAGCGCCAGGTGCGCGAGCTCAAGGAACGCTCGGTGGTGAGCTCCGAGATGATCGGCAAGTCGCCCGCCATGAACCAGCTGCGCTCGGCCATCGACCGCGTCGCCCCCACCAACAGCCGCGTGCTGATCCGGGGCGGCGCCGGCTCGGGCAAGGAGCTGGTGGCGCGCGTGATGCACGAGCTCTCGCAGCGCAAGGATGGCCCTTTCGTGGTGCTGAGCGCCGCCGCCATGGCCCCCGACCGGGTCGAGGAGGAGCTGTTCGGCACCGAGGACCACACGGGGCCGCGCAAGGTCGGCGCGCTCGAGGAGGCGCACGGCGGCACGCTGTATATCGACGAGGTCGGCGACATGCCGCTGGAGACCCAGGGCAAGGTGCTACGCGTGCTCGTCGAGCAGAAGTTCCAGCGCGTCGGCGGCGGGCCCAAGGTGGCGGTCGACGTGCGCATCATCTCCTCCACCAGCCGCGACCTCGAGCGCGAGATGGCCGAGGGCCGCTTCCGCGAGGACCTCTACCACCGCCTCAACGTGGTGCCGCTGCGCGTGCCGGGGCTCGCCGAGCGTCGCGACGACATCCCCATGCTGATCCAGTACTTCGTCGGCCAGGTCGCCCACTCCTCCGGCCTGGCCCCGCGCAAGATCGGCGAGGACGCGGTCGCCGTGCTGCAGGCGCACGACTGGCCGGGCAACGTGCGCGAGCTGAGGAACAACATCGAACGGCTGATGATCCTCTCCGGCGGCGATCCCGATGCCATCATCACCGCCAACATGCTCCCCGAGGAAATCGGCTCCAACGTGCCGCTGCCCGTCAACGGCGGGGCCGAGCACCTGATGTCGCTGCCGCTGCGCGAGGCACGCGAGATCTTCGAGCGCGAGTACCTGCTGGCCCAGATCAACCGCTTCGGCGGCAACATCTCGCGCACCGCCGAGTTCGTCGGCATGGAGCGCTCGGCGCTGCACCGCAAGCTCAGAGCCCTGGGGGTCAGCTCGCAGGAGCGCACCGGCGAGATGCCCCGGACTGGCACATAGAGGGCCGGCCCATGACGCGCGTCGTCTATGTCGATGGCCGCTATTTGCCGTACGCGCAGGCCTGCGTCCACGCCGAGGACCGCGGCTTCCAGTTCGGCGACGCCGTCTACGAGGTGTGCGAGGTGAGCGGCGGCCGCCTCATCGACGAGAGCCGGCACATGCAGCGCTTGACGCGATCGCTCGGCGAGCTGCGCATCCCCCAGCCGATGTCTGTGCGGCGCCTGGTCGCGGGTGCTGCGCGAGACGATCCGGCGCAATCGGGTGCGCGACGGGCTCGTCTATCTGCAGGTGTCGCGCGGCGCCCGCCCCCGCGATTTCCTGTTCCCGCCAGCGTCGGTGGCACCCACCGTGGTGTGCCTGGCGCGCAATTCCGATCCGCCGCGGTCGGAAGCTGCGGCCGCGGCCGGCATCGCCGTCAAGACCATGCCGGACAATCGTTGGGGCCGCTGCGACATCAAGACGGTGATGCTGTTGCCGGCGACGCTCGCCAAGGAGGCCGCACGCAAGGACGGAGCGAGGGAGGCCTGGTTCGTCGACGCACAAGGCTACGTCACGGAAGGGGCCTCTTCCAACGCCTGGATCGTCGATCGGGAGGGGCGGCTGGTGACGCGCCAGATCGACAACGCCATCCTGCGTGGCGTCACGCGCACGAGCCTGGTCGATCTGTTGAAACGTGAGAAAATCGAGTTGGTCGAGCGGGCGTTCACCGTCGAGGAGGCCAAGGCGGCGCGGGAGGCGTTCATCACCTCGGCGACCAATACGGTCATGCCCGTGGTCAGCATCGACGGCACGCCGGTGGGCAACGGTGCGCCGGGCCTGCTTTCGCTCAAGCTGCGAGCCGAATTTCATTCCGCGGCCGAAGTCGCGGCGCCCTGACCATCGGCCTCCGACATTTTAGTTTGCCAATCGGCGGATTGCCCCTTGCCAAACCATCAAATCTGCTTGTGCACGAAGAAATGAATTTGCATTTTACTGGGCGCGGGGGTGGGGGCAGCACCGCAGCGGCCTTCACAACAACAATGGACTATAACAATGGCCGAACGAGCCCAAAGCCTACAAGACACGTTCCTCAACCATGTCCGCCGGAACAAGACGCCGCTGACGATCTTCCTCATCAACGGTGTCAAGCTGCAGGGTATCGTGACCTGGTTCGATAACTTCTGCGTGCTGCTGCGCCGCGACGGTCACTCGCAGCTCGTCTACAAGCACGCCATCTCCACGATCATGCCAGGCCAGCCCGTGCACCTCATGGACTCAGAGCCGGCCGAAGGCCAGCAGCAGGGATAGCCATCTCCGAGATCCAGGCTCGCACGAGGAAGCCCCGGCGACGCGGCTCGACCGAGCGGCGGCGCGTGGCGACGCGCTGCATCGTGCTGACACCGGTGCGGCGCGAGCGGCGACCCCCGCGGGGCGGCAACGGCGCGGGCCCTGCGTCCGATCGGATCGAGCGCTCCACCGCCAATCGCCTCGATGAGGCCGTGGGCCTCGCCAGGGCCATTGCCCTCGACGTGCGCGCTGCCGAGACCGTACCGCTGGCGGCGCCGCGGCCGTCGACCCTGTTCGGCTCCGGCAAGGTCGAGGAGCTTGCGGCGCTGATCGCCGAGCACGAGGCCGGGCTCGCCGTCATCGACCACGCCGTCAGCCCCGATTCAGCAGCGCAACCTCGAGAAGGCCTGGTCCTGCAAGGTGCTCGACCGCACCGGGCTCATCCTCGAGATCTTCGGCGAGCGAGCCCACACCCGCGAGGGCCGCCTGCAGGTGGAGCTGGCGCATCTCAGCTATCAGAAGAGCCGCCTCGTGCGCACCTGGACCCATCTCGAGCGCCAGCGCGGCGGCTTCGGCTTCCTCGGCGGTCCCGGCGAGGCGCAGATCGAGACCGACCGGCGCCTGATCGAGGAGCGCATCGAGAGCATCCGCCGCGACCTTGCCGGCGTGGTCAAGACGCGCGCGCTGCATCGCGCCGGACGCAAGCGCGTGCCGTATCCGGTGGTGGCCATCGTCGGCTACACCAACGCCGGCAAGTCGACGCTCTTCAATCGTCTGACGGGCGCATCGGTGGTGGCGCAGCGACCAGGTGTTCGAGACGCTCGATCCAACCATGCGCGAGGTGAAGCTCGCGAGCGGCCGGCGCATCATCCTCTCCGACACGGTGGGCTTCATCTCGGACCTGCCGACCACGCTGGTGGCGGCCTTCCGCGCCACGCTGGAGGAGGTGGTGGAGGCCGACCTCATCTTGCACGTGCGCGACATCGCCCACGCCGAGGCCGAGGCGCAGCGCCGGGACGTGGAGGCGGTGCTGCTCAGACCTCGGCATCGACGCGGCCGCCGCAGAGGCGCCGATCCTGGAAGTGTGGAACAAGGCGGACCGGCTCGGCGCCTCCGAGCGCAGCGAGGCCGAGCGCGGGGTCGCCAGAGCCGAGCGGCCGCCCGTGCTCATCTCGGCCCTGACGGGTGAAGGCGTCGACGCCCTGCTTGCCGCGATCGATGCGCGCCTGGGCTCGGGCGACGAGGTGCTGACGCTCGAGCTCCCCGCGCGCGAGGGCCGGCTGTTGAGCTGGCTCCACGACAACGCCGACGTGCTGGCCCAGGAGACGACAGAGAGCGGCGCCGTCACCACCCGCTTTCGCATCGATGCCGCCATCCGGGGCAAGCTCGAGGGTCACCTCAAGCGGGCCGGACTGCCGCCTCTCTCTGCCCATCCCTCAGTGGGGAGAGGGTCGGGGTGAGGGGCAGAAACAATCGCCGGAGCAAGCGTCTGCCCCTCACCCTAACCCGAGTCTGAGCTGAGCAGGATTTTGTCGTGGCTTCAATCTGTTGAGATTGAAGCGATACCCCTGTCCTGTCTACACGGTGATGGCGGCGAGCAGATCGAGGGCTAGCTGCTGCTTGGGATTGGGCCGCGTAGTGAGCGTGAAGGTAGCCTCGCCGATCCTGGCGCTCGCAGAGCGCATCGTATTGCGGACGATGGTGGCCATATGGGCGAGCAGGCGGGTGAAGCTCATCGCCGGCGTTCCGTCCGCCAGCGTGCGCGTGTGCACCTTGGCGAGGGCCGCCTGCGAGCGCCTGGCGGGCGCCACCGGATCGCGCTCGCGTGCCGCATCCGCTGGCGCCTCGTCCATGAAGGTGAGCGGCGCCCAGGCCTCGATCATGTGCCACTGTACGTAATAGGCCAGCATGCTGAGGAGGATGTGCGCCTTGACGCGGTCTTCGAGGCGATGGCGGATCGGGCGCACGCTCAGGTCGACGCCCTTCAAGGTGCGGAAGCCTCTCTCGATCTGCGCCAGCCGCTTGTAGTTCAGCACGGCCGCCTCGGCGCTCATGTCAGCTTCAGCGACGCTGGTGCGGATCACATAGAGACCGTCGAGCGCCGCTTCCGCCGCTACCCTTTCGGAGTTGACGCTAAAGGAGAACGAGCCGTCCTTGATGACGTAGTCGAAGTGCTTGCCGACCTTGTACTTGTCCAACACCTTGCCGAGCCGCACACCGATCTTGTCTCGCCCCAGTAAGCGGCCGCCCATCACCATCGCGGCAACCTTGTCGAGCTCGGCGGTGGTAGCGGCGATCAGATCGTTGCGCTTGGCTGCCCGTAGCCTGGCCAGATCGGGGTTTCGGCAGGCGATCAGCCGCTCGCCGGGGAAGTCGGCGTGCGTGAAGGCGATCAGGTTCCTCTCGTCAAACAGGTCGAGCTGCAAGGCGCCGCCGTCAGCCAGCTTGCGGATCGCCCCGCTCTTGAGCGCCGTGATCCAATCGACGCCGTCGAGCTTCGCGATTGCGTCGATCTGCACGTTGGAGATCATGCCGCGGTCGCCCGCCATGACGAGCCGGTCGATGCCGAACGAGGCGCGCACTTTCTCCACTTGCGGCAGCAGCGTCTTGGGATCGCCGGTGTTGCCCTCGAACACCGACACGGCCACCGGGCAGCCGCGGCCATCGGTGAGCAGGCCCCAGTTCACCTGCAGCGTCCCGGGCTTGCCGTCGCGGCTGTAGCCGAGCTTCGCCAGCGGGCAGGTGACGCCCTCAAAGTAGCTCGACGTGAGGTCGAACAACACCAGCCCGCCGGCCTTCAGATGACGCCGGGCCAGCCGCCTCTCGATCGCCTCCTGGCGTTCGATGAGCCAGTCCATGGCTGCGTAAAGGGCATCCTCATGCGTATCGGCGACACCGAGCTCGTCGGGCAGCGTGGTGTCGGTCCACGCCCGCGTCAGGCCAAGCTTGCTTGCCTCGGGCGCGATGATGCGCCCGGCCACCATGGCCACCACGAGGTCACGCTCGCGCGAGGGCTTGGCATCGATCAGCTTGTCGAACCCCAGACGCCGCATGGCCGTCAGCACTGCCTCGACGTGTCCGTGCGCTTGCGAGCGCACCACGTCGAGCGTGCTCTCGAGCGGCCCGAGCTTTTCGCCCTTCAGCACGCGGCGGATCATCTCGGCCTGCTCGATCGGCAGTGCCGACAGGTTGGCGATGGTGCGCTTCCTGACGCGCTTGCCCTCACGAATGCTCTCGCGCAGCAGGATGGCGGGCGGCGAGCCCCGGTTGGGAACGATGTCGATGTACATGGGCGCCGTGTAGGTGATTCGCGCATCCATCCACCTGAGTCACGGCGTCGCATACATGGGCACACGCAAGCCCCACGATGCGCCCCGGTGCCACCCAAAGGCCCGCAATATCGAAACCTTATCGATCCCCGCCCGCCGCCAAGCCGGGGAACTTCGGACTAACCCTCTCCCCGCTTGCGGGGAGAGGGGAGTTGGCGCTGCTCGGTTTTGGCCTGGTCCCACAGCCGGTCCATCTCCGCCAGCGTCGATTGCGCGGGCGTACGCCCCAGCGCCGCCAACAGCTCCTCGATGCGGCCAAAGCGGCGGATGAACTTCTGGTTTGCCGCGCGCAGCGCCGCCTCGGGGTCGATCTCGAGGTGACGGGCGACGTTGGCCATCACGAACAGGAGGTCGCCGAACTCCTCGCCGATCTCTGCCTTGCCGGGGCCGTCAGTCGCGGGCGGGGTCGAGTGGGCATCTGCGACCGCCTGCTCGAGCTCGGCCAGCTCCTCCTTGAGCTTGTCGAGCACGGGCACGAGCGAGGGCCAGTCGAAGCCTACCCCGGCGGCTTTGGCCTGCAACTTGACGGCGCGCGTGAGGGCAGGAAGAGCGACGGGGACGTCGTGCAAGATGCCCTGGTATCGAGACGCGTGCGCCCCTTCCCCTCCCCCTTGCGGGGAGGGGCCAGGGGTGGGGGGAGCCCCGACGTTTGCTGGTTTGAGATCCCCCCCTCCCCGACCCTCCCCCACGAGGGGGGAGGGGACTCTCGCAGCCCGCTCCTGGGCCTTGATGCGCTCCCAGAAGCCGGGCGCGGCCCCTGCCGCGCGCTCGGCCGCGCTGCCGAACACGTGCGGATGGCGCCTGATCATCTTGCGCGTGATGGCATCGACCACATCGGCGAAGGCGAACGCGCCCTCCTCCTCGGCCATGCGGGCGTGGTAGACGACCTGCAGCAACAGGTCGCCCAACTCGTCCTCGAGCGCGCCCCTGTCGCCGGTCTCGATGGCGTCGGCAACCTCGTAGGCCTCCTCGATGGTGTAGGGGGCGATGGTCTTGAAGGTCTGCTCGAGGTCCCAGGGACAACCGGTGCCGGGCGTCCTGAGCGACGCCATGACGGCCAACAGATCGGCAAGGGTCTTGCGAGCCTCGGTGCTCATGGCGGGTTGCCCCCGTGGTCAGGATCGGCGCCGTCTGATAGCACGAAACCGCCGCGGGATACGTCAAGCCATGGCTCAGATGCTGCAGGTCACCGAGGAGATCGCGCTCGATCCGGCCGAGCTCGAGGAGGTGTTCCTGCGCGCCTCGGGGCCGGGCGGGCAGAACGTCAACAAGGTGGCGACGGCCGTGCAGCTGCGGTTCAACGTGCGCACGTCGCGCTCGCTGCCGGAGCCCGTGCGCCAGCGACTCGAGCGGCTCGCGGGGCGGCGCCTGACGGGCGCCGGCGAGATCGTCGTTACCGCCGACCGCTTCCGCAGCCAGGCGCGCAACCGCCAGGATGCGCGCGAGCGGCTGGTGGCGCTGATCCGAGAGGCCGCCACCCCGCCCAAGCTGCGGCGGGCGACCAGGCCCACGCGTGCCTCCAAGCTGCGCCGCGCCGAAGGCAAGCGGCGCCGCGCGGCCGTCAAGTCGCTGCGTCGCGGCAGCATCTCAGAGGACTGAGGCGGCTCGCTGCTGCTCAGTGTCCGTCGGCATCGGGCTTGCGGCTCGCCTCGAACAGGAACCACGTGCGCCGCTCGGTGGCGTCGATGAAGGTTTCGAGCAGGCTCGCGGTCGCCACGTCGCCGTGCTTGTCGCAAAGCTCGTGCGCCTCGCGCATCGCCGCCGCCACGGCCTTGTTGTCGGCGACCAGCTCGCGCAGCATGTCGGTGGGCGCCACGAACGCCTCGTCGTTGTCTTCGAGGCTCTGGTGCTTGGCGATGTCGCCGATCGAGCGCAGGGTCGTGCCGCCGATCTTGCGCACGCGCTCGGCCAGCTCGTCGGTGGTGGCGAAGATCTGCGCGGCCTGCTCGTCGAGCAGGAGGTGGTAGTCGCGGAAGTGCGGGCCCGACACGTGCCAGTGGAAGTTCTTGGTCTTGAGGTAGAGGGCGAAGGCATCGGCCAGCAGCCCGTTCACGGCCTTGGAGATCTCGCTCACGGCCGCTTGCGAAAGGTCGGTGGGGGTGTCGAGCGAGGCCGCCGTCCCGCGACGGCCTTCGAGTGTGCTGACTTTCGTCACGGCGTTGTCTCCCTTGGTTTGACGACGCGGAGCCTTGGAAGGCGCGCAGCTCAGGCTCAACGTCTCGGAACCCTGTCGGTTCCTCTACGGGGGAGACAGCCGGCCCGTGCCGCAGGGCTTTGATCTACGCCTCGATGGTTGCCGGCGCGCTGTGCTCGAAGGCGAAGCCCTCGTCGGCCCAGCCCGTCATGCCGCCCAGCATCGTCTTCACGGGCCGGCCGAGACGGGCAAGCCTCAGCGCCGCCTTGTCTGCGCCGTTGCAGTGCGGGCCGGCACAGTAGACGACGAACAGGGTGTCGTGCGGCCAAGCCATCATGCGCTCGGCCGTGATCTCGCGGTGCGGCAGGCTGATCGCGCCGGGGACGTGCGCCTTGGCGTAGGCGCCGGGCCCGCGCACATCGAGCAGAACGAAATCCAGCGCACCCCCTTTCATGCTCTCATAGACGTCGGAGCAGTCGGTCTCGAGCGCCAGCTTGCGCGCGAAGTGGTCGGCGGCATCGGACGGCGGCGCCGGCGGCGTGGACGTGACGTGGCTCGGCATCGTCGGGTCTCCCGGGTTCGCAGCTCTTGCCTGATTTGATACCCGCACCGGTGGGCCGGGCAAGGGCCGCGGACATCGACGCGCGCCAGGGACTTGGGCTCCCTCACAGTCGTTCGCATAATAAATATTATGGAAAATATTTCCAAATCCTACGGTATTAACAAAATATTACGATCGCACCGCTGGCGGTGGCCGCCGCCATTTGCCCCAACAACATATCACGCGCCGCGTCGCCGTGGACCAAGGGCTCACTTTTCGCCCTTCTCGTAGTGGTCGCCGACGAGGCGATCGAGCAGGCGCACGCCCCAGCCGGACGCCCAGCTCTGGTTGATATCGCTGCGCGTGGAATCCATGGCGGTGCCGGCCACGTCGAGGTGCGCCCAGGGCGTGTCCTTGACGAAGCGCTGGATGAACTGGGCCGCCGTGATGGCCCCGCCGTGCCGGCCGCCGATATTCTTCATGTCGGCGTTCTTGCTGTCGATCATCTTGTCGTAGGCCTTGGCGAGCGGCATGCGCCAAACCTTCTCGCCGGTGGTCTCGCCGGCGGCGGACAGCTCGGCGGCCAGCCGATCGTCGTTGCAGAAGAGGCCCGCATACTCTTTGCCGAGCGCCACGATGATGGCGCCCGTCAGCGTCGCCAGGTCGACGATGAAGCGCGGCTTGAAGTGCTGCTGCGCATACCAGAGCACGTCGGCCAGCACGAGGCGTCCTTCGGCGTCGGTGTTGAGGACCTCGATGGTCTGCCCGGACATGCTGGTGACGATGTCGCCGGGACGCTGCGCCTTGCCCGAGGGCATGTTCTCGGTGAGCCCGATGAGGCCCACCGCGTTGACGGCGGCCTTGCGCGTGGCGAGCGCCAGCATGAGGCCGGCGACGCAAGCCGCCCCGCCCATGTCGCCCTTCATGTCCTCCATGCCGGCGGCGGGCTTCATGGAGATGCCGCCGGTGTCGAAGCACACGCCCTTGCCGACGAACGCCAGCGTCTTGGCGCGCTTGGACTTGGCGCCGTGCCACTGCATGACCACCATGCGCGAGGGCCGCTCGCTGCCCTGCCCCACCGCCAGCAGTGCGCCCATCTTGAGGGCGCGCATGTCGTCCTCGTCCAGCACCTGGACCTCGAGCCCGGCGCGGGAGAGATCGCGCATGCGCTCGGCGAACTCGACGGGGCCCAGGATGTTGGCCGGCTCGTTGACGAGATCACGCGCCAGGAACACGCCCTCGGCCACCGCCTTGCGGGCGGCGAAGGCCTTGCCGGCCGCGTCCGGCTTGGCGCATTGCACGACGAGACGGCGCAGGCCCGGCGGCGTCTTCTCCTCCTCGCCGCTCTCCTCCGACGACTTGCGCGTGATGTACTTCTTGAAGCTGTAGCTGCGCAGCAGCGCGCCGAACGCCAGATCCGCCGCGAACACCTCGGCACCGACCTCGCCGGGATCGGCGGGATCGACCATCAGGGTTGCGACCTCGCCCTTGCGCGCGCTGAGCTGAGCGAAGGCGAAGCCGCCGAGCTGCATGCGATCCAGCTCCTTGAGCGACTTGCCCATGCCCGCCAGGATCACGCGCGGGGCGTCGATGCCGGGGGGCGCGAGCACCTCGATCGCCGTCTTGGCCTTGCCGGTGAAATCGGCGGCACGGGCAGCCTTGGTGAGCGCGCCCTTGCTGCGCTCGTCGAGACCGCGCGCGGCGGGCCCGAGCGCCAGCTCCGGGCCGGCGAGCAGCAGGACGGCACCCTCCGGCGCCGCGGTGAGGGCCGCAAATTGGATTTCCAGAGGCTCGGACATCATGCGAATTCCGGAGGTGCACCCGCGAAGGCGCGGAAGAGGCGCGCAACAATAGACGCTCACGGCGCCGGCGCAAGCCGCAGACTAGTGCGCAGCCGCCTGCAGCGACCGCAGGCGCCAGTAGGCGCCGCCCTGCACCTCGATCCGCTCCAGCTCCTTGGTGCGCTTGTCGGGCGGCCGCTCGCTGTGCTCGAAGAGGCGGCGCATGTCGGCGACGAGGACGGGGCTCGACGCGTAGAGGTCGTGGTTCCAGGCGAACAGGCTGGTGCCGGCGGCGGTGATGTCGATGGTGTCCACGCCGGGGACCATGAGCGGCTTGTCCTTGATGAAGCCGGCGCGGGCCCTGTCCCTGAACCAGCCCGAGATGCGCAGCGCCCAGTCGCCGCGCGAGGCGTAGAGAGTGAGGTTGCCGCCCTTGGCCTTGATGGTCTTGCTGATCTCGGCGAACAGGTCCGGGTCGATGTCGGGTGAGGCGTTGATGATCTCGCCGACCGAGAGGCGCGGGGGCGCGCCGTCGCTCACGATCCGTTCCAGCGCGCGCAGCAGCACCAGGTTGCCCATGCTGTGGGCGACGAAATGCACCTTGGTCACCTTGGTCTCGGCGACGATCCGGCGGAGGAACTGCCGCAGGTGCACGGTGGCGAGGTCCACGGTCTCGCGGTCGGGGAAATAGTCGCGCCAACCCCCGCGGGAGGGCCAGCTGAACAGGAACACGCCGCCGTCGAAGCCGATGTCGTTGGCGATCTGCGCGGCGCGGCGCAGCGCGTTCTCGAACGACACGTTGTAGCCGTGCACGAACACGAAGGCCTGGCTCGGGTAGGTCCTGGCGACGGCGATGCGGGCAACGGCGGCCTCGATGATGCGCTTGTCGTCCACGACCTCGATGCAGTTCATGGCGAGGCGCTGCGCCTGGGTGATCTCGACCGAAGTGCCCCCCTTCACCTGCCCGCCTTGCCCAGCGGTCTTCTGCCCCGTCGGCACCGTGACGATGACGAGTCCCGAACGAGAGAGCCGCGTTGCGATCGCTGCCGAACGTCACCGCGGTTTGCTTGGCGTCGCGCCTGCGGTCGGTGCCGAACAGCACGGGCACCTCGTGCAGAGTGTCGGCGCGAAGCGCCCGCGCGCGCAGGAAGAGGGGATCGGCACGAGCGCATTGTCCCTGCAGGCGATAGAGGTCGCCGAGCTGGGTGAGATCGTAGGCGAGCCTGGGATCGTTGGGGCCGAAAGCCTTCTCATTGATCGCCAGCGCGCTCTCCAGCAGGGGCTGTGCCTCTCCATGACGCTTCTGCGCCTTGTAGAATCCCCCCAGGTTCGACTGCATGAGTGCGATCGACGGGTGCCCTGGAACAAATGCCTTTTCGGCAACGGCGAGCGCGCGGCGCATCAGCGGCTCGGCCTCGGCCAGCCGGTTGGTGTCCTGCAGCAGCTGCGCCAGGTTGTTGAGGCGGATGGCGACGTTGGGATGGTCGGGGCCGAAGCTCGTCTCGTCGATGGCGAGCGCGCGGCGCATCAGCGGCTCGGCCTCGGCCAGCCGGTTGGTGGCCTGCAGCAGCAGCGCCAGGTTGTTGAGGCGGATGGCGACGTTGGGATGGTCGGGGCCGAAGCTCGTCTCGTCGATGGCGAGCGCGCGGCGCATCAGCGGCTCGGCCTCGGCCAGCCGGTTGGTGGCCTGCAGCAGCTGCGCCAGGTTGTTGAGGTCGATGGCGACGTCGGGATGGTCGGGGCCGAAGCTCGTCTCGTCGATGGCGAGCGCGCGGCGCATCAGCGGCTCGGCCTCGGCCAGCCGGTTGGTGGCCTGCAGCAGCTCCGCCAGGTTGTTGAGGCGGATGGCGACGTTGGGATGGTCGGGGCCGAAGCTCTTCTCGTCGATGGCGAGCGCGCGGCGCATCAGCGGCTCGGCCTCGGCCAGCCGGTTGGTGGCCTGCAGCAGCTGCGCCAGGTTGTTGAGGCATGGCGACTTCGGGATGCTCGGGGCCGAAGCTCGTCTCGTCAGATGGCGAGCGCGCGGCGCATCAGCGGCTCGGCCTCGGCCAGCCGGTTGGTGGCCTGCAGCAGCTGCGCCAGGTTGTTGAGGTCGATGGCGACGTTGGGATGGTCGGGGCCGAAGCTCTTCTCGTCGATGGCGAGCGCGCGGCGCATAAAGCGGCTCGGCCTCGGCCAGCCGGTTGGTGGCCTGCAGCAGCAGCGCCAGGTTGTTGAGGCGGTGGCGTACTTGGGATCGTCTGGCCCGTGGCGGGCCTTCATCGCCTCGGCGTAGCGCTCGGCAAGGGGCACGGCCTCGGTGAACTTGCCTGCCCTGTGCAGCTCGATGACGCGCCGGTTGAGGGAGTTGACGTCGTCGCCCTGCGCGGCGACCGGGGAAGGGGCAAGGGCGCCGGCAACGAGCAAGACCGCAACCAGCATCGTCTTCAACGCAATACGCAAGGCGCAGACCTCCGTGGGGAGACAATGGCCGAGCGTACCGCACGTCGTTGCCGCAGGCCAGCGACGGGAGGGACCGCCATGGGGTCAGACCACTTGCCTCGACCGCTCCGTTACTCCCGAGCGATTGTGCAAGGGGTCTGACCCCGTCATCGAGGCAAGGGGTCTGACCCCGTCACTCACGTCGCCGGCGTGCGGAAGACCTGGATGTCGAGGTCGCGGATCTTCTTGCGCAGGGTATTGCGGTTGAGTCCGAGCAGCGCCGCGGCGCGGATCTGGTTGCCGCGCGTCGCCGCCGAGAGCCGCCATCAGCAGGGGGCGCTCCACGTGCTGCAGGATGCGGTCGTAGAGGCCCGCGCGGCGGCAGGTCGCGCCCGTAGCTCGAGAAATGGCCGGCCAGATAGCGCTCCACCATCTCGGAGAGGTCCTTGGGCGTCTTGCCGCCCTCGGCCGTCGGCGGCGGCATGGTCTCGGCGAGCTCCGCCTCGACGATGTCGGCCGTCAGCGTGTCCTCCGGGTGCAGCGCGGCGAGCCGGCGCACCATGTTCTCGAGCTCGCGCACGTTGCCCGGCCAGTGGTAGTGCTTGAGCCGCTCGGTTGCCGCCGTCTCGATCGACTTGTGCCCGAGCCCCGCCTTGGCGGCGACGCGCAGGAAGTGGCGCACGAGGTCGCCCACGTCCTCCAGCCGCTCCCGGAGCGGGGGCAGGCGGAGCGGCACGACGTTGAGGCGGTAGTAGAGATCCTCGCGGAACAGGCCCTGCTGGATCTGGGTCTTGAGCTCGCGGTGGGTGGCGGCGATGATGCGCACGTCGGTGCGGATCGGCGTGCGGCCGCCGACCGTGGTGTACTCGCCCTCCTGCAGCACGCGTAACAGGCGCGTCTGCGCCTCCATCGGCATGTCGCCGATCTCGTCGAGGAAGAGGGTGCCGCCCTCGGCCTGCTGGAAGCGGCCCTCGGTGCGCGCCTGTGCGCCCGTGAAGGCGCCCTTCTCGTGGCCGAACAGCTCGCTTTCGATCAGCTCGCGCGGGATGGCCGCCATGTTGATGGCCACGAACGGGCCGTTGCGGCGCTTGGAATAGTCGTGCAGCACCTTGGCGACGAGCTCCTTGCCGGTGCCGGACTTACCCGTGATCATCACGGTGAGATCCGTGCGGGTGAGGCGCGCCAACACGCGGTAGATCTCCTGCATCGCCGGCGAGCGGCCGATCAGCGGCAGCTCCTCGGCGTCGGCCGGTTCGCTCGAGTTGCGCTCCTTGCGGCGGCCGGGCTCGGCCAGCGCGCGCCCCACGATGGCGACGATCTGGTTCAGGTCGAAAGGCTTGGGCAGGTACTCGAACGCGCCCTTCTCGGCGGCGGTGAGCGCCGTCATCAGCGTGTTCTGGGCGCTCATGACGATGATGGGCAGATCCGGCCGCAGCTTCTTGATGCGCGGGATGAGATCGAAGGCGTTCTCGTCGGGCATCACCACGTCGGTAATGACGACGTCACCCTCCCCCTGCGCCACCCAGCGCCACAGCGTTGCGGCATTGCCGGTGGCGCGCGGGGCATAGCCGGCGCGGGCGAATGCTTGGTTGAGCACGGTGCGGATGGCGCTGTCGTCGTCCGCAATCAGTATGGTTCCGCCGGCCATGTCGCTGTCCTGGGCTTTCGCCTCTCCTCTTGGGCCTAGGGCCGCTGCTTGTCCTGCAACGGCAGCAGCACCCGAAACACGGTGCGCTTGGGCGCCGATTCGCACTCGATGACGCCACCGTGGTCGCCGATGATCTTGGCCACCAGCGCCAGGCCGAGGCCTGTGCCCTTGCGCTTGGTGGTCACGAACGGATCGAAGAGATGGGGCTTGAGCTCGTCGGCGACGCCCGGGCCGGTATCTTCCACCTCGATCATCAAGGGCAGGCTGACGCGCGTGTTGGTGCCGGGCACCGACAGGCGCACGCCCGGCCGGAACGCCGTGCGCAGCACGATGCGCCCCGCCTCGCGCGTCTCCTGGATGGCCTCGGCGGCATTCTTGACGAGGTTGAGAAAGGCCTGGATCAGCTTGTCGCGGTTGCCGGGCACCGGCGGCAGGGAAGGATCGTAGTCGACCGCGATCTTGGTGCCGTCGGCAAAGCCGGTCTCTGCCAGCCGCTTCACGTGGTCGAGCACGGAATGGATATTGACGGGCTCGGTGCCGAGCGGGCGCTCGTCGCCGAACACCTCCATGCGGTCGACCAGGTTGCGGATGCGGTCGGTCTCGGTGCAGATGAGTTGCGTCAGCGCCCGGTCCTCGTCCTTGAGGCCGGGCTCCAGCAGCTGCGCGGCGCCGCGGATCCCCGACAGCGGGTTCTTGATCTCATGCGCCAACACCGCCGCCATGCCCGACACCGAGCGGGCCGCGGCGCGGTGGGTGAGCTGGCGCTCGATCATCTGCGCCATGGAGCGCTGCTGCAGCATCAGCACGATGAGGCCGGGCTGATCGGGCATGGCCCCGGCGAACACGTCGACCAAGCGGTGGGTGCCGATCCTGGGCAGCGCGACGTCGACTCCGTACTCGTTGACGGTCGCGCCCGAGCGGCGCACCTGCCCCACCAGCGCACCGAGCGGGCTCGAGAACGCGATGATGTCGGGCAGCGTCTGGCGCTTCAGCATGCCGTGGCTGAGCGAGAAGAACGAACTCGGCAGCCGCATTGGCGTAGAGCACGCGGTCGTCATCACCCAATACCAGGATCGGGTGCGGCAAGGCGCCAAGCAGCAGGTCATGCTCGATGTGCCGACGCTGGCCGGCGCCCATCCGCTCGCGTGCCACCTCTGGGGTCATGCGGCGATCTCCTGGGCTTGCGCGTAGTAGGAGCGCAGGCCGGCCAGCACCTCCCCGGCGTCCTCGCTGGTGCACAGACGTCGGCGCCAGCTCTTGATCGTCTCCGATGGACAGCCGCTGCTGGCGAGATACCAGCCGATATGCTTGCGGGCGTTGCGCAATCCCAGCTCGCGGCCGTGGTGGGTCAGCATCCCCTCTACGTGCGCGGCGGCGATCGCGCCCTGCTCGGCCAGAGGAGGCTGGCCGGGGTCGTGTCCATCGGCCAGGTATGCAGCGATGCGGGCCGGCATCCATGGCGCGCCGCAGGCGCCGCGACCCACCATCACGGCATCGGCGCCCGAGGCCGCCAGTGCTGCCGCAGCGCCGGCGGGGTCGACGATGTCGCCGTTGACGACCACCGGGATGCCGACCGCCTCCTTTACGCGTCGTACATAGGCCCAGTCGGCCGCGCCCTTGAAGAACTGGCAGCGCGTGCGGGCATGCACGGTGATCAGCGCCACGCCTGCTTCCTCGCGCGCGGCGCGCGAGCTCCGGGGCGTTGCGAGTCGTATCATCCCAGCCGAGCCGCATCTTCAGCGTCACAGGTACGCGCACGGCTCTTGTCACCGCCACGATCAGGCTCAGCGCATGCGCCAGGTCGCGCATCAGCGCCGAGCCCGACAGCTTGCCGGTGACCTCACGAGCAGGGCAGCCCATGTTGATATCGACGATGTCGGCGCCCAGATCTTCCGCCATGCGCGCCCCTTCTGCCATCCAGCGCGCCTCGCAGCCCGCCAGTTGTATGACGAAAGGAGCAAGATTCCGGCCAACCGCCCGATCGCGTGAGCCGTGGCGGTCGTTGACGAGATGCTCGCTCGCTACCATCTCGGTGGTGACGAGGCCCGCGCCCAAATCATGGGCGATCCGGCGGAACGGCAGATCTGTTACGCCCGACATCGGTGCGAGCAGCACGTTGCTGGTCAGGACGTGGGGCCCTATGCGAATCTGGCGTTCCGAGGGTGTGTGGATGACAGAGCTTACGCAATTGCCCATTTAGTAGGCATTTTCTCCTATTGCACTCGTCTTGTGCAGAGTAGCCCGGGGCTGTGCGCTTCGCAAGCCCGAAACCCACGCTCCCCCGGTTTGTTGTGAGTTGCCGGTCCCCCTCGGCGCAGATAAGCCAAGTCTCCGTTACTCGCCACAAGGGCCGGTGAATTGACGACTGCCGCATTGATCGTTGCCGCTGGGCGGGGCACGCGCGCGTCCTCGCCGGTGCCGAAGCAGTACGCACGGGTTGCGGGCACGCCCGTGCTGGCCCGCACGCTCGCAGTCTTTCTTCGCCATCCCCGCATCGACATCATCCAAGTCGTGATTGGAGCGGGCGACGCTGACCTCTACGCTGAATCTGTAGCCGGGCTCGAGCGCGGCAAGCTGCTTCCCCCTGTTGCCGGAGGCGCCACACGACAAGCTTCCGTGCGCAGCGGGTTGGCGGCGCTCGCGCGCCACGCGCCGGACCAGGTGTTGATCCATGACGCGGCGCGGCCGTTCCTGCCCTTCGCCGTCGTCGATCGCGTGCTGGCGGCACTCTCGGCCAACCCAGGTGCCATAGCCGCCGTGCCGCTGGCTGATACGCTGAAAAAGGCCGGACCCGACGGGCGCATCGCCTCCACCCTTGATCGCGCCGGGCTCTGGCGCGCACAGACGCCGCAAGGTTTTCGCTTCGCGGAGATCCTGGCCGCACACGCGGCAGCTGAAGTTGCGGGCAAGGCCGATCTGACGGACGATGCCGCGGTCGCCGAGTTTGCCGGCCTCCCGGTGGTGCTCGTCTTGGGAAGCCAGTCCAACCGCAAGCTGACAACCGCCGAGGACTTCGCCATGGCGGAAAATGCCGTAGGTGCTGGCGCCGGAGGTACTGGCGATGTGCGCACCGGCCAAGGCTTCGACGTGCACCGCTTCACCGCAGGGGACCATCTGTGGCTGTGCGGCGTGAGGGTTGCGCACACCCAGGCGCTCGAGGGTCACTCAGATGCCGACGTCGCCCTCCACGCGCTCACCGATGCCCTGCTCGGCGCCATCGGCGCTGGAGACATCGGCCAGCATTTTCCCGACACCGATGCGCGTTGGAAGGGCGCGCCGTCGCACATCTTCCTGAGCGAGGCCGCGCGGCTCGTGCGTGCTCAGGGCGGCCGCATCGGCAACGTCGACATCACCATCCTGTGCGAGGCTCCCAAGATCGCGCCGCACCGCGACGCCATGCGGCGGCGGGTGGCGGAGATCCTGGACCTCGACCTGGCCCGCGTGTCGGTCAAAGCCACAACGACGGAGGGCCTGGGGTTCACCGGCCGCCGCGAGGGCATAGCGGCGCTTGCGGCCGCGACCGTGCTGCTCAGCGCTTAGCCGTCATCCATCGGCCACAGGACGCAGGGGCGAGGCGCACGGTCTGCGTGTCCCGCCGTTGCCATCCCCGCACGAATCGCGTCAGTAAGCGATGACAGTGGTGGTGTCGTGTCAGGTTGTAGATCACGGGCAAAGAGGGATGCCCCAATGAACATCATGACACCCGGTGTCGGGACTACATCAGCCGACATCAGCGACATCGCCGAGAGCACGTCAGCTGCCTGCATCTCCACGCGGGTGCGCCAGCTCTCCCGCATCGTCACGCGCGTCTACGACGACGCGCTGCGGCCGCTCGGCATAACGGCCAGCCAGTTCACGCTGCTCACCCAACTGGCGCAGCAGGACGGCATCACCGCGGTCGAGATCGGCCACACGCTCGACATCGAGAAATCGACGCTCTCGCGCAATCTGAAGCGACTGCTGGCGCTAGGGCTCCTGACCATGGACCCGCCCGCCGGCCGGCGCGGACGCGGACTGCATCTCACGCCCAAAGGCGAAGCCGTCATCAAGCAGGCCTACCCGGTGTGGATGGACGCCCAGTCCAAGACCGTGACCATCATGGGGGCGCAGAGCCGGTCGACGCTCGACGACCTTTTGGCGCAAGCCGAGAAGCTCGCGGCCGCCTGACGGTTCTCTCTGCCAGCTTTCCTCTCTATGCTCTCGCGGTGCGCACCGGCCCAGTGCGCACCGTTTTCCATTGAGCGCGAGGTGCGCAGCCATGTTTCCAGTCCCCCTGCGGGAGGAGGCCACCCGCCTGCTAGAGGCGTATCGCGTCAAGGGGCGGATGATCGTCACGGCCGAGAGTTGCACCGGCGGGCTCGTCGCCGGCTCTGCTGACGGAGATCCCCGGCTCCTCCGACGTGTTCGAGCGCGGCTTCGTCACCTACTCCAATGCGGCGAAGTCCGAATGCCTGGGCGTGCCGGCCGACCTGATCACCACCCACGGGGCCATCAGTGAGGCAGTGGCGCGCGCCATGGCGGAGGGGGCGCTTGCGCATGCGCGTGCGGATACGGCGGTGTCCGTGACGGGCTTTGCCGGCCCGGGCGGGGGCACGGCGACCAAGCCCGTCGGGCACGTGCATCTGGCTGCTGCCGTGCGAGGGGGAGCGACGCTGCATCGCGAATGCCGGTTCGGCGACATCGGTCGCGCCGTCATCCGCCTGAAGTCGGTCGAGGTCGCGCTGGCCCTGCTCTGGCAACAGATCGCTGCGGGCGGATGAAAGTCCTCACGCGCTGGGTGGCGCGGGCGCGCCGTAGACTGCGCGCGCGCGCTCCTCGAAAGCTTGCGTGTAGCGGCGGAACACGCGGTCGAAGAGGCCCCCGACCAGGGCCTGCAGCATCAGCGACTTGAAGTCGTAGGAGATGTAGAAGCCGACATCGCAGCCGCCCGGCGCTTCTGTGAAGGACCACGTGTTCTCCACGCGGCGGAACGGCCCGCTCGGATACTCGGGCACGCTACCGGCGTGCACGGCGAGGCGGGCCGGATCGAGCGTGACGCGGCTCGTGAAGCTCTCGCGGATCGCCATGTAGCCCACCGTCATCTCGGCGATGAGCGCGTCCTTGTCGCCCTCGCGCTCGCGCTTCTTCACGACAAGCGCCTCGCACAGCGGCAGGAACTGTGGGATATTTCTCGACGTCGGCGACGAGATCGAACATCTGTCGCGGCGTGAACGGCACCCGGCGCGTCGTGCGGAAGGTCGGCATGGCCGCGTCACTTCCTCAGTTGCCGGCAGGCCGTCAAGGAAGCGCGCCACGTCGCGGTCGCGCCGAAATACGATCGGCTGCAGGTGCCCGCCGTGCTGAGCCAGGCTTGCGACGACTTGCGGCCTTTCCTTGGCCGGGAACTCCCAGATGTATCGCAGGAACTCCAAGTCGATCTTTTCGGGGCAGCCCGGCGCCAGGTCCTCGCGCACGCGGCCATAGCTCTTGGCAACGCGCAACAGCGCGCGCGGCAATGCCACGCGCCTCGGATAGTCGAACCACATCACCGTGTCCGCACGCGGCAGGCGCAGATCGAGCGAGGAGTCGTAGTTGCCGTCCATCACCCAGGCTTCGCGCGCCACCAGCACTGCAACCCTGGCGCGCCATTCCTCGCGCGGCGTCACCTGCCAACCGGGCCGCCAGAACTCTCGGTCGAGATGGATCAGCGGCAAACTCGTCTTGGCCGCCAGCGCGCGGGCGAACGTGCTCTTGCCGGCGCCCGAGATGCCGATGACGAGCACGCGGCGCATGATGCGGGATCAGCCGCCGGCCGCGAGGCGGGCTGCCCGCAGGCGCGCGAAGTCCTCGCCGGCATGATAGGAGGAGCGCGTCATCGGGCTCGCCGACACCATCAGGAAGCCCTTGGCGAGTGCCGTTCTCTCCAGCGCCTCGAACTCGTCGGGGGGCACGAAGCGCTTGACCTCGGCGTGCTTGCGGGTGGGCTGCAGGTATTGCCCGATGGTGAGGAAATCGACGTCGGCGGTGCGCAGGTCGTCCATGACTTGCAGCACCTCCTCGCGCTCCTCGCCGAGGCCCACCATGATGCCCGACTTGGTGAACATGGCCGGCGACGAGCTCCTTGACCTGCTGCAGCAGCCGCAGCGAAGCGAAGTAGCGCGCGCCCGGGCGGATGCGCAGATAGAGCGAGGGCACCGTCTCGAGGTTGTGGTTGTAGATGTCGGGCTGCGCCGCCACCACGGTCTCGATGGCGCCCGCCTTGCGCAGGAAGTCGGGGGTCAGCACCTCGATGGTGGTTGCGGGCGTGCGCGCGCGGATGGCGCGGATGGTGGCGGCGAAATGCGCTGCCCCGCCGTCGGCGAGGTCGTCGCGGTCGACCGAGGTGATGACGACGTGGGCGAGGCCGAGCTTGGCCACCGCGTCGGCCACCTTGTCGGGCTCGGCGGCATCGAGCGGCCCCGGCAGCCCCGTCGCCACGTTGCAGAAGGCGCAGGCGCGCGTGCAGGTGTGCCCCATGATCATCATGGTGGCGTGGCGCTCGGTCCAGCACTCGCCGATGTTGGGGCAGGCCGCCTCCTCGCACACGGTGGCGAGGCCGTGCTCGCGCAGGATGCGCCGCGTCTCGGCGTACTGGCCCTTGAGCGAGGGGATGCGCGCGCGGATCCACGGCGGCTTCCGCAGCACCGGCGTATCCGGCTTGTCGGCCTTCTCGGGATGCCGCCGCGCGCGGGTGTCGATGATGGTGACCATGCCCGCCATTCTACGCCCGCAAGTCAAGCCCGGGAACCGCCCCCTCTCCCCGCTTGCGGGGAGAGGGCTGGGGTGAGGGGCAGCCCCCAAACTCCGCGCTTGCGCAAATCGCAGGTCTGACCCCGTTGCGCCTACCCGCCGCCGAACAGGCGCCTGAGCAGGCGCCGCAACAGGCCTTCTCAGCGAGGGCTCGCTGGCTGGCCGACGCGGCCTCTCTCGGCGCGTCGCCTCGAGGCTCGCGAGATTGCCGCGCACCGTCTGCGTGCTGGGATGCTCCGGCCCAAGGCTCGCCTCGAATATCGCGAGCGCGCGGCGCATCAGCGGCTCGGCCTCGGCCAGCCGGTTGGTGTCCTGCAGCAGCTGCGCCAGGTTGTTGAGGTCGGTGGCGACGCTGGGATGGTCGGGGCCGAAGCTCTTCTCGTCGATGGCGAGCGCGCGGCGCATCAGCGGCTCGGCCTCGGCCAGCCGGTTGGTGGCCTTGAGCAGCAGCCGCCAGGTTGTTGAGGTCGGATGGCGACCTTGGGATGGTCGGGGCCGAAGCTCGTCTCGTCGATGGCGAGCGCGCGGCGCATCAGCGGCTCGGCCTCGGCCAGCCGGTTGGTGGCCTGCAGCAGCAGCGCCAGGTTGTTGAGGTCGGTGGCGACGTTGGGATGGTCGGGGCCGAAGCTCGTCTCGTCGATGGCGAGCGCGCGGCGCATCAGCGGCTCGGCCTCGGCCAGCCGGTTGGTGGCCTGCAGCAGCGCGGCCAGGTTGTTGAGGT
This sequence comes from uncultured Alphaproteobacteria bacterium, assembly GCA_963738065.1. Lineage (GTDB taxonomy): Bacteria > Pseudomonadota > Alphaproteobacteria > Rhizobiales > Hyphomicrobiaceae > AWTP1-13. The sequence continues at coordinate 428,926 of CAVTVO010000019.1, forward strand.
CGGTGGCGACGTTGGGATGGTCGGGGCCGAAGCTCGTCTCGTCGATGGCGAGCGCGCGGCGCATCAGCGGCTCGGCCTCGGCCAGCCGGTTGGTGGCCTGCAGCAGCGCGGCCAGGTTGTTGAGGCGGATGGCGACGTTGGGATGGTCGGGGCCGAAGCTCGTCTCGTCGATGGCGAGCGCGCGGCGCATCAGCGGCTCGGCCTCGGCCAGCCGGTTGGTGGCCTGCAGCAGCTGCGCCAGGTTGTTGAGGTCGGTGGCGACATCGGGATGGTCGGGGCCGAGGCTCGTCTCGTCGATGGCCAGCGCGCGCCGCATCAGCGGCTCGGCCGCGCCATGGTCCGCGCGCGCGCTGAGATGGAGGGCATACTGGTTGAGAAGGCGAGCCGTGCTCGATGCTGCCTCGCCCGTGTCTGACGCAACCTCTAGGACAGCGATGACGTGGCTCTCCAGCCTGCGGCAGGCGGGCCATGACCGCACATCGTCTGGGCCGATATCGCCGGCGGGGTAGGCATCCGCCACCAGCCGCGTCGCCAGTGCCGCGAACTCTTCCCCTCCCCCTTGTGGGGAGGGGATAGGGGTGGGGGGAGCCACATGGGCAGAGGTTGGGGATTCCCCCCCTCCCTGTCCCTCCCCCACGAGGGGGGAGGGAACCCCCGTCGATGGCTTCGCACGCAGCCGCCCGCGCATCACCTCCTGCACCAGCCGGTGCACGCTGATGCCGGTTGAGCCGTCGTCCAGCGGCTCGAGCGTGAGGAGCGACACCTCGGCCAGCGCCGCCACGGCGGCACCGCGTTCGCCCTCGCTCATGACGTCCTCCGTCACGATGTCGAGGGGAATGCGGTCCGGCGCCAGGAAGGCGCAGATGCCCATCAGCGTCTCGGCATGGGGGCAGAGCCGCGCCGCCTTGGCGATGGCGAGGTCGAAGGTGGCGAACACCGGCGCCGGATAGGCCGCGCCGCGCGGGGCCTTGCGGATCAGCTCGGGCAGCTTCTGGCGGTAGCGCTCGAAGTCCCAGCCCTCGCTCCAGGCGAGCGCGCGGGCATGCGCCAGCGCCAGCGGCAGGTAGCCGAGGTCCGCCGCCAGCCGCGCCGCCGCCTCCGGGTCACCCTTGCGCGCATGCGCCAGCAGGAACTCCACCGCCACCGGCGGCGAGAACACGCCGACCGGCAGCTCCGCGGCATGGCCGTGCCAGTCCGGCCATCGCGTCGTGATCAGCACGTGCGCGCCTTCGGTCGGCGTCAGCTTGTCGATGTCGCCGGGCTGCTCGACGTTGTCGTAGACGATCAGCCACGGCTTCTCCGCCTTCATCTGCGCGATGGCCGCGAGCGTGGCGTGCGCGGCCTGCGCGCGGTCCTTCACCTCGGCGAGGCCCGGGATCAGCTTCGCGCCCAGCTCGATCAGATCGTCGAGCAGCGTCTCGGCCTTCTCCGCCCTGATCCACCACACCCCGTGATAGCGGGCGCGGTTGCGCCAGGCATACTCCTGCGCCAGCACCGACTTGCCGACCCCGCCCAGCCCCTTCATGGCCGCCTGCGCTGCGCTGGCATCGCGCGGCAGCGCCATGTTCGTCAGCGCCGCCGTGCCGCCCTTGCCCCACAGCGCCGCCTCCACCGCCTCCAGCTCCGCCTCGCGCCCCGTGAACCCCGGCACCGGCCGTATCTCGGGGTGGATGATCTGGCCCGGCGAGCGACGATAGAGGGCAGCGAAATCGGCCTCCTTTGGCTCGCGAGGCCCGACCGCGCCGCGCAGGACCCGTGCAAAGCGCTCGGCATCCTTCAGCAGCGGCACCAGATCCGTGAAAGCCAGGTCCGCCAGATGCTCGACGGGCACACACTCCTCGATGCGGAGCACGATCACCCGCTCTTTGAGGTTGCGCGGATCGTCCTTCAGCGCGACCTCGTATTCCTTCTTGCAATGCTGCGACTGCTGGTAGGCCTTGGACAACAGACAGATCAGGCGGGCGCCGCTCGACCAGCCTTCCGCCATCCGCGCCATGAAACTGGCGTGGCCGAAATCATCGTCTTGCAGATAGGTCTTGTGCCCGGCGGCGTTGAGAATGCGCGCAACAACGATACCGACCTCCGCGTCGTTGCCCGAGCGCGAGATAAAACACGATTGCTGATCTATGCCGCCGTCCGCCATGGACCGGTCCCCACACCGTGCAATGCGGGGTACACGCTAGCCGACCACGATGGCCGCAGGAAGACGCGTGTGGCGGATGGCGGCTACCCCAGCTCCAGCACGATGCGGCCGCGCACCTTGCCGGCGATGATGTCGGGGGCCAGCGCCAGCACGTCGGTGGCGGGGCGCGTGACCGTCATGGCCGCGAGCTTGGCCCGATCGAGATCGCGCGCGAGCCGACCCCACGCCTCGACGCGGGCGGCCTTCGGCGCCATCACCGAGTCGATGCCGGCAAGCGTCACCCCGCGCAGGATGAAGGGTGCCACGGAGGCCGGCAGGTCCATGCCGCCGGCGAGCCCACAGGCTGCGACCGTGCCGCCGTATTTGATCATGCTCAGCACGTTGGCAAGCGTGTTGGAGCCCACCGCATCGACGGCGCCCGCCCAGCGCTCGCGGTTGAGGGGCCGCGGCTTGCCGGCCAGCTCGGCGCGGTCGATCACCTCGCTGGCGCCGAGCCCCTCGAGATAGTCCGCCTCGCTCGTGCGGCCGGTCGATGCCGTCACCTGGTAGCCGAGCTTGGCGAGCAGCGCGATGGCGACGCTGCCAACGCCGCCGACGGCACCCGTCACCAGCACCGGCCCGCTCGCGGGAAATACCCTGTGCCGCTCGAGCGCGAGCACGCACAGCATGGCCGTGTAGCCGGCGGTGCCGATCGCCATGGTCTCGGCCGGCGCGAACGCGGCGGGCTTCTTCACCAGCCACTCGCCCTTGACGCGCGCCATCTGTGCGTAGCCGCCGTAGTGCGTCTCGCCGACGCCCCAGCCGTTCAGGATCACCGCGTCGCCGGGTTTGAACTCCGCACTCCCCGACGACACGACCGAGCCGGCAAGGTCTATTCCCGGGATCATCGGCCAGCGGCGGATCACCGGCGCCTTGCCGGTGATGGCAAGCCCGTCCTTGTAGTTGATGGTGGAGTGGCTGACGCGCACGACCACGTCGCCCTCCATCAGGTCGCCTTGACCGAGCTCGGTCCAAGCCAGGCTCGATCCTGAAATCGGTCTTGGAAGCCAGCAAGGCCTTGAATTGCTGCATGTCGGGTCCCCGGACGGCGGTGCTGCGCCGCTTTTGGTTAGGCCATCCCCGCGGCAGTGTCGAGAAGACCAGCCAAGGGGCATCAAGGTTGCCTGAGCAAAGCAAAAGAGACGGCGGACAAGCCATGTGACAAGCTCGCCACAATCGAGCTTGGGCGCGGCATTGGCCTCAATTCAGGCTAATCTCGCCGGCGGCATGAGGCTATTGGGGCGGAATTGCAGCCTTCCCAAGAATATCTGATTAACACGAGGTGAATACCTAGATCATACCCAGTAAACACTCTTGTACAAGATCGAAATGGACGTTGTTATTGTGCACCAGTAGGTGGGGCCTTCGGGAAACTCCCGATGTAGTCATGATTATATTGCGCTGCAGCGACGATTTTTGCTGGAATCGCGGCCGCATACGACTTAGTTTTCGTGTTCGGCGCGGGGCGACTTGCGTCAAACGCCGGATCTCTTCCGGCAAAGGAGGCAGCGATGGAACTGCGAACAAGGCTCAACGTGCTTGCTGCCATCATATCCTTCGCCTTCCTTACCGCCGTTGTCTTCGGCATGTTCTGAGTTTGCACGCAGCACGGAGCCGATCGCAGGGAAGCAGGGATCGGCAGAGCCACAGCCACTCTTAAGGCAGCAGGGGCGCGGGAACGGAAGTTTCCGCGCCCCTGTCTTTTTTTGTAATCGGCTGTGAATGGCAGGCTAGCGCCGGATGTGATACCCGATCAGCGCGCCGATCAGCGGGTAGGCCTTCTCCTGCAGGTTCAGCATGACGCGCTTGGCTTCCGGCACGAACATCGGCAGCCACGTGTAGATGGCGGCCGCGATCAGGGCGACGACGAGCGCCGAGACCAGCGTTGCGCTCGAGGGCATGCCGGTGTCGCGCAAGGCCTGCGACAGCACGAGGCCGACGATCCACACCAGCACCGCAAACACGGCGGCGTAGACGAAGATCTCCATCCGCCCCATGCCCGGGATATAGCGCACCACGAAGGGCGCACCGAACCAGGCGACGATCAGTTGCACCACCAAAAGGATGAGACGTGACAGCATTGGCTTCCCCCAAGAGAGCAGGCGTCCCGGCCGGCACAGGACCCGGGCCTGGAGCCTAGCAGGTCGCTCCACCCCATGCGAGCTTCGGCGAAGCGGCCTCGCTCAGGCCGCATTGCGCGCGGGCCGGGCATCGTAGTTGAGCACAGGCGCCAGCCAGCGCTCGGCCTCCTCGATGGTCCAGCCCTTGCGCGCGGCATAGTCCTCGACCTGATCGCGCTCGACCTTGCCGACGCCGAAGTAGTGGCTGTCGGGGTGGGCGAAGTAGAGCCCCGACACGGCAGCGCCCGGCCACATGGCGAAGCTTTCGGTGAGCTTGATGCCGGCTTGGCCTCGGCGTCCAGCAGGCGGAAGATGGTGGCCTTCTCGGTGTGGTCGGGCTGGGCCGGATAGCCGGGCGCCGGGCGGATGCCGCGATACTTCTCCGCGATCAGCTCCTCGGCGGTGAGCTTCTCCGCGGGCGCATAGCCCCACAGCTCGCGCCGCACGCGCTCGTGCATGCGCTCGGCAAAGGCCTCCGCCAGCCGGTCGGCCAGCGCCTTGAGCATGATGCGCCCGTAGTCGTCGGTCTTGTCGACGTGGCGGGCCAGCGCCTCGGCCTCGCCGATCCCCGTGGTCACGGCAAAGGCGCCGACGTAGTCGGCAAGGCCCGTCTCCTTCGGCGCCACGAAATCGGCGAGCGCGGTGTTGGCCCGGCTCGCGCTTGCCGTCGCGCGCCCATCTGCTGGCGCAGGGTATGGAGGACCTCGCGCGGTGCAGTGCGCTCGCCGCTCGTCGTAGAGCTCGATGTCGTCGCCGACGGCGTTGGCCGGCCAGAAGCCGACCACGGCGTTGGCCGCGAGCCACTTGTCCGCGACCATGCGCTTGAGCATCGCCTGCGCGTCGGCGAAGAGCTTCTTGGCCTCGGCGCCGACCACATTGTCCTCGAGGATGCGCGGATAGTTGCCGGTGCAGCTCCCAGGTCTGGAAGAAGGGCGTCCAGTCGATGTAGGGCACGAGCTCGGCCAGCTTGTAGCTCTTGAAGGCGCGCGTGCCGATCAGCTTCGGCTTGGGCGGCGCGTAGCCCGACCAGTCGATCGCGGAAGCGGTTGGCGCGCGCCGCCGCGAGCGGCAGCCGCACCTTCTTGGTCTCGCCTCTGAGATAGGCCTCGCGGATCTTCACGTACTCCTGGCGCACGCCCGTCCACGTAGGGCCCGCGCTCGCTCTCCGACATCAGGTTCGACACCACGCCAACGGCGCGGCTGGCGTCGGTGACGTAGATCGTCTGTCCGCGCTCGTAGTTGGGTGTGATCTTCACCGCCGTGTGCACGCGGCTGGTCGTGGCCCCGCCGATCAGCAGCGGCACCTCGAAGCCCTCGCGCTCCATCTCGGCCGCCACGTGGCACATCTCGTCGAGCGAGGGCGTGATGAGGCCGGACAGGCCGATGATGTCGGCCTTCTCCCTCTTGGCCGTCTCGAGGATCTTCTGCGCCGGCACCATGACGCCGAGGTCGATCACCTCGTAGTTGTTGCACTGAAGCACGACGCCGACGATGTTCTTGCCGATGTCGTGCACGTCGCCCTTGACGGTGGCCATCACCACCTTGCCGGCGGCAGGCTTGGAATCGAGCCCGGACGCTTTCTTCTCCGCCTCCAGATAAGGTTGCAGGTAGGCCACCGCCTGCTTCATCACGCGCGCCGACTTGACCACCTGCGGCAGGAACATCTTGCCCGCGCCGAACAGGTCGCCGACCACGTTCATGCCGGCCATCAGCGGTCCTTCGATCACCTCGATGGGCTTGTTGGCGAGCTTGCGGGCGGCTTCCGTGTCGGCCTCGATGTACTCGTTGATGCCGTGCACCAGCGAATGCTTGAGCCGCTCCTCGACCGGGGCATCGCGCCAGGCGAGGTCCTTCTCCTTGGTCTTGGCCGTCTCGCCCTTGAAGCGGCCGGCCACCTCGAGCAGCCGGTCGGTAGCATCGGGGCGGCGGTTGAGGATCACGTCCTCGCACAGCTCGCGCAGCTCGGGCTCGATGTCGTCGTAGATGGTGATCTGGCCGGCGTTGACGATCGCCATGTCGAGGCCGGCGGCAATCGCGTGATAGAGGAACACCGAGTGCATGGCCTGGCGCACGCCCTCGTTGCCGCGGAAGGAGAACGACAGGTTGGAGACGCCGCCGGAGACGTGCGCGTAGGGCAGCTTGGCCTTGATCTGGCGCGTCGCCTCGATGAAGGCGATGCCATAGCCGTTGTGCTCCTCGATGCCGGTCGCGACCGCGAAGATGTTGGGATCGAAGATGATGTCCTCGGGCGGAAAGCCGACCTTCTCGGTCAGCAGCTTGTAGGCGCGCTCGCAGATCGCCACCTTGCGCTCGATGGTGTCGGCCTGGCCCTGCTCGTCGAAGGCCATCACCACGACGGCCGCGCCGTAGCGCAGCACCTTGCGGGCGTGCTCCAGGAACGGCCGCCTCGCCCTCCTTCATGCTGATGGAGTTGACGATGGCCTTGCCCTGCACGCACTTGAGGCCCGCCTCGATCACGCTCCATTTGGAGGAGTCGATCATGACCGGCACGCGGGCGATGTCGGGCTCCGAGGCGATCAGGTTCAGGAACGTCACCATCGCCTTCTCGGAGTCGAGCAGGCCCTCGTCCATGTTGACGTCGAGGATCTGCGCGCCGTTCTCGACCTGGCTGCGCGCCACGGCCAGCGCCGCCGGAGTAGTCGCCCGCCTCGATCAGCTTGCGAAACTTGGCCGAGCCCGTGACGTTGGTCCGCTCGCCGATATTGATGAACGCCGTCGCCGCGCTGGTGTTCAGTTGTCAATCTGCACTCCAACCACGCCGCGAGCTGTCATCCTCGGGCTTGTCCCGAGGATCCAGATCTCCACGAATCGCCGGAGCATGCGGACAGATGGATGGTCGGGACAAGCCCGACCATGACAGCCGTGCATGCCGCCTCTTGCGCTCATGTGCGCTCACCCGTGCACGAAGGGCTCGAGGCCGGAGAGGCGCATCTTGCGCTCGAGCCTGACCGGCTTGCGTGGCGGGTATCTGCCGACGTGCTCGGCGATCTCGGCGATGTGCTCGGGCGTGGAGCCGCAGCAGCCGCCGACGATGTTGAGGAGGCCGTCCCTCGCCCACGGGCCGATCTGGCAGGCCATGTCGTGGGGCCTCTCGTCGTACTCGCCCATGGCGTTGGGGAGCCCCGCGTTGGGGTAGGCGATGACGAGCGTGTCGGCGACGGCGGCGATCTCCGCGAGGTAGGGCCGCATCAGCTCCGCGCCCAGCGCGCAGTTGAGCCCGACGGCGAAAGGCTTCAGGTGCCGCATGGAGAAGAAGAAGGCCTCCGGCGTCTGCCCCGACAGCGTGCGGCCCGAGCGGTCGGTGATGGTGCCGGAGACGATCAGCGGCAGCTCGAGGCCCACCTCGTCGAACACCTGATTGACCGCAAAGCCCGCCGCCTTGGCGTTGAGCGTATCGAACACGGTCTCGATCAGCAGCAGGTCGACGCCGCCCTCGATCAGCCCGCGCGCCTGCTCGGCGTAGGCCTCGGCAGCTCGTCGAAGGCGACGTTGCGGAAGCCCGGATTGTTGACGTCGGGCGAGATGGACGCCGTACGGTTGGTGGGGCCGAGCGCGCCGGCGACGAAGCGCGGCTTGTCCGGCGTCTTGCGCATTTGCGCATCGGCGGCATCGCGGGCGAGCTTGGCGGCGGCGAGGTTGATCTCGTAGGCCAGCTCCTCCATGCCGTAGTCGGCGAGCGAGATGCGCTGGGCGTTGAAGGTGTTGGTCGAGATGATGTCGGCGCCGGCCGCCAGATAGCCCTCGTGGATCTCGGCGATGGTCTCCGGCTTCGTCAGCACGAGCAGGTCGTTGTTGCCTTGCACGGGGCGGGGATGGTCGGCAAAGCGCTTGCCGCGGAAGTCGGCCTCGCTGAACTTGTAGCGCTGGATCATCGTGCCCATGGCGCCGTCGATGATCAGGATGCGCTCGCGGGCCGCCGCCTTCAGCGCGGCGATGCGCTCTTCTCGGGTCATGCGTTGACGACCTCCTGGGCGGTGACGGACCCATAGCCAGCATCCGGCCTCAGCCCCAGCAGATGGCAGATGGCGTAGACGAGGTCGGCGCGGTTGAGCGTGTAGAAGTGGAACTGGCGGATGCCCTGATCGACGAGGTCCATCACCTGCTCGGCGGCTACCGCGGCGGCGACGAGATGCGTCGTCTGCGGGTCGGCGTCGAGCCCGTCGAAGCGCCGCGCCAGCCACGACGGCATGGTGGCGCCGCAGCGCCCGGCAAAGCCCGCCACCTGCTTGAAGTTGTGGATGGGCACGATGCCGGGCACGATCGGCACCCAGATGCCGTGCGCCCGCGCCGCCTCGAGGAAGCGCAGGTAGTGGGCGTTGTCGAAGAAGAACTGCGTGATGATGCGGTTGGCGCCCGGCGTCGACCTTGGCCTTGAGATTGTCGAGGTCGGCGGCAAGCGACGGGCTCTCGGGGTGCTTCTCGGGATAGCCCGCCACCGACATCTCGAAGCCCGCGATCTGCTTGAGCCCGGCCACCAGATCGGCGGCGTTGGCGTAGCCGCCCGGATGCGGGTTGTACTTCGTCCCGACGCCGCCCGCCGGGTCGCCGCGCAGCGCCACGATGTGGCGCACGCCCGCTGCCTTGTAGCTCTGGGCAACCTCGTCGACCTCGGCCTTCGTCGCCTGCACGCAGGTGAGGTGCGCGGCGGGCTTGAGCGTCGTCTCGCGCACCAGGCGGGCGACCGTCGCGTGCGTGCGCTCGCGGGTCGAGCCGCCGGCACCGTAGGTCACCGACACGAAGCGGGGCTTGAGCGGCTCGAGCCGCTGGATCGCCGCCCACAGCGCCTCCTCCATCTTCTCCGTCTTGGGCGGGAAGAATTCGAAGGAGACGTTGATGTCGCCGTCGCCGAGGAGCCGGCTGCGCCGCTCTTTGGTGCCATCCATATCAGGAGATCCGTTCCAGCTTGCGCGCTTCCACCTCGTGGCTCGCCGTCGTCGCGACCTGTGGACGTTCGGCCAGCCACACCGACACCGTGAGCTTGGCGGCTCCGCCCGCCCGCGCCGGCGCCAGGTCGCGCCGCTCCATCACCTCGAGGCCGCAGTCGGCGAGCCACTGCTCGACCGGGCACCGGCAAACCCCAGCCGCTCGTGGGCGAACTGCTCGCGCAGAAACTCGAGCTCATGCGGAGCGAAATCGACGATCAGCAGGCGCCCGCCGGGCGCCAGCACGCGCGCCGCCTCGCGCACGGCGCGCTGCGGGTCGCTGAGGAAGTGCAGCACCTGGTGCATCACGGCGGCGTCGGCCGACTGGTCGGCGAGCGGCAGGTCGTAGATGTCGCCCTGCCGGACCTGGGCATGCCGCAGCTCAGCTGCGTCGAGCTTGGCGCGAGCGTAGGCCAGCATGGCTGGACTTAGATCGATGCCGAGGCCGCGGCGATAGCGCTCGGCGAAGAGCTCGAGCATGCGACCCGTGCCGGTGCCCAGGTCGACGAGCAGATCGAACGGTCCCGGCCCCAGCGCCTCCGCCATGGCCGCCTCCACCTCCGCCTCGGCCACGTGCAGGGCGCGGATGCTGTCCCACTCGCCGGCATGGGCCTGGAAGTAGGCCTGCGCCGACTTCTCCCGCTCCGCCGCAAGGCCTCGGCGCGGCGCCGGTCGCGCACCAGAAGCGGATCGGAGCGGTCGATGCCGGCGATCAGGAGCCTGCGCAAGCGCGCCGCCGTCGGCGCTCTCGGCGAGGCGGAAATAGACCCAGCTGCCCTCCGGGGCGCGCTCGACCAGCCGCGCCTCCGCCAGCAGCTTGAGGTGCCGGCTGATGCGCGGCTGGCTCTGGCCGAGGATGCCCGTGAGGTCCTTGACGTTGAGCTCGCCCGAGGCCAGCAGCACCAGCAAGCGCAGCCGCGTCGGCTCGGCGATCGCCTTGAGCGCGGAGACTGAGGTGTCGCAGGCCCAATTGCACGTGACGCTCCTGAAGTCTGAGGCACCATATAAAGATATCTTTATGTGTCAAGGGAAATCCGCGATCGGACATCCGCGCAGGAGTCCGGCCAAGCCCAAGATTACATCGCCATAGGCGCTCACAACGGACGCCAGCGCATGTCCCTGGGGAGTTGTTTGGACAATTCCTCCATCAGACCGCAGGACGTGCCACAGTCAATTCGCAATGACAACACCTTATGGCCACATAAGGATCGAGCAATTGCGAAAAGACCACTTGTCATCATCCCCTGTTTTATTGCGGCGATCCTTTCTTTCAGCCCGGCGGCAGGAACCAAGGCGCACCCGTCTCGTTGTCGGTGATCTCAACTTCGAGAGGAGTTCGACCATGTTGACATCGAGACCCGCCGTCCTGCTGATCGCGACCGTCGTCATCGCCGGCGCGCCGTTGCTGGCGGCGCAACGCGCAGACGACGTCGCCCTCGTCGGTTCCCCCTGCTGCGACCAAGCCGGCGCCTGCTCCATTGCCGCAGACGCATCCGGCGCAGAAGCCGACGGACAAGTCCGCCGCCGCGCCGACCAAGGCCAATCCCCTGATCGGGTTGACCGTTTACTCCTCCGACGGGAGCAAGATGGGCACGGTGCAGAGCGTCGCAACGGCTCCCGACGGCAAGGCCACCGCCATCCACCTGAAGACCGGTGGGTTTCTCGGGATCGGTGGCAAGCTCGTGGCCATCCCCGACACCAAGTTCACCAGGACTGGTGCCCGCATTCAGCTCAGCATGACGTCCGACGAGGTGGGCAAGCTTCCCGAATACAGGGAAAAGAGCTGACCTCTCGCCTGGCGACATCGATGGACGGGCCGCCCTGCGCGGCCCGTTTTCTTTTGCCACACTCTTGGCGCGCCGATGCCTTAGGTCCCCGGTTTAGCGATCATCCGCTTTGACGGCTCGGACTTTCGCGTTCAAAACTGCGTCGCGAACTAGGGGTACCGTTGCGTCGCGGCAGGCGGGTGAGGTTGGTGTGCGTCGTCATGGGCAATCGAGGGACCACCAGCGCATGACTACATTGGGAGGACGTGCCACGCGGAGATTTCCGTGGTGGGGCAAAGTTGTATATTTGGCTGTCGGTTGCGCCTGGGCGGCCTGTTTCGCGGCGTGGCTAGGCGGCGCGATCCCTGCGGCGCAGGCCGCCGACCCGGCCGTCGTATTCATGGCCCAGGTCGGGCGGGACCTGATGTCGGCGGCGCGCACGCGCTCTCCCGGCGTCATGACCAACGTGATCGAGCGCCACGGCGACGTTGCGCAAATCGGGCTCTACTCCCTGGGTGAGTATCGCACCAAGCTCGCCCGGGCGGAGCGCCCCAGCTACTACCAGGGCATGGCCCGCTTCATCGGGCGCTATGCCGCCAGCGAAGCGCCCAAATACCAAGTGGCGCGCGTCGAATGGGCCAACCGGAGCGTCAAGGGGGCCTCTGGCCTGATGGTGGATAGCCGGGTCATCCTGACGGACGGGACCGCTTACGATGTTCGCTGGCTGCTCTTCAAGTACGGCAGCTCATATAAAGTGCGCGATGCCATGGTGCTGGGCTTCTGGATGACGCCCTTCCTGAAGAACCTGTTCGAGGACTACATCGCCAAGAATGGCGGCAACCCGCGTGCTTTGACGGCGGCTCTCAGCCGCTGACGCGCCCGCCCGCTGCCTCGGTCCTGCATGTCAGTCTAGCGGAATGCCCATCGGCCGCCGATTTGCATCGACCAGCCGCTCTAGCGCTTGGATCAGCCCCGCTTGATCGTCGAGCAGCAGCGTGTGCAGGGTGTTGAACGGCGGCGGGATGTCATTGGGATGGAGATTGCTGAAGCGGAGCGGCACGAGCTTGCCTTGCTCGAAGGCCCGTGTCGCCTCCGCCTCGACCCAGGCCGACCGGACAGAGGCTGCCGACCAGAGCACGACGACTGCGTTGGCCGCGTCGATAGCCTCGGTGATGGCTTTCCAAAGCGCTCGCCGCCATGAAGGTGCTTGGACCACCACGGCTGCCAAGCCGGCCTCGCCTGGATCGCGGCAGCCAATCCGACGACCGTTGCCTCGTCCACGTTTGCATGGGAGATGAAGACTGACGCGCGCCCTGCCGCAACGGCGTGCGGCTGCCGGTTGATCGTCCGCATTGATCTTGTGCATGACCGCGGTCAGGGACATGGCTGCACCTCAACCGCTGTTGGCTCGCGGCGACGCCTCCGCATCCTCGGGGAACGGCGGCTGGCCGTGCTCCTTGAAGAGCAGGTTCAGCGCGGCCATGCCGAGCGTCTGCACGGAAATACCCGTGTCGAGGGCGAGGCGGCGAAGCGCAATGGTGACTCCGGGGTCGACGTAGAGCACGAGCCCCTTCTTGTTGCGTCGCGTCTTGGGCTTCGGCTTGGTTTTCGCCGAGGCGATGTGGGTGACCTGCGTGTTGACCTTGGCGGCGATCTTCGTAAGCCGGCCGGGCGAGGCCGTCGCGACCTGAGGGTTTCGGCATAGACCTGCTTCGGGAGTGCGGGCGCGGCGGATCGCGGCTTGCGGGCGGAGCGGGATGCGGCCTTCCTTGTCATCTTCTGCCTCGTGCTTTTCGCATCGCCGCCGCGCGCTTGCGCTCGAGGGCGGCCACATTGCGGTAGAGTTCGAGCACCTCTTCGGCGGCCTTGCCGTCCCTCCGCTCCTCGGTGACGCCCCGTCCGTTCTCGATCGAGAGCCGGTAGGCGGCCCTGTCTGCCAGCGCGCCAACGATATCGAGCCCGCCTGCACCGCATTGGGCCAGCGCGCCTTCGATGTCGGAGCGCCAGGAGGCCGAGGGACGCGCGGGCGTGCAGTTGAGCACGATGGCGGCCTTGCCAAGCGCGTTGCGGCAGGCGATCTCGGAGGGCTCGGTATTGTCGGCGGCCGTGCGCAGGAGATCGACGGTGTTGCGCATCGCGTGCAAGTCGAAGGTGGTCGCGCGCACGGGGATCAGGATGTGATCGACCAGGCTCGCCACTTGCGCCACGATCTGGCCGCCGCCGGGCGGCACGTCGACGATGACGAGGTCGAAGCCTTCGCCTGCCGCCGCAGTCAGCTGTTGGGCGATCGTATCGAGGCTGCCGGTGCGGATCTCGGGCGACTTTTCCTGCCGCAGCGCCGAGGCCCAGACGTGGATCGACGTCTGCGCGGCGTCGCAATCGATGATCAGCGGCGTGCGTCCCTGCCCGGCGGCCGCGATGGCGTACTGGACGGTGACCGTGGACTTGCCGGCCCCACCTTTGGTGGAGATGAACGCGACGCTGGACATCGAACTGCCCGTACTTGGGTCGAAGAAGTGCTAGCACTGCTAGCCATGCTGCAACGCTACTGCTGCAACCCTTTGTTAAGGCAAATGTGCCTCCGCCGCAATGGTGCAGCTTGCTTCACGCCGGAAGTCGTGCGGCGTCGGTCGCGCGATTGCACGTCACAAGCTCTTGAAACCTATGTCGTTATCTGGAATGGCCGATCGTGACGACGCGCTCCACCTACCGCCGCTCGAAGCGCTTGAACTTGATGCGGTGCGGCTCCACGGCGGCGTCGCCGAGGCGGCGCTTCTTGTCCTCCTCGTAGTCGGCGAAGTTGCCCTCGAACCACTCGACGTGGCTGTCGCCCTCGAAAGCGAGGATATGCGTGGCCATGCGATCCAGGAAGAAGCGGTCGTGACTGATGATGACGGCGCAGCCGGCGAAGTCCTCCAGCGCCGCTTCCAGCGCCGACAAGGTCTCCGTGTCGAGGTCGTTGGTGGGCTCGTCCAGCAGGAGCAGGTTGCCGCCCTCTTTCAGCATCTTGGCCAGATGCACGCGGTTCCTCTCGCCGCCCGACAGCAGCCCCACTTTCTTCTGTTGGTCCGGCCCCTTGAAGTTGAACCAGCTGACGTAGGCTCTGCTGTTCACCTCCATCTTGTCGCCGAGCTTCATGATGTCGAGCCCGCCCGACACCTCCTCCCACACCGTCTTCTTGTCGTTGAGGTGACCGCGGCTCTGGTCGACGTAGCCGAGCTTCACCGTGTCGCCGAGTCGGATCGCGCCGGCGTCTGGCTTCTCGACGCCGGTCATCATCTTGAAGAGCGTCGTCTTGCCGGCGCCGTTGGGGCCGATCACGCCGACGATGCCGCCTGGCGGCAGCTTGAAGGACAGGTTGTCGATGAGCAGCCGGTCGCCGAAGGCTTTCGACAGCCCTTCGACCTCCACCACCACGCCGCCGAGACGCGGGCCCGGCGGGATCTGGATCTGCGCCTTGCCGGACTGCTCGCGGCCCGCTTCCTCCGCCAGCTGCTCATAGGCTTGTATGCGTGCCTTGGACTTGGCCTGCCGCGCCTTGGGGGAAGACCTGATCCACTCGAGCTCGCGCCTGAGCGTTCGCTGCTTGGCCTCCTCCTGCCCCTTCTCGACCTCGAGCCGCTTGGCCTTCTGCTCGAGCCAGCTCGAATAGTTGCCCTTGTAGGGCACGCCCTGCCCGCGATCGAGCTCGAGCGTCCACTGCGTGATGTTGTCGAGGAAGTAGCGGTCGTGCGTGACCAGCATGATGCAGCCGGCATAGTCCTTGAGGTAGCGCTCGAGCCAGGCCACCAACTCCGCGTCGAGATGGTTGGTCGGCTCGTCGAGCAGCAGGATGTCGGGCTTGGCCAGCAAGAGCTTGGTCAGCGCCACGCGCCGCTTCTCGCCGCCGGAGAGCTTGGAGACGTCGGCGTCGCCCGGCGGGCAGCGCAGCGCATCGAGCGCCTGCTCGACCTGAGTGTCGAGGTCCCATAGCCCCTGCGCCTCGATCTCGTCCTGTAGCTTGGCCATCTCCTCGGCAGTGTCGTCGGAGTAGTTGGCGGCAAGCTCGTTGTAGCGGTCCACGAGCGCTTTCTTCTCCGCCACGCCCTCCATGGCGTTGCCGAGCACGTCTTTGTCCGCATCGAGCTCCGGCTCCTGGGCCAGGTAGCCCACCCGGATACCTTCCGCCGCCCAAGCTTCGCCGAGGAAGTCGTCGACCTGGCCGGCCATGATCTTGAGCAGGGTCGACTTGCCCGCACCATTCAGGCCCACGACGCCGATTTTGGCGCCGGGAAAGAACGACAGCGAGATGTCCTTCAAGACCTGCTTGCCCCCCGGATAGGTCTTGGAGAGCTTGTGCATGTGGTAGACGTGTTGGGGGTTCGCCACCGGGCGCTCCTGGGGTTGCATATCGATTGGGAGTTGGCGCGCTTTTAGCGCATTGGGCACCCCCGCCTCAAGCTCAAGCGAGCACTTCGCCTCCAGGGCCTTCGCGGCCATGGCTCTGGCAGCGGTCTGCAAATCGGCCGAGCCGTGCTACGCTGGCTGGCAGCTTGTGACATCAAGGAGAACGCCCGAGGCAAACAATGGCCGAACAACGCCTGGTCTATTTCGCCGATCCCATGTGCTCGTGGTGCTACGGCTTCTCCCCCGTCATAGGAGCCATTGCCGAGCGCTTCGAGGACCGCATGCCGCTGCACCTGGTGATGGGCGGCCTGCGCGCCGGCAACGCCTCGCCCATGCGGCCCGAGGACAAGGACTACATCCGCAGCGCCTGGACACGGGTCAACGGCGCCACCAACCAGCCCTTCGACTTCGGCTTCTTCGAGCGCGACGGCTTTGTCTACGACACGGAGCCCGCCTGCCGCGCCGTCGTCACCGCGCGGCGGCTGATGCCGAACCTTGCGCTCGGCTTCATGGGCCGCATCCAGCAGGCCTTCTATGCCGAGAACCGCGACATGACCTGCGACGAGGAGATCGCGACATCGCCAAGGAGGCGGGGTTCGCACGCGAGGAGTTCGCCGACGCCTTCATCGCCCCCGACACCCGCAACGAGACCTTCCGCGACTTCCTCACCGCCCAGCAGCTCGGCATCCGCGGCTTTCCCACGCTGATTGCGGGCAGCGAGGAGAAGGGCTATGCGCTCGTCACCAACGGCTACCGGCCGCTCGAGGACATCCTCGACCCCATGGAGCGGTGGTGGGCGTCGGGCGCGCCGGTGACGGCTGCAGCCCAATAGCAGAAGAGTCGCGAGGTCCCAGATGAGCGCCGCCCTCGAGCCCTATGCCGTCGTCGCCTACAACACCGCCAAAGACTCCGAGAACAAGATCCACGACGACACAGTGGCGCGCCGCTTCGGCTTCTCGGGCGGGCTCGTGCCCGGCGTGGACGTCTATGCCTACATGGCGCACGCCCCCGTCGCCCGCTGGGGACGCGCGTTCCTGGAGCACGGCAGCCTCGAGGCGCGCTTCGTCAAGCCGGTCTACGAGGGCGAGACGGCGAGCGTGACCGCTGTGGCGAGCGACGGCGGGATCGACATCGAGGTGACGAGCCAAGGCGTGCTGTGCGCGACGGGCCATGCCGCGATGACGGCGACGGCGGCACCGGCGCTCGCTGGTTTCGTGCAGAGCGACGCCGCGGCGGAACGCGTAGCGGCGGACGAGACCTCGCTTCCGATCGGGCGCTGGCTCGGCATCAAGCCGCTGCGCCTCACGCCGGACTGGACGGCCCGCTACGTCGAGGATGTGCGCGAGCGCGATCCGCTCTATCTGCGCGAAGGCCTCTCGCACCCGGGCCAGCTGCCGCGCCTCTTCAACTGGGCGCTGACCCACAACGTCGTGCTGGGTCCCTGGATCCATGTCGCCAGCAAGGTCGACCACTTCGCTGCCGCCAAGGTCGGCGACGAGCTGACCGTGCGCGCCAAGGTGACGGCCAACTACGAGCGCAAGGGCCACCGCTTCGTGGAGCTCGACGGCCTCGTCGTCGCCAACGCGATACGGCGATTGCGCGCATCCTCCACACGGCCATCTACCGCCCACGCGCAGCCGCCGCCGCGTAGGGGGCCCGGCGCCTCAGCCTCAGCACCGCCGGAGCCGGCGAAGAGATGGATCCCGGGCACGGGGCCCGTCGCGCGGCGCGCAACTAAGCACGGGGCCCAGCGTGGCATCGCGCAGCGTGCCGGATAAGGTCCGCCTCCTCCTGCCGATATGGCCGCCCATCAGGCCACAGGATGTCGTGGAACCAGACATCTGGCTCGGTCATGCATGGCACATCCCACGTATCCCAAGCCAGGTGCGTCTGCGTGCGGCCGCGGTGCAGGCCCCAGCTGATGGCGCCAACGTCCTCGCGGGCCAGCAGCGGCAGAATCGCGGCAAACGTCGAGCCCCGCGGTCGCGCCATGTACTCGGTGCACACCAGCGGCCGGCCGAAGCGTCGCAGGCTGGCGATGCGCTCGGCTATGGCCGCGCCGTCGTCGTAGCAATGGAAGGTGACGACGTCAGAGCGCTCGAGTTGCAGGCGCTGCAGTGGAGTTAGCGACCCCTCGTCCCAGGCGCCGGCCCACAGGCCGCTGGTCAGCGGCTGTGTTGCTCCCGCCGCCCGCGCCCACGCAAACACGCTATCGAGCAGCGGGCGCACCAATTCGCTTTTGGCCGTGCCGAGATCGAGCGCGCCGTAGGCTTGCGGGTTGGCGTTGTCGGGCTCGTTCCAGAGATCCCAGAGCAGAATGCGCGGGTCGTGCCCAAAGCGTTCGATGAGCGCGCGCACATAAGGCTCGAGCGCGGCGAAACGGGAGCCGTCGCGCAGCACAGGCACGCCGGGGCTCTGCACCCAGCCCGCGTTGTGCACGCCGCGGTTGGGCTCAGGCTGCGGCCCGGCCTGCGGAAGGGGATGCCAGACGCTGTCGAAGATCACGGGCACGACGCCGAGCCCACGCGCCGCCGCCATCTCGAGAAAACGATCCAAGCGGTCGAGCAGGCCCTGGGGGTCTGCGGCGTAGGCGAGATCGTGCAGGTAGACGCGCAACACGTTGAAGCCGAGAGCTTGTGCGTCGCCCAGTTCGCGCGCGATGGCGCCCTCGTCGAACATTTCCCGCGACCAGAGCTCGATCTGGTTGGCCGCATAAGTCGGCGTGTAGTTGCAGCCAACGAGCCAGCCGACGCGGGCCTGCCAGTCCGCGGCGCGCTCCTGGCTCCATCGCTCGCCCATGCTGCCGCTCCGGCTGGCTCTTCGCCGCTTGCCGCCCAAGCTCAGGTGCCGGGGGCCCGAGAAGGGGCGCTCGTTGGCAGCACGCGACCGGAAATCTCATCGCCTGCGTCCGCGGCCAGCCGGAACATCAGCAGCGCAGAGGCCATCGACATCAGCCCCACCACCACGAAGGCCATGGAAAAATCCTCGGTTTGCGGCACGAGGTGCCCGTGCAGCGCCTCGGAGGCCTCCACCACCATGGCCCCGACCGCCACGCCGAAGCTCACCGACACCTGCTGGGCCACGCTCGCCATGCTGGTGGCCGACCCCACCTGGCGCGGCTCGACCTCGGCGTATGTGATGGCCGTCAGGCTCGTGAACTGCAGCGAGCGCAGAAAACCTCCGCACAGCAGCACGCACAGGATGACGAAATGCGGCGTCGACGGCGTGAACAGGGCATACGCCAGCAGAACGGTCGAGGCCAGCACGCCGTTGACGATGAGCAGGCGGCGGAAGCCGAAGCGACGGAGAATGCGGCGCGCCATCGGCTTCACCACAAACGCCCCCATCGCCCCCGCGAACGTGAGGAGGCCCGAGTGCAGCGCGTCGAGCCCGAACGCCAGCTGCAGCATCAAAGGCAGCAGGAAGGCGCTCGCACCGACGCCGAAACGGAAGAACAGACCGCCCGCAATCCCCGTCTCGAACGTGCGCAGGCGCAACAGCCGCAGGTCGAGCAGCGGCCGGGCCGCGCTCAGGGCGTGGCGCGCATAGAGCCCGAGCGCAATCGCGCCCCCAACCACGCACCCCAGCGCCACCTCCGGCGGCGCGATGCGCCGCCCCAGCATCGCCGTGCCCAGGATCAGGCCGCCGAGCCCGGTCGACACAAACAGGAAACCGCGCACATCGAGCGGCGGCGTCTCCTCCTTGAGCTCGGGGATGAACAGCGTCGCCAGCACAATGCCCAGAATGCCGATCGGTATGTTGACGAAGAAGATCCAGCGCCAGTCGGTGTAGGTGACGATCAGGCCGCCGAGCGGCGGCCCCAGCATCGGTCCCATCAGCGCCGGCATGGAGATGAAGGAGAGCGCGGCAACGAGCTCGCCCTTGGGAACGGCCCGGATCACCACCATGCGGCCGACCGGCACCATCATGGCGCCGCCGATACCCTGCACCGCCCGCCAGAATACGAATGCGCCCAGCGTGCTCGAGTAGGCGCAGCCCATGGAGGCCGTCATGAATACGATCAACGCCAGACGGAACGTCGTGCACGCGCCGACGCGGTCGGCCACCCAGCCGCTGACCGGAATGAAGACGGCGAGGCTCACCAGGTAGGCGGTGACGGCGAGCTTGAGCGAGATGGGATCGAGCCCCAGGTCGCGGGCGATCGTCGGCAATGCGGTGGCCAGGATGGTGTTGTCCGTATTCTCCATGAAGAGCGCGGTGGCGACCACCAGCGGGACGATCGGAATGGACCTGAACATCAAGCCTCCCCCGCCAACGCGGGGCGCTGGACGCCCAGCATCTGCCGCCGCTTGAGCCAACGCCGCGCGATCTCGGCCGCAATCGCCTCGGAGGAGTTGAGCGGCGCATACTCCCAGGTCTCGAGCCGCTCGAAGCTCTGCGGCAGCGGTCGCGTGGCGCCGTGCCGGCGCAGGGCCTCGTGAAAGCGCGCAAACTTGGGCGATCCGCCCTCGGGCTCGAACACGTAGACGGGCTTGCCCGTCGCGCAGGGCTCGCCGGTCATGTTGACCGAATCCGCCGGTGCGATGAAGGCATCGGCCTGGGCCAGGAACTGCGGATAGGGGTTCTCTCCCGTCCCGTCCCAGAAGAGGCGCGGCATGCCCGCCGTCGCGTCGCGCACGAACGCGACAACCGCAGACGGCGTGCGTCGCGATGGCGTGATCATGAGGCCGGCGCCAAGGCGTGCTATCGCCTGCAGCGCAGAGGCAAGGCGCGCCAACGCCGCCTCCGTATAGGCGTAGTCGCCGTTGGGGCCGCCGAGCAGCACGGCGACGCGCGGGGTGGGCAATGCCCTGATCTGCGGCGGGACGCTGGCGCGCAGCTCACGCAAGCGCCGCGCCGTGAAGCTGTGCGGAGCTGTCAGCGTCGTGATCACGTTGGCTCCGCGCCTCGCGTCGTGCTCCGGCACCCAGAACAGGTCCGCAGCCTGCGGCGCCACCTTCGGGTTCTGGAGAATAACCGTATAGGTGGCAAGGCCCGCCGCCCGCTTCAGGCGGCGAATGTAGGGGGTGGTCAAACGGCCGATCGAGACCGCAAAATCGGGCCAGGGTGGACGGAACTGGCTCTGCGGCGTGCCGAACCGCTCGGCCGGACTGACCGGTCCCCAGGGCGATAACGCCTTCCAGAGGCCCTTGGGGTCGACCGCCTTGATCGCGTAGTTGAGCTGCAGCGCGTCAAACACGCCGCGGGTCTGCACCTCGTTGCCAGACTTGCCGTCGCTGATGATCCAGCCGCTGCGGCCGGCGACGCTGTCGAGCGCTTCCGTCATTTGCTTTCGCCAAGCCTGGGTTTTTGTGTCGGTAGAGCGAAACAAAGTTGCTTTGGCGCTGCCACTGCGTCAGATTCGCGAACGGCAGTCTCCGGAGTCATAGCCGCATGCGCGCCCGCCTCGATGCTACCGATTGGCGCATCCTCAAAGAGCTGCAGGCCAACGGGCGGATCAGCAACGTGGAGCTCGCCCGCAAAGTCGGCATCTCGCCGCCACCGTGCCTGCGGCGCGTTCGGGCCCTGGAGCAAGCCGGCATGATCGCCGGCTATTTTGGCCTGCTCGACGAGAAGAGTGTCGGTTTCGAGGTCATCGCCTTCGCCATGGTTGCCCTGCACAGCCAGTCGGAGACCGACTTGCGCGCCTTCGAGAACCGGGTGCTGGCCTGGCCGCTGGTGCGCGAATGCTACATGCTCTCGGGGGAAAGCGACTTTCTGCTCAAGTGCGTCGCCCCAGATCTGACCGCATTTCAGGATTTCATCATCGCGGACCTGACGGCGGCGCCCAATGTTGGCGGCGTCAAAACGACGCTTGTCCTGCGCCGGGTGAAGTTCGAGCCCGGTGTCCCGGTGGCGTTGGCGCAGAGGCGCCACACGCGCTGACCGGAAATTGCGGCAAATCCGCGCCGCGCTCCCCACGAGATTGTTAATGATCGGGAAATAACCATCTGGGAGGATTCGTTGTCATTAGGACCCGCGGGGAGGCAGGCGCGTGACGGACGAGCTCCGCACTCGGATGGTAGAGGTGTTGCCGCGTTTGAGGCGCTTTGCAGTAGCCCTCACTGGAGACTTGGACCAAGCCGACGATCTCGTCCAGGAAGCCTGCATGCGCGCCCTGTCGCGGGTCGAGCAATGGCAACCAGGCACACGGCTCGACAGCTGGATGTATCGTATCGCTCAGAACCTGTGGCTTGACCGCGTACGCGCCCGCAAGGTGCGGGGCGAACAGGTGAACGTGGAGGCGGCGGAGACGCTGGCCGGGGTCGACGGCCGCGAGGTGGTCGAGAGCCGGATGACGCTGGAAGCCGTCAGCGATGCCTTGAGCTACCTGCCGAACGAGCAGCGCGTGCTGATTGCGCTCGTGTGCATCGACGGGCTGTCCTACAAGGAGGCCGCCGAGATCACGCAGACGCCGATCGGAACCGTGATGAGCCGACTGGCCAGGGCACGCCGCGAGTTGCATGCCCGCCTCGAAGGCCATGCGCGCGCCCCCGCCCCCAACCTCCCGCCCCCGGGACCGGGAGGCACCGCATGAGCGGCACCCCCGACAACACGAAGCGGGTCAACGGTGACGCCGTCATGGCGATCACCGACGAGGAGATCATGCGCTACGCCGACGGCGTGCTCGCGGTCGAGCGGCGCGCTGTCGTCAGGGACGGGCTGGCACGGGACCCCGCGCTGATGCAGACCCTCGAGGGCTTCCTGCAGACACGCGGCCCGCTCACGCGGCCCTTCGACGACATCCTCGCCGCGCCCATCCCTGCCAGAGTGCAGAGCGTCCTGCAGTCTCCGGCAGCGGCCGTCCGGCCCCGGCGCCGTCTGTTTGACCGTCTCCAGTCCGCCATGCGCAGGCAGGCGCCTGCCCGGTCTCGCATGCCCATGCTCGCGGTGGCTGCGTTTTGCGGCATGCTTCTGGGGGCCTGGCTCGTGGGCTTTGTGATCCGCCCGGCTGTCCCGGCGACCGACGGCTACGAATTCGTCAAGCTGGGCAAGCTGGGCATGACCGCCTCGGCCGCGCTCCGGCGGGCGCTCGATCAAACCCCCACAGGTGAGCAGGCCGACATCTCCGAGCAACTGTCGATCACGCCCATCGCCACGCTTCACACCCAGGACCACTCCTGGTGCAGAGAGTTCGACCTCGTCTCGCGCGATGGGCTGCGGGACAGGTCGCTCGCGTGCCGCGCCAGCGACGGGCAGTGGCTGGTCCCCGTGACGTCGCCATTTGCCGACAAACTCTATGGGGTGGCCGCCGGGGCGCGTCCCGAAGCATCGCCCAATGCGCCCGAGCACAAATCTGCGCACAAGACCCCGGCGATCGTGGAAGGCGCCAAGCAAAGAATCGTCTCGGAAGGCGCCGTTACTGCGGCAAAGGAGAAAGCCCTCATCAAGGGGCACTGGCGGGAAAGGGATTGACGCGGCGCATTGCGGCCGCATGTCGAATTTGAGGCCGAGGAGCAAACCCACCAGAGACACGGGTCGGCGAACATCCCCGCGGGAGCACGCCTTGCGGCCGTGGCCTCGCATCGCCGTTCCCAGATCCGTTTGATCGAGCCCGCGCGGCTGATGCACCCCGCACCTCGGCAGCGTGGTCTCGGTCGAAGGCGGACCAGGCGGCACTGGCCCTTTCCGTGTCTGCCTGGGACCGCTCTCTCTGGCCTGCTTCGAGGCCGCCCCGGCTCCCACTGCCGGACGGCCGAGAAGCAGGCCTCTTTTGTCTTCGGTTACGCAGCCGCACGGGCGCTCGCCGCAGCGGAACGAGGCGCATCGCCTATTGGAACGAGGCCGGCTTGACGTTCGTCAGCCAAGCTGCCGGCGCCGTCAGACCGGGTAGGACCTTTGCCGCCCACGGCTGCGGTTTGGGAGCGCAATCGGTGGGCGCCTTCACCAAACCCTGGCCGAACGTTTCGCGCTGCTGCCTGCTGTCGCCGCCTTCGACCTTGTCGACGCTGAAGCCCGCCAGGGTCATCTCCTTGGGGTCGAGTTCGCGATGCTTGGTGGCGAGCATGGCCTTCAGCCGGCTTCTGTTGTAGGTCACCGCTGTGATGGCCGTGACGAACGGAACGGCGAAGGACGTCCCGCTCAGCATCCCCTCCTTGTTGTCGGGGAGTGCCGTCCAGATGTGCACGCCTGGCGCAGCCACGTTGATGTACCGGCCGTGGTTGGCGTCGCGATAGCTTCTGCCGCTCGAGTCCACCGCAGTCACCGCGATGACCTCCCGATAGGCTGCCGGATAGCCGGGCGGCGCGCGCTGGCCGCCATTGCCGGCAGCCGCGATGAAAATGATGCCCCTGTGCTTGCTCAGATGGGCGATGCGGTCGTGGAGTAGATCATCGCTGGGACCCACGAGGCTCATGTTGATGATCTGAGCGCCGTTCTTGGCGAGCCGCTGCAGGGCCTCCAGCAGATGCACCGTATCGGTCTGCGGCTGGCCTGCAGCGCCGGCGAAGAACGCGTCGGCGACCAGGAAGTCGGCGTCGGGAATGAGCCCCGGCGTGCTGCTGGTGGCCGCGCCGGCCAGGAGTGAGAGCACGCCGGTGCCGTGCCAGTTCGGCGCCCTGGCGGCAGGATCCTCGGCCCGCATGACAACGGTCGGCATCACCGAGCGCTTGGCGAACGTGGGATGGGAGGCATCAAAGCCGGTATCGATCACGCCCACCTTCACACCTTTGGCGCACGCAGCGAGATGGTCCTGCCAACCTATAGCCCTGCGGCCATAGCAGCGCTCGGTGCTGCAGCCAACGGAGGGGCTCACGGGTACGCTGGCTTCGATGGGGGCTTCCCCGAGCACGTAGCGATAGGGCTCATAGATGTAGTTCAGCGCAAATCCCTGGTTGGGGAATTCCTGCTCTAGTCCGTGCGCGATCTCCCATGCCTCGCGTAGCGGCGGCAGGTAAATGCGGCTGAGGCCCGATGTCGAGTTCTCGCTCAGGTCGTAGCCGAGCCCGATTACGCGTGCCTTCGCAGCGGGCGAAAGCTTGCCGGCGAGAATTTCGTTGCGCCTATAGGTCCCGGTCTGCGGCGGCATGCCCACGCCGATCGAGATTTCGGGTGGAGCGTTGGGGTCGGATGTCTTGCTCGCCTTGGCACTGGCTTTCTGCACGAGCGACTTCACTTGCGGCTTTGCAAAGCTTTCCTCCTCCTGCTGCAGAACGCCGACCTTCATGGGCGTGTCCGCATCGTTGGTCGCAGCCGCAATCGTGGGCGCCCATGTCTCGGACGCCGCAGCTGGCGTGGCCGCCGGTGCAAAGGTCGGGAGCGACGGCGCGGCCATGATGGGCAAGGTGATCGGCGGCACAGCCTGCGGCCTCTTTTGGGCCGGCTTGGGCTGCGCCTGCTGAGTTGGCTTGGGCGGGGGCAAGTGTTGGCTTGGTTTGAACTGATGAGACTGAAGCATCGGGTGTTTCGGCATAGCGAGCGCCGGTCCCGCGTTGTGCTTGTGCTGCGACGGGTTGTTCGGCGGATTGAAGCCTGGCGGCTTGGGATGTTGGGGCGGACCGTTTTGCGCTGCCGGAGCAGACGGTGGTTTGGAGGGAGAGGCCGGCGGTTTTTGTTGTTGCGGGACGTTGGCGAAATTGTGCGTGTGCCTGTGCCCGGCGGTCACGACGCCACTCAGCACGGCGGCGCCAAAAACCAGGGCCGCGAGAAACTGACCGCACCTGCCCGCCGATGTCGCGGCAAAGTAATGTCTACGCATGAACATGCTGTGGCCGCCCCCGACAGCCAATCCCCCAGCACCACGCACTCAAGTCTTAGATTCAGGCCTCCTTTGGACAACTGCGGCAAGGTGTGGAAAAGTATCGTGCACGCGTTGCGTGAAACGCAAGCGCCGGTGCCGGTCGGGGGAGCATAGCAACGCCGGGGTATGGCTCGCTTGCAGCACGCTGCTATCCGATGGCGGATAGCGCTTGTGGCGCCGACCCTGCTATTTGAATTCGACCTTCAGGATCTGGTAGCTGCGCGTTCCCCTGGGGGTTGTGACCTCTGCGCTGTCGCCCTTTGACTTTCCAATCAGGGCACGCGCAATCGGTGAGGTGATGGAGATCTTGCCTTCGCGCACGCTGGCCTCGTGCTCGCCGACGATCTTGTATTTGACCTTGTCGCCGGAATCCTCGTCCTCGAGGGTGACAGTGGCGCCGAATTTGACCGTCGTGCCGGAAAGCTTGGCCGGGTCGATCACCTCGGCGCGGGACAGCTTGTCCTCGAGTTCGGCGACCTTGGCCTCGTTGAGCCCCTGGGCATCCTTGGCCGCGTGATACTCAGCGTTCTCCGAAAGATCACCGTGGTCTCGGGCCTCCGAAATCTGCTGGATGATGCGCGGACGCTCTTCGACCTTGAGGCGGTGCAGCTCGGCCTCGAGCTTCTTGAACCCCTCCATCGTCATCGGCACCTTTTCCATGGGCCTCGCTCACATTCTCCGGGCCGGCCCGGCCTTGACGCCGCGGCACCAGTTGTTCAGTTTCACTCAGTCTTTTGGGTTTGGCCAGCCCTGTTTCAGGGCGATACGTCCGCTGCATCCTTCAGGATGCGTTATCAACAAATGACTGCAACGGCGCCACCGCAAGGGTTCCGGCTGCCAGCGCTTTGATGGCCTGAGTTGCCGCCAGCGCACCAGCTAAGGTTGTATAGTAGGGAATGTGGTAGAGCAAGGCAGTACGCCGAATATCCTTGGAGTCGGTGAGCGCCTTGGCCCCCTCGGTGGTGTTGAACACCAGTTGCGCCTCGCCGTTCTTCATTAGGTCGACGATGTGGGGGCGCCCCTCGAGCACCTTGTTGACCTGCTCGCAGGGTATGCCGTGTGCGGCGAGTGCCCGCCGGGTGCCGCGGGTGGCGAGGATGCGAAAGCCGAGGTCGACGAGATCGCGGACGGCCCCGAGGATGCCCTCCTTGTCGGCATCCCGCACCGACACGAACACGGCCCCCGAACTTGGCAGGATGTTGCCGGCGCCGAGCTGGCTCTTGGCGAAGGCCATGGCGAAATCGCGGTCGATCCCCATCACCTCTCCGGTGGAGCGCATCTCGGGCCCGAGAATGGTATCGACACCCGGGAAGCGCGCAAAGGGAAACACGGCCTCCTTCACGGCCACGTGGGCGAGCTTGCCGCTCTTGAGCCTGAAGGCGGAAAGCGGCTCGCCGTTCATGACGCGCGCGGCAATGCCGGCGATCGGCTTGCCGATCACCTTGGCGACGAACGGAACCGTGCGGGAGGCGCGCGGATTGACCTCGAGGATGTAGATCTCGCGTGCCCTTCACGGCGTACTGGACGTTCATCAGCCCGACCACCTTGAGGGCGAGCGCCAGGTCGCGCGTTTGCTTCTCGAGCCGCACCAGGATCGACGAGGCGAGTGAGTGGGCCGGCAGCGAGCAGGCGCTGTCGCCGGAATGGATGCCGGCCTCCTCGATATGCTCCATGATGCCGCACACGAACGTGTCGCGGCCGTCGCACAGGCAGTCGACGTCGACCTCGATGGCGTCGGCCAGGTAGCGGTCGATGAGCAGGGGGCGCTTCTCCGACACAACGAGCTCGGAGGGCTGATCGAGCGTGGCAGAGAGCCTCGTCACATAGCGATCGATCTCGGCGCCGTCGGCGACGATCTCCATGGCGCGGCCGCCCAGAACGTATGAGGGCCGGATCATCACGGGGTAGCCGAGCTTGTCGGCAACGCTGCGGGCTTCGGAGGGAGTACGCGCGATGCCGCTGTCGGGCTGCTTGAGCCCCAGCCGTTCCACCAGCTCCTTGAAGCGGTCGCGGTCCTCGGCAAGGTCGATGGCATCGGGCGAGGTGCCCAGGATCGGCACGCCGGCTTCCTCGAGCGCGCCGGCGAGCTTGAGCGGCGTCTGTCCGCCGAACTGCACGATCACGCCCCTGAGCGTGCCCTTGGACTGCTCCACCGCAATGATCTCGAGCACGTCCTCGGCGGTCAGCGGCTCGAAATAGAGCCGGTCGGAGGTGTCGTAGTCGGTGGAGACCGTCTCGGGGTTGCAGTTGACCATGATGGTCTCGGTGCCGGCCTTGCTCAGCGCGAATGCCGCATGGCAGCAGCAATAGTCGAACTCGATCCCCTGGCCGATGCGATTGGGACCCCCGCCCAGGATGATCACCTTGTCGCGTGCCGAGGGTTCGGCCTCGTCGAGCGGGGCGTTCTCCGGCTTGCCTGGATCGGACATGACGAGCCCGCGCTCGTAGGTGGAGTACATGTAGGCGGTGGGCGATGCGAACTCGGCGGCGCACGTGTCGACCCGCTTGAACACCGGCCTCACTCCCAGCGCCTGGCGGCGTGCGCGCACGTCGCCCTCGCTCGCTCCAGCGAGCTTTCCGAGCCGCGCATCCGAAAAGCCCATCGCCTTGAGCTGCCGGAACGCGCCTGCGGATGGGGGTAGGCCGTGTGCCCGCACCCGCGCCTCCATGTCGACGATCTCCTGGATGCGCATCAGGAACCAGGGATCGATCCTGCAAGAGGTGTAGATTTGCTCGTGGTCCACACCCAGACGCATGGCCATCGCCACCTTCAGCAGCCGGTCGGGCGTCGGCGTGCCGAGCGCGGCGCGGATCACGTTCTTGTCGTCGCCCTGCCCCAGACCCCACAGGTCGATATCGTCGAGGCCTGTCAGGCCCGACTCCAGGCCCCGCAACGCCTTCTGCAAGCTCTCGGCGAACGTGCGCCCGATCGCCATCACCTCGCCCACCGATTTCATCGAGGTCGTGAGCGTGCGCTCGGCGCCAGGGAACTTCTCGAATGCGAAGCGCGGGATCTTGGTGACGACGTAGTCGATGGTGGGCTCGAAGGAGGCGGGCGTGGCGCCGCCGGTGATGTCGTTCTCCAATTCGTCCAGCGTGTAGCCGACGGCGAGCTTGGCCGCGACCTTGGCGATCGGGAAGCCGGTCGCCTTCGAGGCGAGCGCGGAGGAGCGCGACACGCGCGGGTTCATCTCGATGACGACGAGGCGGCCGTCGGCCGGGTTGACGGCGAACTGCACGTTGGAGCCGCCGGTCTCCACCCCGATCTCGCGCAGCACGGCGATCGAGGCGTTGCGCATGATCTGGTATTCTTTGTCGGTCAGGGTGAGCGCCGGCGCCACCGTGATCGAGTCGCCGGTATGCACGCCCATGGGATCGACGTTCTCGATGGAGCACACGATGATGCAGTTGTCCGCGCGATCGCGGACCACCTCCATCTCGAACTCCTTCCAGCCGAGCACACTCTCCTCGACGAGGACCTGATGCGCCGGCGAGGCGTCGAGCCCGCGCTCGATGATCTCGGCGAACTCCTCGCGGTTGTAGCCGACCCCGCCACCCATGCCGCCGAGCGTGAAGGAGGGGCGCACGATCGCCGGCAGCCCGACGTGCTCGAGCGCCCGCATCGCCTCCTCGCGGTCGTGCGCGAGCATCGATTTCGGCGTGGCGAGGCCGATCTTCGTCATGGCCTCCCGGAAGAGCAGGCGATCCTCGGCCTTGGCGATGGCGACCGCGTTGGCGCCGATCATCTCCACGGCGTGCTCGGCCAGCACCCCCATCTTGTCGAGCGCGAGCGCGGTGTTGAGGGCGGTCTGTCCGCCCATGGTCGGCAGCAGGGCGTCGGGCTTCTCTGCCGCGATGATCTTGGCCACAACCTCGGGCGTGATCGGCTCGATATAGGTTGCATCGGCCAGCTCCGGGTCCGTCATGATGGTGGCGGGATTGGAGTTGACGAGGACGATGCGGTAGCCCTCGGCCTTCAGCGCCTTGCAGGCTTGGGTGCCCGAATAGTCGAACTCGCAGGCCTGGCCGATGACAATGGGGCCCGCGCCGATGATGAGGATGGATTTGATGTCGGTGCGCTTCGGCATGCGCCCGCTTCATATTGCAGCGCAGCGGGCTTGGCTATAGCTGGCGGACGGGCCGCTGCCGGACACGCTTCAATTGGCCGCAGCGGGCAGGATGCTCACCGCGTGTCCAAGTCGGCGAGCTTCAGCGCAAGGCAACGGCACAAGATGGGGCTTGGACGGCCCTGTCGGCACCGTCCTGCTCGAGCGGCAACCCAAGTAGGGTCGTCGCGGCCTCATCGATCCATGGGACTTGGCGTCGACGATTTCGACCTTCTCGGGTGCCAAGCTGAAAGCGCTCCCAAGAGATGTCCTAGAGCGAAGAACGGGCTTCGGGCAGAGTCCGATCACTTGCTCCCCGTTCGGGCAGCGGCGGCAGGCCCTTCTGTTCCCGCATCAAATTGACGAACCGGGTGAAGAGGTAGTGGCTGTCCTCGGGGCCGGGCGAGGCCTCCGGGTGGTACTGCACGGAGAAGACCGGTTTGCCCTTCAGCCTGAGCCCGCAGTTGGAGCCGTCGAACAGGGACACGTGGGTCTCCTCGGCCTCCGCCGGCAAGCTGTCGCGATCGACGGCGAAGCCGTGGTTCATGGAGGTGATCTCGACCTTGCCTGTCGTGAAGTCCTTTACCGGATGATTGGCGCCGTGGTGGCCCTGATGCATCTTTTCGGTCTTGCCGCCGAGCGCCAGCCCGAGCATCTGGTGGCCGAGGCAGATGCCGAACACGGGCAATCCCGACGCTACCAGCTTCTTGATCTCGGGCACGGCGTATTCCCCCGTCGCCGCCGGGTCGCCTGGACCGTTGGAGAGGAACACGCCGTCGGGCTTGCGCTCCAGGATCTCCTCGGCGCTGGCGGTGGCGGGCACCACCGTCACCTTGCAGCCCGCGGTGGCGAGGCAGCGCAGGATGTTGCGCTTGAGGCCGTAGTCGACCGCCACCACGTGCAGGTCGGGCTTCTCCTGCCGGCCGTAGCCCTTGCCCCACGCCCAGCGCGTTTCGTCCCAGGTGTAGCTCTGCCCCGCCGTAACCTCCGGCACCAGGTCGAGGCCGAGGAGGCCCGGCCAGGCCTTCGCCTCGGCCTTCAGCTTGTCGAGGTCGAACCGGCCAGAGGGCTCGTGCGCGATGACGCCGTTGGGCATGCCCTTCTCGCGGATGCGGGCGGTGAGCGCGCGCGTGTCGATCGCCGGTCGATGCGCGATGATGCCGCGCGCCTTCAGCCACTGGTCGAGGGTGCTCTGCGGCGCGGTAGTTGGAGGGCGCCGTCACCTCGGCGCGCAGCACGCAGCCGCGCACGCCCGAGCGCATCGCCAGGTTGGAGGTCTCGCGTGTCCTCGCGGGTTGGCGCCGACGTTGCCGATGTGGGGGAAGGTGAAGGTGATGATCTGGCCGGCATAGGAGGGATCGGTGAGGATCTCCTGGTAGCCGGTGATCGCGGTGTTGAAGCACACCTCGCCGACGGCCGAGCCGGTGGCGCCGAGCCCGTGCCCGGCGATGACCGTGCCGTCCGCCAGCACCAGCCGGCCGGTGAGCGGCGCATCGGTCCAAGGCTTTGGAGTATCGTTCGCCATGGCTTTTCTCCGTCGTCCCGCGCGACGATGGTCGCGTGCAGGTCAAGCGCTTCGGCCCGGCATACATGACTTTCAGCACGAAAGGAACGATGCCATGCGCGACCGGCTGATGGCAGAAACGAAGGCTGCGCTCAAGGCGCAGAACAAGCCGCGCTTGTCGGCGTTGCGCCTCATCAGTGCCGCCCTGCAGGAGCGCGACATCGCCGCCAGAGCGCCGATCCCCGATGCCGGAGATGCCGGCCCTGTTGCAGAAGATGATCAAGCAGCGCCGCGAGTCGCTCGCCATCTACGAGAAGGCCGGCCGCAAGGAGCAGGCCGAGCAGGAGGCGACCGAGATCGCCGTCATCGAGGAGTTCCTGCCCAAGCAGATGAGCGAGGCCGAGGCCAAGGAGGCCATCGCCGCCGCGATCAAGGAGACCGGGCGCGACAAGCGCCAAGGAAATGGGCAAGGTGATGGGCGCCCTGAAGGCGCGCTACGCCGGCCGCATGGACTTCGCCAAGGCGAGCGGGCTGGTGAAGGAGCTGTTGAAGTAGGCTCGCGGGTCAGCGCTCTGACCCAACCTCCCTCGACCCTGTGGAAATGGGCGGGAGATCGCGGCGCCCTGGGGTCGGTGAAGGGAAATTGCAGCGAATCACATAAGGAGTGTCCGCTCGGACACCCTCGCTGATTCGACACCCATGCGCTTTCCGCCTTCCCTGCTCGACGAGATCCGCGCCCGGCTGCCCGTCAGCCAGGTGGTGGCGCGCAAGGTCGCGCTGAAGCGCGCGGGCCGCGAGATGAAGGGGCTCTCGCCCTTCAAGCAGGAGAGGACGCCCTCGTTCTTCGTCAACGACCACAAGGGCTCCTGGTTCGACTTCTCCTCGGGCCAGAACGGCGACATCTTCAAGTTCCTGATGCTGACCGAAGGGCTGTCCTTTCCCGAGGCGGTCGAGCGGCTGGCGCGAGGAAGCCGGCCTGCCCATTCCGAAGGCCGGCCCGCGCGAGGTCGAGCAGGAGGACGAGCGCGCTCGCCTCCACGCCGCTGCTGGAGGCCGCGGCGCAGCTTCTTCGAGGCGCAGCTGGCGCCGGCCCGTGGCTGCCGAGGCGCGCCGCTACCTCGACAAGCGCGGGCTCAGCGCGGCCACTATCGCCCGCTTCCGCCTCGGCTATGCGCCCAACGACCGGTCGGCGCTGCAAGGAGCATCTCGCCAAGGCCGGCTTCACGACGGCCGAGATGGTGGCCTCCGGCATGCTCGATCGACGGGCGAGGACATCCCCGTCGCCTACGATCGCTTCCGCAACCGCATCATGTTCCCGATCACCGATCTGAGGGGCCGCGTGATCGCCTTCGGCGGGCGGGCGCTGGACCCCGACGCCCCCGCCAAGTACCTGAATTCCCCAGAGACGCCGCTCTTCCACAAGGGCGCCAACCTCTATAACGCCCACCTCGCCCGCGGGCCCGCCCACGACAAGGCGCCAGGTCATCGCGGTAGAAGGCTACATGGACGCCATCGCCCTGTCGGAGGCGGGCTTCCCGCAGACCGTGGCGCCGCTCGGCACGGCCTTGACCGAGGACCAGGTGCGGCTCTTGTGGCGCATGGCGGCCGAGCCGGTGCTGTGCTTCGACGGCGATGCCGCGGGTCGGCGGGCCGCATTCCGGGCGGTGGAAACCGTGCTTCCGCTTCTGAGGCCCGGCTTCAGCGTGCGTTTTGCCTTCCTGCCCGACGGTCTCGACCCCGACGATCTCATCCGCCAATACGGCGCCGCGGCTTTCCAGGACATCCTCGACCACAAGACCGCGCCGCTGTTCGACGTGCTGATGGAGCGGGAGGAGCGGCAGGGCCAGCCCGCGCTGACGCCCGAGCGACGTGCCGACCTGGATGCGCGGCTCAAGGCTCTCGTCGCGCGCATCGCCGATGCCGACGTGCGCCGGCACTACGAGAGCGAGCTCAAGGCGACCCTGTGGGAAAAGAACCGCAGGGCTACACGCGACCTGGCAGGGTTCAATGGCCGGCGGGACGCCCGATTTGCCGGCAAACGGCGCAACAACACCGAAGTCGATTGGCGGGTCGCCGAGCGCGCGAGAACCGAGGGGCGGGTTCGCAAACTGCCGCGGAGCGTCAATCCGGCCTCATTGGCGGTCAGAAGCAACGAGCTTGCCGAGCGCACGCTCCCTCTGCCCGCCCGGGAGGCGCTGCTCGTCGTTACCCTCGTCAATCACCCCTGGCTGCTGGAGGCCCGGTGCGAGGAGGTGGCAGAGGTCGGCCTGACCTCGCCGCCACTGGTGCGACTGCGCGATGCCCTGCTCGGGCTCCTGGCCCAGGGCATCACTCTTGACAGGGACGAAGTGCGCACCCACCTGTCGACACTGGGCCTGGACAAGGTGGTGGCCATGGCCGAGCGGGCGATCACCCACCGAAGCGACAAATTCGCTCAAGCCGATACGGATGCCGCCAGCGTCGAGAGCGGCTGGGGGCATGCGGTTGCGCTGCATCAGGCTCAGGTTGGTCTGAAACGTGCACTGGATGCGGCCGAGCGCGATTGGCAGGCAAACCCGAGCGAAGAGGCCTGGGGCCGGATTGCGGAGCTGCAGCAGCGGCTGGCGGTGAAGATCGAGATGGAAGAGCCCAGTGCCGCATGACACTGGACCGCGTTTAATTATGACGGTCGCCGAACGAGAGCAACGCACGATGAGTGCCGGGACGCCGCGTCGGCGGGGAATGAATTCGCTAGATTCCCCGTTCATAGCGGAAAAGAAAACTGGCGTCGCAGGCGCAAGTTGTGTATGCCTGGCAAACTCCCTGAATGAAGGCCACAGGAGCCATGCGCCCGGCCTTCGCGCTCCGGCAGCAATGGGGGTTTTCCGTGATAAGCCAGCGTGGCGGCATGCCGCCCGACGCGCGCTTTCGTTTGTGGCGTATCAAAGCGCCCGAACAACAGCGCTCAAATTTTCCACCGCGTGCTGCGCCGCAGCCGCGTGCTCGGGAGTTATGGAATGGCAATGACCGCGAAGGCCGACGAGCAGACCGCCACCCAATCCGAGGCGCCGGAGAAGGATAGCCCCCTTCTCGACCTCTCGGATGCGGCGGTAAAAAAGTTCATCAAGACCGCGAAAGCGCGCGGCTTTGTCACGCTCGACGCCCTCAATGCCGTGCTGCCCTCCGAGGAGGTTTCGCCCGACCAGATCGAGGACACCATGTCGATGCTGTCCGACATGGGGATTACGGTGGTGGAGAGCGAGGAGCCGGACGAGGCCCCCGCCCAGGACGGCGAAGAGGCCGAGGAGGAGGAGCCGACCAGCCGCGCCGTTACCGCGCCGAGCCTTCCCGCCGTGACGCAGACCCGCGCCGAGCCGACCGAGCGCACCGACGATCCCGTGCGCATGTACCTGCGCGACATGGGCTCGGTGGAGCTGCTCTCGCGCGAGGGCGAGATCGCCATCGCCAAGCGCATAGAGGCCGGCCGCGAGGCCATGATCGCCGGGCTGTGCGAGAGCCCGCTCACCTTCCAGGCGGTCATCATCTGGCGCGACGAGCTCAAGGACGCCAAGATCCTGCTGCGCGACATCATCGATCTGGAGGCCACCTACGAGGGGCCGGAGGCCAAGGCCGCGCCGCCGCCGGTGATGCCGGCTGCCCCGCCGCCCGTCGAGGCTCCCCCACCCGCAGCCGCGCAGAGCAACGGCGCTGCCGACGGCGAGGAGGGCGCGCCGCGCCCGGAGGGCGAGCTGGAGGACGAGGAGGATTTCGAGAACGCGCTTTCGCTCGCGGCCATGGAGGCCGAGCTGAAGCCAAAGGTGCTCGAGACCTTCGACAACATCGCCGGCACCTACAAGAAGCTGCGCAAGCTGCAGGACAAGAAAGTCGAGATGCAGGTTGCGAGCGAGCAGTTCACGCGCCAGCAGCAGCGCGGCTACGACAAGCTGCGCGACGAGATCATCGGCTACGTCAAAAGCCTGTCGCTCAACAACGCGCGCATCGAGAGCCTGGTGGAGCAGCTCTACTCCATCAACAAGCGCCTGGTGGCGCTGGAGAGCCGGCTGATGCGGATGGCCGACAGCTACGGCGTACCGCGCCAGCACTTCATCGACGAGTACTTCGGCAACGAGCTCGACCAGGCCTGGATCGAGCGCATGTCGGAGTCCGGGCGCAAGTGGGGACAGTTCATCAAGCACGAGCGCCGCTCGATCGACGGCATTCGCGAGGACATCCGCACGCTCGCCTCCGAGACGGGCCTGGAGATCACCGAGTTCCGCCGCATCGTCAAAGCCGTGCAGAAGGGCGAGCGCGAGGCGCGCCAGGCCAAGAAGGAGATGGTGGAGGCCAACCTGCGCCTCGTCATCTCCATCGCCAAGAAGTATACCAACCGAGGCCTGCAGTTCCTCGACCTGATCCAGGAAGGCAACATCGGCCTGATGAAGGCGGTCGACAAGTTCGAGTACCGCCGCGGCTACAAGTTCTCCACCTACGCCACGTGGTGGATCCGGCAGGCGATCACCCGCTCGATCGCCGACCAGGCGCGCACCATCCGCATCCCCGTGCACATGATCGAGACCATCAACAAGATCGTGCGCACGAGCCGGCAGATGCTGCACGAGATCGGCCGGGAGCCCACGCCCGAGGAGCTCTCCGAGAAGCTCGCCATGCCCTTGGAGAAGGTGCGCAAGGTCCTCAAGATCGCCAAGGAGCCGATCTCACTGGAGACGCCGATCGGCGACGAGGAGGACAGCCACCTCGGCGACTTTATTGAAGACCGCAACGCGGTGCTGCCCATCGACGCGGCGATCCAATCCAACCTGCGCGAGACCACGACGCGGGTGCTGGCGAGCCTGACGCCACGCGAGGAGCGCGTGCTCGGATGCGCTTCGGCATCGGCATGAACACCGACCACACCCTCGAGGAGGTCGGCCAGCAGTTCTCGGTAACGCGCGAGCGTATCCGCCAGATCGAGGCCAAGGCGCTGAGGAAGCTCAAGCACCCGAGCCGCAGTCGCAAGCTGCGCAGCTTCCTCGACAACTAGAGCCGTCCTAGTCGTGCGGCGACTGGCCGGCCGTCGGGTCCGATGCCGCGCGGGGGGCGGGCAGCGCTCGGCGCTAGGCAGCAATGCGCGATACGGTCGCAGACGACGGAGCGCCGGAGCGCGCCCGCTCGAGCCCCTGCGCCCGCTCTGCCTCTTCGATCTCAGCCTCGGCGATGGCCTTGGCCAGTGCGGCGTGCAGCGCTTTGGCCGCATCGAGGGTCAGCTCGACGGCCGCCCGCGCGCTCGGCGGCAGGCCCAGATTGACGAAGTCCAAGGTGATCACGTCCGCGAGCACCGCGTGGCGCGCGTGGTCGTAGGCGACCACCGAGTGCGTGAGCGGGAACCACCCGTCCTCGCGCTTGGCCATGCCCTCGGCCCGGCGCGATCTCGACGATCGATGTGCACATATCCAGTTACCTCGCCAGATGCTTGCCGAAAAACGCGAACACCTTGTTCCAGCCGTCGAGCGCCTGCTCCACCCGGTACAGCGGCCGGTGGTAGTAGAAGATGCCGTGGCCGGCGCCGTCGTAGCGGTAGAACTCGTGAGCCTTGCCGTGCTTCTTGAGCTCGGCCTCGTGCTGGTTCACCTGCTCCGGGCTCGGCGCACGATCCTCGTTGCCGAAGATGCCGAGCAGCGGGCAGCAGAGATCCTTGGTGAGCTCGATCGGTGATACCGGTGTCTTGGCGTTGAGCTCCTCCTTGGCCATCACCACACGGCCGCCCCACAGCTCGACGCAGGCATCCACGTCCTTCTTGTGGCAGGCATAGAGAAAGGCGTGCCGCCCGCCGGAGCAGGAGCCGAAGAGGCCGACCTTGCCGTTGAGGCCCGGCTGCGCACGCATCCACTTCACGGCACCCTCCGTGTCGCCCACAACCTGGGCATCCGGAACGCCGCCCTCGGCGCGCACCTTGGCGGCGACGTCATCGGGGTTGCCCTGGCCGTTACGCTCATAGAGGTTGGCGCAGATGGCGATGTAGCCGTGGTGTGCGAACTTGCGCGTCTGCTCGATATACCACTCGCTCCAACCGGGGAGATGGTGGACCAGCACGACACCGGGGAACGGGCCCGGCCCCGAGGGGCGCGCCACATAGGCCGAGATCGGTGTGCCCTTGTCGCCGTTGATCTTGATCATCTCCACGGTCATGCCCCGGTATGGCATTGCATCGTCTCCCTAGAAAACTGGACCTCAGTCTCCACGCGTCGTGACCAGCCCCAATCGAGCGGCCCTGGGCTGAAACTTACTTTGCCGGTGTCAACGACGCCAGCGGCGAGAATGCCGGCGATTTGATCGTCGATTGAACCGCTGGCACTCATCATGGCGGATGGGGGATACCAGTTGTGCTGCGAGCATGTCGCTGCCGCACTGGCCAAATCTGTGCTGACGGCCTAACCTTGCAGCGGTTTTGGCGGTTTGGCCGCATGCGCGGCATTCGCTGCACCGCATAGGCGCGGGGTGCGCGCAGGAAGAGTACCCTGGTCTCGGGGAGGTAGCGGCTTCGGCCCGGCACCTTTGCAAATGGCGCAAGGCTTCCCCATCTGTCCCTCCGTCACGGGTCCCAACTGTCGGCAACGTTTCGTTGCGCGACGGGACACGCGGGAAGTTTAGCTGTCGGGATCAGATGCGCTTGATTTCAATCTGGAGAATTCATGGAGATTTGCCGAAAGGGGGGTGGCGGCTGACAAGGCCGGCGGCGCAGGCGGCGTCAGCCTGCTCCGCTGGTATCGGCGGGTAGGGAGGCTTGCGTGATCTTCACGATCGGCCCCTGCCAGGTCGACACGGACCGGTTCGAAGTTCGTCGCGATGGCGAGAGCGTTGCGGTCGAGCCGCAGGTCTTCGACCTGCTCGTGCTGCTGATCGAGAACCGCGGACGCATCGTCACGCGGGACGAGATCATCGAGAACGTCTGGAAGGGTCGCATTGTCTCCGATGCCGCCATCTCGAGCCGCATAAAGGCCGCGCGCCGCGCGATCGGGGACGACGGCAAGGCCCAATCGCTGATCCGCACCATTCATCGCCGCGGCATTCGGTTCGTGGGGCCGGTGGTCATCGAGAGCGAGACCAGCGGCGTGGAGCGGGCGGCCGAGCCGGAAGTGGCGGTCGCCCAGACGTCTGCCAAGCCTTCATGTCCTCCAGCACGGGACGGCGCCCTCGGGCGGCAACATCGAATTGTGGGTGCCCAACCGAGCCGATCCGGGTCGCGATGTCGACGACAACATTGCCGGCCTCGATCTGAGCTTCCCCAAGCGGCCGTCGGTCGTAGTGCTTCCATTTCACATGCTGAGCGGGGACGACGACGGGCAGATCATCTGCGACGGGCTCTCCCTGGACATCATGACGAGGTTGGCCCGCACACGCTGGCTGTTCGTTATTTCGCGCGGCACGGCCTTCACGTTTCGCGGCCTGTCGCACGATCCGCGCAGCGTCTCTCGCAAACTCGGCGTGCGCTATGTCGTGCACGGCAACGTCTACCTGATGGGAAAGCGAATTCGCGTGCACGCAGCGCTCGCCGACGCGGTCGCGGGATGCGAGGCGTGGGCCGAGCATTTCGATTGCACCGTCGATGATATCTTCGAGATCCAGGACGAGATCGCCAACCAGATCGTGAGGGCCGTCGAGACCGAGATCGAGCAGACCGAGCGCCGGCGCGCTCTGCTCACGCACCCATCGAGCCTCGACGCCTGGAGCGCATACCACCGCGCCACTTGGCACATGTATCAGTTCACGCCCGAGGGCTACGAGGAGGCGGAGCGGCTTTTCAAGCTCGCGGCCAAGCTCGATCCCAACGCCCCGCGTGTGTTTGCTGGGCTTTCGTTCGTGCACTGGCAGCGCGCCTTTCTCGAAATCGGCCAGGATCGGGAGGGTGAGATCCAGCGAGCGGTCGAATACGCTGAGCATTCCCTCCAGCTCGATCCGCGCGAGCCTTTGGCACATTGGGCGCTCGGCCGCACCAGCCTTCTGCGGCAAGACCTCGATCACGCGATCGAGCAGATAGGCGAGTCGGTCAGGCTCAATCCGAACTTCGCCAGCGGCCACTACTCGTTGGCCTTTGCGCAGATGATCAACGCAGAGTGTGAAAAGAGCGAAACTGCCGTGCTGCAGGCGCGTCGGCTCAGTCCCTATGACCTGATGAGCTTTGCGATGCTGGCCGCCCACGCCTTCGTCGCCACGGTTCTCGGCAAGACCGATGAAGGCGCGAACCTTTCCGACCGCGCCGTGCGCCAGCCCAACGCCCACTATCACATTCTCGCGATCGCGGCCTTCTGCAACGCCTCGGCCGGCCGGGAAACGGTGGCGCGCGAATACCTGAGGCGCCTGAAGAACCTCCATCCGGGTTATCGCATCAGCGACTATTTCCGCGCTTTCCCCTATCGCGAGCAGGGCCTCGTGAAGCAAATCCGGGGCACGTTCCTGAAGCTGGGGCTGGAAGACTAAGAGGGGCACCTGCGGCAGGCCGGCAACCTTGCCGGCTGCGCCGCTGGTCCCGAACCAGCGACCCGCGGCAGGGCACGCCCGTGCCCACGCCTTCGCCGCTCAATCCAAAACATCTCCAGAAACTCTACAGGATAGCTGCAAGCATGGGCCGTTGCGCCCGTGTACATCCAGCGCATGCCGAGACGGCGGAAAGCCGCAACGTGAATTGAAACGGCAAGCAACAGGAGATGACCATGAGCACAATTTCAAAAGCAACAGCCCGGAACACCAATGCGGCCAGCGAGTTCCTCGCCACGGCCGGAGCAGCGGTGATGCGTTGGTGGGGCGCCTACATTGCCTGGCGCATGGAGGAGGCGGCGATCGCTCACCTCAAGTCGATGAGCGACCGCGAGCTGAAGGACATCGGCCTTTCGCGCTCGCAGATCGAGCCCTCCGTCAGGGGCGACGGCGAATCGCGAGAGACACGCGGCGGTCCTACCTCTGAGCCCACGATCCAGGAAGGCGCAACTCCCATGAACGTCAATATGGTGTATCCGCCGCGGCCGGTGCGTCGCGGGCGGGTGATCGCCCTGCATTGCTCGGGTGCCGGGGCCGGCCAATGGTCCTATCTCACCGAGGCCCTCGGCGGCAGCTACGAGGTCTTGGCGCCCGAGCACTATGGCTGCGAAAACAGCGGGCCCTGGACTGGCGAGCGCGCCTTCACGCTCGCCGACGAGGCAGCCAGGTCCATCGCGCTCATCGACCAGACCGAGGGCAACGTGCACCTCGTCGGGCACTCCTACGGGGGCGGCGTGGCGCTCAACGTGGCGCTGGCCCGCCCTGATCGGATCGCCAGCCTATCGCTCTACGAGCCTTCGGCCTTCCACCTTCTGAAGGAGATGGGGGAGCCCGGTGCGGAGGGCTTCGCGGAGATCACCGCCATCGTGCGCCGTGTCTGCGAAGGCGTCGTCACCGGCGACTATCAGACGGCCGCGGCCGCGTTCGTCAACTACTGGAACGGACCGTGCGCCTGGGAGGCGATGCGTCCCTCGCTGCGCGGCGCCCTGCTCCGTTGGATGCCCAAGGCGCCCCTCGATTTCCGGGCCTTGATCGACGAGCCCACTTCGGCCGCGTCCTATCAGAAGCTGCGCGCGCCGGTGCTGCTTCTGCGCGGCGAGCACGCGCTCCTGCCGAGCCGGCTGATTGCGGAGGGCCTCTCCCGTTTGTTTCCGCAGAACAGGCTGATGGTGGTGGTCGGCGCGGGCCATATGGGCCCGCTGACGCATGCGCCCGAGGTGTCCGCGCTGATCGTGCAGCACATTGCGGCGGCCCAGGCTGCCGAACGCCGGTCGTCCTGGCGGCCGCGGCAGCTGGCCGACGTCCTTGCGGTTTCGAGATCGGCTCAGGTCGTCTCGTAATCCGTTGAATCTCTCCAGCAGCAACCCTAGCAAACAAGGAAAGAGCAGATGATCGTGCAGAGCAAGAATCCCGAGACGATAGTGCTGCATGCCGGCCCACGCAGTGATGTCGCGACGGGCGCCGTGGTGACGCCGATTTTCCAGACCAGCTCCTACCAGTTCCGCAATAGCGAGCATGCGGCCAGCCTGTTCGCCCTCAAGGAGCTCGGCAACATCTACTCGCGCGTCATGAACCCCACCTGCGACGTGCTGGAGCAGAAGATGGCAGCTCTGGAGGGCGGCGCCGCGGCGCTGGCCGTGAGCTCCGGCCAGGCGGCCTCGGCTGTGGCCATTCAGAACCTGTGCCGCGCAGGGGACAACGTGGTGAGCTCGACCGACCTCTATGGCGGCACCTGGAACCTGTTTGCCAACACGCTTTCCACCATGGGCATAACCGTGCGCTTCGTCGACCCCACCGATCCGGAAGCGTTCCGGCGGGCAACCGATGAGCGCACGCGCGCCTACTATGCCGAGACGCTGCCAAACCCAAAGCTCACGGTGTTTCCGATCGGCGAAGTCGCCGCGATCGGGCGCAAGCTGGGCGTGCCGCTGATCATGGACAACACGGCCGCGCCGATGATCTGCCGGCCGTTCGACCATGGCGCGGCCATCGTCGTGCACTCGAC
This sequence comes from uncultured Alphaproteobacteria bacterium, assembly GCA_963738065.1. Classification (GTDB taxonomy): domain Bacteria; phylum Pseudomonadota; class Alphaproteobacteria; order Rhizobiales; family Hyphomicrobiaceae; genus AWTP1-13. The sequence continues at coordinate 470,188 of CAVTVO010000019.1, forward strand.
GACCAAGTATGTCGGCGGGCACGGCACCTCAATCGGCGGCATGATCGTCGACGGCGGCAACTTCGACTGGATCGCCCACGCCAAGCGTTTCCCAACGCTCAACGACCCCGACCCCAGCTATCACGGCGCAGTATGGACCGAGGCCGTGAAGCCGCTTGGGCCGATTGCCTACATCATGCGCGCGCGAGTTGTCCTGCTGCGCGACCTTGGCATGTGCATGAGCCCCTTCAATGCCTTCCAGTTCATCCAAGGCCTCGAGACGATGCCGCTGCGAATGCGCGAGCACTGCCGCAATGCCCATGCGGTCGCCAACCATCTGAACCGCCATCCGGCAGTCCAGCGCGTGATCTACGCGGGCCTGCACCAGGACGCCGAGCAGCAGCGTCGTGCCGCGACCTATCTGCGGGGCGGGTTCGGCGGGCTGGTCGGTTTCGAGCTGAAGGCCGGGCGCGAGGCGGGCGCCCGCTTCATCGATGCGCTGAAGCTTTTCTACCACGTCGCCAACATCGGCGATGCACGCTCGCTCGCCATCCATCCGGCGTCGACCACGCACTCCCAGCTCAGTCCGGCCGACCAGCTGGCGAGCGGTGTGACGCCGGGCTACGTGCGCCTGTCGGTCGGTATCGAGCACATCGACGACATCATCGCCGATCTCGACCAGGCGCTGGCCGCGGCAGCGACGGCGCAACCGGTGGCCAAGGCTGCGTGATGCAGCGGCGCTCGTACCTGGACGGCGGGCGTTGCCGCCGTCCAGGCACCCGCAAGACAAGACGCACCATCGCCATGCCCGTCATACTTCCCGAAGGACTCGCCTCTGCGGCCGCGCTGCGGCGCGAGGGCATCGAGGTCGTGCATCGGGCGCCCGCGCCCGGTGCCCCCCTCCGCATCGGGCTCCTGAACCTGATGCCGGACATGGCTCGCACGGAGGTGCAGTTTGCGCGCTTGCTCGGCGGCACGCGGCGCCACGTCGAGCTCGTGCTCGCCCTGCCCGGTTCCCATCGTTCAGACCAAGAGGGCACCGGGCTCTACGCGCGCTGGAGCGAGACGTCTCTGCCCCACCACCTCGACGGCTTGATCGTGACGGGGGCCCCGCTCGAGCACGTGCCCTTCGAGGAGGTATCCTATTGGCGCGAGCTTGCGTGCATCTGCGATTGGGCCGCTCGTCACGTTGGCAGGACGCTCTACGTATGCTGGGCGGCCTTCGCTGCGATCTACAGGTTCCATGGTGTGGGAACGCGGCAGCTCCCGCACAAGATCTCGGGTGTGTTCCAGCAACAGGTCTTGGACACGAGGGATGCGTTGATCGCCAGGCTGGGAGCGGCCTTTCCCTGTCCCGTCTCGCGTCACGCCGAGGTCGAGGCGCATCACCTGCCCTGGCGGGCCGGCCTCACCTGTCTTGCGCAATCCCCTGAAAGCGGGCTCTGCCTCGTCGGCGATGCGCCGCGCAATGCGCACTACATGTTCAACCACCTGGAGTATGACGCCGACACCTTGAGGCTCGAGTACCTCCGTGACCTCGCGCGTCGCGGCGACGCCGTCCTGCCCCGCAACTATCTGCCCAACGACGACGTCTCGAGGACACCGCCCCTGGTCTGGCGCCGCACTGCCGAGAAGTTGTTTGCCAATTGGCTGGCGATCCTCGCGGCCCGCCGCAACGATCGCCTGGCGCCACACATCGGCAGGTCCGCGGCGTGATCGGAAGCGCATTTCCGCTGTCGCATGAACCCGAATGCGCCGGCGTAGTAGTACAAGAGCGCTTGCGTTGGACCTGCGACGTGCACGTGCGCGCGCACGCGCTCGAAACGAGCACAAAGTGGGTGCGGATAGGTTCGGATTGGTGCACAAACCACGTGTGAGAAGCGTGCACGGCCGAGCTTCAGGCGGCGAAAAGGCAAGAGAAGAAAGCGTGCGAAATCAATCGCATACCTTTTGCGTCGCTCCCATGATGGATTGGACGGATCGGCATTGCCGGTTCTTCCATCGGCTGCTGTCGGGCCGCGCGCGGCTGTATACCGAGATGGTGACGGCGGAGGCGGTGCTGCACGGGGACCGCGCGCGCCTGCTCGGCTTCAGCGCCGAGGAGCACCCGGTGGCGCTGCAGCTCGGCGGCTCCGACCCGGCGCGGCTCGCGGAGGCCGCGGCGATCGGCGAAGGCTTCGGCTACGACGAGATCAACCTCAACGTCGGCTGCCCGTCGGACCGGGTGCAGGAGGGCCGCTTCGGCGCCTGCCTGATGGCCGAGCCGGAGCTGGTGGCAGCTTGCGTCGCCGCCATGCGGGCAGCGCGTGGCCGTGCCCGTCACCGTCAAGTGCCGCATCGGCATCGACGACCAGGACGAGCGAGGCCGACCTCGAGCGGTTCGTCGCGACGGTCGCCGGACGCCGGCTGCCGCACCTTCATCGTGCACGCGCGCAAGGCGTGGCTGCAGGGCCTGTCGCCGAAGGAGAACCGCGAGGTGCCGCCGCTCGACTACGCCCGCGTCTACCGCCTGAAGGCCGCGCATCCCGAACTCGAGATCGTCCTCAACGGCGGCATCGGCTCGCTCTGCAGACGCGCGAGGCGCATCTGGCACACGTCGACGGCGTGGCGCTGGGACGCGCCGCCTATCAGAACCCCTACCTGCTGGCCGAGGTCGACCGGCGCCTGTTCGGCGAGCAGAGATCCGCGCCCTCGCGGCGCGCGGTGCTCGAGGCGCTTGATCCCCTACGTCGAGCGGCATCTTGCCGGCGGCGGCCGGCTCAACAACGTCACGCGCCACATCCTCGGCCTTTACCACGGCCGGCCGCGCGCGCGCGCCTTCCGCCGGCACTTGTCGGAGCGGGCGCCACGGCAGGGAGCGGGGCTGGAGGTTCTGCGCGAGGCCATCGCCATCGCCGAGGCCGACGGTCCGCGCACGCTGGCCGCGGCGGAGTGAGGGCCAAGACGGGCCTGCGGCATAGCGGGCGTCGCCCGCGTGGTCCCCGCCTTCGCGGGGGGACGACGTCGGTCGCGGCGCGTTCCTTTGGGCACCGGAAATGGGCTAGAGTGGCACCATGCGACGCACACCCTACTCGGCCACGTGGCGCCGGCCCGTCCTGACCCTGGCCCTGCTGCTCGCGGGCCTCGTTGGCACGCGCGCGGCCGATCCTGCCTTGCCGCCGCCGGTCGGGCCCATCGCGCCGCGCGTCGAACCCGTCAAGGAAGAAGACGGCCTCTATCACCAAGGCTGGTTCCAGCTCTCCTTCCTCAATCTCAGGGACGACTTCGCCGAGGCCAAGACGGCGGGCAAACGCTTCGCCGTCATTTTCGAGCAACGCGGCTGCCCCTACTGCACCAAGCTGCACACCGAGGTCCTGTCGCAGCGCTACATCAACGACTACATGCGCGAGAATTTCACCGTGCTGCAGCTCGACCTGTGGGGCGCGCGCGAGGTCACAGATTTCGACGGCAAGGTCGTTTCGGAGCGGGCGCTGGCGGAGCGCTGGGGCGTCATCTTCACGCCCACCATCGTCTTCTTCAAGGACGACCTCGCGGGCCTCGAGGGCAAGTGGGGACGCGAGCTGGAGGCCATCGAGCGCCTGCCGCTGAGCTTCGGGCGCGACACCTTCTACGACCTTCTCGTGTGGGTGCGTCTCAAGCTTTACGCGCGCGACAAGAGCTTCCAGCGCTTCCACATCGCCCGCATCGCCGAGCGCGAGGCGCTCAAGGCGAAGCCCGAGCCGGGAGGCAAGACCAATTGACCACGCTCAACATCGGCTTCGTGCTGTTTCCCAACGTGACGCAGCTCGACTTCACCGGGCCGCTGCAGGTGTTGCACCGGGTGCCGGGCGCCAAGGTGCACATTGCTGCAAAGACGCGCGAGCCCGTTGCCAGCGATTGCGGGCTGGGCCTCGTGCCGACCACGACGTTTGCCGAGTGTGAGCCCCTCGACCTCGTCTGCGTGCCGGGCGGCTTTGGCGTGTCGGGAGCCATTGCCGACAAGGCGACCGTCGAATTCGTGCGCGCCCAGGGCGGGCGGGCGAAGTACGTGACCTCGGTGTGCACGGGCGCCTTCGTGCTGGGCGTTGCCGGCCTGCTGAGGGACAAGCGCGCCACGACGCATTGGGCCTATACGGGGCTCCTGCCGATGGTGGGGGCCATCTACGAGAAGGCCCGTGTCGTGCGTGACGGCAACGTGTTCACCGGCGGCGGCGTCACGGCCGGGATCGACTTCGCACTGACCGTTGCGGCCGAGATCGCCGGCGCCGAGACCGCGCAGCGCATCCAGCTCGCGATCGAGTACGACCCGGCGCCACCGTACGTGGCCGGCTCGCCCGACCGCGCCCCGGCGCCCGTGCGCGCGCACATGTCCGAGCGTTTTGACGGTCGCCTCGCGACCTTCCGCGGGGAGCTGGAGCGGGCGCTGCAGCGTTAGAGCGGCGGGCCGGCATCGGCCGCACCGCGCTCGCGACCTTCCTGCAGTGCGGACCCGCGGAGTGCTCGGACAAATGCCGAGCGACCCGCACCAGCATGACGGCTCAAATCTTCTGGTTGTACTCGCCGACCTCGGGGTATTGCGCCAGCCGGCCGTCGATGTCGGCGAAGATGGCGCGCATGTTGGCCTCCGACGTCGGGCTCTCGACCACGATGACCAGCTCGGGCTTGTTGGAGGAGGCGCGCACCAGGCCCCAGGTGCCGTCCTCCAGCACGACGCGCACGCCGTTGACGGTGACGAGGTCGCGCATCTTCTGGCCGGCCACGTGCCTGCCCTTGGCTGCCGCGTCCTGGTATTGCGCCGTGACCTTCTCGACGATGGCGTACTTCACCTCGTCGGCGCAGTGCGGCGACATGGTGGGCGAGCCCCAGGTCTTGGGCAGCGCGCGCTCCAGGTCGGCCAGCGTCTTGCCAGGCGCGCGGTCGAGCATGTCGCACACGGCAATGGCGGCGATCAGCCCGTCGTCGTATCCCCGCCCCAGCGGCGGCTGGAAGAAGAAATGCCCCGACTTCTCGAAGCCGACCAGCGCCTTCTGCTCGTGGGTGTAGCGCTTCATGTAGGAGTGACCGGTCTTCCAGTAGAGCGTCTTGGCGCCGTTCTTGGCCAGCACCGGATCGGTCATGAACAGGCCCGTCGACTTCACGTCGGCGACGAAAATGGGCTTCTCGTATTGCGCGGAGAGGTCGCGCGCCAGCATCACGCCCACCTTGTCGGCGAAGATCTCGCGACCCTTCGTTGTCGACCACGCCGCATCGGTCGCCGTCGCCATCGAAGCCGAAGCCCACGTCAGCCTTGTGCGCGCGCACGGCCTCGGCCATCGCGTGCAGCATCTTCATGTCCTCGGGGTTGGGGTTGTAGCGCGGGAAGGTGTAGTCGAGCTCGCAATCGAGCGGCACCACCTCGCAGCCGATGGCCTCCAGCACGCTTGGCGCAAAGGCGCCCGGCCGTGCCGTTGCCGCACGCGGCGACCACCTTGAGCTTGCGCTTCAGCTTCGGGCGGTCGGTCAGCGCTTTCATGTAGCGCTCGGCCATGTCGGCGACGAAAACGTAGCGTCCGCCGGGCGCGGTCTCGGCTTCGCCGGCCAGCACGATCTCCTTCAGCGCGGCCATCTCGTCGGGGCCGAACGTCAACGGGCGCTGAAACCCCATCTTGATGCCGGTCCAGCCGTTGTCGTTGTGGCTTGCCGTGACCATGGCGACGCCTTCGACGTCGAGCTCGAACTGGGCAAAATAGGCCATCGGCGACAGCGCCAGGCCGATGTCGTGCACCTCCGCGCCGCCGGCCAGCAGCCCCGCCATCACCGCCTGCTTCACGGCCGCCGAATAGGAGCGGTAGTCGTGGCCGACGACGAAGCGCTTCGCCACGCCGCGCCGCCCAGCCAGCGTGGCCAGCCCCAGGCCGATGGCGTTGAGGCCCATCAGGTTGATCTCCTGGGGGTAGAGCCAGCGCGCGTCGTACTCGCGAAAGCCCGTGGGCTTGACGAGCGGGAGGCGCTCGAAGTCGGCCGTATTGGGCTTCAGATCGGCGCGCGGCTTGGGCAGCATGGCATTGAACCCCCTTCAAATGGATCTGTCTGGGCAGGAATGTACAACGGCACAGGCCCGGACGTGGTTCTCCTGGCAAATGCGCCCCGGCAGGTCAATGACCGCCCAGGCGACTGCGCTACTCCTGCAGGACCAGAACGCCGGAGCGCATGTCGAAGCGCTGCAGGCGGCTCAGGAACGACATGCCGAGCAGCGAGGTCATGAGCCTGCCTGGCTCGCTCACGGCGGCGGGCACATTGCGCACCGTGATGTCGCCGATGCTCGACGCGGTCGAGCGTCACGGGAGCTATGCGGGCCAGCCCGTTGGCCGTGTTGACGCGCTGCGTGAAGTCGCGGTCGCGGATGTAGATGCCCGCCCGCTGGGCGTCCTCGTAGGTCAGCGCCACGATCGAGGCCCCCGATATCGACCATCACATCGACTGGGCGGCCGTTGATCTCGGCGCTGGCGTAGTAGTGGCCGTGCGGCCGGCCTTGATCTCGACGAGGCGCCCGTGCACGAGCGGCCGCGATGGCGAGCGGTGGCGATGGCGCGTCCGGCAGATCCTTTGGCGATGTCGGCAGGGGCCGGGAGGGCGAGAAGACCCCGTGCCGCATCCTTGATCTCGGCGAAATAGAGCACGCTGAAGGCAGCCGCCGTGCCAGCCACGAGCCACCCTGCCGCCATGCTCGCGGCCCGCCGCGCACCCGAAGAGAACGCCATCGCACGCCTGCTCTGCAGCCCAAAACCCGTCCGCAGAGGAGGCATCCCGGGCAGATGCGCGTCTCAGCTCCGCAGCGTCAGCATATCGGTAGTGAATTCATAAGACCGCAGGCGGCTTAAGAAACTCATACCGAGCAGGTTCTCCTTAAGCGCACCGGGCTTGGCCACCAGCGCCTCGACGTCGTCGAGACTGATGGGCCCGAGCGTCGAGGTTGCGCAGGCGCACATGCGCGGCATAGGTGGTGCCGTTGGCGGTCTGCACCGGCACCGAATACCGCGAGCCGCTCCAGGTCGAGGCCCAGCGCGCTGGGCATCGCCCGGCTTGAGGACGACGGTCGACGCGCCCGTATCCACCAGCATGACCAGCGATACCCCGTTGACCTGCGTCTTGACCACGAAATGCCCGTCGGGCCGCCGGCGGATGCGCACGGCGCGCTCGCCCTCGATCTGCGTCACCGCGCAGCACGGTGCCCGGCGGCATCAGCTCGCCCACGACCCGGTGGCCGAGGCTGGAAATCTCCTCGCGGATAGCTATATCCGGCAACCAGCAGCAGCGCGACCAGCGACCAGGTCAGGATATCGCGCACGGCCTGGCCGGCCCTGCCGCGATAGCTGCCCGCGATCGAGGAGCTCAAGAATATCAGGAGCGCCACGCTGGCGACCACAATGGCGAAATCGGAAGGGTCGAAGCCCGCAATGGAGCCCGCGTCCGCCCGCAACAGCAAGGCCAGGCCGGCAACCACGAGGAGCGCCAGGGCGATCCAAGCTCCCATGCCTCACCTCTCAGCTGCCGCTGGCACCCGACTGCGCCGGCTGGCCAGCTCGCGCATGATGCGCTCGCGCTCGGACTCGGTCATGGCGGCCCAGCCGGCGATCTCCGCAAGCGAGCGACCACAGCCCGCGCAAAGCCCCGTCACGGCGTCGATCACGCACACCTTGATGCAAGGGGTCTGCATGGCCTCTCGATCCGCCGCCTGGCTTTTGCGATTCTCCCTTGCCTGGCCGCACGAATGTAGGAAGCGGCGCCAGGCGATGGCAATGCGCTCATCGAAGCGCTGTGGATGCCCCGCCAGTGCCGCCCACGGCCACGGGCAGCCCGTTCTGGCGGGGAAGCGGCGGGGCTGCCAGTGCTCCCTGCCGGCGATGGCGCTCCTGCCCCAGCGGCTGCAGGGGCGCCATGGTGCGCAGCACGCGGCTCCCTGGCAGGCACACCACGGCCTCGGTGCCCTTGCGCAGCTCCGAGCGCAGCTCGAAGGTGCCGCCATGCAGGTTGACCAGGTTCTGCACGATCGGGAGGCCCAGGCCCGGTGCCGCCCTCGGCCGTCTGGTGCGCCAGCGAGCCCTGGCCGAAGGCCTGCAGGACCCGGGGGATCTCGTCCTCGGGGATGCCGGGGCCGGTATCCTTGACGATCAAGCATCTGGCCGCCGTCGGGCGTGCCCGACGACGCTCAAGGTGATGCGGCCGCCGCTTGGCGTGAACTTCAGCGCGTTCGACATCAGGTTGAGGCAGATCTGGCGCATGGCGCGCTCGTCGGCCCAGATCAGCTCCAGGCCCTTGGCGAACTCGAGAACTACCTGCAGGCCCTTGCTCTCGGCGCGCAGCTTCAGGAGGCGCGTGGCAATCCTCGGCGATCTCGCAGAGCCGCATCGGCTCCTCGTGCAGCTCGTAGCGGCCGGCCTCGATGCGGGTGAGGTCGAGGATCTCGTTGATCAGCTGCAGCAGATGGCGGCCGCTCTCGAGGATGTTGCCCGCGTACTCGCGGTAGTTGTCGTTCTCCATGGGCCCGAGCAGCTCGGACTTCATCACCTCGGAGAAGCCGAGGATGGCGTTGAGCGGCGTCCTCAGCTCGTGGCTCATGGTGGCGAGGAAGCGCGACTTGGCGATGTTGGCGGCCTCCGCGCGCCGGCGCGCCTCGTCGGAGATCGACTTCTCCTCCTCGATCTCGGCGATCAGCGCGTCCTTCTCGGCGCGAAACTCGAGCATGGCGAGCGCGGTGGCGTTGAGCCCCTTGGCAAGGAAGATGAAGTAGACGTGCACGCCGACCGCCATCGCGGCCATGGCCATGTAGAAGGGATGGCCTTGCATGATCAGGCGCGCCGCCACCGCCACCGTCATGGGGATGGTGCCGACGTAGAGGATCGACATGACGGCGCGGCGAACATCATGCGGATCGCCAGCACCACGATGAGCGAAGTGAGGATGAAGACGTGGCTCGCCGCGTCCGATCCGTCGAGCCCCACCACGGCCATGCCGCCCCAGGCAATGCCGCTGCCGAGCTCGAGCGAGATGAACTTGTTGCGCCAGGTCTCGACACGAACCTCGCCCCGCGGCTGGGCCTGGAAGCGCCGGCAGGAGGCAATCATGAGGAATTTCATGACAATGACGGTCGCGAGCCAGACCGAGGCCTGCACCACCGGCGCCCAGAACATCGAGGCCAGCGAGAAGATGACGGCCAGCAGCGGGAGGGTGACGCGGGCGGAGAGCTCGTTCCTGACGAACATCGACAGGAGCTCGTACTCGAACTCCGGCTTCAGCACCGTGCCCTGGGACAGGCGCTCGCGCAGCTCGCGGATGTGCGCCTGCACCGCCGCGCGCGGGTCCTTGGCGCGTGGGCGGGGCTCAGAGCCGATGCTGTCGCCGTCGCCGTGCATCGTCTCCCTTGCCGGTCCGCCCGGCCGATGCAGAACCCGGGAGGGCTGCACCCTGGCGCGACCCCTCGCCGGAGCTCGGAATTTCGCTACAAATCCCTAAATTCGGGTTTATTGCGGCTGATCGGCCCCTGGTTTGCCCGCGTTCCGACTTGGCTTGGCCGGGCGCCTCGGGATGGGTGGCCCCCTCCTCCTTGCACGCCCAACGGGCCTCCTTTACCACTGCTCAGGCGTGGCTCATCCGGAGGCTCAGATGAAGATCCTGGAGACCAAAACGGCGCCCAACCCGCGGCGCGTGCGCGTGTTCCTGGCGGAGAAGGGCATAAAGGTGCCGTTCGAGGAGCTCGATCTCTCGAAGGGCGCCTTGAAGACACCCGACTTTACCAAGCTCAACCGCTTCCAGCGGGTGCCGGTTCTGATCCTCGACGACGGCACTGCCATCGCCGAGACCATGGCCATCTGCCGCTATTTCGAAGAGACGAACCCGGAGCCCGCCTTGTTCGGCAAGGGCGCCAAGCAGCGCGCGCTGATCGAGATGTGGAACCGGCGCATGGAGCTTGGCCTGCTGTTCAGCGTGGCGCAGGCTTTCCGGCACCTGCATCCAGCCGCCGCCGCACTCGAGGTGCCGCAGGTGGCGGCTTGGGGCGAGGCCAACAAGCCAAAGGCGCAGGAGATCCTGCAGTTCATGGACGAAGAGCTCGCCAAGCGGCGCTTCATCGCCGGGGACGACTATTCCGTTGCCGACATTACCGCGCTGGTGGCGGTCGACTTCTCCAGGCCCGCCAGGGTACAGCGGCCCGACGGACTGAAGAATCTGGAGCGTTGGCACCAGGAGGTCTCGGCCCGCCCAAGTGCCAAGGCCTGACGCGACGCCGCCCGTCGCCGACCCCCTGTTACCTGGGGAACAGACGGATCGGGCCACCTGTGCTCACCCCTTGAGGCATGACTGAATTGCGTGCGACGCGGGATGCCATAAAACTGACGGTTGTGGGCTGCGGCGACGCTTTCGGCTCGGGCGGGCGCCTGCAGACCTGCTATCACGTCGCCACGGACGAGACCCGCTTCCTCATCGACTGTGGCGCAACCACGCTGATCGGCCTGAACCGGCTCGGCCTCGATCCCAACGACGTGAGCACGATCTTCATCACCCATCTGCACGGCGACCATTTCGCCGGCCTGGTGTGGTGGCTCATCCATGCCCAGCACGTGGCCAAGCGCACCCAACCGCTTGTCGTGGTGGGTCCCGCCAGCGTGCAGGCGCGCTTCGAGGCCGCGGCGGAAGCCCTGTTCCCCGGCTCCACCGCGATCCTGCGCCGCTACGAGCTGCGCTTCCTCGAGCTGACGCGCGAGCAGCCGCTGGATGTGGGCTCGGTGCGCGTCACGCCCTTCGAGGTGGTCCATCCCTCGGGCGCACCTCCCTACGCACTGCGCTTCGAGCTCAAGGGCAAGGTGCTGAGCTTCACCGGCGACAGCGAGTGGACGGAAAGCCTGGTCCCGGCTGGCCGTGGCGCCGACCTCTACATCATGGAGTGCTTCCAGTTCGAGGGCTCACCCCGCTTCCACACGAGCTGGCAGACGATCGCGCGCAACCTCGACCGCATCGCGCCCAAGCGGGTCATGCTCACGCACATGGCCGAGGCGATGCTGGCCAAGAGGCACGAGGTGACCGATCCGCGCGTGCTGCTCGCCGCGGAAGGCTTGGTGGTCGACGTTTGATTCCTGTTCATGCGTCTTGGGGCGTCCATCGCTGCAGGCGGATGCCAAGTCTGTCAGCCATCGAGATGTGGAACGAGGCCGGCGGACGAAGCGAGCGTGCGGCTGCGGAAGGGCCGAGCCCTTTGCCTACTACGATGACCAAGCGGCTTGTTGCCGTCACTTGTCTTCCGGTGGCTTGTCCAGAGGCTCTTTGTCGGTCGGAGGTTTCTTCTCGTCGAGACGTTCGTGCTTTGTCGCATTCTCACCCTTCGGTGCCGGGCGTAGCACCGTCTCGGCAACGAGCTTGAGCTGTGAGAGCGCCTGCTCGGTATAGAGGCCAACGATTGCGGCAATCGCAAGAAAACCGAACAGATTTACGGCATCGTTCGACGAGGGCTGAATGAACCCGGCTCGCACAACGACATAGACCATCATGCCGAGCGCCGCACCGATGAACGGTTGAGCAATGTACCAAGGGGCCCAACTCCTCCTAAACTCGCGATTGCCAAGATACCAAGTGGCAGAGCGCAAGCAGTAGACGATGGAGCCGATTGCACCGCCAACCGCCACAAGAATCAGCAATGCTTGATCCTTCGCGATGGACACGCCGAGCCATGAGCCATCTTTTGCCGCCAATGGCCAAGTGTAGACTAGCAGGCCAACGGCGGCGGTGATGGCTACAATCAAATAGAAAAGGCATAAAACCCCTAACGCGCGATCGGCGCGCGAGAGCGGTTCATTCGTCTTGGGAGTTTGGGAATCTGCCATGAAATGCTCAATTGGAATGACGCGAAATCAACTTCTTGTCGTACGCGCGCGGCGGTGGGGTCAACCGAATTCGCGCAAAACTCTCGCATCGGTTAATCGACGTGGCCAAATCACCCGCAATTCCTGAAGCCCCAAGATTGCGCGAAAGCCATGACCGGAGCCGCACAAAGTCTCGCGACGTTGACTGCCGATATCCGCGCCTGCCGCATCTGCCGCGACGCGCCGCTGGCCGCCGCCTTGCCGCACGAGCCGCGCCCGGTGTTGCGGCCGAGCGCGACCGCCCGCATCTGCATCGCCAGCCAGGCGCCCGGCGTGCGCGTGCATGCCTCGCTCACCCCGTTCACGGACCCCTCCGGGGATCGCTTGCGGGACTGGTTGCAGCTGACGCACGAGGAGTTCTACGATCAGCGCCGCATCGCCATAGTCCCCATGGGCTTCTGCTTTCCCGGCCACGATGCCGGCGGCGGAGACCTGCCGCCGCGCCGTGAGTGCGCGTTGGCTTGGCATGAGCGTCTGTTTGCGGCCATGCCGCAGCTGGAGCTGATCCTGGCCGTGGGCAGCTACGCGCAGCGCTGGCACCTGTCCGGCACGGGCGCCGCCGCCAGCATGACCAATGCGGTCAAGCGTTGGCGCGAGCTGCTCGATGCCGAGGCGCGGCCGCGCCGGATCGCCTTGCCGCATCCTTCCTGGCGCAACAATGCCTGGCTCGGCGCCAATCCCTGGTTCACGGCGGACTTGCTTCCGCGCCTGCGCCGCGAGATCCGCGCTCTGTTGTAGAGCCGTGTGCCGGTGGGTCAGCGGTTCTGCGGGCCGACGTCGAGGGCGGCGGGGATCGGGCTGATGTGCCCGGGGTCGTGCTGAGCCTCGAGCTCGTGACGCAGACCCTCGAGGTTGAGCCCGACAGCGGCCAGTTTGGCCAGCACGGCATCGACCGGTTGGCCGCGCGCCGCCGCTGCGGCCCACACCACAGCGGACCGCACACCGGCCGAGCAATGGGCCAAGACGGGAGCCGCGAGCGATCCGAGCGCATGCATCGTGGCTCCGACCACGTCCTCGGAGAAAGCGTTGGCCTTGGTGACGGGGATGTACCGGAAGCCGAGGCCGGCTTCTGCCGCCAGCTGCGCTTCCTGCTGGCTGGTGGGGTAGGTAGGCTGCTCGCCGTCCGGCAGGTTGGAGATGACGGAGCGAAATCCCAACGCGGCGGCGGCTGCGAAGTCCGCTGGCTGCAGCGCGCCCGTGACGGCGAAGTGCGGGTTGATCGTGACGATCCTATTCATGGCGCTGGCTCGAGCAGGCTTGGGGATGGGCACGGATGATGCGGAGGCGGCCTACGCATGAGAAAAACAGAGTGGAACGCGCCGCCTTGACGCAATAGTAGTCCTATCATACGTAGCAGTCTCCCTGAGAAATAGAAAAATGTTCCAGATGACTTCCTCTGCCCGCGAGGGGCGTTTCCAGGCGGCTACCCCCATGCTCGACGAGATGGACGTCAAGATCCTGAGGATCATGCAGCAAGACTGCACCCGGTCGGTTGCCGATATCGGCAAGGAGGTGGGTCTGTCGACGACGCCGTGTTGGCGGCGCATCCAGAAGTTGGAGGAAGCCGGCGTCATCGAGCGCCGCGTGGCCGTTCTCGACCCCGTGCAAGTCAACGCCGGCGTCACCGTCTTTGTTTCCATCAAGACCGACCAGCACTCGCTCGAGTGGCTCGAGCGCTTCCACCGGGCCGTCGTCGAGTTTCCAGAGGTCGTCGAGTTCTACCGCATGAGCGGGGAGGTCGATTACCTGCTGCATGTGGTGGTGCCCGACATTGCGGCCTACGACGCCTTCTACAAGAAGCTGATCTCCAGGATCGAGATCTCCAAGGTGTCGTCGGCCTTCGCCATGGAGCGGATCAAATACACCACCGCACTGCCGCTCGACTTCGCCCTGCCGCAGCCCGAGCAGAGCGCAACGCCGCGGAGAGGTCGAGCCTAGCTGCCCGCGCGCCAGCCACTCCGCCAACAGGAACATTTGCCATGGACGCAGCGACCCCCAACATCGGCGTGCCGCCCCTCGAGACGATGAAAGCCATGAGCGGCCTCGATTTCCTGCGCGGCATCGTCGAGGGCCGCCTGCCGGCGCCGCCGATCACACAGACGCTAGGGTTCACGCTGGCGGAAGTGGAGCCCGGGCTTGCGCGGTTCACGATGACGCCGGCCTTCAAGCACTACAATCCGATCGGCTCGGTGCACGGGGGCGTGGCCGCCACCTTGCTCAACTCGTGCATGAGTTGCGCAATCCAGACGAATTTTCCTGTCGGGACCGGCTACACGACGCTCGAGATCAAAGTGAACTATGTACGCGCCATTACGCAGGATACAGGGCCGATACGCGCCGAGGGCCGCTCGCTCTATGTCGGCCGCCGGTCGGCGACGGCGGAAGGCAAGATCGTCGACGCCAAGGGCACGCTGCTCGCGCACGGCACGACGACCTGCCTCGTCTTCGCGATCTGACTAGGCGGCCCCTCGCGTTGTCAGCGCCGCTGGAGTTGCGCGCTCTGCGCCGGCGTATTCATGCCCCTCACCGCCAGCATGCGCTCGCCGGCAAGAACGGCCGCGATGCCGATCGGGCCGAGGAATGGTCCGACCTGCGGCAGGCCAACGAGCGTGAGCCACAAATCCACGATCGGCGAGGCCCATAGAAGCGCGAGCAGCGCGCGGGCGGGTCGATCCGCCCCCGCACTGGCCGCCAAAAGCGCGATAGCGGCCAAAGCGACGACGCCTTGATCGTAGAGCGCTACGTAGGGAAGGGCGGCAAGCGTTGCCGCAGCCAACACGAACAGCCGGGCGGCAGCGGGCAGCTGACGCCTGAAGGCGAGCACGACAGTGGCCAGCGCAAGGCTGGCGAAGCCAACCTGAATGGCTTGCGCGGCCGCGGGGGCAACCCCCGCAATGAGCAGGCGATCGCGGATCGAATGCGCGATTGGCAAGTAGTTGTAGGGGTCCGACGTGATCGCCACCTGGGCCGGCAGGGTGACCGCCACGAAGCTGGCCCAAGTGCTCGGGCCCAACAGCAGCGTCGGCAGGAGCACGAGCATCGCCACCGTGAGGCTCGCGGCGACGAAGGCGCGTCCGTGCCAGCCCGCCAGCAGGGCGACCGGAATGAACACGCCGAACTGGGGCTTCACCACCACCAGCCCGAGCAGGACGCCGGCCAGCACCGGACGCCGGTCGAGTTGAAGCACGCCCAATGTCATCAGGGCAGCAATGATGGAGCCGAACTGGCCCCACGGCAGGGTGAGCGCGAGGCTAGGTGAGGTTGCGGCGATCAGGATCGCGAGATTGGCAGGCAGGAACCTTCGCGTGGCGACCAGCACCGCCATGGCGAAGAGGCCGACCTGCAGCGCCGACCAAGCGCCGAGTGCGAGCGGATAGGGCAAGAGCGCCATCACTGCAGCCGGCACCAGCGTCGTGGGCGGATAGGAGAAGATCGCCGGCACGTGGGGCGCCGCGAATGCAGCGCGCGCGGCAGCCCTGAACAGCTCCGGCGTGAATATCTCTTGGATTCGGCCTTCAATCGCCAGGCGGCCGCCAAGCCAGATCTGGGCGAAGTCCTCGCCCGCGACATTGCCGTTGGCGTTGACGAGCCCGTGCGTGGCAAGCGTCGTCACGAGCAGGAAGTAGAGCGACGGTGCGCCCGCCAGCGCGAATGCCAGCAGATAGCCGGAGGTGCACTGGGGCCGATCGCCTGCCATTGTCGCCAGATGCCTGCTTGGACCCACGTGCGGCTCGCCATCGCCAGCTGGCGCCCTAGAGCAAGATCGCGTCTTATCGAAGCCGCCAATTCGCCATGGTCGAATGTGGTCCGCAAGCCTAGCCGGCCGGGGTAACGACGAGCTTAAGAGCCGCCGTCAATCGGCTCCCCGCCCCATGCGCTGATACTCACGGGGCTCAGGAAGCGCACGCCGACCGCGTCTTGCCCGCGATACATGATCTCGCACTCGGCTTCGAAGCCGTTGTGCTCGATCACCAACCGGAAACGGCTGGGCAGCCACTGCGGGTAGGAGACCTCGAGCTGCGCACCGCCCTCGGAGACGTCCCGCATGATGCAGGGAACCGCGGGTCTGCCGCGTGCCGTGATGCGGCCATGCACGTAGGTTCGCCGACGACCGAACTGGCGTCGTTCAGCTGGGTGGGGGGAGGCTCTCATGCTATGTGGGTTCTCTACGCGTCGTGCGGTTGCGGGGCGTCCACCCACTTCCGCGGACAACGTAGTCCACTGCCGTTACCCAAACCTCACCCGATTGCGTTCAAGTCTCGCCAACCCCGTAAGATTTCGTGCGCGGACTGGTTAAGGAAAGCCGACGCTTGCTGCGCCTCAGTGGTTATCCCGCGGTACGCCCTTGGTCTTGGCGATCTTCTGGTATTTCACGGCCGGCTTCAGCACCATGCCGTTGGAGAACTCGTCGACCAGGCCGCGCTGGATCTCCTGCCAGGGCGTCTGGTGCGCCGGATACTGATAGCCGCCATGGCCCTGCAGGGCGGCGCGGCGGCGGTCGTACTCCTCCTTGGAGATGAGGATGTCGGCCGTGCGCTTGTTGAGATCGACGCGCACGCGGTCTCCCGTCTTGATGATTGCGAGGCCACCACCTGTTGCCGCCTCCGGTGAGGCATTGAGGATGGACGGCGAGCCCGAGGTGCCGGACTGGCGGCCGTCGCCGATACAGGGGAGCTCCTTGATGCCCTTCTTGATGAGGTAATTGGGCGGTCGCATGTTCACGACCTCGGCGCCGCCGGGGTAGCCGACGGGGCCAGCTCCGCGCATGAACAGCAGGCACGTTTCGTCGATCTTGAGGGAGGGCTCGTCGATGCGCTTGTGGTAGTCCTCCGGTCCGTCGAACACGATGGCGCGGCCCTCGAAGGCGTTGGGGTCCTTCGGGTTCGACAGGTAGCGCTTGCGGAACTCCTCGGAGATCACGCCGGTCTTCATGATGGCGCTGTCGAACAGGTTGCCCTTGAGGTTGAGGAAGCCCGCCTTCTCCTTCAACGGCTTCTTGTAGGGGCGGATGACGTCCGCATCGAGAACAGGGCGCGCGGCGCAGTTCTCGCCCATGCTGCGGCCGTTCACGGTCAGCGCATGCTCGTGGATCTTGCCGGCCTTCATCAGCTCGTTGACGACGGCCGGCACGCCGCCGGCGCGGTGATACTCTTCGCCCAGGTAGCGGCCCGACGGCTGCATGTCGACCAGCAGCGGGATCGGGTAGCCCACCTTTTCCCAGTCGTCATTGTCGAGCGCCACACCGATGTGGCGCGCAATCGCATTGAAGTGGATCGGCGCATTGGTGGAGCCGCCGATCGCCGAGTTGACGACGATGACGTTCTCGAACGCCTCGCGCGTCATGATCTTGGAGGGCCGCAGGTCCTCCCACACCATGTCGACGATGCGCTTTCCCGTCTCGTAGGCGATCTGCGCACGCTCCTTGTGGGGCGCAGGAATGGCGGCGCACCCCGGCAGCGACATGCCAAGCGCTTCCGCCAGCGAGTTCATGGTCGAGGCGGTGCCCATGGTGTTGCAGTGGCCGGGCGACGGCGCAGAGGAGGCCACCAGCTCGACGAACTCCTCGTAGCTGATCTCGCCCGTGGCATGCATCTGCCGCGCCTTCCACACGATGGTGCCCGAGCCCGTGCGCTCGCCGCGGAACCAGCCGTTGAGCATCGGCCCGCCGGACAGCACGATGGCTGGAATATCCACGGTGGCAGCCGCCATCAGCTGCGAGGGGGTGGTCTTGTCGCAGCCCGTGGTCAGAACCACGCCGTCGATGGGGTAGCCGTAGAGGATCTCGACGAGGCCGAGGTAGGCCAGGTTGCGGTCGAGCGAGGCGGTCGGGCGCTTGCCCGTCTCCTGGATCGGGTGCACCGGGAACTCGAAGGCGACGCCGCCGGCCTCGCGGATGCCCTCGCGCACGCGTGGCGCCAGCATCAGGTGGTGGCGGTTGCACGGGGAGAGGTCGGAGCCCGACTGTGCGATGCCGATGATGGGCTTGCCGGAGGAGAGCTCCTGGCGCGTCAGTCCGTAGTTCATGTAGCGCTCGAGATAGAGCGCGGTCATGTCGGGGTTGTCTGGGTTGTCGAACCACTGGCGCGAGCGCAGCTTCTTGATCTGCGCCGCGGTGGGCTTCTTTCCGTTGGCCATTGGCGTTTCCTCTGTGGTTCAAGCGTTGTGTTTGGCGGCGTCGCGCACGACCGCTTCGACGTGTGCATCCTTGGCGCGTGCTAACGCCTCGCGATCCTTGCGATGCGCAGATGCCAGAGCGCGCTCCAATTGCGCCTATCTACTTCCTCTTCGCATCCAGCGCGGCGAACGTGCTGCCCTCGGCCGCCAGCTTCTCGATCAAGGGTGCGATCTTCCAGCGCGCACCGTACTTGGCCTCGTAGGCCTTGATGCGCTCGGCGACCTTCTCGAGGCCCATATTGTCGGCCTGCCACATGGGCCCGCCGCGCCAGGCCGGGAAGCCGTAGCCGTTGAGGTACATGACGTCGCAATCACTGGCCCGGAGCGCGATGCCCTCCTCCAGGATCTTGGCGCCCTCGTTGGCAAGGCGCAGCAGGCAGCGCTCGACGATCTCGTCGGCGGGAATGTGCCGCTGCTTGATCTGCAGCGCTTCCGCCTCCGCGCGGATGAGCGCCTCGATCTCCGGGTCGACCATGCGCTTGCGCTTGTCGTCGTACTTGTAGTAGCCGGCCCCCGTCTTCTGCCCGTGCCGGCCCATCTCGACGATCTTGTCGGGGATGCGCGCGAATTGCGCCGCCTCGCCCGTGAGCTTGCGCTCCTTGCGAATGCGATAGCCGACATCCAGGCCCGCAAGGTCGCTCACCGCCAGCGGGCCCATGGCCATGCCCCAGGCCTCGAGCGCGCCATCGATCTCCTGCGGCATCGCCCCTTCGAGGTTCATGGCCTGCACCTCGCCCCCGTAGGCCGCGAGCATGCGGTTGCCCACGAAGCCGTCGCACACACCCGCCTGCACACCGACCTTGCTGATCTTCTTGGCAACCGACATGGCCGTCGCCATCACGTCGTTGGCCGTCTTCTCCGCGCGCACGATCTCCAGCAGCCGCATGATGTTGGCGGGGGAGAAGAAGTGCAGCCCCAGCACGTCCTGCGGCCGCTTCGTCACTGCCGCGATCTGGTCGACGTCGAGGGTGGAGGTGTTGGTGGCGATGATGGCGCCAGACTTGGCAATTTTGTCGAGCTTCTGGAATATCTCCTTTTTGAGCGCCAGGTTTTCGAACACGGCCTCGATGATGAGGTCGGCCTTGCCCAGGTCCTCCATCTTCAGGGACGGCGTGAGCTTGGCGAAGCGGTCGGCGGCCTGCAACTCGGTGATGCGGCCGCGCTTGGCATTGGCCGAGAGCGTGTCCTTGATGCGGTCGACGCCGCGATCGAGCGCCTCCTGGGTGGTCTCGACGATGGTCACGGGGAAGCCGCCATTGAGGAACGCGAGGCCAATCCCCGTCCCCATGGTGCCGGCGCCGAGAATGCCCACGGTCTTGATGTCGCGCAGCTTGGTGTCGGCGGCGATGCCCGGCAGGTTGGCGGCCTGGCGCTCGGCGAAGAACGCATACTGCAACGCGCGCGCATAGGGGCTTGCGGCCGCCTCCCGGAACACCTGGCGCTCGCGTGCCTGGCCCTCGTTGATGGATAGCGTCGTGGCGGCCTCGACCGCTTCGATGGCAGCCTTGGGCGCGATCGGCCCGCTCGGGTGGCGCGCGATGGCGGCGCGGGCCTTGTCGAACAGGCCGGCGGGGAACGAGGCCTTGTCGATCTTCCTCTCGCCGATGCGACGCGGCGGCTTGCCGACCTGCTCTTTGGCGAAGGCAACGGCGGCACTCACCACGTCGCCGTCGGCCACCTTGTCGATCAACCCTGCGGCAGCACCCCTCGGTGCGTCGATGAAAGCGCCCGTCGTGATGAGTTGCAGGGCCTGCTCGACGCCGATCGCCCGCGGCAGCCGCTGTGTGCCGCCGGCTCCCGGGATGATCCCGAGCTTGATCTCGGGCAGGCCCAGCTGGCGCACCTCCTTGGCGGCCACGCGGTAGTGGCAGCCTAGCGACAGCTCGAGCCCACCACCAAGCGCCGTGCCGTTGACGGCCGCCACCACAGGTTTGCTCGAGGCTTCGATGCGGTCGATGAGCTGGGGCAGATAGGGCTCTTTCATCTCCGCTTTGAACTCGGTGATGTCGGCCCCGGCCGAGAAGAAGCGGCCGGTGCCGGTGAGCACGATGGCCTTCACCGCAGGATCGGCGTTGGCCTCGTTGAAGGCCTTCTCCAGCCCCACCCGCAGGGCATGGCCCAGGGCATTGACCGGCGGGTTGTCCATGCGGATGACGGCGACGTCGCCCTGCTTCTGCGTCTCGACTACGGCCACGGTGTTTCTCCTCAGTTTCCCCGGTTCAGCATGCCCGAGCCTTGCCTGGCGCAGGCTTAGAGGCGAAGGTACTCTCTCGCAACGACGCATTCCAGGGAGATACGCCCATGCTGCGCGGGCTCATGATGGACAGGCCGCTGCTCGTCTCGAGCGTGATCGACTTCGCGGCCGAGGTTTATCCCAAGGTCCAGGTGGTCTCGCAGACCGTGGAAGGCGGGCTGCACCGCTATGGCTATGCCGATGCGCGGGAGCGCATCGGGCGGCTCGCCAACGCGCTTGTGGGCCTCGGCATCAAACCCGGCGACCGGGTGGCGACGCTGGGCTGGAACGGCTACCGCCATTTCGAGCTCTACTATGCCATCTCGGGGATAGGCGCCGTCTGCCATACCATCAACCCGCGCCTGTTTCCGGACCAAATCACCTACATCGCCAACCACGCCGGGGACACGGCGCTGTTCTTCGACCTGACCTTCCTACCGCTGGTCGAGAAGCTGGCCCCTACGCTCAAGAGCGTGCGCACCTACGCGCTGATGACCGACCGCGAGCATATGCCGGCCAAAACCACGCTCCCCGGCCTCCTCTGCTACGAGGGCCTCCTGGCCGAGATGGACCCCGCCTTCACCTGGCCCGAGTTCGACGAGAACGCAGCCTCGTCCCTCTGCTACACCTCCGGCACGACCGGCGAGCCCAAGGGCGTGCTCTACTCCAATCGCTCCACCCTTCTGCACACGCTGTTCCTGATTGCCACGCGGCCCGACCTGTTCGCGGGCAACCGCAAGGTTCTGCCCGTCGTGCCGCTGTTTCATGCCAACGCTTGGGGCTTGCCCTACATCACGCCGCTCACCGGCTGCCCCTTCATCCTGCCGGGCGCCAAGCTCGACGGACCCACGCTCTGGGAGCTGATGGAGAACGAGGGCGTCGATGCGGGCTGGGGTGTGCCGACGGTATGGCTCGGGTTGCTCGACGAGTTCGAGAAGCGCGGCCGCAAACCCAAGAACCTGACGCAAATCCTGACCGGCGGCTCGGCCATGCCGCTCGCCATGATGGAGATCTTCACGCGCGACTACGGCATCGAGATCACGCACGGCTGGGGCATGACCGAGATGAGCCCGGTCGGCACGCTGACGCTGTTCCGCGCCGAGGAGAAGGCGCTCTCGCCGATCGAGCGCGCGCGGTTGAGCTCCCGGCAGGGGCGGCGCATGTTCGGCGTCGACCTCAAGATCATCGACGAGAAGGGAGGACACGCCCCGCCCGACGGAGAGACTTCCGGCGAGCTCTTCGTGCGCGGAGCCGCGATCGTCTCGGGCTACTACAACAACGAGGAGGCGACCCAGAAGCAGATCGACGCCGAGGGCTGGTTTGCCACCGGTGACGTTGCCAAGATCACGCCCGACGGCTGGCTCATGATCGTCGACCGCACCAAGGACCTCGTGAAGTCGGGCGGCGAGTGGATCAGCTCCATCGACGTGGAGAACGCCGCGCTCGCCTGCAAGGGAATCGCCAACTGTGCCGTGATCGGCGTGCCGCACCCCAAGTGGAACGAGCGCCCGCTGCTGGTCGTGGTCAAGGCGCCGGGCGCCGACCCGACCAAGACCGAGATCCTCGACGTGCTGGGCTCCAAGATCGCCAAGTGGCAGCTCCCCGACGACGTGGTGTTCGTCGACACCCTGCCGATGACGGCCACGGGCAAGATCTCCAAGAAGGACCTGCGCGCCAAGTTCGCCGGCCACAAGCTGCCGGACTAGCGACATTGACACCCCCTGGGATCGGCCTACATTGGCAGATGTTCCAGGGGGGCCGGCGGGAGCCGGCTGAGATGGCGCTGAACCCGCGCCGCCACCCTTTGAACCTGATCCGGGTCATGCCGGCGAAGGAAGGACATGGCGCACTCCAAGCTGATCGCTGGCTTTATCGGGCCCCTGCTGATGGCCATGGGCACGGCCATGCTCATCAATCGTTCCCTCTTTCCCGCAATGATCGCTCAGCTCGCCCAGAACTACGGCTTGATCTTCCTCTCGGGCATCCTGTCGCTGCTGGCGGGCATCGCCATCGTGCGCGTGCACAACGTGTGGAGCGGCGGCTGGCGGATCATCGTGACCGTGCTCGGCTGGCTTGCGGTCGTTGGTGGGGTCGCGCGCATGTGGTTCCCGCAGCTCGCCGCCCCCATTGCCGAGACATTTGCAACCGGCGCGGCGGCTCTGATGATCGGGGGCCTCCTCGTTTTGGCATTCGGAGCGTTTCTCTCCTACAAGGCCTACGTATCCGACACCTGAGGTGACCATGAACAAGATTGCGCGCAGCAAAGACCTGATGATCCCGAAGGTCACGACGGGCCCTATCAGCGCCTCGACCAAGGTCTACTCCTCGGCCGAGGGCCACCCCGACGTGCGCGTGCCGTTCCGCGAGATCGCGCTCAGCGAAGGCGCGGGGGAGCCCTCGTTCCGGGTCTACGACCCGTCCGGCCCCTACACCGACGCTCACGCCACCATCGACGTCGAGAAGGGCTTGCCGCGGGTCCGCGCGGCCTGGGTGACGGAGCGCGGCGGCGTCGAGGCCTACCAGGGCCGGGACATCAAGCCGGAGGACAACGGCAACGTCACCGGCAGCCACCTCGCGCGCGACTTCCCCAACAAGCCGCAACCCCTGCGCGGCCTTCCGGGCAAGCCGGTGACACAGCTCGAGTTTGCGCGCGCCGGCATCGTCACCAAGGAGATGATCTACATCGCCCACCGCGAGAACCTCGGGCGCAAGGCCGCGTTGGCGCGCGCCAGGGACGCGGTCGCCGACGGCGAGAGCTTCGGCGCCGCCATCCCCGAGCACATCACGCCCGAGTTCGTGCGCGACGAGATCGCGCGCGGCCGCGCCATCATCCCCTCCAACATCAATCACGCCGAATTGGAGCCGATGATCATCGGCCGCAACTTCCTGGTGAAGATCAACGCCAACATCGGCAACTCCGCCGTCACCTCGTCGGTGGAGGAGGAAGTCGAGAAGATGGTGTGGGCGATCCGGTGGGGCGCCGACACGGTCATGGACCTCTCCACGGGGCGCAACATCCACAACACGCGCGAGTGGATCCTCAGGAATTCGCCGGTGCCCATCGGCACGGTGCCGATCTACCAGGCGCTCGAGAAGTGCGGCGGCGACCCCGTCAAGCTCACGTGGGAAATGTACAAGGACACGCTGATCGAGCAGTGCGAGCAGGGCGTCGACTATTTCACCATCCACGCCGGCGTGCGCCTGCCCTACGTGCCGCTGACCGCCAACCGCACCACCGGCATCGTCTCCCGCGGCGGCTCGATCATGGCCAAGTGGTGCCTGGCGCATCACAAGGAGAGCTTCCTCTACGAGCGCTTCGAGGAGATCTGCGATCTCATGCGCAAGTACGACGTGTCGTTCTCGCTCGGCGACGGCCTGCGCCCCGGCTCGATTGCCGACGCCAACGACCGCGCCCAGTTCGCCGAGCTGGAAACGCTGGGCGAGCTCACCAAGGTCGCCTGGGACAAGGGCTGCCAGGTCATGATCGAGGGCCCCGGCCACGTGCCGATGCACAAGATCAAGATCAACATGGACAAGCAGCTGAAGGAGTGCGGCGAGGCGCCGTTCTACACGCTGGGGCCGCTCACCACCGACATCGCGCCGGGCTACGACCACATCACGTCGGGCATCGGCGCCGCCATGATCGGCTGGTTCGGCACCGCCATGCTCTGCTACGTCACGCCCAAGGAGCACCTGGGTCTGCCCAACCGCGACGACGTCAAGGTGGGCGTCATCACCTACCGCATCGCCGCGCACGCGGCCGACCTGGCGAAGGGCCATCCCGCGGCGCAGCTGCGGGACGACGCGATCAGCCAGGCGCGCTTCGACTTCCGCTGGGAGGACCAGTTCAACCTCTCGCTCGACCCCGACACGGCGCGCGACTACCACGACGAGACGCTGCCCAAGGAGGCGCACAAGGTCGCCCACTTCTGCTCCATGTGCGGCCCCAAGTTCTGCTCCATGAAGATCACGCAGGACGTGCGCGACTACGCCGCCAAGCTCAACGAGGCGGGCGTCGAGCTGGCCGAGGAGACGACGCAGATCGACCCGGAGGCGGGCATGGCGCAGATGAGCGCCAAGTTCCGCGAGATGGGCGGGCAGGTGTACGTGGATGCGGAGCGGGTGAAGAAGAGCAACGAGGCGCTGAAGTGATGGCCACCCGCTCGGTTCGGTCCCGTGCAAGAGATCATCATCATTGCTGGGCCGAACGGAGCGGGCAAGACGAGCTTCGCGAACGAATACCTTCCGGCCGCCAACGAAGGCCTGAGTCTTCGTAAACGCCGATGAGATCGCACGCGAAATCGCCGACCCTGCGCTATCCAGGGCGATCCTCAACCTGCGTGCTGGTCGGGAAATGCTGACGAGGATCGAAGCACTTGCCGATGCGCAAATCGAGTTTATGTTCGAGACAACATTGGCCTCGCTGAGCTATGCGCGAAAAATTCCACCTTGGCAGGAAAGTGGCTACAGCGTCGCGCTGATCTATCTCCGGCTGCCGAACGTGGAGGTGTCCATCGAGCGAGTGCGAAGACGGGTCGGCGAAGGGGGGCACGATGTCCCGGAGAGTATGATCCGCCAGCGGTTCGCAAAAAGCCTCGAATACCTTGAGCAGCTGTACAAACCGATCGTCGATGAGTGGTCGGTCTGGGACAGCTTAGAAGGCGAATTCCGCCTTGCAGAAATGTGGGATGACTGATGACCCAAATCATCAACCGAGAAAAAGTCGAGGATGCGCTCAATCGAGCAGCTCGTAGCGCCAAGCGCGGTCCATCAGAGTATCGAGCTGGGCGGTTCATCGCTAGGAGCTCAAGAAATTCACAGGAGGATGCTGAGTCCATCAAGAATTGGATGGATCGAGTGATTCTGGATCTTGGCTTTGCGGAACGCGGACTCTATCGAAAAGGGGACATGTTGAAGTTCCGCGATGATTTGTCGTGGACCATCGAGATCGACCGAGCGGCAGGTTCTATGTGCACTACATTTGTGAGGTGCCGACAGAGTGCATCGTCGATCCGACAAGATTTTTCACACGACACGTGAAGCTCTATACGGAGGGAGAATTTCGAGAGCACGTGAGGCAGGCCGTTCTGACGTTCGACTGCTAAGGTTTCCAATGTTGCTACCAGAAACCGGAGCAAGCTAGCCCGCTGCGCATTCTGTCACCCTCGGGCTTGTCCCGAGGGTCCATCTCGCCGCGAGCGCCGGAGCAAGCCGATGGCTGGATGGTCAGGATAAGCCCGACCATGACAATGCGGTGGGCGGATCACTCCGCCGCAAATATCTCCGCCACGCTCACGTCGATCCCCGGCGGCGCCAGCGTCAGCACGCCATCATGCACGATGGTGGTGAGGATCGTGCCATCGGCCTGGCGGCGGTGGTGCACCAGCGGCGGGCCATCGGGATCGATGATCAGGTAGTGCTGCACGCTGGGCAGGCTGAAATAGCCGGTCAGCTTCAGCGAGGCGTCGATCTTGCGCGTCGAGGGCGACGCGACCTCAACCACAATGACGGGCTGGGGCACCTCGATGGAATCGTCGGGAAGCTTCGGGCCGCAATAGACCAGCGCATCTGGCTCGTGCGCGACGTGTTGCGAGATGCGCACCGTCGCGCCGTCGGGCCGCATATGACAGGGCAGGCCAGCCTTGCGGATGCCCTGCACCAGGGCGGTCTGCACCGCGAACTTGACCTCGCCATGCCGCGCCCGCTCGGGCGCCATGAGATAGGGCACGCCGTTGTAGAGCTCCCAGCGTCCGTCCTGCCCCTCGGCCCAGGCCAGGAACTCGTCGACCGTCATCTTCCTTTGCGCTGACGTGCTCATCTGAGGAAACTCGTAGCACGCACGCATGCGACGGCCAAATGGGACGCCCCCAACCCAAACTGCAAGGAACTGCCATCTGCTCAATGATCGTCGCCGAGCCCTAGCGCACGAGCACCAGGGGCCATATCGGCCCCCCTTACAGCACATCCTTCTCCGCGTCCTCGACCGAGATGCCGAGCTTCTCGAGGCCCTCCTCCAGGTAGTCGGCCAGCAGGGGGATGCCCAGCAGATAGCGCGACGTGGCGCCGACGTGCTCGTTGCGGGCGGTCGCGACCGCCTCGTCGAGCTCATCGGGCCCGAACGTCCCCCGCCCGATCCAGGTCAGCGCCACGAGATGGACCTGCTCGTCGTCGTTGAGGCCATTGATGAAGGCCGCAAGCTCCGCGCGCGTGGGGTCGTTGGCATAGTCCTCGAGAATGGACTCCGGATCGTCCTCGGCATCGGCCGACTTGGCCGCGTCCCAAGTGCCGACCTTGGCGTCGTACTCGCGTGCCTTGATGATGACGTGGGCAACCTTGTCGGGCGCGATCTCCAGCGTGGCGGGCATGAGCCTCGTTCCCTCTCTGCCGGCGAAAAGCAAACGGACCGCCGGGAGCCGCCTCGGATATTCGAGAGGTCGGCTCCCGACGGTCCGCTTTAGGATGCGTCGAGCTTAGCGTTTTGCTGTCCGTCCGGCTAGCGGCCGAGCACCTCCACGGCAACGCGTGCGATGCCTTGGCCGGTCATGCCGATGGCGATGGCGGCGGCCTTGGACAGGTCGATGATCCGCCCGGCCACGTACGGTCCGCGATCGTTGATCCTGACCTCGACCGAGCGGCCGTTGCCCAGATGCGTCACGCGCACCCGCGTGCCGAACGGCAGGGTCTTGTGCGCGGCGGTCATGGCGTTGGGGTTGAACCATCCCCCCGCAGCCACACGCTGGGGCTCCCAATAGTAGGAGGCAACGCCCCGCTGCCCGGAGACGTGCGGCCTGCCGTTCGACGCGCTCTTCTTGCTCGGCGCGCTTATCGGAGCCGACTTTGCCGCCGCCACTGCGCGCTTGTGATGAAGACGCCGGTGCTGAGCCACCCTCCTGGCGTGACCATGCCGACGGGCGATGTGGTGGCCCCGGGCTCCATGTCGCGCATGCGCAACATGCCGGTTCCGACCGCGGCGATGATGGCTGGCGTAGGTTCGTCTGTGATGCCTGGCAGCGTGGCGTGAGCCGCCGTGGTGGCGGGCTGCCCGTCGAGGGGCGGCTTGGCCTCCCTTGTAGAAGTGGCGCGGCCCGCCATCGGACCAGTTCCAGGAGTCCCCAGGTTCGGCCGCAGCAGGTAACGCTGCTCCCGCGGCCAGCGCGAGCGCAAGCACAACCATCCTGAACAAGTATCTCATGCCTATTCTCCTTCTGCGCACAACGAGACGGTTCAGGGCGGACCAGACAGCAGACCAACAATGCGGGAGCGCGTGAGGCGTTCCCGGTTCGCTCGTGATTGGATCGAGGGTGAGCGTTAGGTCTGCTGTCTGCTTTTGGAAGTTCGTCCCCTGAGCCGATGCCGGAACCCCGCGGGCAAGCGGCCGATGAGGGATCAGCCGGGCGCCTCCAGCGCGCGCACGAGAGCAAGCGAAGGTGGGATGGTCAACTCCAAATTATGAACGAAATTCATACATTTGTCGCAGCGAATTAAAATATCACTCGAAGAAATGCAGGGTTTCCGCGCTAGAGCACACCACCTTGTGTTCCACGCGCCACACAAAAACCGGCCGGGATGGTTAAGCCCATGCGCGCAAACGCCGCCCTTCCGGACCCGCGCAACCGCGCGCCGGAAGAGCTTGAATATGGCGAGAAATCGGCGCGGTGGGCGCCGGGCGTCCCGTCAAAGCGAGCCCGGATAGCCACCGCCATCGATCAGCAGGTTCTGGCCGGTGATGTAGCCGGCGTGCGCGGAGCACAGGAAGGCGACGACGGAGCCGAACTCCTCGGCTGTGCCGAAGCGGCCCGCTGGGACCGCTGCCTTGCGCTCCGCCTCCACCACCGACAGTGCCACCTTGCGCGCCTCCGCCATCTTCTGCGTCGTGCCACGCAGCCGGTCGGTGTCGAAGGGACCCGGCAGGATGCCGTTGATGGTCACGTTGTTCCTGGAAGCCTTGCGGGCGATCACGGCGACGGCGCCGGTGAGGCCCATGCGCGCGCCGTTCGACAGCTCGAGGGCGGCGATCGGCGGCTTGACCGACTGCGAGGTGATGTTGACGATGCGGCCGAAGCCGCGCTCCATCATGCCGTAGACGGTGGCGTGGATCAGCGCGATGGGCGTGATCATGTTGCCCTCCACCGCCTTGCGCCAATCGTCGAGCGAGAAGCCCTTGAAGTCGCCCGGGGGCGGACCGCCCGCATTGGTGATGAGGATATCGGGATTTGGGCAAGCCGCGAGCAGCGCCTTGCGGCCGGCTTCGGTGGTGACGTCGCAGACGACGGGCGTCACCTTCACCCCGGCGGCACCGAGCTCCTTGGCGGTGGCGTTCAACGCCTCGGCGCCGCGCGCGCAGATGGTCACGTTGACGCCTTCGCGTGCCAACGCCTGGGCGCAACCCTTGCCCAGACCCTTCGATGCCGCGCAGACGATGGCTGTCTTGCCCTTGATGCCGAGATCCATGGGTTCTCTCCTCCCGAATGCCTATCCGCCGTGATAGCCCATGCCGCAGCCGCCGGAAAGCGCTGCGCAGCCATCGGGTTCCAGGTCGTCGATGCGCAGGTCGATGGTCGCGCGGCGGGCGAACTCGCTCGCGGAGATCACTTCCGCAACTCGCCCTCGATCTTGTCGAACATGTAGGCCCACTTGGCTTTCTGCGTCTCCACCAGCGAGCCCATGACGGTGCGCAGCTCGGCGAGCAGCGTGCAGTCCGGCGCCGCGCCCGAGGCCCCAGCCTGCCCCCCGCTGGTGATGCGGGCCACGAAGTCCTCGGACTTCTGGTCGAAGGCCGCAATCTTCTCGTCGCGCACCAGCGGCTCGGCCTCCTTCAGGAGCTGGTCGTCGCTCCAGCCGCGCTTGGCCTTGAGCTGGCGCAGCTTGGCCTGAAAGTGGGGCGTATTCTGCCGAGCAAGCTCGCGCAGAGCGCCGGCCGCCTCGTCCACCACGGTCTGAGAAATCAGCCTTGCTGCACTGGGGCGCCTGCGCCAGCGCCGCGCCCGCAAGGCTCAGCGCGAGCAGCGATCCGGCCACCGACACGACGCGCGCGCCCCGCATTCCCCACGCCCCCTCCCTGAACGAGGCTACCCATCGCCCGGATGCGGGCGGGGCGCAAGTGGCGCGGAAACCCCAGTCAGATCAACGCCCAGAAGCGCCACGGCTTCAGAAAGCCGGCCCGAACTTGTTGGACTTGGGGAACCCTCTGGGCGCCAGCCGGCCGGCCTGCGCGCGCTGGCCGACCCAGTCCCTGAGCTCCGCGAACGTCAGAGTGTACGTGCGCCCGGCCGGGTCGAGCCATGACAGCCCGTCCGCCTTCTTGAACACGCGCACGTCGGACAGGCCGCCGTCCTTGTAGCGCTGCAGGATCACGCCCTTGCCGCGCGTCATCTCGTTGACCTCGTCGAGCGGGAACACCAGCATCTTGCGGTTCTCGCCGATGGTCGCGACCATGTCGCCTTCGGCCGGCACGCAGACGCACGCCTCCGCCGGCTCGTCGACGTTCAGCACCTGCTTGCCCTTGCGGGTCATGGCGACGACCTCGTCCTCCGGCACGATGAAGCCGTGCCCGGAGGTGGCCGCCACCAGCAGCTTGCGCCCCGGCTCGTGCACGAAGATCTCGACGAAGTCGTGGTTCTCCTCCAGGTCGACCATCAGGCGCACGGGCTCGCCGTGGCCGCGCCCGCCCGGCAGCTGGTCGCCCGGCAGCGTGAATACCTTGCCGTTGGTGGCGAGCAGCAGGAGCTTGTCGGTGGTCTGCGCCTTGACCGCGCGCTTGCAGGCCGTCGCCCTGCTTGAACTCGAGCTTGGAGAGGTCGTCCACGTGGCCCTTCATGGCGCGGATCCAGCCCTTCTCCGAGAGGATGACCGTGATCGGCTCCTTCTCGATCATCGCCTGCTCGAGGTCGACCTCGATACTCGGGCGCCTCGGCAAACGAGGTGCGGCGGCGGCCGAGCTCGGTCTTCTTGGAGTAGGCCTCGCGGGTCGCCTTGACCTCCTCGGCGATGCGCTCCCACTGCAGCTCGTCGGATTTCAGCAGCGACTTGATCTCGCGCCGCTCCTTGCTGAGCTTGTCGTGCTCGGCCTTGATCTCGATCTCTTCCAGCCGCGACAGCGATCTCAAGCGCAGGTTGAGGATGGCCTCGGCCTGCACGTCGGTGAGCTTGAAGCGGGCGATCAGCTTGGCCTTGGGGTCGTCCTCGAAGCGGACGATGCGGATCACCTCGTCGAGGTTGAGGTAGGCGATGAGGTAGCCGTCGAGCACCTCGAGGCGGTGCTCGATCTTCTTGAGGCGGAACTGCGAGCGCCGCACCAGCACGACCTGGCGGTGCTCCAGCCAGCGCTTGAGCACGTCGCGCAGGGACAGCACGCCGGGCACCTGGCCGGCGGAGAGCACGTTCATGTTGAGCGAGAAGCGGACCTCGAGCTCGGTCAGCTTGAACAGGCTCTCCATCAGCAGGACGGGATCGATGGCGCGGCTCTTGGGCTCCAGCACCAGGCGCACCGTCTCGGCCAACTCGTCGCGCACGTCGCCCAGCAGGGGGAGCTTCTTCTCGTTGATCAGCTCGGCGATGCGCTCGACCAGCTTGGCCTTCTGCACCTGGTAGGGGATCTCGGTGACGACGATCTGGTAGGTGCCGCGGCCGGTATCCTCCTTCTCCCACTTGGCGCGCAGGCGGAAGCCGCCGCGGCCCGTCTTGTAGGCCTCCAGGATCGACTCGCGCGGCTCGACGATGACGCCGCCGGTCGGGAAGTCCGGACCCGGCACCATCTCCACCAGCTTGTCGATGTGCGCGTTGGGATGCTTGATGAGATGCAGCAGCGCAGTGCACAGCTCGTCGACGTTGTGCGGCGGGATGCTGGTCGCCATGCCGACGGCGATGCCGGAGGTGCCGTTGGCAAGCAGATTGGGGAACGCCGCCGGCAGCACCACCGGCTCCTGCATGCGCCCGTCGTAGGTGGCGCGGAAGTCGACCGTGTCCTCGTCGATGCCTTCGAGCAGGTCGGCCGCGATCTGGGTCATGCGCGCTTCGGTGTAGCGCTTGGCTGGCGGCGTTATCGCCGTCGATGTTGCCGAAGTTGCCCTGGCCGTCGACCAGCGGGTAGCGCACGGCGAAGTACTGCGCCAGGCGCACCAGCGCGTCGTAGATCGCCTGGTCGCCGTGCGGGTGGTAGTCGCCCATGACGTCGCCGACGATCTTGGCGCATTTCTTGAAGCCGCCGTCCGGGGTCGAGCTTCAGCTCGCGCATGGCGTAGAGGATGCGCCGGTGCACGGGCTTGAGGCCGTCGCGCACGTCGGGCAGCGCCCGGTGCATGATGGTGGAGAGCGCGTAGGCGAGGTAGCGCTCCTCCAGGGCATCCTTGAGCTTGATCGGCTCGATGGAGCGGCGGGGGCGGGGAGAATCGTGGTTTGGCTCATGGCATGTGGTTACTTGCGAGGACGGGCCGATCTCAAGTGCCTGGCAGCGCAGTGGCCCTGTGTGATGCCTTGCACTGCCGCACGGCGCACTATGTTGATTGTTGAAATCTTCAACAATGGGCGACTTGCCATGGCCACGATGAATTTCTCCATCCCCGATGACGTGAAGGAGGCCTTCAACAAGGCCTTCGAGGGCGAGAACAAGAGCGCCGTGATCACCCGCCTCATGCGCAGGGCCATCGAGGAGAAGGAGCGCAAGCGGCGCTCGGCCGGCTTGGTCGAGCGGCTGCGCGCAAATCAGGGCGAACAGCCGGCCCATGACAGATGATGAGATCAGGCGCGCGCGCGAGGAACTGAGAAAGTGAAGCTGGTG
This sequence comes from uncultured Alphaproteobacteria bacterium, assembly GCA_963738065.1. GTDB lineage: Bacteria > Pseudomonadota > Alphaproteobacteria > Rhizobiales > Hyphomicrobiaceae > AWTP1-13. The sequence continues at coordinate 502,220 of CAVTVO010000019.1, forward strand.
GTGGACGCGAGCGTCGCCATCAAATGGTTCGTCGGCGCGGTCGATGAGCAGCATGTCGCTCAGGCCGACGCCGTGGTGGATGCAATCGAAGCAAGTGAAGCGGAATTGCTTGCTCCTGGCCATTGGATCAACCGAGGTGATTGCAGTTCTTGCGCGACGTGATCGCCGACTTGTGGACACTGCCCTGTTGGCATTCGACGACATGACCCCAATTGATGCAAGGCACGCTGTATTGAGGCGAGCCGCGGATATGGCGATCACCCTCAACCATCACCTCTTCGACACGCTTTACCATGCGGTGGCCCTGGAGGTTGGCGCAACCCTGGTGACTGCGGACGAAGTGTATTTCAACAAGGCGCGTCATCTCGGAGGGATGCAGTTGCTGGCCGACTTCAAGGTGTGAGCTGTTCCAGTTTCAACGCCGAGCAAATAGCCCGACCCGATGGTCACGCTCCCCGACCTGCCGCAAACCGAAATCGCCATCGTCGAGATGACGAATGCGTTCCGCAAAGAGAACAGGCTCGGCGCCCTCGAGCCGAACCGGGCGCTGGCAGCTGCCGCGCGCGCCTTCGCCGACTACCTCGGCAAGAGTGGCAAGTTCGCCCACGAGGCCGATGGCCGCAAACCCGCCGAGCGAGCCGAGGCGCAGGGCTACCGATATTGCACGGTGGCAGAGAACCTCGCGCTCAACCTCGACAGCCGGGGGTTCGAGACGCGGCAGCTTGCCCGCGACGCGGTGGAAGGCTGGAAGGCGTCCCCCGGCCATCGCGCCAACATGCTGCAGCCGCACGTCACCGAGATCGGCGTTGCCGTGGTGCGTGCGCCAGACCCCAACCCGAAATTCATCTCCGTGCAACTGTTCGGTCGGCCGGAGTCGTTGAAAGTGGAATTCTCGGTCGTGAACCGTGCTGGAGCGCCCGTGCGCTATCGGCTAGGGGAGGATAGGATTACGCTGCCCGTGCGCACCATTGCGACCTATACGCGCTGCAATCCCGACAAGCTCACCTTCGAGAAGGCGGACCGGGGCACGGGCCATTTGCCCCCCACAACGGCGACCGCTTCGTGGTGAAGGCCAAAGGTCAGCGCGTGGAGGTGAGCCTCGAGCGCAAGTAACCCGGCCGGCTCAAGCTGCTCGTGCCTGCCGCGGTAGCCCCAGCCCGATCGCGAAGGCCACGGCCGGCTGCCAGACGAAGAACAACACTCGCTCGTCCACGATCTTGCGCTCGCCCAGGTAGAAGAACATCCCGAACGCCGCCCCTACGGCACACGTCAGCGCCAGGCGCCACCACGGCCGGCGCAAGTCGACCGCAAACAACGCGCAGCCAAGGTGCGTGAGGCCTGCGCCGACGGCACCGGCGCACATGCTGGCCGCGATCAGGTAGGTGTCCTCGCCGGTGTTGCTCTCCACGCGGATCGCCGTGTGGACCGCCGCGCTCCACGCATAGATGGTGGTGACGAGCACGGCGATGCCAGCCCACGGCTTGCGGGTCCAGGCGGCAATGCCGAGCCCCATCGCCACGCCGTAGAAGAAACCAATTGGCAGGACTCCCGGATCGAGAGCGAACACCGTGGCAACCGGCCTCAACGGCTCCAGCTCGAAGGACTGCCCCCACAAGGCAGACAGCGTGCCCGAAACGATCGCGAGGCCCGCGAGCGTGTCGGCTGGCCGGGAATGCAACAAATGGTCGAGAGCGGTCGTTGACATAGCCAAACCCCTCGGCAGGCGTTGACGGCGATATCACTCAAGGATTGAGCCGAAGATAGGACACGAGGCGCCGCCGCGCGTCCGGCATCTCGATATCGCGCGGGCGCAGCACCCGTGCCTCGAGAAAATGGCCCGTGAGAGCGAAACCCGCCCGCAAATCCTCTCCCATCACGGCGCCCGCCGCGCCGCCAAGCAGGAAAGCCGGCAGCTTCAGCAGGCGGTCTTTGTAGGGCTCGCCCGCGTCGACCGCCACCGCCCGACCTGATTTGGGCGAAACGTAGGCGAGATTGTCGGTCCGGCCAGTCGCCGCGCAGGATGAAAGATCGAGACCGAAGCCCAGCTCGTCCAACAGCGCCAGTTCCCAGCGCACGAGGAGGGCCGGCCACACCTGTGGCTCATCGAGGAAGCCCAGCACGAACAACGTCACCTCGAACAAGTTGGCATGAGGATCGCGTTCGGGCAGGAGGCGGGCGAACGCGGCCATGGAGCTCAGCGCCGCAAGCGCGGCCGCATCCTCCAGAACCTGGGCGGCAAAGCTCTTCCGCAGCTCCACCGTGAAATGGCCGAGGTTGTCGGCCAGCCGCGCCTTCCAGGCGATATCGACGTGATTGCCCGTCTGCAGCACGGGCCTGAGCTTGCGCGACCGCCCGCCGTGCACGAGGCCCAGATGACGACCGTGCTGGCGGGTGAAAAGCTCCAGCACGGCGCCGGTCTCACCATGGGGACGCACGCTCAGGACTACGCCTTCATCGCTCCATTGCATGTTTGGATTGTATATGAGTCCCGGACAATGTTGGCGCCGAGAACCCACGAAACGGCACGAAGGCGCCAGCCCAGCGCCGCCGGAAACCATGGCAGGTCTGGGGCATCGGAAAATTCTGTACGCCCCACCCGTCGCGCGCGCGACCGTCGCCTATCTCATGCGTCGCCGCGAGATAGGCTCTCCCGGACCACAGCAGACCTGATCGTCTGTCCGCTCCACCGGATGATAGGCACGGCGGGTCGAAGCAGCAGCTGCGCGCCGACGGCGCTGCCACTCCTCGGTCCGGTCAGTCATCCCACCACGTAGACGGTGACCATCGTGGCTCCGCTGATGAAGCCGAATATGATGAACATTGGGATCAGCACCCATGAACCCGGTACGGTCTGGCGGATTCGCTCGGCGAAATTCGTATGTGCCTTGAGGTATCTGAACAGCAAGATCGTCGTGACCATCAGCAAGGCGCCCAGAAGTGCATTCACGAGAGTTGCTCCTTTCTTCGCCAACCTGGCAGTTGCACGGCGAACAGCCCTCCGTTGGGCTTCCCGGCGCGAGAGTCGCGCTGGATGCCCAATTGCAGAGGTCGGAGCAGTCGGGGTCAATTCCGTAACACTACGTAGTCCAAATGGAGGAGGACGGTGCCCATCGCCGTGGGTCAAGCGAGGTAGAGGAAACGGCCTGCCGCCCTGTAAAGTATCGCGCGCAGGTTCTTCGCTCGCTCTACGCGCTCGCGACAACTGACCTCACCCCTCAATCGTCGTGCGGCTCCTGCGCCAACAGGACCTTCCGGACCAGATCGGGAAGGCTGGTGGCGACAAGGCGCTCCATCACCCAGGCCCGGTAGTTTTCGACGGTGCGCGGGCTGATGCCGAGGCGTGCGCCGATCTTCTTGTTCGAGAGCCCCTCGGCGACGAGATGCATGACCTGATGTTGCCGAGGCGACAGCTCGGCGATGCGGGCAAGGAGCTCCACCTTCTGCTCCTCCTTCATCCGAACTTTCTGCCCGGCCGTCAGGGCATTGTCGATGCTGGCGATCAGCAGCTCGGCATCGTAGGGCTTCTCGATGAAATCGACCGCCCCTTCCTTGATCGCGGCGACCGCCATGGCGATGTCTCCGTGACCCGTTATCAGGATCACGGGAACCGCGCTGCCTTGCTTCTTGAGCTCCCTGATGCAATTCGAGCCCCGACAAGCCGGACAGGCGAACATCGCTGACGACGCATGTCGGGGGATCCTCGTCGATCTCGGCAAGGAACGCCTCTGCCGAGGCGAAGCACCGTACCTTCATGCCCCGGCCTTCGAGCAGCATGCGAAGCGAGTGCAATACTGCCTCGTCGTCCTCGATCAGGGCGATGGTCATGCGCGGGCCTTCTGCTGCCTCGCCACGGCCGGCAGCGTGAACGACACGACGGCGCCGTTCACGCCGCTCTCGATCGCCAGCTTCCCGCCATGAGCCTCGACAATGGAGCGGGCGAGCGAAAGCCCGAGCCCCAATCCACCCTCCTTGGTGGTCGTGAATGGTGCAGCTGCCCGATCCAGAAGCTGAGGATCGAATCCCGGCCCGTTGTCTCGAACGCGAATGGCTACGCGGTCCTGCCCTTCGCCGTCGGCTTCGACCACCACTTTTCCGTCGTATCGACCCGCGTCCGACAGGGCCTCGGCCGCATTGCGCACCAGGTTGATGATGACCTGCTCGATTTGCAGAGGGTCGACGCTGACGGGCGGGAGCTCCCGCGCGATCCTGACTTGAAGTTGCACGCCGTGCTTGTCGATCTCGGCATGGCAGTATGAAATCGCCTCGTCGATGAGGTGGGCAACGGTCGTCGAGGTGGTCTCGCTGTGCCCGAGTCGAATGAAGTTGCGCAGACGGCGAATGACCTCCGCTGCGCGCTCGACTTGAGAGACAACGCGGCCAGCGGCCTCGGCGGCAATGGCGGGATCGGAAGCGGCTTGGGCGACGCGGGCATAGTTCGCCACCGCTGTGAGCGGCTGATTGATCTCATGGGCGAGGGCGGCCGCAAACTCCCCCATCGTGCTCAGGCGCAGCGACCTGTTCAGAGCTTCCTGGTTCAGGCGGAGCTGCTGTTGCGTGCGCTGCTGCTCGCTGACCAGGACACCCACGGCCAGGCCCGTGAACGCGAGGACCGCCATCAGGGCCTGGTAGGCGGTCAGGTTGGCGGCGTCCTGATCCGTCAAATGAATGGCGGTGATCAATCCCAGCTGGCCAATGACGAGCGCGACGCTTACGCCCTCGAGGCCGAAGCGGACCGCCGTCCAGACGATCGGCAGGAAGAAGAGGTAGAACAGCTGGAAGTGAAACGCGGCGGTCAAAGCGAACACCACCCACAAAGCTATGCCCGAAACCACGAGGAGGCCGAGCAGCTCCCAGGAAGGCCGCAACGTCCAGCGTCGCGTCATCACAATGAGGAGAAACGGTGTGAGCACTGTGACACCGATGACCTCGCCGACCCAGAAGCGCAGAGCAGCGCGCATGTAGTCGACCGCCGGCAGGATGCCGAATCCGACCAGCATGGTGACATAGGCAGCGGTCACGATCGCCGCACTCGCGACCGTGACGGTGAGCAGAAGCAGCAGAGACCCGCGGGTGCCAAGCGAGGGATCAAATCGCAGACGCGGTGAGAGCAGAAGGCTCGTGGCCGCCGAATAGCCCCCGCCGACGATCAGGACTGCCGCCATTTCCGCCATGGGCGGAAGGGCCAGTCCACGCACGAGCGCGTCGGCAAGGATCGGCGCGACGAACAACCAGGGAAGGAATTCCGTGCCGAAAAGAATGATGAGGGCAAAGCTCCAGCCGGTCGGGGGATTCCAGGGTGTGATGCCGAAGCTCGCGAACGGATGCACGTAGCTCAGCCAATCGAGCAGCACGTATCCGCCAAGATATGCGAGCGCAATCTCGACGTGTCGATGCGAGAGCAGACGCGATATGGGCACGCCGGCAGGGATTGAGAATTTGGACCGTCTCCGCATACCTCGGTAGCCTTGCGGGGCGCCTGTTTGCGCGTTCCTACTCCTACAATGAGGCAGGCGCCAAGGTATAGGCCGGGGGCTGCACTAGCTTCGGGGGGCTGCCCAACTTGCGGCCGGCATCGAGCATGGGCATTGCGTCGAGACCGGCGATGCCATCGAGACGCTCCGGCGTGCAACCCGCAAACGGCGCCGACCGGATCCTCGTCAGCGCCCCCCGCGCCAAGTCGGCAGCAGAGGTGGCCGTAGCAAACCATGGGGCTTCGACGGCAGCGGCGACGCGTCTGATCGCTCAATCGACCGACTTGCCCGTGGTCTTCGCCACGCTCACCGCGCGAGCTTGGGATAACGCCAATAGTCGCCCCTGCTGGTCTTGACCCGCTCAAGGATCGGCACACGCTTGTCGGGCGGGCGCTCGCCGGTCTGGATCAGGAGTTGCATGTCGCTCAGGAGCGCGGTGGTCTCCGCGTAGCCCGAGTGGTTGAGCGCGAAGATGAGCGTCGAGACTGCGGTGATGTCGATGGTGTCGACGCCCTTCACGATCACGGGGCCGCCGGCCGGGACATCGCCGGCGCGCGGCACGCCGCCCCAGAACCGGCGTGAGATGTCGAGCGCGCGGTCGTTGCCGGCGGCCAGCACGGTGACACCGCGGCTCACCCCCGTCACCTCCTGGGCGATATTCTCGAACGCGTCGCGGTCCACGTCGGGCGCGGCCAGGATCACCTGCGAGATCTTGAGGTTGGGTGGTGCTGCGTACTTGAGGTCGCGCAGCACGGGCAGCAGCAACTGGTTGCCCATGCTGTGGGCGATGATGTCGACGGACGTGGCACCGGTCTCGCGCGCAACGAGCTGCAGGAATTCACGCAGGTAGGGCTCGGCCGCGCCGGCGCTCTCGCGGTCGTAGGAATAGTCCTGGCTGCTCAGCGCTCCCTTTGACGGCCAGCTGTACAGCACCGGCGCGCCATCGAACTTGATGTCGTAGGCGATCTGCGCGGTCCGATAGAGGGCGTACTCGAAGCTGGTGTTGAAGCCGTGGATGAAGATCAGCGCGTGGTTCTTGAAGGCCTTGGAGGCATTGAGCCGATCGCGCATGAGGCGCGTGAATTCCTCCCGCGTCAGCGCGCGCACCTCCTTCAGGGTGAAGTGCTTCTTGGGGTCCTCCTTCTCACTGTAGAGCACGATCTGCGTGAACGGCACCCGATAGACCCAGGGCCGCTCCACGTTGGGCACCTCGTGCGCCTTTGGCACGGTGACGAGCGCGCGGCCGAGCTCCAGCCGCCGCGCCCGCTCGCTGCCGTAGTCCACGCGGGTCTCCTCAACGATGCGGTTGCGGTCGGTGCCATAGAATACCGGCACGACGTCCCAAGGCTCGGCGGCGACGCTCCTGGTGCCCCCTCCGTTGCGCATCGCCGGAGCCGGGGCAGCAGACCCCACAGGTGCCGGCGCGCTCTCGGTGCGTGGCGCAGCACCAACGAGCGGTGGCGGGGGCGCGGGGGGCGGCGGCGATGCGGCCGACGGGGCTGGTGCAGCCGGCGGCGCCGCGGCAGCGGACGGCGGCGGCGGGGCCATCTTGAAGGCCCGCATGGATTTGGACTTGGATTCTTTGTCTTCCGGCGCAGCGGCTGCTCCCTCCTTTGCCTTCTTCGCTTTCTTGGCCTCGCCGGCGACGGGGCCCACCTGGCCGCGTACGGCGATCGCGCCGCTGGCACTCTGCAGCCCCTCGACAGCCAGGGTTACGCGATCGGGCTCGCCGGCCACGGGGCGGAATGACAGCACCAGACTGTCGAGGAATTGGTCGTCGCTGTGGCTGTCGATCAGCCGGGGACCATGGCTCTGCCGCAGAACGAGCGCACGGCGGGCGGTGCGAACAGCCCCGCCATAGTATTTCAGCTGGATTTGGTTCAGGCCCAGCGCCCCCGACCTCATGCGCATGCGCACGGCCTTGAATGAGCCCTTGACCTTGCTCAGATCGATGGTGGCATGGTGCGTCTTGGCATCAATGGTACGCACGGCAAGCGTCACCCAGCGGTCGCCAGGGCCCTGCGCCCGCGCATCGCGGGCCGCCGGCACCAGGACGGCAAGGCAGACCACGACGAGCGCGGTCAAAGCGATGCCGACCCGCATTTGCGCCCCGCGCAGGGCCGACCACGCCGCTGACATCTCCCCCCAAGACTCGAACATGGCTTTGATCCCGCTCTTGCCACGCAGAACTCGTCGCGAGCGCCTCTCTTGGCCCTGCAAAGTGTCGGCGCCGTGACGAGGCAGGACGACGCCGGACATGACGCCGGACATACTGCAACTGGCGCAGGGCCGCCCGGCATGTCAAGTACCCGGACGCACGGCCCGCTCCGTCACAAAATCACCTACCTTCCCGCCTTGTCTGGGGTTGCGGGAGGTCGTCGCGGGGCGGCCTGACTTGGGGGGCCCCGGCGGCTATGCGCAATACCATCACCGTCATGAACGCCAAGGGCGGCGTCGGCAAGTCCACGCTCGTCATGGCGCTGGCCGAGACATTGGCCAACGATCGCGGCAAGAAGGTGCTCGTGATCGATGCCGACGCGCAGGCCAGCGTCAGCCACATGCTGATGCGCCAGGAGCCGTTGGAGGACGTGCAAGCCCGCGGCCGCACCTTCGTCGACTTCCTGATCGAGTCGGTCCTGAAGCAGGCCCCGGCGAGCTGGCGCGAGTTCGTGGTGAGGGGGGTCTCCGACATCGACGACGCGCGCTCGATCGACCTGCTGCCGAGCGACACGCACCTGACCTTGTTCGAGCGCGAGGTCTCCAAGAACGACCGCGAGGTGTGGCTGCGCCGCGCGATCGGGGGCCTCCTCACGGAGGCGCGCGACCTCTACGACCTCGTGCTTATCGACAGCGCGCCCGGCCTCTCCGTGCTGACCGAGAGCTGGCTGCGCGAGGCCGACTTCTACCTCTCGCCCACCCGGCCCGACTACATCTCCACGCGCGGCCTCAAGTTCCTGCAGGACTTCCGCCAGCGCGATCCACACATGGGCTTTGCCCAGTGCCTGGGCGTGGTCGTCAACATGAAGGACGGGCACGCGCGCGAGGACGCCCAGTTCGAGGACTGGCTGCGCCAGGACCCCGAGTACCGCTGCTTTCCCCAGACGATCCAGCGCGTGGCGGCGCTGCAGTCCGCCACCCGCTTTGCCGCCCAGCACCGCTCCTATTTCGCCAAGTACCCCGGCCAGACCGGCGAGAGCCTGCGCGCGCTCACCGCCGAGCTGCTGGGGCGGCTGGCTGCCGCGCAGGCGGGGCTGGGGTGAGGTTGGGGGAGGCAGCCGCGGCGGCCGTCGCGGGTTGCGAGCGGATCGTCAGCGCGGGGCAATTGCTGTATTGGTGGCAGGCTCCGATTGCGGGGCCAGTTTGCTTTTCGAGATTGCCGGCGGAGAAACGAGCCGATGGCGAAAGGGCGCGCCACACCCCCAAAACCGAGAAAGCCGCGCGAGAAAGGCGGGAGGCCCCGTGATCCGCTCGCCGAGGCCCGGGCGCGGATCGAGGAGGCGCGGGTATCCGGCGGGACCAAGCTCGATCTGTCTCTTCTGGCGATCAACCAGCTGCCGCAAGGGATTGTCGAGCTCACCGCCCTGCAAAGCCTCGACCTCTATGACACGCAGGTCAGCGACCTCGCGCCCCTCGCCGGCCTCACCGCCCTGCAAATCCTCGACCTTAGCAGCACGCAGGTCAGCGACCTCGCGCCCCTCGCCGGCCTCACCACCCTGCAATTCCTCGGCCTCATAAACACGCAGGTCAGCTACCTCGCGCCCCTCGCCGGCCTCACCACCCTGCAAAGACTCGACCTTAGCAGCACGCAGGTCAGCGACCTCGCGCCCCTCGCCGGCCTCACCGCCCTGCAGGATGGCATCGTGGCCAACTCACGCAATGCCCTGCGTGGAAGCTATGGCCTTACTTACGCAGGTACCCCGGTTGCCGGGCGCTCGCCGTTCGATCAACTCAGCCGGCTCGACCAACCAGCCCTGACAGTCGAAACCATCAATCAGGTGCGCCGTCAGCAAGGCCTGCCGGCGCACATCCCCGAGGGCTACGAGGGGCCGGGTGATCTACCAGAGGTATTGGAGCAGGTTCCGAGGGATAACTGGCCGCAGCGTCTTGCGGAGCTGAAGCAGCTTCCCGACGGGGCGACCTTCGAGACCACGGGCGAGCGCCTCGCAATTGCATGGTCGGCTGACCCAACCGACGAACGCGCCGCCCACGATCCCACGACCCAGCAACTCCACCAGCAAGTCAGGGACAAGGCTCGCCGGTTCGCTTTGAGTGCCAAGGGGCTCGACAATCAACCGGGTTGGAGGGGCATAGGCGCGAGCACGGAACGCCTCCTGAGCTATACCGACGGGGATACGCCTCGTGTCGCCCAGCGCATCGGCGACGTATGGAGCGTGGTGGTGGAGCTGGGATCGTTTCTCGACCTTGACAATCAGCTAAGAGCAAAGCGCGACAGCTCGGCTTCGCCGCTGGATCCCGAGATCAGGCGCGTGTTCGCGGACCTCATAAGGACTGCTGCGCCGTGGGTGCGGTTGTTTCCGACTGCCCGAAAGCTCGACGAGGAATCCGGCGCATTCTTGACGAGGCGTGATCTTCTGGCGCCCGCGGAGGCCGTGGTCGAGTTCGGCGAGCCGTGCCGATCTGCTGTCCCGCCAGGATCGTGAGCTATTGGAGGGACTGATCGCCGCCGCCAAGCGAGGCGACCTCCAGGGCGAGAAGGCCGGAGGCCGGAGTGTAGGATCAGCGCGCAATCTCCTGCTGAAGTCATTCAGCATCTTGGCTGCGTTCTATCTCATGGGCGCAACTTCGTCGTACGTTTCCAGCCAGTCGGTAGTTGTGAAAAGGGCTGGCGATGCGATCTTGGCTGCTGAGGGGCACGTGCTCCAGCTGTTTGAAGATCGCCCGGCAGACATCCAGTTGCGACTGGCGCACGCTTGTGGAGATCGGCCTCGGCTTCATTGATCTGTTCTGCAGAAGCTGGACACGCATACCCGACGCATCGTGCTCGACATCGACGATACGATGATCGGGGCACGGCTAACAGGTTCTCGCACTGTTCAATGCGCATGTCGGCGCCACCTGCTTCAGCCGATGCTGATCTTCGAGGCCACCTCGGGCAAGCCTTTGCTCGCCTGATCGGCCGGCAAGCGGCATCTGGCAAGGAGATCTCTACATCTGCGCCGTGTATCGGCGTATCGATGCACGGGTGGTGTGGGTGTTTGTGGTGGGGTTTGTGGTGTGGTTGTGTTTTTTGGGTTTGTTTGTGTGGTGTGTGTGGTTGTGGGGGTGTGTGAGAGGGGGAAGCCGTCAAGGCCGATGCGCCGGTTCTTAGTTTTGTTTGTGGTGGTGAGTGGAGTGTTGTGTTTGGTTTGTGTGTGTGGTAGTGTTGTGTGGGTTGGTTGTTTGTTTTGTTGTGTTGTTTTTGTTGGGTTGTGTTTTGGTGTTTTTTGTGTTGGTTTTTGTGTTTGTGGGTGTTGGTGTATTTGTTTTGGATTTTTAGTTTTTTTTGTGTTTTGATTAGATTGTGTGTTTGTGTTGGTAGGTTTTTTAGTTTTGTTTGTTTTTGTATTTGGGTGTTTATTGGTTTTTGTTTTTTTTGTGTTGGGTAGTATTTGTATGTTTTTTTTTTGTTGGGTGATATTTGAGATGATTAGGTGATTGTTTGTGAATGTTGTGTTGTTATAGAGTAGTTGAATAGTTTTATTAATATTTTTTTTTTTTTAATTTATTTTTTTTTTTATTATTTTTTTTTTTTTTTTTTTTTTTTTATTTTTTATTTTTTTTTATTTATTTTTTTTATTTTTTATTATAAATCTAGCACTCAGAGCCTTGATTGACCGTCTGAGAAAGGAACGCGATAAGAGGGGCGATCCCGCAATCCCGACGGAAGCGCGCCAACCTATTCCTGGTCGGCGCCGGGCGGATGAGGCGGACTGACGAGATTATTCAAGCTGTGCTTTGACCGTGGCGGAGGCTGGCGCAGGGCGCCCGATCGGGCCTCGAGACCCCCCGGGCGCTGCTCGTTTCCATCGACGCGGCTTGCCGGCCGCAAATCGGCATGGGACGACATGCGCGTCGGCATCGAGGGACGGGGCATCGAGCTGACGGTGCGGCAAGCCCGGGCCGCTGAGGTCGCTCCGAACCGCATCGGGCTCGCCGCGCGCAGTCCACCGGAACAAGAGAGCTGTCGTGCCCACCGTCTTCTACATCGACGCAGACGCGTGCCCCGTGAAGGACGAGGCGGTGCGCGTGGCGGAGCGGCACGGGCTCGAGATTCATTTCGTGTCCAACAGCTTCATGCGCCTGCCGCAGGGGCCGCTGATCAAGCGCGTCGTGGTGTCCGACGGACCCGACGCGGCCGACGACTGGATCGCCGAGCGCGCGGCCAAGGGCGACATCGTCGTCACGGCCGACATTCCGCTCGCGGCGCGATGCCTGAAGGCGGGCGCCAGCGTCATCGGCCCCACCGGCAAACCCTTCACGGAAGCCGGCATCGGCATGGCGCTGGCCATGCGCGATCTCTCCCGCCACCTGCGCGAGACCGGCGAGAGCAAGGGCTACAATGCCAACTTCACCCGCCAGGATCGCTCGCGCTTCCTGCAGGCGCTGGAGGAGGCCGTCCAGGCCATCAAGCGCGGGGGGTGAAGCGGCGGGGCCTGCCCCCGCGCGGTCGTCACCCAGGCAGCCGCACGCCGTTACCGCCTCGCAGCGCCCCGTTCCCCGATCGCGGCGGCAGCGCGGGCAGCTCCGGCTCGCGCGGTGGCTCGGCGGCACCGTTCCCCGCATAGAGGCCCGCCAGCGAGGTCGGCTCGCCGTCGACCCCCACCACCCGGGTCGCGCCCTCCCGCACGCTGTCGAGGGCGGCGAGCAGGTTGCGAGGCTGATAGCGCTGCCGCCGGCGGCGATTGGACTTGGTCTCCTCCCAGCGCGCCAGCGCGCTCCAGTGCACGATCTCGCCGATCGGCCGCGAGTGCGGGCGTATCCGCGGCAACCGGCAAAACCAGACCCGCCCCAGATGGCACCGGTTGATGAGCCGCACGAGCGGTCGCCAGCGGCTGCGCCAGAACATCCAGGTGCGGCCATCGTAAAGCCTGCCCCGATAGTTGGGGCTGAGCGGCTGCGGCCAGGCCTCGACGGGGCTGAGCTTCAGCTCGGGGCAATGGCGCTGGAGGCGGTTCAGCATCCATTCGAGCGCAAGATCCGACAGGCCCCGGTCGTCGCAACCGCCGCCGATGTTGGCATGCGAGCCCGGAAACCACGCCTGCTCCACGGATTGATACCTGCGATGCCGTGGCTCGGTCCAAACCGACGCCTCGAACTCCACGCGATGCTCGTCGATGGCGAGCGCATGGCAGGAATGATCGACAATGCTGCTCACATCGGCGTCGTGGAACTGCAGGCCACGGCGGCCGAGCGGGCTCGTGAAGGTCTTGGGGATGCCGAGCGCGCCCACGGTATCGAACACGCCGAGAAACCGAACGCGCGGCTCGGGATGGTGGGTGATGCGGCCGAGGCGCGCGCGGTCGGCCGGATAGCGAGCCCGCGGCGGCGTCCGGTAGTAGCTCCAGGCAAACTCCAGGTTGGCGGCGTTGCACATGTCCTGGGTCAGCAGGCCGCTCGCGCTCATGAAGCCGCACAGGCTGCGCGCCGTGAAGGCGCCGCGCGAATAGCCAAAGACGTAGATCTTGTCGCCCGGGGCATAGAACTGCGAGAGGAAGCGGTAGGCCGCCAGCACGTTTGCGCTCAGCCCCCTGCCGAACAATCCCCCGGCGATCCGATCGACAAAGCCGCCGGTGCCGACGCCGGCCTCGTAGTAGACGCGCTGCTCGGGCCCCTCCTGCGGCTTCGGGTCGATGATGCCGGCGAGGAGGGCAATATTGGTTTGCGGAGCGGGAGCATTGGCATCGCTCCACGTGCCGTCGAGGCAGATGATCAGGTGTTTCATGGCGAGTATCGGTAGACGCTAAGAGCTTACCCCCAACAATTTTCCGCGGCCCTCGGCCCCGCCAACGGCCATGCTAGCCCTGCTCAGCCGCCAGAAAAATGGCAAAAGCGCCGGGATGGCCTGCAAAGCACCACTATGCCGCGTCTGCTACACGTCCAATGGACACCTCGGGGTAGGCAAACTAGTCTCGGGCCTGGGGTTGCCTTTGCGCGATGGGCGGGATTTTGGACGCTAGTGGCGGGTGGGGACCGTGAATATTGTCGCAGTGGGTACGAGCCTTGCCGTATATGCGGTCCTCGGTCTGATCGTTTATGCGCTTTGGCGACGGCGCAAGCGTGCCAATGCCTTCGAGGATCTCCTGCCCACGGGAGACGCCAGCCGCTATGCGCTGGCTTCCGCCGTGCTCGAGGGCGCGAGCTTCCGCCGCCGGGTCATCGAGCTGGCTGAACACCCGTTTCGGGCCAAGGCGCCGGAGCTCGGCCTCGACTTTCCCCTCGTCCTGGCAGCCTGTCAACGCCTCGAGCGCGAGGACCGCGTCTTCGACTGGCTGGTCTTCTGCGCCACGCTGCTGTGCGCCCCATTCGTGATCACGATCGTCAATCCCTACCTTGCCTACTCGCTGTTCGGCCCTCAAGGCATGAGTATCGGTCGCTGGGGCGTGCCGGTGCTCGTCGTCATTGTGCTGGTCAAGGCCATTCGCGATGTGACGCGGGTCACGCCCTTCCAGCGCGCCAACTATGATGCCGCCGCGGTGCGCAGCCAATTTCTGGGCCATGAGACCCCGGAGCCCAGCAAATCCGTCGAGAGCGTGATTTGCTATGGCGCCCGACAGCCGTTCGTCGGCCTTGGCGTCCATTCCGGTGGCTGGCAGGTCGCGGTCGAGATGGACCGCGCTCCAGCACCCGGTCAGGCCGTGCCGCACAGCAACGGCGAGGCTACAGGCCCGCTCTCGATCGGCACCGGCGACCTGCTCCAGGCCGTGGACAAGAGCGTTCAGGTGCTCAGCATCCCCAACCTGGAGATGCGCTTCCCGCTGTTTGTGAGCGGCGTCGATCTGAGGCCCAACGGCGCGGATTCGGAAGGGCTGCCGGCGATCCTGCCCGACAAGTTCGCGCAGCCGAGCACAAAGGCGGACAGCGCGACGCTCGCGCGTTTCTGGTTCCAGTCCGATCCGCGCGCGCGGTGCTATCGCTGGTACATGATCACGGACTGGAGCGGCGAGCTGGTGTTCTCCTACATGCTGCGCATCGTGCAGCGTGGCCGCTCGATCTCCATAGAAACCGCTCAGCTTGTTTTGCCACCCATCGACATGAAATACCGCAAGGTCGATCTGCTGTCCGGAAACCGAGTTCTCGCCTGGCTTTCGGCAATCGGGTTCGGGGTGCTGCGCTCGCCCTTCACAATCCTCTATTCAGTGCTCGCCGTCCTCCGCCAGCTCCTCGAGCTGGTCCCCTTCGTGGGCGGCGAACACGCGGAGCGCCGGCAGATCCAGCGCAACCCCGCCTACAACTACGGCGCCCGCACGTCGCTGCGAGAGATGATGGCGGCGCGGAATTTCCACGTTTATTTTCAACGTATTGATGCCCAGCAATACTTCACGGCGATCGACCGCCGCGTTCTCAATTCCCTGACCGAGACCCTGCAGCGCGCCGGCATCGACGTTTCCAGCCTGATCGGTCAGGCGCAGCTGATCGTCAACAACTCAACGAGCGTCGTGAACGACAGCCGCACCGTGACCTTCGGCAACATCGGCGCCGGTGCGGCCGTGGGTGCCAACGCCTCGAGCGTCACCGGCGGTCTCGCCGCGCAGGCCGCCACGGTGCTCGGCAACAGGGTGAGCAAATGAACGACAAGCCCAAGACCATCATCAACAACTCGAGCACGATCACGTATGGCTCGGTCGGAGCTGGGGCGGCCGTGGGCGCCGGCGCCAGCGTGGTGCAGCAGGGCACCCTTCCGCCCGAGCTGCTCGCGGCTATGAACACAGGACTGAATGATCTCACGGCGGCCGTCGCCGAACTCGCCCATGCCCGCAACCTCGATCAGCGGCGCATCGACTTCCTCACCGAGGACCTCAAGCGCATCAAGATGGCGCTCGATACCCCCAACGAGCAGGAGTTCACGAGCGCCGCATCCTCGTTAGTGGCCAAGGTCAACATGGTCAGCGACGGCGTGCAGAGTGTGACCCGCCTGACCAGCGGTATCATAGGCTTGGCCAAGGCGTTCGGCTGGGCCCTGGTCTTGTAGCCGGCGCCTGCGGCGACGCAAACCGCGGATGCGAGTTTCCATCCGCGCAATGACGGCGGAAAAGCAGCTCTCCTTCAGACCGTGGCAATTCGACCGATCCGCGCGGGATCTCAGGCTTGCTGCGGCCCGGATACCTCCTTGGTCCACACGCAAGGCGCCCCGGCCGGCAACAAAATGAACCAACTGGCGAAGACTCGTGAGAAAATGCTAGGCCCAGCTTGGATCTGTTGCAGGGAGGACGGGTTGGCAAGCTGCAGTCCATCCGCAAGCGATGGTGCGCGATGAGCGCGGAGAGCGCCAGCGGTGACTATCTCGCTCGCGGCGGGGCAGCCGTGGGTGCGCGGATGTCAGCCTCGACCACCGCCCGAATCACCTACCGCACCTATGCCTCCATCGCTTCGATCCCGCGCGAAGCCTGGGAGCGCATGCTGCCGGGTGAGCCCGAGAGCTGGGATTTCTATTCCGCGGTGGAAAGCGTGCCGCCGCCGGGCTTCACGCTCGGGGCCATCGCGGCGCTCGACGGCGACCGCTTCGTTGCTGCCGCCCCGTTGTTTCGTGTCGCCTATCGCATCGACACGCCCCTGCAAGGCCGCTTGCGCCAAGTTACCGATTGGATCCATGCGCATGCCCCGCGGCTGGTTGGTTTTCCGGTGATCGGCATGGGCTCGCCGATGTCCGACAACTGCTCGCTTGGGTTTGCGCCGGAACTCTCCGAGCCCGAATGCGCGGATGTGTTCGAAGGGCTGATCGATCATCTGGCGCGCGAGGCCAAGGCCCACAAGAGCGCGCTGCTTGCCGTCAAGAGCCTCGATCGATCGGCTGAGATTCTGGGGGGCGCGCTCGAGCGCGGCGGCTACCGTCGCGTGACCAGCGTGCCGCTCGCCATGCTGGACCTTCCCTATCACAGCCTCGAGCACTATCTGGGCTCGCTCCCGGCGAAGACGGGCTCCTACTTCCGCCGCAAGATGCGCAGCGCCAAGAAGGTGCGCATCGAGTACCGCTCATCGGTGGCGGGACTGGAGCAGCAGCTGGGCGCGCTGTTCGAGAGCACGCTCCAGCAGAGCAAGGTCGACTACGGCGATTTCGAGAAGCTCGATGCCAACTACTTCGCCAAAGTCGTGCACGGCATGGGCGAAGCCGCCCAGCTGATGCTGTGCTGGCGCGGCGATGAGCTTTTGAGCTTCCAGCTGTTCCTGGTCGGCACCAGGCGCGTGCTCGCCAAGCAGATCGGCATGAAGTATCCGGAAGGGCGCGAGCTCAATCTCTATTTCGTCAACTGGCTGAAGCTGATCGAGTTCGCCATCGAGCATCGGATCCCGAGCGTGGAGATGGGCGCCACGACGTATGCCACAAAGCTCCTGTTCGGTGGCTATCTGGAGCGGCGCTGGCTGCATTTCCGCTTCCGTGGCGGCATCGCCAATCGGCTTCTCTCCCCCGTTGCACCGCTGTTCGATTTCGAGAGAAACGACCCCGAGCTGCAGAAAGTGGATGCCGCGGCCAAGGCCGACATGGGGCCGCGCATCTCCAGGCTCGAACAGCGGCTTGGCTCCCAGGCGGCCTGAGCACGGACCCCGAAGGCACATGGACCAGACCGCCGTTCTGCTGCTCCTCGCGGTGCTGCTGCTCGAGACGATCAGCCATCTGGCGCTGAAGTCGGCCTCGGTGCGCGCGGCGGGGAAGGAAGGCATCGGTTACGTATTGGCGTTTGCAGTCCAGCCGTTCTTCTGGCTCGCGCTTCTCTCGTTCGCGGCCGTGTTCCTGGCCTGGCTCGCGTTCCTGTCGCGGGTGCCACTCGGCGAGGGCGTGATGGCCGGCAGCATCACCATCGTCGGCGTCATGGTGGGGGGGCGGCTGTTCTTTCGGGAGCACATCACGCCGCCACGGGCGCTCGCCATTGCGCTCATCGCGGTCGGCGTTGCGCTCGTGGGCTGGGGGCACCAGTGAGACGGGCAATCCTCCTGGGCTTCCTGCTTCTGCTCACGTTCGACACATCCGGCCAGGTCGGCATCAAGCTCGCCGGCGAGCGCATCGGCATCGGAGAGGATGTCGGATGGCTGCTGCGTGTGCTCGGGGAGCCGCTGATCTACCTGGTCCTGCTTTGCTATGGCGGCGCCTTTGCCACCTATGTGTCACTGCTCAAATATGCCCCGGTCGGCCCCGCCTACGCCGCCGCGCACGGCCACATCGTGACCGTGCTGATCATTTCCATGGCGTTCCTGGGGGAGCGCCTGACGGTTGTTCAGGGCCTTGGCGGTCTTGCGATCATGGCCGGAATAGCCATTCTAGCCGTCACCGAGACGACCTCCATCGAATCCAAAACATCCGATGCCAGTGGCAAAAAAGGCCCCGGTTAGGGGCCTTTGCGATGCCACTTCTGTCCCGAGAGAAGAGCGTCTCGAACTAGCGAGCGACTTCAGCCTTGGCGACGTCCGGGCCACCGAGCTTCAACGGCCTGGCTTCTTCACGCCGGCAGGCTGCGAGAGCAACCACAGCGACCAGCAGGCCCACAACCGCGATTTTCTTAGCGTCCATGGTGTTCTCCAAAGTGTCCCTAGTCCTAAACAAGCCTAGTGGCCCTATAAACACCCGATCCCCGCCGCCAACCAAGTCACAAGTCACGGTGCGGGCTCGAATCCGCCCAAAGCGGTGCAATCTTGCAACGGCGGTGCGACACAGCCCACGTGCGAGACCTTTCGGCCTCGCCCGCCACACCGCGCGCGCATCGATAGCGCGGCCATCTCCTGATGTAACGGGCAGGCCTTCCTGAATGGGAAGCAAGCTCGGCTTATTCCGCGGCCGCCTGCGCGATGGTGGGCGCATCGCCCGCCACCGTCGTGCGGCGCATATCGCGCGGCTGGCTCTCGTCGTAGCGGCGGACGCGGTGCATGGTCTGTCGGTTGTCCCACATCACGAGGTCGTTGAGGCGCCACTTGTGCACGTAGACGAACTGGGGCTGGGTCGCATGCTCCTTCAGATCGTTGAGCAGCATGCGCGCCTCTGGCATGGGCATGCCCAGAATTGCGCCGGCGTGGGAGGAGAGATACAGCGACCTGCGCCCAGTCACGGGGTGGCGGCGCACCAGGCGCTGGCGTACCGGTTTGAACATGATCTTCTCCTCCTCGCTGTAGTCGAGGAAGCCGAGCGATCCCCTCGAGTACATGAGGGAGTGCTCGCACACGAGGTCGTCGATCTCCCGTCTGGTTTCCTCGTCCAGCGCCTCGTAGGCCGCACCCATGTGCGCAAACTCCGTGTTGCCGCCCTTCTTGTTCACGACCCGGGCCGAGAGCAGCGAATACTTGGCGGGTATGGCCCGGAACGAGCTGTCCGAATGCCACAGCATGTTGCCGATGTTGAACAGGCGCTGGCGGCTGTCCCGGGCGAGCGGCTTGCCGTCCTTGCCGAGATTGGAGACGTCGTTCATGCCGGTGGCGAGCCGCTTGTCCTGCGGCTTGGTGACGTTGCCGCCCCGCGCATCCTCGATCGCGCCGAAATTGCGCGTGAAGGCCATTTGCTGCTCGTCCGTGAGGGGCTGGTCGCGGAAGACCAGCACGGCGTGCCGGTCCATGCCGGCCTCGATGGCGGCGACCTCCTCCTTGCCGAGCGGCCTGGATATGTCGACGCCGGAGACCTCGCCGGCGATAGCGGGCTGGATGGACCGGATGGTGACGGGCATGGGCGCCTCCCTGTCGAGCTACCCGACACTCAGGGCCGGGCTTGTGCAATCCTAGTCCGGGACCGCGCGTTGGGAGAAGCGTGCGATTGGCTTGGGAGGCTTGCGACGCGCACAAACCGACAGAAAAGGCGGCTAGTTGCCGACCCGCGGCAGCATCTGCGGCAGGGGCTCCGGCCGCGGCATCGGCGGGGCGATCTCTTGGCTCGACCGGGGCGGAGCGATCTGCCGCTCCGGCGGCGCCGGCGGGCCGTGATAGATGTCGTTAGGCACGATGATGACGGTCGGCCGCTGCGATGCGGCGGGCTGCTGACCCCCCTTGGTCTGGGCCGACACCTCACCGCTGCCGACCACCAAAGCCAGCAGGGCGAGCAACCCGAGGTGGGGCAGGGCTCTCGCCAGGTTCGCGGCACGCTTGCGCATGCCAGCAAATATAGGATGCGCAAGTCTGACCCAAAAGAGCCGGTGCTCAAAGTAGTGGCGCGCAGCAGTCAACGCGCGGGCCGCGGCAGCGCAGGGCGGCCGGCGATGGCGATTGCTGGCTGACTGGTGAGCCCGGTTGGGATCGAACCAACGACCACCTGATTAAAAGTCAAGTAAGTATATGTTGCATCTCCTAGCATCCCATGGCATTTCGTAAGGAAATCAAGGCTTACCTCGTGCTTCTTGTGGCAGAACATTGCACCAACTTGCAGGTTCTTTGCCACGGGATGCCACGAGATGCCGAAGACTTCTAGCACGCGGTTCACGGATCGCTACATCACTGCCTTGAAGCTGACCAAGGCGCATTACGAACGAGCCGACAGTACCGCTCGCGGTCTCAACATCCGCGTTTCACCGGACGGCACGAAGGTCTGGCGCGTTTCCTACAGCTTCGACGGCAAGCGCCACCGACGACCGATTGGTGAGTTCCCGCGCATGTCGCTGGCGGATGCCAGGGCAAAGCGCGATCAGGTGTTCGATGGTCTCCGGCGCGGCGTTGATGTTCTAGCAGCGACCACGGCGGAGAGCCGCGCCAGCCATGCCTTCGACAAGGTGGCGGAGCAGTTCATTCACGAGTACGTCGAGCGGAACAGCCGCGACCCGGAAGACGCGGCAAGGATCATCCGCAAGGAATTCGTCGCGGTCTGGGTTTCGCGTGACATCCGCACAATAAAGAAGGCCGACATCCACAAGGTACTCGACGACATCCTAGCGCGTGGTGCCCCTGTCGCCGCGAACCGGGCGCTAGCGCGTGTGCGTAAGCTGTTCCGCTGGTGCGTCAGTCGCGGAATCCTGGAGACCCCACCAACCTACGCCATCGAGCGACCCGCACCTGAGAAGAGCCGCAGCCGAGTTCTCAAGTCGGGTGAGCTGGTCAAGCTGTGGAGGACCGCCGACCAGATCGCCCATCCCTACGGTGTGTTTTTGAAACTGTTGCTGTTAACTGCCCAGCGACGCGAGGCAGTCGCTAGCATGAAGTGGAACGACATAGAGGACGGCTTGTGGAGCCTTGAGACCAAGACGACGCCGCACCTCCTGCCGCTGCCCAAAGCCGTGCTGGACGTTCTGGCAGCCGTTCCCCGGCTGGCTAGCTCGCCCTACGTCTTCCCTAGCAACAAGCTCACCACGCACCTGACAGCCTACACCGCTGCCAAGGATGCGCTCGACGTGGCCAAGGTGGACGGTTGGACCTTCCACGATCTGCGGCGCACGTTCGCCTCTACTGCGCCGAGCCTGGATGTGGATGCCTTGACCGTCGAGCGTGTCCTGAATCATCGCCTGCCTGGAAGCCTGGGGGCCGTGGCTGGCGTGTACAATCGGTACGGCTATCTCGATGAGCAGCGCGAGGCACTGGAGAAGTGGGCCGCGCATATCGAGCGCGTGACGGCACGTTAACGGTTAACGACAGCCGTGCTCCGCATTGAAATTTCTTGCGCGCATTAACTTTACATCGGCACGCGACGTGCTAGACGACGGGCATTCTCAGTGGCGCGTGCCGTGGTGGCACAGGCGGGTCTCCCGCTTTCCCTAGTCCAACGCCGCCCCACGAAAACGGGGGGTAGGACTCGCGCCCCCAAATGCATACTCAGCACCAGTTCTACACTCTCCGCGAGTTCGCGAAGCTTCTCCGCGTGGACCCTTGCACGGTTTGGCGTTGGCGGCGGCGTGGCCTGCTGCGCGTCGTCAAGATCGGCGGGCGCGTGCTCGTGCCTACTGCCGAGGTTGATCGTCTTGGCAAGCCGTTACCCGACGACGATGGCGAGGCATCGCAGTAGCCGATGCTGCAGCTCGCCCCACACGTCGCCGCCGGTCAGCGCCTCAAGGGCGCGATGCGGGCGCGTGGATGGACACTGGACGACCTCGCCAAGGCGGCAGGGCTGAGCGTGCGCACCTGCTGCACTCTCCAGCAGGGCCAGGGCAACGTCGCCAACTACACCCGCTGCTGCATTGCGCTCAGCGTGCCGACAGGGCTCGCTGATGGCAACCCCTCGCGTCGGCACCTACGGCTTGCCAAGTGGGACGAACGCCGGCTAAGGGCCAACGGCAGCACGGTCAAGGAAAGCGACCAGTGGGGAACGCCAATTACTAACCCGCCATACAAATACTAGACAACCCGCGCAAATCAGTCCATGCCTTATGCGTGGCTGCCGGACGGGATTTTCGCGGACTTGATTCTGTGACGCAAGCAGAGTTGCGTCGTCTTGCCGTGACCATGCTGCTCGATGGTAAGACGCAGCAGGAGGCCGCCGATGCTGTGGGCGTGACGCGGCAAATCGTGTCCGAATGGAAGTCGCGTTACGACGAGCAGGGCGATGTTGCGCTCGACGGCAAGAAGCGGGGGCGGCGCCCCGGCGAGCAAAAGGCGCTCGATCCCAAGCAGGAAGCGCTCATCCGCCGCCTCGTTGCCGACAAATGCCCCGACCAGCTCAAACTCGAGTTCGCACTGTGGACGCGCGAGGCGGTCGCAACCCTCATCCAGCGCGAGACCGGCGTGCGCCTATCGCTGTCAGCGGTCGGCAACTACTTGAGGTCTTGGGGGTTCACGGCGCAGCGGCCGATCCGCAGAGCAACCGAGCGTCGGGAGGCGGAGGTTCAAAGGTGGGTCGAGTACGACTATCCAGTGATTGCCAGGCGCGCGAAGGCAGAAAAGGCCGAGATCCAATGGGCCGATGAGACTGGCCTATCCAATCAGGCCAACTACGGAAAGAGCTTCGCACCCAAAGGTCGGACGCCGATCATTCCACGTCCGGCGGC
Organism: uncultured Alphaproteobacteria bacterium; assembly: GCA_963738065.1. GTDB lineage: Bacteria > Pseudomonadota > Alphaproteobacteria > Rhizobiales > Hyphomicrobiaceae > AWTP1-13. Next base: position 524,787 of record CAVTVO010000019.1, read on the forward strand.
CCGCTTCTCTCAGTCGATGATCTCTTCCCTGACGAACCAGGGCAAACTGCGCTTCATGGTCTACGATGGTGCGCTCAATGCCTCGATCTTCCTCGATTTCCTGAAACGCCTCGTCCGCGACGCGGTTCGGAAGATTTTCCTGATCGTCGACAATCTGCGTGTCCACCGTGCCAGGATCGTCGCCGCCTGGGTCGAGGCCAACAAGAACAAGATCGAGCTATTCTACCTGCCGCCCTATGCACCGGATCGCAATCCAGACGAGTTCCTCAACAACGATCTCAAGCAGGCCATGGCGCGCCGCCGCACGCCCAGGGACAAAGCCGGCCTCAAGTCCGGCCTGACCTCCTACATGCGCGGCCTGCAAAAGCGTCCCGCCAAAATCAAAGCCTTCTTCGAGGCTCCCACCGTGCGCTATGCTGCTTGATAACCCCACGTCCGGTATTTCAGTGTGGGGTTAGTAAGTTCGAACAAGCGATACGTCGCGGCTTCGATATCCCCAAGTGGTGTCTCGATCCGTCATCGTGCGTTCCACCGCGCATCCCCACTACGAGATACTTCGACGGGATTGTCCTATGCGGACTGAGCGAGCAGTGGAACGGAGCGCGGTACATCCTCTGTAACCCACCTTACTCCGATGTCCCGTCGTGGGCGGACAAATGCATCAGCGAGCATGAGGCCGATCGAGAGAAGCGGATTGTGCTGCTCGTTCCGAACTCGACCGACACCGCCGCCTTCGGTCGGATAGCCCGCTCCGGCGCTACGATGCTGGAGATCGTCAGACGCCTCAAGTTTGTCGACCTCTCTGGTCGTGGTCGTACCTACGGTGCGAGAACTCCAAGCGTCCTGTGCGTATGGGGCGCTACGGAGGAAGAGATCGCCGCCGTGCGGGTTGCTCTGGCCGAGAGCGGCTACGAGACCGTACGTGTTGTGCGGGACTTCGCTGCATTAGACATCCCGGCCCCACGGCCTTCACCGGTGCAACTGAAGCTGCGGCACGAGAACTGCGAAGAGCGCGAGGCCAACGCCATCGTCGCCGCATGGCATCGGCATCACAAGCGCGTCGCCGGGCGACGCTTCAGCATCAAGTGCCTCGATGAAAACGGCGTACTGCGTGGCGTGGCCATCGTTGGCCGTCCTGTCGCGCGCCTCACATGCCGGAAGACAATCGTCGAAGTCACCCGTATGTGCACTGATGGTACGGCGAACGCATGTTCATACTTGTATGGCGCATGCGCTCGGGTGGCGAAGGAGATGGGCTTCAAGAAAATCCAGACCTTCATCCTGGACAGCGAACCAGGAACTTCGCTCAAGGCGGCGGGATGGGTATTCGACGGCTATACCGATGGTGGCGACGGCTGGCAATCGCGGGCGGGTCGGCGAAACGATCAACCGACGTGTCGCAAACAACGTTGGGTCAAAATCCTTCAATCCGACGCCAAGTCAGGCTGAGCGGTTGAAGGATTTCTGAGGCTCTTTGACATCGTGGAATTGGTGATGCCCGGCATCGTGGGAGCGGTGCCGGGCAATCGCCTCGGCGTGGTTCTGACATGCTTGTGGCCGCACGCGTCGATGGATCGTCGGAGGGCCTAGGTGTCGGCCCTTGACGCTTCTACGGACATTGCGGGTTTGTCAGCAAAGTGCCAAGGAACGAAGGCGCTGCGCGCCAGCCAGTGGCGAGCGGGGCCGGCTCGGTGCGTGACAGTCGCGAGGGGTAGCGCGCGGTAACGGGATGGGAAGTGCCCGGTCTTGAGGATCGAGGGGTGAAGTCACTCCAACCTCAAGACCAGGAGCACCCCAATGAGCCAGACGACCGCAAGCCTGACAACCGCAAGCGCCAAGCCCATCAGCGCGCTTCGCCGCCGCATGATCGAGGACATGACGGTCCGCGGCTTCGGCGAGAAGACGCAAAGCGATTACATCCGTCATGTTAAGAACTTCACAATCTTCCTCGGCCGGTCGCCGGACACGGCCGAGGGTGAGGACCTGCGCAAGTTCCAACTCCACCAGCGCGAGCAGGGCGTGCAGCCGCCGACGATGAACAGCACGACGGCGGCGTTGCGGTTCTTCTTCACCACGACCTGCAATCGGCCTGACATGGCCCGCTATCTGAGGATCGTGAAGCAGCCGCAGAAGCTGCCCGTGGTTCTGACGACGGAGGAGGTGCTGCTGCTTCTCGAGTCGGCACCCGGCCCCAAGTACAAGGCCGCGCTTGGTGTGGCCTACGGTGCTGGACTGCGCGTTTCCGAGGTTGCCAACCTGAAGGTCACCGACATCGACCGCGCACGCATGGTACTGCGCATTGAACAGGGCAAAGGCCAGAAGGACCGCAACGGCATGCTGTCGCCGCGGCTGCTGGAGTTGCTGGAGGAGTGGTGGCTCATCGGGCAGCCCACGACATGGCTGTTTCAGGGCCGCGATCCGCTGCTGCCGATCACGACGCGCCAGCTCTATCGGGTCGTCACCGAGACCGCGCGAGCGGTCGGGATCGAGAAGCGGGTGTCGCCGCACACGTTGCGGCACAGCTTCGCGACCCATCTCTTGGAGCAGGGTGTCGATATTCGTCTGATCCAAGTGGCTCTCGGGCATTCCAAGCTCGATACGACGGCGCGCTATGCGCATGTCGCGAGCAAGGTGCTGCGCGACATGGTGAGCCCGCTTGACCGGCTCGGGCCTCTCACGCCGAAGAAGGACGAGCCGAAGTAGCGCGCTGCAACAGTGCCCCGTCCAGCTCTGGAGATCGCGGACATCTTCCGCGATCACGGTGCCGCATGGCGTCGCGCCAACCGCGGTCACGTGAGCCACGCCCAGTTGAAGGTGATGAACGCGATCGAGGGCTGCCGCACGGCGGCCCTCGGCGGGTACGTTGCGCGCTGCACGAACCCGACGTGCAGCCACACGACGATCGCCTATTGCAGCTGTCGCAATAGGCATTGCCCCAGGTGTCAGGGCAGCCAGGCCAGTGAGTGGCTGGAGGCGCGCAAGGCCGAGCTGCTGGAGGTGCCGTACTTCCACGTCGTGTTCACGCTGCCGCCGCGGATCGGCGCCATCGCATTCCAGAACAAGGCGGCGATCTACGACCTGCTGTTCAAGGCGTCAGCGGAGACGCTGCTCACCATCGCGGCCGACCCCAAGCGTCTCGGCGTGAAGATCGGCTTCACGTCGGTGCTGCACACGTGGGGCTCCGCGATGACGCATCATCCGCACGTGCACATGATTGTGCCGGGCGGCGGCATCTCGCCAGACGGATCGAGGTGGATCAACAGCACGGAGGACTTTCTCCTGCCCGTGCCGGTGTTGTCCCGGATGTTCCGCGGCAAGATGCTGGCGATGCTGAAGGCGGCGCACGACGCCGGCCGGCTGCAGTTCTTCGGCGATCATGCTCGCCTCGCCGACAAGGCCGCCTTCAAGGCCTGGCTGGAGCCGCTCTACCAGACCAACTGGCACGTCCATGCCAAGCGCCCGTTCGCTGGACCCGAGCAAGTACTCGTCTATCTCGCTCGCTACACGCACCGCGTCGCGATCTCTTCGAGCCGGCTGGTGTCGACGTGTGAGAACGGCGTTACGTTCAAGTACAAGGATTATCGGATCGAAGGCCCCGGCCGATACAAGACCATGACGGTGGCTCCGGCAGAGTTCATACGCCGCTTCATGCTGCACGTGCTGCCGAAGGGCTTCCACCGCATCCGGCACTACGGGCTGCTGGCGAGCAGCCGGACGAAGGCCGACACGCTGAACCGGGCACGCGAGTTGATCGCCGCAGCGGCGCCGCAACCTGCACAATCGACGACGGCGCAGCAGACCGATCGCAGGCCGGCGCCGACCGACAAGCCCGCGCATCCCTGTCCGTGCTGCGGCTCATCGATGGAGATCATCGAGACGTTCGAGGCCGGCTGCATGCCGCGCACCAGGCCGACAACGATGCCGGTCGCAATCAGGATCGACACGTCATGATTCCGTTCGCGTCAACCTTGCTCGTCACTATCAATCGATTGTTCTGCTGGCTCGTGGCCGGCCACGCTGATGCTCGGCTCGATCGCCAACCGATGCTATCGCAACGGCTGGGCGATCAGGCTCGGCGACAGCGCAATCTCGACGATGTTCCGCGCCTGGAACCGGGTGTCATTGCTTGAAGATCGGCACCATGTCTACCGGCCTCATAAGGCCCAAGCTGCACCGACGGCGTCAAGCGAAATCCCCATAGCGCCCGCTGAGCCGGGTGCCCCCAATCCCGCGCCTTCCTTCCATGGCGGCTTTCGAACGCCGGCCCGGTCGTGCGCGTGGCGAGATTTGTGCTGGGCCGGCATCCGAAACCCGTCACACTTTCGGTCCTGAGCGTGTGCAACAAGTTCTGTGCACAGAGGGCGCGGAATTTCACTCGATCAAATCCTCGGCTTGCGCAATGAGGAGAGGCCGTAGTTCAAGGCCGATGGCCTTGGCGGCCTTGAGGTTTAAGACCAGCTCAAACTTGGTGGCCTGCTGGATTGGCAGATCGCCCGGCTTCGCTCCTTTCAGGATCCGATCCACGTAGCCAGCGGCCCGCCGGAAGAGGTCAGGGCAAGTTCGCCCCGTAGGACATCAGCCCGCCGGCATCGGCGAACTGCCGCCACGGGTAAGTTGCGGGAAGCTGGTGAGCCAGCATGAAGTCGAAGATCCACCTTTCGATTGGCATAGCTGGCCGGCTGTATCGGAACGAAGACAGCGTCCGGCCGCTCCCTGTCAATCGAGGCGAAAGCGTCGGCGTAGTTCGTGCGCGTGTGCTCGGCAAGCACCAGCGTCACGCCCAGCTTACGAGCACCAGCACGGAGGGCCTGCCCATTCACATTGTCCCAGTCACTTTTCAAGCCCAGGAAGGCGACGCGGGACAGCTTGGGAACGGCGTCCTTCAGCAGCTGCAGCCGCTTGGCGTCGATGTCTGGCGTGGCTTGCATGGAAATCCGGTAACGTTCCCGCCCGGGCGCGCGAGGCTCGTCACCACGCCCCTTGCAATCGGGTCGACGCTCACCGCCATGACGATGGGCACCGTTTTCGTGACACGCATCATCTCCTTGGCGACTAGCGTGCTGGCGACCACGATAACGTCGGCCCCCGCGCGAATGAGTTCACCTCCGATCTCGCCTGCGCGCGCGACCCCGTGGCCCTCTGCTGACCGCCGCTCCAGCATCAGATTTGACCGTCGTGGTAGCCAAGTTCAATGCAAGGCTGCCACGAATGCTTTTACCGAGGGATTGCGGGCGTCGGTCATCTCCGAAACCGGGCCGTCACTGAAGATCAATCCTATTCGATAGAACGCGCGGCTGCGTCCGGACAATGTGGGGCCAGATGGTGGCGGTGCCAGCTGCGAAAATGATGAACTCCCGCCGGTTCACTCGATCACCTCATCGGCGCGGGCGAGGAGCTGCGGGGGGACGGTGATGCCCAGCTCTTTGGCTGTCTTGAGATTGATTGACAATTGGTATTTCGTCGCTTGAAAGAATGGCACCTCCCCGGGCGTAGCCCCCTTCAATATCTGATCGACCTGGTGCGCGGCGTGACGGGTCAGGCTGAGGACATCGACCGAAAGGCCATCAGACCACCGGCCTCCACGAATTCACGGTATGGATAGAGGGTCGGGCAACCGAGCGTCCCGCGCCAATTGTACGATCAATCGTCTATGCGTGAGTGTGACTGGGCCTTCGTTGATCAACGAGCGCGGCAAGGCGTCGTTCGCGCAAACTTGCGAATGCATTTTTGATCTCCGGTTCTTGGATGGGGATGCCGAGCCCCACCAAACTCAGCGTGATGCCGATCCTCTCGGCCGACCACGACCCCGCGACCGTAGGGTTGTTCCCAGTAGTCGCGTGGGAGCAGAAATCCCACAGTGGATGCAGATGGGACAGCCTCGCGCAACAGCTCGAAGCGCTTCTCCCACAGCTCCAGCCCGGCGTCTGCGACCACGCCTGTCAAATTGCCTCCCGGCCGCGACAGGCTGACAGCCAACCCTGTGGCGATAGGGTCATTGACCAGAGGCCACTATTGGTGTGGTGTCGGGTGACGGTTTTGAACAGCTGGACCGTCGGAAACCCAGCCGTAACAATCAGGTCTGGCTTGCGGCTCGCAACCCGTCGGACAAGCTCGGCATAGCGCTCAGCTGAGATTCCGTTGCCCGAATGGCGATCGATGATCAGGTTCTTGCCTTCGACATAACCGAGGCTTCGCAGCTCGCCAAAGAACGCGCGCCAGGGGTTATCTCCCGTCTCGACCAACGTGTTTGCCGCAAACGCGGGATGGATGAATGCAATCCTCGGCGTCTTTGTCGCCTGCTGGGCCCACGACCCCAACGGGCAAGCCAGGCTACCGCCGAGAGCCGCAATGAACTCCCGGCGCCTCATTCGATCACCTCGTCGGCGCGGGCGAGCAGCGTGGGTGGTACGGTGAGCCCAAGCGCCTTGGCCGTCTTGAGGTTGATCACCAGCTCAAACTTGGTGGGCTGCTCGACGGGCAGGTCGCTAGGCTTGGAGCCTTTCAAGATTTGGTCGACGTAACCTGCTGCTCGGCGGAAAAAGTCCAAAAAATTCACTCCGTAGGAAATGAGACCGCCAGCATCGACAAATTGGCGACTGTGATATATGGCCGGTACGTGACTCCGTGCCGCAAAGTCGACGATCAAATGTCGATTTGCAAAATTGATGGCCGTCCCCCCGACATATATGGCTTGTGAATCGGCTTGCGTGATTGACGCAAAGGCACTCGAATAGTCATTCGGCGCGGTCTCCGCTAGAATTAAATGCAATCCAAGTTTGCGCGCAGTCACTCCTACGAACTCCCTCACGTACGAGAGCGGCTCCGGGCCAAGCCAAGCCAAGCGTTTGAGCTTAGGAAAGAGCTCCAGGATCATTTCAATGCGTTTCCCAGAAATTTCCACGCTGATGTCTATGCTCAGACCAGTGATGTTGCCACCCGGCTTGGCGAGGCTTTCCACGAAGCCGGACTCCACAGGGAAGCTATTTCCGGCCATCACAATCGGCACGGTATCCGTGACGCTCTTGGCTGCCTGGGTAACTAGGTTCGATGGCGACACGATCACGTCCACTTGGTCGGCCACCACCTGGCTAATGATCCTGGGCAAGTCGTCGAGTTTGCCTTCGGCAGAACGCCAATCAATGACGAGATCTTTTCCGTCGGCATATCCCAAGTCGCGGAAGGCCTGCAAAAAGGCCCTCGCCATCGGGTGAACAGGATTGGAGCCGACAAATTCCGAAAGCGGCGACGTCGCAGCAATGAAAGCTACCCGATGTGCGCGCGCAGGTCGCTGAGCGTGCACCGTGATCGGCCACGCCACCGCCCCACCAACAAGCGCAATGAACTCACGCCGTCTCACTCGCGCCCTCCTCCAAGATCACGAAACCAGACTATCAGATGATCTCGCACAGGGCGCTCTGCCGATTGCTGCATCGCGATTGCGAGGTCCGAAGTGGGTCAGTGGACCTCCACGGACACGAAATCATGTCTGTTCTCGGCTTGCAAGCCGACGGGCGCCATGTCACAGGTGGCCACCACCGATCAGCCGACCATGACCAAGGCAGGTCATCGCGGCTGGC
>CAVTVO010000020.1:0-61245 GCA_963738065.1 uncultured Alphaproteobacteria bacterium
GCCATTGGGCTCGTAGCGAACAATTATCTCCCAGCCGTTCTTGGCGAAAAGGTCGTGAAGCTCTTTGTGCACGTCCACGCCATGGGTGCCGATGTGAATGCGGCGCACCTTCTTGCTCAGGAGGTCGATGTAGGGTGGAAAGACGACGATCTCGGATTGCTGGATATCGGACTTGACGTAGTCCACGACGTCAAAGGGTGACAGGATATCCCGCAACGTCACCGCGCTCATCAGCTTGATCTCGGCCATGAAATTGAGGCCGGGGACAAGGTCTTTGGTCAGGCCGGTGGTGTTGTGGAGGATCAGGTTCTCGAGCGCCTCCTGGACCCTTCCGCTCTGAAGTATTCTCTGGAACCAGACTTTGCGGGACAGCTGCTCGTTGGTGGGAAAAGCAGTTCTGGGCACCGCTACCAGGAAGCGCACCGGTAAGAAAACCGGATCGTTGCGGGCACTGATCGCCGACTTCACCAGCCACTGCTGGTCAGGGTCGATGCTGTTGTCACTCATGTGGTGCTGCACCCACTGGTAGTTCTCAGGCTCCGGCTCCACGGCAACCAGCTTGTAGGGCATGGCGTTGACCAGTTGCATGCGCGGTAGCTCCCCACCGCTTGCGCACCGTAGCACGCCCCCAGCGTCACCATGACGTAGCGCTCGCGCGCCTCGCGGGCGGCCTCGAACCAGTCGACCGCCTCAAACCACTCTTCGCCGTCGGTGATGGTGGGCGGCTTGGTCTCCACGTAGCACCCGCCCGCTGTTGACGGATCGGCGCCCGCGGTCGGCGGAAACGCCTGGCGTTGGTCAGCGTGCCAACAAAATCCACCAGATAGCCGGATGGCACCTGTCCGGCCCACGGCCGCACGTCAGCAAAGACGTCGGCGTACTTCTCCCAAGGTCGTTCATGTCGCTCCTGCCGCGACGTGCAAATGCGCGTCACCATCGATCGCCGCGTCATGTCCCGGATCCGCGGCTAGAGCAGTGCTTTTCATTCGTTTGATGCCTGTTCGGTCAAACGAGGCAGGGGGCCGGCTCAGATCCGCAGCACCCGCAGCCAGCGCGCCACGTCGAGCAGGCTCATGGCCGCGGCGGCAACGTAGGTGAAGGCGGCGGCACGCAATATTTGCCTGGCCGCCGGCATGTCCTTGTCCTCGAGGTAGCGGCCGGCCTTCAGCACGGGGAGCGCGCGGCGGAAGCTCGCATCGAACTCCACCGGCAGCGTGACCGCGTGCAGCAGGATCGAGAGCGCGAAGATCATCACGCCGACGAACACCTCGATGATCAGCAATGTGCGGCGCCTTGGCCATCGCCATGACGATGGGCGCGGCCAGCATGACGACGGCGGCCACCTTCTCCGCCCGGATCGCCTGTTTGGCGAGCCGCGTGCGCGCCGCAGCGGCGGATAGCCCATGGCGTCCTGCATGGCGTGGCCCGCCTCGTGGGCGGCAATGACCACGGCTGCCAGCGACGGCCGCCGAAGTGCTGGGGCAGCAGGCGGATGGCCTTGGCCTCGGGATCGTAGTGGTCGCCGGCGTCGGTCTCCTCGACCTTGATGTGGCCGAGCTTCATCTCGTCGAGGATGTGGCGGGCGAACTCGCCGCCGGTGCCCGGAAAATCCGCGCGCTCGGCGCCGTGCGCGGCGATGACCCTGCTCACCCACATCTGCGGCAGCACGGCAAGCCCAAACACCACCGCCAGGACGACCAGCATTACCGCCAAAGGGAGGCTCCGCGGGCGCGTCCCCGCCGCCTGCCGGGGGCACGACGCCTACTTCCAAACCTCACGGGAGATGTCGACGATCATCTTGAGCTTGGCCCACTGCTGGTCCTCGGTGAGCACGTTGCCCTCCTCGGTGGAGGCGAAGCCGCACTGGGGCGAGAGGCAGAGCTGGTCGAGCGGGGCGTATTTCGAGGCCTCGTCCAGCCGGCGCTTGATGTCGTCCTTCTTCTCCAGCGTGCCGCTCTTGGAGGTGACGAGGCCGACGACCACCCGCTTCTTGCCCTTGGGCAGGAAGCGCAGCGGCTCGAGCCCGCCGGCGCGCTAGGTGTCGTACTCCAGGAAATAGCCATCGTAGTCGATGCCGCCCAGCAGCAGCTCGGCCACCGGCTCGTAGCCGCCCTCCGAGATCCAGGTGGAGCGGAAGTTGCCGCGGCAGACGTGGGTGGTGATCATCATGTCGGCCGGCTTGGACTTGAGCGCCGTATTGATGATCTTGGCGTAGATGCCGGCCAGCTTGTCGGCATCCTCGCCGCGCGCCCGCGCCTCGGCCATCTGCTCCTTGGAGCACAGGTAGGCCCACACCGTGTCGTCGAGCTGCAGATAGCGGCAGCCCGCGTCATAGAACGCCTTGATCGCCTTGCCCAGCTTGGCGAGGTCGTCAAAGTAGGCGTCCATGTCCGGGTAGGCCTGCGGGCTGATGGCCCTGCGGCCGCCGCGGAAGTGCATCACCGAGGGCGAGGGGATCGTCATCTTCGGCACCAGCTTGGTGTTGGCCGCCAGGAACTTGAAGTGCGCGAGCATGGGATGGTTGGCGGGAAAGTCGAGCTTGCCCGTCACCTTCAGGCTCTCGGGCTTGGTCTGCACCCCGTGAAACTGGATGCCGTGGTCGAGCACGACGCGCTCGCAGCCCGTCAGATGCCAGAGAAATCGAAGTGCCACCACGAGCGGCGGAACTCGCCGTCGGTGGCGAGCTGCAGGCCCACCTCCTCCTGTTTTCGGATGACCTTCCTGATCTCCTCGTCCTCGACCTTCTTCAGGTCGGCGGGGGTGATCAGGGCCTTCTCGCGCTTGGCGCGCGCGGCCTTGATCAGCGGAGTGCGCAGGAGACTGCCGACCATGTCGGCGCGGAAGGGAGCCATGTCGTCTGCATAGGCGATCACTCCTCTCGATGTGAAACCTGCATCGATCAATGCGGTGGAGGCGCCGCGTTTTGCTCCGTCACGCCCAGGTGGGCCTCCAGACGTTTCGGGTCCTCGGCAAGCGCGGCGCTGTTGCCCGCAAACACGATGCGGCCGCGGTCGAGAATGATGGCGCGATCTGTAAACCCCAAAATCTTCCGAGCCTTCTGCTCGACGACGATGGCCGACATGCCTTCATTGCGGATCACCTTCTGCAGCACGCCGAGCAGCTCGTCGACGATGATCGGCGCCAGACCCTCGAGTGGCTCGTCGAGCAGCAGCAACCCCGGGTTGGTCATAAGCGTGCGCGCGATCGCCAGCATCTGCTGCTCGCCCCCGGACAGCTGGTTGCCCATATTAGCACGGCGCTCGGCCAGGCGGGGGAACAGGCCGTAGACGGCCTCGAGCCCCCATCGTCCGGGCCGCGATGCCACCGTGAGGTTCTCCTCCACCGTAAGAGAAGGGAAGATCTCGCGCTCCTGCGCCACCCAGCCGATGCCGGCGCGGGCGCGCCGATGCGGCTGCATCGCGGTGACATCGGCGCCGCGCCACACCACCCGGCCGCGGCTCACGGCGGTGTAGCCCATGATGCTGAGCAGTAGCGTCGTCTTGCCAACACCGTTGCGGCCGAGCACAGCAAGGCTGCCGTGCTCCGGCACGTCAAGCGATATGTCCTCCAGCACGACCGCACCGCCGTACCCGGCGCGCATGCCCTCGACCACGAGCAGGTCCGCACTCATGGCGCCTCTCCACCGAGGTAGACCTCCCGCACGCGCGGGTCAGCGGCGATCTCCTGCGGCGCGCCCTCCACCAGAATGCGGCCACCGACCAGGACGATGATGCGGCTCGCGAAGCGGAACACGAGGTCCATGTCGTGCTCGATGAACAGGACGGTGATGTCCTTCGACAGGCCGGCGATGGCGGCAAACAACTCTGCGCTCTCCTCGCGCGGCACGCCGGCAGCGGGCTCGTCGAGCAGCAGCACCTTTGGCTGCGTCGCCAGCGCCAGCGCGATCTCGAGCAGCCGCTGCTGGCCGTAGGCTAGCTCTCTGGTCAGGCGGTAGCAATCCGCCGCCAGAGTGAGCGTCTCGAGGATGGCATAGGCCTCTGCGACAGCCTCCTCGTAGGCAGACAGCGGCTTCCACCAGTTCCCCGCCACTCCTTGCCGCTCGCATACGGCCAGCGTCACCGCCTCGAGCGCATTCAAATGCGGGAACAGGGTATTGATCTGAAAGGTGCGCACCAGCCCCTGCTTGACGCGGGCGTTCGGGTTGAAAGCCGTGATGTCGGCATCGCCGAGGAAGATCTTGCCGGCATCGGGGCGCAGCATGCCGGTGATCAAATTGATGAGCGTGGTCTTGCCGGCGCCGTTGGGGCCGATCAGAGCATAGCGCACCCCGTGCGGGATGCTGAGGTTGACGTCGCTCGCCACGACCAGAGAGCCGAAGCGCTTTTCCAGGCCGAGCGTGGAGAGAGCCGGGGTGGTCACGCTGCCCCGCCTCGCCGGCTCCGCGCGACCTGGGCGAGCCCGCCGAGGATGCCGTTGGGCAGCAGCATGACGACGGTCACGAGCAGCACGCCGATCCAGAAGTACCAGTATTGTGGCGCGATGCCCGAGAACTGGTCGCGCGCGACCAGGAACACGATGGCACCCACGAGGCCGCCGTAGAGCCGGCCGGCGCCGCCGAGCACCAGGATGATCAGCACCTCGGCCGAGCGCTCAAAATCGAGCACGCCGAGCGAAACCGTGCTGGTCGTTTGCGCGAGCACGGCGCCGGCGATGCCGGCGATCACCGCCGAGATCGTATAGATCTTGCGGATATGGGCGTGGGTCGGCGCGCCAATGGCGAGCATGCGCCCGGGATTCTCGCGGATGCCGCGCAAGGCCAAACCGAACGGCGAGTTGATCAGCCGTCGCGCCGCCAAGAAGACCATGAACAGCACCGCGAGCGAGTAGGCGTAAGCCGTATAGCCGTAGAGGTCGAAGCGAAACATGCCGAGCAGCGGCCCGATGCGTACTCCCTGCAGGCCGTCGGAGCCGCCGGTCAGCCATTCCGCGCTGTTGGCCGCCTCATGCAGCAGAAACCCTAGTCCCATCGTGATCATGATGAGCGTCAGGTGCCGGAAGCGGGCAATGATGAAGCTCGAAGCGTAGCCTGCAATCCCCGCAACGGCGGGGCCGACGAGCAGTCCGACAAGCGGCTCGGTCCAGCCGCACTTGGAGATGATGCCGGCCGCATAGGCCCCAAGTCCGAAGAATGCGGCGTGCCCCAGCGAGACGATCCCCGCGTAGCCGAGGATGAGATCGAGCGATAAGGCGAACAGGCCGGTAATGGCGATCTGACTTGCCAACACGAGGTGATTGGAAAACAGGAGGAAAGGCAGCAGCGTCGCCGCCCAGAATGCGATCTCTGGGAGACGCCACTTCGCCTGCGCGTGCAAATAGGGCTCGAAGTCTGGGCTCGCGAGGGCCGCCATCAGCGCCTCCCGAAGAGGCCCGTCGGGCGCCACATCAGGACCGCAACCATCACCAGGTAGATGAGAAAGGAGCCGAGCGCGGGGACGTAGTACTTGCCGGCGATATCGCTAACGCCGATTGCCACCGCGGCGGCGAGCGAGCCGCCGATCGATCCGAGACCTCCCACGGAGACGACGATCAGAACGTAGACGAGATAGGTGAAGGCGAATTGGGGGTCGAGTCCGACGATTTCGATGGCAAGCGCCCCGCCGAGGCCGGCAAGCCCGCTGCCGAGCGCAAAAGTTATGGCGAACGCGTTGTCGACATTGATGCCCAGCCCGCGAGCCATGCGTTGGTTGTCGACGGCGGCACGTACGGTGGCACCAAAGCGCGTGTATTCCAAAGTGAGCATCAGCAGGAGTGCGACGGACACTCCGATCACCACCAGGAACAGGCGATAACGGCCGAGCGTCACGCCAAGAGCGTTAATGGACCCGCGCAGATAGGATGGCGTCTCGACGGGCTGCTGCACGGTGCCAAAGAAATATGCCGCCGCCGCCACCGACATGAAGGCGAGCCCGATCGTAAGCAGAACCTGATCGAGCTCGCTGGCGCGGTAGAGCCTCCGGTAGAGCGTGCGCTCGAAGGCGACGCTGGCCACGGCGGCGGCGACAAATGCCGCCGGCAGCGTGGCCAGGAAGGGCCAGCCGAAGGCTTTGGTCAGCGTGACGGTGACGTAGCCGCCCAGCATGGCGAAGGCGCAGTGCGCCAGGTTGACGAAGTTCATCATCCCCAGCGTCACGGACAGGCCGACCGACAGCAGGAACAGCAGCATCCCGTAGGCGAACCCATCGAACAAGACGCCGAGGATGGGTCCAAGAGCCACGGGTCTGCCCCTGCTGGTGGTCGCAAGTGGGCCGGCCGCCTACTTCTTTCCTGCCGATCCCGGGTCCTTCACGTGCTCGACCTTGTCGAGCACGACGTTGCGCAAGCCGCCGCCGACCTTCTCCACCTTGCGCACGTAGAGGTTCTGGACGATGTCGCGCGTCTCGGGATCGATCTGGAAGGGGCCGCGTGGGCTTTCGAAGCTGATGCCCTTGGCGGCGGCAATCAGGCTGTCGCCGTCGGTCTTGCCGCCCGCCTTCTTCAGCGCCTCGTAGATGACGTGCATGCCGTCGTAGCCGCCGACCGAGCCGAAGTCGGGATTGCGCTTGAACTCGGCATTGTAGGCCGCAACGAACGCCTTGTTCGTCTTGGAGCTGTCGTTGAAGTCGTAGTGCCACACCGAAATGATGCCGAGCGCGGCATTGCCCATGTTCTTCACCGAGCTTTCGTCCACGACTTCGCCGGTGCCGATGATCTTGATCTTGCTGGTGTCGACGCCGCGCTCGGCAAAGGCCTTGCCCAATGCAGCCGGCTGGGCACCGCCTGGCACGAACACGAAGATCGACTCGGGCTTGAGGTCGATGGCGCGCTGCACGAAGGCGGAGAAGTCCGGATTCTTGACCGGCATGCGCACGGAGCCGACGATCTCGCCGCCCGCCTTCTTGAAGGCTGTCTGGAAGCCGGCCTCGGCGTCCTTGCCCGGCGCGAAATCCGACACCATCGTGTAGGCCTTGCGGATGCCGCTCTTGTAGGCCCAGGTGCCGGCCGTCGAGGCAACCGACGGCAGCGTCATGGAGGTGCGCACCGAGTAGGGCGACATGGTGATGATCACGGTCGTCGCCGCGTTCATGATCACCGTGAATTTCTTGGCCTCGGCGGACACCTTGGAGACGGCAATGGTGTTCGGCGACAGCAGAAGCCCGGCAAGAATGTCGACGTTGTCGCGTGTGATCAGCTCCTGGGCGAGCCGGGTGGCGACATCGGGCGCTACACCCCCGACGTCCTTGCGGATGATCTCGATCTTCTTGCCGGCAACGGTATCGCCCTTCTGCTTCATATAGAGCTTGATGCCGTTGTCCATTTGCGTGGCGAGGTCGGCGAACTGCCCGGAAAAGGGCATGATGACGCCGATCTTCACGGTGCCTTGCGCCCACGCGACGCTGGGTGATGCAAGCAATGCCAGCGCCGCGGCGCTCCTGAGAATCGACCGTCTGTCCATCGGTTTCCTCCTCCGATCGTGGTACGACTGATGCACTTTTTTTTAGGCCCGAGGCATGCGCGTCGCGCAGCCCGACAGGCCCCTTTTTCAATCGCGCGGGTCCGAATATCGCACGCAATCGATGGACTTCCAACTATCTCAAAATCTCACGACCAGGGTGGAACTCAGCCCCGGTTGAAACCCGCAAGCACCTCGGCCGGAATGGGCGCCGAGCGCAGCCGGTTGCGGTCGCTCGGATCGCGCGCCGTCCATACGCGCTTCTCATAGCCCTCGAGCGCGGGCACGCCGGCCTTCGTCACCTTGTGCAGCATCGAGAAGCTCGACCGTCCGAACTCCCTGACGCTCGTTGTAATTTCTATGTCGTCGCCGTATTGGGACGGCACCGCGAATTTGGCACTCGCCTCCACCAGGGCCAGCCCGGCGCCGTTGTATTTCTCCAGCATCTTGATCTTGGTCAGCCCCGTCGCCTTCTCGAACAGCAGGATGGTGCCGGCATCGAACCATTCGAAGTAGCGCGGGTAAAAGACGATGCCAGCGGGGTCGCAGTCGCCCCATTGGACGCGGATCAACCCGGGTGTTGGTCAGCATGGCTGCAGGTCTCGATTTTGCTCACGCCGCCGCAGCATCCGCATTCTCGATCAGGATGGCAACGCCCTGCCCGCCACCCTGCCCGCCGCCGGCACAGGCCGTGGCGATGCCGTAGCGGCCCTGGGAGCGCTCGAGCTCACGCGCGCCCCACGTGCAGCCTTGATGCCGAGGTCGGTCGCCGATACGTCGCGCAGCGTGCCGTTGTAGTCCGCGAACGGCGTGCGTGCGCCGCCAACGAGCCAGGCGTCGTCGTAGCGCGATGGTCTGGGCGTGGGAGAGGTGGTCCATCTTGGCTCCGTGACAGAAATCAATCGATCGCGATCACATCCGCACCGGCTGGCCCGGCATGCAGCCGCTCGACAAGTGCCGCCCGCTGCGCCAGGACCGCGCGCTGGTTGAGGTAGCCCTTGTCGGTGATCTCGTTGGCATCGATAGAGGGAGGCTCGGTCAGCATCAGGCAGCGGGCAACGCGCATCGAGCTGCCCCGCACGGCCGCATTGTGCCGCGCCAATCCATCGATCAGAGCCTTGCGCACGGCGGGCTCGGCGACCAGCTGCTCGAGCTTCGCGTCCGCTCCCGCCTGCGGGCACAGGCTGCGCAAGCCTGCCAGGCTCGGGAAGACCAGGAGCCCGATCTCGTCGCGGTCGTGGCCGGTGACGACGGCGTCCTCGATCACCGGGGCGCCAGCCGCGATCACGACCGTCCGCAGCGTGCCGACGTTGACCCAGGTGCCGGAGGAGAGCTTGAAATTCTCGGCCGTGCGGCCGTCGAACAGCAGACCAGCGGCGGGATTGGCAGGATCGGCAAGGCGCACCGCATCGCCGGTGCGCAGCCATCCCTCCTCGTCGAAGGCTTTGGCCGTCAGGTCCGGCGCCTTGAAATAGCCGGGCGTCACATTGGGGCCCTTGACGCGAATCTCGAGCTTGTCGCCGTCTGGCAGCGAGCTTCACAGCCATGCCGGGGCCCGGCACGCCGATATTCCCGGGGCGGTCGATGGCATAGTGCACCATCGTTACCGCCGGCGCCGTCTCGGTCGAGCCCCCAGGACGAGATGAACGGCACTTTCCTCCCCGTCGCCTTCAGCCCCAATCCTTCCAGCCCGTCCCACAGGCTCTGCGGCAGGGCGGCGGCCGCGTAGAACAGCAGATCGAGCCGGGCGAAGAACTTCTGCCGCAGGACGTCGTCCTTCTCCAGGTGGTCGAGCCAGAGCCGCATAGCCGCGTGGCACGTTGAAGTAGACCGTGGGCGACACCTCGCGCAGGTTGGCGACCGTGCGCCCGATCAACGCCGGCACCGGCTTGCCCTCGTCGATGTAGAGCGTGCCGCCGTTGCGCAGCATCATGTTGAAGTTGTGGTTGCCGCCGAAGGTGTGGTTCCAAGGCAGCCAATCGACGATGACGGGCGGATGGTCGGTGAGGAAGGTCCAGGCGGCGGCCGCGCTCTCCTGATTGGCGCACATCATGCGCTGCGTATTGACAACGCCCTTGGGCTGGCCGGTCGAGCCCGAGGTGAAGAGGATCTTGGCGACCGTGTCTGGCCCCACGCGCGCGAACGCAACGTCGACGGCAGGCGTCGGCCGCACGTCGGTCAACGCTGAGATGGGCGTCAATCGAGGGCCGCCCGTCCCGCCTTTGCTGGCCACGATCTCGAGCCGCGTGGCGCCGATCGCCTCCAGCGCCTTGGCGTAGCGGTCGGCGTCGTCGACGTAGATGAGGCCTGGATCGACTAGGTCGAAGATGTACCTGAGCTTGCCGAAATCCTGGCTCAGACGGGCATAGGCAGTCGACACCGGGACGACCGGTACGCCGACGTGCATGGCGCCCAGCATCATCAGCCCATGGTCGATGCCGTTCTCGGCCAGGATCATGAGCGGCCTGTCTGGCCCGAGGCCGCGGTCGAGCAGAGATTGACCGACGGCATTGGCCGTTTTGGCCGCCTCCTCGTAGGTCAGATGCCTCCAGCCGGCCTGCCCCGTGCGCTCGGCCAGGAACAGCCGGTCGGGCGCGGCCGCCGCCCAGCGCTCGAGCAGCACGCCCAGCGACCGCGGCACCGCCTCGAGCCCGCGCGCGGAACGCAGCACCAGGGCCCCGTCTGGACCAAACTCATAGGAAATCTGCGGCGCCGCAAACAGGTCGCGGCCCGCGCCGCCCGGCCGCCCTCGAAGCCGCAGCTCGAGGTGGTGCTGCCGCCACGCCCATGCCGGTCCTCCCGCGCGTCCAATTGTTGCTTGCCGCCATGCTGTTGAGGGACGCGGCCGGTGTCAATGACAACGCAAGGCAGCGGGTGGCCGCGATCGCGCTCGGGCCATGCTGGCGCCTCATGCCGTCGAGCGGGCGCGATGCTTCCGGCTGGCGATGCGGGATGCTTCGGCAACGACCTCGGCAAGGCCGGAATCGTTGCCGGGCGCCATGATATGCACGCCTGCCGCACCGGGCGCGCCGCTCAACTCCTCGACCAGCTCGAGGCAGATCTTGCGGCCCTCGCGCACCGCATCGGTCGCCTGCTCCAGCCGCTCGACGACCGCATCGGGGACGATCGAGCCTGGCAGCTTGTCGCGGATCCAACGGGCCGAGCGCGCCGAACGGATGGGAGCAAGGCCGATGAGCAGCGGGAATTCGCCAAGCCCGTTGTCGGCGAGGCGCTGGGCATAGCGCCGCACCACGCCCGCATCCATGCAGAACTGCGTCTGCGTGAATTGGGCCCCGGCGTCGACCTTGGTCTGCAGCCGTGCCGGCTTCCAGCCGGCCGGCGGATCGACAGGCGAGTTGGCCGTGCCAATCAGGAAGTTCGGCTCGCCCGAGACCTTCTGGCCCGACATCAGCTTGCGCTCGTCGCGTATGCGGCGCGCAACTCGAGTGAGCTCGAGCGAATCGATGTCGAACACGGGCTTTGCTTCAGGCTGCTCCCCGGCGCTCGGAGGATCGCCCGTAAGCAGCAGCAGGTTCTCGATGCCGAGCGCTGCCGCGCCGAGCAGCTCGTTCTGGAGCGCGATGCGGTTGCGGTCCCGCGTGGTGATCTGCAGGATCGGCTCGATGCCGGCCTGGAGCAGCAGCGCAGCCGCCGCCAGCGAGCCCATGTGCGAGCGGCCCCCGGCGCCATCCGTCACGTTGACGGCGTCGGCCAGCCCTTTGAGCGCCTCGACCTTGGTGGTCAGGTCTGCGGGATCGCACGAGGCGGGCGGGACGATCTCGGCAGTGATCACAAACCTGCCCGATCGCAAGCCCTCTTTCAGCGAATTGATACGAGGTGCGCTTGCGCGTGTCTTGGTTCCAGTCATCAGATTTCGTGCACCCACGGCCGCTGCTGCCGATCCCTTGTCTGGAAAGCCGCGATCTCGGGGGCGCGCCGCAGCGTCATGCCGATCTCGTCGAGCCCATCGAGCAGAGCCTCGCGCCGCGCGGGCTCGACGGCAAACGAATAGCGCTTGCCCGACGGCGCCGTGACGACCATCTCCGCGAGGTCGACCGAGATGCGCCCCGCGCCCTGGCTCGTCTCCACCTCGCGGGCGAGGCTTTCCACGATTTGCCGATCGAGGATCACAGGCAGCAGGCCGTTCTGGAAGCAGTTGTTGAAGAAGATGTCGCCGAAGCTCGAGCCGACCACGCAGCGGATGCCCATCTCCTGCAGCGTCCAAACCGCCCCCTCGCGCGAGGAGCCGCAGCCGAAGTTCACCCCGGTCAAGAGGATCTGCGCCCCGCGGTAGGGCTCGCGGTTGAGGATGAACTCGGGGTTCTCCGAGCCGTCGGGCTTGTAGCGCCAGGCCGTGAAGCCCCACTTGCCGAGCGAACCGCGCACCGAATTGCCGACCAGGCGGTTGATGGGGATGATCACGTCGGTGTCGATGTTCTCGCGCATGATGGGTGCTGCCACCGAATTGAGCGTCGCGAACTTGTCCATCGGTCAGCTCCCCATCCGGCGCACGTCGGTGATGGCACCGGCGATCGCTGCCGCTGCAGCCATGGCGGGGCTAGCCAGATGCGTGCGCGCCCGGGGGCCTTGGCGCCCCACGAAGTTGCGGTTTGACGTCGAGACCGAGCGCTGCCCGGGCGGCACGGTCTCGCCGTTGGCGGCAAGGCACATGGAGCAGCCGGGCTCGCGCCATTCGAAGCCGGCCTCCGTGAAGATGCGGTCGAGGCCCTCGGCCACGGCGTCGCGCTTGACCGTCTCCGAGCCCGGCACCACCCAAGCGCGCACGCCCGGTGCCACCTTGCGGCCGCGCGCGACCGCGGCGGCGGCGCGCAGGTCGGAGATGCGGCTGTTGGTGCACGAGCCGATGAACACCCAGTCGACCTTGGTGCCCATGATCGGCTCGCCGGGCTTGAGCCCCATGTAGTCGAGCGCCGCTTCCATACCGCCGCGCTTGCTCGGGTCGGAGATCTTTCCGGGGTCGGGGATGCGCTGGTCCACCGCGATGACGTGCTCGGGGCTCGTGCCCCAGGTAATCTGCGGCGCAATGGCGGCCACGTCGATGGTCACCTCGCGGTCGAACTTGGCGTCCACATCGCTCGGCAGCCGGCGCCACGCCGCAACCGCGCTCTCCCACATCGCCCCCTTGGGCGCGAACCGCCGCCCCTCGAGGTAGGCAAAGGTGGTCTCGTCCGGCGCAATGAAGCCCATCTTGGCGCCCAGCTCGATAGACAGGTTGCAGATCGTGAGCCGGCCTTCTACGGGGAGCGCGCGGATGGCGCTCCCGGCATACTCCACCGCATAGCCCGTGCCGCCGGCAGCGCCGATCTCGCCGATCAGGCGCAGGATCAAATCCTTGGGCGTGACACCCGTGGCCATGGCGCCGTCGAAGGTCGCGCGCAACGTCTTGGGCCGGCGCTGCACCAGCGTCTGGGTGGCGAGCACGTGCGCCAATTCGCTCGAGCCGATGCCGAAGGCGAGCGCTCCCATGCCGCCGTGCGTGCAGGTGTGGCTGTCGCCGCATACGAGGAGGCAGCCCGGCAGGCTCAAGCCCAGCTCCGGCCCCACTACATGCACGATGCCCTGACCGGGCTCGTCGATGTCGAACATGCGGATGCCGGCCTCGCTTGTCTCGGCGCGCAGGGCCTCCAGCAGCTCGATGCCGATCTTCGACGTCCCAGCGCGCCCCTTGGCACTCGAGATGGCGTGGTCCGGTGTGGCGAAGGTGAGGTGTGGGCTCATCACCTTGATCCCGCGGTGCTTGAGATCGAGGAGGCCACGCGAGCCGCCGAGATCGTGCAGCAGATGCCGGTCGATGTGCAGCAGGTAGGCGTTGTCGCCGAGGTCGGCAACGACGTGAGCGTCCCAGATCTTGGCGAATAGCGTGCGGGCGGTCATGGCGAGCGTCCCATCTGATCGGCGGTTGCGAGCGAAGGTCCATGCTGCCCGGCGCCAGCGCGAGCGACCTCGATGACATCGGGCAGGGCGGCGGCGTTGGCCTTCCATGCCTGCCGGTACTCGAGGATGCGCGCCGTCTCCTCGGCGATCGGGCGGCCGAGGAAGCGCTCGAGCAGATGCAGCGTCATGTCGATGCCGAGCGAAACGCCGCCGCCCGTTAGAACGCGCCCGGCGTCGACAACCCTGGCCTCGATCACGCGCGAGCCTGGGCAACGCTCGGCGAGCAGGTCCAGCGGACGCGTCTCGCCCTCGACGATCTCGCGCTTGGTTGTTGCGGGAAGGCCATCGAGCAGCCCCGTTGCCGCAACGATCATACCGCCGGTGCACACGGCAGCGACCGTGCCGTCGGATCGGTAAAACTCACGAACGAACGAGAGAATCGCGGCATCATCGGCTGCGGCCTGCCAGCCAGGCCCGCCGAGCACCATCAGCACGTCCGCGGGTGCACAGTCACGAAAGCCATGGTCGGCGACCAGCCGCAGGCCGTTGGCCATCTCGAGCTCCCCGCCGGATTTGGAGACCACGAAGAACTTCAGATCGGGAGCCAGCCGCTTGGCCATCGACAACACGCCATAGGTGGCGCCGATGTCGATCGGCTCGATACCGTCGTAGGCGAGGATGGCAAAGGTGGGCGCCGTCGAGTTCCATCGCTAGTAGAGCCCGCGCTCGGCCATGACTTTGGTTTGCCGTGCGTTCTCCTCGGGCGTCAAGCCGCGCACGTGATCGAGAAGCATCTCCGCGTAGCTCGGGAGGATCGCGCGATCGATGTGCCGGGACGCGTCCCATAGCCTCGACCGCACCAGCGCCTTGCCGCAGTGCAGGAAGGCCTCCTCGACCGCAATGACGAGCCCGACTTTGGGTGGGCGCCTCTCCATCGCACTAGGAGCGAGCAGGCGCTGGTCGTCCGTGATGCGGGCGGTGCCGTTGATGCGCAGCGTCTCGCTCATGCCGGGCACCAGGAACAGCATGCCGATGCGCGGGTTGGCGAGCAGGTTGGTCATGCCGTCGAGCCGGTTGTTGCCGACCCGGTCGGGCAGCAGCAGCGTGTGCGCGTCCAGCACGCGCACGAAGCCCGGCGGGTCGCCGCGCGGCGAGACGTCGGCCCCCGTGGGGCCGTGGGTGGCGATCACGCAGAACGGAGACAGCGCAATGATCTGCCGACAATGCTGGTCGAGTGCGCGCAGCACCTTGTCGGTTGCCCGGGTCATCGGCGCGTGGTGCAGCGCACGCAACGCCGCCTCGTCAGTGATAAAGCGCGTGTCGTCGGGGAGCATGCGCGGCCTCGGGCAAACCTGATTTGTAGTAGCCTAGCATTGCTTGTTGCCCGTCGTCACATCTTCGCGCAACGTGCTGCCTTCCTTCCCACGCATGCCTGGACGGGTGCCCTTTTTCGCGTTGCAGCCTGGGAAGGTGCGACGCGCATGGGTGGTGAGAATGACAGTCCCGATGGCGACGATAGCGGTTGTGGCATTGGCAGCTGTTTGTTCGCCTTCGCGCGCATCTGCGGAGGCACCTGTCGTGATCGAGACCGTCAGCTTCGAAAGTGCCGACGCAAGAACCAAGCTCGTCGGCTATGTATTCCGCGACGACAGACGAACCGCTGCCCGTTCGCCCGCTGTGGTGATGATGCACGGTCGCGCAGGCGCCTATTCGTCCCTGGCAAAAGGCGTCTACAGCGCCGAGACGCTCTCGAAGCGGCACAAGTACTGGGGGGAGCTGCTGGCGTCGAACGGCTATGTCGCGATTCTGGTCGATGGCTTCGGCCCCCGCGGATATCCGAAGGGTTTCCCGTGCCCACAGCTACGACACGCGTCCCGCCGAGCTCGACGAGGTCGAGATCAGGCCATTGGATGCCTACGGGGCGCTCGCGTATCTGCGCACCCGCGTGGACGTCGAGAAAGCGCGCATCGCTCTTCTGGGGTGGTCGAACGGCGGCAGTGCCGCATTGTCGACCATGTCTGTCGAGGCTCCCGGCATATCGCGACCGACGCCCGCGAGCGGCTTTCGCGGCGCGGTTGTCTTCTATCCGGCCTGCGGCTTGAAGGACAAATTCGATGACGGCTATCGCCCCTATGCGCCGGTGCGCGTGTTCATGGGAACGGCCGACGAGGAAGTGTCGCCCAAGCGGTGCACGAGACTGGTCGAGAAGAGCCAGTCGCTCGGGGGCAACATCGACATCACGCTCTATTCGGGCGCGACGCACGGCTTCGATGATCCGAGCCGCAAGCGCAGCCGCGTAGATGCGAATGCCGATGCCACGGACGACGCCGTTCCCAGGGCGCTGCGGTTCCTGGCGGCAAGGCTCCAATAGCGTCGGAGCTCCCTCGGCAGTGACGAGCAGAAATCAGCCGGCGCGACGCGCCCTCGCCAAGACGTCGGGGTTCACGACATTGATGGGGGCACCGGAAGCGTAGGCCAGGATCTGATCGTAGATGTCGGAGAACTGGGTTTCGTACTCTTCCCGTGTGACATAGCCGATATGCGGCGTGCACACGACGTTCGGCATCGACAGGAGCGGGTGGCGAGTGTCCGTGACGGGCTCCTCCTCGTACACGTCTACGGCCGCCATGCCCGGGCGTCCCGCGCGCAGCGCAGCCACGAGCGCGCCGGGCTCGACGAGCGGTGCGCGGCTGGTATTGACGATGAGCGCAGTCGGCTTCATGCGGGCGAGATCCCCGGCCGTGACGATGCCGCGCGTCGCCTCCACCAATCGCATGTGCAGCGAGATGATGTCGCACTCGGCAAAGAACGCCTCCTTGCTGGCGGCGACGGCGAGACCGTCGTCTTTGGCACGCGCCAGGGAGGCTTCGCGAGCCAACACCACCACGGGCATGCCGAAGGCCCTGGCGTAGCCGGCAACGACGCGGGCAATGCGGCCGTAGCCGTAGAGCCCGAGGGTGCGGCCGCGGAGGCTGTTGCCGACGCCGATCTGCCACTTCCCGGCCTGGAGGGAGGCCATTTGCTGCGGGATCTGGCGCATGGCCGCCAGGATCAGGCCCCACGTCAGCTCGGCCGTGGCGTAGGACGGCGTGCCGGGATGCTGGCTCGACGAAACGACGATGCCGAGCCTGGTGCAGGTATCGACGTCGATGTGCGGGTAGACGCTGCGCTGGCTGATCAGCCTCAGATTGGGCAGCCGCTCGAGCAGCGGCGTGCGGATCTTGGTGCGCTCGCGGATGAGCACGAGGGCCTCGGTTGCACGCAAGCGATCGGCGAGCGCGTCGACATCTTGGACGTGATCATTCCAGATCGTCACCTCGTGCCCATCGAGCTTGCGAAAGCAGGCGAGGGTGCGCAGCGTGTCGTGATAGTCGTCGAGGATGGAGATCTTCACGTCCTGCGCGCCTCCGCCTGTGCATTGCATACCCCGCCGACGGCGCCGGCTCCAACGCGCCGAGCCGGAGGCCTTGCCGCCCGATCCCATTGCAGCAAGGTCCCCGACAGCCGCCGCACGACGCGTCGGCTTCGGGAATGCAGAAAGACTACTTCAGGCCGCCCGGCGCAGGCTGGTGAAGGCCGACACGCCCGGCTGGCGCTCGATCGACATCAGGGCATCGAAGATGGTCGCGGGCCTCGAGCCTGGGGTTGCCGACGGCAAAGCAGGCCTCGAACTTGGTCCACAGCTCTTCCGAGGAGAGCGGCAGCTCCGGCGAGCCGCGCTCGAGCGTGACGCGCGCGCTCTCGAGCCGGCGCCCATCGATGGTGTCGATCACCACGAGGTCGTAGGGCGCCGCGCCCGCCGCGCTGCGGGTCCTCGCGGTCGTCGGGCACCACCTCGACCTTGGGCAACAGCGCCTGGATGTCCTTGCGCTGCACGAAGCCGTCCGTGAGCTCGGCGAGGCCGACGCGGCTGGCCGCGATCGCGCTCGCCATGGCGAACTGCATGCTGAACTTGGCCTCGAGCCCGGTCTGCGGCCGGCTGTTGCGCAGCACCTTGGTGTTGCGGCGGCTGGTCGAGACGGTGATCGCCTTGACGTCGGCCGGCCCGATCTTCTGGTCGCGCAGCAGGTCGAGCGCGCCGTCGATGGCCCGATGCGTGCAGTAGCACAGCGGGTATTTCTTCACGCTGAGGCCGAGGGTGAGGATGTTCCAGTCGCGTCCGGCCTGCGTCGGCGAGGTGCGGTCGACGTTGCCCTTGGGCGAGACCGCGGAAAGGAAGCCCAGCGGGTGCTCCAGCGCATCGGGCGAGGACGTGAAGCCGGCGGCGGCAAGACGCGCGGCGATGATGCCCGGCGTGCGCCGATTTCCCGGCATGGAACGGCTTGGTCATGGTGCCGAAGTTGGATACCAGCCCCGCGCTCTGGGAGGCGCCGAGCGCGATCGCCTGCGTCGCCTTCTCGGCATCGAGCCCGCGCAGCGAGGCGCAGGCCGCGGCCGCACCAATGGCGCCGAAGATGCCGGTCGGGTGCCAGCCCTTCTCGTGGTGCTGGTCGGGGTCGCGGCGCTGCAGGTCGGCCCACACCTCGTAGCCCGCAACATAGGCGGTCGCCATCTGCGCGCCGGTCGACTTTGAGCGACTCTCCTTCGGCCAGGATCGCCGGCACCAGCACTGCGCTCGGGTGGCCGCGCAGCGCCACGTCGTCGTAGTCGAGCGCATGCGCGGCCGCACCGTTGATCCAGGCCGCCTCCGGCGCCGGCACGCGCGGGCCGACCAGATAGAGGCTGGCATCGCCCGGAGGCGGCGACAGCGCCTTGGCCAGGATCTTGGGCGGGTCCTCGACGCTGCCGGCGATCATCGTGCCGACGCAATCGGCAAAGCCGGTGTGCACGACGCGCAGGGCGTCGGCGGGAATGGCGGCGAGCCGCAGCTCCGAGACGAAGGTGCCGAGGGAGCGGGTGAGCGGTTCTGACATGGATGCCTCCTCCTGGATCGAGCGGCCGAACGGGACGATTGCGCGCGGGGCTCGCTTCCGTCTTGTGCGCATATTCCTAAACTAGCTCGGCGCGGTTCCAAATGCGATAGACTAAGATACATTGCAGGGGCGCATCTGCGCCGGAGCTGCAGGGGACAGCAGGGGAGAGGACATGAGCACCCACGCCGATGCCGGGAGCAAGACCGAGCGCTGGCAGGACCAGGTCTACGACCTGCTGCGCCAGAACAAGGTCACGCAGTTCGCCTATGTGCCCGACGCCGGCCACCGCATCCTGATCGACCGTTCGCTCGCCGACGCCGATGCCCACTCGGTCGCGCTGACCACCGAAGAGGAGGGGGTGGCGCTGCTGGCCGGCGCCGATCTCGGCGGAGCAAGAGGCGTCCTGCTGATGCAGAGCAGCGGCGTCGGCAACTGCATCAACATGCTGTCGCTGACCAGCGGCGGGCGGTTTCCGTTCCTGGCGCTGATCAGCATGCGCGGCGACTACGGTGAGGGCAACCCGTGGCAGTACCCGATGGGCAAGGCCACGGAGAAGGTGCTCGAGGCCATGGATGTGACCTGCCTGCGCGCCGACACGCCGCGAGGAGGCGCTGGCGACCGTCAATGCGGCGATCACCATGGTGTTCCAGGCGGGACGAGCGGTGGCCGTGCTGTTCACGCAGAAGCTGCTCGGCGCCAAGAAATTCTGAGGGGGAGAGAGATGGCAGCTCATTCAGCCGGGAAGGATGCCGCAGCCGCGGCGGCGCCGGCCTTCGTGCTCGACCGCCGCGAGGCGATCCCCAAGCTGATCGGGAAGCACGAGGACTTCCTGATCGTCACCGGCCTCGCCGGCACCTCGCGCGACATCGCCGCCCTGACGAAGGATGGTGCTCACACCTACACCATGGCGGGCGCCATGGGCGGGGCCTGCATGATCGGCCTGGGCCTGGCGCTGGCGCGCCGCGACAAGCGCGTGCTGGTGGTGACGGGCGACGGCGAATTGCTCATGAACCTCGGCTCGCTCGCCACCATCGCCGTGCTGAATCCGCCCAACCTGTCGGTCGTCTGCGTCGACAACGGCCACTACGGCGAGACCGGCTACCAGAAGAGCCACACCAGCCTCGGCGTGGATCTGGAGAAGATCGCCATCGGCTCCGGCATCAAGTTGACGCGCACGATCGAGAAGGAGGGCGAGATCGCTGCCGGCGCGAGGCTGATCCGCGAGGGCAACGCCTCCTCGTTCGTGCTGCTCCGCGTCAAGCCGACCGAGCCGCCGTCCTTCAAGCGCGACCTCGATCCCGCCACCACGCGCAGCCGGTTCCGGGCGGCGAACGTTCGTGCGGGTTAGCAGTCTCGCGTCATGCCGGGGTTTGTCCCCGGCATCCAGTGCGCCGCTAACTCTGCCCCTCGCGGATGGGCGGGTGCCGGGAACAGGTCCCGGCATGACAGTTAGAGAAACGCCGCCGCAGCGCTGCAAGAAACAACGGGAGGAACAACAATGACCACCGCGGACCCCAATCTCGTGATCCTGACGGGCGAGAACCCCTTCATCCGGCTCGCCCCCACCGATACCGACACCTACACCACCAACGCCAGCTTCTGGCGCATCATCTTCTCTCCTGCCGGGCCCGGGCACGTGCTCTACGCCAAGAGCGAGCTCACCGACAACCGCTGGCGCATCTGGAGCCGACAACATCGCCATGGCGCGCTGGCTGCAGGAGACGGTGCAGGGCATGCTCAACGGCGAGCTGAAGGACACCTCCATCCCCGTCACCGACGCCGAGTTCAGCAAGGAAGGCGACTACCGCTCGTTCTGGACCGAGCGCGCCGTGGCGCGCGGCGAGGACATCGCGCTCACCTGGCACGACCTCGGCGACCCGCTGCTGATCCACACGCAGCCAAACAGCGTGCCCGAGCGGCCCTACGGCGTGTGCACGGTGCTGGTGCCGGCGCTCGGAACGCGCCTGACGGTCAACGGCAAGCAGGCCGCCGGCAAATCCTGGAAGCGCGAGCGGGAGGGCCGGCCGTTCTCGACCAGCGCGCTCGCCTTCTCGGAGAGCTGGACGGCGAAGCGATAGACAGCGGGCCGGGAGGGACTAGCGGCCGGCCGCCCCGCACATCAGGGGTGAATGCGGCTGATCTTGGAGCCTTCGAGGGTCAGATTGTACATCAGACCCTTGTTGTCGAAGATGAAGCCGACGATGGGGCTCGCGATCCTGTTGGTGTCGATCGAGCCGCCGACCCCGACCGTGACGAGCGCGACCGACCCGTCCACGCCGACCTTCCAGCCATGCACGCGGCGGAAGCCGTCCAGGGCTTCGGGCGTCATGAAAACGATGATGACCGATCGCGCCTGCGCACCGAACTGGAACCCGACCGAGGCCGAAACCGTGTTGTAGTACTCGAGCGTTCGGCCGCGGGTGAGCAGGGCCCCTTCGCCGTACTCGCCGCCGAAGCCTATCCCCGCCTTGAGAACGGTCGGGAACACGAGCACCGCCGCCGACTTGTTGACCAACTCGCGCGAGCCGCGGACCTTCCAGAAGAAGTCTTTGAGGGTGGCTTCGACGTCGGCGTCGATTTGCGCGGCCGAACTTGCCTGGCTCTTGCCAACCGACCCGATGGTCGCGGCCATCGAAAGCAGTCCGACCGTGGCTGTTCTGCGGCTGATCATGTGCATGGCGTTCCCCCGAATTGCGAACGAGCCGGCTTACGCGACCCGCCTCA
Source organism: uncultured Alphaproteobacteria bacterium (assembly GCA_963738065.1). Taxonomy (GTDB): domain Bacteria; phylum Pseudomonadota; class Alphaproteobacteria; order Rhizobiales; family Hyphomicrobiaceae; genus AWTP1-13. The sequence continues at coordinate 20,983 of CAVTVO010000020.1, forward strand.
CGCCACCGAAAAGTGATTCTACTGCGATTGTTTGGCCGGAATCGGGCGGTCCGGCGGGCAATTCGCAGCCATCTCAGGCCACCCGCGGCAGCACCTTGGTGTAGAACGTCTCGATCGAGCGCATCATCTTGGCGTGCGGCACCAGCGTGTTGTGGGTCCAGCGCGAAGATCCAGTTGACGGGCAGCTTCCTCTTCAACGCTTCGAGGCTCCGCGTCACCGTGTCGACGGTGCCGACCAGCGCGTAGCCCTTGGCGATCGCCTCCTCCGTGGTCGGCGCCTCGCCGGTCTTGGGATCGAGCATGCCCCGGCGGAAGCCGAACGGCACGAACCAGGCATTGCCCGCGAACGTCGCCGAGTTCGACCCACAGCTGGCGCGCCTCCTCGTCGCTGTCGGCGATGATGATGTCGCGCAGCATGCCCATGCCGTCGCCCATCTTGCGCCCCGACACCGAGGCGTAGACCTCGAACAGGTTCTTCTCGATCGTCTCGTGCATCGGCGGCAGGATGGCGGTGACGCCGTTCTTGGCGCACCAGCGAATCGAGTTCTCCGAGGACGCGAACGGCTGGAAGACCGGCGGATGCGGCTTCTGCAAAGGCTTTGGCACCACGCCCACCGCCTTGAGGATGCCGTTCTCGACACCCTTGCCCCACTTGGCGGTCGTCTCGAGCGGCCACGGCGTCTCGCCCGGCGGGATCTTCCAGAACTTGCCCTGGAACGACAGCATCTCCTCGGTCCAGCACTTCTTGATGATGGTGAAGCACTCCTCGAAGGCGGCGCGGTTGGCGGCGTCGATCTCGTCGTGCTGGTGCGGCAGGGCGCCGTGGATGCCGTGCGTCTGCTGCGCCATGATGTCGACCCAGCGGCGCTGGTAGCCGCGCGCGAAGCCCGCGCACGCCCGCCCGCCCGTCATGTGGTCGAGCATGGCGATGTCCTCGGCCACCCGGATCGGGTTGGACGCCGGCAGCACGATGCCGAGCTGGCCGACCTTGATGCGCTTGGTCTGCATGGCGATGTAGAGATCGAGCAGAACAGGGTTGTTGGAGACCTCGAAGCCCTCGATGTGGAAGTGGTGCTCGGTGAAGCTCACCGAACTCGTAGCCGAGATCGTCGGCCAGGCGGCATTGTTCGGAGACTTCGCGCAGCATCTGCTGATACAAGTCGGGGCGCATCCCCGCCATGCCGGCTTCGATGTCGGCCTTGCTGCCGAGCGATGGCAGGTAGAATAGCGAGACCTTCATGTTGCTCCCCGGGGACTGGCTCTCACGGTTGCGCCAACAGTGCCGCGCAGCCGCCGCTGCCGCAAGCGGCTCGGCTCGTCGCCGAACCCTTTCTTTACTCCGTTACCGTCCAGACGCCCCAAGTTTGCCGCACGAGTTGCTATGCTCCCGCTGTCCGGGGAACCAACTTGGAGAGCATCGATGAGATACCTGATCGCAGCCATGCTGCTGGGGCTGGCGGCCACCGCCGCTCACGCCCAGGGACCAACCTGCAAGGCTCAGTCGGGTGAGAAGAAGCTGGCGGGCGCGGCCCTCAAGAGCTTCATGACCAAGTGCGAGAAGGACGCCAAGGCCGCCTGCGACAAGTCGGCTGCCGACAAGAAGCTGGCCGGCGCCGCCAAGACAAGCCACATCAAGAAGTGCGTCGGCGACGCCGTCGGCTACCTGAGCAGATCCAGCAGGCCTTCCGGGCGTCGAGGAGCGGCGGGCGCCACCCGGCGCTCCTTCTGTCTGAGCGACCTCAGGTCGAGTATTGCGCGAAGGCCAGCGTGCCGGCGCGCGCGCGATAGTCGGTCCTCACGTTGACGACTGCCACCCGGCCCTTGTCGACCTCTTTCTGCGCGCGCTCGAGCAACACGTCGACCACCTGCACCGCCCCATCAAGATGACGGACGGATCAAAAGCCTCCGTGCGGGATGCGGTGTGGAAGCCGTGGGGCGAACCCGACAGCCTGACCGGCGCGGCCTCGCTCGACGCCCGCTTCCCCGGCCAGTGGTTCCAGATCGAAGCCGGCTTGCATTACAACTGGCATCGGCATTACGATGCCAGTACTGGCCGCTATACGCAGCCTGATCCCCTTGGAATTCGTCGACGGGCCGAGTGTCTATGTTTATGCGCTAAACGATCCGCTTAACCTTGTTGACCCGTTCGGGGCGCAGATAAGAGGCGGCCGTCGCGGTCCTCCGCCGAACCCCGGTGGACCGTCAATGAGCTTTCCCAGGGGTGCTTATCCACCGCGACCAGGGGGAATGGGACCCGTCATTACAGGACGGGCTGGCGAGCGGGCAGTACGCGACCAGTGTGACATTGGGAATCCCAACGGGCTTCTCAATAAATGACCGAAACCGGAGAACAGATGGAACAACGCGCGACACAATAACTGAAATAAAAAACTGCGGCGCCAATTGCCTTACTAGGCAAATACAAGATTACATAGATTATTCGCGGGCAAACAATCTTCGCTTCGACTATTACTATCGGCCAGGAAGCTCATTCTCGAGCACCTTTGACCGGGCGATAGACCAAGGACTTATCAATCCGATACCGATACCTTCGGGAGGTAAACGTTGAAGAAGCAATCGATGCGAGCCGAGAATGTGATGGCGCGTCATCAGGGCAATCCGGATTGGGTGCGCCGAATGAACGAACGAGACAAATCTCGGAAGGTCGCAGCAGACCAACTACGGACCGCAGAGGAACCTTTAATCCGAGACTTGGCGGGAGCGGGCATTGTAGTCGAAAGCGTGTACGATTTTATCAATACCAAGGATCGATATGATACGGCCATTCCGGTTCTCCTAAAGCACTTCGGCGAAAATTATCCCAACCGGATACGCGAAGGAATTGCCAGGAGCCTGGGCCGTAGCTGGGCACGTCATCTAGCCTGGAGCGTTGTTCTTGACGCATACGTGCAAGAGCCGAACAAAGCTAGATCCGCCCAGCCCGGCGAGATTGGCGCCCCCAGCGGTCCCAAGGACGGTATGGCGGTTGCTCTTTCGCACATGGCGGCTGCCGAAGATCTAGATGTATTGATTAGTTTGATCAGTGATTTGAGCAACGGTCCCTCGCGAGTTTTCTTTGTGCAAAACTTGTCGCGATCGAAGTCTAGACGGGCATTTGATGCCCTCGCCAAACTCTCCAATGATCCGGAGCTTAGCGCTGAGGTAAATTTTCGACTCAAACGAAAGTTGCGCCGTCAAGCGAAAAAGGATCGTTCGCGTTCGATTGCGCGTCAATAGCGATTTGATTGCGTGGATGGCATGCATTTGGTTCATCGTTCAAGTCACCAGTCAACATCTGCCGCGCTACTAAAAATGGGCAACACTGAAGCGGAACTTGACGCCCGCTTCCCCGGCCGGTGGTGCCAGATCGGGGCTATAAGCAGGCTTTGCTGCGAATCCTTTTCGCGGTTGCCATTGCACTGATATATTCCGCTGCACTGGAAGGGATTGAGGGACCATGCGGCATATGATTTCGGCCGTGCCTGTTCTCCAAACCGGAATTGTAGGGCCGCTACGCGCCACCGCAGTGACGCTTCTCTATGTGACTTGCTTGGGCCTTGCGTTCGAGGACGGATCAATGCCGTATCCGGTCCTCCTGCTTTCATTTCTGCTTGGGGCTGGCCTCGTAGTTGCTTCGATCGTCGACTGGTATGCTTTCGTACTGCCAAACATCCTGACAATTCCCCTGATGCTCCTTGGAATTGCTGGTGCATTCATTGCCAGCTCAGATAGTTGGTTCTGCGCATCGTCGCCGCAATCGCGGCCTATTTTGCCCTCACGGGCCTCCGCCGTCTCTGGGGGAACCCGACGGCCTCACCGGCGCGGCCTCGCTCGACGCCCGCTTCCCCGGCCAGTGGTTCCAGATCGAGGCTGGCTTGCACTACAACTGGCACCCAGACTCCGCGCGTTGGCATTTGCGGCTGGATTCCCGCTCTGCGGTCGAGTAGGCGCGATGGATTGCTCCACCGCGCCTCTCACAGAACCGGACTTGCGGGCCCGCATCGGGCTCTTTGGGTCGATCGATCACAGGGCCAGCGAGAGCTGGTCCGATGCCTGCGAGGTGTTGAGCTCTTCCCAGCGGACTTCAGCGAGACCAGCCGCCCTGTGAACCAGGACGGCGGGTAGGCTCGCGTCAAGGCCGGGCGGTTGGAGCGGTTCCAAGCCCCTCGTCCGCAGTACGCGGCGCCGGCTGCGGCCGATCGGCTCACCCCGAGCGCCAGCAGGTGCCGCAGAAGAAAGCGCGGACGCTTCTTCTGGCGCACGATGATCGCCCTGATGCGGCGGCGGATGTGAGCGTCGAGAACGCCCAAACCCTTGACGGCGTCCGGCGAGCAAAGCCGGTAATGCGCCATCCATCCGGTCAGGTAGCGGCTGAGCGCGTCCATGCAGGTGGTGATGGATCGTCCCCAGTTCGGGGGCGTCATCTCCCTGATGGTCGCCGCCAGCCGTCGTTCCGTCCTCGCCGAGAACAGGACGCCGATCTGGCCGTCCTGTCGCAGCAGAAAGCGGAACCCCAGGAAGTGCACCTTGCTCGGGTGGCGCACGGCGCTCTTCTCCGCGTTGACCTGGAGCCGCATGCGGCGTGCCAGGAACTTGGCGATGGAGGCCATGACGCGCGCACCGGCTCGGGCGCTGCCAACGAACACGTTACAGTCGTCGGCATAGCGCACAAACCGATGGCCCCGCCGCGCCAACTCCTGATCCAACTCGTCGAGGACGATATTGGACAGCAGCGGCGACAGCGGGCCGCCTTGCGGGGTTCCTTCCCGGACGATGATCCTCGTGCCGTCCGGCATCACGACCGCCGCCTTCAGCATCAGGCGCACCAGCTCGATCACCCGACGATCCGCCACCCTCTGACCAATGCGGTCGAGAAGGCGCTGATGATGGACTCGATCGAAGAACTGAGCGAGATCGAGATCCACGATCGTCCGGTAGCCGGCTTCGAGATGCTCCTTTGCCTCGGCGATGGCCGTGTCGCACCGCGCTTCGGCCGGAACCCGTGGCTGCTGGTGTGAAAGGTCGGCTCGAACACCGGCTCCAGAACCTGGAGCACGGCTTGTTGCACGGTCCGGTCGACGACGTTGGGGATGCCTAGGCCCCGTTGCCCGCCTCCGGGCTTCGGGATGAAGACCCGACGGACATCGCCGGGCCGATAGCGTCCCTCCAGCAGCGCACGGCGCAGATGTGCGAGAAGCTTCGGCGCGTTGGCCTCCGCCTCCTCGACCGTCTGTCCGTCGATGCCCGGTGCGCCTTTGTTGCGCACCACGTTGAGCAGCGCCAGGGCCAGGTTCGCCTCCGACGCCACGTCTTCCAGCAGCCGACTGGTATCGGCTGCCCAGGCGACGGTTCGTGCCGATCGCTTGCGCTTCGCTCTGTGCAGCAGGAACGCGCGCCGCTCGGATGCGTCCGGCGGCCCGTCGCTCCCGCCCCCGTCAGGGCTGTCGGCGAGCACGAAGCTCAATTGACGGTGACCCGTCCTTCTCAACCCATCTCTCCCTTTGCTCCGCGGGCATTACCCCGCTTCATCGCTCATACGAAGAGATCCGACTTCTGGGCGGGCATCGGCTGGTCGTCGTTGCCTTCTTCCGGCCTACCGCTGTCATGCTGAAAGCGTGCTTCCAGCACGACGCGGACCCGTCCAGATCTCCCCGGGTAATGACACTGGATGTCCCGCCGCCGCCGCTCCCATTACCGCCCCAGCCTCGGTTGGACTTTGGGCGTCGCGTTCGGAGGCACGCTCACCCGGCTGGACCGGCCTGCTCAGGAGTTCACTCGCGTTCGGTGCTGCGGTTCGCCTCGGGCTTCTTCCCCACACGGCCTCGCGGCGCCAGCATCGCGCGTCTCTCGACGGGCCATGCTGCGTGCAGTTGCCTTTAGCTCACGGTTGCTACCAACTCGCCCCGTGAAGGACTTCCACCTCCAATCCAATCCAATGCCCATGCCGGGCACACCTCCGGCCCGCCAACACCCGCGTCGGGCATTTTTGCCTCGGCCCCTTCGGCTGCGGTCTCGGCGATCACTTTCTGCGCCGCCTTGCGCCTGAGCGACTTGAGCAGCCGTTGCATGCGCATGCGCGTCTTGTACTTGCGTTTCACACGTCGGTGCGTCGCGCGAACCTCGCCAGTGCTTGCATTCGTTGCGAGCGCGCGTGCGAAGGCGAGCGGGTCTGCCGAGCCGGCATCAGCTGCCGTAGCAAAGCCCCCGCCTAGCAATGCGCTCGCCGAGCTCGTCCTGGCACCGACGTATTTCGGCGAGCAGCACCACCGGATCGAGACTGCGATAGGTCTCGCGCAGCCGCCGCTTGATGGCATTCGACAGCTTGGGATGGTCAGCGCCCGCTCATAGGGCGTCGCCGGAGCATGATAGCGCTTGATCACCTTCGCGCTCTCGCGCCGCTTCTCCTTGAGCTTGAACGACGGCTGGAAGAAATTGACGTGCAGGCGCGCCGCCGCGTAAAGGCGCGCCATCACACGAGCCGTCTCGATGCCGTCGAAGCGGCCGTAGCCGACCAGCCGGCGCACGACGGCGCCGTTCTTCTGCTCGACGAATGCCTGGTCGTTCTTCTTGTAGGCGCGCGAGCGCGTCACCTCGATCCTCTGCGCACGGCACCAAGGCACCACGACATCATTCATGAAGGCGCTGTCGTTGTCGAAGTCGGCACCGCACATGAGCCACGGGAACAGGCTCTGCGCCCGCGTCATCGCTTCGACAACCAGGCTGCCGTCGCGCGCCACCGGCGGCAGACATTCGGTCCAGCCGGTCGCAATGTCCGTCACGGTCAGCGTCTGGATGAACGAGCCCGCCACGCTCGTACCACGTCATGTCGAAGACATGCCTCCGGCATGATGTGCGACCATGTCGATCTCGCAGAAGCCGGGCGGCGGATCGGACCAGTCGTTGAACGTGCGGATAGGCACCTCGCGCCGAATGGCCGAGTAAAGGCCGACGCGCCGCCGCCGGCCGCCCGCTGCCGCCACCTTCACGTCAACCAGCATCCGATCGATGGTCGCAGCACTCGCCGGCAGCACCAGCGCACGCTCATTGCGCGACAGCGTCAACCGGCCGTGCCGCTCCAGCGCCGGCAGCAGCGCAGGGATCATCACCTCGAGCCCGCTTGCCGCACACCCGATCGGACGCTTCCCACAGCGCCGTCACCGCGTCCCGGATCGCGGCGTTGTATCGTCGCTTGCGCGGCACGGTCTCGGCCGCCTGCGTCGGCGGCTTGGCTCGCAGCGCCCGCACCGCATGCTTGCGATGCCAGCCCGTCACAGCCGTAAGCTCGTCGAGAATCCGACCCTTCTCACGCCGCCCCACCGATCGGTAGCGCTCCGCCACCGCCGACACCACCTCGCGCCGTGCACCCATGCTGATGTTCCCCGCCATGGACGCCAGCCCACCCAACACCGGGCTCAGGTGGCTCGTAGCCGTTTGCTCCTCTTTCCTTGATTGACCGTGGTTGGTGCTGTTGCGGGGGTCTCATGCCGGCTTGTGCGTCTTCTGTTGCCCTTCGTTTGGGTCACGGGGCTCTTTCCACTGCGCGTCTTCTGGCCCCTCGATGTTTTGCGTTGCCGAGAGCGCCCCGAACTGATGGGCGTGTCGGGTCTCCCCGGCTCGACCATCTCCAGCCCGAACAGGGCGGCGACGTCACCATCATCGAGCAGCTTGGCTGTGGCCGGTGCCGACTTCTTCAGCGAAACTTCCCCTCCGGCGTTTGCAAGCAGTTCGCTTTCGTCGACACCGCGTAGCTCGAAGAGAAGCGCGGGCTTTTCGTCGAGCCTGGCGCCCACGCCGTAGAGCACCGCGGCGACGTGCTTGCACATGGCGGCCCAGTCCGGACAGCTGCAGGACAGCTTGATCTCCTTGGGCGCGGGAAAGAGCCCATCGCCCTCCCGGCAGACCCGATCCATGACGCCCTTGGAAAGGCGGCCCTGCAGCAGCTCGACCAGCGAATTGATGGTTCCTGCGCAATCCCTACAAATGGCCTTCCAGCGCGTCGCCGCGACGGGCGCTATGGTGATCGTCACCGTGTAGAGGTCGGAGCCGCTGACCAGCGCCGACACCGTGCCTCTCGCGATCTGCAAGTCGACAACGGAGCCGTTGCGGACATAGGTGCGGCCGCGTGGCAGCCGGTTCTCGAAGTCGCTGTAGCGCTCGAGATTGCTGCACCAGGACTTGCCCCAGAAGGACGTGGCGATGGCCCGACCCTCGATCGTCACAGGGGAGACCGATCGGTTCCTTCTTCTTGAGCTTGGCGAGCTTCTTTTCGGCCTTCCGCCCTCTCTCCGCCACGGGCACATAGGGCCGCCATTCGTGATAGCTCATCCATCAGGCCTCCTTCATCGCCGCACCGAGGTCGAGCGCCACGAGCTTCAGCAATTCCTCATCCTTCAACTCGGTCAACTGCATTTCCGCCCCGCCTTCCAGAAAGTCCCCTGCGAGCTGCTTCTTCGACTCGATCATCTGGTCGATCTTATCCTCGACGGTGCCCTGGCAGACGAACTTGTGCACAAGCACATTTCTAGTCTGTCCGATGCGAAAGGCGCGGTCTGTGGCCTGGTTCTCCACCGCAGGATTCCACCACCGGTCGAAATGGACGACATGCGAGGCAGCAGTGAGATTGAGCCCGGCGCCGCCCGCTTTGACCGAGAGTACAAAGAACGGGACGCTCTCGTCCTCCTGGAACCGGCGCACGAGGTCCTTTCGCTTCTTCACCTCCGTCTGGCCATGGAGCACGAGGCCTGGTTGACCGAACACGGAGCCCAGGAACGCCGCCAGCGGCGCCGTCGTCTCCTTGAATTGGCTGAAGACGAGCACCTTCTCCTGCCGCGCGGCGATGATCTCCGCGATATCGCGCAGACGGGTGAACTTGCCGCTGTCGCCTTCGGCCCAGGCACCGTCGCCAAGCCACTGCGAGGGGTGGTTGCAGATCTGCTTCAGTCGCATCAGGAAGGCGAGCACCAGCCCTCTGCGCTTCATCCCATCGACCTGCTCGAGTTGCTGGCCAAGATCGTCCACAGTCTGCTGGTAGAGCGCCGCCTGTTTGCGGCTCAGCGGGCAGAAGGTCTTCACCTCGGTCTTGTCGGGCAGGTCGGCGATGATGCTCTTGTCGGTCTTGAGGCGCCGTAGGATGTAGGGGCGCACCAGCTCACGCAATGGTCCGTAAGGGTTTTGTGGCCGGTCGGCGAGGTTCTTGACGAACCGCCGAGAACTGCTTGGACGATCCCAAGAGGCCAGGATTGATGAAATCGAAGATCGACCACAGGTCGCCGAGTTGGTTCTCTATGGGTGTGCCGGTGAGGGCGATGCGCGTGTCGGCCTTGAGTGCTTTGACTGCTTTGGTCTGCTTGGCCGCCGGGTTCTTGATGGCCTGTGCCTCGTCGATGATGACGAGCCGCCACGGCGTGGAGGCGAGCCACGGGATGCGTGTCAGCGAGCCGTAGCTGGTGATGACGAGATCGGCGTCGGCCAGCGTCGCCGCAGGGTCCGACCTCAACTGCTCCGCCGGCATTGCCGAGGGATGGGCCACGACAGCCTTCAGGTTCGGCGAGAAGCGCGCAATTTCCGCGGCCCAGTTGGCGAGCAGGGATGCCGGCGCCACCAGCAAGCTCGGCTTGCGCGGCGGCCCGGATTCCCGCTTGAGCACCAGCAGCAGCGACAGCACCTGGATTGTCTTGCCGAGGCCCATGTCGTCGGCGAGGCAAGCCCCGAGCCTGAGCCGCGCAAGCAGGTAGAGCCATTGCAAACCCGCCTGCTGATAGGGACGCAGCGTGCCCTGAAGGGAAGGCCCGGGATCGACGCGCGCCAGCCCATCGGGGTGGCGGAGCCCTGCCAGCGTTTCTGCGAGCCACGGCCCGGCCACGGTCTCGCTCCAGCCGATGGCGGCCGCATCTGCCGTGCCATCACCGGCAATGCCGGCGCCGGCCAGCAGGCGCATGGCCTCGACGAACGATAGGCCTTCGTCGGCGGCGCGCCGCTCGATTGCCTCAAATTGTTCCAGCGTGCTGGCAAGGCGGTCGTGATCGACCTCGACCCATTTGCCGCGGATGAAAGCGAGGCCCTCCGATTGCGCAAGCAGCCGCTTCAACTCGGCTTTCGAAAGTGTTTCCCCGTCGAGCGTCACCTGCATCTGGAAATCGAGCAGAGCGTCCAACCCGACCTGCGACGGCGTCTTGCCGCCGACCGTCACCTTCACCTGCGGATGCGCGGGGCGGTTCTTGCTCCAGCTTGCCGGCATGCGCACGACCACGCCGGCGCCTTCCAGAGCCGGGACATCCTTTAGGAATGCCAGGGCCTGCGCGGGGCTCCAGCGCAGCGGATGGTAGATCTCGCCCGCATCGACCATGGCCTTCAACCACGGGCATTGCTCAGCCGCGCGCTGGACCGGGAGCAGCAGCGATAACAGACGCTCGCGGTTCCTTGCCCCGGAGTACTCCTGCAGGGCCTTGCCGAGCGGCAGATGCTGCGCCTTCGCCTCTATGGAAAGCCGCGTTGTGTAGGTAGCCAGAAACGCAAACGGAGCGTCTTCGTCCTTCCGGTTCTCGGCGAGATTGAAGTGCACGCGGCCAACAAGGTTCCAGGCGGGATGGCGGCTTTTGAGGAACTCCTGCACTGGGAGGTTGGCCAAGGCCAATTCGGCATCGAATGCCGCATCGATGCGATGCCACAGGTCGGCCAACACGGCGGTCGTCAGGTATTCCGCGCCCGCCATCGGTGGAACGGCGAACGCCGTCTGCTCCAGCTCACCGTTCGCTGGTACCGGGACTGGCGGCTTGGTGCCACCCTCGCCAATGCCGGGAAGCGCGCAGAGCGCCGTCACATAGCGCCCTGCGAACTCCCGCCAGTACGACAGCACCGGTGGCAGAACCGTGCCAACCTCGTCGGCACCCAAGCACAGCAGTCCGTGTCCCGGGCCCCTTGCGAACGCCTTCTCCAGTCGCGACCCGAGATCGGGCTCCAACGACGCAACATCGCCGCACGACCTCAGGGTCAGCACTCCGTGCGGAGTGAGGACAGGCGCCAACGTCATGACCAATTCGCCGTCGTCATCACACCCCGCACACGCCGAAACCGACGCCCCACGCACCAGCAGCAGTCGTGGGGTCTTCGATGGTCCACGGGTTGTGCTCGCGGCAACCCTGGCGTTCCCGTTCGCGCCGCCGCCTCGCCGGGCGCGGCTAAGGCATGAACCGGCTCCTGGTTACCCCAAAGTCAGTTGATTCGCTTCCCCGTAAACCGGTCTCGACCACGCCAGACCTCACAAACGAGGCACCATTCTCCATCGCAATCAGCCCCAACCAATGATGCCGTCCGTCAAGATCAGCGACAAGATACTATGGCCCTCTATCCTCTATGAAGTTCAGAATCTCCTGCATGATGGCTGGATCGGCCCGCACGCCGCCATTCTCCACTTTCCAGTCGCCGCCCGCCACTCGACGCGCTCGAGCATCAGCGTGGGACGGCAGTTCTACATGTCGCCGAAGAAACAGTTCCGTGCGTCGCTCGACAGCACTGACCCGAAGCGGACCGCATAGTGCGGAATGATGCGACGACTTGCTGTTCGTCAGACATGTCCTTGATGCCGAAGGTTTCAGGCTCGCCCCTCTCCGCGCATCGCGTTTGCGCACGGCAACATTATGCAGATCGGTCGCAGCGAGATCGGTCTTCGCCGACATGCCTGCTGGGCCGGCGGTGGCGGAATTTCATCCCGCGAGCAGTTTCTCCAGCCCATCGACGATCGCTCGCGGCGCCTCCGTTCTGACGTAGAGCAAGGCGGGGATGCCAAGCCGCGCCAACAGCGCTCGATGCTCGGCATTCACCAGGGCGGCGGTGAAAGAAAACTGCTCGTTGCGCTGCAGCGCGAGCTGCTGGTCGCGGGCAACGAGTGTTTCAGCTCCCCTCTGCTCGAGCACCGTCTGCAGGCGCACGACGAAGGGCGAGACTTCACTCTCGACGATGAGGATGGAGCATTGGTAGCACGACATGGCCAGATCCTTCGCCTGCTGGCGCCACCTGCGGGCGCGCGTCATGGCCGCAGGATCTCCCGACTGAGGACCACGGATCTGTTTCCGTGGTGACAATCCAGGATCGACAACGCGACGAGGTTAGGCGAACCTTTTTTCGGTCGCCGCAATTTTAAGCGACGGCGGACGCATGTGGAGCAAGGTGGCGACGATAGCGCGCCGCCGCCCGCACCACCTAATTTTCTAAAGGCTAGGATAATTAGCTGAGAAATCTGTTGCAATTCGCTTTCAATCGAAGCACTTGATGGGCGTCGACTTCCCAACTGATGGAGAGAATGATGGCAAGAGCAAGCGACCTCGACAAAATGAGTTACGCGGAACTGGCCGATATGGAAGCCAGGATCGAGCGGCTCAAGGCTGAAAAGCAGAACTCCGAGCGCGCCGATCTGCGGCAACGTCTTATCGACATGGCCAATCGGCACGGCTTCGATATTCACGATCTCTTCGGCCGGGGTCGCAAAGGCAAGGGAACCGTCGCCCCCAAATACCGCGACCCCAAGAACGCCGAGAACACCTGGACCGGCCGTGGCCGCATGCCGCGCTGGATGGTTGCGGCGACCAAGGGCGGCAAGGCAACCAAAGACGACTTTCTGATCTGACATCTCTGCAGCTGTTGGCGCCTTGCCCGCGCAGAACATAGCCCCGGCAACCGCCACAGCAAGTCTTCTGGCCCAGACCCATTCTCAATCGGCGGTCGCCGTCGTGGTCGGCGCTCATCCGCAGACTATCGCGGCTTCCGCACCAGGCCTCGCCCACGGGCAGCGGCAATCCGCTGCCGAACGCCATCAGGCCGAGCATGGGACGGTGACGGTTCCGACATAAGGCAACTTCATCGTGCAGGCCTTGCTCCCAGGCTTACCCTTCAAGAGTTCACGGGCCATCTTTTCGATGTCGGCCATGCTCGGGTTCCCGGATTTTGGGCTTTTGTCAGCGGAGGGAGGCTCGGGGCTCTGATCGGGCGACGGCTCCGCCTTGCTGATCTCCGTGGGGGCCAGCTTCGGCTCGCCCGCAACGGGCGAAGGGGACGCGCCGGCCGGCGGAGCATCGCACCTCGTGAGATTGGTCGTGGCCCGTTTCCAGGTGTACGTCTCGCTGAAGAGCTTGCTGCCCATGTAGCCCATGACGCGCAATCGGTCCGCGCTGACGAGCTTCAGCTCCACGCTGTAGCGAGACTCCCTGTCGGGGTCATAGATCCAGCCCCCGTCCCATGTGCCCGCAGAGGTGCGCTTGGCGTTGCCGATCACCTGTTTGCCGCAGACACTCCTGTTGCCTGCATCCTTGAGCCAGACGATGCGGCCACACAAGCCACCGGAGCATTCGGTGATCTCGACGGCGCCGCGGCCGGTGTGGTCGATCCAGACGCCGGTCGGGCCCGAAGCGGAAGGGGTGCGCGCGGGCGTCGGCCGCGCGGGCGCCGCTGGGGTAGCGATCGAGGGTGCCGGCGGACGGGCGACAGGGCGGCCGTCGTCGGCGCTACGCGGGGCCGGCATACGAGCCCCGGGATCTTGGATCGAGGTCTCCACCTGCGTCGGTACTAAGGCCGGCGACCTTTCCGGCAAGAAGGCTTGCGCCGTCCAGCCGCCAAACACGCCAACAACAACCGCGGCAGAGCCACCGAAGATCAGGGACAAGTTAGAGCGGAGCATGGGTCACCTCCTCGCATCGCTTTGCGCACGGTGGCAGGCGCCGCAGACTTCTGCTGTCCCCAAGGTAACAAGCAGGTGTTTGCCGGCCTGTTGCGGAGTTTTCGAGCTCCAACCCGATCAGCGCCTACGAGGCCTCGGCTGACCGCCCGGGCGCAGGGAGCGACAGCCGAGTTTGACCGCAACGCAGAAAAACGCGACCAATCCAGGCACGTCGCCTATGCTGGCTGCCCGACCGAACGCAATCTCATGTAGCCCCTGCCAAGCTGGAGCATTGCCGTGCCGACCGCGAAAGGCAGAATCCCTTTGTGTCCTTTGCTCTTTGCGGTTGCATTGGCTCTTGGTGGGATGGTCTGGAGCATACCGCGCGTTCGCGCCCACTCCTGGTATCCGCAGCGGTGTTGTGGTGGCCAGGATTGCCGAAAAGTCGACAGCATCGAGACCCTCGAGGATGGTGATCTGCTGTTCCATGCCGGATCAATCTCGGTCGTCGTGCCGGCGGAATTCATGAGGCTCCCCTCGCAAGACAACGATACGCACGTTTGCGTCTACCAGATCGGCAACGGCGAGTACCGACCACGATGCGTGTTCGTGCCCGGCACCACGTGATCACGCCACACGAGCCCCTGGCCATGCTGGACGCAAGAACCAGACGCGCCCAGGGCGGCCAGATGCAAGTCATCCGTCCCTGCCAACGATCATGTCGGCTTGGCAATGGCGGGTGACTAGGTTTAGAAGGCCGGTCGACGGAGGATCGTTCCATGCCCAAGATGTCGGACTCGCGCCGCAAGCGCATACAAGCCAAGCAGCGCAAAGCGACAAATGCCCTGCAACGAGCGGCCAAGGCGGCGAAACGCAGCCGCAACGGCGCGAAACCCGGCTCGGCGGCCGGCTAGCCCGAAGGGGTGGAGACCGTAGTAGCATGTGAGATCCCTACCGCCAGCGTGCTGGATCGGGATCTGATCGAGGCTGCATATTTTCAGGATTCCTATCGCGCCCCCTTGAGCCAACCGCATGCAAGTGTCGTCGATATTTTCTGGGCGGTATTCGCCCATCGGCCCGCTTGGATGAAGGCCCTTCTGCTTGTTCGCAATCGAATTGCTTCCTTGTGCGGGCTCGAGGCGCCAAGTGCATCCCAGGTGCTCAATCCTGAGATCAAGAGCAGCTACCGCGTCGGCGACAAGATCGGCGCCTGGCCGATATTCCACCTGAGCGAAACCGAGCTCGTCGCGGGTCGCGACAACAAGCACCTGGATTTCAGGCTCTCGGTCCTGAAAGTACCGAACGACGCGACGGTGAGTTGCGTCGTTTCAACGCTCTGCACCGTGCACAACGTCTATGGAAAGGTCTATCTATTCTTCATCGTCCCATTTCACAAATGGGGCGTTCAATGGCTGATATCGAATGCTATCTCCGCGGGACGGCTGTGACGCAGTCACTCTCAAACCGGCACCGTCATGGCGTCATACTCAAACAGCCAGTCGAACAGGGTTCGGCCCTTGTCCGGCGGGTATTCGCGTACCATGTACTCGCGGGCCTGCGCGGGATCGGCCAGCACGGCGTTGTGAAAGCGCTTGGTGTTTGCCGCCGAACCCAGGACAACGCGGGTCGTGCGCTCGAGCCGCAGCCGCTCATAGCGGTGCAGGGCTCCGGGGACATCGCTGGCAAAGGCCTCGAGACAGCGCGCCAGCACTGCTGCGTCCTCCATAGCCATGATCGCCCCCTGGGCGAGGAACGGCAGCGTCGGGTGGCAGGCATCCCCCAACAGGGTTGCGCGTCCGCTGCTCCAGGTCGGCATCGGCGCCCGCCCGATCAGCGCCCATTTGTAGGCGGCATCGAGGTTGTCGATGATGGCGTGCACGAGGGGATGCCAACCGGCAAAGTCGGCATGGCACTCCTCCTTCGTCCCCTGCTCGGTCCAGCTGTCGCTGCGCCAGTCCTCGCGCTCCACTACGCCCACGAAGTTCAAGAGCGTGCCGCGCCTTAGCGGATAGGTGACGACGTGGCTGCCGGGCCCGTGCCAGTTGGTGCCGACGGGGCGGCGCAGCTCGGCCGGCAACCGCTCGAGGGGCACGATGCCGCGCCAGGCCATCAGGCCGGTGAATTCCGGCTTGGCAGCCCCGAACATGTGCGCGCGCAGGCGCGAATGCACGCCGTCGGCGCCGACCACCAGGCTGCCCTCCGCGCGCCTGCCGTCCTCGAACTCGAGCACCGCGCGGTCGCCCCGCTCGGTGCAGGCGACGGCGCGCCATCCCAAGTGAATGGCGCCAGGCTTCGCCCGCTCCACGGCCTGCCAGAGCACGCGATGGAAATCGCCGCGATGCACCATCCAGTAGGGCGCAGCGAAACGTTCCTGCGAATCCTGCCCGAGATCGAACAGCTTCCAGGTCTCACCCGTGTTCCAGAGCCTGACCTCCTTGGCCGTCGGCTCCGCCACGACCTCTCGCATGACCGACCCGAGCGCGAGGGCCAGCAGGATGCGCGAGCCGTTGGGGCCGAGCTGGATGCCGGCACCGAGCTCGCGCAGCTCGTCAGTCTGCTCGAAGACGTCGACATCGAAGCCGCGGCGCAGCAGCGCCAGCGCCGCGGTCAGGCCGCCGATGCCTGCGCCGGCAATCAAGATGCTCGGTTTGTCGACCATGATTGCACTCCCATGTCACGCAGTGCTGGGGTCGAGCTATACTCAACGCCCCGACGCGACCACGCCCGCGTCTGTCGATGCACACCGTCAGCAGTTTCGTCGGAGCATCGGCTTTGTTACCGTCGGCACCGGCAGGGTAGGATAGTGAATTGCGGCTCGCGTCCTGTGAAGTGGCGGTGCTCGCGGACTACCGACGCGCTTGTCCTCGCGCATGCCACCGCCGCCGCGCGCGCCAAAGTCGGTTCCATCGGCTGCGTTGGGAGGCCCGTGTGCACACCATAAGGTTTCGCTGCTTGCGTTTGCTCCGGTGCCTGGCCTGCGTCGCACCCCTCCTCACCGGGCTGGGCTTGGCCGAAGCGTTGGCTCAGACCATTCCCCCGCCGGCGATGCCGGGTGAGGATGCCGGCGCGCGATCTCGGCAGCTCGACGCGCTGTTCGCCCGCCTCGAGGCCGCCAAGGCCGAGGAGGAGGGCGAGGACATCGTGGCACAGATCTGGAAGCTGTGGCAGCAGTCCGGCGACGCGCAGCTCGACGCGGCCATGCAACGCGCCATTCTCCTCATGGGTCAGGTCCCGGCGCTGGCGCTGCCGATCCTGGACGACATCGTGGCGCAGAAACCGGATTGGGCCGAGGGCTGGAACAAGCGCGCCACTGTGCTCTTTCTTATGGGCGAGTACGACCGCTCGCTCGCCGACATCGATCGCGTCCTGGCGCTGGAGCCACGCCACTTCGGCGCGCTGGCCGGCATCGGCCTCATCCGTATCGAGAAAGGCGAGCCGCGCGAGGCGCTTGCAGCGCTGCGGCGCGCACTCGCCGTCAATCCCTTCCTGCGCGAACGCTACGGCGTCATTCCCGCGCTCGAAAAGGAGCTGGGCGAAAAGCCGATCTGATGCTCTATCGCCGTCCGCCTGGCTGGCGGAAGGCCGCAAAGCGCATGCCGAGATAGGCAAACGTCATGGCCGCGACCGAGGAGACGACCAACGCCGCCAGCGGCTCGATACCTGGGTAGGCCAGGACCACCAGCACGAACACACCATAGTTGATGGCGGCCGCCGACCAAGCCACGCCTGCGTAGCGCACGAACTCTGCCACGCTCGGTGGCGCCTTCACCTCGAACGTGTAGGTGCGGTGCATCAGCCAGCCCGCCACCATCGCCAACGCGATGGCCCCGAGCCGCGCGAGGATGGGGTGGAGGCCGATGACGCGCGTCAGCAGCTCGAGCGTCAGGGCATCGACAGTGAACGCGGTGCTGCCCGAGACGAGGAAAGCCAGCCCGTGACGCACGGGATGTTGTGCACGCGGTGCTCCCTCGCCGTTGCTCGTCATGGCTCAGGCCCGCAACTGGGGCCAGGCCAGCGGCAGGCCATCAGCCTTGCGCGAAGGCCGCCAGATGAGCGCGGGCAGGTGCGCGTCCCGCATCAGCGCGTCGTACTCCATGTGTCGCCTTGCCACGACCGGGTCGAGGCCGGCAAGCTCGGGATCGGGGTGGCCCGGGTGGCACATGACGAGATGGCGGCGGCCGGGCTGGCGCAGCGCCCGCTGCAGCTCCTCGGCATAGGGCGTGCTCACTTTGAAGTCGGAGAATCCAGCGAAGCTGTCGTTGACCGGCAGCCCACGCCTGGCGGCCGCTTGCGCAAAGCCCGCGGCGAGCCCCGCGACCAACAAGGCCTTGCGCGCGGCCATGCTGCGCGCGGCGGTGGCGGAGAGCCGGTCCGTCGGGTTGCGAACGAGGGGGGGTGCATCCCGGTAGCGCCGCGCGGCGGCATCGAGCAACGCTCCCCTCACGCCCGGCAGGACGTGGACATGCTGGTGGCCGTCGATGTGGTCGGGAGGAAAGCCGAGCCCTGTCTCGAAGCGGTCGAGCTGGCGCTCGATCTCGGCGCGAATCTCGGCCCGCACGGACGGCGCAAGGCACGTCCTTGCAACCAGGCCGCGCAGGTCCGGCAGGGTGCCGGCCGGCGCCAGCCTCGGCATCGCGCCGATGGGGCGCCCAAGGGTCAGGTTGAAATGCAAGCCGATGCTGAGATGCCCGCGGTGTGCGGCGAGCCGCGGGGCCGCCGCCGGCCAATGCCGCGAGGTGACCACCACACTGGTGGCAGAAATACGCTGCGCGGCGGCGAGCTCGCCGATGGCGCGCGAGATGCCCTCGGTCATCGCATAGTCGTCGGCGCACAAGATGGTGGCGCTCGCGAGTTCCCGTGGTGGCCCCGGCCCCAGCGGCAGTCCCGCAGGCTCCAGCCGCCCCGTCATGCTTCGCGCCGCTTGCCGGCCGCGTCGGCGCCGGCAACCTCCCGCTCGATGCCCAGCTCCTCCGCGACCAGGAACAGCGGCCGTCCCTTGATCTCCTCGTACATGCGGCCCAGGTACTCGCCGATCACGCCCAGCGAGATCAGCTGCACGCCGGCAAAGAACATCACCGATATGATGAGGCTCGGAAAACCCGGCACGTCGATGCCGTAGAGCAAGGTCTTGATCAGGAAGACCAAGGCATAGCAGAAGGCAAACAGCGACGTTGCGAGCCCGATGTAGGACCACACCCGGAGCGGGATCGTGGTGAAGGAGGCGATGCCGTCGAGCCCGAAACGCAGCAGCTGGCGCGGGCGCCAGCGCGAGCGGTCTTGGCCCGGACGCGCCGGCACGTCAAACGGCACGCCGATCGAGCGAAAGCCCATCCACGCGTAGAGCCCCTTGTTGAACCTGACGCGCTCGCGCATGCGGTTCATGGCTTCGACCGCCTTGCGGTCGAGCAGGCGGAAGTCGCCCGCCCCGGGCGGCAGCGTGGTGCCGCTGAGGTTGCGAAAGGTGGCATAGAACGCGCGCGCCGCCCAGCGATGCGTCAGGCTGTCGGTCTTGCGGTCGCGGCGCTGCCCGTAGACGACGTCGAAGCCGGATCGCCATCGCTCGACAAAGTCGGCGATGACCTCGGGGGGATGTTGCAGGTCGGCATCCATCAGCACGGCCGCATCGGCGTGCGCGTAGCTGAGGCCGGCGGCGATGGCCACCTCCTTGCCGAAGTTGCGGCTGAGCGAGACCGCCGCAATCCGGGCGTCCTCGGCGTTGAGGGCCCGCAGCCCGGCGAGCGTGCCGTCGGTCGAGCCATCGTCGACGAAGATGACCCGCCAATCGACCCCCAGGCGCTCGAGCACGGGGCGCAGGCGGGCCATCAGCGGCCCTAGTCCACGCTCCTCGTTGAGCACAGGCACGACCACGCACAGCGATCGACGCGCGCGCCCGTGCGACGTGCTCTCGAGTGCTGGCATATCCGGCTCAGGGACCGTCAACAGTGAAGAAGCCTCCAGCCAAGATCCAAGTGCGGCGCCCGACGCACGCCCATCGCTGGCCAATCCCGTGTGCCACGGGGGCCGGCTTGGAGCAATGCCCCCATGGCCGTGCCTTGCGTCAATGCGCGGACATGACGCCAGAGTCGATGAGCCGCCGGTGGAAGGCCAGGATCTCCTCCCGCTCCTTACAGCCGTAGTAGCGCCCTTTGCACAGCTGCATCAGCCGCTTGCGCTCGGCGTGCGAGTCCGAGAGCGGCAACTGGGCAAGGTCCAGGATGACGGTGCCGAGATAGGCCACATCCAGCGCCTCCACGTGCGGTAGCGCCGGCATGCGATAGTTGATGCCGCGCGCCGCATAGTAGGTGATGAAGCCGATAGAATCGGGGTTCAGCGCTACGTCCTCGGCCTCCGTATCGCTGTCGAAGCCAAGCAGCGTGCGGGTGGCCATGGGGTGATGGTCGCCGTAGTGCACGATCAGGAAACGTTCGGATGGGAACCGGCGCTCGAGCTCGCTTGTGAGGAAATCGAAGTCGATCTTGGCCAGCGACACGCGGCGCAGGTATTCATGCATCTCCGGGTCCGTGCCCGGCGCGCCACCGGGCACGTCGACCTGCGGCTCGAACGTGAAATCATAGGGCCAATGCGCGGACATGGTCTGGATGTAGGTGAAGAGCGGCTTGCGCGACATCCGGAAGTGCCGCTCCATCTCCGCCAGCGCATTGCCGTAGTAGAACCGATCGCGCTCCTGGGCCGTCTTGGCCCTTTGCGCCTTGATGTCGAAGATCTCCCTGAGCCCGATGGAGGTGTAGAAGCGGTCGTTGGACACGAAATTGCGCAGCATCGGGTAGAACACGACATTGCGGTAGCCGCAGCGCTCGAGCACTTGCGGAAGCGTGTCCTTGAGCTTGTTCTGGGTGAAGGTCTGCACGAACTGGCGCATGCCGCCGAAGGAGTGCGTCGATACCCCCGCCAGCAGCGAGAACTCGGTGAGCCAGGAGGCGCCGCCGTAGGTCTCGACCCGCAACTGATGCAGCAGTTCGTCCTGCGACCGGAACAGGGGATCGACCGAATGGTCGTAGCGCAGCGTGGGGAACAGCGAGGGCTGCACCAACAATTCCTCATGGATCAGTATGATGTGAGGGGGTTTGGCGCCGGCGCTGCAGTTCGATGGGATGATGAAGGGACCTCCCGCCGCGGCCCGTGGCGCCGCCTCCAGCAGGGCGCCCCGCCACAGCGCTTCGAGGGTCTCGCCCCAGGATGCATAGAACGAGGAGACATAGAGGTTCTCGTAGTAAAACTGCATGTGGCGCCGCTCACCCTTGGCGTAGGCGCCATAGCACGCCACGCACACGCTGATGAGCATCGCCAGGCCCGCGCGTGGCCGCGACAGGCGGGTGGAATCGACACGATAGGCGAGCCAGGCCACACAGCCTGCGGCGAGCAGCGCCGCCGCGAGCGCTACGAGGTAGCGGCGCTGGTCGCTCCACAGATAGCTCACCGTCGACCAGGAACTCAGATAGAAGAAGATGTCGTAAGCGTGCAGGACCATGTTCATGGTCGCGCGCTTGGCCTCGGCCGTGGCCACGATCACCGCGATCAGCGACCCCGTAAGGGCGGTGGCAAACAGCACCCGACCCGACAGCAGCACGACAAATGCAATGAGCGCGATCGTTACGGATAGGGTGAACAGGAAGTTGAGGAACGCGCCTTCGTCGACCCAGAAGTACCCGATCAGGACCGCGGCCAACAGGGCGCTGACGATCCAGGCGGTACGCTGAGGAAGCTCCACGCGCCGCAGGAGCCGCGCCGCGCCGGAGCGCAGGCGGGCGAGACGAGGCGAGTTTGCGGAGAGACCAACCGCTTGATCCATCATGGATCGGCCGTTCGAGGGACGTCACAAAAGCTTCACAGTCGAGCATGCCGGCGATGAACCGGCAATGAAGCAATGCCGACAAGGCAAAGACCACACGGGCCCGACGGACAGACCCTTGCGGCCATCCGAGACCGCACCAAATCCTGTCAACACGTTGAATTACATGTATAAACGGCGAAAGAACCCGAACACGGCGGCGCCGCGCCTGCCGTCGACCTGGAACCTGCGGCATACAGGCTGCGTTCATGTTGGGCCGGCTATCGTAGAGGTTGGTTGGGCGCCACCTCTGCAAAGGCGCGACGAGGTTTCCTCTGCAACGCTCTCACGCCGGCTGCGGAGGAACGGGCTTGGCTTTTGGTCAGGTCAGAAAACGAGCATCCCCCGGGGAGGGACGCCAGACGCTCTCAGCAACAACTTGTGACGCGCCGCCGCTGGGGCGTCGCCTTTACAAGACCCCAATTGTTGCCACATATCCGACCCGGCACGCCGTTTGGAGACTTCGATGAAATCGAACGCGGTGAAATCCTTCGAACTCGAGATGGACTGGACGGCTCAGACCATCCTCCCCATCGAATTCCGAGGGCGGGAATTGCAACTCGAGGCGAGGGCTTACCAGGGGGCAGACCCCAACTTCCAGGCTTTGACGCTCGTGCATCGCGACAAGCTTGCGCGCGCGAGCGAAATACCCGTCGTGCGGGTCCACAGCGGCTGCGTCACGGGCGACATCTTCCACTCGCTGCGCTGCGACTGCTACCCGCAGTTGCAGGCGGCCATGGACCGGATCACCTCGAGCCCGGTCGGCATCCTGATCTACCTTCCGTTCCAGGAGGGGCGCGGCATCGGCCTGGTCAACAAGATCCGGGCCTATGCCCTGCAGGACCAGGGCTATGACACGGTCGATGCCAATGTGGCCATCGGCGCCCCGATCGAGGCACGCGACTATGACTTGGCGGCGCACATTCTGTTCGATCTGGGCTTTCCCGAGATCAAGCTGCTGACCAACAACCCCGCCAAGGTCGAAGCGCTGCGCGAGGAGGGGGTCGACGTCACCGAGCAGCTGCCGCTGATCGTCAATCCCTCACCCCACAACAAGCGCTACCTGGCCACCAAGAAGGAGCGGATGGCGCACAAGCTCTAGCGCCAACGCGATCGCCGGACACGGGTAAGGGGCAGGCGGCAATCGCCTGCCTCTCGTCCGTTGCGTGAGGTCCCTTAACCGTTCCGTAGGCGCGCGGCCCTAGCCTCCCGGCATCGGTCGGGAACCGCGCATGCTCGAGGCGTTGAGATCAGGAAGCTTCCTTACGCGCCAGCGCCTGCGCGTCTACTGCGCCCTGCTCCTCATCGCCTACGCCGTTGCGATCACGGCCCTGCTCGCCACCTCCGAAGGCATCGTCGACCGCGCCGGCCGCCCGCTCGGCACCGACTTTGCCGACGTCTATGCTGCCGGCCGGCTGGCGCTCGCAGGCAAAGCCGGCCGGGCCTACGACTTTGCCGCCCACCACGCCATGCAGAAGGAAATCTCTGGGCGCGCCGACATCCCCTACTACGGCTGGCACTACCCGCCGATGTTCCTGCTGCTGGCCGCGGCACTGGCGCTGCTGCCCTACCTAGCCGCATTGTTCGTCTATCAGGCCGCGACGCTCGTTCCCTATCTCGCGGTCGTGCGCCAGATCGCGGGGCAGCCGCAGGCATGGTTGCCTGCCCTCGCCTTCCCGGCCGTGTTCGTCAACGTCACGCATGGGCACAACGGCTTCATAACGGCAGCGCTGCTGGGTGGCGCGCTCATGGTCCTCGACGCCCGGCCGCTGCTCGCGGGCGTGCTGATCGGCTGCCTTGCCTACAAGCCCCAGTTCGGCCTGCTCATTCCCCTGGCGCTGGCGGCCACGGGGCGCTGGCGCACGATCGCGGCGGCGGCCGCCACCGTGCTCGCCATCGCCGCGCTCACGTGTGCGGCCTTCGGCACAGACGTGTTTGCGGCCTTCTGGGAGTCGCTGCCCATGACGCGGCGGGTGATCCTCGAGGGCGCGCCCGGCTTCCACAAGATCCAGAGCGTCTACGCCGCGCTGCGGCTCGCCGGCGTGCCGGCTGCCGCGGCCGATACCGTGCAATGCTGGCAACGCTGGGTTGCGGCGTGGCGGTGGTGGCGCTGTGGCGCTCGGCCGCCGCCTTCGAGCTGAAGGCTGCCGGGCTGATCCTCGCCAGCCTCATCGCCACGCCCTATTTCCTCGACTACGACCTCGTGGTGCTGGCCCCCGCCATCGCCTTCCTTGTCGCGTATGGCCTGCGCCAGGGCTTTGCGCCCTACGAGATATCGCTGCTGACGGCGCTCTGGGTGCTGCCGCTGGTGGCGCGCTCGATCGCCGAGTTCACGTTCGTCTCGCTGACGCCGATCGCGCTGATCGCCGCTTTCGGTCTCATCCTGCGGCGTGCAGAGGTGCCAATTGGCAAGGCTCGGTGGAGCGCACGCCAGCAAGTAGTCCGAAATGGCGGTTCGCACGCACCACAGATCGGATCAGGCCTCATCTGCTGAGGTGGACTGGGTCCCGGCCTTCGTCGGGATGACGTTCCCCGATAGCGCTCAGGCGGCGCCGCGCGGGCCGGCATCCTCGTCGTCGCTGCCGAGCGGGGGCAGCTCCTCGGCCTCGTCGCCGGCTTCGAGCGGCAGCTCGTCGGGCATCAGAGCGGCGGCATCGGTCGGCTCGGGCATCGTGAAGTCGGGCGGCAGGTTGCTGTCGAGCAGCCCCGAGCCCTTCAGCTCGGCGAGGCCCGGCAGGTCCTTGATGGCGTCGAGGCCGAAGTGGTCGAGGAACTCCTCGGTGGTGCCGTAGGTGATGGGGCGGCCCGGTGCGCGGCGGCGGCCGCGGGGGCGCACCCAGCCGATCTCCATCAGCACATCGAGCGTGCCGGCGGAGGCCACGACGCCGCGGATCTCCTCGATCTCGGCGCGCGTCACGGGCTGGTGGTAGGCGATGATGGCGAGCGTCTCCATGGCGGCCTTGGACAGGCGGCGCTGCTCGGTGGCGTGGCGCTCGAGCAGATAGGAGAGGTCTTCCGCCGTGCGGAATGCCCACTTGCCGGCAACCTTGACCAGGTTGATGCCGCGGGAGGCGTAGAAGCCCTGCAGCTCGGTCAACAGCGCGGCGACGTCGTCCTCCGACTTCAGGTGCGTGCGCAGGTACTGCTCGGCCAGCGGCTCGGAGGCGGCAAACAGCAGCGCCTCGAGGATCCGCAGCTGCTCGCGCCGGTCGGCCGACGGCAGCTGCGCGATGTTGGGCGGCAAGCCGCGCCAGCCCTCGTGCGCCAGCAGCTCGGGGCTGGCATCCGCAGCTTCGACGCTGGCGGAGCCCTGGCGGCCGTCCTCGAGCTCCTGCTCGGTCTCGGGCTCGGAGTGCGGCCTGTGCGGCACGACCGTGAGCTTCGGCGGAACCATTCCTGTCCCCTTCTTCTTTTGCAGGCTTGTCCTCCGACGCAACCAACTCGACGGCGTACCTGGGTGTGGACCCGGCACGATCTCAGCTAACGCGCTGCCACTCTGCACCGACCTCGCGCTTGCGCATGTAGATGGGCGCGAACGGCTCGGCCTGCGAGATCTCGACCAGGCCCTCGCGGGCCATCTCCAGCGCCGCCCCGAACGAGCTTGCCACCGCGGTGCGGGCCACATCCGGGTTGGTGCGGTACTGCTCCAGGTATTTCTCGAGCTCCATCCATTCGCCGGTCCACTCGCCGACCAGGGCCTCCAGGCGCTGGCGCGCCTCCTTGATCGACCACACGGTGCGGCGCGGCACCACGTGCACGCGCTTGGTCGTGCGGCGACGCTGCTCGGCGTAGGCCTTGAGCAGGTCGTAGATCACGCCGGTATACTGCCGCACTCGGATGGTGCGCACGCCTTCCGGCATGCCGCGCGGGAAGATGTCGCGGCCGAGCCGCTTTCTGGTCATGAGGGCGGCCGCGGCATTGCGCATGGCCTCGAGCCGCTTCAGGCGAAACGCCAGCCTTGCGGCGAGCTCGTCGCCTGATGGGGTGTCCTCGGTGCCGGCCTCGCGCGGCAGCAGCAGCTTCGATTTGAGGTAGGCGAGCCAGGCCGCCATCACCAGATAGTCGGCGGCAAGCTCCAGGCGCAGCTTGCGTGCCTCGGCGATGAAGTGGAGGTATTGGTCGGCGAGCGCCAGGATCGAGATCTTGGCAAGGTCGACCTTCTGCGTGCGCGCCAGCGCCAGCAGCACGTCGAGCGGACCCTCGAAGCCGTCGAGGCTGACGACCAGGGCCTCGCTGGTCCCGACCGCATCCTCTGCGGCCTCCCAGGCCTCGAAGCCGGCCTCCGGGTCGGGCGCAGGCTCCGGCTCGACGGCGCTCATGCTGGCATCGGCCATGCAATCCTCGATGTGGAAAACCTGTGAATCACTTGGTGCCAGACTACCTGATTCAGGCGAGCCCGCGCAAAACCTCCGCAAGCTGCGCCTCCGCCACGGCAACATCGAAGGGCTGCTGGTGCTTCAATACCGCCCGGGCGCGCTCGAAGCGAGCCAAAGCCGGCCCTCGCAGGACCGGCGCCACGCCGGCTACGGCCTCGCTTTCGGCAAGGCCGCCGTTGCACGCCAGCACCACATCCGATCCCGCCGCCAGCACTGCCCCTGCCCGCTCGGCAACGCGTGCCCGACAGCGCCTGCATGCCGAGATCGTCGCTCATGAGCAGACCATCGAAGCCGATGATGCCGCGGATCACCTCCTGGGTCACGCGCCGCGATGTGCTGGCGGGCGCCGCCGCGTCGAAGGCGGTGAAGACGACATGGGCCGTCATCGCCGCCGGCAAGGTGTTGAGGGCGCGGAAGGGCACGAAATCGGTGGCCTGCAGCTCCTCGGGTGCGGCATCCACGACCGGGAGGTCGAAGTGGCTGTCGGCTGTGGCCCGGCCGTGGCCCGGCATGTGCTTCATGACGGGAACGACGCCGCCGGCCATCAGCCCCTCGGCCACCGCCTTGCCCAACGCCGCAACCCGATCCGGCGCGGCAGCAAACGCCCGGTCGCCGATGACGTCATGGCTGCCGGGCGCAGGCACGTCGAGCAGCGGAGCGCAGTTTGTGTTGATGCCTGCGGCACGCAACTCCACGGCAGTCAGCCGGGCCGCCGCACGCGCCGCCGCGACGGCCCTGCCGAGATCGCCGCCGAACGTCTTGTCATAGGCGGCGGCCGGGGGAAGGGCGCGCCAATGCGGCGGCCTGAGCCGCGTACGCGGCCCCCCTCCTGGTCGATGAGGACCAGAATCTCCTCGCCGACGGCCTCGGCGACTGAACCGGTGAGACGGCGCAGCTGCTCGGGCGTCGCCACATTGCGAGCGAACAGAATCGCGCCGCAGGGCCGCGCCGCGCGCAAGAACGCAATTTCCACAGGAGCGAGCTCGAGGCCCGCCAGTCCCGTCACGAACGCCGACAGCATGCCGGTTGCCCGCGCGTGCTTGCGCGCGCCTCAGTAGGCCGCCACCCAGCAGCCGCTGTAGCCGGCGCTCTTGAGCTTGCTGCAAAGGCCAGCCGCGGCATCCCTCGAGCCTGGCGGACCCACCACGGCGCGATACCAAATGCCCTTCGCGCCGAGGTTGGCCTCCTGCACATCAGGCGTTTTGCTGCCGAGCACCTGGCCATACTTCTGTTGCATGTCGGCGAAAGCCTTGAGCGCGTCCATGCGCGACTTCTTTGACGACAGCACCGCCACGTAGCCGCTCGTCGCCGGCGCCGCAGCCGCCGCCGGGGCGGCGGAGGCCGTCTTGGTCTTGCGCACAGGCGTCTTGGCCGCGGCAGCCCTCTTCACGGAAGCTGGGGGATCGGCGGTCAGCAGTGCCGATGGCTCGGCCTTGGCGGCTGACGCCACCTTGACTGCGGGCGGCGGCAGCCCTGGCGGGGGCCTGATGTTGCGGCGGTGGCAGGACAGCGCGTGCGGCGGAAGGTGCCGCCGGCGGCGCCCCCATGTTCTCCAGCGTCACGCCAGGAACCGCCACCATCGGCGGCTTGGACGGCGCGCTTCCCGTCGTCACCGCTGCCCCGGGCGGAGGCGAGTTTGGGGTGATGGGAATAATCCTGACCTTGCGGGGTGCGTTGGGATCGTCGTTGGCGCGATCATCGCTGAACTCGGATGCCGCCGGCGGCGGCACGCCGATGACGACACGTGCCGGCGGGCTGTCGGTCTGCTCGCCGAGCCGGTTCAGGAGCTTCTTGTCGGTGTTGGGGAAGCTCTTGCCGTCGGCCACCACGGGCTTGATCTTGTTGGGCCCGAAGTCGGCGGCCTTGATCAGCGGCGCACGACCGCCGCTCGAAGCAATGAACGTCTTGTAGGTATAGGCCAGCGCGCCACCTAGGCCGATCGCCCCGACCAGCGCCGCAGCAATCATCAGGCCCCTGCGGCTGCGACGCGGCTCCTCCTCCTCCGCCAGGATCTCGTCGAAGTCGGCATCGCTCTCGCCGAAGCCGTGCTGTCCGGCATCCAGGCGGGCGGGATCATGCTGACGCAAGTCGAGGTCGCCGTAGTGGGAGAGTGCACCCGGATCGGCCTGAAAGTGCGCGGCCTCCCGCGGCTGGTGGAACTGGGCGGGTTCGGCCGGCGGAAAGCCGGGCGCGGGCGCGGGCATGTAGTTGCCAAGGTCGAA
Organism: uncultured Alphaproteobacteria bacterium; assembly: GCA_963738065.1. Classification (GTDB taxonomy): domain Bacteria; phylum Pseudomonadota; class Alphaproteobacteria; order Rhizobiales; family Hyphomicrobiaceae; genus AWTP1-13. The sequence continues at coordinate 49,078 of CAVTVO010000020.1, forward strand.
CCCGCGCGCGTCGGGTTGCTGCGCTGGCCAACGCGGCACGGTCTGCGGCTGTTGCGGCTGCTGGCCGTAGCTCGGCACGGCTTGCGCGACGCTTTCGAACGGCAGCTGGTGGGCGGGCACCTGCGGCGCATAGGCGGGTGCGGCTTCGGCCTCGGAGCCGCGCGGGAAATAGTATCCCTGGCCCTGCGGCTGGCCGTGGCTCTCCTGAGCCCCGTAGGCCTGCGGCTGACCATGGTGCGCTTGCGGCTGCGCATAGCCCGCCTGCTGCGGCTGGGCATACGCAGGCTGTGCGTAACCTGCCGGCTGGCCCGCCGCCGGATGGGGTGCATAGGCGGGGCGCGGCGCCTGCTGGGCCTGCGGATCGGGGTACTGCGGCGGCCATTGCGGCCCGCCCTGTTGCCCCGCTGGCGGCGCCGTGTAGGGGTCGTCCTGCTGGGGTCGCCGTGCTTGTGCTCTCCCCGCTGCGTAGCCAACCGGACCGTTCCGAGACATGTCCCAGTCCTTTATCTTTTTGCCCGTCTGCACCCGTCGAATCGCGACTCTATCGCATCTCTTCCGGAGCGTGTACGCCAATAATCGCCAGACCCGAGGCCAAAACCTGTGCATTGGCTCGGATCAAGGCGAGGCGTGAGGCTGTTAGGTTCCCTTCGCCAGTTTGAATAAAGCGCAAATGTGGCAATTCATTGCCTTTGGTCCATTGCGCATGAAAAGCCGAAGCCAAATCATAGAGATAGAACGCGAGCCGGTGCGGCTCGTGGGCCCGGGCCGCGCCTTCGACGACGTTGGGGAAAGCGGCAAGCTTGCGGATCAGGTCGATCTCTCCGGGATCCTGCAGCAGACTGAGATCAGCGTTCAAAACCTCCGGCGACTCGGGCGTCAGGTTCGGGAAGGTCTCCCGCACGTTGCGGAACACCGACCATGCACGCGCATGCGCGTACTGCACGTAGAAGACGGGATTGTCCTTCGACTGCTCCAGCACCTTGGCCAGATCGAAATCGAGGGGCGCATCGTTCTTGCGATAGAGCATCATGAAGCGCACGGGATCGCGCCCGACCTCGTCCACCACATCGCGCAGCGTCACGAAGGCGCCGGAGCGCTTGGACATGCGCACAGGCTGGCCGGCGCGGGTGAGCTTGACGAGCTGGCACACCTTGATGTCGAGATCGACCTTGCCATCGGAGAGGGCCGCCACCGCCGCCTTGACGCGCGTGAGGTAGCCGGCGTGGTCGGCGCCGAACACGTTGATCAGCTGCCCAAAGCCGCGGGCGAGCTTGTTGTGGTGATAAGCCATGTCGGCGGCAAAATAGGTGTAGCTGCCATCCGACTTCATGAGCGCACGGTCGACGTCGTCGCCGAACGCCGTCGACCTGAAGAGCGTCTGCTCCCTGTCCTCCCATTCCCCGTCGTCGTGGCCCTTGGGCTTCTCGAGCCGCCCCTGGAAGACGAGACCCTTCCTGCGCAGCTCCTCGATGGTCTCGCCCACCTCGTCCTTGCCGGCCGTGAGCGAGCGCTCGGAGAAAAAGATGTCGTGGCGAATATCGAGCGCGGCCAAGTCGTCCTTGATCATCGCCAGCATTGCCGCGATGGCGGCCTCGCGCACCAGCGGCAGCCAACGCTCCTCCGGCAGATTGAGGAGGGTGTGCCCATGCTCGTCGGCGAGCGCCTTGCCGACGGGCTTCAGGTAGTCGCCAGGGTAGAGCCCCGCCGGAATCTCGCCGATGTCCTCGCCCAGCGCCTCGCGGTAGCGCAGGAACACGGATCGCGCCAGGGTGTCGACCTGGGCGCCCGCGTCGTTGACGTAGTACTCGCGCGTCACCCCGTAGCCGACGAAATCGAGCACGTTGCAGAGCGCATCGCCGAACGCGGCCCCGCGGCCGTGGCCGACATGCAGGGGCCCCGTCGGGTTGACCGAGACGTACTCGACGTTGATGCGCTCGCCGTGGCCCAGGTTCGCGCGCCCATAGGTCGCTCCCTCCTTCAGGATGGCGGCAACGACGGCGTGCCAGAACTGCCGGCCGGAAGCTCAGGTTGAGGAAGCCCGGCCCCGCCACCTCGACCTTGGCGATGTCGGCATCGGCGCGCAGCTTCTCGGCCGAGCTTCTCGGCGATGTCGCGCGGCTTCATGCGGGCCGCCTTGGCCAGCACGAGGGCGGCGTTGGAGGCGAGATCGCCGTGGGCGGGGTCGCGCGGCGGAGCCACCTCGACGTTGGAGAAATCGAGCCCGCCGGCAAGCGCGCCTTCGGACTGCAGGGCGGCAAGCGCGCCGAGGATGCGGGCGTGCACGAGCGCGTAGACGTTCATCGGCGGACCTGCCGGCCAGGGAGTTGCGGGTGGGCGGGAGCTAACGCAAGTCGAGGCGTAGCGTCAAACAGGCGGCGGTGCTCCTTCTCGGCGTAGCGGTCGGTCATGCCGGCGACGAAGTCGGCCACGACCTGGGCGCGCTCGGCCTCGCCGCCCTCGCGCGCCGAGGCCCGCCAGGATCGCGGCATCAGCGCGGGCTCGGCCACGTAGCGCTGGAACAGCTCGCGCACGATCTGCTCCGCTCCCGCCATCACGGCCATCACGCGGGGATGGCGGTAGACGTTGGCGAACAGGTAGTCCTTGAGGCCCTCGACCTCGGCGCGGCGCTCGATCGACAGCGCGATCACCGGCGCGGACGCCGAGCGCACGCCCTCGAGACTCTGGCTGGGCAAGGCCGCCAGCCGCCCGCGCGAGGAGCGACGGCATCCTCGATCAGGGCCGAGATGATGCGACGGTTGATCTCGTAGATGATGCGCTGCGTCTCGACGCCGTCGCGCCGCATCCGCGCCAGCTCGGCCTCGCGCACGAAGCGTCCCGCTAGCGGCACGTCGTCCACGTCCTCGAGGCGCAGCAGGCCGGCCCGCAGGCCATCGTCGAGGTCGTGGCTGGAGTAGGCGATGTCATCGGCGATGGCGGCGGCCTGCGCCTCCGCCGGAGCGAACCGGGAAAGGTGCAGGCGGTCGTCAAGGCCGGCCTCGACGATCGCCCTGTGCAGCACGGCCTCGCCGGGCCCGCCACCAATCAGCGGCCCGTTGTGCTTGGCCAGCCCCTCCAGCGTCTCGAAGGTGAGGTTGAGCCCGTCGAAGCCCGCGTACTTGCGCTCCAGCCGCGTCACCACCTTGAAGCTCTGCGCATTGTGGTCAAAGCCGCCATGGGGTGCCATGGCCGCGGCGAGCGCGCGCTCGCCGGCGTGACCGAAGGGGGGATGGCCAAGATCGTGGGCCAGCGCCAGCGCCTCGGCCAGATCCTCGTCGAGCCCGAGCATGCGGGATACGGCGCGGGCAATCTGCGCCACCTCCAGGGAATGCGTGAGGCGGGTGCGGTAGTGGTCGCCCTCGTGGAACACGAATACCTGGGTCTTGTAGGTGAGCCGCCGGAAGGCCGTGGCATGCACGATGCGGTCGCGGTCGCGCTGGAAAGGGGTGCGCATCGGACATGCGGGCTCGGGATGGAGCCGGCCGGCGCTCTGATCGGTGTGCACCGCATAGGGGGCGAGCGGGCGGGCAAAACCGGCGTCAATTGACCGTTCCGCGCCGAATTCTCGTGCTGCCCTGGCTACCATCAGCCTTTCCGGGGTTTGACAAGGTCGCCCGCGACCCTAAGTATCTGGTCAGGAATCGCCAGCTATCCTAGCGCAAAGTTGGGCAGGATGGCCCGGGCGCAAAATTCACGATTGCCGACCATGATCGCGAGCATGAGCCAACAAGTCACCGTCTCCGAGCGCGCCGCCAGGCGCATCGCCCAGATCACGGCCGGGAGAGCCCGCAACGCCCCTGCTGCGCGTCAGCGTCGAGGGCGGGGGATGCTCGGGCTTCCAGTACAAGTTCGATCTGGTGGCGGCGTCGGAGGCCGACGACTTCGTGATCGAGCGCGAGGGGGCCCGCGTGCTGATCGATCCCGTGTCGCTCGAGTATCTGGGCGGCTCCGAGATCGATTTCGTCGACGATCTGATCGGCCAGTCCTTCAAGATCCACAACCCCAACGCCACCGCCTCGTGCGGCTGCGGCACGAGCTTTTCGATCTGAGGTCGGGGGCCCTTCAGGGGCCTGCCTGCTGGCCGTCGTCGGCGATCGCTGGTCGGAACGATGTGCTACGGTGCGGGTTGTGGCATGTGAAAGGCGTGGCCCCCATGTTCAAGATCACCGGCACGCCGGCGCAGGGCGATGCCCGCCTCGAGGCCGACGCCAAGCTGACACCGCAAGATTTCGCCGACGTCGCCAAGCAGCTCGGCTCGACACCCGTGCGCGTGCGCAAGATCGGCTATGTCGCCGCGCGCAAGGCCACGAAGAACGAGGTGGTCGAGACCCGCTGGAACGGCAAGGAGACGACCAACACCGCGAGGGCGGGCGACTACATCGTCACCAACCTGTCGCCGCAACGCCGGCCCTTGCGTGACGACGAGGGCCACCTGAACGTCTACGTCATCTCGCAGGACAAGTTCGCCACCCTCTACGAGCCGACGGCGGAGCAAAGCGAGGAGGGCAATGTGTACCGCGCCAAGGGCGTGGCATCGGCGCTGCCGCTGCCCGGCGGCTTCGACATCCTGGCGCCGTGGGGCGAACGCCAGACCGGCTCCGCCGGCTATCTGCTGCTCCGCGACAATGAGGTCTACGGTGTAAACGCGGAGGCGTTCGACGCCACCTACGAGACAGTCGACTAGTCTTACTGTGTCATAAGATTGCGATTTATGCTATGCGGCGGATTTTCGATCGTTTCGAGCGAGGCGAACATGGATCTGCGCGCCGCTGACGGAGTGGCGTTGCGTTTTCATGCGTACATCGAGCACTTGAGCAAAGCACTGGGACACGCCGATCGGCACGTGCCGCTGGCCGAATATTGCACCGGCCTGCTGCTGCCGGGCGAGAGAAAGAGCGTCGAGCCGATGGCTGCGCGTATGGCGCCTTCCGAGGTCGGCGCGAAGCATCAGTCGCTGCATCACTTCGTGGCAAAGGCACCTTGGGACGAGACAAAGCTTCTCGCTTCGGTGCGCTCGTTCGTGCTGCCAATCATTGTCGATCGGCTTCCAATCCAGACCCACCAAAAGCACGCGCACGCGCCGAACCTTCCGCCGCTACGCTGCGCTGCGCGCCTCCAGGTTCGGCGCTGCAGCTCCACAACCTAGGGAATGGTCAACTCTTCGACGCCGATCCTGGTCACGGGTTCGCTGCTGATTGACAGATTTCGACCCCTGCCGGAGATTACGAGGAGCCAGAGCCGACCAAGGCCGCGGGCCAACTGCTCGCGATCGACGTCAAGGTGACCGGCCAGCCGCTCGATCCGGGCCATATCGGGCGCATCATCAAGCCCCGCGAACTCGTCGACAGCATCGAGGTCACCCCCCTCTCCCGCGCCGAGATGATTCTCTACAACCAGCTGCTCGCCCACGCCTGGAACGACATCCGCGACCGGCCCGGTCCATAAGATCCTGAAAGCCGCCTTGCGCGGCTCACATGACAGCAACGACCGGCTCGAAGACGCCTTCGACACGCTGATGACGGCCTACGCCAAGGTCCGCGCCCGCGACCCAAAGACAGGCAAGATGGCGACCTACCGCCTGAACCTGCTCGGCACCAACAAGGAGGAAGACGCCAAGGACGGGTATTTCCACTACACGTTCCCGCCGGACCTGCTGGCCATCATCAGCGAGAGCACGACCTGGGCCGCGATCAAGTCCAACATCATGTACGCGCTGCGCTCCAAATACTCGATCCGGCTCTACGAGATGATCGAGCGCCGCATCGGCCTTACCAAGCAGCACGAGGAGTTCACGGTCGACACGTTCGCGGCCATGATCGGCGTGCCGGAAGGCAAGCTCGAGCGCTTCGCGGACTTCAACAAGTACTGCCTCAAACCCGCCCTCGAGGAGGTCAACCACCTGACCGACTTCCATGTCGAGGTATCGGCCATCAAGAAGGGCCGCGCGGTCGAGAAGCTGTTCATGACCTGGCTCAAGAAGCGCCCCGACGAGGTGCACCGGGCGCATGAAGAGCGCGAGAAGAGCCGGGTCGGCCGCCGCGCCCGCTGGGGCAGCAAGGTCGAGCGCGTCGTCTTCAACGAGCACGCCGTAGCCGCCCAAAATCTCACCGTCGATTTATCGCAGCCGAACAGATCCTTCTGCCCAATCTCTCACTTTCAGGAATCGCGGCGGCACCCTGGCATGGAAGCCGGCACCGCCGGACGACTTTCCAGCTCCCGCCCAATTCCTCACCTTGGGGATTCGGCAAGCGGATGCCGCCCATTCCCTCACCCTACTCCGCCCCTTGTCTCACCGCTTGCCGCCCGAATCCTCACGCGACTCCGCCCAAAAGCTCACCCAAGTCGCCCGTTTCCTGTGCATCGGCATCGATGAGTGACCCCACCACTGTGCGCTCAGCACCTATCCGAGTGCTGCTCTCCACAGACGACGCGCTCGACGGATAACACCGCAATTACAAGCGCTAGCCGCTGGCAACCTCACGCGAGGGAGGGGTCAAAATTGGACGCCGATGGGGGGCGCATTGCCTCATCGAGAATGTTACCGAACGAATAGCCGCCATGACTGGGGTGGCGCTGGCGAATCGGATCGCTGGCGTCCATGGCGGGGAACATCAGCATGGGCGCGCGGCGCGAGGTGGTGTCGGCGGTGGCGGAGCGCTACCGATCGGCGGGACGGCGTGAGAAGGGTCGGATTCTCGACGAGCTGACGGCGGTGACGGGCTGGCATCGCAAGCATGCGGTGCGGGCGCTGCGAGCCAAGCCGCCGACGCAGGCGGCGGAGACCGTGCCGCGCAAGCGACGCTACAACGCCGCGATCCGGGACGCGGTGACGGCGCTGTGGGAGGCGTCCGATCGGGTGTGCGGCAAGCGGCTCGAGGTGATGATCCCTGCGCTGCTGCCGGCGCTGGAGCGGCACGGCCGGCTGACGCTGTCGCGCAGTGAGCGCGCGCTGGTGCTGTCGGCGAGTGCTGCGACCATTGACCGGATGCTGGTCGATGTGAAGGTTGCGGCGGCGGGCGGCCGGCGACGTCGTGTCGGCTTCTACTCGGCGATCCGCCGCGAGGTGCCGATCCGCACATTCAACGACTGGAACAATCCGCCGCCCGGCTTCTGCGAGATCGACATGGTCGCACACGGTGGTACGAGCGTGGCGGGCTCGTTCATCCAGACGCTGACCCTGACGGACATTGCGACCGGCTGGACCGAATGTCTGCCGCTGGTGGCGCGCGATGCCAGCCTGGTTGTCGAAGCGATGATACGGGCGCAGAGCCTGTTCCCGTGGCTCATGTGCGGTGCCGACTTCGACAACGACAGCGCCTTCATGAATGATGTCGTGGTGCCTTGGTGCCGTGCGCAGAAGATCGAGGTGACGCGCTCGCGCGCCTACAAGAAGAACGACCAGGCGTTCGTGGAGCAGAAGAATGGCGCCGTGGTGCGGCGTCTGGTGGGCTACGGCCGCTTCGATGGCATCGAGACGGCCAAGGTGATGGCCAGGCTCTACGCGGCAGCACGTCTCTACGTGAACTTCTTCCAGCCGTCGTTCAAGCTCATGGAGAAGCGGCGCGAGGGCGCAAAGGTGATCAAGCGCTATCATGCTCCGGCGGCGCCCTATGAGCGGGCGCTGACCAATCCCCAGCTGTCGAATGCCATCAAGCGGCGGCTGCGCGAGACCTATCGCAGTCTCGACCCGGTGGTGCTACTCGCCGAAATCCGTCGCTGCCAGGACGAGCTCGGCGAGCGCATCGCCAGGCGGGGGCTTGCTGCGGCGGCGGATGCCGGCCCGGCAGACCCGCTCGCCTTCGCACGCGCGCTCGCAACCAATGCAAGCACTGGCGAGGTTCGCGCCACGCACCGGCGTGTGAAACGCAAGTACAAGACGCGCATGCGCATGCCCTCGAAGCTGGACCCGCATCTGGTCACTATCGAGGACTGGCTTGCGACCGAGCCCCAGATCACCGCGCTTGCGATCGTGCGCCGGCTGGCTGCAATCGATCCGGATACCTTCGGCGAAAAGCAGCATTCGATCGTGCAACGACTGCTCAAGGCACTCAGGCGCAAGGCGGCGCAGAGAGTGATCGCCGAGACCGCAGCTGAAGGGGGCGAGGCAAAAATGCCCAAAGCGGGTGTTGGCGGCCCTGCGGTCGGGCTACGCCCTCCCTCCGGCCCGCCAACACCCGCGCCACTCCATCAGCACCGATCCTCCCGGGCTACCTCCGGTAACATTCCCCCGTGAGGCAATACGGGGGGTCCAAGTTGAGTGCTGTTTGACACACTTCGCGGGCTTGCCTTCGTCGGGCTCGCAGAATGCCGTCGCCGGCACCAGGCAACGCCGATTCTCGAAGCTGTCCTTCCAGAACTTGGTTTGCACCTTATCGTCGCGCGTGTTGGTCACGCGCTTCGGCGCATAGCCATCGCGCAGCAGCACAAACCCCCAGCTGCGCATGACCAGCTCGCGCTCGCCATCGGCGCTCTGCTTGATGATCGGAGCCATGTGGCCGGGAAAGATCGCCGGGAGCGGATCGAACGCGGCCATACGGTTGTCAGAGAGCATGAACCTGCGCGCCAGCGCCGCCCTGCTTGTCCGGATGGAATACAGATTGCACATCCTGCAGCAGCTACTCCTGCTCCCGCATCGTCCGGAAGTAGTGCTCGGCGTGCTGATAGAGGTTTTCCGCCTCGATGACCTCGCCGCGGCGCGCCGCATCCTTGGCGAGGCTGGTGTACCGCTCGTAGTTGTTGCGCGCGTTGGCCGCGGCCTGGCGCGGATTGCCTGGCGGCCGGATGCCCGAAGGTCTCGGATGCGCCGGTCTTTGCTGATTTTGATTGCGTTGCGGCCTGAATGGCCGTCTGCGTGGACCCTGGTCCAAGGCGATCTCCGGTTATGACTGGGAATGGCTGAGCGTAGGCGATTCTATGCCTGAGCTGACAATCGATGTCTCCTCGCGCTAACCTCCCCCGCAATTGCACTACCGGGGCCACCACGGCGGATGGCAGCGAAAATGTCGTCGTCGAATAGTTCGATGTGTTCATTTCCTACGCTCGCGCCGATCGCGCGGAGGATGGCGACTGCTGCCGGCACATACGCTCGCGGAGAGCCGGAGGCCGAAGGTTATACCGTCTGGTGGGACCGCGAGCTGATCGCGGCGACAACTGGCTTGCCAAATTATCCGACAAAGTACACTTCGCACGTAAGGTGATCGCGCTCGGCTCACCGCGCTGGCTCAAGTCCGCCACCGCCTGAACGAGATGTTCGCCGCCGTGCGTTTGCCCGGCAAGTTCGTACCGTGCTCATCGCTGATTGCGAGTTGCCGAAGGAACTAGCCCACATTCAGGTCATCAGGGCGACCGGCAATCTTGTGCTCTACAAGGCGCCTATCATTGCCGCGCTTGGCGAACCATCAAGGAAGCTCGCCGCTGCCCGCACTTTCCCCGCCGACTCTAACCGGGTCCAGCTCGCCCTGCCCTCCGGGGCCGACCGCCTGTTCGGCCGCGATACCGAGCTGACAGCCCTCGCCAACGGCTGGTGCGCCACCGGCCCCGGTGAAAAGACAGTCTATGTCTTCCACGCCATCGGCGGCGCGGGCAAGTCCGCCCTCGTGAGCGCATTCATCGACGACCTCGCGCAGAAGGGCTACCCGGGTGCCGGGAAAGTCTACGGCTGGTCCGCCTACAATCAGAATTCGGGTGACAACGACGACAACGCGAACGCCGAGGGCTTCATCGCTGACGCGCTCAGGTTCTTCGGCCACGACCTCGCCGATAAGCCGATCGCCGACGCCACCGAGCGCGGGCGCACGCTCGCCCGCCTCGTCCGTGCCCAGCGCTCCCTATTCATCCTGGACGGCCTGGAGCCGCTCCAGGACGCCCGTGTCGTGAACAGCGGCCGGCTCAAGGACCGGGACTCGCCGCCTTCATCACCATGCTGGCGGACGAGAACCCTGGGCTGCTTGTCATTACCTCGCGCCAGGAGCTGCCTGAGCTGGCGAACAAGCCCCTCGTGGTCAACCATGCTCTCGACCAGCTCGACATGCGGGCTGGTTCGGAACTGCTAAAGCACCTTGGCGTGTACGGTCGAGAGCGCGAACTGATGGATGCCGTCACCGAGGTAGGTGGCCACGCGCTGTCAGATTAGCCTGCTCGGCACTTATCTCGCCAACGTGTACGCAGGCGATGTGACGCGACGCGACACGCTGAAGCTCGGCGACATTATCGAGGACATGACCGAGCAGGACGACACGGCGCGCAAAGCCAAGCGCGCCCAGCGCGTGATGGAAGCTTATGACAAGCGTTTCCACGAGCTGGCAACTGGTGCCTCGACCGGCAGCGGCGTCGCTGAACTCATGATCATGCGCCTGGTCGGCCTGTTCAACCGACCGGCCGAGCACACGGCGATCGCCGCGGTCCTCGCTGCACCTCCAATCTCCGGCCTGACAGATGCGTGGCATTCTCTAACTCCGCTGAAACGGCAGTCGCAGTGGGGTTTCCGCGATCTCCCGGCTGCGGAAGCTTAAGCTGCTGCTTGGCTCAAATGCCGTGGCTGACGGCCCGCTCGATGCCCACCCGGTGGTGCGCCAGCACTTCGGAGCAGAACTGGGGCGCGCAGCGCCCGGCGCTTTCAGGGAAGCCAACGACCGGCTCTACCGCCACTACGTAGCGCTCCCCGACAAAGAGCAACCCGATACGCTCGCTGAGATGAGCCGCTATTTCACGCCATCACCCACGGCTGCGCGGCGGGGCGGCATCAGGAGGTGTGGAGTGATGTGTACCAGAGGCGGTTGAACCGCGAAGGCGGTACCTTTTTCATCATAAAGCAGCTCGGTGCAACCGGTGCAGCCTCGGCGCGCTCGCCAACTTCTTCACTCCGCCGTGGCGCACGCCGCATTCTTCGCTGAGGTTGGTGCACCGAGCCTCGGCATTCGGCCACGCTGCGGCCGCGCTGCACGCACTCGGCCGGTTACGCGACGCGATCGAACCGATGGAGGCTGGGGCCCGGCTCCGCCTCGCGCGAAAAGACTGGGAGGGCGCGGCGCGCGAATACTCAAATCTCTGCGAGTTGCGGCTGACGCTCGGCGAAATCGCTGCTGCGGTCGCCACCGGGCGTGAGGCTGTCATGCACGCCGATGTCAGCAACGATGACTACCGCCGCATGAGTGGGCGCACGTCATTGGCCGATGCCCTGCACCAAGCAGGCGATGTCGAGGCAGCCAGCACGCTTTCCGCGAGGCAGAGGCGATACAAGCCAAGCGTCAGCCCAACCTCGACCGCCTCTACTCTGTGCAGGGCTATAAATTCTGCGACCATCTCCTTAGCCGTGGTGAGGGCGAGAACGTAAAGCAGCGAGCCATGTATGCGCTTCAGGTTTCAGATCAGCGTGGTCTTTCCTGGCTGATCCGCGCTCTCGATACGCTTTCCCTGGGCCGCGCATCGCAGGCGCTCGGCGAGCACACGAACGCCCGCCACCATTTCGACAATGCTGTCGAGGGGCTCCGCAAGGCGGGGACTGAGTACCATCTGCCCCGCGGCCTCCTCGCGCGTGCTGCATTTCGCCGAGACACCAGCGACCTTGTTGGTGCCCAGCAGGACCTCATCGAAGCGCATGAGATTGCGGTCCACGGCGGCATGCGGCTCTATCTAACCGACATATGCCTAGAACACGGTCGCCTCTTGCTTGCCCAGCTCCCGACCACTCTCGCGGCTGAGGCCCGGCGCGTCTTCCACGCCGCCGACCAACACTGCGTCGCTGCCGCCGATCTCATTGAGGACACGGGCTACCATCGACGCGACGGTGAGCTCGCCTCCCTCCGCGAGACCATCGACCAGGCCCGCGCAAGGGTAAGCGCTGTGGCTTTGCCTGCTGGTGTTGACGATGGCTGACCCGGGCCGCCTTTGGACTGGCGGAGCTCCGAGGCGGACCGAACGGTGTCCCAGAGGACGACTTTCTGCAACTGTGGATACACAGCGCGCCGAAGAAACGTAGCCATTGGAGGGACCTTTTGACCAACCGCAGCGCTCACGGCGTTCGCCATAACGCGGAGGCCCACAGGTTCGAATTGGACACCCCTGCCGGCCTTGCCGTTGCGGATTACCGTCTCGCCGGCGACACCATGACCATCTACCACACCGAGGTACCGGTTCCGGTGCGCGGTCGAACGTACGGATATCGCCTGGTCT
>CAVTVO010000021.1:0-70959 GCA_963738065.1 uncultured Alphaproteobacteria bacterium
GCCGACGCCGTCCTCACCGGTGACATGATCCACTCGCCGCTGCAGGCGCGATACCCCGAGCTCGGCATGATGGCCGACTACAACTCGGCGCAGGCCGGCCGCTCGCGGCGCGAGCTGTTCGGCCGCTTCTGCGACACCTCCACGCTGATGTGCACGGCCCACTTCCCCTCGCCGTCGACGGCCCGCATCAAGCGCTGGCGCGATGCATTCGATTTCGTGGAGGCGTAAGCCGGCCAGCAGCCACAGCGCGCAAGTCGCGCATCGCCAGGGAGGAACAGCCCATGACCCAGAAGCCGCACACGACGGTCGCCACCCGCATGTCCGGGATCCGCGAGGACTGGCTGCGCCTGACGCAGGAGGAGATCCTGGAGCCCGACCTCCCGATCGTCGACCCGCACCATCACCTGTGGGATTTCCCGGCGCATCGCTATCTGCTGCCCGACCTGCTGGCCGACACCGGCAGCGGCCACAGAATAGAGCAGACCGTGTTCATCGAGTGCACCGCCTGCTACCGCGCCGACGGGCCGCCCGAGCTGCGCACGCTGGGCGAGACCGAGTTCGTCAACGGCATCGCAGCGATGTCGGCAAGCGGCGGCTACGGGCCGACCCGAGTCGCAGCGGGCATCGTCGGGCTGGTCGACCTGACGATGGGCGCGCGCGCGGAGGAGATTCTGCGCGCGCACATGGCCGCGGCCGGCCCGCGCTTCAAGGGCATCCGCCATGCCGCTGCCTGGGAGGACAAGGCCGAGGAGATCCACAACTCGCCACACCAATCCCGGCCCGCATCTTTATCGCGACCACGCCAAGTTCCGCGAAGGCTTCGCCGCGCTGGGCCGGCTCGGGCTCACGTTCGATGCCTGGCTCTACCATCCCCAGATCGCAGACCTCACCGCGCTGGCGCGCGCCTTCCCGCAGCAGACCGATCGTGCTCGACCATGTCGGCGGACCGCTGGGACTTGGCTGGTATGCGGGCAAGCGCGACGAGATCTTCGCCGACTGGAGGCGCGACATCACGGAGCTGGCAGGCTGCCCCAACGTGTTCATGAAGCTCGGCGGCATCGGCATGCGCGTCAACGGCTTCCAGTTCCATCACCGCGAGCGCCCGCCCTCCTCCAAGGATCTCGCCGACGCGTGGCGGCCCTACGTGGAGACCTGCATCGAGGCCTATGGGGTCGACCGCTGCATGTTCGAGAGCAACTTCCCGGTCGACAAGATCTCGGGCTCCTACCCCGTCTACTGGAACGCCTTCAAGCGATTGGCGGCCGGGGCCTCCGCCGCCGACAAGGCCGCCCTCTTCCACGACACCGCGAAGAAATTCTATCGGCTGTGATGATGCTCGCCGTTGCCTCACTCGCATCGTCATCCCGGCGCCGCGAGTGCCCGACAGGGCGCTCGCGGAGGAAGGCCGGGACCCATGCTCGTCTCCGCAGACAGTCGCTCGTCACGGTCGCATGCTGCAAGGTGGACTGGATCCCGGCCTGGTCTCGCCCGCGCGCTTCGCAAGCGAGCGGCGCCGGGATGACGCAAGTTGGAGCACTGCTATGAAAATCGACCGCGTCCGTTCGCAGATCGTGCGCCTGCCCGCCGACGAGCCGCTGGCGGACAACAAGACCCCGCCCGGCGCGACGCGCGACATCGTCGTCGTCAAGGTGGCGACCAAGGACGGCGTCGAGGGCCTCGGCGTCACCTTCTTCGGTGCGGCGCTGACCGGTGCCCTCAAGGTCGCAATCGATGCCCTCGGCGCGCTGATCATCGGCGATGATCCAATCGAGACCGAGCGCATCGCTGCCAAGCTGCGGGATGCGGCCGGCGGCTCGGCGGGGCCCAGCGGCATCTTCACGCTCGCCCTCTCGGCCATCGACACGGCCCTGTGGGACATCCGCGGCAAGGCGCTGGGGCTGCCCGTCGCCAAGCTGCTGGGCGGCCATCGCGACCGGGTGCCGGCCTACGCCAGCGGCGCGCTGATGCGCACGCTGTCGCTCGAGGAGGTGGTGGCCGCAGGACGCAAGCTCGTCGAGCGCGGCTGGACGGCCATGAAGACGCAGCTGGCGCTGCCCGGAGGCACCGTTCCCGAGGTGGAGGTGGAGCGCATCCGGCGGGTCCGCGAGGCGATCGGACCCGATATCGCTTGATGTGCGACATCAACCAGCGGTGGACCGTGCCGGAGGCCATCAGCATCGGCCAGCGCATCGAGCCCTACCACCTGCACTGGCTCGAGGACGTCACCGCGCGCGACGACTATGCCGGCCTGGCCCGCGTGTCGGCGGCACTGAAGACCCCGATCGCGGGCGGCGAGTACGTCTACGGCATTGCCCCCTTCCGGCACATGCTGGAGGCGCGCTCGGTCGACTACGTCATGATCGATCTCGTCCGCGTCGGCGGCATCACGCAATGGATGAAGGTGGCCGGCATGGCCGAGGCCTTCAACCGGCCGGTGGTGTCGCACCTGATCCCGGAGGTGCACGTGCACCTGATCGCGGCCATCCCACACGGCCATATCGTGGAGTACATGCCCTGGACGCGGCAGCTGTTCGAAGACCCTCCGCTGCCGGTGAAGGGCGAGATGACGGTGCCGACCGCTCCGGGCCTCGGCCTTGCCTTCACGCGCGAGATCGAATCGGGCTTCGATCGCGGCGTCTGACGCGGCCTCTGCCCGGAGAATGTCGCCGGAGTGCGTTCGGCGGCACCTCGTGTCAGCGCGTCCGCCCGGGCGCGCAGCATTTGATATCCACCGCAGGATCTGGCGCAGAGACTATCCGTTAACCGTTTGTTAACGATCGCGGCCCACCTTTCCGGACTGTGGAAGAGCCGGCGCTCGAGCTTAGCTCGGAGCCGCGTTCCCTTGTAGCTTCGAGCACCTGTTTGGAGCGCTGCGCTACACCTGCTCTCCTTTGTTCGTGCGTCCTTCCCCCGGCAACTTGCAAGACAGGACGCCGAATTCGACATGCAAGCCTTCATGCGGATTCTCCAGCAGAGCTGGAGCGAGCTCACCGGCTGGGGCCTGATCCTCGGCGGCCTCGGGGTTGCCGGCTGGACGCTCGGGAAGAACGGCGAGCCCGCGCTCGGGGCTGCCGCAAGCCCCGCCGGGTCGCGGTTTTTGCCCGCGGTGCAAGCCAAATCCCCTCGTCGTCTCGATGCGGAGGGGGAATGGCAGACGGTGATGGAAATCGCCGAGCGCGGCTTCGACTGCATCGAGAGGCTCGGCGACCTGCAGGATCGCGCACGGGCGGAGGTCGAGGCCGCCGATGATGCAGTCGCTCAGCTGCTCGACGACTGCGCCACCGCCTTCACGCCAGCGGCGGCAGCTGGCGCTCCTGCCCTGGAGGGACGACAGCCCAACCGCGGACCGGCGCCCGAGCGCACGCCCGAGCCGCTTGCCGCCTAGGCTATCCCGCCCGCTTGAGCTTGGCTCGCATCGCCTGCGTGAGCGGGCCGCTTTGTAGCGTCCCTGAGTGGGGGCACGCCCCGTGCATCCGAATTCGAGCTCGGCTTTGGTCGCACGGAACTTCTCGATCCGCCGGTACCCACTACTCGGACAGGCCACTAGGGTTCCTCCTAGTGGTCCTCGCGCCGCAAAGACCTCACTATCGCTCGCCTGAGCTGGGCTGCGACGGTCGTGCTGCAGCCGGCATCGTCCTATGAGGCTTCGGCATGGTGCGCCGCCACAGGCCCCCCACCGAGCCGCTCTATGTGCAGCTTCGCAAGCTTCTTGCGGAACGCGGTGCGGGCAGCATCTGGTGCGGGGAGACAAACTCCGGTCTCGAGCCCGAGGACGCGGGCAGCATCCGCGCAAGCCAGGGAACCCGACGCCACCCTCTCGACTTCTTTACTGATCGGCAGACGACTGCAGCGCCGCCACGGGCAATCGAGGATGGGCTCGAGGCGCGCCCATGAGCAACCCGTGACTCGGACCCGGCAGGTGGGATGCGGCGTGGCCCGCGAAAGCGGCGGGGTGCAATTGCTTTCGCAGACGATGGGCCCGGCAACGGAGGTCGAGCAGGAGCGGCTGCAGCTTGCTGCCGGCGGGATGGTGTTGCGCACGACGCGCGTGCGTCGTTTCGGGACACGGGTGCTGATGTATGAGATCTGCAGGCTCGCTGTCGGCCGGCTTCCGGGTCTCGAGGTTGCGGATGCCGGCAACTACGATATCTGCGAGCTGGCGCGCCGACATGGCACCCTCTTGGGCCCTGCGCAGGAGCACGCAACCGTGGTGCCGGTTTTCGCTGAGGCAGCGAGCCGTCTCTGCGTTGCACCGCAGACCCCGCTCTTGCAGCTCGACCGCGTCATATTCGTCGCCAGCGGTCAGCCGGTCGAATGGCGTATTGGCCTGTGCCGACCCCCCAACAGAGCCTAGCGACGCCATCAGCCGGGTCGGGCGCCCGGCATGCATGACCTCAAGCGGCCGATGCAATCCGCGCCAGCACCGGCCGCAGGTAGGCGAGGAACCTGGCCGGGTCCTCGCTCACGGGAAAATGGCCGAGACCCTTCATGATCGTCGCTTCGGCTCCCTTGATGCGTGCTGCAAGGTCGCGGGTGACTTCGGGCGTTGCCGAATAGTCGTACTCGCCGGTCAGCAAATACAGTGGGCACTTTCCGGTATCGATCTCGGCCACTCGCGGGCGCACGTCGCCATCGGCGGTGTAGAAATGCAGGTCGCCTTTGAACACGCCCGGGCCGCCCTGCATGTAATGCCAGATCGTCTCCCAGCGGTCGGCCTCGGGCGCGGTCGGCGCGATGAGCCCTGAGATCATGGCCCCGCACACCTCGCCGCCGTGGACATCCGGCCGGTGCAGCCAGTCGAGGCTGTAGTAGGGCTCCGCGTGCGCGCCGGATTCGAGCCCGATCAGAGCGCGGAAGCGCGACGCATGCTCCAGGGCAAGATGCAGCACGATGCGTCCGCCGATCGAGCACCCCATCACCACCGGCTTGTCGAGGCCGAGCGCGTCGATCACCGCCATGATGGTGTCGACGTAAGCGCGCGAGGTGAGCTTGTACTCGGCGCGCTGCCAGCCCGCCGGCGGCGAGGACTTGCCATGCCAGGGCAGGTCGAAGGCGATGACGCGGAAATGGCTGAGCGTCTCGGCGTCGTTGAGGAGGCCGCGGTACTGGCGGCTGTCGGCGCCCGCCGTATGCAGGCACACGAGCGGGATGCCCTTGCCTGCCTCCTCGACGTAGAGCCGATGCGGCTTGCCCTGGATAGGAAGCCGCAGATAGCGCCCTACCGACGGCTCGAAGTCGGGCCGGCTCATGACGAGGCCCTCGCTGCGGCTGCGGCAGCGCGTGGCAGCGCCAGCAGCTCCTTGAAGTAGCGCAGGTTGGCAAAGAACGGCAGCTGGTCGCCCTCGATCGTCATGGCGCCAGTCTTGATCATGGCGATCAGGTCGTGGAAGCCCGGCGGCGGGATCGGCTGCCAGAATGTTGCCCAGGCTTGCGCGGAGGCTTTGAGCGCGAACGTGCAGCGCGGCATGACGAATGGTCCCTTGTCCAGGGCCTCGATGCGGCCGCGATGGATGCGCAAGAGGTAGCTCGCCTCACCCACACCCAGCAGGCACGTCACATCGAGGAAGCGGCCGCGATGGACGAGCCAGGCATCCGCGTTGGCCTTCGCCACAAGGCTTTCGATGGCACCTTGGACCATGATGGTTCCCCCACTTGTCGTCTCGGTCAGGGAAGAATCGCGAACGCCCGGGCGGGGAAGCCCAGGCCATCGCGCACCTTCGGCCACGTCACCACGATCAGCGCGCCGCGCGCGGGTACCTGGTCGAGATTCGCCATCACCTCGATCTGGTAATGGCCGCTGCGCAGAAGGTAGGTCTCGGAATCCATCTTGTCGGTCGTATCGGTATCGAGGAACTCGTGTCCGGTCGCCGTCACGCCGCGCTGCTCGTACAAGAACTTGATGGCCTCGAGCGACCAGGCGGGAAACGGCTGTCGCTTGAAGCGCTCGGGATCGCGGTCGAAGTCCTTCGACATGTCCGTGCGCAAGGCGGCGAACGCCCCCTTCGGAACGCGGCCGTGCTTGCGCTCCCACGCCTTGACGTCCTCGACCGAGAAGGCATGGTTGGGGTCCTTGACCAGGAGCGGCGTCGCGTCGAGCACGACGAGAGGCAAGATCATCTGCTTCAGCGGGATCTTGTCCATCGTGATCCCGTTCTCGGCGAAGTGAGCGGGAGGATCGACGTGAGTTCCGTACTGCCCGACCATCTCGTAGAAGGTCGTGCGGAACCCATCCTTGGGGATCGTGTAGGGCTCCTTGGTCTTGGGATCGGCAGCCGCGCTCATCTTGGCCTGGCCGAAGCCCGACCAGACCGGCGTGTTCGGCCCAAAGCTGTGCGTGAGGTCGACAAACCTCTTGGAGCTAATGACCCGGTACGCACGCTCCAGATCGCTCTGCGCCCGCCCGGCAGTCGGGAGCACGGCGCAACTGGCAAGAGCGACAAGACACACGAGAGCTCCGGTCGAGCCAGGAAATCGCCGCATGCATCACCTCATCACACTTCGAATTCGCGAGTCTTCTTCAGATCGCGAAATTCATTCCGACCCGCCGCACACTGCGACGAATTTCGCGATCAGGTCACTAGGACAGGTCGAGATGTATCACGCGCGCCACGTCTTGTGAGCGCGCCGCGGACGCACCGGTGCAGGCGCCTTGATGTCGCGGAGCAGGACCACGTGTCGGCAGCCGGCACCAGCAGGCCACGTCATTTCTTGCGGAAGGCGTCGATGCTGACGACCTTGGGGCCCTTGGGCGGCGTGTCCTCGGAGGGTTTGGCCAGCGCTGGCGCGGGAAGTGGCTTTCCCGTCGTCTTGCCGGCGCTCGAGCTAGCGGCCCCTTCGCCGGCCTTCTCGGCGGCGGGCCGGCGCAATGCACGCGGCTTTTTCTCGGCACGGGCCGGGGACGGCTCGGCCCGCTTGCCGGCGGCGCCTATCTGTGGCGCGGACTCGGGGGTCGCCGCTTCGCCCTGTGCCGATGGCTGTTCCGTCGCCGCATCGCTGGCGTCGAGGTCCTCGAACTGGAGCCCATAGGGCACGCTCGGGTCGAAGAACACCTTGATGGCATCGAAGGGGACCAAGAGCCGTTCGGGGATGCCGTCAAAGGTCAGCTTCACCTCGAAGGCGGTATCGCGCACGGCCAGGTCCCAGAAGCGGTGCTGCAGAACGACCGTCATCTCCTCGGGGTATTTCTCCATCAGCCGCTTGGACAGGGCGACGCCTGGCGCGTCGGTCTTGAAGGCGATGTAGAAATGATGCTCGCCGGGGAGGCCCGATTTGGCCACGCGCATCAGCACGCTGCGCACGACCCCGCGCATCGCATCCTGCACCAAGCCTTCGTAGTCGATTTCCCGCTCACCCGTCATAAGCAGCAAAAGACCACGGGGCTCCCCGTGGCGCAAGGAAGTGGAGGGCTTCTGTTGCCCGGTGCCCTCCGAAACCGCGCCTGGCGTTGCTAGACGACAGGGCTTGAAGTTCAGACGTATCGCGCCGCGTTACGCAGCGAGAGCCGTCTCAGCATAGTTGTCATTGGCAACTATTCTGATTGACCCGATAACGGCGGTATCATGCCGAGCGAAAGCGCGCCCTTTACACCCTCGTCGATCCTAGTTCGCCCCCGCCGCAAGGGTCGGGCTCAGGTGTGTGCCTGACCCCTGGGGTGGAGGCGCCGGGTACTGCCCCCGGGTCCGATAGGCTTATTACGACGTCCATTTATCGCCATAGCCGGACGAATCCGGCAGCCTCAATATAGGCACCTCGCGCGTTAATTAAAAGCTTCGCCTCGGCGCAGGCTTGGCGCTGTGCATGACTGCAGAGAACCGGAAGGTGGGTGGATGGCCCTGTCAGAGAGCGCGACAACCGGCCTGTTCAGGGGGCCGGCAGCCTACGAGCCGCGCACGCCATGGGGGCCGCTATGGGGCCTGCTGGCGGCAGTCCTGATCGTGGTCTTGAGCGCCGCGCTCATGCTGTTGATTGGGGTCCTGCCGCGACTGACGGGCTCCGGATTATGGCGTCAGGATGCCGCCGAGCTGGCCGCCCTGGGCGTCTGGCAGGTGGGAACGGTCATCCTGACGGTCGCGGCGAGCGCCCTTTTTGGCGGCAGGGTCCGCGACGTGCTCGCCCTTTGGGCACCCAAGGGCGCTCCCCTCGTCTATCTCAAGGCCGTGATCTTGATGGCGGTGCTGCAGGTTGCGGTGACCTTTGCGGAGTACAGCCTGCTCCAGCACGACCTGTATGCCGACCTGCGCCCTTTTTCGCGTCTCTTCGGCGAGCATTGGGGCTTGGCGCTGATGGTCGTGGGGATCGGTGCACCGCTGTCGGAGGAGCTGTTGTTTCGCGGCTTCCTGCTGTCGGCCCTGGCACGCTCCCGGCTGGGGTTCTGGGGCGGTGCTGTGATCTCGACCGGCCTGTGGACAGCCCTGCACGCGGGCTATTCGACCACCGGCATCGCCGAGGTCTTCATGATTGGCATCTTCTTCTCATGGCTGCTGTGGCGCACGGGTAGCCTGCGCGTCGCCATCTTCTGCCACGCTCTCTACAACTCGCTCATCGTGCTGGTCCTGCACACCGTCCCCTTGCCGGCGTGAAGAAGACTGTGCAGTCGCCCAAATCGCGACTATCTAGGCGCCCATGCAGCAATACTTGGACCTGATGCGTCGGGTGCGCACTCAGGGTGTCCGCAAGGCCGATCGCACCGGCACCGGCACGCTCAGCGTGTTCGGCCACCAGATGCGTTTCGATCTGGCCGAAGGCTTTCCGCTGGTGACGACCAAGAAGGTGCATCTGAGGTCCATCATCCATGAATTGCTTTGGTTCCTGTCGGGGGACACCACTCTCGACTATCTGCACGCCCACAGAGTCAGCATATGGGATGAATGGGCCCGCGAAGTGCCGCGCAGCAGCCAAATCGTCGATGATCCGGACATCGGATTCAGGGAAGACTATGATGCGCTTGCAATTGCGCGGCCTACTTGCCTGGACCTCGGCCCCGTCTACGGTAAGCAATGGCGCTCTTGGGCGGCTCCCGACGGGCCGAGCATCGACCAGATCAAGGAGCTGATCGAGACGCTCAAGACCAACCCCGACAGCCGCCGCATGATCGTCACGGCCTGGAACCCGGCCGACATCCCCGACATGGCGCTGGCGCCCTGCCACTGCCTGTTCCAGTTCTACGTCGCCGACGGGCGGCTCTCCTGCCAGCTCTATCAGCGCTCCGCCGACGTGTTCCTGGGCGTGCCCTTCAATATCGCCAGCTACGCCCTGCTGACCATGATGGTGGCGCACGTGACAGGCTTCCGCCCGGGCGAGTTCATCCACACCTTCGGCGACGCCCACCTCTACCTCAACCACATCGAGCAAGCCGACCTTCAGCTCGCCCGCACGCCGCACCCCCTGCCGCGATTGGAGATCAATCCGGCGGTCCGCTCGATCTTCGACTTCAAGTTCGAGGACTTCACGCTCGAGGGCTACGACCCGCACCCCCACATCAAGGCCGCGGTGGCCGTGTGAGCGGACCGGCACGCATCGCCTTCGTCGTTGCCGTCGCCGAGAACGGCGTCATCGGCCGCAACGGCCAGCTGCCCTGGCAGCTCCCCTCCGACTTGAAGCGCTTCCGCAAGCTCACCCTGGGCAAGCCCATGATCATGGGCCGCAAGACCTACGAGTCGATCGGCCGGCCGCTGGACGGCCGCGACACCATCGTGGTGACACGCCGCCCGGACTTCTCCGCGCCGGGGGTGCACGTCGCGGCCTCCGTCGAGGATGCCATCGACCTCGCGCGCGACCTTGCCGCGGAGCGTGGCGCCGACGAAGTCGCCATCATCGGCGGGGAGGAGATCTTCCGCGCGGCCCTGCCCTACGCCGACCGCATCTACCTCACCCTCGTCTACGGCACGCCCGCCGGCGACACCCGGCTTCCCCTGCCCGAGCCCACGCTGTGGCGGGAGACCGCCCGGGAGCCCATGCCCGAGGGTCCAAACGACCAGTATCCGGCCGATTTTGTCGTGTTGGAGCGGCAAGTTTGAGCCTGCCGCTCTTGGTCTGGAGCGCCCCCACACCCCATATAACCCAATCACGTAGGTTCATTTGCGCGCTACCGGAGGCTGCCCTATAAGCAACAGAAAGCAGACGAATTTCCTGGCAGCGTGCAGGTGGTGGCAGGCGCTGGCCCCGGCGGATTGCCAGGGCGCAGCCGCCTTCGTGCAACCGACTGAGCAACACCGGAGAGGCTCAACCTAATGCCTTGGAGCAGTCAGAGTGGCGGCGGCGGCCGACGCGGTGGCGGCGGCCCGTGGGGCCAGGGACCCTCGGGCGGCCCGCAGCACCAGCCTGATCTCGAAGAGCTGCTCAAGCGCAGCCAGGACAAGCTCAAGCAAGTGATGCCCGGAGGCTCCGGCCTGCCCGGCTCGTTCATGTTCCTCGTGGCCGTGGTGATGGCGGCGGTTGTCGCCTTCTACGCCTTCACGTTCCGCGTCAACCCGGACGAGCTCGGCGTCGTCATGCAATTCGGCAAGCCGACCCGTAGCGAGCCGCCGGGCCTGCATTTCCGCCTGCCCTACCCGATCGAGGAGGTGCGCCTGCCCAAGGTGACGCGGCAGAACATCATCGAGGTCGGGATGCGCTCGGGTGTGTCCTCTCGCGGCTTCACCGGCGTGCGTGACGTGCCCGAGGAGAGCCTGATGCTGACCGGCGACGAGAACATCGTCGACGTCGACTTCGTCGTGTACTGGCGCATCAAGGACGCGCAGGCCTACCTCTTCAACATCCAGAACCCGGAGGTCACCGTCAAGGAGGTGGCCGAGAGCGCCATGCGCGAGATCGTCGGCCAGTCCAACATCCAGCCGATCCTGACGGAAGCGCGCCAGAAGACCGAGCAGGCCGTGCAAAAACTGATGCAGAGCACGCTCGATCACTATCGCGCCGGCATCCGCATCGACCAGGTGCAGCTGCAGAAGGTCGACCCGCCGACCCAGGTGATCGACGCCTTCCGCGACGTGCAGGCCGCCCGCGCCGACCAGGAGCGCCTGCAGAACGAGGCGTTCGCCTACGCCAATCGGGTGGTGCCGGAAGCGCGCGGCGAGGCCGAGCGCATCCTGCAGGGCGCCCGCGCCTACAAGGAGCAGACCGTCGCCGAGGCGACCGG
This sequence comes from uncultured Alphaproteobacteria bacterium, assembly GCA_963738065.1. GTDB lineage: Bacteria > Pseudomonadota > Alphaproteobacteria > Rhizobiales > Hyphomicrobiaceae > AWTP1-13. The sequence continues at coordinate 11,135 of CAVTVO010000021.1, forward strand.
ACAGACGGCGCGCTTCCTCAAGGTCTACGAGGAATACAAGAAGGCGCCCGAGGTCACCCGCAAGCGCATGTATCTCGAGACCATGGAGCGCGTGCTCGGCGGCACCGACAAGATCATTCTGGACAGCAAGGCCGGCCAGGGCGTGGTGCCCTACCTGCCGCTCGACCAGATGCAGAGCAAGAAGAAGGAAGGGGCCAACTGATGCTGCGAGCCCTGTTGGCAGCCCTGGTGGTGATTGTCGGCGCGATCGGCACGGTTGCCTATTTCGCGCTCTTCATCGTGCACGTGAACGAGCAGGCCATCGTGCTGGAGTTCGGCAAGCCGGTGCGCATCATCAGCGACCCGGGCCTGTTCTGGAAGATCCCCGTGGTGCAGACCGTCGATTACTTCGACCGGCGCATCCTCGACATCGACACCGCGCCGCAGGAGGTGACGGCCTCCGATCAGAAGCGTCTGATCGTCGATGCCTTCGCGCGCTACCGCATCACCGACCCTCTGCTCTTCTATCAAACCGTGCGCGATGAACGCATGGTGCGGTCGCGGCTCGGCCCAATCATCGAATCGGCGCTGCGCCGCGTGCTCGGCGGCTCGACCTTCCAGGACGTGGTCCGCGACAAGCGCGAAGCGCTCATGAAGAGCATCGCTCACACGGTCAACGAGGAAGGCAAGGAGTTCGGCCTCGAGGTGGTCGACGTTCGCATCAAGCGCGCGGATCTGCCCGAGCAGAACTCCAAGAACATCTTCGATCGCATGCGCGCCGAGCGCCAGCGGGAGGCCGCCGAGTTTCGTGCCGAGGGCTCCGCGCAAGGCAATCGCATCCGCGCCGACGCCGACCGCCAGGTGACGATCATCAAGGCCGACGCCACGCGCGAGGGCGAGCGCACCCGGGGCGAAGGCGATGCCGAGCGCAACCGGATCTTTGCCGATGCGTTCGGCCGCGATCCTGACTTTTTTGGGTTCTATCGATCGATGCAGGCCTACGAGCAGGGCATCAAGTCGAGCGACACCCGCATGGTGCTGGCGCCGGACAGCGAGTTCTTCAAGTACTTCAGCAATCCGTCCGGGAACAACAAGACCCCTCAGCCCGGTGCGCAACCAAATCGATGAGCGATCTTGTCGTTGCGATCGGTCTCGTGATGGTGATCGAGGGTCTGCTATGGGCGGCCGCGCCGCAGTTGGGCCTCAAGTTGCTGCAGGCCGCGGCCGCAATGCCCGAGCATACGCTGCGGACTGCCGGTGCCGCAGCGATCGTGGGCGGGTTCGTGCTGGTCTGGCTGGTGCGCGGCTGACTGAGGGGATGGTTTGACAACCTCGCCTTCGACGCCGCTAGACTCTGGATTGGAATCGAGCGCTTAGGAGACTTTGGCCATGAGCGGGCCTGATCCCTGCGAAATGCCTTGCTGCCAAATACCCCCTGCAACCGGTCGTTCGTGCGCTCCGGCCCCGAGTTGGGGCGGCCCGAGCTGGGGCGGGACGGCGCGCCGCACCGCGCTCGGCGCGGCGGCTCTTGCTGGTGATGCTCGGGCCGGCCGCCTCCCAGTCGCCGCACGGGCCCACGAGTGTCGCCCCGGTCGCGGAGAAGCTGATCGACGCGGTCGTCAACATCTCGACCAGCCAGACGCTCAAGGGGCCGGAGGGCGTGCCGCTGCCCAAGGTGCCCAAGGGCGCCCCCTTCGAGGAGTTCTTCGAGGATTTCTTCAACCGCAAGGGCGGGCGCTCGCCGTCCGAGCGCAAAGTCTCCTCGCTCGGGTCCGGCTTCGTCATCGACGGCAAGGAAGGCTACGTCGTCACCAACAATCACGTCATTGAGGGCGCCGACGAGATCATCATCAACTTCAACGACGGCAGCAAGCTCAAGGTCGACAAGGTGATCGGCAAGGACACCAAGACCGACCTCGCCCTCCTCAAGGTGACGCCCAAGAGGCCGTTGCACTCGGTTGGCTTTGGCTCCTCCAACAAGATCAAGGTCGGCGACTGGGTGATGGCCATCGGCAACCCCTTCGGCCTCGGCGGCTCGGTGACGGTGGGTATCATCTCCGCCAAGCAGCGCGACATCAACTCCGGCCCCTACGACGACTACCTGCAGACGGACGCCGCCATCAACAAGGGCAACTCCGGCGGCCCGCTGTTCAACATGGAGGGTGAGGTGATCGGCGTGAACACTGCCATCATCTCGCCGACCGGCGGCTCGATCGGCATCGGCTTTGCCGTGCCCTCAGACACCGCCATGGTAGTGGTCGATCAGTTGCGCCAGTTCGGCGAGACGCACCGGGGCTGGCTCGGGGTGAAGATCCAAAGCATCACCGACGACATCGCCGAGGCCTCCGGCGTGAAGGAGAACTCGGGCGCGCTGGTGGCAAGCGTCACGCCCGACAGCCCGGCGGCGAAGGCCGGCATCAAGGACGGCGACGTCATCCTCAAGTTCGACGGCAAAGACGTGACCTCGATGCGTGGCCTGCCGCGGCTCGTTGCCCAGACGCCGATCGGCAAGGACGTCGAGGTGGAGTTGCTGCGCAAGGGGCAGAGAGTGACGTTGAAGGTGGCGATAGGCCGCCTGCGCGAGGACGAGCCGATCAAGGCCTCGGCCAAGGCGAATCCCAGGAGCCGGGGAGGCAAGGGCAAGGACGGCAAGTCGGGATCCACCCAGGGAGAACGGTCCTCGCTCATCGGGCTGGTGCTTGCACCGCTCGACGACGACTTGCGCGCCAAGCACAACCTCGGCAAGGACGTGAAGGGCGTTATCGTGCTGCAGGTCGACCCGGCAAGCCCCGCCGCCCAGAAGGGCGTCAAGACGGGCGATGTGATCGTCGAGGTCGCGCAGCAGGCGGTGACCTCGCTCGACGACATTGCCAAGAGCGTCGACAAGGTCAAGAAGGCCGGCCGCAAGCAGGTGCTGCTGCGCCTCGAGGACGGCAAGGGCGATCTGCGCTTTGTGGCCGTGCCCGTGCAATGAGCGGCCGGCGGATGGTGGCAGCGCCCTGCCCCGGCTCCGCTGTATGACACGGACTAGCGTGCGGGGCCGTCGGCCCCGCACAACTTGCATCGGGAGGTCTTGTGTCCGCGCGGACTAGCCTGTTCGACACCATCTCCGACAGCATCGTGCCGGTGCATCCCGACGGCTTCAAGTTCCTCGCGATCGGCGCCGGCATCTGCCTGCTGCTGTTCCTCCTGTGGCCGCCGCTGGCGTGGCTTGCCGTGCTGGCCACGGCGTGGGTCGCCTATTTCTTTCGCGACCCGCCCCGCGTCACGCCCCTGCGCGACGGCCTCGTCATCGCGCCAGGCGACGGGCGCGTCGCCGCCATCGAGCACGTGCGCGCGCCGGCCGAGCTCGGCCTCGGCGAGGCCGAGCGCGTCCGGGTGTCGATCTTCCTGTCCGTGTTCGATGTTCACATCAACCGCGCGCCCGTGGCGGGCCGTATCGCGCGCTCGATCTACGTGCCGGGCAGCTTCCTGAACGCCGCGGCCGACAAGGCCAGCGACGAGAACGAGCGGCGCGGCATCGTCATCGCCGCGGCCGACGGCGGGGAGATCGGCGTGGTGCAGATTGCCGGCCTGATCGCACGGCGCATCGTGACGTTCGTGCAGGAAGGTGACAGCATCGGCGTCGGCGAGCGGCTGGGCCTCATCCGCTTCGGGTCGCGGGTCGATCTCTACCTGCCGCCGGGCCATGGTGCCCTGGTCGCGGTAGGCCAGCGTGCGGTCGGCGGCGAGACGGTGCTAGCGGACCTCAGGTCCGATGAGCCCGAGCGCGAGGCGCGCGTGCAGTAGCAGCAGAAAGATCAACTCGAGGGTAGGGCTGCCATGGACCATATGCTGCCGAGACTGGAGGACGGGGAGCGCCGCCGCCGGCGCCGGCTGCTGTTTCGCCACAACAAGATCCCCGTCCGCATGCTGGTGCCCAACCTCTTCACGCTGCTCAGTCTGTGCGCCGGGCTCACCGCCATTCGCATGGCCATCGAGTTGCGCTACGACATGGCGATCGCCCTCGTCGTCATCGCCGCCCTGCTCGACGGGGTCGACGGCAGGCTCGCTCGCGCGCTGCGCGCCCAATCCAAGTTCGGGGCCGAGCTCGACAGCCTGGCCGACTTCGTCAACTTCGGCGTCGCCCCGGCCGTGATCGTGTTCATTTGGGGATTGGGCGGCCTGCCTCGCGGTTTCGGTTGGATCGTTGCCATGGTGTTTGCGATCGCCACCGGCCTGCGCCTTGCCCGCTTCAATACGATGCTCGACGTGGAGAAGCCGAAGTGGCAGAGCGAGTACTTCACCGGCATGCCGGCGCCGGCCGGCGCCATCACGGTCCTGCTGCCGCTCTACCTCGACGGCCTCGGCCTGTTCGATGTGCGCGCCTGGCCCTGGCTGATCGCGGTCTACACGGTGGCCATGGCCGTCCTGATGGTGTCGACCATCCCGACCTTCTCCGGCAAGCTGATGGGCGAGCGCATCGCCCGCGAATACGTGCTGCCGGCGTTCGTCGGCGTCGCCGCCCTGGTGGCGCTGCTCGTCACCTACCCCTTCGGGACGCTCAGCGTGGTCACGCTGCTCTACCTTTGCGCGGTCCCCGTCAGCTACCGCCGCTTCCAGCAGAAGATGCAGGAGCCCGTGCCGCAGGCCAAGGCAAGCGTCGAGCCCCCACACCTTGCCGGGGAGGACGCCGCCGGCTAGGCGATCTCGGGGCCGGCGAGACCAAGCACTGAGGCAGTCGCCTGCGCTGCACGAGCGTCGCTCGAGCAGGATCGCTGCGGATGGAACGGTCTTGCCCTAGCGCTGCTGCAGTCGGTCGCGGATCGATCGCATGCTGGCCGCCGGTTGGCCGCTCGGGGCCGCCGCAGGAGGAACCGCGGGCTCGCGGCGGATGGAGGAGAACTCCCGCCGCGCGGGCTCGGCGACGGCCGGCTCGCGTTGATGCGAACCCCGCTCGTCGGCGGCTGCTGGTGCTGCGGCTGCCTCCGCGCCGCCGGTCGAACCGAGGTTCACCGCCTCGGCAAACATCGCCATCTGCTGGGCCGCGTCGGCGGCCGAGGCGCACGAGGAGTTGCGCCAGCGCTCGACGATGCCCTCGAGGAAGCCGTCGTCGCTGACCGGCCGCTGCCATTTCTCGGTAAAGCGGGCCGTCGAGCTTCTCGGCATGCAGTGCTTGGGCAGCTCGTCGAACTTGATGCGGACGGGCAGCGTGACGCCGTCGCCGAAGGCGATCGCCTCCCTCTGGCCGAGGGCGGTGAGGAATTCGAGCAGGCCCGAGCCCGTGTCGGCGATCGCCGACTTGACGATCTCCTGGTCGCGGTCGTTGGACATGCGCAGCGCGAACACGGTGTTGCACTGCGACAGGATGGTGGCGTCGATCTCGGCCGGGCGCTGCGTGACGATGCACAGCGAGGCGCCGTACTTGCGGCCCTCCTTGGCGATCTTGGCGATCGCCCGCTTGCACGGCTCGAAGCCCTGATCGGCCTTGGCAGGCACGTAGCGGTGCGCTTCCTCGCACACTAGCGTCACTGGAACCTGGCCCTCGCTCCACAAGGCGAAGTCGAACGTCAGGCGGCAGAGCACGGAGACGACGACGTTGACGATCTCGGTGGGCAGGCCGGTCAACTCGAAGATGGTGATGGGCTTGTCGTTGATCGGAACGCGGAAGATGCGGCCCAGGAGCTGGGCCATGCTGTCGTAGACCGTGACCGAGCCGAACATGAAGGCATAGCGCGGATCGAGGCAGATCATCTCCAGCCGCGTCTTCAGATTGCGATAGGGCGACAGGTCGCGCTTGTTCTCGAGCTTGCCCATCCGGTCGTCGATGGTCTGGGTCAGGTCCGAGATGCGATAGGGGACGGGTGTGTCGACCGTGAACTTGGCATCGGCGTTGGATCGGCGCAGGCCCGTCTCGCGCGCGCTGCCGCGCCCTGCGCCATAGCGCGCTTTGGCGAGCGGGATCAGCTCCTGCAGGATCTCGACCTCGGGCTTGCGCTCGGAGGGATCGCCGATGATCACCTCGATCAGCTCCTCGAAGGTGAGGAGCCAATAGGGCAGCTGCATGTTGCGCTGGCTGATGACCTCGGCCCACTCGCCGAAGGCCGGTGCATATTCGTTGTGCGGGTCGAGCAGCACCATGTGCGCGGCTGGATGCTTCTGCAGGATCGAGCGCAGGATCAGCGCGGTGGTGCAGGACTTGCCGGTGCCGGTGGTGCCCAGGATGGCGAAATGCTTGCCGAGCAGCTCGTCCACCCGCACGGTCGCCGAGATCGACGGATCCTGGCGGATGCAACCGATCCGCACCGAGCTGCGCCGGTCGCCGCAGAAGGCCTGCTCCAGCTCGGCGCGCGAGGCGACGCGCACGCGGTCACCCAGCGTGGGATAGACGGACACGCCGCGGTTGAAGGTGGCAACCCGCCCGTTGCCCGCCTTCACTAGCTCGCCGACCAGGCCGAGCTCGGCGATCCACAGCTCGTTGTCGCCCTCGCGCTGGGCCGGTACGGGCACATTGAGCGCCGAGACGATGGCCAGCACCACCGTGTTGGTGGTCTCGATTGCGAACAGGGTGCCCATCTCCGGGCGCTGCGCCGTCGGCCTGGCGCGCCCGTCCGCGGACGCCATGGCGCCATCGAGGAGCACGATCGCCTTGGCGCCGGTTACGGACACAATGCGGCCGATCGACCTGTCGGCCTGCTGGAGGGTGATTTCGGGTAGGGGAGCGATCGACGTCATGTTGGATGTGGCCCTCGTGTCCCATCAAGGCGCGCTGCTTCCGGAGCGGCCCAGCTGCGCACTTCCGAAACCTCTAAGCGCGAGGGCAGCCTGACCGTCACCTCGGTCCCCAGCGACTGCTCGCTGCGAATCTCGAGCTGCCCGCCGTGCAGCTGCACCAGCGCCTTGGCGATCGGCAGACCGAGCCCGGTGCCTTCTCGCCAGCGCGCGCGACTGGAATCGACCTGCGCAAACGGGGTCAGCGCGACGGAGATCTCCTCGGCGCTCATGCCGAGACCGGTGTCGCGCACGCTGACGGCCGCGCCGCCGTCCTCGGCGGCGCGAGCCACGAGGCTCACACGTCCGCCGGGCGGCGTGAACCTGATGGCGTTGCTGAGCAGGTTGCCGAACACCTGGCGCAACTTGGCGGGATCGCCCTTCACCGTCGGCAGCTGCGGGTCGATCTGGCCGACGAGTTCGACTGCGGCCTCCACGGCGGCCGGTCTGAACGCACCCAGCGAGACCTGCAGCACCTCCTCGAGCGCGACCTCGCGCGCATCGATCGTGTACTTGCCGCTCTGCAGCTTGGAGATGTCGAGGATATCATTGAGGACGGTGAGAAGATGCGTGGCGGCATCGCGGATGAGGTCTGCGTACTCGACGACCTCCTCGTCCTTCAGATGCCGTTTGCCGTGCTCGCCGAGCAGCTTGGCGAAACCGATTACCGTGTTGAGCGGAGTCCTGAGCTCATGGCTCATGTTGGCGATGAACTCGGACTTGACCTTGCCCGCCAGCTCCATCTCGATGCGCGCGGTGTGCTCGGCCACCCACGCCTTGTGGCGCAGCACCAACTCGGCGAGCAGGGAGGAGTACTCGGCCATCAGCGAGCCCTGCTTGCCCGGCCCTACCGTCCCACTCAACATGATTTGAACCGACGCTCGCCCAACCCACTCCTTGCTCAGACTAGGTGCCAGAGCATAACTTGAGGTTAATTTGACAGAAGCAGTGGTATGGACATTGCTAGTGTCCTCTTAACACCACCGACTGTTGCAGGTGCCTGGCCGGAGCCATTTCGATGCGCCGACCCGATCGCAATTCCACCGCGCTTCGCTTTCGGCGGGGAGCCGGCTGTTAGGGTTGATTGTGCAGCCGTTGACGTGCCAAATGCGCAACGGGTGGAGGTGGCGGCGACCAGCCGCATTCAACATCACGCAAGCAGATTTGAACAGGAGCGCTCAAATGACCCTTCGCATCGGCGAGACCGCCCCCGACTTCGAGGCCGATACCACCGCAGGTCGCATCAAGTTCCACGACTGGGTGGGCAACGCCTGGGCCATACTGTTCTCGCACCCCAAGGATTTCACGCCGGTGTGCACCACCGAGCTCGGCTACATGGCCAAGATCAAGCCGGAGTTCGACAAGCGCAACGTCAAGATCATCGGCATCTCCGTCGATCCCGTCGACCGGCACTCGAAGTGGGCCGACGACATCAGGGAGACGCAAGGCCACGCCCCCAACTATCCCATGATCGGCGACCCTGAGCTCAAGGTCTCCAAGCTCTACGGCATGCTGCCGGCCGAAAGCGGCAGCTCCAGCGAGGGGCGCACCGCCGCCGACAACCAGACCGTGCGCAACGTCTTCGTCGTCGGCCCCGACAAGAAGATCAAGCTGGTGCTGGTGTACCCGATGACGACGGGGCGCAACTTCGACGAGGTGCTGCGCGTGATCGACTCGCTGCAGCTCACCGCCAAGCACAAGGTGGCCACGCCCGTGAACTGGAAGCACGGCGACGACGTCATCATCTCCGGCTCCGTCACCGACGAGGAGGCCAAGAAGACCTACCCGAACGGGTGGAAGGCACCCAGGCCCTACATCCGCATCGTGCCGCAGCCGAAATAGGCCTGCGCTCGGCAATTCGCCAGGGCGCGGCGGCGTCGCGCCCTCTTTGCGTTTCGGCCGGCAAATGGCCCATCTGCAGCCGGTGACGATACCCCTCCGCACAAGCGATCCATGTCCTCATTGCCGATTTCTGCGCTCGCCGAGGTTCGCGATCTCATCGATGGCGCGGAGCAAGTTCTCAAGGCCGACATCGCTCGGATCAAGAAGCTCCTCGCTGATCCGGCTGCGACCCTGCCCGCGCCGGTCGTTGCATTCACGCTGCAGGAAGCAAAAGACGCCCTGGACCTCCTGGTCGTTCACAAACAGCAGCTGGCGCGCTGGCACAAGGAGGCAACCATCGAGGCCGATCGCGCCGAGGTCAAGCGGCTGCAAGCGATCGTCCCGCAAATTCGCCCGCTCATTCAACGGTTGATCGCGCTCGCGACCGAGCTCGACAGGCGCGCCAAGACCGGCACCCGATCCCCGCGCAAGAAATGGCTGCACTAGAGCAAGATCGTTTCTGATCGAAGCGCTTCGCTTCGATCATGGAACGTGAATCTTGCTCTCAAGTCTGTGACGTAGAGCAGGATTCACGCTTCGGCCGCCACGTCCCAACTCGGGCAAAGTGATTCCGTCCGAAGCGATCCTGCTCTAGCCTCGCCAAGTCTGCGATTGGTGCGAGTCAGTCGGCAAGCATCGCCAGCGCTGCCCGCCGATCGCTCTGCTTCAATCGCAGGAACAGCGTTCGGGCGCTCTTGATGTCGCGTTCCGTGCCGCTTTCCGCCGCCGCCGCCAGGGCGCGCGTCGTGGGATGATCAGCACCGCACGGGTGCAATGTTCTTGTGCTCGAGCTCGTTCAAATAGCTCGTGAACGTCTCGGCGCAGTTGGCGCTGTCCTCGCCGGATATCGGACCGGATATCCCCCCGAGCGCTATCAGGCTTGCGAGCGCGGACCCAAGCATGCGGTGCTGCCTGGCCGCTCCGGGAGCAAATGCTCTCGCGACGACTGTTGCCACGGATCGCGGCTCGCAGCGTGAATTTCCATCCCCATCAGCCATCCGGCAGCTCCCTTGATCGTCACAATTCCGGCTTGCCAACGATCGTGACGAGCAGGCGGTGTCGGTCCCGACAAGATGGGTTTTCCCGAGGCTCAAGGTACCGAGGGGCCTTGACGCCAATCAAGACCATGTCGTGCGGCGGCTGGCTGGCGTGCTCGCGCATACGCAAGCCTGCGTTCCCGTCGGCATTTCGTTGGCAACCCTCGCTCTTCGGGAAATTCGCGGCGCGACTGGCATGACATTGGAGTGTTGTGACCCTTTCGCTTGGTACCCGGTTGTCATGGTCGGGCTTGTCCCGACCATCCACCAACCGCGTGCTCCAGAAAGAGCTCGCCGCTCCGGTCGACCAGCCGGAATGTTCCCGACCCATTGAGAGCGTCGAGGAGGGCGCTGAAGATGCCTGCGTCTGCTTGGCAGCCGTCGGGCTCACTGACGTGGAGATCGGTGACGAAGGCCGGGCCCGGCTCGGCGGTGGCGTGCGGCAGCATGGCTGTACTCTCCTGCGCGTGTTCTGGGCTCTCCACATAGAGGGCTATTGCGGCCGGCACTGTCTCGCGAGGAACAACGGCAAGAAATGCTTCGAGGCGGCGCGCGCCCGATCGCGCCGTCATCAAGCTCTCCATCGATGCCCTTGACGCGGCGGGAGCGGCGGCCTGTGATGTGGGCCAGTCCGCAAGCTTCGAGAGGCCCCATGAGCAACCGCATGGTCAAGCTGGCACGCAGGCCGCGAGGCATGGTCACGCGCCAGGATTTCTCGTTCGAGGACGGGCCCGTGCCGGAGCCCGGTGCAGGCGAGCTGCGCGTCAAGGTCGAATACATCTCGCTCGATCCCGCCATGCGCGGCTGGATGAGCGAGGGCCGCTCCTATGTCCCCCCGATCAAGATCGGCGAGCTGATGCGCGGCTACGCTGCCGGTACGGTCGAGAGATCGAACAATCCCTCCTTCCAGCCCGGCGACGCTGTGCAGGGCCTGTTCGGCGTACAGCGCTACGCCATCTCCAACGGCGAGCGCGTGGTCAAGGTGGATACCAGCAAGGCACCGCTGCAACGCTGGATCGGTGGGCTCGGCATGCCCGGCTGGACCGCTTACTTCGGTCTGCTCGATGTCGGCCAGCCCAAGGCCGGCGAGACCGTGGTGGTGTCGGCTGCCGCCGGCGCCGTCGGCTCCGTGGTTGGCCAGATTGCCAAGATCAAAGGCTGCCGCGCGGTCGGCATCGCCGGCGGAGCGGACAAGTGCCGTTACGTGAGGGACGAGCTCGGCTTCGACGCCTGCGTCGACTACAAAGCCGGCAACCTCGCCGCCCAGCTCAAGGAGGCCTGCCCGAAGGGCATCGATGTCGATTTCGAGAACGTCGGCGGCGAGGTGTTCGACACGGTGCTCGCCCAGATGAACGTGTTCGGCCGCATTGCGCTGTGCGGGCTGATCGCCGGCTACAACGCCACCGAGGCGCCGGCGGGGCCCAAGAACATCCGCGCCGTGCTCACCCAGCGCCTCAAGCTGCAGGGCCTCATCGTGTTCGACTGGGCGGCCCGCATTCCCGAGGCTATCGCCGAGCTTGGCAAATGGTACAGCGAAGGCAAGCTCAAGATCCGCGAGGATGTGCGCGAGGGCGGCGTCGACGCCTTCCCCGACGTGCTCAACCTGCTGTATACGGGCGGCAACCAGGGCAAGCTGGTGCTGAAGGTGTAGCAGTCGGCTCGCGCTCGACCCGCGTCCTACGCTAGAGCAAGATCGTTTCTGATCGAAGCGCTCCGCTTCGATCATGGAACGTGAATCTTGCTCTCAAGTCTATGATGTAGAGCAGGATTCACGCTTCGGCCGCCACGTCCCAATTGGGACAAAGAGACTCCGTCCGAAGCGATCCTGCTCTAGTTGGCCCCCTCGAGCAGCCGACGCGAGATGACGTGGGCCTGGATCTCGGCGGCCCCCTCGAAAATATTCAAGATGCGCGCGTCGCACAGCACGCGGCTCACCGGATACTCGAGCGCAAAGCCGTTGCCGCCGTGGATCTGCAGGGCGTTGTCGGCGTTGGCCCAGGCGATGCGTGCGGCCAGCAGCTTGGCCATGCCGGCCTCCAGGTCGCAACGCCGGCCCTCGTCCTTCTCGCGCGCGGCGTGATAGGTGAGCTGGCGCGCGATCATGGTCTCGACCGCCATCATCACGATCTTGTTGGCGACGCGCGGGAACGAATAGATCGCCTTGCCGAACTGGTTGCGCTCGAGCGCGTACTTGAGCGCCAGGTCCATGGCCGACTGGGCGACGCCGATGGCCCTTGCCGCTGTCTGGATGCGGGCAGCCTCGAACGTGGTCATCAGCTGCTTGAAGCCCTGGCCCTCGACGCCGCCCAGCAGTTGCGCGGCCGGCACCTCGAAGCCGTCGAAGGAGATGTCGAACTCCTTCATGCCGCGATAGCCCAGCACCTCGATCTCGCCGCCCGACATGCCCTTGGCCGGGAACGGGTTGGCATCGTCGCCACGCGGCTTCTCGGCCAGCAGCATGGAGAGGCCACGGTAGCCGGGCTCCTTGGCGTCGGTGCGCACGAGCAGCGTCATGAGGTCGGCGCGCACGGGATGCGTGATCCAGGTCTTCTGGCCCGTGACCTTGTAGACGTTCCCCTCCTTGACTGCGCGCGTCTTGAGCGAGGCGAGGTCGGAGCCCGTGTTGGGCTCGGTGAACACGGCCGTGGGCAGCAGCTCGCCCGAGGCGATCTTTGGCAGATATTTCTTCTGCTGAGCCTCGGTGCCACCGCCCAGGATCAGCTCGGCGGCGATCTCCGAGCGGGTGCCGAGCGAGCCCACGCCGATGTAGCCGCGGGAAAGCTCCTCGGAGACGACGCACATGGCCTCCTTGCCGAGCCCGAGGCCACCGTGCGCTTCGGGCAGCGTGAGGCCGAACACGCCGAGCTCGCCCAGCTTGGCGATCAGCTCCTGCGGGATGTATTCGTTCTCGAGGTGCCACTCGTGCGCGTGCGGCAGCACCTCGGCCTGCGCGAAGCGGCGCATCTGCTCGCGCATCTCAGACAGCGTCTCGTCGAGCCCCGTGTCGCCGAAGGTGGTGACGGCAGGCTGGGCGGCAATCATCTGCGCCAGCCGCGCCTTGAGTTCGTCGTCGGTGCCGGCATCGATCAGGTCGCCCACCTGCTCCGCGAAGCGGGCGAGCTCCGCGCGCGATACACCGAGCGCGGCAAGGCGCACGGTCTCGTTCTGGCTCATGGGGATGCCGCCGGCGAGCTGGGCGAGGTATTCGCCGAAGGCAGCCGAGAGGATCAGCTTTTCCATCTCGCCGAGCCGCCCCGCGGCCTCGAGCCGCTTGGCCCAGCCCAGCATCTGGCGCAGCGACTCCACATAGGTTGCGAGCCAGGCGAGCCCGTGCGCGGAAGCCTGGGCTGCATCCAAGCTGCCGGCCGCATCAACCGCCTGGCGCACCCCGGCGCGGGCGAGGTGCAGCAGCCGCTCTGCTGCGACGACGGCCTCCTGGCAGCGCTCTAGTCGCAGCTCCCGGCTGGATTCCTCTTTGCGGCTGGCGCTGGCAGCGATGGACATGGCCTCGCGAACCCCCTCGGCTACCCCGCAAAGCCTGCGGGCGCTGTTGTGTTGCACTGCACAATAGCGCTGCCAGCAAGGCGCGCAATTGCTAGTTTGCGTGGGGCTCGCCGCGGTGAGCTTGGCACCCAGAGGGGCATTTGTCCCGCCTCGGCGGCCGGGCTTCATCCGCAGTTACCCATTGCGGTTGGCGGATTGTTCATGCCAACCGCCTACTAGCAATCCGAAGGGGAGACGGTGTTCGCCTGGAGCGAATATGGGCGCGGACATGCGACAAGCCTGGAGGTGGTTTGCCACCTCGCGGGCGCATGTGCGCCAACATGCACGCAGTCACCTAGCCAGAATCGGCGCCAGTTGGACTGCGCCGTCCGTGCGGAGCCTCATTCGCCGATTGGGGATGGCGGTCACGCTTCTCACCGTCCTCCTGCCGCCGGTCGGCTATGGCGGCCTCGAGTTCCGCGACCTGACAAAGCGGGCGGCCGAGTACGCCTCGCTGGCGGCCAGGCAGATCGAGGTCCAGCTGGTCAGGGGCGAGGACCAAGGCACGCTCGTCAAAGCTTCCGCGGACGTTCTGCATGCCATACGCAGCGCCGACGGCACGGTAACGGCAAGCTGGCTCTCCGACAGGGGCGGCAGGCTGCTCGTGTTCAGCGGGCAGACGTCGCGCTGGCCAGAGGTGCACCGCGTCGCTTTGATCGAGGCCAGTGGGTTCGAGGGTTACATCTACATCGCGGTAAGCACACGCGGTGTGTGGCTGGGGACTTCCCTGGTCGCGTTCGTCTTCCTTCTGCTGGGACTGGCAACGCACGTTTTCTTCACGCGCTGGCCGCTCGCGGCGTTGGAGGCTGCCTCGCGCTCTCTAGAGGCGAACCGCGAGGAGCTCCAGCAGCAGAAGAGCGAGCTCGAGACGCAGAACATGCGCCTGGATGCCGCCGTCAACAACATGCCGATCGGCCTCGTCATGTTCGACTCCGGCAAGCGGCTGATCGTCGGCAACGATCGGTACCGCGAGATGTACGGGCTGCCATGCGAGGTCATGACGCGCGGCACACATCTGCGTCAGATGCTCGAATGCCGTCTGAAGGCGGGGAGCGAGGAGGGCACGAACCGCGAGGAATACGTTGAAAGGATCCTCAAGCTGGTCGAGCAGACGCAGACCAGCATCAGGGTCGTCACTCTGGGCGACGGCCGCATTGTCAACATCATCCATCATCCGACCGCGGGTGGGGGATGGATTGGAACGCACGAGGATGTCAGCGAGCGCGAAAAGCTCGATGCCCGGCTCAAGCAACAGCACGAGCTCCTGAAGAGCAAGCAGCAGCAGCTCGACGCCGCGGTCAGCAACATGGCCCAAGGTCTGGCCATGTTCGACGCGCAATTGCGCGTGGTCATAGCCAACGATCGCTACGCGGAGATCTATGGGCTTGGGCCCGAGCAAGTGTCACAGGGTACGACACTGCACCAGATCATCGAGCACCGCATCGCCAACGGCGACTTCGTCGGCAAGACCCCCGACCAGGTCGTGACGTCGCTGCAGAAGCGCGTCGAGGGGCACAAGCCCGCGTACTATGTCAATGAGTTGAAGAACGGCAACATAATCTCCGTTTCGATCCAGCCGATGGCAGACGGTGGCTACGTCAGCACGCACCAGGACGTCACGGAGGAGCGGCGTGCCGAAGCCAGGATCGCCCACCTGGCGTTGCACGATGCACTGACGGATCTGCCGAACCGCATCTTGCTGCGCAAGCGCCTGGAGAGAGCGGTCGATGGCGTGCGGCAGGGAAATGGCGGCCTGGCTGCGCTAATGCTCGACCTGGACCGCTTCAAGGAGGTCAACGACAGTCTGGGGCATGCGGTTGGAGACGCGCTGCTCAAGGCCGTTACGGAGCGGTTGAGGAGCTGCGTCAGGGACGGCGATACCATCGGCCGCCTCGGCGGCGACGAGTTCACCATTCTGGCGAGAGTGACCGACGGGGCAGCCGAAGCGACAGCCCTTGCCATGAGGATCAATGCGGCCGTGGCCGCGCCGTTCGATCTCGATGGCAAACAGGTGAGCGTGGCCACCAGCATCGGCATTGCGCTTGCGCCCCAGGACGGAACGGATCCCGACGACCTCCTCAAGAAGTCCGATCTGGCGCTCTACTGCGCCAAGAACGAGGGGCGCGGGGTGCACTGCTTCTTTGCGCCGGAGATGGATCAGCGCATGCAGGCGCGGCGTGAACTCGAGCGTGACCTGCGCAACGCCCTCGTCGGAAGCCAGTTCGAACTCTACTACCAGCCGCTGGTCAACCTGGAGCGGGACGAGATCTGTGGCCTGGAGGCGCTGTTGCGCTGGAACCATCCGCTGCGGGGCAAGGTTCCCCCGCTCGAGTTCATTCCGCTCGCCGAGGAGACCGGACTAATCGTCGCGATCGGTGAATGGGTGCTGCGCCAGGCCTGCGCCGACGCGGCGACCTGGCCCGATGACGTCAAGGTCGCCGTCAACGTGTCACCGGCACAGTTCAAGAGCGGCGGCTTCCTCGAGATGGTGGTTGACGGGCTGGAGAAGGCGGGTCTGGCGCCGAACCGCCTGGAGGTGGAGATCACCGAGTCGGTCGTGCTGGAGGACAGCAACGGTGCTTTCGAAACGCTAGAGCGCCTGCACAATCTCGGCGTGCGGATCGCTCTCGATGATTTCGGGACGGGGTATTCGTCGCTGAGCAACCTGCGCAAATTTCCCTTCGACAAGATCAAGATCGACCGCAGCTTCGTCAAAGACCTCTCGCCAGCCAATCTGGATGCGGTTGCCATCGTGCGCGCGATGGCCCAGTTGGGCGGCACTCTCGGCATCGCCACTGCCGCGGAGGGCATTGAGACCGAGGAACAGCTGAAGCAAGTCCGGTCGGAAGGCTGCACCGAGGCCCAGGGGTACTACATCTGCAAGCCGAGCCCGGCGCCTTTGGTCCGGCGCATCCTGCGGCGATCTGCCGAGGGTCGCCACGCCGTGAGCGCCGCCTGAGCCGAACTCGGCCGCTCGACTTTCGACGCCACGCGTCGCAGGGTGTGGCAACGCCGATGCGTGAGGAACCCGCGATGGCCGCAGCCAACTACCTGCCGGAAGTGCTGGAGACCACCGAAGCCGAGCGCCTTGCCACCGGCTTCATCTTCACGGAAGGCCCGCTGTGGCACCCGGACGGCTATTGGTATTTCGTCGATATCCGCCAGAACAAGCTCCTGCGCATGGTGCCCGGCAAGCCTCCGGAGGTGGTTCGCGACAACACCCTCGGCGGCAACGGGACGACCTTCGACCTGCAGGGGCGCTTGATCTTGTGCGAGGGCGACGGCCGGCTCGTCACCCGCATGAGCGTCGACGGCAAGGTGGAGACGCTCGTCGACAACTACAAAGGCGGGCGGTTCGCGCGCCCCAACGATGTGATCTGCCATTCCAACGGCTGCCTCTATTTCACCGATCCCGACAAGCGCCGCCCCTATCGCGAGCGCGAGATCCCGGGCCCCGCCGGCGAGGACAATCTGTGGGATGGCGCGGCCGTCTATCGGGTGACGCCCGACGGCGCCTCGAGCATGCTGGCACTTTGCGAGTACCCGAATGGGCTCGCGCTGTCGCTGGACGAGCGCACCATGTACGTGGCGAACACGCGCTCGTCGAAGTACATCCACGCCATCAGGCTCGATGCCGCGGGCCACATGATCGGACGCAGCATCTTTGCCGACATGAACGAGGGCGCGGAGCCCGGCATACCCGACGGCCTCAAGGTCGACAGCATCGGCCGCGTCTATTGCACGGGACCCGGCGGCATCTGGGTGTTTGCGCCCGACGGCAAGCGCGTCGGCATCATTCGCTGGCCGGAGCAGGCCGTGAATTTCGCTTTCGGCGGACCCGATCTGCGCACCCTGCTGTGCTGCGCGCATACCTCGGTCTATTCTCTGCGCGTGAAGGTGCCGGGCAACCCCCACCCCTGGTACAAGCTGCGCGGCCGGTGAGGCAACGAGGCTGAGGCCGGCGAGGTCCCGGATAGCCGCGCGAGCGCGGCTTCCGGGAATGCACTCCATCTCGGTTTGCATCCCCGGCCGGAGCGCCCCTGGGGCGCGCAGAGCCGGGGCCTTGCCGTCGTTAGATGTGCTCGCCGATGGACCAGAAGCCCGCGAAAGTCTTTCATGTCTACATCATGGCCAGCGGACCCCGTGGTGTGCTGTACGTCGGTTTGACGAGCGATCTTGCCGGCCGCGCCTGGGAGCATCGCGAACGCGTGCTCGACGGGTTCACCAAGCACTATTGGGTGGATCGCCTGGTCTATTTCGAGCCGCACGATGATGCGAGCGTCGCCGCCCGGCGCGAGCGCGCCATGAAGAGGTGGCGGCGCGACTGGAAGATCGAGCTCATCGAAAAAAACAATCCAACCTGGCGAGATCTATTTGCGGATGTGCTGCGCGACGACGGTTTCGAGTGGTAGGGGTCGGGCAAGATCCCGGATAGCCTCCGCTGCAGCGTCTTCCGGGAATGCAGACCATCTCGGTTTGCATCCCCGGCCGGAGCGCCCCTGGGGCGCGCAGAGCCGGGGCCTTGCCGTCGAGTTCGAGGATTGGCGAGGCAGTGCCGCGCAGCGGCAAGGTCCCGGATAGCCTTCGCTGGAGCGTCGGCTTCCGGGAATGCAACCGTGAGATCAGGCGAGCAGCCCCGTGAGCGGCTTGACGTCGGCGCTGTCGGGGAACACCGCGCTCGCCAGCGCCGCATCCTCGAGGCGCAGGTGGTCCTTGAGCACGCCCTTGAGGACGGCACGCAGGTCGGTGGTCGGCTTGAGGTCGCGGCCCTCGTAGAGGTTGGCGGCCTTGAGGCCGGGCCAGTCGGCGATCACGCGGCCGCCCTTCAGGGCGCCACCGAGGAGGAGCGCGGTGGTGGCCGTGCCGTGATCGGTGCCCTCGTTGCCGTTGAGATGGGCGGTGCGGCCGAACTCGGTGACGACCGCGACGACGGTTTCGCGCCACGCGGGGCCCATGTTGGTCTCGATGGCGCCGATCGCGCCATCGAGGGCGCCGAGCAGGTTGCCGAGCTGGCCGCCAACGGCGCCCTCGTTGATGTGCGTATCCCAACCGACGAACCCGACGGCGCCGACGCGCGGACCGTCGGGTCGAGCCAGGTACTTGGCCGCCGTCCCTGCCGCATCCGCAAAGTACGCGCGCACCCCGGCTATTCCGCCAGGCCGCGCGCGCTGCCGCGGCGCGGGCGTCGCCTCCATGCCGCCGGCGCGCGCCACCGCCATCATACCGCGGCGCGCCTCGAGCGCACGGGCAAGGGCTGGATCGGTGTGCGCATAGAGATCGATGAGGCGCATGACGGTGTCGTCGCTGGCCGGTTGCAGCCGCTGCGGCACCCACGACATGACGGGCGCCGGCCCTCGCACCACCAGCGGTGTCACGGGACCCACCGCGAACGCCTTGGCGCTGCTGAGGTCGACGCGCCCGCCTGCCTCGAGTGCGCCCAGCGCCCGATTGAGCCAGCCCGTGTCGCTATTGCCGGGCCTGGGCAGACCGTTCTCCAGCAAGTCCTGGCCGTCGAAATGCGAGCGCTCGCGATAGGGCGTGGCGGCCGCATGCACGATTGTTGCCTCGCCGGCCTTGAACAGGCGGTGCAGCGTCGGCATGGCCGGATTGAGGGCGAAGAAGGCGTCGAGCGGCAGGCCCGGCGTCTTGCCCTCGAGCAGGAGGGCCTTGTCGCCACGCAAGGCGACCCAGTCCGGATCGCCGACCGGGGCCACCATGGCAAGGCCGTCAAGCGCACCCCTGAGCACCACCACAAGCAGGCGCGGGTCGCGGCCCTCGGCGCGGGCAATCTTGGGCACGTGCGCCCAGGCAAACAGGGTGCCCGAGCCGATCAGCAGCTCGCGACGCGTCGGGGCATGGAGGCAGACGCGCATGGATCACCTCCGCAGGAACTCTGGCGCCATGAACACGAGCGCCAGCGCCTGCTGGCGGCTCTCGGCGCGGGCCACGGCAGTTCGTGTCTCCTGGCTCGCGAGCGAGCCCAGCGCGTGCTCCAGGATTTCTCCCGGTTCCGCCCGGCCGGCGATGCGCTCGGCGAAGTTGTTGGCGACATCGAGGCGCTGGCCGAGGCCGTCGATCCAGGCGGCGTCGACGTCGGGATGGCCCTTGGGCGAGGGCGGGCGCCACAACGGCTCGCCAAGCAGCGCCTGGCCGCCGGCGAAGCGGGCCGGGTCAGCCGTGGTGCCGGCGGCGCGCACCATCGCGATAACCCACTCGCTCGGACGCTTGAGCTTGGCGCGCGGCTCGGCCCACGCCTCCGGCGCCCCCACCAGCGCGCGGGCCACCTCTTTCAGATCGCCTTGGCTGTCGCTGAAGACGCGGGCGAGACGCTCGACCAGCGTCGACGGGGGCTCGTCGGCCACGAAATGGCGCGCGAGCTTGGTGGCGACATGCGTCGCGGTGGCGGGATGGTGCGCAAGGTCGCGCAGTACGGCGCGCCCCTGCTCGAGGCCGCCATCGGAGTAGACCTTGCGCAGCACTGTCTGCGGCCCCGGCTCGTGCAGGCGGCGATTGAAGGTGAACTCGCCGCCGTGCTCGGGGTTGTCGCCCACGGGGAGGAAGGTCCAGCCCGTGAGCACCTTGGCGAAGGCGATCACGTCGTCCTGGGTGTAGCCGCCATGCACGCCCAGCGTATGCAGCTCGAGGATCTCCCGCGCCAGGTTCTCGTTGAGACCGCGGTTGCGGTTGATGCCGGCCACCGAGTTGGGGCCGATCGAGCCGGCGTTGTCGAGATAGAACAGCATGGCGGGATGGCTCTCGACGGCGAGCAGCATATCGCCGAAGCGGCCGAGCACATGCGGGCGGATCGCTTCGCGCTCGTAGGCGCCCGACATGCTCTGGATCTTGTTGGCGGAGACGCAGAAGTGGTTCGACCAGAACCACACCAGTCGCTCGGCAAAGCCGATCTCGGCGCCGAGCGCCGCGTCGATGCGGGCCCTCACCTCCTTGAGGTAGATGTCGCGTCCCACGGTCGGCACCGGCACGGCGGCCATCGTCGGCGGCGCGCCGCTGGCGCCCGGCTGCATGCCCTCGCCCATGGCACCGCCTTCGGCCTTCTTCTGCTTGCGCATGGCCACGATCTGGCGGGCCCGGCGCTCGGCATTGGCGTCAGCGACGGTGCGAAACGCCTGCGCGCTGGTCTGCAGGTCGGAACCCGCCACTTGGCCGGAGCCTGGTCGATCGAGCTCGGCAATGAGTGCGCCGCGGGGATCGGAGGCGATCGCCGAAACCGACCCGGCGCGCGGCCCGAGCCCGAACCGGTGCAAGGCCAAGATTGCCTGATCGCGTCCGGAGAGTGCCATGTTCACCACGTCCTGCGGTCAGCCTGCCGCGCCGCGAATTGGCTCAGAAACCGACGTCCGCCTGGACGAGCAAGGCAGCCCGGTTCGGCCCGGTTCGCGAGGTCGAGCAGAGGAACGAGCCAGACCCGAGATTTCTGTCGAGGCCGCTGGTCATGCCATGCTCCAAACACCGACACGCTACTCCCAACTCGAAATCCTAGTCCCCTGAAAGCGCCTTGCGCAGACGGCGAATGGTGCTGGCCCGCGCCTCGGCCTCGCGTCGCGCCTGGGCACTTTCGGCCGGGACGATGACGACCTCGGCCTCCGCTGCGCTGCCCGGTGGCGTGAAAGTGGCGTCGGTGGGCTCCAGCTGGTCGGCAAGGGAGCGTAGGCGATCGAACAGCTCCGAGGCACGCCCCGTGCCCAGATCGGCAGGCAGCTCGGCCGAGGGCAGCAGCGACGCGCGCCGCACGAAGCTGACGGTGGCCTCTTCCAGCCCGACGCCTGCCCAATCGTGGTGGTGGAATTGAGGAGCATTCTCCGGCCCGTCGGCACTATGCCCGCCCACGCTGGGGGGGAGGCGCGAAGGGCGGGTCGTAGGCGCCCTACCCGCCGTCCGGGGCGCCGTGGCCCCGCGCTCGCCATCCGGGCCGCCCGCGGGGTCTGGACGGCTGACCTGCAGTCTTCTGGCCAAGCTGCCAAATGCGCCTTGGGATGGGGCCTCCGAGTTGGGATCGCGCAGCAGCGCGGCCACATCCTCCGGCAGCTCGCCTTCGCCGGGCTCGCCACGTGCGCCGCTCTCGCGCAGGGCGCTGATGGCCTCACTCAGATGCCGCCAGGCCTGGTAAAGCGGGTTCTCGGCCAATGCCATCTTCAAGCGGGTGTCGCGGGCGCGATGGGCGGCGCTCTGGGGGGCCGCATTCTGCCCGGCCGACCGGCGCAGCGCCCGCCAGTGCTCGTCGCTGCCGAGCGCCGCCTCGAGCCGCGCGCGAGCCTGCTCCAGAGCGGCTAGTTCCTGCGAGATTCCGGAGGCGGCCACGCGATCCTCCCGTTAGTCGGCGGTGCAAATTGCCTTGGACATAGAGCAGGATTCACGCTTCGGCCTCGACGTCTCGGTTGAGGTGAGGTGATTCCATCCGAAGCGATCCTGCTCTAGAGTGCAGCAGCCTTTTGTGCACTCTTTGCGGCAGCGACTCAGCAAATAACGCTCGCAAAGGTATACCAGAATCGGCTGCGGTGCCCGGCGCCGACTTGGCTGGCCACCGTGGCCGCATCGCGGGCCGGCGCACGACAGACCAATCGTCAGATGTGGCTCGTTCCCGCATTCGCGGGAGGCCATCCCCTGGAGCGGCCTATGCTTTTTCGCCAGTTGAGGAGCGTTCTCGAGGCCTTCTACGAGCTGTTCAAGGACAGCGGCTTCTCGATGGCCGGCGCCGTCGCCTACTCGTTCGTGCTCTCGCTGTTTCCCTTTTGCATCTTCCTCGTCACCATCGCGGCCTACTTCGGTGGCGAGGCGCTGGCCAAGCAGGCCGTGGAGCAGCTGTTCGAGATGGCGCCGGCCCCCGTCGCCGAGGCCATCGCCCCCGAGGTCATGGAGGTGATGGGTCGCAGCCGCTTCGGGCTCCTGACGTTTGGTGCCGTGATCGCGCTGTTCTTTGCGACGAGCGCCATCGAGAGCCTGCGCGCCGCCCTCAACGTGGCCTACCGGGTCAAGGAGCGGCGCTCCTACTTCTGGTGCCTGCTGGAAAGCGCCATGTTCGTGGTGCTGAGCGCGGTGGGCATGCTGGTGCTGGCGTGGGGCGTGGTTGTGGGGCCGCAAGTGGCCGCGCGCTTCAAACCCGACTGGCTGCTGTGGCTCGCCGACACCGGGTGGGTGGCGCTGATTGCACGCTACGCCATTGTCATATCCGCCATCGGGCTGCAGCTTATCGCCTACCACCTGTGGCTGGCGGCGGGACGCCGCCGTCTTGCTGACGTGTGGCCCGGTGTGGTTCTCTCGATCGCGCTGTGGCTGATCGCGGCGCAGGTGTTCGCGTCCTGGCTCACGATCTCGGACTACTCGCGCTTCTATGCGGGCCTCACCCAGATAATGAGCGCGCTCGTGTTCTTCCAGGTGAGCGCCATCATTGTCATCCTGGGCGCAGAGCTCAACCGCGGCATCGTCGAGGTCAAGCGGCGGCTGGCCGCGATGCCGGACCTCGACGGCGCTGCCGTGCCGGCACCGCCGTCGCACGAGAGCTATCGGGTAGATCTGTAGCGAGAGCCATTGCGCGGTTTGCATTCCGACTTGCGCTCGACCACCCGCACCGTGCAATCGATGACGTAGCGCTGCCCCCTCACGTTGAGGATGCTGAGCGAGACCTGATCGCTGTCGACGGGCGTGCCTGAGGGAATGTAGGTGACGATGCGGGCGCGCTGCTCCGTGCCGATGCATTTGAGGTTTCCCTTGAGCACCTTATTCGGCCTTACTGCGCCTTCCGCGAATGCGATCGCGCCGTGCTTGGGCGCGCTGATGACGGTCACCTGGGGAATGGGATCTGGCGCGCAGTCCTTGCCCCACGAGGCGGGCGACGCGACCCTTATTGGCTCGACGGCCGGTGCCGGAGCTTTCGCCGCGGGCTCCTCCTGCTGTTTTCTCTTGGCGGCATCGGCCTCCTGCTCGGCCTTGCGCCTGGCCTCCGCTTCGGCCTCGGCCCGGCGCTTTGCGGCGGCCTCCTCTTCGGCCTTGCGACGCGACTCCTCCAGCGCGGCCTGCCGGCGGCGCTCGTCCTCGAGTTGCTTCGTCTCGGCATCGAGCGCAGCCTGCCGCTGCGCCGCCTCGGCATCGGCCTTGCGCTTGGCCTCGGCATCGGCGGACTGTCTGGCGCTGCTGTCCACCGCGCCTTGCGAGCTCCGCCGCGCGTACTCGAGCCCTCCGTAGGCGCCTCCCAGTACTGCCAGGATCGCGGCCGCGGCGCCCAGCCACCGCCCCGCTCGCGGCCATCCCGGTGCGCCCGCTGGGCCCGCAAGCTGCGATGCGGCGACCCGCGCCGTGGCCCCGACACGCCCCGCATCGTTGCTTGGCCGCGGCTCCTCGGCGAGCAGCATAGGTCTGAGCTGCGCCACCGACTGCGGCCGTTTGGAAGGTGTCACCGCCAAGCAGGCATCGATGGCCGCCAGGAAGCCCGGCCGATAGGCGTCCCGGCCCACCTCGGCCGCTCGCCGCATGCGGTCGTCGGTCATGCGCAGCGTTGCTTCTTCGGGCTTCTTTCCGGCAATGGCGCGGTAGAGGGTGGCGCCGAACGCATAGAGGTCCGACCACGGTCCCTGCAGGCGTGCGTCGCTGGCGTACTGCTCGTGCGGGGAGTAGCCGACCTTGACGACGCCGGTCAGCGCGCGGCTCATCTCGGCCACCGCGCGGCGGGCGGAGCCGAAATCGAGCAGCACGGGCGAGCCGTCGGGGCGGATCAGGATGTTGTCAGGCGCAATGTCGCGATGCAGCAGGCTTGCCGCGTGCAGCGTCTCGAGCGCATCCAGCAGCGGCGCGCAGATGCGATCGAGCTCGGCCTGTGTCGGTTGCCGGCCGAGACCTTCGAGCCAGGCCTGAAAGCTCTGGCCCTGCTCGAAGTCCATCACCATGTACGCGGTGGCGTTGGCCTCGAAGACGCGCGTGACGCGCACGATGCTGGGATGGCGGAAGCGGGCGAGCATCTGCGCCTCCTGCAGAAAGCTCGCGCGGCCCCACTCGAAGGTCTTCTTGTGCCGCTCGGACTTCGGCCGCACGCTTTGGCTCTTGTCGCGCTGGCCGAACTCGACAGGGTAGTATTCCTTGAGGGCGACAGTGGTCTTGAGGTTGACGTCCTCGGCCCGGTAGGTCACGCCGAATCCGCCCGAGCCGATGATGCGCTCGATGCGGTAGCTGCCGTCCAGGATCGTATTTTTCGGCAGGCCGAGCCGACTGTCCACCCGCGCCCTCCTCTTGGCGGTGAGGACGGAAGGTAGCAAAGATCGCCGGCCGGCGGAAACGCGCAGGTAACAGCTGGAGTTGGGGACGTGAGCGGGATCATCCCGCTGGGGCGTCAATGATCTGAGGAGGCGTCGAAGCCTGGCGGGCCTCAATCGGGCGTCAACACGGCGCCCCTCATCCGAACCGCTTGCGGCTTTCCTCGATGGCGTCCTCGAAGGTGCGCAGGCCCGTGGTGGGCGCGCTCACCAGCACAGCCATGTTGCCGGGCTTGTGCTCGTTCTTCCACATGCGCGTGTGCGCCTTGGGGATCTGCGTCCAGGGGAACACCTCCGACATCGCCGGATCGATGCGCCGCTCCACGACCAGCTTGTTGGCCTGGGCGGCCTGCAGCAGGTTGGCGAAGTGCGAGCCCTGCACGCGCTTTTGGTGCATCCACAGATAGCGCGCGTCCATGGTGAGGTTGTAGCCCGTGGTGCCGGCGCAGATCACCACCATGCCGCCGCGCTTGACCACGAACACGGAGACGGGAAACGTCGCCGCGCCGGGGTGCTCGAACACGAAGTCGACGTTGTTGCCCTTGCCGGTGATCTCCCAGATGGCAGCGCCGAACTTGCGCACCTCCTTGAACCAGTTGTCGTACTCGGGCGTGCCGACCTTGGGCAGCTCGCCCCAGCAGTTGAACTTCTTGCGGTTGATGACGCCGCGCGCGCCCAGCTGCATGACGAAGTCGCGCTTGTCGTCCTCGGAGACCACGCCTATGCCGTTGGCGCCCGACGTGGCGATCAGCTGCATGGCCATGGAGCCCAGACCGCCCGAGGCGCCCCACACCAGAATGTTGTGGCCGGGGCGGATCACATGCGGGCGGTGGCCGAACAGCATGCGGTAGGCGGTGGCGAGCACCAGCGTGTAGGAGGCGCTCTCCTCCCAGGTCAGGTGCTTGGGCCGCTCCAAGAGCTGGCGGTCTTGCACGCGGCAGAACTGCGCGAACGATCCATCCGGCGTCTCGTAGCCCCAGATGCGCTGGGAGGGCGAGAACATCGGATCGCCGCCATTGCACTCCTCGTCGTCGCCATCGTCCTGGTTGCAGTGGATGACGACCTCGTCGCCCACCTTCCAGCGCTTCACCTTGGAGCCGACGGCGTAGATGACGCCGGCCGCATCGGAGCCGGCCACATGGTAGGGATTCTTGTGCACGTGCTTGATGGGGGAGATCGGCACGCCGAGCGCGGCCCACACGCCGTTGTAGTTGACACCCGCCGCCATCACGAGGACGAGCACGTCGTGGCTGTCGAGCTCCCAGGTGGGCAGGACCTCGATCTGCATGGCCTCGTCGGGCGGGCCGTGGCGCTCGGCGCGGATCGCCCACGCGTACATCTGCTTTGGTACGTGGCCGAGCGGCGGAATCTCGCCGATCTCGTAGAGGTCCTTGGTGCCCGCGCCAATCGCCGGCGCCGCTGCGATCATGGCCGTCGACATGGCGATGACGTTTGCAGTCTTGGGTGCAGCGGCAGCCCGCCCGGCCGCCGGCGCGGATGCCTTGCCGCGAGCGCTGACTTTGGACCGCGTTGCCATGATCGCCACTCCCCAGGCTCCGCCGTGCCACCGGCGGCACGATATTGCACTGCCGAAGAGTCCGACAGAACGCCTCCCCGCTCAAGCAAATTTTGTGCGGTCGCAGCACGGGTACCCTTAAGTCGCCATTAACGGTTGGCGCCTACGCTTGCCTCGACATGAGCGAGACTGCCGGTGGGCCACCCGGCGGCGGAGCATCCCATGCATCTCATCAAGGCAATCGAGAACCTGATTTCGTTGGATTGGCAGACACTAGCAGTGTTGGCCGTGTTGTGCGGCTTGGCTTCCTATTTCATCAGAGACTATCTGGCCAGCCCGCCGATGATCATCTTCGTCTATCCAGTACTTCTTGGTTTCTCGGTGCTGGCGCAGCACTTGTTCATTGCCTTGGAGGTCTACCCGCCCAAGAAGCTCGACTCTTGGCTGATGTGGACAATCATGGCGGCCATCCTCGGCAACATCGTCGGCATGGGCTTGGTGGCGTGCCTCGTGCGCCTGCGCGAGGCGTTCGGCGGCCGACCCAAAGCGGTCCAGCCGATGCGCCGCACCTGACACTGCGCCTTGCGCTTCGCTACGGGCGGGATAGGCTGGGCCCATCTCGCGGTTGCGAAAAGGAGCGGCGCCATGACGCGCCCAGCGTCTCAGCCTGTGTCACAGGCTACGTCCCAGGCTACGACCAAGTCCGCGCCCAAGCCGAGGCGAGCCACCCCAGGGGCGCAATTGCCCGAGCCCGATAGGCCCTGGCTGTTCCGCACCTACGCTGGCCACTCCACCGCCGCCAAGTCCAACGAGCTCTACCGCAAGAACCTCGCCAAGGGTCAGACCGGCCTCTCCATCGCCTTCGATCTGCCGACGCAGACCGGCTACGACGCCGACCACGAGCTGGCCCGCGGCGAGGTCGGCAAGGTCGGCGTGCCCGTCTCGCACCTGGGCGACATGCGCGCACTGCTCGACGGCATTCCGCTTGCCGAGATGAACACCTCCATGACCATCAACGCGACGGCGGCGTGGCTGCTCGCGCTCTACGTGGCAACAGCCGACGAGCAGGGCACGCCGCGGGAAAAGCTCACCGGCACGATCCAGAACGACATCATCAAGGAGTATCTCTCGCGCGGCACCTACGTGTTTCCGCCCGCGCCGTCGCTGCGGCTGATCAAGGACACCATCGTGTTCTCGCGCAGCGCCATGCCGAAGTGGAATCCCACCAACGTGTGCTCCTATCACCTGCAGGAGGCGGGCGCCACGCCGGTGCAGGAGCTCGCGTTCGCGCTCGCCACGGCGCAGGCCGTGCTCGACGCGGTGAAGGCCTCGGGCGAGGTCGAGGCGGAAGAGTTCGGCATGGTGGTCGGCCGCATCTCCTTCTTCGTCAACGCGGGGCTGAGGTTCGTCACCGAGATCTGCAAGATGCGCGCCTTCAGCGAGCTGTGGGACGAGATCACGGCCGAGCGCTACGGCGTCGCGGATCCGAAATTCCGCATGTTCCGCTACGGCGTTCAGGTCAACTCGCTGGGGCTGACCGAGCCGCAGGCGGAGAACAACGTCTACCGCATCCTGATCGAGATGCTGGCGGTGACGCTCTCGCGCGATGCGCGCGCGCGCGCCGTGCAGCTGCCGGCGTGGAACGAGGCGCTGGGCCTGCCGCGCCCATGGGACCAGCAGTGGTCGCTCAGGATGCAGCAGATCCTCGCCTACGAGACCGATCTGCTCGAGTATCCCGACATCCTCGAGGGCTCCAAGGTGGTGCGCCGCAAGGTCGACGAGCTGAAGGCCGCGGCCAAGGACGAGCTCGCAGCGCATCGAGGCCATGGGCGGCGCGGTGGCGGCCATCGATTACATGAAGCAGCGCGCTGGTGGAGAGCAACACCGAGCGCGTGCGCCGCATCGAGGCGGGCGAGCAGATCGTCGTCGGCGTCAACCGCTGGACCGAGACCGAGGTGTCGCCCCTGTCGGCGGGCGAGGGGTCGGTCGTATCGGTCGATGCCGGCATCGAGGGCGAGCAGATCGCGCGGCTCGCCGCATGGCGCGCGGCGCGCGACGACAAGGCCGCACGGGAAGGCGCTGGCCGAGCTCGAGCGCGCGGCGCGCGAAGGCCGCAACGTCATGGAGCCGTCGATCGCCTGCGCCAAGGCCGGCGTCACGACCGGCGAATGGGGCGGCGCGCTGCGCGCCGTGTTCGGCGAGTACCGCGCCCCGACCGGCATCACCGGCGGTGTGGCTGCCGCCGGGCGTGGAGGAAGTCTGGAGGCCGTGCGCGGCGAGGTCGAGCGCGTGTCGGCGCGGCTCGGCCGGCGCATCAAGCTGCTGGTCGGCAAGCCCGGTCTCGACGGCCATTCCAACGGCGCCGAGCAGATCGCCGTCAGGGCACGCGACTGCGGCATGGAGGTGGTCTACGAGGGCATCCGCCTCACGCCGGCGCAGATCGTGCGCGCCGCCGTCGACGAGGCCGTGCATGTGGTCGGCCTGTCGATCCTCTCGGGCAGCCACGTGCCGCTCGTTGCCGACGTGATGCAGCGCATGCGCAAGGAAGGGCTCGACGACGTCGCCGTGGTGGTCGGCGGCATCATCCCGCCCGACGATGCGGCGACCCTCAAGGGCCTCGGCGTCGCCGCCGTCTATACGCCCAAGAACTTCGAGCTCAACGCGATCATGCGCGACATCGTCCACCTGGTCGACGGCCTCGCCGAAGCAGCCTGAAGCCGACCGAGCCGGGCACGCATCTGCCAATTGGCAACGTCCTCGCCGGCTCGTCGCCGCGAGGCTTCGGGCATGAGGGGAGCGAGGCGCAAGCGCCGGCTCTGGAAGGCGAAGAGGTGGCTCTTGCGCCTCGCTGCCGCGGCGGTAGGCCCGGGTGAATAAGGCCAGAGGGACCAGCTGCACCCCCAGACCGCGCTCTTGCGGGAGCGCCCGGACGCGGCCCCCGGCCCGCGCCGTCGGAACGCCTCTCGAGCGGCGCCCCCTCGGGAGCCGAGGTGCGGAGATGATAGCTCCGGGCGCGGCGCCGGGGATTGGGCCGGTAGGCGGGCGACAAGGCCGAGCGACAGGCGGTTCCTGACACGAGTGCCGGGCCGGCTCGATTTCCGCCACATTGGGCGCTATGGGTGTGCGCCCCTGCGAGCGTGGGCTGCGCTGGATAGTGCGATGGCCGAGCACCGCGAAATCAGATCCGACCTGCGCCAAGCCCTCGACCTGCACCTGGGCAAACTACCGGCCGATGCGCCCCTGCGCGCGCTTCTGACTTTGCCTGAGATCGAACACAAGCTCAGCGAGTTCGACGCTGCCGACGCAATCGCCATCGAAGAGCAACGCTCCTATCGCCGGCTCGGCCGGTTTGCGCTGCGCGCGATGATGGTGGGCGCCCTGATCGGCGCCCTCGCCCTGCTGCCGCTCGACCGGTGGATCGACGGATGGCTACGCAGGGCCATCGAGTTGGTGCAGGCGCTGGCTCTGATCGTGACCTTCGTCGCCGTGATGTGGAGCGGCTGGCGACAATCGGTGGGGCAGTGGATGCACTCGCGCGCGCAAGCCGAGAAGCTCCGCGCCGACGTGTTTCGCGCCATCGTGCAACGAGGGGCGAGCGATGCAAAAGCATTGCTGGCGCCGGCGCTTGCCTGCTTCAAGGACGCACACCTTGATTGGCAGCTCGGCTACTACAGGAAGAGCGGGCGCGAGCATCGCAGGGCCGCGGGCAACGCCACGCCCTACAAGATCGTCGCCTACCTGCTGACGGGCGTCTCCGTTGTCCTCGGCGTCATCGGTCTCGTCAATTTCGCCGCCGAGCTCGGCTTCCCCCTCCCCCGCGCCGCGAGCTGGTTTCGATCGCTGGCGGTGCCGGAGGCGGGACGCTGGCAGCTGGGCCTCGGCGCCATGGCCTCGAGCATCCTGGCGTTCGCCAGCGCGCGTTCGTTCATGGATCAGGACGACCGCAACGCTTCCTGCTACGAGCTGGCCGCCAAGGAGCTCGAGCGGCTTGGCGCGAACGACCTGCCCCGTGCCGAAGCCGCCGCACGCGAGGGCAGGGCAGGCGAGGTCACGGCCTTCTGTGAGAGCGTGCAGACGGTCCTCTCTGCCGAGCACCTGGCCTGGATTTTCTCGCGCCCCCGCGAGGCACTTGTGGTCGCGCCGACTTGAGGACGCCTTCCTGCGGCACCATCCCGCCGACTAGTCCTGTCTCGTAGGTGGCGTCGAACGCCTCCGCGTTTACGCCGTAGACCTCATTGTCGCGGAGCAGCAGATAGCCGGCGGAGCCGGTCTGGCGTTCGCCCCACGGCGCCAGGATGTCGAAGCCGCCGGGCAGCGGCACCGCCGATGCCACGCCCTTGGCGCGGTACACATTGCCCTCCTCGCTTTGCTCCGCCGTCGGCTCGTAGAGGGTGGCGAACTTGTCCTGCGAGATGACGTAGACGTTCAGGTGGCCGTCGTCGTCACGCAAGGGCCGGCGTTGCGGCGACAGGTTGGTGACGATGTAGTCGCCCGCCCTCGCGGTGTTGGTCGTCTCCTTGCCGTTCCAGCGGGTCTCGACCACCTCGTTCTTCGTGGCCTTGCGCGCGGCGACATAGCCGATCTTGCGCACGCGCACGGGTGTCGAGCCGAGCTGCTCGGCGACGTCGGCGAAATCTCGCGGTAGTAGCTTGGCGTCGGGGTCGGTGGTCGAGGCGTGCGTATCGTTGGTGCGCTTCTCACCGTGGAAATCGCGCCCGTCGTTGCGGCCCGGAGCGGGCGGCTCGTCGGAGCCGTCCTTGGCACGGAAGCTCTTCAGGCTGGCCCACGCCTCGACCAGGGTGCCGTCGACCGAGAAGTGGTCATCGGACAGCAAGCGCTAGACCTTGGGATGGCGCAGCACGGCCTCCAGGAACTTCGCCGCCACGTCGGCATCAAGCAGCCGGTCGCGGTTCTTCGAGAACGTCGAGTGGTCCCAGACCGGATCATCGATGCCGAGGCCGACGAACCACCGAAACAGCAGATTGCAGTCGATCTGCTCCATCAACTGTCGCTCCGAGCGCACCGAGTAGAAGGCCTGCAGCAGCGACGCCCTGAGCAGGCGCTCCGGCGCGATGGATTGCCGCCCGGTGCCCTCGTAGAGCCGCTCGAACTCGGCGTCGAGCGACACGAGCGCGTCCTCGACGATGTCCTTGACAACCCGCAGCGGATGCTTCGCCGGCACCCGCTGCTCGAGGTCCACATACGAAAACAGCGATCCCCACGTCCGATCCGATCCGCGCATGACAGCCCCCTCGACCGCGAGCCCAAACGGAATCATGTTCGCCCAAGCCTGTCAGCAGGCGAGAAGTTCAACAGCCTGTTAATCTTACTGTGTCATAAGATTGCAATTCATGCTATGCGGCGGATTCTCGATTCGTTTCGAGCGAGGCGAACATGGATCTGCGCGCCGCTGACGGAGTGGCGTTGCGTTTTCATGCGTACATCGAGCACTTGAGCAAAGCACTGGGACACGCCGATCGGCACGTGCCGCTGGCCGAATATTGCACCGGCCTGCTGCTGCCGGGCGAGAGAAAGAGCGTCGAGCCGATGGCTGCGCGTATGGCGCCTTCCGAGGTCGGCGCGAAGCATCAGTCGCTGCATCACTTCGTGGCAAAGGCACCTTGGGACGAGACAAAGCTTCTCGCTTCGGTGCGCTCGTTCGTGCTGCCAATCATGCAGAAGGTCGCGCCGATCCGTGCCTGGATCGTCGATGACACCGGCATTCCGAAGAAGGGCAAACACTCGGTCGGCGTCGCGCGACAGTACTGCGGCGAACTCGGCAAACAGGACAACTGTCAGGTGGCCGTGACGCTGTCGGTCGCCCACGATCAAGCAAGCCTGGCCATTGCGTGCCGGCTCTATCTGCCGCAGACGTGGGCCGAAGACGAGGCGCAGCGCGAGAAGGCGGGCGTCCCCGACGAGATCGCGTTCGCCACCAAGCCGCGGATCGCGCTCGACCAGATTGAGCGGGCTATCGATGATGGGGTGCCGGAGGGCATCGTGCTGGCGGACGCCGGCTACGGTAACGATACGGCGTTCCGAAGTGGCGTCAGCGCACTCGGTCTCGTCTATGTCGTCGGCGTGCAGGGATCGACTGCGGTCTGGGCGCCGGGCACGGCTCCATTGCCGGCGCGCAAATGGTCGGGGCAAGGACGGCCAACGAAGCTGCTTGGACGCGACGATAAGGTCAAGCCGATCAAGGTCAGCGACCTCGCCAGAACCCTGCCGCGCAAGGCATGGAAAACCGTGCGGTGGCGTGAGGGCAGCGCGGGCGATCTCGTCGGCCGCTTCGCTGCGGTGCGCGTTCGTCCGTCACATCGCGACTATTGGCGGGCCGAGCCCTGGCCTGAGAAATGGCTGCTGATCGAATGGCCGGAGGGTGAGAAAAAGCCGGCCAAGTACTGGTTCGCGACACTGCCGGCCAACACGAACCTGTCGAAGTTGGTCGACGCGGCCAAGCTCAGGTGGCGCATCGAGCGCGACTTCCAGGACCTGAAGCAGGAGATCGGCCTCGATCATTACGAGGGCCGAGGTTGGCGAGGATTCCATCACCACGCGGCGCTTTCGATCGCGGCCTACGGATTCCTCGTCGCCGAGAGGCGTCCGTTTCCCCCCTCAGCCTCCTTCGTCCGTGCGTTCGGGCGCAAAATCCCGGCGTCACAGGAAGGCTACCGCCCGCGCGGCGCCACTCAGGCCTGAACGGCATACGCCTGTCGATCGGCTTCCAATCCAGACCCACCAAAAGCACGCGCACGCGCCGAACCTTCCGCCGCTACGCTGCGCTGCGCGCATCGAGTAGGCACGGAGGATTGCTCCTCCGTGCCTCTCACAGAACCGGACGTGCGGACCCCGCATCCGGCTCTTTGGATCGGTATATCAGAGCGCCAGCGATAGCTGGGCCGATGCCGGCGGGGAGTTCAGGTCGAACCAACGGGCTTTGAGCGAGACCATCCGATCGACAAACCACGCCGACGGATAGGCCCGGGTCATGCCCGGCCGGTTTGACTTCACCCATGCTCCCTTGCCGCAGTACGCGCAGTTGGCTGCCGCCTTGGGGCTGACGGCCTTCCCGATCAGGTGCCGGAACAGGAAGCGTGCCCGCTTCTTTTGACGCACAATGATTGCCCTCACCCGCCGGCGGAGGTGTGCGTCAATGACGCCCAGCCCGTGTGCCGCTTCGGCCGTACAAAGCCGGTAGTGCGACATCCACCCGGTGAGGTATCGACTGATCTCGGCCATGCAGGCGTTGACGGAGCGCCCCCAGTTCGGAGGCGTCATCGCCCGCACCGTCTCCCTCAGTCGTCGCTCCGTCTTTCGTGAGAGAAACACGGCAACCGTGCCGCCATGATCCTCCTTTGAGCAGCGGAAGCTGAAGCCCAGAAAGTGAACTTCGTGGGGCTGGCGGACACCGCTCTTCTCTTCGTTGACCTGAAGGCGCATTCGCGCCTCCAGGAAAGCTCGGATCGATGCCATGACCCGTTGCCCGGCCCGTTCGCTGCGCACGAAGATATTGCTGTCGTCGGCGTATCGCACGAACCGAAGGCCACGCCGTGCCAACTCGCGATCCATCTCGTCGAGGACGATGTTGGAAAGCAGCGGCGACAGCGGACCTCCTTGGGGAGTTCCTTCCTGAACGGCCATCCTTGTGCCGTCCGGCATCACCACCGCTGCCGTGAGCATCAGTCGGACGAGGGCGATGATCCGCTGATCCTTCACGCGGGTAGCGATCCGGGCCAGCAGCCGTTGATGGTGAACCCGGTCAAAGAACTTGGCCAGGTCGATGTCAACGACCGTCTGATAACCAGCCTTCAGGTGTCCTGTTGCTTCGGCAATGGCGGTGTGAGCCCCACGGTTTGGGCGGAACCCGTGACTGCTGGGGTGGAAGGTCGGCTCGAAGATCGGCTCCAGTATCTGGAGGACCGCCTGCTGCACCGTCCTGTC
Organism: uncultured Alphaproteobacteria bacterium; assembly: GCA_963738065.1. Lineage (GTDB taxonomy): Bacteria > Pseudomonadota > Alphaproteobacteria > Rhizobiales > Hyphomicrobiaceae > AWTP1-13. Next base: position 45,043 of record CAVTVO010000021.1, read on the forward strand.
GACCACGTTCGGGATGCCGAGCCCCCGCTGTCCCCCGCCGGGCTTTGGCAGCCAGACACGGCGAACATCACCGGGGCGGTAGCGTTCCGCCAGCAAATCACGACGCAGCCGGGCGATGATCGACGGTGCTTTCGCTTCCGCCGCCTCGACCGTCTGGCCGTCCACACCGGGTGCCCCCTTGTTGCGCACCACGTTCAGCAGCGCCTGCGCCAGGTTGGCTTCAGACGCCACCGCTTCAAGCAGCCGACTGGTGTCGGCCACGTCGGCGTCGGGGCCTCTCGTCTTCTTGCTCCTCGCTTTGTGCAGCAGGAAGCTCCGCCGCTCGGATCCGTCCGAGGGCTCGGCTGACCCGCCCCCCGAAGGGCTGTCGGCAAACATGAGGTTCAATTGCCGTGGTCCCGTCCTTCTCAATCCATCTCCTCCTTTGCTCCACCGGCTTTCACCGGCTTCCTCGCTACTATTAGGAGATCTGACTTCTGCATGGGCGTCGTCCCGTCGTCGTTGCCTCCTTCGGGGCTACCGCTCGCGCGGACCCATGCAGACCTCCCTGGGTAAGGTTCACTGGATGTCCCGCCGCCTCCGTCCCCATTACCGCTCCGACCTCGGTTGGATTTTGGGCGTCGCGTTCGTAGGCACGCTCACCCGGTCGGCCCGGCCTGCTCAGGGCTTCACTTTCGTTCGGTGCTGCGGTTCGCCTCGGGCTTCTTCCCCACACGGCCTCACGGCGCCAGGCAGGGCCTCTCACGACGGCTCTACCTGCGTGCAGTTGCCTCCGGCTCGCGGTTGCTACCAACTCGCCCCGCAAAGGACTTTCACCTCCAATCCAGTGCCCATGCCAGGCACACCTCCAGGTTCGGAGCTGCAGCTCCACAACCTAGGGAATGGTCAACTCTTCGACGCCGATCCTGGTCACGGGTTCGCTGCTGATTGACACCTTGCGTGCGCGGATCACTGCCGCGTCCGGATCATATGCATCCGCTTTGCGCGCCGGGACACAACTCTCTGTCGAAAAGTTGCGCCAGCTGGCGGATGCGGGTGCCGTCGAGGCCCACGTGCGGTTGTCGGAGCATGCCGAGACCCGGAATGCCGCCGCCGACATCGCACGCGCGCTCTTTCACCATCGTATCGCCGAGCGACTTTTTACTGTGCTCGATCGCATCGACGATGCCAATTTCCATGCCGCCCGGCGTGCCTCGCTTGCGGGTCTGCTTCCTCGCGACGCGCTCTCGCGAGCATGGCGGGACGCGGAGCAATGGCAAATTGCCAAGTAAGTATTGCGGAGTGCTGGATCCGGCAATTGATCGCAGACCAGGACTGCACGCCGCATATTCCACAGCGGCGGCACCGCTACGACGGCACGACGGCATCACCTACAGCAAGAAGCGCCACAAGCAACGTAATCTCACCACGCTCGAGCAGAGTTCCGCCACATCGCCAAGCGCTTCGACTGCAATCCCCGAACTATCTCGCCATGATTAAGCTCGCCTCGACACGACTGTGGCTGCGGGCTTATGACCCTGCCTAGGTCCAGATCGGTTTGGGGCGGGCCAACAACATGCACGCAGCAGCCACCACGTCGACCGGCACGGGCGAATTTCGCTACCGGGCGTTTCTTAGCTATCGTACATCGGACTTCCTCCTTGCCCAGAAGTTGCATCGAGCGCTGGAGAACTATCGGGTACCAGCCCAACTCGTCGGTCGCACGACCACCCAGGGGCTGGTCAGGGAGAGGATCGGAGCGGTCTTCCGTGACCGCGACGATGCCCGAACGGCGGAGGACATCGAGACCACCATCGCGCAAGAGCTCAGCAAGTCGCAGCATCTGATTGTGCTTTGCACGCCGCGGACCCGCGAGCCCGCATCGTGGGTGTCGCGCGAGATCGAGCTGTTCCGATCAAGGCGCTCGGGAGGTCTAATACACGCCGTGATCGGCGACGGTGAGCCGCCCAACTGCTTCCCCCACGTGCTGCTGCGAACCGATAGCGAAGGCCGAACGCGCGTACCGCTGGCTGCCGACATGCGGCGACGCCGGGACGGTGGGCAGGATGGGTTCGAGCGGGCCATCGTCAAGATCGTAGCGGGTTTGATCGGGTTGGACTTCGATGAGCTTTGGCGGCGCGAGCGTCGTCGGCAATTGCAGCGCCGCTCGGCCCTTGGAGCACTGGCAGGCGCCTGCGCCCTCCTGGTGGCCGGAGCCTATTCCTACACAGAGTTGTCGCGTTTCGTCCGCGAGGAAGGTGAGCATCTCGTCCTATACAAGGGCCGCGTCGGCTTGAACCCTCCCGGCTATCCAAAACCGGTGTGGACGTTCAGCACGACGACCGAGCGCCTGCAGCTGCCGGCGGGAGCAGACCCGACACGCTTCGTCGTCGCGGCTTCGCCCCGCGAGAATGTTCTCACAAAGCTCGACGCTGTCGTGCGCCCCGATTATCGCGCAGCGGATGCTTATGAGAGAGGTGACGCCGAGCGGGCACACACTCTTGCGCTCTCCCTGATTTCCGATCCGGCCGGGACCCCTGAGTATAAGCTCAACGCGAAACTGGTGCTCGCCCTGGTCGCAACCGCGCAAGATGTGCCCCTGCTGCGCGCAATGTTGAGGGAAGAGCGCCGGGAAGTCCGACTGTCAGCTGCTCGCGCGCTGTTTCGCATCGACGCAGACACCACGTTGGGCGAATTGGCACAATTACCGTCGGACCAAGTGGACTGGATGGCGCAAGAGCTGGCTCATCTCGCTCAGCCGCCATGCGGTCCTCGGTTGGCAGCCTTTCTGCAGTCGACGTTTCAAACAAGGGCGAGCCACCCGACGAACAGCGAGCTAATCGATGCCGCGCTGCGGAGCGGCTGCCCGATACAGCGCAGCGCGCTGGTTGAAGGCCTCAAGCGTCCCGCCCTTTCCGGTGACAGTTCGATAACGCTATTCGCACAATTGACCGGACAGTCGGCTCAGCTAGCGGACGACGTGTATGCAGCGCTCGCCGCGCCGGACCTGGATGAATGGCGACGCGGCGGACTGATCAATTCATTGAGAATTCTGGGAACGCCCAACTGCAAGCTCGATCTGCTGCAACAAGGGCTTGACGCACACATTCGCTTGTCGCGCATGCAGTCGATGGCTGCCATCGCTCGCCTCTGTCCTGACCACAAGCTGGGGTTCGCGCTGCATGGCGCGACGTCGATCGTCGTGACGCTGCGACGGGCCAGCGGCACGGCTGTCAGGGAAGAACGGATCGATGTCGCGGATCGCAGTCTAAGTGTGGAGGCACGCTTCGTCGCCGAGCTTGTGACCGATGCTCGGCCGCAGGATGTCGTTGCCATGCTTCGCAAACTCCTCGCCCATGCCGGGGATGATATCGTACGAGCACGGATCATCAGATCATTGAGCGTCGTCGGCGACCGGGAGCCACTGCCGCCGGATCTGCTCGCGACCAACAACCTCGATGTCCGCAGCGCCGCGGTCGAGCACGGGCGTAAGCGCGACGAGCACCGTGTCGCCGATGAGCTCATTCGAATGATCGGCGGATCAGATCAATTCTTCGTCGGCCACCTTGGACGCATCCCCCTGACGCCGGCTCAGATGCGGGCGATCCAGCCCTTGCTTGGCGGCGGGCGGGAGCAACGCAGCCAGGTCGCCTGTGTGCTGGCCATGCAAGGTCCGCCTCCAGTTGTGAACGCAATGCTGACGAGCCCAGACGCCGAGATCCGAGGGCAGGCGGCGGATTGCGCGTCCTACAACCCGGCGGCGGCGGCCCTCGTCGCGACGATGCCGGACACCAGCGGCGGCATTCCGCTGTCGCACTATCATGTGCTGCGCGGCCAGGTCGCACAGCGCCTCCAGCTCGAGCAGGAACTCGCGGGTCTGACGCCGCAACAGCGATTGGTGCGCCTCCAGGTCATGGACCTCACGCCGGCTGGTTTCGGCAGATGGCGCAAAGGCATGCGCTTTTGGATTGAGGAGCAGCGCCACCAGCTGGCGGGCGCGCGCCCGGCGCCGTAGCCGGAAGCCCGGTTTGGAGGCATTTTGATTGTCCAGGGCGCACCGTTCGGGCATAGTCTGGTCGGATTTGTGCAACCCCGCTGTCATTGAGCGCACCTGCTCGGTCTTAGGTCATTGCCAAGAATGGACGAGAGGTGATCATGTTGGTCGCGCACCCCGTCGCGTTGACTTTGCTGTACAGCCCACAGGACGCAGCAGCGTGCAAGATCGCCGACATGTTCGTCGAGCACTTCGATAGGATCGGCATGCGGCGCGCCGGCGTGCATGTCCGCATTCCCTTGCGTGTCCGCTGCGAGGCGCTGGATGCAACGAACGGCACACTCTACCCGATCCGCCGAACTGGCAGCGAGCTCGATGTCATCGTGGTGCTGCACGGCACGGCGATGGACCATGACCCGGGGCGTTGGACCGCGCTGTGCTCGGCCGCCGCGGTTCTCACTCCGCGGCTTCTCGGCCTCGTTGTGAAGCTCGACGATGGTATCGGCTCCCTTGGCGTTTTCGGAAGCGGCCAGCTAATAGAATGGAACCTGTGGCGCGACAGCGAGTTCGCACAGCGGCTGGACAAGCTGCTGATCCATGTCGTCAACGCGATCCGGCGCAAGCTCGGCAACTGGCAGCAGGGCGAGCGTGAGAAGATCTTCATCAGTCACGCCAAGGCCGACGGCAAGGCGATCGCCGAGGGCTTCGTCCGTCATGTCAACGACCCCGCAAACGCCCTCAGGCTCGACCTATTCTACGACGCGCAGAAGCTGGAAAGCGGAGAGGATTGGGCGGCGGGGCTGGGTACCGCCGTAAAATCGGCGAGCTTCCTGGGTCTCGCGACCGAGGCCTACGACGCCCGACCCTGGTGCAACCAGGAGATCCTCTGGGCCAAGGAGCACAGGCGTCCCGCGGTCATGGTGGACGTGGGTCGCAGGCGTGTGCACCGCACGTTCCCCTATGCCGGCAATCTCATGCTGATCGCAGAAAAGGCCGACGACGACGCAAGCATCGACCGGGTCCTGTTGCAGCTTTTGAGTGAAGCCTTGCGCTGTGATATATTCGAACGCATGGCCAAGGCGGCGGGCATCGACAGGGCGCGCGGCGTCGTGGCTTTGCCTCGTCCGCCCGAGATGGCGGACCTCGCCTTTCTCGCGGGAGCACCCGAAATTCACACCATCGTCTATCCGGACCCTCCGCTCCCCGGCGTCGAGATTGATTTGCTCCGCCGGCTCGCCGCGGCGCGGCGGATTGTGTCGTTCGGCGACTTCAATGGCGATGTCGATCCCATATGACCACTACGGCAATCTGCAACAACGTGTTCGCATTGAGTTGCAGCCCACCCGCAGATATCGGGCGGCTCGGAATGCCCGCGCGCGAGTTTGAGCATCTTGTGTTCGAGTTCGCGATGCGCATTGTCCGATTCCAGGGGCGCGTCCTCTACGGCGGCAATCTGCAGGTCGGGGGGCTGACGGGACAGATCTTCGACCACCTCGCCGGTGCTTACACCAACGGCCTGTGGCGCAGGGATGGCGCTGCGAGGCCCTTCATGCACCTCCTCGCTGTGTCCGAGCTGCGACAGACCCCTTTCGAGCGGCTGCAGGAGACGCTGCGGGCATTCGGATCATTCGTCGAAATCCGCGTGGTTCTCGACGTCGATCGGACGCCACTGCTTGGCCTCGCCGGCAATGGGCTGATGTTGTTGCCGCCCGCACCCGAGAGGATGCAACTGGTCCCCGATGCCGCGGCCTACGGCGGCTTTCTTTCTACTCTGCCATCGACGAGCGTGGCGGATGCATTGAGCGTCATGCGGCAGGCGGTCGAACGCTTGGCTGACGGCCGCATCGTAGCCGGCGGTAAACGCGGCGACCTCGGTGTTGTGAACAATGCCGATCGCTATTCCGGCAAAATGCCGGGCATTGCCGAGGAGGTCTTGCTATCGATCGACGGGGGGACACCTACCGCCATCCTCGCTGCCTATGGCGGCGCGGCCCGCGATGTCGCGATCGACTTGGGTATCCTGCACGAGAGCGCCAAAGTTCCGTTTCTAGGGGCGCAACAAGCAGAAAACGAGCAAGCTCACTTGAGATGTCACGCCGTGCGCTCGCTCATTCCGCCAGACAACCTTGCCGCCCTGGCTGAGTTTGCCACCCGCGAAGACACCGAGTTGCTCGCCCGCGATGTGGTGGCCTGGCTCGCGGGGAAGATTGGGCAGACATCGAACACTGGTGCGTAATGAGCGTGCACGGACCTGGCGCCGCACGGCTGCGGCCAGTGATCGCTGCAGGCGTCTAATGCTGCTACTTGCCGGGTGTGGGCAGCGCGGATCTTCCGACCATCAGCTGTGCAACGTGGACCCAATGTTCGACTTCGAGGTCCCAGACAATGACGTCCTGCTCGCCGACCGTCATCGCACGATTGCCGTTGGCCGAAATCGTGGCCGCCTCGACGTCTGCCGTGTCCAGCACCCCGACGAGGCGTCGTGCAGTGACGTCAAACAAGGCGAGATGCTGACCGTTCGCGGTGACTAGCAATCGGTGGCCGTCCGCACTTAGGCTTGGATGCCGCAGCACCTTTGGCAGACCCGAGGGATCGCGCAGGGGACTGACGATCGTTTCGAGCGGGCGCCCGGGAGCGGCGAGCAAGATTGGTCTGTAGCCCACAGATAGCCGGGCGGCGAGCCTTGCTTGGGGCGCGAACGCTATACCACTGCAATAGTCGAAATCAGAGGGTATCGGGACCCAAGTCGGCGCCGCCGTTCGCGACGTAATGAATTCCAGCCGCAATGCCTTGCTGTCGCTTGTCCTCTCGAAGACGGCCTCCACCGATCGCTGCGCGTTCTCATAGCACTGCAGCGGCGCACCGGCCGGGGACGTCCTCTCGCCGACCTCGACTGTGCCGCGGAAGACCCACCTCGCGCCGCGCTCGTCGACGCTCACGAGGTCGGCCCCCTGATAGGCTAGCGTCAGCAGCTTGGTGCCGGCTGCACTTTGGACCCGAAATGAAAGGCCATTCTTGCCACGCAATATCCGGACAACATGCCCGTCTTCCGACGCAAGAGCAGCCTCGGACTTGTCCTCGCGGATGACGGCAGCGGAATAGACAAGTGCGGGCTGACGCGGCGGCGTATTAATCTCCTTGCCGTCCCACACGATGGTGTCGCCACAGCCCGCGCAAAGCCAAGACGACCCGTCATCAGCAAGCGCAATCACCGACCGTGTCCTATTCCGCGGAAAAGACCTCTTGAGGACGACGTTCGCCAATGGATGGACCTGCCGGAGGTTCCACACCACGATGCCGTGCACGCCGTCGCCGTCCGCGATCGCACCGGCCGATGCCAACAGGCTCCCGCTCGAGTTCCATGTCAGGCCGAGCACGTTGTGCGTATGCGCGCTCAAGATCGCGTCGCACGATCCCGTTTCTCCGTTCGCCACGACCAGGGCGTTCGCTTCAGTCGTATACACGACTGACTTGCCATTTGGACTAATCGCAGTTGCCGCATATCGTGTCGAGCGTGGGTTCCCCTCGACGCACGGTGTCAGCGTATCGAGTCGAGCCGCGATCACATCGGTATCTGCGGAGGACGGCTCCGGCGGTTCGGGTATCGCGCCCGGCTTAAGTTCTCCGCTGCGCCAGTCGAGCACACCGAGTGTCCCGCCCGGGCCAATCTCTAGTCGGTCATCCGGCGCGAACCGAAGGTTGCGCCCGTCGCCAGAGACGTCGAGCGTCCGCTCGATGGCGCCGTTTGCGCGAGCGACCGTCACAGACGTCACGAGAGAGCCGTTCCGGTAGTCAAGGCATGCGAAGGCAAGCAGCTGTTCCTCGCGCAGCGAAAACGTGACGCCGACAGCCCGGCGCTCTTCGCACGTGAAATATCGCATGACCTTCGGGATCCGGGACAATCCTTCGACGAGCCCGATCTGGGCTTCCAATGATGGCTGGATCGCGAACGCGGCCAAGCCAAGCTTCAAGCCCGCGTAGGGCTCCTGCCGCAAGACGCGCCGTGCTTCTGACGCAGTGGCCTGGCTTAGTGCGACCTTCAATTGTTGCTGCGCCTCGCCGCGTTGGACGTAGGCGACGCCAGCAAAGATGGCCAAACAGAGCGCCACGAGACCAGCCAAGAGCCGGAGGTTGCGGTTGGCGCGCTGTTGCCCGAACCCTTTTTGCACACCGTAGACGACACTGTCAGAAGGCGTGCCGCCCGGACCGATCTCGGGTATCTCGTCGATCCACAGCATGCCCCGCCGTGATAGTAGGGTGTATCGAGGGTCGGCGAGCACGGCCGTCAATCCGCCGGCAATGTTGACGGGGATAATGTCGCGCGGCTTGGCGGCGAAGATTTCGAGCTCCCGCGGCACCCACTCGGAATGCACGAGATCGGGGCTGGCCAGGATGATGAGCTTGCGGCTTCGCTTCAGCGCCCATAGCAGGCGCGCCGTCAACGGCGTGCCGGGGGCCGCATCGTTGTCATCGAGGAAGCATCGGAAATCGGCGTTGCGCAACAATGTGAAGAGAGTATTCGCGTACGGCGAGGCGTCGCTACGCCTGTAGGAGATGAAGAAATCGTAGCCAACCAGCAAGCTCCAATCGATGACAGCGCCGGCTTTCGCCTTTTGCCGCAGCAACTCGAGCCAGGCAATCAGCCATCCGGGGAAAATTGAGGATCCTGGATGACGTCCCCGATTATCGTCGTGCACGATAGGCTTCTCCACTCCGTGAATAGTCTTTCTCTTCAATCGTCCAGCTCACGGCGGCTCTCCTCGGGTCTGGCGTCAGCATTTTGTCGCCAGAGCCCGTTGCGCGTGGCGTAGTCCATTACCTACACGGCCATGAGCTTCCTCAACTTGCGGTTCTCGTCCTCAAGCACCTTCTGTCGCTTGGCTTCAAAAGTCCGTGCCGCCGAACATCGCCTTCCAATCGGAGAGTGTGGGCTGACTCGGTCGCGCGGTACATTAGTGGAGTTGGCAAGACCGATCGAAATGCGCGGCTTAAAATTAAGCGAGCGCTGCGGTCACTCGGCAGCCAAGGGGGGGCCTCCACCTGCATGCCTTAGACAACGTTACGGGCTTTCGTCGAGCGCTTCGAGTGAGGACAGGTCCTCTACGTCTGCCAGCGCGGCAAGAGCGCTCGTATATCGTTTGAGCACTGCTTGCAGCTCGCGCAATTCAACTCGAAATGCCGTCCTATGCTGTTGTGAATCAAACGCCTTGGCCAGTACCAGCCGATGCCACCGGGCCGTGAACGGCCGCACAACTTGGTTCAGCACGGGAATCGCAATCTTCGCAAACTGGCCAGCACCCGCGCCATGCTTCTTCAGGATGTCGCGTGTTATTGGGAAGATGGCGTAGACGCTGTTGAGCGCAGCTTGTTCGTCTCCGTCCTCGTCGGGCAGGGTCTGGGTGGCAATGCGTGTCAGCAGTTCGACATAGAGATCCCAGGCGGCGGCACGATCCGGATCGCTCGGCGTGAACTCACCCTCGAGGAAACCGAGTCTGAGCTTCAGGCTCGACAAACCCCAGGTCGCCAAAAAATCACGAAGCTTCATGTCAATTGCCTCGTTTGCTCACTGTTGGTCCTATCAGCGGTTGCCGCTATCGACACCACCATTGCTCAGCATCTATATGGTGCTCTTTCCCTTGCTAGTCCAGCCGATCCCCCGCCGCTGACCGAAGGCGCAGATGGCTCGCATGAAGATCCCGATGGCGTTGTGCCCGGCTCGGGTGCGGTAGATGACCGGAGCTCGGAGCTACGGCGCCGCGCGTGTTCCGCCAGCCGGAAACGGCCTGTGCCTAAGTGCGGTCGCCTAAATCGAAAGGAAATACTCGAGGCTTGATTTCGGATGCTTCTTGAAAAATCGGTCCTGCCAGCCGTCATTGGTCTTCAACAGCCCTTGCGGCTTTGACTGCGCCGCACCCTCTTCGTAAGAGTGGATCTTTCCCTCGATGAGTTGCTGCCGGATGTTTTCCTCGATTCGTGCACGAAAGACATAGTGGTCATAAATATCGAGCACGTGCACCGCATAGGCTGTCGCAAGGGCCGGATTCTGGCGCACGATCAGCAAGTTCTCATCGTTGCAATAGGATGCTTTGTAGCCAAGATTATGACTTCCGGTGATCAACGCGCAGTGCTCCGGATCGAGCGGGTCAATCACAATGATCTTGTCGTGAATGATGGCATGACCGGCAGTTAACAATTCAGGTCGCAAATTCCCGAAAGGGATTTTCAATGCGGCAGCGCGGATCATTGCTATTCTGCTTTGCTTGCCATGCGGCCACCAGATTGCCGGCGGCGGCAATTTATGCGACTTGCCTTTGGCATCGGTATAGCCCTCTGACTGGCCACTCTCTTCCGGCGTGGGCGGCAAGGCCTTGGGATCGCTCACCGCGCCCAGTACGAAGAGATCGGATCTCTTCTCGGCAAGCGCTGCCGCTTCGCCGATGATGTTGTTCTGCCCAGCATAGCCCGGCAAGAAGGTCAGAAAGAGGATCGCACTCTTTGCATTGTCCATCAGCCCGTAGACGGTCTCGAGGTCCGGCGGGCGCTTGGGGCTATCCTTGGGCACAGCCGTCTCTTTAGTATTCGGAGAGCACCAGACGCGCGCCGTGGATGGTTTTGCTGGCAATGCAAATTCCTTAGGCGCAGCGGCGTTGGCGGTTCGGATTTTGACGCCCTGCTTGCCGCTGCTGGCGGCAGCGCCGATGATCGGCTTGCCATCTGCTCCGTTGACAGTGAGCGGCTCACGTGCAGGCTGCGGGTCATCGCGCAGGCGCTGCCAATACTTCAAGTAGTCACCGGCAAGGCCCTCATCCTCGATGATGATGACATTGTTCGATTGCGCACACAGACCCGTCTCGGTCCAGTTCGTGCTGCCGGTCATCACCGAGACGGCCTTGTCGCCCTTCACCAGCACGGCGAACTTGTTGTGGCCGATCCGCCCGCTCGAATTGAACATCCGGTCAATAACGCGGTTCTTAAGCGCGCCCTTGGCAAGCGCATGCAGTGCTGCGCGCGGCGCATCGTTCTCGACATCCCAGACGACCGGCTGGCGATCTTCCTTGGGCGTGCCCTTGGGATTGGGGTCCTTGTTGCCCGCCGTTGATAGGATGATGTGAATGAGACCCTTGCGCATCGCAGCCGTCAGCGCATCAATCAAGGCCTTGTCGTGCAACTCATAGAGCGCAAGATGAACCTCGCCCCCTTCCTTCTCCGCGCGGTGCAAGAGGCTTGTCACGAAGTCGAAGACATCGCCCGTCAGGAAAGAGCGGATCTCGGACTTCGGATTGACGATCTCGCGCTTGAGCGTCGCAAGCAGGTGATCCTCAACATGTTTGCTCGCCGCAATACGTTCGTCATTGTCCTCGGAATGCGCGGCATCCAGCATCTTCTTCGGCGGCGCCTTGTTCACCGATTGCAACTGGCGCACAAAATTCTGCGTTGAGAGAATGCCGTTGGTGAAGGCAGCCGCGATGCGTGCGCTGTTGTTCCCAAAATCGTGCGTCACCGATATCGTATCGGTCTTGATTGGCTCTCCGATCTGGAACAGTGCATGCTTGGCGCCCTCAAAACTTGGCTTGCCGGCGCTGTCGGTTGCGGGTGCGGTTGCGCTCGGCGGGATCGGTGTCCTGCCGGATCCTGCCAGCCCGACCGGAACAATCTCGTAGTGTACGTCGAAATCGATCGGACGCACATGCGTCGTGTCGCGTGACTTACGCAGCGTCAGATCGCGCCATTCAAAGCGCTGGATAGGCCAGACCGAAGAATCCTGTTCGTTCCAGTTGGGATTGCTCTGATCCTCAAATGCGACCCAGGTCGGCAGGATGCGCCGCTTCCCGGCGTCCTCGCCCGTCTCGTGGACGCGGGTGATCATAAAGCCGAGACAATCCGGGATCTTTGCGTCAACCCGCCATGCGAGATAGGCAACCTCGCCATTGCACCACGCACCAGCCTTGGAGATAAATTTCTTGGGTACCGCCATGACAAAATCCATCAAAAATGACGACCGTGGACAAGCATAACCGCGTCCCCACTTGCCGTCGATAGCTCTCGGCAGCGCCCGTTATGCCGCCCCACCCGATCCTGCACAGCTCGGGACAGTGTCATGACAGTTGCGTGACAACTTGAAGCGCATCCCAACCTGCATCGCAGGATCACTGTTCATAGCACATGCTGAAATCGCATGAGCATCGCCGGTTCGCCAAGAGCCGCCCAGTGGCCTTGAAGAACGTGCAGCAAAAACGGCATCGTCTTCCGCCGCCCGGTACAGATCAGCAATGCCCTGGTCAACCAGGGCAGCGGACATAAGACCAGCATCAAACGCGGGCGGCAAACTGCTCACGCGTTGCACCTCAGGAAACTCCAAGTTCCCCCTCTACGAACAAGGCAAGCCAAACCGTAGGCTGGTCCGGATTGGTCCACTCGATCCGGTGCCGACAATGCGCGGGCAGCAACAATGTATCACCTGTCAATCAGCAGCGAACCCGTGACCAGGATCGGCGTCGAAGAGTTGACCATTCCCTAGGTTGTGGAGCTGCAGCGCCGAACCTGGAGGCGCGCAGCGCAGCGTAGCGGCGGAAGGTTCGGCGCGTGCGCGTGCTTTTGGTGGGTCTGGATTGGAAGCCGATCGACAGGGGCGCGGCTACTTGCGGTTCTTGAAGCGCCAGCTGTCGTTGCCGGTCTCGATGATGTCGCAGTGGTGAGTGAGCCGGTCCAGCAGCGCCGTCGTCATCTTGCTGTCGCCGAACACGGTGGCCCAGTCGGCGAAGGCCAGATTGGTCGTGACGACGATCGAGGTGCGCTCGTAGAGGCGGCTGATCAGGTGGAACAGCAGCTGGCCGCCGCTGTGGGCGAACGGCAGATAGCCGAGCTCATCGAGGACAAGAAGGTTGACCCGGGTCAGCCGGTCGGCAATGCGGCCCTGGCGGCCGAGCTTGGCTTCCGCCTCGAGCTTGTTGACGAGGTCGACCACATTGAAGTAGCGCGCCTTGGCACCGCCGCGGATGCAGCTCCTGGCGATGCCGATCGCCAGATGGCTCTTGCCGGAGCCGGTGCCGCCGATCAGCACCACGTTGCGCTGGTGCGCGAGGAAGCCGCCGCCGGCCAGGTCCTTCACCAGATCGGCGTTGATCGGCGTGCCCTTGAAGACGAACTCCTCGATCTCCTTGGCCAGCGGCAGCTTGGCGATGCCCAGCTGGTAGCGGATCGACCGGGCGTGCTTCTCGGCGATCTCGGCCTTGATCAGCGAGGCGAAGATGCGCTCGAACGAGTGCTGGCGCTTCACGCCGTTGGGCACGATCTCGTCGTAAGCGGCTCGCATGCCCGATAGCTGCAGGGTGCCCAGCATGTCCAGGATCTCATGCCGCTCCATAGGCGGCCTCCTCGACAACGCGGCTCCTCAAGTTGTCATAGCGGGCACAGTCGGCGAGCGGGGCATGCTCGAGCCTCAGGCTCTCCGGCGTCTGCACAGGTCCTGACGGTGCCGGAGCCTGGCTGCGGGCCAGGATGTTCAAGATCACATCGGCGCTGGCGATGCCGCTCACCAGCGCTTCCCGACAGGCGGCCTCGACGGCCGCGAGGCCATCGGTCAGCACGCCGGTCAGGATCGACACCATCTGCCGGTCGCCGTCCGGGGACCCCGTCAGTTTGCGCCGGACCTTCTCCAGCGAGGCCGGCAGCGTCCAGTCCTTGAACGGGGCTCCGTTGCGCAGGGCGCCAGGTTTGCGGGCGAGCACCGGCACGTAGTGCCAGGGGTCGTAGACCGTCTGGTGCTGGCCGAAGCGGCGCGCATGCTCACCCACGATCACGCCGTCCTGGCGGATGACGATGCGCTCGGCATAGACATGCACGTCCACTGGCCGGCCGACCGCCTTGGCGTTGACCGAGTACTTGTTGCCGTCGAAGCTCACCAGGCAGAGCTTGGAGACGGCCGCGACGATCGCTCGGAAGCTGTCGAAGGAGCCGCGGTAGGGGATCAGGGCCGCGCGCTCGGCTTCGAGCACCTCGAACACAGTCTTCTCCTTCTGCTCGGGATGGGCAGCCGCCTTGGCGTAGGCCACACAGCGGTCGAGCAGATAGGCATTGAGCTCGGCGTAGCTCTTGAACTTCAGCCGCGGCGAGAAGAAGCGCTGCCGCACCAGGCCGACCTGGTTCTCGACCTGGCCCTTCTCCCAGCCCGCCGCCGGCGTGCAGGCTCTCGGCTCCACCAGATGGTGGCTGCACATCGCCAGGAAGCGGCGATTGTAGGCGCGCTCCTTGCCCACGAAGATGCCGTCCACCGCCGTCTTCATGTTGTCGTAGATGCCGACCTTGGCCGCGCCCTTGAAGAAGGCGAACGCCCGATCATGAGCGTCGAACACCATCTCCTGAGCCTCGCGCGGATAGGCCCGCACGAACGGCATGCGGCTGTGACAGAGCCGAACGTGCGCCACCTTCACGACCGTGGTCACACCCGCCAGCACCACAACCTCGTGGCTCCAGTCGAACTGGTAGGCTTCGCCGGGGGCGTAGACGAGCGGCACATAGGCCTCGGCAAGCTGGGCGTCTCGCGCCCGCTGCCAGCGCCGGCCATAGCGACGAACCGTGTCGTAGCCGCCCGCGAACCCGAGCCCGCGCAACTCCTCAAAGATGCGCATCAGCGTCAGCCGCTCACGGCGCGGCCGGCGCTCGTTCTCCTCCAGTAGTCGATCAAGATCAGCAACATGCGAGCCAAGCTTCGGCAGCGGCTGCACGCTGCGCTCGTAGTGGAACTCGCCGCTCTCAGCGCCGATCGCTCGCCGCACAACCTGACGCGACACCCGCAAGCGTCGCGCTATCCCTCGGATGCTCTCGCCTTCGACCAGATACGCACGGCGGATCCTGCCTATCGTCTCCACGGTCATCATCCCGGCTGGCCCCCTCTGCAACCAGAGGAGGCATCCGCCGAGACCTGAGTCGGTCAATTCTTCGACGCCGATCCCAAGCCCAGCCGGTCAACTATTCCACGCCGATCCACAACCTCGGCGACCGCGCGATTCTTCCCGCGACATATGTGAACGCGTTCGGGTCATTGCGGCGTCGATCCCCCTCGAAAGGCCATGATGCGGCGACACCCTCGACCGCGAAGAGAACGGTGTACTCGGCAGAGAGCGCGCAACCGCGAAGGTGGTGAGGAGGCAAGGCACCCGAAAGCACCAGCATGCCGTCGTGCTCGGTCGCATCAAGATGCGGCCTGGCGGAGGTGCGTTCGCGTCGAGGTCGGAGCGACGGCCGATCTTGACCCGACCTGCGCGCGCCGGCCGTGGCAGATCGTGGTCGGGACGAAGGGAAGCCTCCGGCGGGGTCAAACCAAGGGAAGGCGCTGAAAGGCAAAAAAGCCCTTGCCTTCGAAGTTGCGATTAGAGAGCGAAGGAACGGTCTTCAGATCGAACAAAGGAACTGGATGGAGATCGCTTCGCCCACCAGGGCTGCCAGGTGCATCCGCGTACGTTGCACCAATACTGCACAGAACTGCACGGAAGTTCCCGCGTTTTCCCAATTTACCCTATTGCCCGGTCTTCCCGTCAGAGCCAAATTTCTGTCGGTTCTCAACGCGCAGGACCTTACGGCGATCGGGACATGTTGCGACGACGCTTTGAGCGACCACCCAGCAGTGTGATCGTGAGAAGCAACCATGGCGAGTACCGAGACGTATGCCGCACCTCAGATAGACACCGGCGAGGAGCTTTGGAAACTGAGGATCGTTCTTGCGCGGACGGGACTGTCGAGGTCAACGCTCTACGCCTACATCGCGCAAGGTTTGTTCCCAAAGCAGCGACACCTTGGACCGCGACGCGTGGCTTGGCTTGCGTCCGAGGTCCTGGCGTGGATGGCAACCCTCCCGAAGTAGGGGCCTCAGGCCCACCAAACGGGATCGTGACGTCGTGGATGAGAGATGCGTTTGTCATCGAAAGAAGGACGCGAATATGGGGGCCTCGCAGGGCTAGAAGAAAGTGGGGGAACGTGGGGCGGAACGTGGGGCAGGCCTTCCTATAGTCGCAAAATACGTTTATATTTCAGCGCGTTACATTGATCATCTGGCGGAGGGAGTGTCGGTCAAGCACCATTGATCGGCAAGGCAATTTCGTCCTGCTATGCGGCCGACCCACCATCGGACCCACCATTTCGGTTGGGACGGAGAAAGGGAGGACGGCTAGACAGTCCCGGGAGTTTCCACACTGATGCTCAACGAGTTGGTCAGTTGCCTGGAGCAGTTGCTCTAGCGCGGCTACGCCAGCGGTGCTGTTCCAGATCAATGTCACGCAGTGCGGACCGATGATGTGGTCACAGCGCTGGAGGCTTCAACCTGGGTGTTCCGACTATGTCAACCGGCCTCGATGTCTTCGACACAACCCTGCAACAGACAAATCTATGGCTCAAGGACTTGATGGAGCACCTGGCAATTGATCGCCGGCATGCTTACAAGGTGCTGAGCGCCAGTTTGCATGCGGTTCGCGATCGGATCGGCCCTGAGAGCGCGGTGCACCTGGGAGCGCAGCTGCCCATACTGAGCCGTGGGTTTTACTACGAGGGGTGGCACCCGGCCGGAACGCCGACTAGGGAACGCCACAAGGAAGACTTTCTGGACCACGTGAACGGTGAAGTCTTCCGTGGCCTCGGGATCGAGCCCGAACGCGCGGTGCGGGCGGTGTTTGATGTCATGTCGAATAAGCTTGATCCTGGCGAGATCGAAAAGTTGATCAAGATGTTTCCCGACGAGCTGCGTGACCTATGGCCGGCGGCTCGCAATGTTGGAGCCGGTGCGCGCGGCGAGGCGCAGGCTGGCGGCAATAACCTCTCAGAGGATTTGTGACGCCGCATGAAGACTTGCATACAGAAGCGGCCGTTCGATACCGCTGCGCTCAAGCGTGACTTTCCAAGCCTGGCAGACCCAAGCCTGCATTACTTGGACAGCGCCGCAACCGCGCAAATGCCTGGAGTCGTGCTGGACGCGCTGCGCCAGTTTGAGCTGCAACCGCGCGCCAACGTGCATGAAGGTTTGCACCGGTTGGCGCGAGCAGCGACCGACGCCTATGACGAGGCGCGCGGCCGCGTCGCGCGATTCCTGCACGCAACCGCGGCCGAAGAGGTCGTCTTCACCTACGGCGCCACGTCGGCGATCAATCTGCTGGCGCATTCCTTCGGGGCTCAACTCGAGCCTGGCGACGAGGTCCTGCTTTCGGTGCTGGAGCACCACAGCAACCTGGTGCCTTGGCAAAGGCTCGCCGAGCGGCGCGGCGTCGTTCTGCGTTTCTTGCCGATGACGCCGGAGGGGCGGCTCAATCTCGCGCGGCTCGACTCCGAGCTCACCCCTCGCTGCAGGCTGGTCGCGCTCACGCATTGCTCGAACGTCACCGGTGCGATGACCGACGCCGCCCAGGTCGTGGCGGCAGCGCGTGCGGTCGGCGCAAAGGTCATGCTGGACGGAGCCCAGCGCGCTCCGCACGGACCGCTCGACGTACGCAAGCTCGATGTCGATTTCTATGCCTTCTCCGGTCACAAGACCTATGCGCCGACCGGCATCGGCGTGCTGTGGGGCCGCCGCGATCTCCTCGAGTCCATGCCGCCGTTCATGACCGGCGGCCAGATGATCGAGGAGGTCACGCTGACCAAAGCGACCTTCAGGCCACCGCCACGGCGCTTCGAGGCCGGCACACCGCCGATCGCCGCCGCTATCGGCCTTGGCGCCGCACTCGATTGGATGCAGGCGCTCGATTGGCACGCCATCCAAATGCACGAGCTGCGTCTGACGCGCCGGGTGCTCGACGGGCTGGCGTCGATCGCAGGCGCACGTGTGCTGGGACCGCTGGATAGCCATGACCGCAGGGGTGTGGTCTCGTTTAGCATCGAGGGCTTCTCCGCTGAGGAGGTCTGCCGCTTTCTCGATACGCGTGGCGTTGCGCTGCGCGGTGGCTACCATTGCGCCCAGCCGCTTGTGCGCGCGTTCGGCGCCGATGGCGCGGCCCGCGCAAGTCTGGCGCCGTACAGCGTGGACGGCGACATCGATGTGCTGCTGCGCGGGCTCGAAGACCTGGTGGGAACCCGATCGGTGTCTGCTTCTCGTCGAGGCCGAGGGCCTGCCGGAAAGCACCGGGGTCTGTGAGCCCGCCCCAGCCGCGGATCGTGGGCCCGTCTCGTCAGCTCTTGGTCGGCCCAAGCTTGGTCTTCAGATAGCCGACTGCTCCATCCAGCGTGACGAGCTTCGGATAGTCGAGCTCCGGGATGTCGACCCCGAGACGGTGGTGGATCGCCGTCACGAAATTCAGGAAATCCATCGAATCGATATCTAGGGCCTCGCGCAGGTCGGCGCAGGAATCGACCTTCTTCAGATCGATTTCAGGGGCGATGTTGCCGAGGCTTGGCCCGCAATCTTGCCGGGCGGCTGCCTTCGGCTGTTTTCTACGGTCTGGTTGCGCTGCTTGTGGTGGCGAACACGATCAACATCGCCGCAGATCTCGCGGCCATGGCCGAAGCCCTACGCCTGGTCATCGGCGGGCCGGTTCTCCTCTACGCGGCGGGCTTCGGAGTGGCCTGCCTGACGGCCGAAGTATTCGTCCCCTACCACCGCTACGCCGGCTATCTCAAGTTCCTCACGCTGGTGCTTCTCGTCTACGTTGTCGGCGCCTTTAGCATCGAGGTTCCGTGGAGCCGGGTTGTCGCGTTGACACTGCTTCCATCGATCTCCTTCGATCAGAGTTACCTGCTCACCATCGTCGCCGTGTTCGGCACGACGATCAGCCCGTATCTGTTCTTCTGGCAGGCGTCGCAGGAGGCAGAGGAATCCCGCCTCTTTATCGCAAGGCTCTGGGCGACGGCGGCCAGCCGCTGGCGCATTCCTTCCCGCACATCTCCACCGACACCTGGTTTGGGATGGCGTTCTCGAATGTGATCGCCTTCTGTATTATCGTGACCACCGCTGCGACGTTGAACGCGCACGGCGTCACACACATAGAAACCGCATCGCAGGCGGCAGAAGCCTTGCGGCCGATCGCGGGCGAGCTCACCTTCGTTCTGTTTGCGGCCGGCATCATCGGTACAGGGTTGCTCGCGGTGCCGGTTCTTGCCGGCTCCGCCGCCTATGCCGTGGCCGAGGCGTTCGGGTTGCGAGGCAGCCTCGAGTTGCCCGCCAGCCGGGCCCTTGGCTTTTACGGCATCGTCGGCGCGGCGACGCTCGGGGGCGCCGCGCTCGCCGCCACCCGGATCGATCCCATCGCCATGTTGTTCTGGACGGCCGTCATCAACGGTATCGTCGCGGTGCCGATCATGTTCGCGGTTATGTTCATCATCTCCAACGGCAGAGGCGCGCCGATGCTTAATCGGTATGGCTCCGGACGCTGGGATGGATGGCCGCTGCTTTGATGACCCTGGCCGTGGGTCTGTTTGCGGTGACATCCTTCTGGCCGGGCCGATAGGCGCTTCCCCCGTGCGCTACGGGTTCCGGAGGCTCATGATGTAACGGGCCACCTCGGTGATCATCTCATCCGTGAGCCGGGGATTGGGCATCCGATAGGGTTTGCCTTCCAGCCCGTGTGTGCTTCGGAGAAAGTCCATCAGCGACTGCACGGACACGCCCGGTTTCCTGGCAATCGCCCTGAAATCAGGCCCGGGCTCACGCAGGATTGGGGAGAATTCCTGGTCCGACCCCACGACGTGGCATCCAGCAGATATTGTTGGCGATGGCACGTCCGCGTTCAACACCGCCGGACGCAGCTGGCCCCTGCGCCAGAGCCGTGGTTGGCAGCAGCACCGCCATGGCAATAACGGCAAACACTCTGACCATCGCGACGCACTCAGCCCGTCACACGCACCACCAAGACAGTTCGCGCCAGTTGTCTCCGTCGGCAATGCCGGGTTACGTCTTCGGATAGCCGACGGTCTGGGCGAAGGTCACGAACTGCCCCGCCGGCAATTCCAGCATCTGCGCCAGCTTGCGTTGATCGAGCGCCCCGCGAAATACGCTCGCGAGGCCTTCCGACGCGCAGAACAGATAGACATTCTGCCCGATGAAGCCTGCATCAACCGAAGCGTAGAGCCGCCGATCCTCGACCGACACATTCTGCATCCGCTCGCCATGCGCCACGTAGATGAGATTGAGGGGCGCGGTTGCGACGAAATCCTGTGAGCCCGTGGCAGCGCGAACATCGCCGTCCTGATGCTTGATGAGCGCGTGCTGCTTCGGCTCGTACATCCAGACGCCGTCGGCCATGGTGACGTAGATGTCGATCACCATCACGTGGCGCCAATAAGGAGCGGTGCGGTCACCGGACGCCGGACGATTGATGCCGAATGCCGACCAGAGCAAATCCGACAACACCTGGGAGGACAAGGACCGGTCCGAGTACGCGCGCGTGGAATGCCGTAGCTTCAACGCATCGAGCAGAGGCTTGCCTCCGTCCATACGTGGGGGAGGCAGTGCCAAGACCTTTGCTTGCTGCGCGGCAAGGGTGGACGCACCCACGACGACGCTCGCCGCAACGATGCCAATATTGGCCTGGCGTCGTGTAACCATTGAAGACTTCCGCTCGGTGTCTCAGCGGGGATGATCTGCGTCATATGCCTAGCGCCATTATTGTGTAGGGTGGCGAAACGGACGGCCTTGATGCCGATCAATCGATCCCACGATGGACACGCGACAGGCACAGCCAATGAGCATGTATCGCTTCCTGGAATGCACGGTCGGTCAATACATGACGCGCGACGTGGTCGTGGTCGGGCCCCAAGTCACGCTGCGGGAGCTCGAGGGCTTGTTCGCTGCCCGGGATTTCAATGCCTTTCCGGTCGTCGAGCAAGATCGCCTGATCGGCATCGTCACCAAGTTCGACTTCCTCAAGGCCTTCATATTCACGACCAAGCAAATGGTCCCGCAATATGACGAGCTGATGTCGGGCAAGGTGGCCGAGGTGATGACCAGGGAAGTCGTCGACGTTCAACCCGATGCTCCCCTGACGCGCGTCCTTCAGAAGATGGTGAGCCTCAAGGCTCGCAGCTTTCCGGTCAGGGACAGCAACGGGCGCCTGGCCGGGATGATCTCGCGCGAGGACATCATGCGCGCGCTCAAGGAGTCGGTGCAGCAAGAGCGGATGACGGATTTGTGAGTTTGGCCGGCCAAGCCGATTTCCGTCCACGTCGCGTTGCGCCAGAAAACGGAATCGCCGCGGCTCGCTCGTTTCCTCGATGCGCGTTTCAGCAATCGAGGCAACCCATGGCGGCTGACGCGGCCCATCCACCATCAAGGATACGGCAGGTTCGTCGTCGACGGACCGACCATCAAGCTCAAGTCGAAAATGCGATGAGGTGGAACAGGAATGTGTACGTTCAATCGGCACGCACAACGGCCAAAACACGGCGGCTCTAAGGGCGATGCCGAAGCTCTCGCGCATGCGCTCCTTTTCCGTTTGCAACTTAGTGGGGGTTTCTGAAGACATCAGTCGTCCACTGAGTTGACTGTGCCGGCTTCGGTGGGCGTGCATCATCAATGGCATTGGCGACGACGATGCTGAGAAGAACGGTTGACAGGACACACGCGAGTGAAAGGCGGAGCGCG
Organism: uncultured Alphaproteobacteria bacterium; assembly: GCA_963738065.1. Taxonomy (GTDB): domain Bacteria; phylum Pseudomonadota; class Alphaproteobacteria; order Rhizobiales; family Hyphomicrobiaceae; genus AWTP1-13. The sequence goes on from CAVTVO010000021.1 coordinate 66,570, forward strand.
AGCATGGTGGTCTCCCTTCGTTGATGCCGCCAGACAAACGTAAGTCGGCCTCAGGCGTGCACCGCACCGGCGACAAATTGTATTTATTCGTAACTGGAGGGCACCGCCGCCAGTCGACGTCCGGTGCGTAGGTGGAAAGGGCCCGCCACGTAGAGCTACGCGAGAATCCACTCGCGAGCTTCGACTTCCTCGTCAAGGGTGAAGAGCTCGACGTCTCCCGGAAGCAAGAAGCTGAGTGCGCGAACTGTCTCTCGAAACCAATCAAGGTTCGTGACGATGGCAATGCGATCCCAGCGCATGAGGTGGTCGATCCCGAGGTCGAAATCGTGCGACACGCCGGGCTCGATGTGCGAAAAGTCCTGCGCGATCCGGTAGTAGAGCCGCACCTTCTCGTGACGCTTCAGCGTCGTCTCAATGACGGGCATCAAGACCGTTTCGTAGTCGCGCCGTGTGATGCGGCCGCTGCACATGAAGCCGACCACATGGCTCGGAAGGTCGCTCAAATGCTTGATCATAGGCATTTGCTCATGGTGAGCGCGCAACTCTCGACCCGCCGAGAACCACGGTTCACCGCGATGGCTCGTTTGGATTGTACGGTCCTGTCGATTGATCCCGTTGATCGTACAAGAGGGCTAGCTTTCCGAACAGCATTCCGGCTTCGCGTCCATCCCCCGCCATACAGGCATCGTAAGCCCACAGCGCCATGCGGCTAAGCGCGGCCAATTGTTGAGGCGACAACCCCGCGTAGTGTCTCTGCTCGAGCTTGTCCCAGAAGCTCTTGAGCTCCGCGCCGCAGTCCGCGCGCGCATGACCTGCGACGACGGCAACGGCAGCAATCGCAATGGCGAGCGTCTTCATCGGTGATCCTTGCGAAGTTCAAAACAATATGCCGTCATTTCACTGCGCGACCTTGATCGTCATCATTCCGGTGCGATGCGTTTTGCCAGGCCGAACGCTCTGGTGCGACATCCGCTGTCATTCATGGCGGAGTGCCTCAATCGGGTCCAGATGTGCCGCACGACGCGCCGGGAAGTAACCGAAGACGACCCCGACGATGGCAGAGAATGCGAACGCGATCAGGACGATGGTAAGATTGAGTACGAATGGAACGTCGAGGGCCCGAGTGGCGAGGCCTGCCAGTGCAAGACCCAGCATGATGCCGATGACGCCGCCGAGCCCAGAAAGCACCACGGCCTCCACCAGGAACTGCGTCAGCACCTGGGCTTCGAGCGCGCCGATCGCCAGGCGAATGCCAATCTCGCGCGTGCGCTCAGTCACCGACACCAGCATGATGTTCATGATGCCGATGCCGCCGACAAGCAGGCTAACACCCGCCACAGCAGCCAGCAGGCCGGTCAACACCGTCGTCGTGGCAGTTTGGGTCTGGGCGATCTGCTTCATATCGCGGACCGAGAAGTCATCCTCCTTGCTGGTTGTTATGTTGCGCCGCTCTCTGAGCAGCCGCTCAATGTCCGCCTGAACCTTGGAGGTATCGGTTCCTTCCTCTGCCGACACCCAGATCGTGGAGATATCCGAGCTGCCGGCGATGCGCCGCTGAAACATGCGCAGCGGCACGATCACTGTGTCGTCCTGGTCCGTGCCGAAGCTGGATTGGCCCTTGGCCGCCAACAGCCCGATGACCTCGCAGGAGATCTTGTTGACGCGGATGCTGCGACCGATCGGCTCCTCCCTGCCGAACAGCTTCTCGCGCACGGTTTGCCCTATGACGCAAGCCGCCCGCCCGCTGCGGACCTCGCCCTCCAGGAAGCGCCGGCCGCTCGTCAGCTGCCAATCGTGTGTCAGGAAATAGCCGTTCTCGGTGCCGGTCACGGGCGTACTGCGGTTCTCCGACCCGTAGACAATTGTTGTTGCCTTTTGGCTCGTGGGCGCTATGGCGCGAACCCCGCGAAGCTGTGCCTTCAGCGCCTCCACGTCGCGGATATTGAATGGCTTGGCCTCGGAACTGGCCCGCCCGGGTCCGAACTGCCCGGGCCGAACCGAAAGCAGATTGCTGCCGAGCCTCGCCAGGTCCGCGGCCACTTTGGCGGTGGTGCCATTGCCGATCGTGACCATGGCGATGACCGCACCAACGCCGATCACGATACCGAGCATCGTGAGGAACGATCGAAGCGAATTGCGCAGGATCGCCTGCAGAGCCAGCTTGACAGTCTCATAGACCATCAGTCCGCTCCTTGTTGATCACGTCGGAGGCAATACGGCCGTCCAGGAAACCGATGACGCGTTGCGCGTATGCCGCAATGTCGGCCTCATGCGTGACCATGACCACGGTGATGCCCTGGTCGCGGTTGAGGCTGGTGAGCAAGTCCATGATGCCTCGGCTCGTCTTGGTATCGAGATTTCCGGTCGGCTCGTCAGCAAGCAGGACGGCAGGACTTGTCACGATCGCGCGGGCTATGGCGACGCGCTGCTGTTGTCCGCCGGACAGCTGGTTGGCGGTGTGACCTTCCCGGCCCTTCAGGCCCACACGCTCGAGTGCCCGGCTTGCCAAGCCCCGCCGCTCCTCGAACGGCATGCCGCGATACACGAGCGGCAGCTCAACGTTCTCGATGGCGGATGTTCTGGGAAGCAGATTGAAACCCTGGAATACGAAACCAAGAAAGTGGCGGCGCAGAAGTGCGCGCTGATCACGCTGCAAAGACCCGACGTCGATGCCCTTGAAGAAGTACGATCCGGAAGTCGGCGTATCGAGACATCCGATAATGTTCATGGCCGTCGACTTGCCGGAGCCCGACGGCCCCATGATGGCCACGAACTCATGCGGCCTAATCTTCAGATCCGCCCCGGCAAGCGCATGAACTGCCGCATCGCCCGAGCCGTACACCTTGGTGACGTCCCTGAGTTCGATCAGGGTTTGATCATTGTTTGTCGGTTTTTGCACGGCACTTACGGCTTGGCCGTCGCGCTATCGACGATGACGCCCTGATCCACCTTGAGGTCGCCCTTTACGATCTCCGTGCGCTGGCCGTCAGACAGTCCCACCACCACAGCAACGTAAGACGGCGCGCCATTCTTCAGGATCCACACCCTGCGGTTGGGACCACTTTGTTCCCGTTGGCTCGCCGGCCGAAACGGCGGCCGTCCGCGTAGGATTCCCAGCCTGCGGAGCAGGCTGGAGTTCTCTTCCGACGACTGCCCTCGCCGGCGGGGTATACCGAAGGGCGGCGTTGGGGACCGTCAATGCATTGGCCACATGCTGAACGATGATCTCTGCCGTTGCGGTCATTCCCGGCCGCAGGAGAAGCTCGGAGTTGTCGGTCGAGAGAACCGCTTTGTAAGTGACCACGCCCTGCACGACCTCCGAGCCGTAGCGCAGTTCGCGGATGCGCGCCTGAAATTTCCGATCCGGAAAGGCGTCGACCGAGAATGTGCCGGGCTCGCCCTTCCTTGACTTTACCGACGTCGGCTTCATCGACATCGACCTGCACTTCCATCTGCGTGAGGTCCTCGGCGATGGTGAAAAGGACCGGCGCCTGCAAGGAGGACGCGACGGTCTGTCCGGGATCGACATTGCGCTTCAGAACGACGCCGTTGATCGGCGACACGATGCGGGACTTGAGGAGGTTGGTCTCGTTGAGTTCGACATCAGCCTCGGCAACGCCGACATCGGCCTTGGTGCTTGCGACGGCGGCAATAGCCCGGTCATAGGCGGCCTTGGCGGTGTCGAGGTCCTGCTGCGAGGAGAATTTGCTCGTGGTGAGCGTCGTCTTCCTCTCGTATACGAGCTTCTTCTCAACCAAGGTGGCTTCCGCATCCAGGACCTTGGCTTTGGCCGAGGCCAGCTTGGCGCGTGAGCTGTTGAGCGTCGCCTTCAGCTTGTCGGTGTCGAGCTCGGCCAATCCCTGGCCGACTTTCACCGGCGAGTTGTAGTCTACGAGCACGCTGCGAACCGTCCCCGACAGCTCGCTCGAGCGTCCACCTAATTCGTCGGCTGTACGGAGCCCGTACCATGATGATGACCGTGAGATCAACACGGCTTGCTGGTTCGACGACATAGCTTTGCCCACCGTTTGAGCTGCCACGCAAGAACAGGGCAGCGGCAAACAACAAGAGCAGCGCTGCCGCGGCCCCCCCGATCAGGAGTTTGCGATCCAGGATCCGAGACGTGCGCGGTTTGTCGAGCCCCAACAGGTGACGGATCTCCGAGTGCTCCTCATGCCCGGGCTGCTTGTTCACGTGTTAGCTCCGCTCCATCTGCGACATCAATAGGTGCCTCCCTTGTTGACGGGATTGATCTCCCTCAACGCGCAATGTGACCAACATGATTGCCTGGCTCAGCGAGGCTGCGTCGCTGGAAAGGCCGGGAGGGCACGGATCAATGTGCATCGTTCATCGCACTGGCGTGCTTATCGCTGTTCTTGTCCTCCTGTGT
>CAVTVO010000022.1:0-42547 GCA_963738065.1 uncultured Alphaproteobacteria bacterium
GCGATTCGGAACGCGGCGCGCTCCTGGGCGTCGAGCTGGCCGACGAGGCCGATCTCCCAGGTGAGATAGGCACGCGCTGCTGCGGCATCGCCGTCGTGGCGCGCCGCGGTGAAGAACAGGAAATCGATACAGTCCGCATCTGCGGGACGATCGGGCGTGGCGGCCGTCGACAGGCCGGCGGCGCGCCAGGCCTCGTATCCGCCTTCGAGAATCCGCACGTCGGCAAGACCGGCCTGCGCGAGATCGATTGCCGCCAGCTGCGCCACGGCCGGCTCGTCTGCGACGAGCACGACGGTCTTTTTGCCATCCCCGGCTGCCGCTACGACGTGCGGCCGGATCGACCATGCCGCCTGGGCGATATGGCCCTTGCGATAGGTCATGCTCGGGCGCAAGTCGATTGCGGTCGCGGTGCCGGCTTCAAGGGCGGCCGCCACCTCGGGAGCGGGCGTGGTTGCAAGGGGTGCCAGCTCGAGCATGGGCGGCTGCGGGCGCTGCCACGCGAGCCCGATCGCCGCGGCGGTCCCACCGTCGAGCACGTAGGCCTCGTGGCCGAGCTGGCGCAGCCAGGCCGCCACCACCGGCGCGCGCACGCTTTCCTCGTCCGCGAGCACCAGCCGCGCGCCCCTGACGCCCACCCACTGGTCGGTGGCCTGGATGAGTTGGCCGCCAGGCGCGTGCGCGAAGCCCGGCACGGCCCGCGCCGCGAACTCCTCGGGCGTACGCACGTCGAGCAGGTAGGTCGTGCGCGAGGCGTCAGCGAGCCAGGCGTTGGCCTCGGCGGGAGTGACGAAACCGGCCCCATGCCTGGCTGCGACCTCGCGCGCCCGCGCCGTGAGCGCACCGGCATTGGCAGACGGCTGCTGCTCGGGATAGCGCCGGCTCGCGCCGTGCTCGAGGTCGAGACCGGCCAGCGACCAGCCCTGCGTGCCGTTCTCGAGCGCGTAGACGGGATTGGGGCAGCCGAAGTCGATGAGCGTCTGCGCACCGATGATGGAGCGCGTGCGGCCAGCGCAGTTGACGACGATCTTGGTCGCGGGATCGGGGGCGATGTCAGCCGATGCGCAGGACGAGCTCGCCGTTCGGACAGGAGATGCCGCCCGGGATGTTCATGCGGCTGTATTCGGTGAAGGTCCGTCCGTCGACGATGACAAAGTTCTCGCCCGCCTTGCGCATGTCCTCGAGGCCCCCGCGCGGTGACGCGAGGCGTATGCTTCTCGAGCTCCACCAGCTCGCCGAAGGTCTTGCTCGGCACGTTGACGCCGGCATAGAGCGTGTAGCCGGCCCGCTTCCAGGCCCCCACGCCGCCGGCGAGAATGTGGACGTTGCGATAGCCCATATCCTGGGCCCTGGCCGCCGCTCGGGCGGCAACTCCCTCGCCCCCGTCACATAGCACGAGCCGCACGGCCGGGTTCGGCGCGAGGGCCGGCAGGCCTATCTCGAAGCGGCTGTAGGCCAGCGGAACGGCGAAGAAGAGGTGGGATTCACCGAATTGGCCGCTCTCGCGTACGTCCAAGAGCGCGATCTCCTGCCCGTCCGCCAGCCAGGCTTTCAGCGTGTGGGGCTCGACAAGGGCGGTCATGGACGCAGTCCTCGGCTACCAGCGATCCCGCCACGATAGCCTAGCGGGCGTCCGGAGTGAAAAGGCAATGTTGCAAAACCGGCACTGTCCCGCGGCAAAGCGCATTGCGCTCGGCCTCGCAACCGAAAACTACATTGTCCGATGCTTGTTCTTAGCTAGGCTCCGCTTCATGTCGATTCAGCCGGCACCCCTGGTGCGCGGGTAAGGTCGCGTACAGGCAGGGCATCGTGTTCAGTCGCGTCTTGTTGCGTCCGACAATGCGTTTGGCCAACTTGACGGAGGCGGCTGATGAGCATGGTTACTCGCCTGCAGGCGACGCGCAACCGCGCGATCCCGGGCGGCGCGGCACTGTTGGCGGGCGTGTTTGCCGCGTCCAGTGCTTGGGCCCAATGTACTGACAACTTCAACGTAGCTTTCTTCAAGAATGGGGTGCCGGAGGCCACTCAGAACGCCCTGCCATTGGGTAAGGGCGCGTCGATACCGGTGTTCCTGAGCACGATAAACACTGTCAATACGGCGTTCCTGACGCAAACGACGGCCTTCGTTAGCGCGCCGGGCAATCCGCAGCCGGATCAGCAGGGCAGCGGCGTCTGGGGCCGGGTCATCGCGGGAACGGTCGACACGGACACGCACAGCACCGGAAAGCTCGACCTCACGAACTACACCGGCGGGAACACGCCTGTCACCGGGACGCAGAAGTGCAGCTCGACCGCACGGCAGGACTACTGGGCCTACCAGGTCGGCCACGACATCTCCATCCTGAACGGCGGCGGCACAGGCGCCAACTGGCACTTCGGCGTCACGGCCGGCTACTTCGAGTCGCGGACCAAGGACATCACGCCGGGTAGCAACTATACCAACCCGGCCTTCCCCGGCACGGTCTTCAGTTCACCCGCCGGCGATTTCAAAGCCGACAGCGAAGTCCCGTTCGTTGGCTTGTACACTGCCTTCACCAAAGGCAGCTTCTTCATGGACGGACAGGTCCGGTGGGATTTCTTCCAGAATAGCCTCACGGACGCCAACAACGGTCTGCGGGGACAAGAGCTTGACGCAACAGGCGTCTCTCTGACCGGCAACATCGGCTACAACCATGCCCTGGGGAATGGCTGGTTCCTGGAGCCGTCGGGCGGCGTCGTATGGTCGCGCGTGTCGGTCAATCCGTTGAGCGTGCCGGGCTTCCCGCTTGCCGGCGGTCGCTTTGCGGCCGGCACTGTTACGATCGACGATATCGATAGCGTGCTTGGTCGCCTGAGCCTCCGGGTTGGGACTAATTTCACCTCGGGAGGCTTGGCCTGGCAGCCCTTCTTCACCGCCAGCGTTTTCCATGAGTTCGCCAGCGACGTGGTGGCGCGCTCGGTGACGAGCGGCAACAATGATCCCGGCTGCACGCCCAACGTAAATTGCACTGTCGTGCTCGACGGCGCTGCCATGACGATAACCACCAGCCGCATCGGCACCTATGCCCAGCTTGGTCTGGGAGCGGCGGCCGCAGTCCTCAACACCGGGTGGCTCGGCTACGCCCGCGTCGACTACAAGACCGGCGAGGACGTCGAAGGTTGGAACTTCAACGCCGGCCTGCGCTACCAGTTCTCGCCGGAGGCGCGCTCGGGCAGCGTCAAGGACGGCTACGTGCCGGCAGTGTACACATACAACTGGACCGGCCCCTACATCGGTGCGTCCGTCGGGGCCATGATCTCGGGCCACGAGAGCTGGAAATACCTGAGCAACGGCGCCAGCGTCGATGGCTTGGGCTTTGCTGGCTACTTCGCGGGCGGCCAAGCGGGGTACAACGTCCAGATGGGCCAGACGGTCGTGGGTATCGAAGCCGACTACGGCTGGACCAACGCCCATGGCGGCAAGTCCTGCCCGAACGCGTTCTTCTTCACCTGCGAGACGGAGGTGGACAACCTGGGCTCCGTGACGGGACGGCTGGGATATTCGATGGGCCGTGCCCTGTTCTACGGCAAGGGCGGTCTGGCGTTCGGCGACGTCACTCTGCAGACGAAGCAGAATGCCGGAGCGGCAATTGCTCCGTCGAACACCTCGGTCAACGGTTCCAGCGACACGCTCATCGGTTGGACGGCGGGCGCAGGCATGGAGTTCGCGCTCACCGACCGCTGGTCGGCCAAAGCCGAGTACATGTACTACGACTTGGGCAAGGAGACGTTCGCGGTCGACAACGGCTTGCAGGTGGACGGCGACACGCATGGCAGCACGGTGCGCATCGGTCTGAACCTGCACTTCAACCCGGTTCAGCGCGAAGCCCCTCCCATGAAGTAGTCTTTGCCTGTGCAATTGCTGTGGATGATCCGGCCCCGGGCAGCCAATGCCCGGGGCCGTTTCGTTACGCGGGCTGCTGGATGCAAGCCTCGCGCTGGTCTGCCTTTTTCCCCTGCCGGTAGTGGACACAAAGTGTTGCAAGCCGAGCACGCGGGGCTGGCAAAAGACCCTTTGGCCCCTTCTCAGAGCATCGCAACGGATTGAACCTGCGGCCATCTTGGGTCACGTTGCATCAGCCTCGGAAGATGTCAGTTGCGCATCTTGTGGGCGTGAGTTGCTGCATGAGGGGCACGCGATGTTGCATACGGCAGTACGTACAGTCGCAAAGCCAGGGGGTATGGCCATGGCACCGAGGTCACGGCGCAAAAGTGTTCTCCTGGCGGGAGCAGCGTTGGTGGTGGGGTTGGGTGCCTCGTCCGCGGCGCAGGCGCAGTGCACCAACACATTCAGCAACTTCGGCGCGTTTGGGTTCGTCTTCAAGCCAACTGACCTCGTTCCCTTCGCGCAGGGTGGTTCGGTCAACTCGCTCGTGTCCGTGCTGAATACGGTCAACACCTCGTTTCTGGGCACCAACACGAACGCCTTTGTCAGCGCCCCTGGCAATCCGGCTCCAAATCAGCAAGGTAGCGGTGCGTGGGCGCGCGGCATCACCGGCTCGGTCGAGAACGAGAATACTGGCACTACGACGCTCGACACATCGCGACTTGGCTTCACTACGCCGGGCACGGTCAACTGCAACACGACCACGCGGACCGACTTTTCGGGCTTCCAGGTCGGCCACGACATATCCATCCTCAATGGCGGCGCGACGGGCGCGAACTTCCATCTCGGCGTGACGGCGGGCTACATGGAGGCCGACGCCGACGACAAGTCGCCGGGCGGCACGTTCAGCGGCAATTTCCAGGTTCCGTTTGCCGGCGTCTACGCTGCCTTCACCAAGGGCGGCTTCTTCCTCGATGCCCAATCGCGCTGGGATTTCTATCAGATGAGCCTGACGGACAGGGCCAGCGGGCTGTTTGATCAGGATCTCAACGCGCGTGGCACCTCCCTGACCGGCAACGCAGGCTACAATCAGGCTCTCGGCGGCGGCTGGTTCATCGAGCCGTCGGGTGGCGTCACGTGGTCCCGTGTCTCGGTCGATCCGCTGAGAACGCTGGGTACGATCTTCCTTCAGAACAGCACGGGTATCGCTCTTCCAGGGACCGTGCAGATCGAGGATATCGAGAGCGTGCTTGGCCGCCTCAGCATGAGAGTGGGGACCAACTTCACGACAGGTGCGTTGGCGTGGCAGCCCTTCTTTACTGCCAGCGTGTTTCATGAATTCGCCGACAACGTGAACACGAGGATCGACACCTGCTCCGACTTCTTGCTGGGCATTGGCGTCTGCTCAGGGACCTCACCTACGTTCAGTGCCAACCTGACGACGGACCGGATTGGAACGTACGGTCAGTTCGGTCTCGGTACTGCGGCTGCCCTTATCAATACCGGCTGGCTTGGTTACGCACGCTTCGACTACAAAGTGGGCGAGAATGTCGAAGGCTGGAACCTCACCGGTGGACTGCGCTATCAGTTTTCGCCTGAGCAGCGTGCCAGCATCAAGGACAGCGGTCCTGCTCCGGTAGAGGCATATAACTGGACGGGCCTCTATGGCGGCGGATCGGCGGGCGCAACGTGGGCACGTGAGCCCTGGTACTTTACCGACGCGTCCGGAAGGCGTATCGGCGGGTTCGTTGACAACGATGTCGCGGGAGCGCTGCTGGGCGGCCAGGTTGGCTACAACGTGCAGTCGGGGCAGATCGTGGTCGGCGTCGAAGGCGACTATGGCTGGGCCAACGCCAAGGGTGGCGTGGCCTGCCCGAATGCCTTCTTCTTCACGTGCGGAGGCGAAACCGAACAACTTGCGTCAGTGGCGGGCCGCATTGGCTATGCGTGGGGCCGCGCGCTGTTCTACGGCAAGGCGGGTTGGGCCGGCGGAGAAGTTGCCCCGAGAGGCCACCAGAACACTGGTGGAAACCCCTCGGTCTTTACCCTGGTGACGCCGATCAACGACAGCAGCTGGCAGAACGGCTACACGTACGGTGGCGGTATGGAGTTTGCCCTGACGAACCATGTGTCCGCCAAGGCCGAATGGATGCACTACGACCTCGGCGACGAGAACTACAAGGTGAGCAGCGGTCCCGAGTTCGCTGACATTAGGGCAGATGGCAACATCGTCCGCATTGGCGTCAACTTGCATCTCAACCCAATGCGTAGGGACGAGGTTCCGCTCAAGTAGACCTCCGCTCCGGACGGCGCTCGACGCGGTCGGATGCAATCAATATGTAGGGCCCCGGGCAATCTGCTCGGGGCCTTCTGCTTTCGCGGCAATGTCCGCGAAGCACACGCGCGTTGGTCCGCGAGCCCACCTCACATATGGCCGACCTCGTCGGGCACCTCGTAGAAGGTGGGATGGCGGTAGATCTTGCTGGCCGTCGGCTCGAACAGCTCATCCTTCTGCCCCGGATCGGACGCGGTGATGGCGCTCGACGGCACCACCCAGATCGACACGGCCTCGCCGCGGCGCGTGTAGACGTCGCGCGCGGCCTGCAGGGCCATGGCGGCGTCGGGCGCATGCACGCTGCCGCAATGCTTGTGGGGCAGGCCGGAGCGGTTGCGAACAAAGACTTCCCACAGGGGCATTGGCGTCTCGGGCACGCAACTCCTCCTCGCGCTCAGGCGCAGCGTTGGCTCATCCAGAGCTTGATGTTGGGCAGGCTCTCCCAGCCGAAGGCGTGCTCGCTGGGGCCGTGCCGCGTGAGATGCGCCAGCCGCTCCAGCGCTTCCTGGGGCGTCGGCAGATACCCGGCGGGGACCCACCACATCACGAAGTGCGGCGTCTGCATCGGCTCGAACCAATTGCCCTTCTTCTGGTAGAAGCGCTTGTGCACCGTGTTCCACACGAAATGCTCGAGCTGCTCGGGCGTCTCCCATACGCTCAAGTTGACGATGAACTGAGGATCGGCCGTCAGCTTGATGTCGGTCGCGTTTCCAGCGTCGCTCTGCAGGCGCCACACGAAGCCGGGGCTTCGCTCCGCCAGCGCGTTGACGGCGTCGAGCGCCCCCATGAACTCGGCCACGCGCGGGTCGTCGGTGGGATAGCGGATATGGCCGACGTTGAGCTGGGCGAGATGCGTGCCCGGGGGCTGGCGTATCATCTGACTACTCCGCCGCAATCGGAGCGGCCGCCGCGCGTGCGGCACGCTTTCTGGCATGGGCCAGCGCCGCCTCCCGCACCCACGCTCCCGCCTCGTGCGCCGCCGTGCGCACCTTCATGCGCTGGCGGTTGCAGGGCCCGTCGCCGGCAAGCACGCGCTTGAACTCCGACCAGTCGATCTCCCCGAAGCGCCAGTGGCCGCTCTTCTCCTCGAACCTCAATTCGGGATCGGGGAACTCGAGGCCCAGATAGCGACCCTGCGGCACCGTCGCGTCGACGAACTTCTGGCGCAGGTCGTCGTTGGAGAAGCGCTTGATCTTCCATCGCATGGTGTCGCTGCTGTGCAGGCTGTCCTTGTCCGACGGCCCGAACATCATCAGCACCGGCCACCAGAGCCGGTCGAGCGCATCCTGCGCCATCTGCTTCTGCGCCGGGCTGCCGCGGCACAGCGTGAGCATGATCTCGAAGCCCTGGCGCTGGTGGAAGCTCTCCTCCTTGCAGATGCGGATCATGGCCCGCGCATAGGGCCCGTAGCTGCAGCGGCAGAGCGGGATCTGGTTCATGATCGCCGCCCCGTCCACCAGCCAGCCGATGGCGCCGATGTCGGCCCAGGAGAGCGCCGGGTAGTTGAAGATGGAGGAATACTTGGCCTTGCCCTCCAGGAGCTGCTCCACCATCTCCTCGCGCGAAATCCCGAGCGTCTCGGCCGCGGCGTAGAGATAGAGGCCATGGCCGGCCTCGTCCTGGATCTTGGCGAGCAGGGCCGCCTTGCGCCGCAGGCTCGGGGCGCGCGTGACCCAGTTGCCTTCCGGCTGCATGCCGATGATCTCGGAGTGGGCATGCTGCGAGATCTGGCGGATCAAGGTGCGCCGATAGGCCTCGGGCATCCAGTCGTTGGGCTCGATCTTCTCCTCGGCATCGATCTTGGCCTGGAAACGGGCGAGCTTGCCGGGGTCCTCGGCGGCGGTGGCGACCGTTTCCTTGACGTTGAGGCCTTGGGTGTACATGGGAACCTCGATTGCGGGCTCACGCTCTGCACGGGGCCTTGGCGCGACCCATCCAGGAGACATCGGACGGATCGGACGCGGGCGCAAGCCCCCAATACGTCATTGGTTGTCCTGACCGCCCTGACCGAGCCGAGCGGCGGCGGTTTGGCGAGGTTCTCAACCCCTCCGGAGGACGAGCGTCAGGCCGATCAGCGCGCTGTCGAGGAACTGGATCTCGACCACCTGCTTGGCCTCCCCCACCAGCACGATGGTCATGTTGGCGTTGAGGCTCGAGCCCTTGATGAGCACGTGGAAGCCCTTGGGTGTCACCTCGCCCGAAAGCTCGCCGCTCATGTCGCGCGAGAGCTCCTTCCAGGTGCCCGAAAGCTTGCCGGCCGAATGCGTGACGAGGCTCTGCACCTCGATGGCGCCGCTCGAGGCGGCACAGCGAATGGTCTGCCTGAGCCCGTTGCCGTCGCTCCCCGTCAGGATGTACGTAACCCGGCACTTGACCTCCTCCGTGCCGCCGTCTCGGACGCCGAAGCGGCCTTCACCGAGCCACCGCCCCGCGAGCTTGGCGAATGGGGAGGCATCGGCGGCAGGAGCGGGCATCACGCAGTAGCAGAGAAAGCCGAGACATCCCGCCAAACAGACGGCAAGCCGCACGACGCGCAACGATCTTGACGGCATTCCCAGCAAGGCGACCCTATCGGGAGAAGATGCCGGGATGGCCGGCAAAGTTGTCCTCGCCCGCACTCTATACCGATCGGCAGCCCCGGAGAGGTGTAGCGTTGCAACATCGCTCACAAGAGTGCGAACTTCGCCACGAACAGCACGGCCAGGATGGCGACCGCGAGCGAGACGTCGCCTGGTCGCCCGGACAGCAGCTTGATGCCGGCGTAGGCAATGAAGCCGAAGGCGATGCCGTGGGCGATGGAGAAGGTGAGCGGCATCGCGGCGATCACCAGCACGGCCGGCACGAATTCGGAGGGGTCCTTGAAGTCGATCTCGGTCACGGCGCTCATCATCAGGCACGCTACGTAGACGAGGGCGGGCGCGGTTGCGAAAGCGGGGATGGCGCCGGCGAGCGGGGCGAAGAACAGGGCAGCTAGGAAGAGGGCCGCCACGGTGACGGCCACAAGTCCCGTGCGTCCACCCGCGTTCACCCCGGCAGCGCTCTCGATATAGCTCGTCGTCGTCGAGGTGCCAAGTGCAGCCCCGACCATGGCGGCGGTAAAGTCGACCGTCAGCGCGCGCCTGACGCGCGGCAGCGTGCCATCGGGGTTCACGAGCCCCGCCTTGTGGGCGACCCCCACCAGCGTGCCGGTGTTGTCGAACACATCGACGAAGAAGAACGTGAAGACGATGGTGACGAGCCCGATCTCGAGCGCCTTGGCGATATCGAGCTTGAGGAAGACCGGGCCGATGGAAGGTGGCAGAGAGACGACGCCCGTAAACGTGCTTAGGCCGAGGATGACGCCGGCGATGGCGGCTGCGAGGATGCCGATCAGGATTGCGCCTGGCACGCGCCGGGCATCGAGCGCGGCCATCAGGACGAACCCGGCCGCCGCCAGCAGCACCGGCAACGACTTCAGGTCGCCCAGCGTCACCAAAGTGGCGGGGTGCGCCTTGATGATGCCGGCGCTCTGCAAGCCGATGATGGCGAGGAACAGGCCGATGCCGGCGGCGATCGCCATCTTCAGGCTTCTGGGAATCGAATTGATCACCCATTCGCGGATCGGCGTGAGGCTGACGACGAGAAACAGAATGCCGGACAGAAACACCGCCCCCAGCGCCGTCTCCCAGCTGTGGCCCATGCCTTTGACCACGCCGTAGGTGAAATAGGCGTTGAGCCCCATGCCGGGAGCAAGCGCCACGGGGTAGTTGGCGTAGAGGCCCATGAAGGCGGAGGCGAAGGCCGCCGCGAGGCAGGTGGCGACGAACACGGCCCCTCTGTCCATGCCGGCATCCGCCAGGATCGCCGGGTTGACGAAGATGATGTAGGCCATGGTCATGAAGGTCGTCAGACCGGCCAGCAGCTCCGTCCTCACGCTCGTGCCGTGCTTTTGGAGTTCGAAATATCGCTCGAGCATGTCCGCTTTGCCTCGGCCGGTGACCTGCGGCGTATCAAAATGGGAAAAAACTGGCTTCGCAAGCAACCGCGGCCGCTCTGTACAGGAAATCTCGGTGTTTCGCGAAACTGTGGTAGTAGCGTGCCGCCTGTCGCTCGCTTAGGATGCACGAGGTATCGTTCGCCGCGATGGTCGACCGGTCCACCGCCACCTTGAGAGGACCCATGGCTCAAACTCCGCCCTTCGAGATTCCGCAGCAGCTGCGCGAGCTGGCCGAGAGGAACGTCGAGCAGGCACGCACGGCCTATGCGCAGTTCATGGACGCGATGGTGCAGGCGACCGGCATGTGGACCAATGCCATACCCGCCAATGCCATGACCTCGGGGTTCAAGGTCGTTCAGGACAGGGCAGTCAGATTCGCCAAGCAGAATGCCGAGGCCGGCTTCGCGTTGGCGACCGAGCTTGCCAATGCGAAAGACATCTCCGACGTGCTCGCCATCCAGAGCCGCTATGCCCAGACCCAGATGCAGGCCTACGCGCTGCAGGCCCAGGAGCTCGGCCGGCTGATGGCGGAGGCCACGCAGAACATGCAGCCCAGGGGCTGAGGTCTCCGGCGGAGCAGGGGGCGTGAAGGCGCGCAGGTTCAGCTACGTCCGCGCGGAGACCGTCGCGCAGGTGCTCGACTTGCTCGACCGGCATGGCGAGGATGCACGCATCCTGGCCGGCGGGCCAGAGCCTGATGCCTACCCTCAATATGCGCCTGTCGGAGCCGCAGCTGCTGATCGACATCAATCGCATCGAGGCGCTCAAGGGCATATCCGTGCGCGACGGCCTCGTGCGGATCGGCGCGCTCGCCCGCCACGACGAGGTCATGCATTCGCCGGTCGTGGCGGAACATCTGCCGCTGATCGCCGAGGCCATGCCGCACGTCGCGCATGTGGCCGTGCGCAACCGCGGCACCTTCGGCGGCAGCATCGCGCTCGCTGATCCCGCGGCCGAGCTGCCGGCCTGCGCGCTGGCGTTGGACGCCACGCTTGTCGTCGAGAGCGTCGCGGGCCGCCGCGAGATCGCCGCGGGCGACTACTTCAAGGGCCTCTACGAGACCGCGCGCCGGCCCAATGAGCTGCTGGTGGAGGCGCGGGTCCCGGTGCAGACCGCCACATTCCGTGTCGGTGTTCATGGAGCTGGCGCGACGGCACGGCGATTTCGCCATTGCCGGCCTCGCCTTCCAGCTGCAGATCGAGGACGGGATCGTTCGCGACGGCCGTCTCGCCTATTTCGCCAGCGAAGATCGGCCGACGCTCGCCGGCCACGCGCTTGCGGCCATCAAGGGTCGGCGGCTGGATCATGCAAGCGGCGAAACGGCCGCGGCCGTGCTCGAGCGGGACCTGAAGCCGATGGGAGGTCCGCAAGGGCAGCGCAAAGATGCGGCTGCATCTGCAGCGCGTGTTGACGCGTCGGGCGCTGGCAGCGGCGCTGAATCGCTCGACGACCCATGCGAGGGCGGCATGAGCGACGAGGAGCGGCTGGCGATCACCCTCACCGTCAACGGCGAGCGCGTCTCGCGCTCCGTGCCGGTGCGCCAGCACCTCGTCGATTTCCTGCGCACCGACCTCGGCCTCACCGGCTCGCACCTGGGCTGCGAGCACGGGGTGTGCGGCGCCTGCTCGGTACGGGTCGACGGGGCAGTCGTGCGCGGCTGCCTGATGCTCGCCGTGCAGGCCGACGGCGCGCAGGTCGTCACCATCGAGGGTCTCGCCGAGTCGGGCGAGATCGCCGACCTGCAGGAGGCGTTCGTCGCCCGCAACGCCCTGCAGTGCGGCTTCTGCACGCCTGGCATGCTGATGACGGCGGCCGAGCTGTTGGCGGAGGCGGCGCCCAGGACGCGCGAGGAGATCCGCACCTTCCTTTCCGGCAACTATTGCCGCTGCACGGGTTTCCACGCCATCGTCGATGCGGTGGAGACGACGCTCGGCAAACGTGTGGCCACGGGCCGAGGTGAGGCGCCGTCCCATGTCTGACGCAACCCAGCGCGCGCCTTTCGCCAAGCCCAACAGCTATGTCGGGCGCTCGCTCTCGCGTGCCGGCGCAACGCGGGCGGTGGCCGGCCGCGGCCGCTACACCGACGACATCACGCTGCCGCGCATGCTGCATGCCGCCTTCGTGCGCAGCCCGTTCGCCCACGCCCGGATCGTGCGCATCGATGTCGCCGAGGCCAAGCGCCAGCCGGGCGTCGCCTTGGTCATGACCGGCGCCGAGCTCGCCAAGCGCGTCACGGGGCCGTGGCTCGGCACGCTCACCTGCTTTCCCGGCATGAAATCGGCGCCGCAGTATCCCATGGCCGTCGACCGGGCGTGCTGGGTCGGCGAGCCGGTGGCGCTGGTGGTGGCGGCGACGCGGGCACGAGGCCGAGGATGCCGCCGAGCACGTCACGATCGAATGGGAGGAGCTGCCCGCCGTCGCCGACAAGAAGCGCGCGCTCGATCCGGGCACGCCGCCGATCCATCCCGAGCTCGGCGACAACCTGGCCTTCCGCAAGCTCGTCGACACCGGCGATGTCGAGGCCGCTTTCGCCGCGGCCGACCTCATCATCGAGGACAGCTTCGAATTCGGCCGCCACACGGCCGTGAGCCTCGAGCCGCGCGGCGTGCTCGCCGCCTACGACAAGGGCACGGGCAAGCTCACCGTCTATACCAGCAGCCAGTGCCCGCACATGATCCAGTATCTGTTCGCGCGCACGCTGGGCGTGCCGGACCACATGGTGCAGATCATCGCCCCCGATGTCGGCGGCTCGTTCGGCCTCAAGATCCACAGCTACGGCGACGAGGTTGCGGCCGTGGCGGCGTCAATCGAGCTCGGCCGGCCCGTGAAGTTCATTGCCGACCGGCTGGAGTCCTTCGTCTCCGACATCCACGCGCGCGAGAACTCGGTCAAGGCGCGCATGGCCGTGAGCAAGGCCGGCGAGATCTTGGCCTTCGACATCGACGTGCTGTCGGGCGCCGGGGCCTATTCCCAGTATCCGCGCACCAGCGTGCTCGAGGGCACCCAGATCCTCAATGTCACCGGCGGGCCCTATCGCCACAAGCACCACCGGGCGCGCGCCACGGTGGTCTATCAGAACAAGCCGCCCTCCTCGCAGTATCGCGCCGTCGGCCACCCGATCGGCAATGCGGTCGGCGAGCATCTGGTCGACCGCGCCGCCCACGCGCTGGGGCTCGACCCCGTCGAGATCCGGCGCCGCAACGTGTTCCCGGACGACGCCTATCCCGCCATCACTGCCAGCGGCATCAAGCTCAAGGACATGTCGCATCAGCGCTGTCTCGCGACGCTGGTCGAGCGCATGCGCTATGCCGAGCTGCGCCAGGAGCAGGCTGCGTTGCGCGCCCAGGGCATTCACCGCGGCATCGGCATCGCCTGCTTCATCAAGGGCACATCGCCCGGCCCCCACGGCTACTACGGCATGGGCGGTGCGCCGATCTCGCTGCAGGACGCCTGCACCATCAAGCTCGAGCCCAACGGCGGCGTCATCTGCGCGGTCGGCGTCACCGAGCAGGGCCAGGGTACCGACACCATCATGGGCCAGATCGCCGCCACCGCGCTCGGCGTGCCGATGGAGAGCGTGCGCGTGATCTCCGGCGACACCGATGCGGTGCCCTACGGCGGCGGCACCTACGGCTCGCGCGCGGCCGCCATCGGCGGCGAGGCGGTCTACCAGGCCGCCCGCGAGCTGCGGGGGGAGATTCTGGCCATCGCCGGCGTGCTGCTGCAGGCCGAGCCTGCCGCGCTCGACATCGTCGACGGCGCGGTGGTCGATCGGGCCGGCGGCGCCCGGCGCATTGCGCTCGCCGAGATCGGCCGCATCGCGCATTTCCAGCTGGCCGAGCTGCCCAACAGCGTGCAGCCCGTGCTGTCGCACACGCACCGCTTCCGCCTGCTCGAGGATCTCTACATCTTCACCAACGGCGTCCACGGCGCCTATGTCGAGGTGGATGTCGAGACGGGCTTCGTGCGCCTGTTGAAGCATTGGGTGGTGGAGGACTGCGGCCGCGTCATCAACCCGCAGCTCGCCGACGAGCAGGTGCGCGGGGGGTGCGTGCAGGGCCTCGGCGGCGCGCTCTACGAGCATTGCCTCTATGACGAGGCCGGCCAGCTCACCAACGGCACCATGGCCGACTATCTGGTGCCGATGGCGGCCGAGATGCCGGACATCGACGTCGCCCACGTGCAGACGCCAACGTCGGTGTCGGAGCTGGGCGCCAAGGGCGTCGGCGAATCGGGCACCGGCGCCGCCCCCGCCGTCGTCATGAACGCCATCAACGACGCGCTGCTCCCCTTCGGCGCGCGCGTGACCACCCAGCCCATGACGCCCGAAGTCATCCTGACCGCGCTGGGAAGGATCTGAGGTCGTCATCGCGGGGCTTGTCCCCGCGATCCAACCTTCCGCACGCTCCGGGAGTTTGTGGATAGCTGGAATCCCGGGCCCAAGGCCCGGGATGACAATTACACCGCCGGCAGGGACCAGGCGAGCTCCTCGTGGCCCGGCGCGTAGACGCGGTTGGTCTGCTCGGGATTGCGGTTGACGAGCGGGCGCGCATACATGGGATGGCGCATGCTGCGCACCTCATGCTCGACCGTAAACAGTACCTTGCCGTTGTCGAGGTCGACGATGTCGACGAATCGGTACTGGTGCTGGTCGCTCTCCTCGGTGATGAGGCCGCGTTCCAGCAGGCGCCGGTGCGGACCGGAGAAGTCGGCGAGGTAGATCGCCACGTGGTGGCCGTCGAAGGCAGGTGCCTCGGCATCGCTCTCGCGGAAGATGAGCCGCTGGCCGGGACCGACCGCGGCGTAGGCATGCCGGCCGGACCCGTCCTCGGCCACGCCGGCCTGGGTGGCCAGCACCTCGCGATAGAAGCGGGCGATGCCGTCGAGGGTGCCGCGCGGCACCTCCAGCTCCACGTAGGGCATGCCGAGCCGCATGCGGCCGAAGCGCTCGCCCGGCGCGTAGCAGCGGATGCGGTTGCCCCAGGGGCAGGTCGCCTCCACGAAGTCGTTGTGCTCGGCGAAGGCAAAGCGCGTGCCCTCGAGCGGCTTTGCCACGGCATTTAGCCTGCGCACCAGCGCCTCGCGGTTGGGTATCACCAGCCCCGTGTGCCCGCGCAGCACCTGCGCCTTGTTGGTGGGCAGGTGAAACTGGCTGCGGCCGACATTGGCCCACATGTTGGTGACCGAGGTCATCAGGAAGGGGTCGCGGGTGAGGCCGAGGCCGGCGATATAGAACAAGGTTGCCAGCTGCTGGTCGGGCACGCGCACGTTGACGTGCTCGAGCATCACCACGTTGCCGAGGTCCTCGATGGTGCGGTCGTAAGCTGTTGCATCCTTCATGGCGTTTCCCCAACCTTCGTTCGGCGCAGCGTCGTTCCTGATCTGATCCTCTGGGTCAGACAGCCCTATCAATCACCTAGGTGGAGCGAGGGCGGCGCAATCGGTATCAGGCCGCTGGAGGGTCTGACGGCCGCACACGAGAGGGGATGCGATCATGAGCGAAGGGCATCCGGCGGCGCGACTGGCCGTCGACATCGGCGGCACGTTTACCGACATCGTGCTGCTGGCGGGCGATCGCCGCCAGGTCGCCAAGGTGCTGACCACGCCCAAGGCACCCGAGCTGGCCGTCATCGAGGGCACGCAGGCCGTGCTCGACGCGGCCGGCGCTCGGCTTCGGCGACGTCGGCGTGTTCGTGCACGGCACCACGCTCGCCACCAACGCCATCATCGAGCGCAAGGGCGCCCGGACGGCGCTGATCGCCACCGACGGCTTCCGCGACGTCATCGAGATCGCCGACGAGGGCCGCTACGACCAGTACGACATCAACATCGTCAAGCCGAAGCCGCTGGTGCCGCGCGAGCTGCGCTTCACGGTGCCGGAGCGCATGGACGTGCACGGCGCGGTGCGGCTGCCGCTCGACGAGGGCGCGGTGCGTGAGGTCGCCGAGCGCCTGGCGGCGCTCGAGATCGAGGCCGTCGCCGTGGCGCTGATCCACGCCTACGCCAATCCCGCGCACGAGGTGCGCGTGGGCGAGATCCTGGCCGAGGCATGCCCGGCATCAGCGTGACGCTGTCGTCGAGGTCTGCCCCGAGGTGCGCGAGTACGAGCGCACCTCGACGGCGGTCGCCAACGCCTACGTGCAGCCGCTGATGTCGGGCTATCTGCTGCGCCTGCAGCAGGCGCTGGCGGGCTCGGCTATCGGGCGCCCATCTATCTCATGACCTCGGGCGGCAGCCTGGCGAGCCTCGAGACGGCGGCGCGCTTCCCCGTGCGCCTGGTGGAGTCGGGGCCGGCCGGCGGCGCGATTTTGGCCGGCGCATCGCGCTCGAGCGCGGGGAGACGCGCATCCTCTCCTTCGACATGGGCGGCACCACCGCCAAGATCTGCCTGATCGACGACTACGAGCCGCTCAAGGGCCGCGCCTTCGAGGTCGACCGCCCGCGCGCTTCCTGAAAGGCAGCGGCCTGCCGGTGCGCATCCCCGTGATCGAGATGGTCGAGATCGGCGCCGGCGGCGGCTCGATCGCCCGGGTCGACGCCCTGCAGCGCGTCACGGTCGGGCCCGAGAGCGCCGGCGCCGAGCCGGGGCCGGCCTGCTACGGCCGCGGCGGCACCGAGCCGACCGTGACGGATGCCGACGTCGCGATCGGCAAGATCGATCCCGCGCGGTTCGCCGGCGGCACCATCGCGGTCGATGCGACCCGTGCCGAGGCGGCGCTCGCGGCCGGCATCGGCGCCAAGCTCGGCATGATCGGCCGAGCAGGCGGCCGTCGGCGTTGCCGAGATCGTCGACGAGAACATGGCGAGTGCCGCGCGCGTGCACGCGGTCGAGCGCGGCGCGGCGGTCGCCGAGCACACGCTGGTCGCCTTCGGCGGCGCCGCGCCGCTGCACGCGAGCCGGCTCGCCGAGAAGATCGGCGTTGCGCGCGTGATCGTGCCGCCCAACGCCGGCGTCGGCTCGGCGGTCGGCTTCCTGGCCGCGCCCGTCGCCTACGAGCTGGTGCGCTCGCGCTACATGCGGCTCGACACCTTCGATGCGGAGGCCGCCAACGCGCTGATCGGCGACATGCAGCGACGAGGCCGGAGCGCACGCGCGGGCGGCGGCCGGCGGCCGGCCGGTGACGCTGCGGGCGCTCGGCCTTCATGCGCTATGTCGGCCAGGGCCACGAGATCACGGTCGAGCTGCCCGACCGCCAGATCGCGCCGGCCGACGCCGCCACCTTCCGCGCGGCCTTCGAGCGCGAGTACGCGCGCCTCTTCGCCCGCCACATCCCCAGCGCCGCGATCGAGATCCTGAGCTGGGCGGTGCTGGCGACGACCGCGACCGAGCCGCCCGCGCGCCTTGCCACGGCGCCGCCGCGCCCGGCGCCGAAGCCCGCGGGCGAGCGCTCGGTGTTCGATGCCGGCTGGGGCGGAGCATCGCCGTGCCGGTGTTCGAGCGCGGGCGCCTGGCGCCTGGCGCGACCGTGAAGGGCCCGGCGCTGATCGTCGAGGACGGGACCTCGACCTACGTCTCGCCGAGTTCGCCGTCGCCGTCGATGCCGGCGCGCGCTCGTGCTGACCGCCAAGTCCCCGTCTCACGAGCCTTTGATATCATGATCTGCCCGGCGCGGATGGTGTAGGCGACCTTGAGCGAGGTTGTGGACGTGGGCGAGGGGCTCATCATCCCTGACATCGGCCCGGCCCATCGGTTGCGACGCGGTCCCGCAGGTCTTCATGGACCGGCGAATGCGGCCCTTGCGAGGTCGCGGAGGCGTATGCGAGCCTGCGCCGCAAAGGAGCCCCAATCGCCATGCCCAAGCCCGATCGGCGACATCGAGCTGCAGATCATGTGGAACCGGCTGATCGCCGTGGTCGAGGAGCAGGCGCAGACGCTGCTGCGCACGGCCTTCAGCCCCATCGTGCGCGAGGCGGGCGATCTCTCGGCCGGCGTGTTCGACCTCAAGGGGCGCATGCTGGCGCAGGCCGTGACGGGCACGCCGGGCCACGTCAATTCGATGGCCGAGTCGGTCAAGCACTTCATCGCCCATTTCGGCCTCGACACCATGAAGCCGGGCGACGCCTACATCACCAACGATCCCTGGATGGGCACCGGCCATCTCAACGACTTCGTCATCACCACGCCCTGCTTCCACAATGGCAAGCTGGTCGGCCTGTTCTCCTGCACCAGCCATCTGATGGACATCGGCGGCATCGGCTTCGGGCCGGACGCCACCGACGTGTTCATGGAGGGGCTCTACATCCCGATGCTGAAGCTGATCGACCAGGGCAAGGTCAACGAGACGCTGATGGCGATGATCCGCGCCAACACGCGCCTGCCGATCGACACCGAGGGCGACGTCTATTCGCTGGTGGCCTGCAACGACGTCGGCTGCCGGCGCCTGGTCGAGATGATGGACGAGTTCGGCTCGACGACCTCGACGAGCTCGGCGACCACATCTGCGACCGCAGCCGCGCGGCCGTGCTGGCCGAGATCGCCAAGCTGCCGAAGGGCACCTGGCGCAACGCCATGACCGTCGACGGCTACGATGGGCCGATCACGCTGCGCGCCACGCTCACCATCGGCGACGACGGCATCCACGTCGACTACACCGGCACCGATCCGCAGGCGCGAGCGCGGCATCAACGTGCCGCACGCCTACACCACGGCCTACACGGTGTTCGGGCTCGGCTGCGTGGTGGCCAGCCAGATCCCCAACAATGCCGGCTCGCTCGAGCCGCTCACCGTGTCGGCGCCCGAGGGCACGATCCTCAATGCCCGCAAGCCCGCGCCGGTGTGCATCGCGCCACGTCATCGGCCAGATGCTGCCCGACGTCGTGTTCGGCTGCCTGCGCCAGGCCATTCCCGACCGCGTGCCGGCCGAGGGCACCTCGTGCCTGTGGAACATCAACGTGCGCGGCTCGGTGAAGGGCGGCGGCGGCGGCAACTACGGGTTCTCGATGGCGATCACGTCGCAACGGCGGCACCGGCGCGCGGCCGCAAGCGACGGGCTGTCGGCCACCGCCTATCCCAGCGGCGTGCGCGGCACGCCGGTCGAGATCGCCGAGGCCAGACGCCGCTGATCTTCTGGCGCAAGGAGCTGCGCCCGGGTTCGGGCGGCGCCGGCCGCACGCGCGGCGGGCTCGGGCCAGATCATCGAGATCGAGAGCGGCATCGACGAGCCGTTCGACCTGCTGGCGGCCTTCGACCGCATCGACCATCCCCCGCGCGGCCGCGACGGCGGCAGGGCCGGCGCGGCCGGCTTGGTCGCGATCAAGTCGGGCCAGAAGCTGAGCGGCAAGGGCACCCAGATCGTGCCGCCGGGCGAGCGGCTGGTGGTCATGACGCCGGGCGGCGGCGGCATCGGCGCGCCCGGGGAGCGCGACGCGGCGCTGGTCAAAAGGGATGCGCGAGAGGAGCGGACGCTGTAGCCAACCAATACGCCGTCATCGCGGGGCTCGTCCCCGCGATCCACCGATCCGCAAACGCCGGAGCAAGCCGAGAGATGGATCCCGGGCACGAGGCCCGGGATGACCTCACCGTCCCTCGCGCCACCAGGTCGCGGCGAGCAGGGCGAGCAGGGCGGCGAGCGCCAGGAAGCCCGTGAACATCGGGATCAGCTTGACGCCGCGGGTGACGTAGGCCTCGCGGTCCTTGAGGCCGAGCCAGCCCGAGCCCGCGAGCACGCGGGCATTCGCCAGCATGGAGATGCGCGGCAATTCCACGCTGGAAGAGCTGATGCTGGACAACAGGCCGCCGCCGCGCGTCCAGAAGGTGCCGCCGCCGGTCTGCTCGACGAGCGGCTTGAGCTTGGCGTCGGTTGCCGTCACCTCGCTCATCTCGCGCGCGTCCTCGATGCCGGCATGGGCGACGGCATGCAGCGGGCCCTCCGGCGCCATGGTCTGCATCTTGTAGAGACCGGGCACCTTGACGTCGACGGTGGATCGCCACACGCCCGGCCCCGCGCTTTCCAGCGTCGACCTCGGAGTGTCTCGCCGCCCGGCGCCGACACCTGCACCGGCGGCACACCCTCCTCCATGGAGCGGCGCTCGATGGTGAGCTTGAGGCCGCGCGCGGAGGCCTTGAGCTGCTCCTCCTCCAGGTCGGGCTCCTTCATCAGCCAGTGCGAGAGGCGGCGCAGCAGGTCGGTGTGCGGGCCGCCGCCTTCGTAGCCGCGCGCCCACAGCCAGGCTTGGTCGGAGAGCAGCAGCGCGACGCGGCCTCGGCCTCTGCGGTCGAGCACGAGCAGGGGGCGGCCTTCCGCGCCGCTCATGACGGTGCGGCCGCGGCTCGGCGCCACGTCGACCTGGCGGAACCAGCGGCCCCAGGTGGGGTCCTTCGTGGGGTCGGCGACGTCCGCGCCAGGAAGCCCGCGCGTGACGGGATGCTTGAAGCCGTCGGGCGAAAGCCTCGCCTTGAAGGGCTCGCTCGAGCAGCCTCGCCCGTGGGCGTCGCCGGCAGCACCACGGAGAGCGGCGTGCGCGACAGGCTCATCTGGCCGGCGAAGTCGTCGCCGGCGGCGACCAGCAGCGCGCCGCCCTGCTCCACGTAGCGGGCGATGTTCTCGTAGTAGAGCAGCTGCAGGATGTCGCGGTGCTGGTAGCGGTCGAAGATGATGAGGTCGAAGTCTTTGATCTTCTCCGAGAACAGCTCGCGCGTCGGGAAGGCGATGAGCGACAGCTGATGGATCGGCGTGCCGTCCTGCTTCTGCGGCGGGCGCAGGATGGTGAAATGCACGAGGTCGACGGCGGCGTCGGATTTCAGCAGGTTGCGCCACACGCGCTCGCCGGCGTGCGGCTCGCCCGAGACCAGCAGCACGCGCAGGTTCTCGCGCACGCCCTCGGCCGCCACCACCACGCGGTTGTTGGCCGGTGTCAGCTCGCCCGGCGCCGTCTCGAGCTCGATCTCGACGATGTTCTGGCCCGGCGTGCGGGAAGGGCATCTGGATCTGCTCGGTGCGGCCGATCGACGGTGGTGCGCGTCTCGTCCGGGCGGCCCTCGCGGCGAATCTTGAGCGTTACGCGCTCGCCGGCGCGGCCGCGGCGGCCGGTCTCGACCACGCGCGCCTCGATCTCGCGGGTGGAGCCGACGATGCCGTAGCGGGGGGCCTTGAGCACCTCGATGCGGCGGTCGAACTCGTCGGGCCGGCCCGTCAGCAGGGCGTGCACCGGCGCGTCGAAGCCCAGCGCCTGGGCCGACTTGGGAATGTCGTGCACCTGGCCGTCGGTGATCATGATGACGCCGGCGAGCCGGTCGGGCGGGGTATTGGCGAGCGCGCTGTTGAGGTCGGTGAAGAGATTGGTGCCGGCGGAGGCCTCGCCGGTGGGCTTGGAGGAGGAAACCCAGCGCACCTGCAGGTTGCCGAGCGCCGCGAGCTTGGATTCCAAGCTCGTGCTTGATGGCGGCCATCTGCTCGGGCCGGCCGGCGATGGTCTGGCTGGTGCTCTCGTCGAGGACGACGATGGCGATGTTGGCGAGGCTCTCGCGCTCCTCCTGCCGCAAGGTCGGGTTGGAGAGCGCCAGCAGGAGGGCCGCGAGCGACAGGGCGCGCAGCAGCGCGCCGCGGCTGCGGCGCACGAGCAGCAGCACCACGAGCACAACCGCGAGCGCCGCGCCCGCCCAGAACACCGGCGGCCGGCACCATCGGCGAGAAGTCGATCGTCCAGTTGCTCATTTCACTCCTGTTCCCCCTCTCCCCGCAGGCGTTGGGAGAGGGTCGGGGTGAGGGGCAGCAGCAAACGCCGGAGCAAGCGGTTGCCCCTCACCCTGACCCTCTCCCCATGCCTGACGAGGCATGGGGAGAGGGAATTCACTGACCCAGCCTCTCCAGCAGCGCCGGCATGTGCACCAGGTCGGCCTTGTAGTTGCCGGTCAGTGCGTACATGACGATGTTGACACCGGTGCGGAAGGCCATCTCGCGCTGCCGCTCGCCGCCCGGTACGACCGGATAGAGCGGCTGGTTGCGGTCATCGAGCGCCCAGGCGGCAGCGAAGTCGTTCGACGTGATCAGGATCGAGCTGACCCCGTCGACCCGCCTGGCCTGCCGGCCCTGGTCGCTGTCGCGGGGCGCCTCGGCCTCTACCCACAGCTGTCCTCCGTCCCAGCGGCCCGGGAAGTTGCGCAACAGGTAGAATGATTTCGTCAGCACGTGGTGCTCCGGCACCGGCTCCAGGCGCGGAATGTCGAGGCTGCCGAGCAGGCGCTGCAGCGGCGTGCCGCCGCCCTCGTCGCGCAGCGACAGGCCGGTGGGCACGCCCTGGCCGTAGTCCTTCGTGTCGAACAGGATCATGCCGCCCTGCTTCATGTAGGCGTCGATCTTGCCGAGCGTGGCCTCGGGCAGCGGCCGAGAGTTGGCCGGAACAGGCCAGTAGAGCATGGGGAAGAAGGTGATCTCGTCGGTGAGAATGTTGACCGCGAACGGCTCGCCGGGCTCGACCGCGGTGCGGGCGATGAGGAACTTGCCGAGGCCGACGAGGCCTTGGCGGCTCACCTCGTCGGTGGCCGCATCGCCCGACAGCACGTAGCCGAAGGTGACCTTGGCCGTGGCCTGGATGGAGCGCGCGTCGTCGCTGCGCGCGGCTGGCGTCGGCGGAGCCGACTGGGCGTTGGCCGGCGGGATGAGGAGCAGCAAGAGGGCGCCCGCGACGAGGGCCGCCAGGACTGCCGCGCCGGCACGCTCCGCGCGGCGGCCGAAAGCCAGTCCGCCGGCTTGCAGGAGCAGCACGGCGAGGATGTCGGCAAACAGCAGCGCCAGCGCGAAGGACAGAAGCTGGGGTTTCAGCGGCTGGGCCGTGTCGCCCTCGTATACGCGCCTCTCGGTGCCAGCCGGCATCGCAGGCAGCGGTTTGAGCAGGCTCTTGGGCGTCATCAGGTTGAGCGCGTGAGGGCTGCCGGCGGGGCCGTAGTAGCCGGGCGGATGCTCGGCGTTGGGCCTGGCGTCGGCGATCTTGGCGGTTGAGATGGCCTGTGTCGTCGGGGGCGGGTTCTTGAGCAGGCCGTAGCCGTCCAGCACCTGCAACGGAGCCAGCACCTCCACGGTTGCAGGCGCGTCGGACGTTGCGCCCTTGCCGTCACCGACCAGGGACTCACCCGGTCCGCCGGTGCCGCCGAGGCTGGCGATGCGCCGCATCATCTCCACGAACAGCCCCGACAAGGGCAGGTTCGACCAGTCCGAGTTGGCGGTGACATGGAAGAAGATCATCTGGCCATTGCCGCGCCTGGCGGCGGTCACCAGCGGAGTGCCATCCTTGAGACGCGCCCACACCTTCACCTCCGGCCCGAGCCCCGCCGGGTCGGCCAGAACCTGCTTGTTCACGAGCACCTCGGCGGGCGGCGTCAGGCCCGCAAACAAACTGTCGTCGCCGAAGGGCGCCAGCGGCTGCGGCGTAGCCCAAGACAGGGCGCCGCCCAGCGTACGCCCGCCGAGCCGCAACGGAACGGGAAGCAGGTCATCGCCGCCTTTCTCGAGCCGCGGACCGGCAAAGCGCACGAGGATGCCGCCCTTCTTCACCCACTCGTCGACATGCTCCTTGATGTCGTGCGGCAGCGTGCCGATGTCGGCCAGCATCATCACCGAGACGTTGCGCTTGATGAGGCTGCTGACGGCCGTCGCCAGGTTGCCGTCGTCGCTCTTGGCGAGCTCCGAGAATGGCTGCAGCGCGCGCTCGATATAGTAGAGGGGCGCCAGCAGCGGCTGGGCCTGCTCGATCGAGCCGCCGGAAAGGAGGCCGACGCGGTGCCACTGCGAACGGGCATCGAGCAGGTGCACAGCCCCTGCCGAACGCTCGCCGGCGATCTCGACCCGGGTCACCTGGTTCCTGAGCTCAAGCGGCATGTCGAAGCTGGCGAGCGCGCGCGTGTCGCCGGCGGCGAGCGAGAACGGCGCCTCGCCCAGGCGCTGGCCGCGCGCGGACATGGCATGCAGCATGCCGGACCGCGGCCCACCTTCGGCGCGCAGCACCTGTGCATCGAGCCGGCCGCCCTGCGCCACGCCGGCGACCGCGCCGAGCGCCTCCTGCCCCGGGCGGATGTCGACGACGGACAGCCTGCCGCCGGCCAGTGCGGACAGCCGGTCGGCGAACTCCCGCGCCTTGCCGTCGTGGTCGATGCCGTCGGTGAGCCACACGACGACCGGATTGGACGCGCCGGCCAGCGCCGTGGTCAGCGCGGGGACTGCGCCCATGCGATCGGGCGCGAACGGCTGCGGCTGCACGGCGGCAGCCGTCGAGCGGGCCGCGGCCGGGGCTTCGATCTTGAGGCTCAGCACCTTGGCGGCATTGGCCGTCGGCACGATCAGCAGCGGACGGCTGCGGCCCTCGGCCTCCGCGATCAGCCGCTCGATCATGAAGGTGCGCGCACCCCACTGCGCGGCCGCGGCCCAGCCGTTGTCGACGACGACCACCACCGGCCCGGAGCCTGGGAGCGCCTTCTCGCTGTTGGGATTGAGCACCGGCTCGGCCAAGGCCAAGATCACCAGTGCGGCCGCCGCCATGCGGATAAGCGTGAGCCACCATGGCGTTTGCGCGGGGGTCTTCTCGCGGTTCTCGATGCCCATCAGGATGCGGGTCGGGGGGAAATCGAGCCGCCTGGGGCGCGGCGGGATGGTGCGCAAGCAGCCACCAGATCACCGGCAGGGCGAGGAGGCCAGCGAGCAGCCAGGGGCTAAGGAAGGCGAGGGGGCCGAGCGTCATGGCTTGCCTCCAACGGCCTGGGCCTTCCAGCGGTAGTCGCTGGCCATCCCCTGCAGTCGCATGATGAGCGTGAGCAGCGGCTCGGCGGCCGGCCTGTCCGTGTGGTGGACGAGAAACGACCAGCCGATGCGGTGCGCTGCCTCCTCGAGGCTGGCCCGGTGCTCGGCGAGCTTCTTTTGGTATTCGGGTCGCAGCGTCTCGACGCGGTCTGCGATCCAGCGCTCGCCGCCCTCGGGCGAGCGGAACTCCATGCGACCCTCGTAGGCCAAGGTCTCTTCCGCCGGGTCGAGGACCTGCACCAGGTGTCCCGTCACGCCGCCTTCAGCCATCTCGTTGATGCGGGCGGCGATGGTCTCGGGGGGGTCGAGGAAGTCGCCGAACAGCAGCGCGCTCGAGAAGCGCGAGAGGCGAGCCGGCGGCGGCAGGCTCTTCTGGAGGGTGGCATCGCCCTCGTGGGTGGCCAGCGTCTCGGCAATGCGCGAGGCGGCCTTGCGGCTCGCCATCGGCGGGGTGAGACCCAGGAGCGCGATACGCTCGCCCGCCCGTACCAGAAGCTCGGCCACGGCCAGCGTCAGCACGAGGGCGCGGTCCCGCTTGGTGATCGGCGCCAAGTGGCTGCGAAAGGCCATCGACGGGGAGAGGTCGGGCCACAGCCAGAATGTGTGGGCAGCCTCCCACTCGCGCTCGCGCACATAGAGATTGTCGGAGCTCGCCGAACGCCGCCAGTCGATCACGGCAGCAGGGTCGCTCGCCTGGAACTGACGGAATTGCCAGAAGGTCTCGCCGGTCCCGGCGCGCCGCCGGCCATGAATGCCGTGGGCCACGGTGTTGGCCACGCGCAGGGCATCGAGGACAAGCTCAGGCAGCCTGTCGGCGAGCGCATGCGCCTCGCCTTCGAGCCTGAAAATACTGCTGTGGCCGTCCCTGGCCGATATCGTTGCGGAGCCCTGCGCCGCCACTCCGGCTCACTCCAACGCTGCTGCCAAGCGATTGATCACCCCGGTTGCCGTCTCACCCTCTGCCCTGGCCGCGAACGTCAGGGCCATGCGGTGCTTGAGGACCGGCTCGGCCAGCGCGATGACGTCGTCGACGGAGGGTGCCAGCCGTCCGTCGATCATGGCCTTTGCGCGCACGGCCAGCATCAGCGCCTGACTGGCGCGTGGTCCTGGCCCCCAGGCGATCAGCCGGTCGGTGTCGGCGCCAGCGCCTGTTCCGGGCCGGGCCGAGCGAGCGAGCTTGAGGATCGCCTCCACCACCTTGTCCGGCACGGGCAGCTGCCGCACCAGGCGCTGGATGGCCATCAGCTCCTGGCCGGTCAGGATCTGCTCGACGCGCCGCTCGTCGGTGCCGGTGGTGGCAAACAGCATGCGCCGCTCCGCCCCCTGGTCGGGATAGCCGACGTCGATCTGCAGCAGGAAGCGGTCGAGCTGCGCCTCGGGGAGGGGATAGGTGCCCTCCTGCTCGAGCGGGTTCTGCGTCGCCAGCACGTGGAACGGAGCGGGCACGTCGTGGCGCTGACCGGCGACGGTGACGTGATGTTCCTGCATGGCCTGCAGCAGCGCCGACTGCGTCTTGGGGCTGGCGCGGTTGATCTCGTCGGCCATCAGCAGCTGGGCGAAGATGGGCCCCTTGACGAAGCGGAAGCTGCGGCGCCCGGCGGTGGTGTCCTCCAGCATCTCCGAGCCGATGATGTCGGAGGGCATGAGGTCGGGCGTGAACTGGATGCGCTTGGCATCGAGCCCCAGCACCTTGCCGAGCGTCTCGACCAGCAAGGTCTTGGCGAGGCCCGGCACGCCGATCAGCAGCGCATGGCCGCCCGAGAGGATGGTGACCAGCGTGCGCTCGATCACTTGCTCCTGTCCGAAGATGACCGCGGAGGCCGCCTTTTGGACACGTTGGATGCGTTCGCCGGCCGCTTCGATGCGACCGACGATGGCGTCGTCGGTTTGCGTGAGTGTTGTCATGACCCCTGACTATACGCTGGGCTGCCTCTGATGCGAAACTGTGTTGGCAAAGATGGTCACAATATGAACAGGTAGGAACTGGCTCCAAACCGCGCAATGCGCCAAAATAGTGGGCGACCGCTGTCTAGCGCATGCCAGCCCGTTGCTGCCAACACAGGAAACGATGATGCCTAACACAGGGCCAAACACCGAAACTGCCGACCGTTTGCCGCCGATCGCGGCTGAGAAGCTCTCCGCCGAGCAGAAGAAAGCCGCCGAGGAGTTCGCTGCCGGCCGTGGCTACACTCCTCGCGGGCCGTTCGCCGTGATGCTGCGCTCGCCGGAGGTGATGCTACGGGCCAAAGCGATGGGAGATTACTTACGGTTTCGTAATGTGCTTCCCAAACGCGTGAGCGAGATGGTGATCCTGATCACCGCGCGCGAGTGGACCCAGCAGTACGAGTGGGCCTATCACTACAAGATCGGCGTCGAGGAGGGGTTGGACAAGGCCGTCATCGAGGCCATCGCCGAGGGCCGTCGCCCCGACAAGATGAAGGAGGACGAGGCGGTCGCCTATGAATTCTCCATCGAGCTGCACCGGCGGCGCAGCGTGAGCGATGCCACCTATGCCCGTGCGCTGAAGCAGTTCGGGGAACAAGGCGTGATCGACCTCATTGGCATCAGCGGCTACTACACCTTCAACGCCATGATGATGAACGTCGCCCGCAGCAAGGTCGATATCGAGGTGCCCGTGCCGCTGCGCCAGTTCCCGGACTAGGTGAATGCCGGCCGACGCCAGCTCCAACCGCATCGCCGGGCTCGAGGCCCTGCTGAATGCGCGACAGGGCAAGGGTCCGGCGCCAGTCGAGAAATGGAACCCGCCCTACTGCGGCGACATCGGCATGAAGATCCGCGCCGATGGGGTGTGGCTCTACCAGGGCAGCCCCATCGGCCGCATGCCGCTGGTCAAGCTGTTCGCCGGAGTCCTGCGCAAGGATGCGGACGGCCGCCACTACCTGGTGACGCCGGCGGAGAAGGTCGACGTGGAGGTGGCGGATGCCCCTTTCCTCGCCGTCGAGATGGAGGTGCAGGGGGGACGGGCGCGATCAGGCCCTCGTCTTCCGCACAAACGTCGACGACATCGTCGCGGCGGGCCCCGACCATCCTCTGCGCTTCGTCGTCGAGCCGGGCAGCCTGGGGCTCAAGCCTTACCTCCACGTGCGCGGCCGCCTCGAGGCCTTGGTGACGCGCGCGCTCTACTACGATCTGGTTGAGCTGGCGGTTGACGAGGGCGATGGCCTCGGCCTGTGGAGCGGGGCCAAATTTTTCCCGCTGTCCGCCGCGTGATGGGCGATTCGTGTAAGGGATCGACGTCGGGGCGAGGCGCCGACCCTTCACGCCTCCGCAATAGGCGTTACGGAACGAGGCGGGCGAGCGGCTCGCTGATCTCGTAGACGCTGGAGATGGCGAGGTCGGGCCCCAGCGGGACGGCCTCGCGCTCCGCCCTGCGGCGCAGGGCCTCGGTGTGGATCTCCAGCACGTCGCGCGGGAAGGGCATGTCGCCGGGATCGAGGATGCGCAGGCAACCGTCAGCGTCGCGCGCCGGCATCACGCGGCTCTTGATGTGTTTGTTGGGCGACCAGGGGATGTCGAGGACGCCGGCCGCGGCGGCTCGGATGGTCCCCTGCGCAACGTCGCCCTCTCCCATCTCCAGGATCTTGTCCATGACGGGCACCACCTCGCGGCGGATCAGATCGCACTCGCGCTGATACTGCGGCATGCCGTCGAGCCGGATGCCGCGCGCCAGGTAGATGGCCATGCGTGCCATGCGCAGGCCCTCGGCATTGGCCTGCGGGGTGGGGATGCCGAACGCCTCGTGCGTCGACTTGGTGGTGAGGGAGGCGGCGCCGCCGATCGCTGCCAAGGTGCCGCCGTAGACGAGCAGCGCGGTCGCCTGCGCCTCGTCGTGCGGCCATGCGCCCATCCAGTGCAGCGAGGTGACGGGCGTAAACACGTCGTTGAAGCCGAAGCGCCGCAGATAGTCCTGCACCAGGACGTCGCACATGCGGATGGCGGCGGCGTCCTGCACGAGGTGCAAGGTCTGGCCGAGCTCGAGCCCGTAGTTGCGCACGCCCTGATGCGCCGCCAGCAAGGCGTCGATGATGCAGGTGATGATGGCGATCGAAGGGGGGATGTTGGTGCCGGTCAGGAAGCCCGGCTGGCGCCGATGCAGCTCGACGCCTTTCTCGAGATAGAGGGCCGCCAGTCGGTCGAGATACTGGTAGTTGCGGATGCCCTCCTCGAGCGAGGTCTCTTTCGTGTAGGAGACGGTGTAGGCGAGGGCCGAGCCCAGGTAGCCGCTGAAGCCGGCGGCATAGCCCACCTCCGACGTCAGCCGCGGAAAGGAGGTGCCGGAGAGGACAATGGCGGGCTTGTCGATTGCCTCGATCAGCTTGCGCGTCTCGCGCGGGCCGTAGTTGACGATGGGAAAGCCGTTGAGCATGGAGCGGCCGGCCTTCTTGCTCTCCTCGATGCCGATCTCGGCCTTGGCCCACTGCTCGTTGCGCGTGTAGCTGTCGGTGGTGGTCGGCACGATGTCGGCCAGGCCCTCCTTGTCGAGCGCTCTCATCAATTCGAGCTGCAGCTCGAGCGTGCCAAAGCCGCCGCGCGGCTGCGTCAGGCAGCGCCCACACTTGACCGCCTCGCGCAGGACGTACGAGAGGCGCTTGTGCTTAGGCAGGCTGTTGTGGAAGGCGACCGCCTCGTCGATGTCGATCTGGGCGCCGGTAGGCCAGCGCTCGAGGTTCTCGCGCCGGATGCGCTCGAACTCGTGCGCGGGGATCTCGGCCTGCGAGAGCGGTGGACGTGCCTCACGCGATCTGACTGCGAGATGCATGGCTGTTCCTCGTTTCGAGTGGGCGCAGCGAGCCGAGCGCAAGGGCGAAGGCCGCCTCCGGATCGAGCTCGGCGAGAAGGCCGCTGGCATAGAGCAGGTAGTCTGCATCGATGAAAAGGGCCGGGGCCGCCGGGCGCAGAGAGAAGGGGTCGCCGGGGTCGGCGAGGGCCGCCCGCAGCATCGAGGCCGGCGCGGCGCCATGGGCCAGTGGCCCGCCCGTGCCGATCACGGTCTTGACGCCCGACAGGTCCTTGCCCCGCTGCATGGTGACGGGGCCGTGCACGGTTTGCACGATCTCGGCCGTGCCGCAGTGGCGGGCAACCGCGATCCGCACTGCGGTCCAGGCCAGCGCCTCGTCGAGGGCGACCTCCTCTGCGCTGCCGGGCAGCCGCTCGACATCCTCTGCGAGCGCGTCGAGCAGGGTGCGAAGCCGCTCCTCGCTGAGACCCGCGCGCGCAGCGAATTCGGCGAAGCCCGCGGCCTCTACGATCGTCTCGGCATTGTGGCGCATGCCGAGATCGCCCTCCACCGTGCGCTTCACGAAGGGCTCCGGCAGGCCGTACTGAACCACGCCCTCGCGGGCCGGTGCGCCGACGGCAACCGAATGCACGTCCGTGGTTGCGCCGCCGATGTCGACTACGAGCAGATCGCCCAACCCCTTCTGCAGCACCGTGCCGGTGGCCAGCAGCCGGGCTCCCTCCATCACCGCTGCCGGCGTCGGCATCAGGACGGCATCGAACATGGCCGCGGCCCGATCGATGCCCTTGGCGTGCACGATCCGGTCGATGAAGATCTTGCGGATTGCCGCGCGCGCCGGATCGATGTTGAGCTCGCCGAACGCCGGCATGACGTTCTCGGTCCGGATCGCTGGCTTGCCGGCGGCCCGCAGGCTCGCCTCGATCTCCTCTGCCACGTCGCGATTGCAGGCGATGATTGCTGGGCAAGCCAGGGCCGACGCCGCCAGCCGCCCGGCGTTGTGGCGCGCGACATCCGCGTTGCCGCCGTCCGTTCCCCCCGCGAGCAGGAGGATGTCGGGCTGCAGGGCCTCGATGCGCGCCATGTCGACCGGCGTCAGGCGATAGGCGAACGTGCCGACGAGCTTGGCGCCGGCGCCGAGCGCTGCCTGCCGGGCAGCCTCCGCGGTCAGCTCCTTCACGAGGCCGATGGTCACCATCTTGAGGCCGCCGGCCGCGGAGGAGGAGGCGAGGCGGTGCTTGAATTCCGGGCAGCTGGCCGAGCTTGCGGGCGAGGTTCTCGAGCGCCAGCTCGAGGCCGATCGTGACATCGCTCGCGACCGTCGAGGGGCCCTGGCCGCTGGCGAGGATGCGCCGCGCGTCGAGATCAACCGCGCGCAGCTTGGTGTAGGTGGAGCCGAAATCGATCAGCAAGGCGCAGGGCACGGGTGGGCTCCAGGCTGGCTAGGTGGCGATCCTGTGGCCGGCGGCTCGGGCGGCGAAGTCCCGATTGAGCGAGAGGATGACCTCGCCGGTTCTGGTTCCCGGCGGAAAGGCGCGGTCGAAGCCCATATTGAGGTAGGTGCGCTCGGTCTCGGTCCAGTTGCGCTTGCCGACCACCAGGTTGCCGCCGACGTAGATGAGGATGTCCTCCAGGCCCGCCTCGACGCACTGGTCGCGCAGGCCTCTGCAGTCGAGCTCGCCCTGGCCGTAGAGGGAGGAGACGAGGATGGCATCGGCGGCCGTCTCGATTGCGGCCTTGATGAAATCGGCAGCCGGCGTCAGCGCGCCGAGCGAGACCACCCGGAACCCCGCCTTCTCGAGGCCGAGTGCCAGGATGCGGTTGCCGACGATGTGGGTGTCGGAACCGATCACGCCGGTGACCAGCATGCGATTGCGGGCCGGGCCGACGGCGCTCTGGGAGAGTGTATTCTCCTCGAGCGTCATGTTGCTATTTGCCGCGTCTTGCTGCGTCGCGTGACATACAAGCGAGCGACCGTGGCCGCCGCAATCCGCGTCTCGTCGAGCGGTAGCCCATGACCTGGAGGCAGGAGCTGCATGCTGCCGTTGACGACCTGCAGCGGTGTTGCGGCGAGCGGCGTTTTCTGGCGCAAGAAGCCGTTCATCTCTCCGGCGTTGCGGATGTGGTGGCGTGCCACGCACGCTTCCATCCAGCAGCCAAGGTCGCTCGCAACCCCGTTGCCGAGCACCGGCTCCATGCCGAGATTGCGGATGAGATCGAGCCCTTCGGCGAGTTGTGCAAGGCCGCCCATCTTCATCAGCTTCAGCTTTACGAACGCCGCGCCGATCTTTGCCGCGCGCTCGATGTCGGCGGTGTCGTAGATCAACTCGTCGAGCATGAGCGGTACATTTTTTATCTGACACACGGCTGCGGCCGCCTCCCAGTCATCGGCGGCGCAAGGCTGCTCCAGCAGCTCGATGTCGTCGGGCGCAAGGCCCGCGGCAAAGCGCACGCCGTCTTCGACGTCGTAGCCCTGGTTGGCATCGATCCTGAGGCGCGCGCGGCCCCTGTTGCAGCGCTGGATGAAGGCGATGCGCTCCAGGTCCGCGGTCACGTCGAAGCCGACTTTGAGCTTGAGCGTCGCGAAGCCCGCTGCGATTGCGGCCTCGATCTCGCGCTCGATGCCGGCAGGGTCCGTGGCATTGATGCCGGCAAGCAGCGGCACGGATTGCGGCTGCGGCACGTCGGAGGGCGGGGTGGCCTTGCGCCATCTCGATGGCCGACACGAAGGCGGTTGCCGTGAAGGGCGCGTCGGCGAGATCGCGCCCGGTGCGCGCCTTGGCCGCCTCCGCGCTCGCCCCGAGCAGGTGCGGGCCCAGCGCCTCGGCGCGCAGCCATGCGCCCTCGATGGTCTCGCCCGTGTAGCCGGTAAGAATGGTCGCTTCGCCCCAACCCTCGCGGCCGCCGAGAACGATCTTCGCCAGAATGGTGTCGAAGCTCGTGACGGCGCCCAGCGCGAGCTTATAGGGCTCCTTGAGCGGCAACCTCAATCTGAGCAGATGGATTTCCTCGATCACGGTCCGGGCCTTCGGCTTGTCCTTCAGGAGATCGTCAAGAGTAGCTTGCCGCGAGCGGCGGCCAATGCTGGCTCGCGCATTTGCTTGGACCTTGCGTGGCGTCAGATTGCAGGCATCGGCAAGCCCACACAAGCCGCAAGTTCCCGCGTGGCGAACAGCCTGCGCATCGCAGCTCTGTCCATTTGCGTTGACGACCCCGCCAGGGGTTCCGGACTGCGCGACCAGGGTGCTTGGACCAGGGTGCTTGGAGACGGCGGCTCAGGCCGCCCGCGTGGTGCCTTGGCTTGCGACCAGGTGGGTGCACCAGCGCTCGAGCAGCCGATGCAGCTCCTCGCGGTCGAAGGGCTTGGCGAGGTAGTCGTCCATGCCGGCTTCGAGGCAGCGGCGGCGGTCCTCGTCGAAGGCGTTGGCTGTGACGGCGATGATCGGAGGGGGCGGCGCGCTGTCGTCCTCCCCGGCCGCATAGAGCTCCTTGATGACCCGGGTCGCCTCCAGGCCGTCGAGGACAGGCATGTGCGCGTCCATCAGCACGACATCGTAGGTCGCATCGACGCCGGCCAGCACGCGCCGGAACGCCTCGACCGCCTCGCGGCCGTTGACGCAGTGGCGCACCTTGCAGCCGACCTTCTCCAGCATGCGCCGGGCGAGCAGCGCATTGATGTCGTTGTCCTCGACGAGCAGCACCGAGGGGGCGGCGACGAACTGCACCTGCCGGTCGGCGCCGGCCGGCACCGGCGCGGGCTCCAGCGGCTCCTGGCCGAGGCCGACCCTGGTCAGCACCGACTGCGGCCGCACGGGGCGGACCAGGTAGGCATCGAAGCCCGCCTGGCGGAATTGAGCGAAATCGGCCTTGGCGGCCGTGTCGAGCACCACCACTCCCTGCACACCGCCGCCGGCCGCGACCCTGGCGCCGGCCAAGAGCTCTGCGGCCGACACGCAGCCGCTGCGGCCATCGACGATGACGGTGGTGAATGGCTCGCCGGCCTCGGCTGCCATCCAGGCCAGGGCCGAGGCCTCTTCGATGGCGCACTCCTCGAGCGGGATGTCCGCGCCCTCGAGCGACAGGCGCAGCGCGCGGCGCTCCGTGTCGCCGTCGAGGGCGAGCAGCACGTGCTGTGGCGCCGCGGGCGCCCCGGCAGGCTCCTCCCGCGCGGCGGAACCCGAGACGCGCTTCAGGCGCACGGTTGCCGTGAAGGTCGAGCCGATGGCCCGGCCTGCTGGAGACGAGAATGTCGCCCCCCATGGCCCGCGCCAACCGGCGCGAGATGGCAAGCCCCAGCCCCGTCCCGCCCTGGCGGCGGCGCACGGCGGCGTCGGCCTGCTCGAATTCCGAGAACAGAGCGGGCAGGGCCTCCGAAGCGATGCCGATGCCGGTGTCCTCCACCGCAATGGCGACATCAATGTCGTCCTTGCCCGTCGGCCGGTTGCCGAAGCGGGCCCGCGCCGACCGTCACCAGCACGCCGCCGCTGTCGGTGAACTTGATGGCGTTGCCGACGAGGTTGGTCACGATCTGGCGCACGCGCACCTCGTCGCCGAGCAGCGAGCGCGGCAGCGAGGGGTCGACCGCCCAGGCGATGTCGATGCCCTTCTCGTAGGCCTTCGGGGCCAACAACTCGACGACGCCTTGCACGCACTCGTCGATGGCGAGAGGCACCGAGTTGAGCTGCAGCTTGTCGGCCTCGATCTTGGAGAAGTCGAGGATCTCGTCGATCAAGGTCAGCAGCGTGCGAGCCGAGCGCTCGATGGCATTGGCATACGTGCGCTGCTCGAGCGACAGCTCCGTATCGATGAGCAGCGAGGTCATGCCGAGGATGCCGTTCATCGGCGTGCGGATCTCGTGGCTCATGGCGGCGAGGAAGCGCGACTTGGCCCGGTTGGCTGCTTCCGCCTGCTTGCGCGCCTCCTTCAGCTCGGCCTCGTCGCTGCGCCGCTCGGTGATGTCGCGGCCGAGGCATTGCACTTCCGGGATCGCTGCCTCGTGCGCCTGGACCGCGTGCTCCTCCCATTCGAACCAGCGGGGGCCCGAAGCGGTCTCGATTTCTTGCGCGTAGCACTGCCGGCGCAGCGCGCCGCCCGGGGCCAGCGGGGTCGCCTTGTCGCCTGCGAGCACGCGCGGGGCGAACGGCCGGCCGAGCACGGCGTTGCGGTCGACGCCGAACACCCGACAGAAGGCCTGGTTGACGAAAGTGAGACGGCCCTGCGCATCGCGGCGCAGGATCAGATCGGCCTGGTTGTCGAGAAGATCGCGATAGCGCGCCTCGTTTTCGCGGATCTCCCACTGAATGTCCTTCAGGCCCTCGAGCCCGCGCTCGAGGCGCGCGCCGATCGCCGAGAAGCGCTCGATCTCGGCGGCCAGGTCACGGGCTGCAGGAGGGGCGGCGGCCGAGGCGCCCGCCGGCGCAACGCTTGGAAGCAGCGTGTGCAGCCAGGCGCGCAAGCGCCCAGGGAGGGCTTGGAGTTCGGACACGCTTGACGCAAGCTCTTTTATCGTTGACGCCTGTGTGGGCCATGCAAACACAGCGGCATTGAGAAACGCTTACTGCAATGCCCAACTCGTCGACGAGCAGCGATCGAGCGATGCCGCGCGTCGGCTGTAGCGCAGGCGCAAAGGGGAAACGGAAAGGTAACCACGATGGGTCCACTCGCCGGCTTTCGCATCATCGAGATGGCGGGCATCGGCCCGGCACCGTTCGCCGCCACGCTGCTCGCCGACATGGGCGCCGAGGTGGTCCGCGTCGATCGCCGCGAGGCGGCCGACCTCGGGCTGCCCGGCCGCGAGCCGAAATACGACGTATTGCATCGCGGGCGCCGCTCGCTGGCGGTCGACCTCAAGGCCGAGGCCGGGCGCGCCGCCGTCAAGCGGCTTGCGGCCAAGGCCGATGCGCTGATCGAGGGTTTCCGGCCCGGCGTCATGGAGCGCCTGGGGCTCGCGCCCGACGAG
Source organism: uncultured Alphaproteobacteria bacterium (assembly GCA_963738065.1). Lineage (GTDB taxonomy): Bacteria > Pseudomonadota > Alphaproteobacteria > Rhizobiales > Hyphomicrobiaceae > AWTP1-13. The sequence continues at coordinate 35,597 of CAVTVO010000022.1, forward strand.
CTCTTGCGCATCAATCCGCGCCTCGTGATCGGGCGCATGACGGGGTTCGGCCAGGACGGGCCGATGGCGCAGGTGGCCGGCCACGACATCAACTACATCGCGCTTGCCGGCGTGCTGCACATGATCGGGCGCAAGGGCGAGCGGCCGGTGCCGCCGCTGAACCTTGTCGGCGACTTCGGCGGCGGCGGCATGTTCCTGGCCTTCGGCGTGGTGTGCGCGCTGCTGGAGGCGCAGAAGTCCGGCAAGGGCCAGGTGGTGGACGCCGCGATGGTGGACGGCGCCGCCTACCTTGTGGCGGGGATCTTCGGTCTCCACTCGCAGGGCTCGTGGGCCGATGAGCGGGGCGTGAACTTCATCGACGGCGGCGCGCCCTGGTACGACGCCTATACGACCAAGGACGGCAAGTGGCTGTCGGTCGGGGCCATCGAAAAGCGCTTCTACGAGGAGCTGGTCGAGAAGCTGGGGCTGCAGCTATCGCAGCTGCCCAAACAGCATGACCGCAAGGGCTGGCCCGAGCTGCGCCGCCGCTTCACGGAGGCGATCGCGGGCAAGACGCGGGCGGAGTGGGAGCGGATCTTCGAGGGCAGCGATGCGTGCGTGGCGCCGGTGCTGGCGCTCTCCGAGATCGAGGGCCACCCGCACAACGCCGCTCGCGGCACCTTCGCGCGGCGCGACGGCGTGCTGCAGCCGCGACCGGCACCGCGCTACTCGCGCACGCAATGCGAGATGGGCCCCCCGAGCCGCGGCCGCGGCGCCGACAGCGAGGAGGTGCTGGGCGACTGGGGCTTTGCGGCGGCGGAGATTGCCGAGCTGAAGAAGGCCGGCGTGGTGGGGCCCGCGTAGGCACGCCACGGTCAGGAGTGGGGATTGGGAGTGCCGGGGCTGTGCGGCATCGCCCGCGGCGGGCAGATCAGCGGCGCGGGGCTATTTCAATAGCTCCAAAACGGCGCCGATCACGAGAGCAAGGCCCACGAGCGCCATCGCCGAGGCTGTGGCCGTGACGAGGGTTTCCATTCCCCGCGGCTGCAGTCTGGACGACATCTGGCCATTCACAGGACGCGCCCAGTGGAGCATGAACGCGACCGCCAGGAAGCAAGGCGTCGCGGCTGTCAGATATATCGCTGTCGCTGGTCCTGCCGACATGGTCTCTCGCCCATAGGCCCGATTTCCGGGGGTGTGTCGCGTTCACGAACGATCGTCGTTGCCCCCGCCTTGCGGATGGCAAAGTCGGCGCCACAGTAGTGAGCGTGATCCGCCAGATTGCGTAAATTCGCGGACCCTCGACATAAACTCCGCGCAAACGGCGCACGGATGGGGCTCGCGGCGTTTTCATGTCCCGGGCCGACGTCGGCGGCGCCCGGCGCGAATGCCTTTCTGCCATGAGGGAGCTAGCTCGGACCGCTGGCGCGCGAGGCAAAAGCTGCTTAGCGTGAGCGGCGACCCAGGGGTTCGTCGGACCATTTTCGGCCGGAGCAGATACATGGACTTGTCGCTGACGCCTGCCCAGGAGGAGATCCGCGAGGCCGTCAACAAGGTCTGCGCGAGCTTCGGCGACGATTATTGGTTGCAGCACGACGCCGATGGCGAGTTTCCGCACGCGTTCCACAGGGCGCTGGCGGACGCGGGCTGGCTCGGCATCGCCATGCCCGAGGCCTATGGCGGGGCCGGCCTCGGCATCGCGGAAGCCGCCGTCATGATGCAGGCGATCGCCGAGTCCGGGGCGGCGTTCTCTGGCGCCTCGGCGGTGCACATGAACATCTTCGGGCTCAACCCCGTCGTCGTGTTCGGCAGCGAGGAACAGAACCGCCGCTTCCTGCCGCCGCTGATCGCGGGCAAGGAGAAGGCCTGCTTTGCCGTCACCGAGCCCGATGCCGGCCTCGACACGACGCGGCTGAAGACGCGTGCTGTGCGGCAAGGCAACGGCTACGCCGTGCACGGGCAGAAGATCTGGATCTCGACCGCGCAGGTGGCCGACCGCGTGCTGCTGCTGGCGCGCACGACTCCGCTGGAGGAGGTGAGGAAGCGCACAGAAGGCCTCTCTCTCTTCTACACCGCGCTCGACCGCAACTACGTCGAGGCGCGCGTGATCGACAAGATGGGCCGCAAGGCCGTGGACTTCAACCAGCTGTTCTTCGACGGCCTGCCGGTGCCGCTCGAAGACCGCATCGGCGAGGAGGGCAAGGGCTTCGAGTACATCCTGCACGGCATGAACCCGGAGCGGGTCCTCATTGCCGCGGAGGCCGTGGGGGTGGGGCGGGCCGCGCTGGCGCGGGCGACGCGCTATGCCAAGGAGCGCATCGTCTTCGGCCGTCCGATCGGCCAGAACCAGGCGATCCAGCATCCCCTCGCCAAGTGCTGGATGGAGCTCGAGGCAGCGAACCTGATGGTGCTGAAGGCGGCGAAGCTTTACGATGCGGGCGAGCCGTGCGGCATCGAGGCCAATGCCGCCAAGTATCTCGCCGCCGAAGCCGGGTTCAAGGCCTGCGAGACGGCGGTGCTCACCCACGGCGGCATGGGCTACGCCAAGGAGTTCCACGTCGAGCGGCTGCTGCGCGAGATCATGATCGCGCGCATCGCCCCGGTCTCGCGAGAGCTCATCCTGTGCAACATCGCCGAGCGGGCGCTCGGGCTGCCGAAGTCGTACTAGGCTGGCCCTCGGACTTGGCCATTAGGGTCGCCAGTGCTCGCAGGCGCCGGGTCGATTGAGGTCGGCGATGGCCAGCCATCGGCTCGGCGGCCGCGTTAACGGGCCGGTAACCATGGCACGCGGCCGACGCGAATGACCTCATGTTAATATCCACTTAGTAGGATGTTTGGTTGTCACTACTGAGCGTTGGGATATCGGCTGTCTGTCGGGGACTTACGCCTTGCGTGCACTGTTCTGGCGAAGAAGAAATGAACGGTTGGTGGCACGCCTCAACTCTGTGATCGAGAGGGCCGAGCGCGTTCGCAAGTCATTCCGGCCGCGGCCTTCGCACGTCACAATCGATACCTCGTTCCTCCAGCAGCCGACCGCAACGGACGAGATTGCCGCCCCGGTTGCGACGGAATTGGCGACCGAGGCTGGGGAGCGGTTGGAGCAGGAACACTGCGTCGAGGCGGGGCACGAGGCCGAGACAGAGCCGTGCGAGCTCGCCGTGCGCCAGGAGGACGACGGACAGCAATGCGAGGAGGACGCACGTCGGGAGGCTGAGGCTCAGCGCGAGCCCACCGAACGCCTGGAGGCCGCGGCTGAGCGCGAGCTGGCCGCACGCCTGGAGATCGAAACGCTACTCGAACAAGCGGCGCGGCGCGAGGCTGAGGCTGTGCGCCGCGAAACCGAAGCACGACACTACGAGGAGGCAGCGCTTCAGGAGGCTGAGGTTCAGCGCGAGCTGGCGGCACGCCTGGAGGCCGAGATCCTACGCGAGCAAGCCGCTCGGCACGAGGCCGAGGCTCAACGCGAGGAGGCTGTCCAATGTGCCGCTGACGCCCAGCGGGAGCTGACGGCCGTGCGACAGGCCGCAGAGCAAAGCGAGCTGGCTTCGCGTCGCGAAATCGAGGCTCAGCGTGAGGCGGCGGCCCAGCGCGCCGCCGAAGCCCAGCGGGAGCTGGCGCGACTGCGACAGGTTGCGGAGCAGCGCGAGGTGGCGGCACGTCGCGAAGCCGAGGCACAACGTGAGCTGGTGGCACGCCTGGAGGCCGAGATCTTGCGGGAGCAAGACGCTCGGCAGGAAGTTGACACACAACGCGAGGCGGCATCCCAGCGCGCCGCGGAGGCCCAGCGGGAGCTGACGGCACTGCGGGAGGCCGCAGAGCAGCGCGAGCTGGCTTCGCGTCGCGAAGGTGAGACACAGCGGGAGCGGGCCGCGCGGTTCGAGGCCCAGGCCTCGAGTGAGCAGGCTGCCCGACGCGAAGCCGAGGCTCAGCGCGAGGCGGCCGTCCAGCGCGCCGTCGAGGCCCAGCAAGAGCTGACGACGCTGCGGGAGGCCGCAGAGCAGCGCGAGCTGGCCGTGCGTCGCGAAGCCGAGGCACAACGGGAGCTGGCCGCACGGCTCGAGGCCCAGGTCTCAAGTGAGCAGTCTGCCCGACACGAAGCCGAGGCTCAGCGCGAGGCGGCCGTCCAGCGCGTCGCCGAGTCCCAGCGAGAGCTGACGGCGCTGCGGGAGGCCGCAGAGCAGGGCGAGCTGGCTGCGCGTCGGGAAGCCGAGACACAGCGGGAGCGGGCCGCGCGGCTCGAGGCCGAGGCCTCGAGTGAGCAGGCTTCGCGACGCGAAGCCGAGGCTCGGCGCGAGGCGGCCCTCCAGCGCGCCGCCGAGGCCCAACGAGAGTTGACGACGCTGCGGGAGGCCGCAGAGCAGCGCGAGCTGGCCGTGCGCCGCGAAGCCGAGGCACAACGGGAGCGGGCCGCACGGCTCGAGGCCCAGGCCTCGAGCGAGCAGATTGCCCGACGCGAAGCCGAGGCTCAGCGCGAGGCGGCCGTCCAGCGCGCCGCAGAGGCCCAGCGAGAGCTGACGGCGCTGCGGCAGGCCGCAGAGCAGCGCGAGCTGGCTGCGCGTCGGGAAGCCGAGAAACAGCGCGAGCCGGCCGCCCACGTGGAGACCGAGGCCCTGGTCGAGCAGGCTGCGCGACGCGAAGCCGAGGCCGTACGCCGCGAAACCGAGGCGCGGCAGTGCGAGGCGGAGGCGCGTCAGCAGGCTGAAACGCAGCGCGAGCTGGCCGCGCACCTGGAGGCGCAGGTCGTACGTGAGGAAGCTTCGCGGCGCGAGGCCGAGGCTCGGTGCGAGGAGGCCGTCCAGCGCGCCGCCGAAGCGCAGCAGGAGCTGACGGCACTGCGGGAGGCCGCGAAGCAAGGTGGATTGGCTGCGAGCCGGGAAACCGAGGCACAACGTGAGCTGGCCGCGCGCCTGGAAGCCGAAATCTTACGCGAGCAAGCTGCTCGTCGCGAGGCTGAGTTTCAACGCGAGGAGGCCGCCAAGCGTGGCGCCGAAGCGCAGCGGAGCTGACGGCACTGCGGGAGGCCGCGAAGCAAGGCGGATTGGCTGCGAGCCGGGAAACCGAGGCACAACGTGAGCTGGCCGCGCGACTGGAAGCCGAAATCTTACGCGAGCAAGCTGCTCGTCGCGAGGCTGAGGTCTCAACGCGAGAACGCCGCCCAGCGCGCCGCGGAGACCCAACGAGAGCTGACGGCGCTGCGAAGGCAGCGGAGCAGCGCGAGCTGGCATTGCTGCGCGAAGCCGAGGCGCAACGCCGGCATATCGCACGGCTCGAGGCCGAGGCTCAGCTCACCGGTGCAAGATCGCCATTCGTCCCCGACACTGTCCCGGCCGGCGCTCAATCGACGCGCCTGTCGGCACGGGATAGAACCGCCAACGTGGTCCCGCCGATGGCGGCCGACGCTCAACCGACACTCCTGTCGGCGCGCGACAGGACCGCCAACGTGGTCCCGCCCCTGGCGGTCGGCGTCCAACCGATTGTCCAGTCGGCACGGAATAGAACCGACAATGCAGTGCCGCTTCTAGCGGCCGGCAATCAACCGGCACTCCAGCCGGCGCGGGACGAAACCGTCAACGCAGGCACGGATGCGCATCCAGCCGGTGCTGGAGACAAGCGCCGCGGCCGACGTCTTGCTTCGCGGATGCCTGCTACGCTGTGGAGAGAAAGCAAGGGGCAGGCCCTGGCCTGCACCATCCGTGACAGGTCGTCCGGCGGCGCACAGCTCGAGTTCGCGTCGGACAGGTACGGCGATGGGGTTGCGGAGCTTGCCGTCGGCGACAAGCTTTCTCTGACGTTCAACACCGCGCAGGAGCGCACCTCCGTTGCCTGCGTGGTGGCGTGGATCGCCGGAAACCGCTGCGGCGTGCGATTCTCGGGTCAATTCCACACCCAGGCCAACAACGCGCCGAGAGCCTCGAAGGCTGGGGCAACGCTCAGGAGCACTTCGGTGGCCAAGCCGACAAAGCCGAAGCTTCCGGCCGGCGCCTGGCTGAGGCCATTCTCCCGACCCGATTGACACCGGCTCGGGCGCGGCCAAGCGCGCTTGCTGGCGAAGCCGAGCCGTCGTTCACACGCAGACCAATCAGCTGTTCCGTTCGCTACCGAGCAGTCTGGCTCGTCGACCGTCTTATGCGACTGAGACCGGCCGCACCGCTGCGAGCGTCGCCATACAAACGTGGACGTCGCGCAAAGCTTTGTTCATCTCTTTCCAAAGGCCTTCCTTAAGGCCGACGGGTTAAGCTCGGACAAGATCGCTCGAGCCAGCCCAGCAACCGCCAATGCCGAAAATGCCAGACACGCCGGGTCGCCGCCAGTTCGAGCGGACACCCACAAAGGCCCACGTCCTCGTCCACTGCGGTGGTCGCTTTCAACGCGCGAGGGTCGCCAACTACTCGCAAGTCGGGCTGCAGCTCAAGGACACCTTGGGACTCATCAGGCGTGATTCGGTTCTGATCGAGCTCATCTCGGGCGTGCGAGTGCCGGGAAAATTCGAGTGGTCACTCGGCGGGCAGACGGGCATCGTCTTTTCGGAACCCCTCGAGGCGTCGCATCCAGCGTTGGTGGAGCTTGCGCGAAGACGGGCACGCAGGCTTGATCAGCGCACTGCCGCGCCGTCGAACCGCCCTCGGCTACACGCTAGGAGGACGACCAGGTCTCGCGCTTGATGATACGCCCGAGGATTGCTGGATTGCCGGCGTGCTCGCTGACCGGGTGGGAGAACGGCAGGTCCATCCCATTCGCAGAGAGAGTTCCGGCTCTGCGTCAGCACCCTTTAGGTCTATTCTGCGGCAAACCGCCTAGAGCACGATCGCTTCGGATGGAATCACCTCACCTCAACCGAGATGTCGAGGCCGAAGCGTGAATCCTGCTCTACCCAAGCTTTAGAGCAAGATTTACGTTCCATGATCGAAGCGAAGCGCTTCGATCAGAAACGATCTTGCTCTAAGAGAGGCCATGTGACCGGACCAACCAGCT
>CAVTVO010000023.1:0-36286 GCA_963738065.1 uncultured Alphaproteobacteria bacterium
GATGATCCCGCATTGAGGACGAGGATACTCAGCATCACGATATCGATCCGGATCGACGATGGACAAAGAGCTGCGCGACGGCACAGGACGCCATGCGTGCCAGCGATCCGTCCGCACGGCTCGTGAGAATTATGGGTACGCGTGCGCCAAGCACGACGCCGGCACCGTCAGCGCCTGCCAGATAGGTGAGCTGCTTGGCCACCATGTTGCCCGACTCCAAATCCGGCACCACCAGGATATCGGCATCTCCTGCGACCAAAGAGACGATGTGCTTGGATTTTGCCGCTTGTACGGAGACAGCATTGTCGAACGCGAGTGGTCCATCGAGGATACCCCCGGTAATTTGTCCGCGCTCCGCCATCTTGCAAAGCGCGGCTGCTTCAACCGTGGATTTGATCTTTGGAGTGATCGTCTCGACAGCCGACAGGATCGCGACCTTGGGTCTCTCAACGCCGAGGGCCAGCGCTAAATCGATGGCGTTTTGCACGATGTCCCGTTTGTCATCCAATGACGGATATATGTTGATGGCTGCATCAGTGATGTAGAGCAACTTCGGATAGTGCGGCACATCGAATACGAATACATGGCTCATTCGGCGCTCTGTCTTAAGGCCACTCTCCGGGCCAACGATCGCCGCCATCAGCTCGTCCGTATGAAGCGCGCCCTTCATGAGCGCCGCGACCTTGCCTGTATCGGCCAACTTCACGGCCTGCGCGGCAGCAGCGTGGCTGTGGGGGACGTCGACGACTTCGATGCCACCGAGCTCGAGATTTGCCGCCTTCGCGGCCTTCTCGATCTTGTCCCGGGGACCAACCAGAACCGGCACAATCAGCCCTTCGCGCATGGACGCAATCGCGCCCGTCAACGAGGCCTCGTCGCAGGGATGGACGATGGCTGTCTTGATGGGCTTCAGCTTGCGGGCAGTTGCGATGAGCAATTGGAAAGCCGCGCCGTGCTCATGAAGTTGCACCTCGGGAAGCAGCGTTCGAGGTCGGCGCACCTTTTTGCTCGGCGCGATCACTTCTGCCTCGCCCTCGATCACCGTATCGCCAATCTGATTGCTGCAAAGGCAATCGAGCACGACCCGCTTTTTGCTTGCAAGCTTCTCGCGCACAGTGACGCGGACGGTGACAGTGTCTCCGAGGCCGACAGGTTTGCAGAAATGCAACGATTGATTGATGTAGATCGTGCCGGGACCTGGCAGCTCGGTTCCAAGCACCGCTGAGATCAGTGCGCCGCCCCACATGCCCTGCGCGATCACCTTGTGGAAGATGTCAGTCTTGGCATACTCCAAATCGACATGAGCGGGATTGACGTCACCCGACATGACGGCGAATAGCTCGATGTCCTGCTGTTTGAGGGTTCGCGTGAGCTGGGCGGTATCACCGACTTGCAGCTCGTCGAAGGTCTTGTTCTCGATGTATTGCACGGTGCTCGATCCTTTTCGGCCATGGAGGCAAGCTTGCCGCGATCATCTGCAAGCAGGTAAGCGAAATACGTGCGTTCCCCGGCCGGATGCGCCGCCTCAGGAGCGACAAACCTTCCTTCACGCCACGACGTGGGCTCCTGCGTCTATGTAGGCGACGATGCCGGTAACATTGCGAGCCTGATCGCTGACGAGAAACGTGGCCATTGCACCCACATCCTGGATGCTGACGAGCCGATGTTCGGGCGCTCGGGTCCGCGCCTCGTCGATGAGACTGTCGAAATGCTCGATACCCGAAGCTGCGCGGGTCTTCAGTGGACCGGGCGAGAGCGCATTGACGCGGATGCCTTTGGAGCCTAGCTCTGCCGCCATGTAACGCGTGGTTGCTTCCAGCGCAGCCTTTACGGGGCCCATAATGTTGTAGCGATCGACCACCTTTTCGGCCCCGTAATAGCTGACCGTCAACAGGCAGCCACCGTCCTTCATCAACGGCTCTGCCAGATGAGCCATGCGAATGAACGAGTGGACCGAGACATCCATCGCAATAGCAAAGCCACCGGCTGAGCTATCGACGACGCGCCCGTGCAAATCCTCTTTGGGGCAATTGGCGATCGAATGGACCAGGAAATCCAATCTTGCCCATTTCTGGGTGACCGCATCGAATACGGCCTCCATCGCACCATCCGTTTCGACATCAAGAGGCAAGTAGAGGGCCGCCTCTATCTCGCGCGCGACAGGGTCGACGTAAGGCTTCGCCTTGTCGTTGAGGTAGGTGACAGCAAGCATGGCACCAGCCTTGTGAAAGGCTTGTGCACAGCCAGCCGCGATCGAATGCTCGTTGGCGATGCCGACGACGAGGCCAACCTTCCCATTCAATAGACCAACAAGATCGGGCAAGAGGCTACTCCGCGAACACATAGGTTCCGGGCGCCGCGCACAGCGGCGCGTACCGGGCATGCGGCGAACCGGTCTTTGTGGGGTATTGAAGCTGACCCGAGCGGTGCACAAGCCACGCGACCCATTCCGGCCACCAGGACCCTTCCTTGTGCGTGGCTTCCGCGGCCCACGCCTCCGGAGCGGAGTAGAGATCGTCGAAGCTCTTAGTTTTCACCCGGTAGCTGCGGCCGGGGTGTCCGGGCTCAGACACGATTCCCGCGTTGTGTCCGCCGGTCGTCAGAACAAACGTCACTTCCGTATCCGTCAGCAACTGGATCTTGTGGACCGAGTGCCATGGTGCTACGTGGTCCCGTTCGGTTCCAACCGCAAAAATCGGCGCGCGGATATCCGTGAGCGCAATGGGCTTACAATCAACCTCGTAGCGACCCTCGGCGAGGTCATTGTCCAGGAACAATCGGCGCAAGTATTCCGAATGCATGCGGTAGGGCAAGCGCGTGGCATCGGCATTCCAAGCCATTAGATCAATCATCGGCGCGCGCTCGCCCATTAGAAACTCGGAGATGACACGCGACCAGAGCAGATCGTTTGAGCGCAACATCTGGAACGCGCCTGCCATCTGCTTCGTATCGAGAAAGCCCTTTTCCCACATCATATCTTCGAGGAAAGTGAGTTGGCTTTCGTCGATGAACAGCATCAGCTCGCCAGCTTCCGTAAAATCCGTCTGAGCCGCAAATAGGGTCACGGAACCGAGGCGGTCATCCCCATCCCGCGCCATGGCGGCAGCCGCAATGGACAACAACGTCCCGCCGAGACAGTAACCGGCCGCATGAACCTTCTCTTGCCCACTGATGGCATTGATCGCCTCGAGCGCTGCCATCACCCCCAGCGTCCGGTAGTCATCCATGCCAAGGTCACGATCATCCGACACTGGATTCTTCCAGGAGATCATGAACACTGTGAAGCCTTGATCGACGAGGTACTTCACCAGAGAATTCTGCGGCGACAGATCAAGGATGTAGAACTTCATGATCCATGCCGGTACGATCAGGATCGGCTCGGGGCGAACTTTGTCAGTCGTCGGTGCGTATTGGATGAGCTCGATGAGGCGGTTTCGGTAGACGACTTGACCCGGCGTCGCCGCAATGTCGTGCCCAACCCGAAACGCCTCTGTGCCCACGGGCTTCTCACCATTCCTCGCCCGGTTCATATCTTCAATGAGATATTGCGTGCCGCGCCATAAGTTCATGCCACCCTGTTGTACTGTCTGCTGGAACACCGCGGGATTGGTGATCGGATTGTTCGACGGCGCGAGCATGTCCAGGACCTGCCGCGCGCCGAAACTGACGGCATTCTCATGATGCTTGGAAACCCCGCGGATGCCGACGGTCGCGGATGCCCACCACTGTTCCTGAAGCAAAAAGCCCTGGGAGATAAGATTGTATGGCCACTGCCGCCACGCGTCTCCGGCGAACCGCTTGTCATGCGGGGATGGTTCGACACAGCGCGTCTGAGTGCCGGGCGCCGCACCGCACTGCATGGCGTAGCCCACGAACTTGACACCAAGCTCGACCGCTTCCTGCATCAGCTGCATTCGCTTCCCGGGCGAGCCGGCAAGATGAATCATCCAGTCCATCGATGCGGCCATGAGCGCTGCAGGGGAAAGCCCCAAGGTGATGCGGGCCGTTGCCGCATGGAGGGTGCGGTCGAAGATATCGCCCATGGCGGCTGAGGGAGAGGAGAGCTGCTCGCGGGTATGCGGGCGTTCGCTTGTGGCGCCGACGGTTGGCACTTTGTGACGATTTGCTGTTGTCGAACCGGACGCATTTGTTCTTGCGCGAGGTAGCCGCTTGACCCTTCTGCCGGCATGATCGGGCGTGGATTCGGGTCTTTGGTTTGCCATTGGGAGGCTCCTGCAACCATGCATGCTCCTGAAACTGCCGCCGATCCATCTCGGCTGTCAGTGAGCTCACCGTTCGCTCGACTTGTCGATTTGCGCAACCCACCGATCGAAAGTGTGTTTCAAGATCTCGGCATCGGTTTTCAGCTCGTCTGCGATCGCGCCGCCAACGCTGACGTGCTCACCTGCGACGGCTGTCGACACCCGCGCATGTTGCATTTGCAGCTCCGCTGCCTCCTGGCGTGCGGCACCATGAAGAACACCCTGCTTGTGGAACTCATTGATTTTTGCGCTGATCCGAGCGCCCAAATCGGCGAGCTCCTTGCGAAACTGCTCGATATCGTTGGACATCGTTTGAGCCTCCTTCGCTGAAGCCTAGTCACGGCGCGCCGGCGCTTCGACTCGCAACCTGTTGCGGACTTTGTGGTGGGCGTGCACGTCGGCGAGGCGCCGCACACCGACCGCCGCAGTGTTGGGTGACCGGCAGCCACGCAAAAGCTTCCGCCTTCCATCAATGCAGGGCCTCCAGCACCAGCGCGATCCCTTGCCCACCCCCGATGCAAAGCGTCACAACGGCGCGCTTTATGTGATCGCGCTTCATCGAGTGGAGGAGACGGGTCGTCAGCACGGCACCGGTTGCTCCAATCGGATGGACCGTGCGCAATGGCTGCGCCTTCGACGTTCCAATGTCCTCGGACAGGCCGAGCTCTCGCACCACCGCGATGGCGATTGCTGCGAAGGCCTCATTGATTTCGATGCGTTCGACGTCGCTGATCTCCTGTGCGACCGAAGCGATGGCTTGAGCGCCCGAGCCGCACACACGGTTGACGGTCATGGCCGGCACGTTGACGGGAACTCCATCCTCAGCCACCCGCAATTACGCAATGTTCGCAAAAGTGACCCGGGATCGGGGTCCATGTTGCGTGCCGCTGGACACTCGAGAAGGACCGGCGTCCTCAAGAGCACTCTCCGGGAAACGCACTGAGGGGCGCGTCTCCCGGAGAGACATGAGATCACGAGGGCCGCTGTGCGGCGATCAAGCATCTCATGCTCGCCCCGCTGCACCTTAATACGCCAACCAACGCTTCCCGGCCCTAACGTGGATTAGGGCTTCCGGAATTCTCGCGAGGTCTGCGCGGCAGCAACGCCAACTCAGTGAAGAGATCGAGGAGGGAGGCGATTGCGACCATCGAGCTACGTAGCTCGCCCATTGAGCCAGGTGCACTTTCTCGCCCTCGAGAGCTGAGGTCTACAGCTTGTCGACGCATAAAGGGCTCCGGGCAATTCTGCCCTGGAGCCCCAAACGCCGGAAGTCGAACGAGCCGCTTAGCTTTGGACCTTTGGTAGCGTCTTGGTCTCTTCTGCGGTGATCGACAACACCACTCGATCATCCATCAGCTTGAACTGAGACGGCATCAGACGAACCCGCGTCTGGCCGAGGCCGAGGAAGCCGCCGATATCGGCCTGCATCTCTGTCACCTTGCCGGAGCCATCGCGTGCGAACGCAACGACCTCGCCGACATTCTTGCCGTCGCTGCTGTAGACGGCCTTGTCGATCCAACCCTTCGCCTGCTCATCGGTGAGCGTGATGACCTCCGATGCCGTCGACGCGGTCGGTGCCAATTTCTTCTCGACTGCAGACGCCTCCGGGGTCGCGGGCGCTTTGGTCTGGGCGAAAGCCGCCGTGGAGGCCATCAGGGACGCGGCAAGGACTGCGGTTATCAGCTTCTGCATGATCATACTCCGATTTGTCAGGTAATACCGCGCCATCAAAAGATCAACTCGTGTTGCGCGGATGAGATTCCCCAGGCGTTTGGCCTGTGATTCCCTCTCGTGGAGGATTCGACGGAGGGCACCATGAGGGAGCTGGGGATACGGAAGGATCGCACCTCGACGGTGCTTCGCAAGTTGGTCAAGGTCGAGAGCGACAGCCGTGTGGCTCGTCGCCTCCTGGCAATCGCGAACGCGCTCGACGGCATGAGCCGCGAGGCCGCAGCCCGATCGGCCGGCATGGACCGTCAGACGCTTCGCGACTGGGTGATCCGCTACAACGAGCACGGCATCGCGGGTTTGCACGATCGCTGGGGTGATGGGCGTCCGCCGACCTTCACCCCGGAGGAGCAAGCCGAACTGATGCGCATCGTACTGGCCGGCCCCGATCCCGAGCGGAGCGGGTTGTCTGCCTACACGCTCGAGGATCTGGCCGGCATCTGCGAGAAGCGGTTCGGCAAGCGGATGCATCCCTGGTCTCTCGGACGCCTGCTGAAGCGCCTCGGCTTCTCGCGGCAAAAGACGCGGCCCAGCCATCCGCTGAAGGACCCGGCCGCTCAAGCGGCCTTTAAAAAGAGCCCCGCAAATCCTGCGAAAACTTCAGCGTACGCATGACGGCAAGCGGATTCGGCTATTCTTCCAGGATGAGGCGCGCATCGGCCAGAAGGGGCGGACTTGCCACGTTTGGTGGAAGCGCGGGCAGCGCCACCGGGGCTATGCGACAAGCGCTTCACGTTTGCTTACATCTTCGCAGCCGTCGAGCCCGGCACCGATAACGCCTTCGCGCTGGTCTTGCCATACGTGAATACTCAAGCGATGCAGGAGTTCCTCGATCGCTTCGCGAAGACGGTCGCGCAGGATGAGCATGTCGCCCTGGTGCTCGATCAGGCCGGCTGGCACGGCTCGGGTGCACTCGTCGTGCCGGACAACATAACGCTCGTGCCGCTGCCGCCCTACTCGCCGGAGCTGAACCCCGTCGAGCGTGTGTGGCTCTATCTCAAGGAGCGTTTCCTCTCGCATCGACTGTTTGGCGACTACGAGGCCATCGCCGATGCCGCCTGTCGTGCCTGGAACCGCCTCGTGGCCGACACCGGCCGCATCACCCTACTGGCCTCCTATCCCTGGATACTACAGGTCAAGCCTTAGGTGGCGCGGTATAATGCGTTCTTCGTGAGCGACACTAGCTGTCGCGGAGGAGGCAGATATAGACTCGGAAACTACCCACACGAGGACGCATCTGAATTAATCGTCACGGCTCGACACCCATCGCCGGCACCCGCTACCGGCTGGTAAGGCGCGTGAGCGGTCGCGATTGGAGCGGTCGAGGGCTGCAGCAGCGAATGCCGTGCCGGGTGGAGAACGCCGCTGGCCGAGGCGGTGGACAACGGTGCCCGTGTCCCGAGTTGTTCGTCGTTGCTCAACTGGGAGCTTCGGTCGGGAAGATGATGCAGACCGTCGTACCTAGCTCGCCGCTCTGCCGCTCCACCCGACCGCCTAGCTGTTGAGCGAAGCCCTCAACGAGCCGGCCACCGAGACCAAAGTCGGCACGCCGAGGACTAATCCCTTGGCCGTCGTCGACAACCGTCAGCCGAAGTTCCGCGGCGGCCCTCTTTAGCATCACCTTCACGGAGCCCTTTGCCTGGCTCGGGAAAGCATACTTGAGAGCATTTGTGACGAGCTCGTTGACAATAAGCCCAATGGGGATTGCCCGATCGGTCGGCAGCAGCTCACTCTCAATGTCGGTCGTGAGCACGATTGGTGTGCGCCCTTGTACTGATGCGACCAAGTCGTGGCACAAGTCATGCAGGTAGGTCGCCGCATCGACCGCCTCGACTGTGTCGGATTTGCTCAGCTTGGAATAGAGCTGCCCAAGCGCATCGATGCGATGCGAAACCCTTTCAAGCGCGGCTTTGGCTTGGCCGCTCTCGTGGCTGCGCGCTTCGATTATGACCATTGCCGCGATTGACTGCAGACTGTTCTTGACCCGGTGGGTCAGCTCTTGCATCAGCATGCTGATGCGCTCGTGCCGGATCGCGCGTTCGCGCTCGGCTTTCACGCGTTCCGTCACGTCCTCGATCGCCAGGAGGGTCTGTGGCGTCTTGTTTCCAGGCTGATAGAGCTTGCGCGCGCTAAATATTAACGTACGCCGCCCGATTGATGGGAACTCCTGGTTGATTTGGAAAGTCTCGATGGTGCTCCGGCCGGAAGAAATCTTTGCGAGCGCGTTACGAAGTCTGAGAATGCTCCACTCCCCGCTGCCGAGTTCGTAGAGCTTCTGGCCGACGGTATCCTCGGGCGCAACTGCAAAGGTCTGGTAGAAGGAGCGGCTCGCAACGACGACACGTAGGTTTGCGTCCAGAAGCAGCAGAGGCTCGCGCACCGTGTCGACCATGGCTTGGGCGAGTTGCCCCGCAAGAGGAAAGCCGCCTGAGCACAGCTCATGCCGAGGCAACGACGACGCGACGCGACGCAACATCTGACCCTCCCCTTGGTACCCTGACCCAATCGCTCTCCTGCCGTCCGCGCGCTACTGTGCTGCGAGATCGGTTGTCTGAAGCAGTTAGCGGATCCCTTTAAGGGGTGTCTGTGCGATTTTGATCAGGTTGCAGCGCCGCGCCGCACCCGGGTCACGATCACGTGAGGCGATGCACAGTCACGCAGCTGTCGTCAGCCCTTCTTCGCCTGCGGTTGGTCGTGGAGAATCACGTTCAGCAACGAGCTGTGAACCTCGATGCCGCCATTATAGTCGATGAAGCCAAGCTTCCGGAACTTGTTCATGAAAAAGCTCACCCGAGCGCGCGTCGTGCCGATCATTTCTGCAAGCGTTTCCTGACTGATCTTGGCGATCACTGGCTCGGGCTTCGCCATCCTTGCCGAAATTCGCCAGCAGCAGGAGCGGCGGGCAAGACGCTTTTCACTCGAGTTGAAGAGTTGATCGACCAGGTCCTCTTCCACGCGGATGGTGCGTGCCAACAGATGCGCGATGAACATCTCTGAGAAGGCGGGCTCGTCACGGATCAGGCGGACGATGGCCGCTTTCTGGATGCGCGCGATTGCTAACTCCACCATGGTCACAACCGTCGCCATCCGCCGCGGTTGCCCGGCCAAACAGCCTTCGCCGAAGAAATCATCCGAACCAAGAATTGCGATGACGGCCTCTCTGCCTTGCGAGGAGACGACGGTGACCTTGACCTTTCCCTTTTGAATGTAGAACATCGCATCCGCAGGTTCGCCCTGTGAAAACACAGTTTGGTCCTTGCCGTACTTCACAATGCTGCGCCCCTCACCGACTTTGGCGATGAAGGACTTTGCATCGAATGACCCGCTTGCCTTGATTGCCACGGCACCTCCTCCTTCTGCAGCTACGAGGTAGCCTCAATGCTCTCGTTGCGGGCGTATAGCTGCCGAAGCTTCATGGTGCGGCGAGGTCGTGCGGATGCGCGGCGGCCAGCGAGGCTGGCAGCTGGCGTGATCGGAGATCTGGGGCGACGGAAAGACACAGACAAGTCGCACGATCGTCGCTATCCCTCAACCGGGTCTCGAAGTGCACCCGACAGCAGTGAGATTACCAAGGCGTTCGCCACCCTCCAAAGCGGGTGAACACGAACCGCTCTGATTAGAAGCAACAATAAATATAGCGCCGATCGTAGCGTTCGCAATTGCCGCGACGATGCCCGCGCCAAGGTGGACGCCGAGCTGAGGGAGCAGCGCCCCCACTTGGAGGCGCACGTCTCTTGCCATCCTCAGATAGGTCGCGGCCGCTGCACGTGCACGCGGAGTATCGGGTCACAGATCAGCAACGACCTCTTTCAAGAGATCCCTGACTTCGCCGGCGATGGACGCCAACTTCGGATTACCGACAGCCCTCATCGAGGCTGCAGGATCGACCGCCGAGACCTCTACTAGACCTTTGCTGATCTCCTGAACGACGACGTTGCAAGGCAGCATTGTTCCGATCATGTCCTCGGCTTGCAGCGCCTTGTGCGCGTACTCGGGATTGCATGCGCCAAGGATAGTGTAGGGACGGAAATCGATGTTGAGCTTCTTCTTCATCGTTGCCCGCACATCAATCGTCGTCAGGACGCCAAATCCCTTGCGAGCCAAGGCATCTGTCACGTGCTGGATCGCCTGAACGAAAGGCATCTCGAGTGTCTTGCCGAAATAGTAGGTCATGCTTGTCTCCAATGAACGCACCAAGCGGGATGACCTTGATGATGGCGTTTATTTCGAAGCATCGTTCGCCCGATCGCCCTATGCTGTCTGCACGGCTGCGCCATTTGCGCTGGCAGAACTGCAACGATGGTGTTCTTCCTGGAGGCCAAGAGTTCAAGGGCTCTTAGCTGCCTTGGCTCCATGGCCAATGCCAACGACGCCAGCCCCATTGCCGCGGCCCCGCCTCGACGAGACGTGCCTTCTGTTCGTCGGTGAGCGAGGCGTAGAAGGAATCGAATACTGGCCGCACGATCTTGACGGCCTGAAGCATGGCTTCTAAGCGTTTCTCCATGGCTTCAAGCCGCGCCACAGGCGACTGCGAAAGTTCGCGGGGGCACGCCGCTGAAATGATTTCCGCTGCTTTCTTCGATGCGACCTTCAGCTGATCGAGCGCCGGCCGTTGCGCTTCGGTTGGCCGCACTGCGCGCTCAAGCCTGTTGATACGCCACTCGGCCAACCCCGCGGCGCGTGGATCGCAAATGTCCCGGCCCATGCTGCGCCATCCCATCATGCCCGGCCCCATCATCATATCGGGCCCACGCTCGCCGGTTGGCTGGGCAGCCGCCGTTGACGCCATGAGGAGCGCTCCGAGTCCGGCCGTTGCCAGGACCGCTGGTAGAGTCGATCTAACGTTTACCATTGTGAAGCCTCTCAAGACGCTGGTTGGAAATTGCGCAAAGCGGCTCCCGCGCGGGTTAACACCACGACCGGCCAGAGCATCATTCTGCGGCCCGGGCACATTCCTGCATTCTCTTGGGCAGGTTGATGCAGCGCGTCGTCTGGTTGCCCGATCGCTACGGCAGAGCCAGGGCCACAGCGAGGGCGACGCCCACGACAGAGAGGCTGAAGACAACCGACGCCAGCCAAACAACTTCACGCAGCTCTCTTTGCACGGCGATCCACATTGCTCACTTCCATGAACAACGTGCCCCATCGCGCTAGCCACGGACTTTCTACCTCGCGCTCTGCGCGGGACCATTGATGCAAATCAACCACCTCGAAGTACCGGGCGCTTCGAAGCACCAGGGTTGTCGACGAGCTCCTCAGAATCAAAGCGATGTCGGAAGGCCCACCTACATCGGGCTCGGCGCTCCGCGGCTTGGTGGTCACGGGTCTTCACCTTCGGCTCGTCTTCGCCGTTGAAGGGGCAATCTGCGCATTCGCTGAGCTCTCCTTGGCTCACCTGAATGCGAGGACGGCCACGAGCAAGCCAGTGTGGATTGCAAGACGACACCGGCACGTCTTGGTGTTCAGAGCCAAAATCGCGGGGCTCAGTTCGACCTGGCGTGAGCAGTCCTTACTACGCATGTCCCTCAACCCGGCGACGGAGCGGCTGTTCGGCTACGGTGCGGCGGAGTTGATCGGCCAGAACGTGAAATCCTGATGCCTGAGCCCTACAAGGCGGAGTATGACGGCTATATCGCCAACTATCTCAGCACGGGCGTGAGGAAGATCATCGGAGTCGGTCGCGAGGTCAATGGCCGGCGCAAGGATGGCACGACGTTTCCGCTCCATCTCTCCGTCAGCGAATTCTCTGCTGATGGCCGACGCTATTTCACGGGCATGATCCACTGATCCACGACCTGAGCGACCGCAAACACGTCGAGGAGGCGCTGCGAGAAAGAGAGCGGCGCCTGGCCCAAGCGCAGAAGATGGAGGCCGTCGGCCAGCTCACTGGCGGCATCGCCCACGACTTCAACAACCTGCTGCTCGTCATCACCGGCAACCATGAGCTTCTCGAGCTACAACTCGATCGCGATGAGCAGAAGGCCTTGCTCAAAGAGGCCCACAATGCAGCACTGCTCGGTTCCAAGCTCACCGATCAGCTCTTAACCTTCGCGCCGCGTCGGCACATGGACGCCCAGGTTATTCCCCTCAATGACCAGGTGGTCGGCGTTACCGACATGCTGCGCCGCACGCGCGGCGAGCATGTCATGCTGTCGACATCGCTCGCGCGCAACGTATGATCCATCCGCGCCGACCCAGGCCAGTTCCAAAGCGCCATTGTCAACATGACCGTGAGGTCATTGTCCCGGCCCGGCATGCCCTCCTCGACAGCGACTGCTTCTTCCGCCGCATCGTAGTCTCAGCGCAACAGAATCTCGATCTTCTGCTCGCTTGTCAGCTCCGGCCTGTCGACCACCTGCTCAGGTGATGCGAACACAGAGGCCGGTGCAAGCATGGCCTTTTCGAGGTCTCCTGGCGTCATTCGCACGCGGCTCACTCCTGGCTCACGAAGGTCAAGTACATTAGCACCAGATAGACCAACGGGATCACGGTAAGCACGCCGACTTCGATGATGGTGGGAGCGGGGCAGCTGCCGGCCCACATGCGATAACCAACGAAGATCACCACGGCGAGGTTGATGAGGAGACCGATGAACCACGGGGTCAAGCGGTTCCGCTTCTGATCTGATTGCTTCATGCGCGCTGCTCCGACTGAAGCTTCGAGAAGTATCCGACTGCGGCCTGCAGAGAATCGCTACGTTTGCCTGCTGCTACATTGATCTGTGTCATACTTGCTGCCGCCGCCGCTCTCGGGCGCGATGCATGGCAATCGGGGCGAGAGGCCGAGGCCGCGCTCGGTTGCCGCAAATCCCACCAGGATCGGACCGGTCCGCTGCGCGACTATCCTTGAACCTGATGCGACTGTCCGCGAATGATCCTCAGACGCAACAAGCGTGCAGCAAGCGAGACCAGGTAAGAGACGCCAGCAAGAAGGATGATTGTCGCCCCGGATGGTAGATTGCCGGCATAGGAGACGCCAAGTCCGGCAAAGGTGAACGCGGCGCCGAGCACGCATGCGACCACGATCATGGCGGCCACCGAGCCTACGAAGTGGCCGGCGATTGCCACGGGCAACGTGAGAAGCGCGATTACCAAGATGAGCCCGACGACTTGGATCATCGACACCTCCGTTACGGCCACCATGCATAGCAGCAGCACCTAAACCGCCGCGACATTGACGCCGCGGATGCGTGCGAATTCCTCATCGAAACACACAACCAGGAGCTGCTTGTAGAACAATGCACCCAGCGCGCCGACGATCACATCGAGCCCAGCCATGACGTAGAGGTCGGTGCGCGAGACCATCAGAATGTTACCAAAGAGATAGCTCATGAGGTCGACGTTGTAGCCAGGCGTCTGCGAAATGATGATCATTGCATGGATGGTGGGGGCCATCGCTGCAGTGCTCGGACCTGGCTCGTGGTTCGGCGAGTTGTTGACCAGTAGTACCTGCCTTCCGCGCGGTCTATCGGCCCGTGTCGCAAGTCGTCCGTCTATCCGGCGGCAGCAATCCGGACCTGGCCACCATGTCGGCCGTCATGTGCCGCCCGGGCGGTAGCGCCGGAGCAGACGTCCCGGCTCTATTGGCCTCGCGTGAGGTCTATGAGATCGCCGGCGAACGCCGTTCTCTCGTGTATCTGCCAACATCGCCGTTGCCTGCGTGGGGCGGATTGGTGTTGGTGCCGGAATCGGCAGTGATACCGTTCCCCGATATGGATGCCGACGGGCTGATCAAGCTCTACTTCTCGTTCGGTATCCTCGCTTCCGAGGTCATGCCGCCGGCTGCGCGCGCTTGAGTTTCGCGCCGGCTTCAGAACATGGCCGACGTTCACAAGCTACAAGCTTCCTGGGTCAGAGGGCGATTGAGAAGAGGACTGACAAGCATTGGTCTCCCACCCTTGCTGTCTTGGTTATAGTGGCGTGGCCGGCCATGCCGGACCCGCAGGTTGGCTCACAAGCGCTTGCCGCCGAGGTGGATGCGGGAGGTGCTGCCGCTCCCGCCAGCTTTGCCGATATCGTCGAATGGATCAAACCGGCAGTTGTCGGCGTCCGCGTCAAGATCGACGTCGACGCATCGCGCAACGACATACAGCGCGAGCTTCCCTTTCCTTCTGGTTCGCCGTTCGATCGCTTTTTTCGCCAGTTCGGCATCCCTATCCCAGACAGCCCCGCTCCGAAATCAGCAATCGGTCTGGGGTCATGTGTGGACGGCGCCCTCATTGCAAGAGGAATCTGGGGTGCGGCTTGCGGTCGGGTGCAAGTCATGTGTCCGGCCTTTTGATGCGGTCGCATGACCGCTGGCCCTGATGTGATCCGCGGATCGGGTCCCGATCAAAATTCCGGGCTCGTAGCCCACAGACCCCAGGCGGGTTATCCCGATCGACGGCTCGACCGTTCGCATCACGCCATCATCACCCTCGCAATTGGAATGTGCCCGTCGACGCGATCGCTACTCCTTCATCGACAGTCCCTTCTATGCCTTCGCAGCAAGCGCCGGCGCCCGATAGGCCTCGCCCTTGGCCAACACCGCCCAGGCGATGCGCGCCATTTTGTTGGCAAGGGCCACCGCAGCCACTTTGGGGGGCCGCCGCGACAATAGCTGCATCAGCCAGGGGTGCTTGTCGGGATGCGTGCGCGCGTGCCGTATGACGGCTGTCGCACCGACGACGAGCAGTCGGCGCAGGTAGCGGTCCCCTTGCTTGGAGATCGAACCCAGCCGTTCTTTGCCACCGCTCGAGTTCTGTCTCGGCACCAGCCCGATCCAGGCCGCGAACTCGCGCCCGGATTTGAAGACCCCGGCATCAGGCACCGCGGCGGCAATCGCAGTCGCACCAATCACGCCAATTCCTGGTATCGTTTCCAAGCGCCGGCTCGCGTCGTTCGATCGATGCTCGGCATGGATGTGGCGCTCGATGCCGCCGATCTGCTGGCCAAGCGCATCCAATTGGCCGAGCAGGGCGTGCAAAGCCTCGCGCGCCAGATCCGGAATGCTGGCTCTTCTTATCCCTCACGATGCCAATCAAGGTCGTGAGGCCGTCGCGGCCTTGTGCGGCGACCAGGCCGAGCTCGGCCAGGTGCGCGCGCATCGCATTGATCAGCTGCGTGCGCTGACGCACCAACAGGTCACGCGTCCGGTGCAGCATCAGAACGGCTTGCTGCTCGGCGGTCTTGACTGGCACGAACCGCATGCTCGGTCGTGTCACCGCCTCGCAGATGGCCGCTGCATCGGCAGCATCGTTCTTGCTGCGCTTGACGTATGCCTTCACGTAGCTCGCCGGCATCATCCGCACGTCGTGCCCGAGCGCCTTGAGCTCACGCGCCCAATGATGCGACGTGGCGCAGGCTTCCATGCCGATCAGGCAGCGCGGCAATCCTTCGAACAGCGACAGCACCTGCGCGCGCCGCAGCTTCTTCGTCATCACCACCTTGCCGGCTGTGTCGACGCCGTGGATCTGGAACACGTTCTTGGCGAGATCAATCCCGATCGTGCTAACCTGCATGTGGACGGCCCCCTCATGTGATTCGTCTCATGACGATCACCCTATGGCACTCGATGCCGGGAGCGGGCGCCGTCCACCCCATCAGGATTCTTCATCTCGGGCGATGGGTATATTGTCACCAACAACCACGTCGTTGCGAGCGGCAAGAGTTTCGAGGTGACCACCGACGACGGAAAGACCTATCCTGCGAAATGGAGGGGAGGAGCGAATGTCGAATGCGCCAGGCAGGACGCGACCCATCCTGATTACTGGGGCGCTCGGCCAGATCGGCTCCGAACTGGTCCCGGTCCTGCGCGAGCGCTACGGCGATAACACCGTAGTTGCCTCGGACCTGCGCATGATGCCGCCGGGATCGGCTGCGAAGGAAGGGCCACATGAGCACCTGGACTGCACGGACCTGCAGCAGCTGCTCGAATTGGTGCGCCGGTACGATGTGGGCACCATTTACCATCTCGCGGCATTGCTCTCAGCGACCGCGGAGGCCAAGCCGCAGGTCGCCTGGAACCTCAACATGGGTGGCATCTACAATGTCCTCGAGGTGGCGCGGCAGTACCGCTGCCGCGTGTTCTTTCCAAGCTCGATCGGCGCATTCGGCCCCTCCACCCCTCACGTGCGTACACCGCAAGTGACGATCCAGCGCCCGACCACCATCTACGGCGTCAGCAAGGTCGCCGGCGAGCTGCTTTGCGACTACTACGCTCAGCGCTTCGCGGTCGACACGCGTGGACTGAGATTGCCGGGGCTAATCTCGCATGTGGCCCTGCCGGGCGGCGGCACCACCGACTATGCCGTCGAAATCTTCTATCAGGCGCTGCGCTACCGACACTATACTTGCTTCCTGGCGGCCGCTACGCGCCTCGACATGATGTATATGCCGGACGCGATCCGGGCGATGATCGAGCTGATGGAGGCGGACGCGGGCCGGCTTCGGTTCCGCAATGCGTACAACGTCACGGCGATGAGCGTGACTCCTGGCGAGTTCGCAGACGAGATTCGCAAGCATATCCCCGAGTTCGCGATTGACTACCACGTTGACCCGATACGCCAGGCGATCGCCGAGGGCTGGCCACGGTCGCTCGACGACAGCGCTGCGCGGGCCGATTGGGGCTGGGCGCCGCAGTTCGACCTGGCGACAATGACGGGCGACATGCTCGACCGTCTCGGGGCGAAGATTGCCGGACCGCGAACCAGCTGAAGAGCAAGGCGGAGCTGCAGATGCCGAGCACGAGGTTGGAGAAGGTTCTGGCGGAGCGGCTCGACGAGCTGGGACGCTCCGGACGGCTCAAGGGTCGCGAAAGTGTGATCGCGGACGTGGTTCCGCCGCGTGACGGCAAAGGACCGCGCTACCGGCTGGACGGTGAAGGCGACCGGCCCTTCCTGCGCATGAACTCGAACAGCTACCTGGGATTGGCGCTGAACGCCAAGGTGATCGCCGTCGAGGAGGAGGCGGCACGCCGGTTCGGAACGGGGCCCGGCGGAGTCCGGTTCATCAGCGGAACCTGGGCGCCGCACGTCGCGCTGGAGCGACGGCTCGCCGCATTCCACGGTCGGCCAGCCGCCATGCTGTTCAGCTCCGCCTATGCGACCGTCATGGGGAGCTTGCCGACGTTGATCACGGAGCGCACGGCCGTTATCTCCGACGAGTTGAACCACAACTGCATCATCAACGCGATCGCCCTGGCCCGGCCGGCCGAGAAGCGCATCTTTCGCCACTTGGATATGGCGGAGCTCGAGCGTCATCTCGCGGACGTGGCGCGGTCCTGCTCGCGCGCTATCGTCGTGACGGATGGCGTCTTCAGCATGCGTGGGGACCATGCTCCGCTCGGACGCATCCGCGAGCTCGTCGACAAGTTCGACGCAACATTTGCCGAGAACGCGTTCCTGATCGTCGACGATTTGCACGGCGTGGCCGCTCTCGGGCAAACTGGGCGCGGCACTGAAGAGATCACCCGAGCTAGAGCCGCCGACCTGTTGGTTGGGACGCTCGGAAAGGCGTTCGGCGTCAATGGCGGTTACGTCGCCGGGAGCGACACTGTCGTGCGCTACCTGCGAGAGGCGTCCCCATTCTACATCTACTCCAACCCGATTACGCCGGCCGAGGCGGCGGCGGCTCTCGCCGCGGTTGAAATGGTGGACAGCCTGGAAGGCACTGCCCTGCTCGGCCATTTGCGGGCAATGACGGACCGTTTCAGGCGCGGACTAGCGCAGCTGGGGATGGAATTGCTGCCGGGTCAACACCCCGTCGTGCCGCTGATGGCGCGGGATACCGAGCGCACCTCCAGCGTCGTGGCGCATCTGCGGCGCGAGGGCATTCTCGCTACGGGCCTCAACTATCCCGTCGTCCCCAAAGGCGACGAGGAGATCCGCTTCCAGATCTCGGCGGACCACACAGCTGCGGACATCGACGAGGCCATAGCCGTGCTGCGCGGGATGCCGCCATAGGTGGGCTGCACATGGGCACCAAGAGCCGAAGCCTTGGCAGCATGACGCCCCGCCGCCGACATGAGCGGGACCAGATCGAAACATTGGAGGGCCAGCGGTATGGAAGATGTCTTCAGGTTCGCCGACCAGCTTGGGCCTGAGAAGATCGTGTACATCCATGAGCCCCGCGTCGGCCTCAAGGCCATCGTCGTCGTCGACAATACGGCGGCTGGGCCGGCCATCGGCGGCACCCGCATGGCGCCGGATGTAAGCGTCGAGGAATGCTTTCGGCTTGCCCGCGCCATGACGTTCAAGAATACCGCGGCCGGCCTGGCGCACGGCGGCGCCAAGTCGGTGATCTTCGGCGATCCAGCGATGCCGCAGGCCGACAAGGAGAAACTCGTGCGCGCCTTCGCAGCCGGGATCCGCAATGTCGAGGAATATATTCCCGGACCCGACATGGGCACCAACGAAAGCGCCATGGCCTGGGTAAAGGACGAGATCGGACGCTCGGTCGGCTTGCCCCGCGAGCTTGGCGGCATTCCCCTGGATGAAATCGGCGCCACGGGTCTGGGCCTGGCCGTCGCGGCCGAAGTCGCGCAGGAGTTCGCCACCTTCAAGCTCGAGGGGGCGAGGGTTGTGGTGCAGGGTTACGGGGCGGTAGGCCGTCACGCCGCGCGTTTTCTCGTCGAGAAGGGCGCGCGCCTCGTCGCCGCCTCCGACAGTAAGGGAGCCGTTGTGGATCCCGACGGGCTCGATATCCAAAAGCTCGAAGCCCTCAAGGCCGCAGGCGAGAGCGTCGTCGAGCTGGAGGCCGGTAAGCGCGTGAGCGGCAACGAGCTTGCCGGCATCGATTGCGACATCTGGATCCCGGCTGCGCGACCCGACGTGATCCGAGAGGACAACGTCGACGCCCTCAAGGCCGGCCTTGTGCTCCAGGGCGCCAACATTCCCGCTACTCCCGGCGCCGAGCGGCGCATGCACGAGCGCGGCATCCTCTCGATCCCCGACTTCATCGCGAATGCAGGCGGCGTGATCGCGGCCGCGGTCGAGTACCACGGCGGGACCGAGAAGGGCGCTCTCGCGACGATCGCCGAGAAGATAGCAGCCAACACGCGCGCGGTGCTGGAGATGGCGAAAAGCAAGAGTTTGCTGCCGCGCGAGGCCGCCGTGGCATTGGCCCGCACGCGCGTCGAACGGGCCATGAGTCTGCGACGCTGGCAGGCCTGAGTGCTCTCGCGACGGGATCAAAGCGCAAGTTTGCGCGTCATGACGGAAGCGGTGCAAACCAATGGCGGATGAAGATCTCCCAGTGATCGCGCACTTCGATATCCATCGCCGCAGCTGTCTGGCAGCGGATGGAACCCTCGCGGGGACACTGCCGGCCTTCGCTGCAGACACAGGGGGCCTGATCCCGCTCTACCGGGCCATGGTTCTCACGCGCGCCTTTGATCTCAAGGCCGTCTCGCTGCAGCGCACGGGCCGGCTCGGCACCTACGCCGGGTCGCTCGGACAGGAGGCGGTGTCGGTGGGCGTTGCCAGCGCCATGCATCGCGAAGACGTGCTCCTCCCCTCCTACCGGGACAACGGCACGCTCCTGTGGCGGGGCGTGAAGATGGAGGAGATCCTGCTTTACTGGGGCGGCGACGAACGCGGCAGTCTCTCGTCCGGCCCACCCTACGATTTCCCCTTCTGCGTTCCGGTCGGCTCGCAGGCTCCCCACGCCGCAGGCGTTGCCTACGCATTGAAGTTTCGCAAGGAGCCGCGTGTGGCGGTCTGCCTACTGGGCGACGGCGCGACGTCCAAGGGCGACGTCTACGAGGCGATGAACTTTGCCGGCGTGCAAAAGCTGCCTCTCGTGTTCATCGTCAACAACAACCAGTGGGCGATCTCGGTGCCGCTCAAACTGCAGACGGCAGCGCAGACGCTCGCGCAAAAGGCGATCGCCGCGGGCTTCCCGGGCGAGCAGGTCGACGGCAACGACGTGATCGCCGTGCGCGAGGCCGTCGAGCGGGCCATTGCGCAGGCCCGCGAGGGCAAGGGGCCACGCC
Organism: uncultured Alphaproteobacteria bacterium; assembly: GCA_963738065.1. Taxonomy (GTDB): domain Bacteria; phylum Pseudomonadota; class Alphaproteobacteria; order Rhizobiales; family Hyphomicrobiaceae; genus AWTP1-13. The sequence continues at coordinate 19,962 of CAVTVO010000023.1, forward strand.
TGATCGAGGCCCTCACCTACCGGCTGGGCGACCACACGACGGCGGACGACGCCGCCCGCTATCGCCCACCCGAAGAAGTGCAGGCCCGCTGGAAGGAGGAACCGATCGCCCGCTTGCGCGCCTACCTCGTGGGGCGGAAGGCGTGGGGCAAGGCCGAGGAGGAAGCCGCTATCCGCCGACTGCCAGAGGCAGATTGAAGCCGCCGTGGAGCGGTACCTGGCCATCGGCCCGCGGGCGCCCGAGACGATGTTCGATCATCTCTACGCTGAGCTGCCGGCCGTCTACGCCGGCCAGCGCGACGAACTGAGCGGGGCGTCCCATGGCTGAGGTAACGCTGGTCGAGGCGGTAAATCTGGCGCTCGCGCGGGCGATGCAGGACGATCCCAACGTGGTCGTGCTGGGCGAGGATGTCGGCGTGAACGGTGGCGTGTTTCGCGCAACCGTCGGGCTGCAAAATCGGTTCGGACCGGAGCGGGTGGTTGACACACCGCTAGCCGAACTCCTGATCAGCGGGTTGTGTGTGGGAATGGCGGCGCAGGGGCTGAAGCCCGTGGGCGAAATCCAGTTCATGGGCTTCATATACCCGTGCATCGATCAGCTGGTGAATCACGCCTCACGGCTGCGCAACCGCACACAGGGTCGGCTCAGCTGCCCGATGGTGCTGCGCACGCCGTGCGGCGCCGGCATCCGCGCGCCCGAGCACCACTCGGAGCAAACCGAGGCCATGCTCGCGCACATCCCCGGCCTCCGCGTGGTCATACCTTCCTCGCCCGAGCGGGCCTACGGACTGCTGCTGGCCGCGATCCGCGATCCCGATCCCGTCGTGTTCCTCGAGCCAACGCGGCTCTACCGGTCGGCAAAGGGCGAGGTCGAGGACAACGGCGAGGCCTTGCCGCTCGACGTGGCCTTTGTGCTGCGCAAGGGAAAAGACGTGACCCTGATCGCGTGGGGAGCGATCCTGAAGGAGACACTGGCCGCCGCCGATGCGCTGACGGGCGAGGGCATAAGCGCCGAGGTCATCGACCTCGCCACTCTCAAGCCCTACGACGAAGCGACGGTACTCGCTTCGGTGGCGAAGACCGGGCGCTGCGTGATCGTGCACGAGGCGGCGCGCACCGGCGGGTTCGGCGCGGAGATCGCGGCGCTGATTGCCGAGCGCGGGCTCGCGTCCCTGCTGGCGCCGATTGCCCGAGTCACCGGCTACGACACGGTCATCCCGCTGCCGCGGCTTGAGCAATACTACATGCCGTCGGTCGACCGCATCGTCGCAGCGGCGCGCCGGGTCTGCCAATTTGCGTAGATCCTCTCGGAGGTCCTCATGCGTCAGTTCCTTTTGCCGGATCTCGGGGAAGGCCTGGAAGAGGCCGAGATCGTGGCGTGGCACGTCACGGAGGGCGATCACGTGGTTGCCGACCAGCCGCTCGTATCGGTCGAAACCGACAAGGCCGTCGTCGAGGTCCCCTCGCCGCAAAGCGGCCGTATCGCCCGCCTGTTCGGCGCCAAGGGCGAGCTGGTGAAGGTCGGTGCGCCCCTCGTCGAATTTGCGGAGGGGCCCGAGGCCGATACGGGCACGGTCGTTGGCGAGTTGCGTAGGGAAGAGGCCCACGACAAGCCCGCGCTCGCGCCAGACGAGGCGAGCACACGCAAGGCCGCGACAGGTCCTCCCCGCGGTGCGGGCGCTGGCGCGCAAGCTCGACGTCGATCTCAACGCGGTTCAGGCGACGGGGGTGGACGGCACGATCACGCGCGCCGACGTCGAGCGCGCCGCCAGAAGCCTGACCGAGGCGGGACCAGCCGAGACCCTCAGAGGCATGCGCCGCGCCATGGCGCAACGCATGGCCGCCGCTCACGCGGAAGTGGTGCCTGCCAGCGTGACGGACGAGGCCGACATCGGCGACTGGCCGCTGCGCGAGGATGCCACCATGCGGCTGGTGCGCGCGATCGCCGCCGCCGCCGCGGCCGAGCCGTCGCTCAATGCCTGGTACAATGCCGTCAGCCGGCGCGCGCAGGCTGGTCAAGCGCATCGATATCGGCATGGCGGTCGATACCGAGGATGGGCTCATCGTGCCGGTGCTGCGCAATGTCGCCGCGCGCGATGCCCACGACCTACGCGCAGGCCTCGACCGCATGCGCGCCGATGCCGAGGCGCGCGCGATCCCGGCCGAGGAGCTGCGGGGCGCGACCATCACGCTCTCGAATTTCGGCATGATCGGCGGGCGCTTTGCCAGCCTCGTGGTCGTGCCGCCGCAGGTGGCGATCATCGGTGCCGGCCGCATCGACGAGCGGGTGGTGGCCCGCAACGGCGAGGTAGCTGTTCGCCGCGTGCTGCCGCTTTCCTCTGACCTTCGACCACCGGGTGGTGACGGGCGGCGAGGCGGCGCGGTTTCTCGGTGCCTTGAAGGCGGACCTCGAACGGCTTTCCTGGCAAGTCGCGGATGCGCACCAGGCCGCCTCATGCCGCGCCGGTCTCGTCTGACGTCGCCGGCCGGTCGCCAGCGGCCCATCGGCAGGAGACTTCCGCCAGCCCCCAGGTCATGATCGCCGACAGCATGATCGCAGCGAACACGCCCCCGCCGACCGGCACCAGGCCGAGCAGCGTTCGCAGCGGCGCCACGACGCAGCGTCAGGCCTTGCAGGCCGACGCCGACCCAGACGGCCAGGTGCACCCAGACATTGGGGAGGGGCGCGAGCCCGATGCGGCGCGAGGGATAGGCGAACACCAGCTGCAAGACGGATTCATAGACGAACAGCAACGTGCGCGTCTCCTCGAGCGAGTAGCCGAGCCGGGACATGGCGGCGATGATCTCAAGGCCCATCAACCCTTTGGCCGCCGCGCTGATCATCACGAAGCGCACGGACGCATGATCGAGTAGCTTTGCGCTCCGCGGCCTGGGCGGCCGGGCCATTACGTTGGGGTTGCGGTCGAGCGCCATCGCCAGCGCCGGCCGCCCGTCGGCGACGAAATTGATCCAGAGCAGCTGGACGGCGGTGAGCGGCAGCAGGAACGTGCCACCCGCCGGGTCCTTGATCCCGAGGAGGAATGCCAAGGCGAGGCCCGCCGTCATGAGAAGGATCAGGGCGAGGTCCGTGGAGAAGAAGAAGCGGATGAACCTCTGAATGTTCTCGTAAATGTTGCGCCCTTCCTCGACGGCGGGGACGATGGTCGCGAAGTTGTCGTCGATGAGCACGACGTCGGATACCTCGCGTGCGACGTCGCTGCCGCGCTGCCCCATGGCGATGCCGACATCCGAGCGTTTCAGGGCTGGGGCATCGTTCACCCCGTCCCCCGTGACCGCGACGATCTCGCCCAATTCCTTCAGCGTCTCGACGAGGCGCAGCTTGTGCTCTGGAGAGACGCGGGCGAAGATATTGACCTCGCGGACCGCTTTGCTTAGCGCCTGTGGCGACAGCAGGTCGAGGTCCTGCCCCGTGAGCACCCGGCCCGTATTGATGCCGATGGCCCGGCCGACGGCCTCGGCCGTCGCGGGATGATCGCGGGTGATCATGAGGACACGAATGCCGGCAGCCTTCGCCCGCCGCAGCGCATCTGGGACCTCTGGGCGCGGGGGATCCCGCAACAGCACGAGGCCGAGAAAGGTCACCGCCTCCTCGCTCTCCTCGGCCCCCCACGCCAAAGCCACCAGCCGATGGCCCTCCCTGGCATGCGCGATCATCTTGGCTTCCCATTCGCGCTTCTGGGTGTCTGTCAGTGTGCTCCTGGCGATCAGCACCTCGGGGGCGCCCTTCAGATAGCTCGTGCGCCGTCCGCCCTCCTCCTCGACGGTGACACGCATGAACCTGCACGTGCTGTCGAACGGGCGTTCGGAGACCCTCGGCCGCGCGCTGATCAGTCGCTCGGCGTCCACGCCCTGGCTTGCCGCGTAGTCGAGCAGGGCAATCTCCAGCGGGCCTCCCGCGCGGGTGCCGAACTCGGCATCGTTGGCCAGCACCATCGCTTGTAGGGCACGCGTGGGATCGGTGGCGTCGAGCGCACGCACGGACATGCGGCTCTCGGTCAGCGTGCCGGTCTTGTCCGTGGCGATGACGGTGACCGAGGCAAGGGCCTCAACCGCGCTGGGCCGCCGGACGATGGCCTTGCGCCGGGCCAGCCGCTCGACGCCGAATGCCATGGTCAGCGTCAGCACGGCGGGAAGGCCTTCGGGAACCGCCGCCACCGCCAGGGCCGCCGAGACCGGCGCTCGAGCGGCGTCTTCGCCGGCCTCGATGCCGCCGAGCATGGTGGCGAGCCGAACCCATCGGGGGCGCTGCTCCGCCCGTACGCGTCACGGCGATGTAGCCCTTTCCCCTGACGAGGAGGCTGCCGCTCGACAGCTCTTCGCCCAGCTCCTTGTCTATCGGCAGCAATTCGCCGGTGAGAATCAACTCGTCGGCCGTCACGCCCTGGCCGTCGGCGAGCGTGCCATCGGGGGGGATGCGGTCGCCGGCCTCGATGCGAGCGATGTCGCCGGGCACGAGGTCCTTGGCCGGGGTCTGCACGAGGTTCCCGTCGCGCACCACCCAGACCGAGGGCATGGCCAGCGTCTGGAGACGCGCGAGGGCCTCCTCGGCCTTGCTTTCCTGGGTACGCGCCCAGACCAGCGTTGAGCGCCAGGATGAGAGCGATGGCGATGGTTTCCAGGGGCACCCACTGGGCGCCCTCCACAACCCACAGTGCCAGATCGAGCAGCAGCGCGAACAGCAGGATGTAGATGAGCGGGCTCTTGAACTGGCCCAGCCATAGTTGCCACTGTCCGGTCCGCGGCGGCTCGGGCAGCGCATTGGGCCCGAACTCGGCCAAACGCCGTTGTGCGTCCTGGCGCGCCAGACCGCGCTGGAGAATGCCGCGCTCAGATGCGCTCAAGCTCTTACCCCCACCCGAACTTCGAGCCTTGCTCTTGGCACAATGGCGACGATCGGTCCCGGAATGATCGTGTCGTTTGCTGACGCGGCGGGCAGCACGACAACGCAATCGTCGGGCATCGCGCTGCCTCGACCTGTTCCGGCCGCGTCGGCGGGAATGCCGACCCCTGCACATCCATGCAGAACTTCACAAAAAGTCGAGCCAAGATACTGCACTTCGCGGACGCGGTCATGGAGCACCCGCAGGGTGCATGCGACCCTTGATGTGCGTCAATGCAAGCCATGATCGAGAAACGTTCAACTGTGCGCCTAGCAGCGGGGAAGGAGGATGCAAATGTCGGAAAAAACAATCAACTCCGCGGCCCAGGCTGCCGCACAAGCCATGCACGCATTCCTGTTTCCAGATTCATCTTCAACGTCTGGGGTCCCGGCCTCACCAGCGGCGCCGATTGGAATATGAAGGTGAGCGAGGGCTTCACGAAACTCGGCATCGAATGGCAGGAGTTCGTGAGCCGTCGGCTAAAGGAGGATGCCGGCCTCCTCAACCAGCTTGCCGCCTCCCGCTCGCCCCAGCAGATCTGGGAGGTCTATGCGGCTTTCTGGCAAAAGGCGTTTGAGGACTATGCCCAGGAGTATGCCCGGGTGGGCAAGCTTGTCGGCGACCTGACCAATGGCAGCGCCGTTACGATCGAACGCGGCAGAAAGAACGCCGCGGCCCAACCACCGCCTGTAAAGAAGGCTGCTTGAACGGCCACACACCCAGAGGCCACGATGCAATGGGAACCAATCCCCAAACGGCCTGGCGATTACATCGGCGCCAACCTGCAGGACTATGAGCAATACACCAAAGCGTTCACCTGGGACCAGGCCAGGAAGCTGCTAGACGGACTGCCGGGCGGCGGGCTCAACATTGCCCATGAGGCGGTCGACCGCCACGTCGCCGCGGGCCGCGTCTCTCACCTTGATTGTCGCGCCGCAGAATGCTCGAAGGATTGACTGCCATTCATGACGGCGAACATGTCTATCGGGGCCGGTACGGCATGAAGGACGAGGGCAAGGTGTTCCCGCGTTCGGAGCATCCTGTGATCCGCACGCACCCCGTGACAGGCAAGAAGCTGCTATTCGTCAATCGCGGTTTCACCACGCGTATCGTGCAGCTCAAGAGGGACGAGAGCGCCGCCATTCTTGAGATGCTCTATCGCCACATCGAGACGCCGGAGCTGCACTGCCGCTTCAAGTGGCAGCCGAACTCGATCGCGTTCTGGGACAATCGCTGCGCGCAGCACCACGCCCTGTGGGACCATTATCCCGCCAAGCGCTACGGGCATCGCGTGACGATTTGCGGGGACAAGCCATTCTACCGGGCGTGACCCTACCCGGCGGGTCTTTGTTGGGCAGAGCTCCCGCAGAGCGGCTCGAAGGAGCGCGCATGATCAACTAACTAACTGCCTAACCCATAGATCGTCACGACAACCGAATCTAGCGCTCACTGCGGCAAATGACAATCTCGGGGTCATTCTGCCCATATCGGGCAGAATGTCGTCGTCCACTATCGCTGGCATCCGCATTACGGTCGGCAGGTGCGGTGTATTCTGACGGAGCAGCGCGCGTCCGGAGAGATTGCACATATAGAGCTCGAGCCCGGTGTCGTCACAACATTGGTGGCATGGAAGCTCGACCCGGTCAGTTGCTCCGCCATGAAGGTCGGCGTCCCGCAGGTCACTCTTGCGGCGCTCAGTGATCTGCACGGGCTCCTGAGCCTCTGCGAATCGCGGCTCCTCTCTGCGAACGGTAACACCGTCACGCAGGAGGATAACGATGGGATCGCAGGTAGCACGCGTGCGAGCAACGGGGGTTGTTGTGAGAGCGAAGCCTGCTCTCTCGATAGCACCACTTCAGCTCGACCTTGTCCTCGACGACGTCTGCCTCCAGGGCATGACAGTGGCGGAACGCCACGCAGCCCTCAAGGCTCTGGCACAGCTGTTTCTCGAAGCAAGCGGCGCCGTGACGACGGGGGGCGCCGATGACGACGCATGACACCCTCCTGCCGGCCGCCGTTCTGCAGCGCAAGGCGATTGTTTATGTTCGCCAGTCGACGCCGCAGCAGGTGCAAGCCAACCGCGAGAGCCAGCGACGCCAATACGAACTGGTTGATGTCGCGCGCCGGCGCGGTTTCACCACCGTGGAAGTCATCGACGACGATCTCGGACGCACGGCAAGCGGCACGGTCGAGCGCCCCGGCTTCGAACGCCTGGTTGCGGCCCTCTGCGCCGGGCACGTGGGCGCCGTGCTCTGCCTCGATGCCTCGCGGCTCGCGCGGAATGGCCGCGATTGGCATCACCTGCTCGAGCTTTGTGGATTGGTCGAAGCCCGCGTCATCGATCTCGATGGAGTGTACGATCCCTGCCGCCCGAACGATCGCCTGCTGCTGGGCATGAAGGGCAGCATCTCCGAGTTCGAGCTGGGCATAATCCGCTCCCGCATGTACGAGGCGGCGCGCTCGAAAGCGAGGCGCGGCGAACTGCGGATTCCGGCACCGGTCGGCTATGTCTGGGATCGCCACGTCGGTCTCGGCCTCGATCCCGACCGCAGGCTGCAGGAAGTGATCAGGCTCGTCTTCAGCAAGTTCCGCGAACTCGGCAGTGCCCGCCAGGTGCTGCTGTGGATGGCGTCCGAGAACATCCATTTCCCATACCCCTCGGACGGCAGGACATTGACGTCGTTCGAGTGGCGGCTGATCAGATATCGCAACGTCATCGCGATTCTGAAGAACCCCTTCTATGCCGGTGTCTACGCCTACGGGAAGAGTGAGAAGCGCACCGAGATCATCGATGGCCGGGCGCGCAAGAGCTACGGCCACCACAAGCCGATGGACGCGTGGGAGGTCTTCATCAAGGACCATCACGAAGGCTACATCAGCTGGGCCGAGTTCGAGCGCAATCAGGCGCTGCTCGCCGGCAATGCCTACGGCAGGGTCGGCGACACGAAGTCGGGACGAGGGGGGCGAGCGCTGCTCGCCGGTCTCATCTGCTGTGCCCGCTGCGGCCGCAAGCTCAAAGTCACCTACGGTGGGCGCTATCCGCGGCCCATCTACGGGTGCGAGAGCCCGAACCTGCAGTTGGGCCGCAAGCGCTGTTTCAGGATGGGCGGCAAGCACATCGACAAGACGATCGCCGCCGAGATGCTGCGGGCCGTCGCACCGATGGCGATCGAGGCGGCGCAGGAGGCCGCCCGCATGTTGAGAGGGGAGGAGCAAGATCGGCGGCGCATCGCCGAGCTGGAGTTGCGCCAAGCTCAATATGACGCCTCACTCGCCGAGCGTCGGTACGCGGCGTGCGATCCCGATAACCGCCTGATCGCATCGCAGCTGGAGAAGGCTTGGGAGACAACGCTGCAGCGTGTCGAGGCGTGCCGACAGCGCCTCGACGCCATGCATGCGCCGGAAGCTGGTGAGCAACTCCCCGATTTGACCGGACTGGCCGATGATCTCGTTGCAGCCTGGAAGGCGCGGCGAACGACGATGCGGACACGCCAGCGGCTGGTGCGGGCACTCGTCACGGAAATCATCGCCGACGTCGATGAGGTCGCGGGCGAGATCGTGCTGGTCATCCATTGGAAGGGCGGCCAGCATTCCGAGCTGCGCGTCAGAAAGCCCAAAACCGGAGAACACGGCTGCAGCACTCCCGAGCAGGCGCTGGCCGTTATCGGCAGCATGGCGGGTCGCTGGTCGGACCAGGACATTGCGGCCTCGCTCAACCGAATGGGATTGCCGACGGGCCAGGGCAAGACCTGGACGGCGCACCGCGTCGGATCGATCCGCCGCGTCAACGGCATCCACGGCTACCTGTCGGCCGAGAAGAATGGCGAATGGCTGACACTGCGCGATGCCGCGACCAAGCTCGGCGTCAGTCACCATCAGGTGCGCAGGCTGATCGGTGCCGGCATCATCAGGAGCGAGCAGATCATGCCCGACGCTCCCCACCAGATCCGCGCCGCGGACCTTGAGACAGAGCAGGTCGCAGAGGCGCTCAGGCGGAAGGGCCGCCCGTGTCGGGCCGTTCCGGAGAATCAGCTCTCAATGTTCTCAAGCACTTATGAAGGGGGTGCAGAATGACTCGGCCATCGCAGGCAACGGCAAGTCTCTGGTGGCTGGAAGATTTTCCGTTTCTGGGGGTACCACAGGGAATGATGACCAATCCGGTCGAAGTTGCCGCGGGATCCCCTTCGCGTGGACAACACCTCGTGGGCCTGAATAAAATTGCCTAGCCACGCTCAATATCCGGAGAGACCACGTGCTACAGGATGCCCATGGCCTCGCGCTCTCGACGACGTCGGCCGAGACGGTGCGCGCATTCGATCACACGCTCGCCGGCTATCTGAAGTATCGCGCCGATACGCCGCAGCGTCTGGGCGCCCTGATCAAGCTGGAGCCTGAGCTCGGTATGAGCCATGTGCTCGAGGGTTATTTCATGATGCTGGGTTTCAAGGAGGCCCTTGTCGGCGTGGCGCGCGAGTCGGAAGCCGCGGCGGGAAAGCTCTCTGGCGCTATGAACGGTCGCGAAACGGCCCACCTAACCGCGCTGCGTTGCTGGATCGCCGGCGATCTCGAGCGGACATTGCAAATCTGGGAGGAGATCCTCGTCGCCCATCCCCATGACGTGCTCGCGTTCCGCCTCCATCATTTTGTCGCCTTTTGGTTCGGTAAGCCCGACCTTATGGTGCGGACGGTCGAGACGGTGCTGCCCCACTGGCGCGAGGATTTACCGGGTATCGGCTCGATGCTCGCCTGCCGGGCCTTTGCGCACGAGGAGACCGGCAGCTACACGGTCGCCGAGGCCGCCGGCCGGGCGGCGATCGAACTCGACCCCGGCGACGTGTGGGCCGCACACGCGGTCGCGCATGTGCTGGAGATGCAAGGCAGGCGCGGCGAGGGCATCGCGTGGCTGAAGGGCCTCGAGCCGAACTGGGTCGGCGCCAACAACCTGATGCATCATCTGTGGTGGCACCGCGCGCTCTATCACCTGGAGCGGGGCGAGCACGATGAGGTGCTGGCTCTCTACGACAAGGGCTTCCGGGACCTTTCGTCACCGCTGACCCAGGCCCAGCCCGATCTCTATATCGACGTGCAGAACGCGGCCTCCATGCTCTATCGGCTAGTCCGCCAGGGTGTCGATGTTGGCGCGCGCTGGGAGGAGTTGGCCGACAAGGCCGAGACGCGCGTCGGCGACTGCCTGAACCCGTTCACTCTTCCGCACTGGATGATGGCGCTGACGGGCGCCGGCCGCTGGAACAAGGCCCAGACCATGCTCGAGGCCATGCGTGCCGTCGCCGGGCGGAACTCCGGCACCATCCCGCCGCTAGTCCGCGACTATGCGCTGCCGGTCTGCGAAGCGGTGCTGGCAAATGCGCGGGGCGAGCCGTCGCGTGCCGTCGCCCTGATGGCGCCGGCAATCGGCGGCATGTACAGGCTGGGAGGAAGCCACGCGCAGCAGGACGTGCTCGAGCAGGTGTTCCTCGATGCCGCGCTCAAAGCCAAGCATACCGAGGCGGCGTGCCTACTGCTTGAGCGGGTCGCCGGTCGCTATCCCGTGCCGCCCGAGCGCCGCGTCGGCTATCGGGCGGCGGCTGAGGCCGTGCTGCATTGATGGCCGGCGGCTGCAGGGGCGGTGCTGTCAGCGGGCCGAAGTCCGCACCGGTGCCGCACCTGCTGCGTTCCAGCAAGTTCAGGTTGGAGTCTGGGTACTGCAGCCCGACGGATCGCGGCAGTGCACCATTTTGTCAGCTCCTCAGGGTATAAGCGGACCACGCGTGGACATCGCGAATCCGTCGAAGATGACCCGATTTATACCTCATCTCAAACTTAAAGCTTGCGCGCCTCCTCGCTGACGCCAGGAATATTGCCCGCCGAGACGGGCGTGGTAGCATTTGTTCCGATGTGAAATCCCCGATGAGCCCTGAAGGACGATGCGATGACTAACTCATACAGCCTTGACCAGTACGTGCATGACCTACGAGCCATCACCGCGGAGGAAACCGACCCGGTCCGCATCACCGACCGCGTCGCGCCGCTCGCCAAGAAGTTCGCACAAGCACCCGGATGGCTTCGCCCTGAACACCGTGAATGCGACGTGGAGCAAGGCTTCGGCGTCCACCTGCTGCACGAGGAGCCCAACCATGATCTGGCCGTTTTTCTGATCTCGTGGCTGCCTAATCGAGGCACGACCCCGCACAATCACAAGACCTGGGCCGTGGTGGTCGGCATGGAAGGCCAGGAGCAGGAGGTCAATTGGGACCGGCTCGATGATGGTAGCAAGCGCGGCTATGCCGATTTGAAACGCGGCAGCAAGCGGGTGATGACCGCTGGCGATGTCGCGCGCTGCTATCCTGAGCACATTCACAGCGTTTGGAATGTCGGGAATGATATATCGATGTCGCTGCACACTTATGGTCGGCATATCAACTACACCGGCCGCTCTGAATTCGATCCGGAGCGCAAGCGCGAAAAGCCCTACGTCGTCAAGGTCGCCGACGAGCACGCGCGGGCGTAGGTCCAATCCTTCGGCATCGAACCTAGCACGATCATTTTCCGGCCTCTTGACGCCACGGGCGACTGCTTATGGGTCTAAAATCAACATTCGTGTCACCAGCGCATTCATGGCCGCGCCGGATCTGCGTTTGTGCAGCGCACACGGAATGTCCCCTTCTGGGGGTGCTACCGTCGCGGTCGGCGCGCTCCCCGCACTCACACTCTTGACCCGGAGCCGAGTGCGCCAGGAAAGCTGGCAAAGGATAGGAGGTGCAAGTCTTCCACGGGGTAAGGCCTAGCCAGCCGCCCCGGCCCCGAGTGATGCAAGGGCTAGCCGCAAGGCTCAACTTGAAGCGTTCACAGGGGAGACCATGGGCTGGGTATCGAGCTGCGAAACGGGTCGAATTCCGAGGTGCCGATCCAGTTCCGAAGACGAGAAGGCAACATCCTCCCGCTGCGAATGGCTTGGCGATGAGGAGCCTCGCGCAGTCGGAGACCCCATGCACGTGGAGACGTCCTTTGTACGGAACCTGGGAGACCTCATCCGTGTCCGGCGTGGCATATCGGACCGGCTCATGAAGGCGAGTGCCGAACGATGAGCATGCACGCGGATGAGAAGTCGGACGAGGTCGTAGTACCTGAGAAGCGGTCGAACAATGAGGGCTTGCCCTCGGCGGAGACCGTGGAGGGAAGGACCTCGCCCAAGGGGAACGGCAACCAGGCGACCGCGGTCCGGACACCGAGCCGGGGAACTGCGTCGAGCGGACTGGAGGCCGTGCGCCAAACGGCGCAGCTGAAGAGAGACGTGCGGTTCACCGCGCTGCTGCATCACATCACCATCGATCTGCTGAAGCAAAGCTACATCGCGCTGAAACGTGACGCGGCGCCCGGCATCGATGGCGTGACGTGGCGGGCCTACGGGGAACGTCTCGACGAGACGCTGAGAGACCTGCACGAGCGCATCCACAAGGGTAGCTATCGCGCGCGCCCGGCCAAGAGGACCTACATCCCCAAGGCCGACGGCACGATGCGGCCGCTAGCTGTGGTGCCTGGAGGACAAGATCGCCCAGCACGCGGTCGTGACGGTTCTGGAGGTGATCTACGAGGACGGACTTCGTCGGCTTCTCGTATGGCTTCCGGCCGGGGAGGGGCCAGCACGATGCGCTGGATGCTCTCCATGCGGGGATCATGCGGAAACCGGTGAACTGGGTGCTCGACGCGGACATCCAGGGCTTCTTGGATCCATTTTCATACTGCCCTCCGGTTGTTGAAGCTCATGCGAAGAGTTGGCCCTGACGAGCCAACACTTTGATGCGGAGTCCTTTTTGCCGGCCGCGGGTGACGTGGACGACCTCGAGCTCGCCGCGCTTGACACGTTGCAACACCGTCTGGCGCGAGACACCGAGCGCCTTGATCGCCTCCCGCATGGGGAGATAGCCCTCGCCGGCCTCGGTATTGAAGCGCGCTTTCAGCTTGTCGGTGAGCCGGATGCGCCACGGCGCACCGGGCGTCAGCTGCTCGCCGGCAATGATACCGTCGTTGATGAGACGATGGATTGTCGAGGTCGCGACACCAAGTTGAACGGCGGCAGTCTTGATGGTGAGCAGCTCGCCCTGTTCGCCCCCTTCCTTCTGCACGAAGCACGGGATCTTCCAATGGGTGCGCAGGCTGGCGACGCGATTGCCCTGGAAGCGTAAGCCGCGTGCCGTTCTGCGGCCCTGCCGGTTGAGGATGCCGGCGATCACGGTATCGGGATAATGCTCGGCGAGGCGGCGCACGAGGGCAACTGTGTTCTCGTCGGTGCGCACTGTGGCCTGCCGCTTCACCGGTAGTGCGACATCGATGTCAGTCAACGCACCGCCTTTCCAGCGGATCGTCAGGTGCCCCGCCGACTTGTCGCGCTCGACCTTGAGGATTACCTCCTCGATGAGCGTGCCAAGAAGCTCTTTCCGGTCGCGCGGTGTTGTGGTGGCCGCATCCCAGACATCGGCAAGATCGGTGCCGAGCGTGACGATACGGTCGCGCTCCTCCTCCGAGAGAACGCGTGGGCGCTCATGCTCGCGGCGAGCAAGCTCCGCCTTCGCCGTATCGAGCGCGGTGAGGCTTTCCTCCCACGCGCGCTCGAGGCCACGTGCGACGAGCCGATTGTCGGGATCGACGGCACGATATCGGCGCTCAGCGAGATTGGCCGCGTACTGCGCTCGCTCGACGCCGAGCCGCCACTGCTTGAGCGTTGCCTCGCGATCGGCCTCCAGCTGTTCGGCGGCGGCCAGCGTTGCTGCGATCTTTGCCGGCTCGAGCGCTACAATGAATGCGCGCGCCACGGCCGCGTCGATTTGCACCGCGCCGATGTTGAGGCAATAGCTGCCGCGTCCTTCGACAAGATGCTCGCCGGAGCAGTGATAGCCGGGCGATGAGGTGCGGCCCGTGTAATGCGTGCGCAGATGCCGGCCGCAATGCCCGCAGGCAGCGAGGCCCTGCAGGAGCGCGCTGCCTTCTCTCACGGCGCCGCCCACCTTGTGCGGTCCGGGCCGCGTGTTCTTGGCGATGCGCTGCTGGTTGGCCTCATAAGTCTGCCAGTCGATGTAACCAGTATGATGCTCCTTGATCAGCACCTGCCATTCCTCGCGCGGCAGCTGCCGGATGCGCTTCCGGCGCACGCCAGCTACGTCGAGTGTCACTTCCGTGCGCGTCTTGCCATAGACATAGGCCCCGGCATAGACCGGGTTCGCCAGAACCTGGTGGACAGCGTGATAGCTCGCCTCCACCCAGCGGATCTCGGCATGAGCGTGCATCTGCAGCGGCAGCTTGAGGCCCTGATCGCGAAGCCACAGCCACACGCGGCGGGCGGAGCCCATCTCGGCAAAACGATCGAAGATGGTGTGGATCGCGGTGACGACAGCCTCGTCGGGATGGAGCAGCACTTCACCGTCCGCCTCGCCCCAGACGAACCCGACCGGCAGGCCGCGCCGTAACTCTCCGCGCTGCGCCTTGTTGCGGATGCCGCCGTTGAGACGGACACGGAGAATGTGCAACTCGGCCTCGCTCATCGTGCCCTTCAAGCCGAGCAGCAATCGGTCGTTGAAGGCTGCCGGATGATAGATGCCGTCACCATCGCCAATCAGCGTGTCGGTGAGGCCGGCGAGATCGATGAGCCGGTGCCAGTCGGCGTTGTTGCGGGCAAGTCGCGACACCTCGAGGCCGAGCACGAGGCCAACGCGGGCCATGGCCACCTCCGCGGTGAGCCGCGCGAAGCCGGAACGCACGACAGCACCGGAGCCGGAAAGACCGAGGTCCTCGTCAATGACGATAATGCGCTCCTCGGGCCAGCCGAGCTCCCGCGCCCGGGCGGCTAGCGCATACTGGCGTTCCGTCGAACTCTCGATTGTGCTCGACCTGGTTCGGGCTCGACTGGCGCAGATAGACGATCGCCTGACGCGCGAGATGGCTGGGCGTGATCTTCAAACGCTCATTCATTGCCGGCCTCCTCGGCCGGCTCGCTGGCCAGCATGCGCGCAATGAGGACGGCAAGCTTGCGGAGAGCGGCGATCCGGGCGGTCTCGTCGAGCTGGTTCCAGGCGGTGGTCGGCCGCGGGCTCGCCGGTTGAGAGCCTGGCGGCGGCTCGGTGTGCTCGAGAAACGCCAGCTTCAGCTGCATGGCTCATCTCCACGGGTGGCGCCAACTCATGCGGTCGGCCGCGGAGAGCGTCGATGAGCTTGCCAAGCTGGAGCAAATCGCCGAGCTTGCCGAGCATCGATGCGCCATCACCATCATTATGGAGCGCCGCCGTGATGACGTCGGCCGCTTGCCAATCGGTCCACGCCGCCGGAATGAGTGAGCGGCTGCCGTTCGGAAGGATGACGAGAACGAGGAAAACGCCGCGTCGCCTGATGGCGTAAATCACGCTGAGCGTCTGACCTTCGAAGGCATGGCGCCGGCGGATGACGGTCACCTCGGCCGGAACATCGCGGTGATGGGTAGTGTGTCGCCTCTTCCTTTGATGCCATGAGCCACAACTGGATCCTGCGCTTCCTCGAGCACCGGATCGCGGACGAGCGCATTCTGCGCCTCATCGGGAAGTGGTTGAAAGTCGGCATCGTTGAAGATGGACGCGTGACGCGTGGCTACCGAGGCGCTCCGCAAGGCGCGGTGGTCTCACCGCTCCTGGCGAACGTCTACCTGCACTACGCATACGATCTGTGGGTCCATCAGTGGCGCCACACCAAGGCGTCGGGCGATGTGATTGTCGTCCGCTACGCGGACGACACAATCGTCGGCTTCCAGCACGAACACGAGGCGCGGGCGTTCCTGGACGACCTCAAGGAGCGCATGCGCACGTTCGACTTGGCCTTGCATCCGGAGAAGACCCGGCTGATCCGCTTCGGCCGCTATGCGGCCGAGCAACGTGAGAGGCGTGGAGAGGGGAAGCCCGAGACGTTCGACTTCCTCGGCTTCACGCACTTCTGCACGCGATCACGCAGGTGGGGCTCGTTCGTCATCGGGCGCAAGACGGTCAAGAAGCGCATGCGAGCCAAGCTCAAGGCGATCAAGATGGAGTTGCGCAAGTCGATGCACGACCCCATCGCGAAGACCGGGGCGTGGTTGAAGCAGATGCTGCAAGGGCATCTGAACTACTTCGCCGTCTCCGGCAACGACCCGAGCCTGTGGTGGTTCTTCAACGAGGTGCGATGGCGATGGCTCAAGTCGCTCAGGCGGCGCAGCCAGAACGCGCGTCTCTCCTGGCAGAAGTTCACCCGGCTCACCGACCGCTTCTTTCCGCCGATCCGGGTCCTACACCCACTGCCCTGTCACCGCTTCGACGCCAGAACCCGAGGGAGGAGCCCGGTGCGTTAGCAGCGCACGCCGGGATCTGTGCGGGGGGCGAGGAGCAATCCTCGTCCCTACCGCGACCTCTGCTGACGCCCCGTCCCGCTCAAT
>CAVTVO010000024.1:0-25978 GCA_963738065.1 uncultured Alphaproteobacteria bacterium
ATCGCGACAGCCAAGCTCTTCCGCGACATCGTCAAGGGCTACGAGGACAAGACCAAGCACAAGGTCGTGGCGCTCACCTACTACGGCCAGCGCCACGTCACGGCCAACAAGGAGATCAAGAAGCCCGAGGACATGAAGGGCATGAAGCTCCGCGTGCCGCCGGCGCCGCTGTTCCTCATGTTCACCAAGTCGGTCGGCGCCAACGCCACGCCGATCGCCTTCGCGGAAGTCTATCTCGCCCTCCAGCAGGGCACGGTGGACGGCCAGGAGAACCCGCTGCCGACCATCATGGCCAAGAAGTTCTACGAGGTGCAGACGCACATCATGCTGACCGGCCATATCACCGAGTCGCTGCTGAGATCGTCGGCAACCACGTGTGGTCGAAGCTCTCCCGGCCGAGCAGAAGGTCTTCGAGGACGTCCTGATCGAAGCCGCCGCCAAGGCCACCGACCAGATCCGCGCCGCCGAGCAGAAGCTCGCCGACGAATTCCGCAAGCTCGGCAAGACCGTGGTCGAGGTCGACCGCGCCGCCTTCCGCACGGCGGCCTGCCGCTGCACAACGACGTCAGCGGCGGCTGGAGCAAGGAGCAGTACGACGCCCTCCAGGCGCTGAAGTAGCCTCCGCTGGCAACGCCATCCGGCCGGGCGGCGCTCGCAAGGCGCCGCCCGATCGTTTTGGAATTGCCGTTCGGCCCACCGCGCCTGCCTGACCACTATCCGTTCTCCTGCATCCACCTGATCACCCGGGGCACTCACGCCGCGCGTTATCGACGCGCGGCTGCCGCACGGCCGTGGATATGTCGTCTCCCTCACGCGTGCGCCCGACGGCCGTGACGTAGAATGGCAATCAGGTCTGCGCCGCATTGCGCGCCTCCGATGGCCAGAACCCCAGGAGAAACGCTGGTTGAAGATCGTCTTCTTCATCTCCCACGGCCTCTACCTGCGCAACTATGGCGATCTGGTGCGGGCGCTGGCCGCGGCGGGCCATGACATCGTCCTCGCCCGCACCAGCACCAAGGAAGTCGACGACTCGCTCTTCCTGCGCCTCGGCCGGGAGGAGGCGCGGGTGGCGACTGCCCAGACGCCGCCACGTACGGGGCGCTGGTGGTCGACGAACGATCCTCGGCGCGGTGCGCGACTACCTGCGCTATTTCGAGCCGGCCTACGCCGACGCCCCCAAACTCTTCGCCCGCGCCGCCAGGCGCATCCGCGCCCGATCCGGCGGGGGCTGGAAGGGTCAGGTCTCGGCAGGATCAGGCCCCTCCGCCGGCTTCTCGATGCCGCGCTGCGCATCGTCGAGCGCGCAACGCCGCCAGACCCCGCCCTCCTTGCCTGGCTCGAGGCACAGGCCCCTGATGCGGCCCTGATCACGCCGCTGATCGATTTCGACTATGCCCAGCTCGACATCCTCAAGGCGTCGATGGCGCTCGGCATCCCGACGGCCCATCTGGTGGCGAGCTGGGACAACCTCACCAACAAGGGGCCGGCATTCTCATGCCCCCCGACCGGGTCGTGGTGTGGAACGAGCACCAGAAGGGCGAGGCGGGAGCGCTGCACGGCATTCCGCCGGCACGCGTGGTCGTCACCGGCGCCCAGCTCTTCGATCACTGGTTCGAGATGAAGCCGCGCGAGGCCCGCGAGGCGTTCCTCGCCCGCTCGGCAATCTGGACCCGGCGCGCCCGCTCATTCTCTATCTCTGCTCCTCTTCGTTCATTTGCGCGGAGGAAGTCGGCCTGGTCCGCGATTGGATGGGAGCGCTCCGTCGTTCGGGCGACGCAATCCTCGCCTCGGCCAACGTCCTGGTGCGGCCGCACCCCTCGCATGCCGGTCAATGGTCGGACGCGGATCTTCTCTGACCTCGGCAATGTCGCCATCTGGCCGCGCGGCGGCGCGGTGCCCATGGATCAGGATCGCAAGCAGGCCTATTTCGACAGCCTCCATCACGCCGCCGCCGTGGTCGGCATCAACACCAGCGGTTTTCTCGAGGCGGCCATCCTCGGACGCCGCACGCTGATCCTGCACACGCCGCAGACGATGCCGGCGCAGGAGGGCACGCTCCATTTACGCTACCTCCTCGAGGATGGCTTTCTCCTGAGCGCCACCGGCATGCCCGCACACCTCGCCCAGCTCGGCCGCGTGCTGCGGGGCGCCGACGCGGCCGAGGCGCAGGAACCCCTGCGTCGTTTCGTCGGCCACTTCCTGCGTCCGCACGGGCTCGACCGGCCGGCGTTGCCGCGACTTGTGGCGGCGGTCGAGCTGCTGGGCCGTCTCGGCCGCCGGCAGCCGGCGGCTCTGTCGTGGTGGACGTGGCTGGTGCGCGCCGTGGCGGCGCCCCTGACGCTCGTCATCGGGCCGCGGTACCGCGCTGTTCTCGCGCGGCGGGAGGGCGGGACGGGCTAGCCGTGCGACCAATCGCCCGTCTGCAGTCCCTCGCCGGGCTGAAGCCCACGCGTTGCCCTGCGCCCGGCGATGTTTGCAGAAAGCGCGGGTGCACGCCTTTGGTCTGCCGGCCGGGCCTCAGGATGGCGATGTTGCCATCCTCGGTGAGCACGTCGCCCGGCGCGATGGGGCGGATCGCCTGCACGCCGCGCTGGGCAAACGAGGCAAGCTCCGCCTCCACCGGCAGCACGTCCTTGACCCCGGCGCCGCGCGCCGAGGAGGCCGCCCGCACCGCTTTGACAAGCTGCCCCAGCTCCGCCGGCGTCACCGCGAAGGCGTGGTCCGGGCCGGGCAGCCTGTTGTCCAGGGTGAAATGCTTCTCTATGACGCGCGCGCCGAGCGCGGCCGCGGCCATTGGCCCAACGACAGGGTCGCGGCTGTGATCCGAGAATCCGGCCGATACACCGAAGGTGCGTGCCAGCTCGGGCATGGCCCCGAGATTGAGGGACTCGATCGGCGCGGGATACTTGGCCGTACACTGCATCAGGCACAAGGCGCGGCCCCCGCAGCGGTGGTAGTGCTCGACCGCCCAGGCCACGTCTCCCAGCGTCGCAGCCCCGGTCGACATCACCGTCGGCTTGCCCGACCGCGCGGCGAGCTCGATCAGCCGGATATGGCTGATCTCGTAGGAGGCGATCTTGTGCACCCCGACGAGAGGGTCGACCGCGGCGAAATCGGCCGCCGAGAACGTCGTGCTCATGAAGCCGATGCCGGCCTTGCGCGCGTGCTCGGCGAGCGCGGGCAGCATGTCGTGCGGCATGGTGAGATCGGCAAAAATCTCCTCCATGGTCGCGGTGATGCCGGAGTCCGCCAGATAGCCGCTCGACCCCGCCCCCTGGACATAAAGCGTCTCGGGACGGAACGACTGGAACTTGACCGCGTCGGCCCCCGCCTCGGCCGCCACGTCGATCAGGGTCTTGGCCATGGCGAGGTCGCGGGCGGGCGTGCCCATGCGCCAGTTCGATCCCGCCTCCGCGATGATGAAGACCTCGCGCTCGCGCCAGAACTCGGAGACCAGCTCCCGGCGACAAAGCTTCGAGCCTTCGATCGCGCGATACCCGGCACGAACAAGCGCGGACCTGATGGCCGGATCGTCGCGCCCCGGTTCCGCGAGCAAGGTGCTGAGCCCATAACCGTGGCGCGCGTGGCGTTCCAGCTCGGCCAGCGCCGGCAGCAGCCACCCTGCCAGCTCGTCCTCTGTGTCGCTTCCTCGGAGCGCGATCCTTGCTGCGGTACCGCAGAGCCCGAGCGGGTGGACCGCCGTGCACAGGCGAACCTCGGCGACAATCCGGCCACCGTACAGAACGGCAAGCGGCGGACGGGCATCCGGGCGCCATGCAGGCTCTCCCATTGCCGACGCGGGCCCCAGGACCCACTCCCCTTCGCCAGCCGGTCGAGCCCGGCCGACGTGCTCGGTGGTCTTGGGGATCAAGGCAAGACGCTCACGCATGGAAATGCCTCACAGGGCTGTAAAGCCGCCGTCGATGACGAGGTTGGAGCCGGTCATGTAGGCGAGCGTCCGAGATCAGGTAGACGATGGCGCCGTTGTAGTCGCTGCCGTCGGCCATGCGCCCGAGCGGCACCTTGGGCAGGTAGCGCTCGAGGAACCGCGGGTCCTGGTTGTTGAGCGACCCCGGCGAAGGTCAGCGATGTTGACGCGCACGCCGGCGCGCCCCCAGTACACCGCCAGATAGCGCGTCAGGTTGTAGAGCGCCGACTTGGAGACCGAATAGGCGACCGGCTTGTAGAAGCTCTCGCCCCCGACCGCGCGGTATTCGTAAAGCCCCTGATCGGGCGACAGGACCCCATAGATCGATCCGATATTGACGATGGAGCCGCGCCCGCCTGCGGCCATCGCCCCGCCGAACACCTGGCAGCACAGGTGCACGCCCTTCACGTTCACGTCCATGATGCGGTCGAAGGCGGCTCCGGGAAGTCCTCGTAGGCCCGTTCTCATGGCCGGCGCATCCGGCGGCGAATCCAGCGCGGCATTGTTGATCAGCCCGAACGGCGTCTCCCAGCGCCGCTCGATCCGCGCGAGCGCCGCCTCGAGCGAAGCCCTGTTCGTCACGTCGCCCGACGAGCAGCACGCGGTCCATATGCGCCGTGGGAATGACGACCGCCGAGCGTGCGATCCTCAGGGGCACGCACGTCGAGCACCACGGCCCGGCCGCCGTGCCGCGACCAGCGCGACGCAAACTGCCGCCCGAGCTGGCCGAGCCCGCCAGTGACGACGATGACGCGGCCGTCGAGATCGAACGGGGATGGCATGCCGCCTCGGCGACTTCAACGCGACACGGCGAGGGTGACGAGCTCGTCGGCCGGGAGTCCTGCTTCAGCACCTTGCCCACCAGCATCTCGGTCTAGAAGGGCTGGAGCGCGTCGGGCGTGATCTTGGCGGGCGCCGGGATGCGGTAGGCGAGATCCGCATGGCTGCAGCCGCGTGCCGGCCTTAAGGTCGCGCGCCGCCACAAGCCG
This sequence comes from uncultured Alphaproteobacteria bacterium, assembly GCA_963738065.1. GTDB lineage: Bacteria > Pseudomonadota > Alphaproteobacteria > Rhizobiales > Hyphomicrobiaceae > AWTP1-13. The sequence continues at coordinate 4,918 of CAVTVO010000024.1, forward strand.
CTTGACCATCTTGTTGAGCGGCTCGATCTCCGACTTGTACGGCTGCTTGACGCCGTCGCCGAGCGCCAGCTGCGTGCGCTTCAGGTCGCGCACCACCGCGCATCAGGCCGGCGGCTCGAGCGAGAAGGCCTGGTCGGTGCCCTTCCAGGCGCGGTTCAGCGTGAAGTGCTTCTCGAACACGCGGGCGCCGAGCATGTAGCCGACCAGCGGCATGGCGATGCCGTTATCGTGCGAGGAGAAGCCAATGACGATGTCGGGGAACGCCTGCCGAAAGGTCTCGATGACCTTCAGATTGAGCTCCTCGTACGGCGGCCGGATAGCCCGACGGTGCACTGCATGATGCACAGAGTTGCGTGTTGATCGGCATGATCGCGTCATAGGCGCGGCGGACGTCCTCCATGGTCGCGCCGCCGGTCGAGATGATCATCGGCTTGCCGAACTTCGCGACATGCTTGAGCAGCGGCATGTTGTTCAGGTCGCCCGAGGCGATCTTGTAGGCCGGCATGTCGAGCTCGTCGAGGAAGTCCGCCGACGGCTCGTCGAAGGCGGTGGAGAAGAAAGTGATGCCGAGCTCCTCGGCGTAGCTTGAGCTCCACGTACTGCATCGCGGCCGAACTCAGCAACTCGCGGTGCGCGCCGTAGGTCGGCGCGTAGGCGTTCTCGCTGTTGTAGATGCTGTCGTACATCTCGCGCGTGAAGAGTGTGCGGTTGTCGCGCTTCTGCAGCTTGACGGCATCGGCGCCGCATCCGCCGCGGCCTCGAAGATCGCCTTGCACTTCTCGAGTCGCCCTGATGATTGTGCCCGATTTCGGCAATCACGTAGGCCGGGCCGTCTTCCGAGACTTCCTTGTTGCCAATACGAAAGGTCGCTGTCATCGCGCACGTGCTCCCCGCTCGCGCACCACACCGAATGCGGCCATCGCTTAGGTCATGCGGTGCGCGCGATCAATATGCTCTCCCTGACCCCGTGCGAAATGCCGTGCACCGGCGCACAGGGGCAACGCTCTGTTGTCGGATGATCTATATTGGATAGTGGAATGGCGCCCGATCGAGCACGCCATCGCACACGGCATCGAGGCCGGCGTCCCTCCCGCGCGCGAGCTCCGACAGGTGCCCCGCCGCAATCGTGAAGCGGCGCGGGGCCCGGCACGGCTCGACGCAGGCAATGGGGATCATGCGGCGGAAAAAGAAGTGGTTGGCATTGAAAATCTGTGAAATCACCTTGGACGCCAGGACAGGACCGAAACTGAATGAAAAAGCCTGGGAGAGCCGCTCAGACATGGAGGCGGTAGGCCGAGGTCCAAGTCTCTAAACGTTAGGCGGCCAGGATCGCCTGGAGGTCGGAGACAACCCGCTCCATCTTCTTCTTCACCGCCATAAAGTCGGAATGTGTCGCCCCGAATTGGGACGCGACCAATCAGCGCCATGTCGTCTCGATCGTCGACCGTAAATTTGAGGGCGAACACGTAGCTATCGACCGTGCCAGTGAGATTAAAGTGGTTGCGCGGGTCCTGTAGGAAAGTCAAAAAGTTTGTGTCCTCCGCATATTTGCCCGAAAATGCCTGGTCCATGTCTGGATTGCGGCTAATGCTTTCGCTACGAAACTCGATGCCACCATCCGCGAGATTAACGACGAAGAAATGCTGAATCTCACTGTGAGCGTCGGAGGCGTGCCGCGACAATGCCATCTCAACCTTCGCGCGCACGGGGTCGCCTTCCGATCTTCCAGCTCCCATCGGCTTTGTCATGCCAATCTCCACATCCTCAACCCCCGTATGCCCCTCCCTGTCAGAGAAATTACTTTATCGGAAGGTTGATCCAAGATCTCGACGATCTCGGCACCTGCCCGAGTAGCCAGTTCCTTTAGTCGCTCGACCATCAGCCCCTTGATTGCCTCGTTCGGGCGATTTTTTCATAGTAGGAGACCCCACTATTGCTGGCTAGCGCAAGTTCCTTGGCCATCTCGATTGGGACAGGCCGCAGCCACAGTCGCACCTGCTTACATGTCGGCCAAGCCACTCTCCGCCAGGAAGCTCGATCCTTCGGGTGTCTCTACCTTCGTGTGAGCCAGACACACGTTCAGCCTCCGCATTAGCCACAAGTCTACGCCGCCCCCTTGGATGAGTCGCTCTTTGCAGCAAGGTATCGATCAAATTTACGTAGTCAACAAAATTCGATGTGGGCGGACCTAAAAAAAGCCGTCGAGCGCGAACGCCCGACGGCCCACAGCAACCGGTGCGAAGCGGTCCTACCAAGAGCTCGCTTCTCACCAGCCACGTTCGCTATCATAACTTTCCCTAAACGCACGCGCAAGGGTTAGATGTAGATATCTTGCCACAGGGGAGCTAAGACACCGAGCCCGCGCGGCTACCCACGGGCCGGGGGCAGACAAATCAGATTTTGATATCAAAAATTGTTTGACAGCTTGCGGAGGTTCTGTAACTTAGCGGACGCTGGCTCAGATGCGAGCTGGCATAACAGACCCGGGGGCCAGGCAGTCCTACCAAGAGCGAGCCCTGGCCCCCACCATGTGAAGGGTCCTTGCATGAACACGCAAAACAAGATGGTGCAGCCGATCGAGCAAGCTGCGCCCATCGAACCCACGCGTTTGCCCAGCCGCATGCGCGGGGAGCTGAATGAGCTTGCTGGGGATGCCAGCAGTCTGGATCGCACAATAGCGGAGCACATTGCCGGCGCAGTGATTCTTGATCGTCGGAACAGTGTCAACCTCGGCATCCTAAGAGTATCAATGCGCTTCAATAGTGTCTCGTACCGAGCTCGAGAAGCTCTTCTAGCCGGCGCGGACTCCACCAATGTGGACGGAGCTGAGTGGGTGACGGTCAGTTCGTCAACGACACTTCGGCACCTACTTAGCCAGTACGGCGATCGGCTACTGGGATTTGATACAAAGCGCGACGAGATTACGATCGAACTCCTGTCTTTCGACATCATCGACTCGATCGCAAAGACCGTTCGCGTGCTTGTGCGTAAGCTGCCGGATGCAAAAAGCGCATAGCGCAAGATACTTCAGGAGAAATCACACCGGGCGAGGGCGTCGAATTTCGGCGCCCTCAATCGTTTGTTAGGCAAAGGTGCAGGGAATGACCGCAGCATGATTGGCCGCAAGCGGCGGCTCTGTAGGGTGACCGATGGGATAGGCCAAGGCAGTGAAAAGGGCGGCCGGTGGAACGGCCGCCCTCGCTCCTTTTCAGGAGCTGTTAAGCGTCTCGCGATGCGATCTGCTCGTCGATCCAGGCGTCGATTTCTTCCTCGACGTAGACGGCGCGCGAAGTCTGGTAGTTTCCGAGGCGGAGCCTCTTTGGAAAACGGCCAGCCTTCTCTCTGCGCGCCACCTCGGCGTGGGAGAGCTTAATTCGATCCCGGACCTCCTTCTTGGACAGAAAGCGCTTCGGCTTCGACATCTGCACAGTCTCCAGAGTTGGAGCTCTGCGCAGAGCAAAACGTCCACGACGGACGCGACATGAAGATACTCGTTTCGTCAGTGTCCGGCAATTCCTTCATATCGCTCCATGTCGACCAGTTCTGTGGTTGCTGCTGCAAAGAAGAGCCGCCGGTGGTTGCCGACGGCTCGTTGAGTGGGTCGCGCACGCGACCGATCGCTACTTTTTCTTGACGTACTCCTTGCCTTTCTTCTGCTGGACTTCCTCGGGCTCGCCCTCCTTGTAGCGTCGGAGGACGATCTTGCCGTCGAGAGGAAGTACCTCCAGGAGGAGCGTGAACCCCTCGCCATCACCGTGCGGGAAAACCAACCCGATGTTGTGCCAGAAGTCCTCCTTGCCCTCGCGTTTGATGACGCTATAGGCACGGTGCGATGCGGTGCTCATGATGAGCTCCTTTCTCCTGCGCACAGGCTCACGCGCAGGATGCGAGGGACGGCGCCGATAGCGCCCCGCGGCCTGATCATGATCCTCGGGAGGGAGCTGGCTGGCGGCATTCAATCACAAGGAAGAAAATGCGCAATGCGGGCGTCACCCGGATGGGGCGAGACCCGCAGGGGCTCGATCGACCCCGGCGCAGCCGGGGAGATAGCACGCGGTCCTCCGAAGGAGGATGCGCCCAACTATTCCTGCATCTGCGTCGCAGCCGTGAGCCACGACAGAAAGATTTTCACTATCCCTACGGTCCTCTCGCCGAACGCGATCACAGCATGGCCAAACGCAAGAAGATCGACATCTTCACACTCGATCGGAAATCACGAAGTCGCCACACCTGTTTCATCATGGAGATCCGGAAACGGGATACCACTGGACACTTACCGGTCCCGACGGTGACGATCTCGTCCGGAACGACGCGGTCTACAGAGCCAAAGCCGACTGCCTCAAGACCCTTCGCGCCGTGCAGCGGCATCGCAGCTCGACGTGCGCGACGATGCCCTCTGATCTTATCGCCGCGGCAGATGCTTGAGCGTTCGCAGGCGTTGGCTCTCGAAGATGCGCAGCACTTCGATGTATTCATCCTTCCAGTTCACGCGATAGAAATCGTGTAGCGAAAGTCGCCCATCGAGCCAGCGGTACACGTCCTCTTCGTCGGCGAAAGCCCGACTACCAAAGAGCTCGAAGACATCGAGCTGCTCTAAGACAGATTGTACTCTATCCTCTGCGCCAGGCTCTCGCCGAACTGTGCGGTGTTCTGATATATGCGGTGGAGGTCATCAAGCGCAACCGGCGTCAGGCGTGCCTTCATGCATCATGACGATGCCGGTATCGCTGCAGCTCCGGATCGGAAACGAATTCACCGCGATTGGCCTGTTCGAGACCGACGCGAACCTTCGCTCGGTCATCATGAGAAAGCCGGTATACGCTCCGTCATGCTCGGCATAGGTTAGGATCGCGCGCGCCACGGTCTCCTGCCGCTTCTCTGGCATTCTTTATAATTCGATTGCTTCCTGAACAAGCTTGGTCATAGACCGTCATCATATCATATGCATCTTTTTCGAGCACGCTCGCGAGCACGCCGACAATCTTGTCGGACACTGTCTTCACCCCGTTCACATTTTCCTTGGTGGGCCATGTCTGCCATTCTTCGCGGAGCCGCCACGAATTCGTTTCGTGCGCGCCCGGCCGACGGGGTCAAGCCTGAGCACGTGTCGTATCTCTCAACTCCGCGCTTGACGCCGGCGGCGCGCAGCGAGGGCGCGGTACCATCGCTGGACATTGGCGGAGCAATGCTCGTGTCATCGTTGCTATCGTGCAGCAACGAGACGTTGTCGCACTTGCTCGTCATCCACGCCGGCCCGAGCGCTCCGTGTCGAGCGATGCGTTCCGGTGTTGAGTACAAAAGAAACCCGGCGGACACGTCAGGCGCAGCTCGTCGCTGCGCCTCAATCATGTTGCGTATCCGCTCTTCGGAAGTCGTCACGATGAGCACGCGAAAGCTCGTGAAGCCCCACACTTGCAGTATGTCGTTTCTGCTCGCGCGCAGTGGCGTACGCCATCAGCTTTCTACGGAAGCTCGACTTGCCGACGAGTCGGTTGGCCCAGATGTCCATGGTGCCGCGGTCGAGCTCGAGCGCGAAGTGGTGGCGCGTGCCGTCGGCATACACGAGCGAGAACAACCGATCGGGCACCGCAGGGAGCGAAATGTTTTCTCCGCCGTGGCGAACGTTGACCCTCATGCAGAACGGATCGCGTGCTCGCTGCGTCGGCTCCGGCATGTCCTGCAACAAGCTCGTGATGGTCGATGAGTCGGATCGCGGACATCGTGCGTGGCGATCTCAAAGTGCAACATCGTCTTGGCGACCGCGAGCGTATGAGCGAGAAAATAATGCGTCGTGTCATTCTTCGCGGCCCAATCGAGGCGGTGATCGAAATGCGTGCCACGCCCGGCCAGAAACCGCGCGCCCCTTGTTGGCGAGACCAAATGCGAACGGCTCGGTCACAACGGTCGTGACGCGCACGAGATAGGCATGCGCCGCAAGGAGCCGCAGCCGATTGCCGACACCGCGTCGAGAGCCACCGACGACGCGATGCAGCGAGGTCGGCGGTCAGAAATCGATAGCGAGCGATCGCTTGCAAGGATCGCCATGTCGCGCTGGGTGATGCGGAAGGGCGGCAACGGTCATACGTTCTTGCTGCGAAAGATGCGCTGCGACCTCGCGCTCGACGATCCGGCCGTGGCCGGCCATAGTGCCGGCGGCTCTGGCGTCGTGCGTTCTCCGCATCCGGATACGTCTGCGGATTGGGATCAGGGTAGAGGAAAGAATTCCTGCAATACGCTTCGCCGAGCTCCAGATTGTAGAGCACGTGCGGATTGAACTTCTGGTGCTCGCGGTCGAAGAGCGGCGCGAGTTGCTCGTGCATCATCGGGTCCCAGACGGAAACACACCAAGGTCTCCGTCGATCCCAAAATCGCTTGCCGCGCTTCCGGATCGAGACGGTCCAAGAATTGTGTCGCGACGGTCACGCTTGCGGCAAATTTTCTGCGCGTCGGTGAGCAGCGTCGCGATCACGCCCGGCACCGAAATTCTGCGCCTCGTCGATCACGATGTGGAAGGGACGCCGATCATTGGGATCGCGCTCGCGCGCCATGATCGCCGCCTGCGCACGGGCCAAGAGAAGCGAACCCATCAGGAATGCCGGCTTGTCGCCGACCGATCCCTTGGCGAGTTTCGCAATGACGATGCGACCGTGCTTGAGCGCATGCTCGAAATGCAGCTTGCTGCGCTCTTGTCCCAGCACATTGCGGATCTTCTGGTTGACCGAGAACGCCTCGACCTTGTTGAGGACGGGCGAGATCGACGTCTCGATGAAATCCTGCGGCCAGCTCGCGAACTGGTTCTCGAAGAACGATCGCGCCACCGGGTTCTTGGCGCGCTTCACCACACGTATCCGGAATTCCGGATCGGTGAGGAAGCGCGGGATGTGCAGGAACGATGTTGCCGGGGGAATCGAGAAGCACGATGATGGTGTTGCGCAAGATGCGCTCGAGCTGCGGTCCCCAGCTGTCATTCCAAATCGTGTGCATCGCCGAGACGATGCCCTCGGCCAGGAGCTCGCGATCATCCGGCGGCACGTCGGCAAAGATGTTGAAGGCGATCGGATACTCGGCGTCGGCAAGATCGAAGAAGCATACCTGGTTGCGTCGGTCCGGCGGCACGAGCGCCAGGCACTCTTCGGCCAGCGTGCCGTGCGGATCGATCAACAACACGCCGTCGCCGCGGGCGATGTCCTGCGCGACGATCGACTTGAGCAGCGTCGACTTGCCCATGCCGGTCTTGCCGAGGACGGCGATCTGGCGCAGGCGCTCTGCGAGCGTGAGGGAGACGGGGTTGCCGCTCGCATCGGTACCAAGTCGGGTGTGTTCCATATCTGGGCGAGCACCGGAGAGAGAAGTGATCGGCCTGGGCGGCGCGATCGAAATTTTGTGGGGCTTCTCTGATGCAGGTGCTCCGCCAGATGCGCAATCGCACATCCCGACCAGAGCAGTTCAGCTGCCGGGGTCGTGCAAAAATTGTCACCGGCATCTCCATGAATGGTGATGAAGCGGACAGGAGCACCATCGCTTTGCGCCTCCCCCCTCTGTCGGCGGCGCATGCCAGAGCGGCATTCGCTCCTGGCGCGAGGCCTGACGCGTCAGGCCTCGGCCGTCCTGCGCAGCAGGCCGACTTCACGACGCAGCCGAGGGCCCGGTATGGTGCCGCTGACGCGGCGCAGCATTGTCGCTGGCTCGCCCCACCCTCGCCAGGAACCCGAGGCCGAAGCCCGCGCATGCAAGAAGGTGACGGTCCGTTTGTTTTCGCGCGGGTGCGGAGTGAAGTCGGGCTGTAAGCCCGACAGAGGGGGGAGGCCGACGATGTGGCGTCGTTACTTGGTTTTTATTGTCGTACCCCTACCAACGAGAGGCCCTCAAACCCTACCAACGGCGGTAGGGGTGTCGGTAGGGGTAGTTGGTATTGGACAACTGACATCTCGTGTTCTGTCCGATATTTTTGCGTCCGTTCGCGCACCATATCGCAACACGAATACCAAAGATGTCAAGGGTTTGGATTTCTGGATTATTTTATATAGTGCATTCGTATGAGCTGCGTGTCTTTATATGAGTATTCTTAAATGCGTATTCTTATATTGAGTGAGATGAAAAATTTTCACTTCTGGAAGTGCAACCGTTTCATCTCTAGATGTGAAAATTTTTCACTTCTGGGAACGAAAGCCTGTTGGCTTCAAGTCAAGCTCGTAGATGTTGGACTTTCCCTTGTCCGCGGCGTTCAACGGTGATCCATCCCACCTTCTGCAACTCCTTGAGATAGGTGATCAGGCTGCGACTGGTAACGCCCATATTCTCAGCCACAAGCTCCTGGCTCGGATAGCAAGAGTCGTTCTGCCATGCGTAGCGCAGGAGGAGCGCATACGCGAGCTTGGCGCCCGGAGAGACGGCGTTGGAGTCGAGAAGAAAATTCGGCACCATCGTGAAGCCACGCTTGGATGCCGCGTCGGCATTGCGAAGGCGGATGTTGCGGTCGACGTTTTTGAGATGGCCGCCGATGTGCTCCATACGTGCGCATTATAGCGCACCGCCGCCGGCCGCTGCCGAGTTGTCAACGTTGTCCTGTGGGTAGCGAACGGTGTCGGCTTCGTGCGCATCACTAGCGGCAGGCGGCAGGTCCAGCCGATCTTGCTTGGCAGGTGCCGAGAGCTGCAGCACTTGCGATTGCAGCGCGCCGTTCTCGCGCAGCAGTCCCTCGATGTGATCGCGTTGCCGCGTGATTTCTCCGGCTGCCTGGTTGAGCAATTGCTTGCGCACCTCCACGTCGATCTTGAGATGTATATTTTCCTCGCGCAGCTTTTGTGCGCATCAGCATCCACGTGTTGCTCGGAAGTCTCATGAGGTCTCTCGGTGTCTCGCGAGGTCTGTCGAGACCTCGCAGGGTCTCGCGGGGCCTCGCGAGACATCATGGGGTCTCGCAAGGTTTCGCCGGGTCTCATGTTCTGCGTCTGATCAAAAAGCCACGCTTTGAAATCGTCGCGATCGAGACGATAGAAACTGCCTGCACGATTGGTGACGAGCACGCTCTTGACGGGACTTGCCGCACCGCGATCGGCCCACACCTTGGCCCATCTCTGCAAAGTGCTTTTGCCGATCGGGAACGATTGCTCGGCGGCGACGATCAGCGCTTCTTGAATTGTGATCGCGGCGTCTTGGCGAATCTCGACTGCATCTCGCGAGACCTCGTCAGACCTGTTCGTGTCTTGAGGTGGCATGAGCGAATCTTAGCAACCCGTAAGACGCGTGAGGTGGCTTATCCCCATGATGAGCCTGCATGCTGCGCACACCATGCACGGTCATTGTCCTTCACGTCGTCTACTACTTCTTCTCTCCTCCATGTCCCCCCCGAAGCCGTAGTCAGCGCTTGCGCATGGCGTCACGGCGAGGGGCGTCAGTCCGGCGTCTTGTCGTAGCGTAAGAGCGAAGAGCCGGAACAGGCATATGTCGCGGCGCGCAGCCACGGTTGGTATGTGGCGAGGCGGGTTGAGATGGTCCGAGAAGACGGCAGGGAAAAGTGCCGTCGAGAACGCCCCACAAGAGGACGCACTGTGGGGCGCTGTGTAGGGCGTCGCGAGGAAGCCTTGCGGCGCATGATATTCGGCGGTCATCGATTGAGAAGCTGCGCCAGCTTCTCTTCATATCGCTCCAACGCAACCCGCATCTGCGGTAGGTAGCCGTGCCGATTGTAAATCTTGGCCAACGGCGTCATCGAACCGGTCACATGATTGAGGATGCGTTCGACCACGTGCGGTTCGGCGATCTGCCACTCGGCCATCTTGGTAGCGAACGTACGTCGAAGATCGTGCAGCACCCAGTCAGACACGCCGGACAACTTATCTAGTTGAGCTTTGTTCTTGCTCCACGCGGAGAACGCGGTGCCTGCTGCCGAGGGGAAGAGATATGGCGAGATGTCGTTGCCGATCTTGGTCTCAGGCACAAGCAGCAAGTTGTCGGCAATGAGGTTGGGAAGTTGGTGCTGCACGCCATTCTTGGTGGCTTGCGGCGGCAGCGTGATGAAGTCGGGTGTGACATAGCTCCACTTGAGGGAACCGGCTTCTGTCCTGCGCAAACCGGTGTGGATGCAGATGAGCACGATGAAGCCGAACGGGAAGCCCATGTCCTGCGCCGCGAGATAGACGCGTTTGAGTTCATCGTCGGTGAGGACGCGCTCGCGCGTGGCCACCTTCGCTGGTAGCGAAAGTCCGGCGAGAGGGGAGGCACGAAGCAAACGCCGGGCGACAGCCCAATTGTAAAAAGTGCGCATGGCTGCATGCGCGTGGATGGCCTCGGAGGGAGTGGCGCTGAGACCGTCGGTGATCGCCAGGATTTGAGATGTCGTGATCTCGTCTATCGGCGTAGCGGCGTGGCGCGGGACGAAATGCTTTTCGAGCAGACGCTTGTAGTCGTCCATGGTGCGCTGTCGTGTGATCTGAGCGTGCCGCTCAAGAAAGACCGCCACGGCGTCCGCGACTGTAGGAAGCGTTGGCGCGGCTTCGGTCTGGGGTAGGGGTGTTGTACCGAAGAGAAGGTCCCTCGCCTTCTGCCGCGCGTCCTGGAGCTTCGTGTCGGGAAAGTTGCCAAGGGACAGTCTCTTGCGCTCCTTGCCCAGCATCACTACGAACGTCTTTGTTCGCTTGCCCACCCGGACACCGAAGGCGGGCAGCGCCTTGTCGTACCATGTGACGTAGGTGTCGGAGGGCTTGAGGGCGCGGATGGAAATGTCGGTCAGAAGGACGGACGGCATTTCTGGCTCTTTTCTGGCTCACTTTCGGGTGGATAGAGAGGGGTTGGCGTGGTGCGACATGGTGCAATCGCTTCGACAAAACATGAATGAAATTAGCAGGTTATACGAAAAGTTGCAAGATCTGCCGGCTTAGCTCAGTGGTAGAGCAGCGGTTTTGTAAACCGTTGGTCGCGGGTTCAAATCCTGCAGCCGGCACCAGCACTTAGCTTGTCCAGCCCGGACACATAGGTGACGGTTTGTTCCTAAGACATAGGTAAGAACCTCGTGCCGAACGGGTTGTCGAGGGGCTGCAAAGTCCTCTGTTCGAGATCGATGTATCCAAGATCGCAGGTGATAAAGGAGACGAGCCAGATGGCGTCGTCGACCTCCTTCAAGCCGATGCGCTGTCCCGCGAGGACGATTGAGATGTTGATCTTCTTTTTGTGCATGCAGATGCGGCCGCAGGCTGTGACGAGGACGTCGCGGTCGTGGTGTCACTGTGTGGGATCTTCACCCCTCGTATTGCCGATCGACGTGCCAGGCGCTGGCCGGTTCACAACCGACAACGATCGTGAACTGGTCGCGCTGCGCGTCTATCATGGTGCGCAGCCACGATCGAAGCACGATCGCTTCTGACGACCACTTTCGACGTTAGGCGGATAGTGTGGAGGGTGGCGGCCGCCTCGTTGGCCGATCTTTGTGGGCAGCCAGGATGCCGTCGATGATGGCGATGAACGCGCCCAGCTTCGGCTTCACCGGCGGCCTCGCGCGCCGGTAGCCTGGCGGCACCGAGAACCGCATCATCTTGGCAACCGTCCTGGGATCGATCCCGAACCGCCGCGCCGCCGCACGCTCGCTCAATCCCTCGATCCGGACCGCGTACCTAGAGGGAGCGCTCACCAAGGCGGGATTGCTGAGCGCAAAGCGATGATCGACCGTGACCACGCCTGCCGATCACCAAGCAGGCGGAGGTTCTGCGCATCAGCCGGGGCAGTGTGTACTATCTGCCGCGGCCGGTGCCGGCGGCCGATCTCGCGCTGATGCGTCGGCTCGACGAACTGCATCTGGAGTTCCCTTTCGCCGGGAGCCGTATGCTGCGCGGTCTAGTGGCTGCCGAGGGATGCAGGATCGGCCGTCGGCATGTGAAGACGCTGATGCAGCGGATGGGGATAGAGGCGCTCTATCGCCGCCCGCGCACCACCAAGCCCGAGCCCGGCCACAAGATCTACCCGTATCTGCTGCGCGGGATCGAGATCACGCGGCCCAACCAGGTGTGGGCGATGGACCTCACGTATATCCCGATGGCGCGCGGCTTCGTCTATCTGGCCGTGGTGCTCGATTGGGCGAGCCGCCGCGTGCTGGCGTGGCGGCTGTCGATCACGATGGAAGCTTCCTTCTGCGTCGCGACGCTGGAGGATGCTCTGGCGCGCCACGGCAAGCCCGAGATCTTCAACACCGACCAGGGCTCGCAGTTCACGGGTGCGGCCTTCACCGGCGTGCTCGCCAGCAACGACATTGCGATCAGCATGGACGGCAAGGGCGCATGGCGCGACAATGTCTTCGTCGAGCGGCTGTGGCGCAGCGTCAAGTACGAGGAGGTCTACCTGCGGGCCTACGACGGCGTCGGTGAGGCACGCAGTTCGATCGGCCGCTATCTCGACTTCTACAATCGCCGCCGGCCGCATTCGAGCCTTGACGGCGCGACACCCGATCAAGCCTACTTCACCCCGCTGCCCTTCCGCATGGCAGCCTAACCCCGGCAGAGGCTCCACTTATCGAAGCGGAAAATCTGTTCAGACAACCGGGACCACCTCTGCTCTCGCTCCTCTTGGAAAGCTCCGGTGGATGCTCTACATCTCCCGCGCCGGCCAGCGTCAGATCTGCTGGCGCCCGGAAAATTGAGGCTATGCAGGGGCTGGTCGAAAAGTTCCAATTCCTAAGACATTGAAACCAAAGGGAATTGGGGGATAGTTCAACGGCAGAACAGCGAACTCTGACTCCGTTAATCTAGGTTCGAATCCTAGTCCCCCAGCCAACCCGGATGCCCCGGCGAATTTAGCCCGCCTCCGCCATCGCCTCTCGCGACGATCGCCGTGGTTTGCGCAAGGAGATCAAACGGTTGCCGGAACGTGACCGAAAGCTCGCCATTCTTCCACGTCGAGTTCGATAGTACAAAATTCAAAAGGCGACGCTTCTCCTGCGGCTCCTGCTTGGCAAACAGCCGTCGCGCATCATGGGCAAGGTCCAGGAGCCGCACGCCTTCCTCGAGATAGGACTGGTCCGCAGCCTGGTGCCAGGTGATCTCTCGGATGCAGCGCCCCTGCTCGGACCGCCACTCGGCGGAGAGTTTCCCGAAGACGTGCTTGTCGATCCGTCCGTCGAGTTTGTCGACATACATGGCGTGGATGCGGTTCTGCAGCCGGTCGTGCTCGGTCTGCAAGCGGGCGATCGCGTCGTCGTGCTCGCGCCTCTCGTCGGCATGGCTCTCGCGTAGAGCCGTGCTGACCCAGGACAGCACTTCCTCCCCAAAGCTGAGTTTGCCGAGGACCTCGGAGAAGGCATCCGCGATAACCTCTTCGCGCACATACGGCTCAGGGCATTTCCCCTTGTATCCAGTGCAGTGGTAATAGATGTACCGGCGCTTCTTGATCTCACCAACCTGAACCCCCCGGGCAGGACCCAAACCAAAAAGCGCAGGGCCAAGGTGCCTATCTGCGACCGTCTGGCGGAGCTCTTGAACACATGGGGCGCTGAGGATCGTCGCAACGGACCCTTGGTGCATTTTCGCGGCAAGGCACCAGGTTCCGTCAAGACCAGCTGGCGCAAGGCTCGTGCGGCAGCGGGCATCGGCGACGCGTGCAATCCCTACAGCCTGAGACACACCGTGGCCAAATGGCTGCGGTCGCAGAGCGTGCCGCCATGGGAGGTCGCCGCGCTGCTGGGGCATAGGTTGCCTGGCTATAGTGTCACGGAGGCCTACGCGAGTGCGGACCCGGCACACATGGCAGCCACCAAGTCGGCGCTGGACAAGCTGTTGACGGCCGTGTTTGAGGGCGGTACGAGGGTGTCCATCAAAGGCGGCAACAGCGAACGTGCCGAAAGCGTGCCGCTGTTTTCACCCAAGTCCTTGATGAGCGGGTGTAGCTCAGGGGTAGAGCATCACGTTGCCAACGTGAGGGTCGAGGGTTCAAATCCCTTCGCCCGCTCCAGTTCTCTCTTAGGGACTGGCATCTTAGGGACTGGCAATAGAAGCGCTCTTCACCCAGGAGCGCTTTCGCATGAAATTACCAAAAATTCCAGACGGTTGCACGGCTAGCGCTGCTAGCCTGCGGTCGTGCTGCGCGGTCTTTGTAAGCGCCGGAGCAAAAATCCCTCAGTGAAGCGGCCGATTTGGTCGGTTGCGCCGGAGTAAAAATCCGGCAGCTGGAAGCCCTGTGCCGCGTCGGCAGAGGGCGGGGGGATGAAGGACGTGGAGCTTTACGCGAAGGTCAGGTACGCGGTCCGGATCGAGGGATTGAGCGAGCGGGCGGCAGCCCGGCGGTTCGGGATCGATCCCAGAACAGTTGCGAAGATGGTGGCATTCTCGGTGCCGCCGGGCTACCGGCGCACGAGGCCGCCGGTGCGGCCGAAGCTGGATGCGGTCATCGCCATCATCGATGGCATCCTGGCCCAAGACAAAGGCCGGCCGAAGAAGCAGCAGCACACGGCCAAGCGGATCTTCGAGCGGCTCAGGGATGAGCACGGCTTCACCGGCGACATCACCATCGTGAAGGACTACGTGGCGGGCTGGCGGCAGCGGGCCCAGGAGATGTTCGTGCCGCTGCTGCATCCTCCGGGGCATGCCCAGGCGGACTTCGGCGAGGCGATCGGCATCATTGGTGGCGTCGAGCGCAAGATCCATTTCTTCGCGTTCGACCTGCCGCACTCCGACGCCTGCTTTGTGGTGGCCTCTATCGAGGACGTGGCCGCTGCGGTCTGTGATGCGATTGCGCGAGGCGCGATCGGCTTTGATGCCATCAAGCACCTCATGCTGTGCCGCATCGAGCGGCGCCCGCCGCGCCTCGACATGGCGATCATCCGTATCTGCCCAGGGCAACAGTGACGACGACTTCGGCGCGCTCGTATATGGAGCTGCTGGCGGGAGCGGCATCATGAACGACACGCCGCAAGTTCTGCTGGCCTACCACCTCAAGGCGCTGAAGCTGCCGACCTTCCTGCGCGAGTACGACAAGGTCGCCCGGCAATGTGCCGCCGAAGGCGTCGACTATATCCGCTTCCTGCTGCGACTGGCCGAGCAGGAGCTGATCGATCGCGAGCGGCGCATGGTCGAGCGCCGCATCAAGGCGGCGAAGTTCCCGACCGTGAAGAGCCTCGACAGCTTCGACTTCGCGGCGCTGCCGTCCTTGAACAAGTCGCTGGTGATGGAGCTGGCGCGCTGCGAGTACGTCGAGCGCCGCGAGAACATCATCGCGCTCGGCAACTCCGGCACCGGCAAGAGCCACATTGCGCTGGGGCTCGGCCTGGCCGCCTGCCAGAAGGGGCTGTCGGTCGGCTTCACGGCCGCCGCGGCCATCGTGCACGAGCTCATGGAAGCCCGCGACGAGAAGCGCCTGCTGCGTCTCCAGCGCCAGCTGGTTGCCTACAAGCTGCTGATCATCGACGAGCTCGGCTACGTGCCGCTGTCGCAAACCGGCGCCGAGCTGCTGTTTGAGGTGTTCTCCCAGAGATACGAGCGCGGCTCCACCATCGTCACCAGCAACCTGCCCTTCGACGAGTGGACATCCGTGTTCGGCGCCGAGCGCCTGACCGGCGCCCTGCTCGACCGGCTCACCCACCACGTCCACATCCTCGAGATGAACGGCGACAGCTACCGTCTCGCCCACTCCAAGCGCCGATCACGCCGGCATCGGGCAGACGCTACACCCGAAGCTCCCCCTCAGGATTGAAGCTGCGAAAGCAAGAAGGCCCCCGATATCGGGGGCCTTCTTGCTTGCCGTGCTGATGGATTTTTGCTCCGGCTCGCCGATGCAATTTCTCTCCGGCGTTGACAGCGGGGCAACGGATGCTGAAGTTGCGGCGATCACGGGTCAGTCCGCGAGATCGTCGCGCCACTACTCACGGCAGGTGAACCAGCGAAAGTTGGCTGCGGCGGCGATCCTCAAATGGGAAGAGGCGGAGCGTCGGAGCGGACAGCCGCGGAGACGAACAATGAACGAACAACGGACGGGTTTGCAAACATGCGGCGGGAGTTTATTTTTGCAAAACAGGCGAGGGCGGACAGCTCAAGACATCGATTCTATGGTACCGCCTCGTGGGCTCGAACCACGGACCCCCAGATCCACAATCTGGTGCTCTAACCAACTGAGCTAAGGCGGCAACCTTGCGCCCTACGGACGCTAGGGAGGTCTAACAGGCCGCCGCCGCTTAGCACACCCCTTAGCGCTCCGGTAGCGATTTCTGCACCGGACGGCAACGCCACCCGTGCCGATTGCCGGTGCGGCCCACGGGCGACGCGCTACACAAAGGCTCGCCCGAGCGCGAACGGCGGGGGGGAATCCGCGCCATGATATTCGTCGGCATCCTCGGCATTCTCGTCGTCGTTGCGGCTCGGCTTTGGTTAGTGGGAGCCGTCATTGTGCTGCGCGTCGGCGTAGCCTTGAGAATCCTGGCCGCCGTAGTTGGCACCGCTCACTCACTTGATCGTGCTCTTGGACAGGCCAGCCACCCGAACCACGTCCGTCATCGCAATCATGGCGTCGTCGGCGCGCAGGGGGTGTTGCGTGGCAGTCGGCGCGGGAGGCTCGACCCAGCGGCGGGAGTTCCCCGAAAACGGCGCACGCTTCGAACTCGAATTGCGTCAAGGGCGGCCTTGCTCATTCGTGCAGGCCTCAAACATCCGCCGCAGGTCGGCGGGACCTGCTCTGGCGAAGCGGGCATCGAGTTCGGGAACGCGCTTGTGTCCGGCGTATTCGGCTTGCAGCGCGCCATCGCTCGGCAGCGATTGCGCGAGCGCGGGTCCGCTTCCGGCATCGCCGTCCGCCAATCCCGGCCCCGCTTGCCCTCTCTGCGAGCATCGCCTATGACCGTGCCCGCGCGCCCACGAACCTCTCGATGATTTGCGCTCTCGTGGTCAATCGGGATGGGGGGTATGACCGCAGTTGTGCTAGAAACCGAGTGCTCCGCCAGATCGACAACAAGGAAGCCTTGATTTCTTTGAAGAAAGCCGCAGTAGCTCAGGGGTAGAGCAACGCATTCGTAATGCGTGGGTCGGGGGTTCAATTCCCTCCTGCGGCACCACGTGTATTTCTTAAAATCAAATGGTTAAGTGACCCATTAGATGGGTCATGTGACCCACAAAATGACCCTCCGTGGGGCTGTGAAAAAGCCGCGCTCGCTGACATGGACCCTGAACTGCGCGCGACGATCGAGCAGCAGCGTTCTCAGCGCCGGCCTCTGGCCAGCGGGTTAGGGAACGCACAGATGCAGTCGCAGCGGCCGAAGGCAAAGATGCGCGGGAGGGATGGATGACCGAGGTGGACCTGCGCTGGCGGGCCTGGATAGGGCCGTCCAAAGATAATCCGACTTAATGCTGCTTGATGGCGTGGTTGGCGCCATCTGTGAAGCGTTGCGAGGACGTGATGTTTTATTTGCGCTGGTCGGGCCTCGGTCCCTTATCCATCTTCATCGGCTTTTTCTCGTGGGCCGGTGTACTTTGGCTCGGGATCAAGATGCATGTGGAAGCCTACGTTGCGTCTGCCGGTGGGCTACTGCTCGGCGCACTATTGAACTGGGTCCTTGGGCGATGGGCGAATAGGGATGGCGTGCGTCATACATTGTACGGCGCTCCGATGCAGCAATGGTCCGCGTTCATGATTTTCCTGGCACTTGTTCTCCTGTATGCCGCCTACCTAAGCGCGAATTGATACTGCCTAACACTTCCCGCTCGGCACCAAATTCCATCATTCCGAGCCTACGTGGTCGCCAACAAGAAGCCGTCAGCTAAGCGCCAACCAAAATGACCCTCCTGCCAATCAGATTGTCTGCTAACGACAGTTTCCTTTCGCCTGGACGCGCTGCCCTCGCGAGGCTGATGCTTCTCCTGCATTTGAACTCGCGGTGGTCGCCAAGAAGACCCATGACGAGTTCCGGACAACACGAGGAACCGCCATGCCCACCACGACAGAAGAGACCGTCATCCGCATCCGAGCCCGCGCTCTGGGCTACGATGACGCTGACACAGCCTCACCCACGTACCTTCGCCGCGAGCTGGCCGCCTATGATGCGCTGTTGATCGGGAACAAGATCACGACGGCCATGCAGGCAGATGACCACGCCGCGGCCCTGCAGCTGATGGATGCATATAGAGAGTGCTGCGAGGCGATGGGGTTGGAAGAATTGGACGTTCTCCCGCCTCAACATCTCGCACTACCGCTCCTACGCCTACCTGGAGCACGACATTCGGAGGTGCTGTACTGGTATCCGACCTGGACGCCGATCTGCGCTAGGTCTTCGCGCGCTACCGTGCACTTCAGCCCTCATCCGGCTCCGCCCACAGCGCTGCCAGAGCCCGTGCTGCAGCTGCCTGCCGTCGATGGACGCGGACACATCTGGATGACCATCCAGACGACGCCCAGACTGCCCCAGCGATGATCACCGCCCACGTCTTCAGTCGCCGCGCCTGTGCCAAGGTCGAACTCGAGCTCCAACTCGTCGACCACATGTGCCGGGCAGCTGCTGCTCTTCCTGCAGCGCACCTGCCCGGCCGATGCGCTTGCCGTAGGCCGTGCGAAGCCAAGCCCGTGCACGCCGTTGACGAATTCGTCGATTTCGGGATCAGTCACGAACTCGGGCCGCTCCACAATCACGCGCTCCGGTGCCCGGAGACGGTCGCGGCCACGCGGCCACTGCTTGCAATCGCTGCTGCGCAGTCTGCGCACTTCGCTTCCCAGTCTGCCAGCGAGATGCCGTGGCGCTGCCGGTGTTGCCAAGACTTGGTTTTCACGTGCGCATGGCGTGATGTGAAATGCGCCGCGACCTCATCAGCGGAAATGCCAATCTCGGCTGAGCAACCACACAAGACGCACTCCTGTTTCGAGTTGATGCGGTCAACGGCCACGCCCTCGATACCATACCGCGCGAGCATTGGGAGCAGGCCGCGCGCACGGCCTGGGGCTCCACAACTGCGCGCTTGGGCGGCGCCGGCTTGTTGAGCGGCGGCGGGGGACTGGAGGCGTCTCTGGGAGGGGATGGATGCGAGGCCGGCCAGGGCGGCGCTTTTTGCGCCCCTTCACGGTTCCCAGGCGCTCGTGCTGCGATCGTCGCCTGCACCAGAGCGTCGAGTGCGGCCTGATCGTAGCGGGTTTCGGTTTGGCGGGACGTGGCATGGGCTCAGCCTGCGATCGGCGCGCGGATCAGAGCTTGCAGGGCACGGCGGCCATCACCGGGGCGAAGGCGCTCGCACTCAATGACGATCGGTGATACCCCGGGCCCGCAACCACGCGTGATGCGCCTCGATGGCCGCCGGCGCTGCTCTGCGCGTCGTGTCATCGCCTTGTCGTATCGCACGGCAGGCCGGGGATGAGGAGGATCGTCAACGGGCATGCCGATCTCGAGGGCAGACGCGGTGATGGAAATTGGTGCTTGCGTGATGGGCGTCTGGCAGGTTGTCGACTACGGCCGCGCGGCTGGCGCCGATCTGTCGGGCAAGCACGCCGACGCGCTTCGCCGAGACGCCGAAGAGCGTCAGCGATTTCGGAATACGTGAGCTCCGGATTGTCGCGTAGACGGGACGAGAGCGCCAACGATCAACGCACAGGGTGTGGAGACTGTGAGGGCATGCAGTCGCACCTGCGTCCGCGCACGCTGCTGCGCGGCCGCGTATTCGCCTCGATGCGTCGACGACGAACACCGGCAGACCCAGCGTCCGCGCGATCGACGGCAGGGGGCACACCCTAGCTGAGGTAGTGGAGGACTGCCGGCGCTGCTCAGGCGTCGTCTGGAAATTCATTGGATGGGAGGCGATTGAGACATGACACTTGGTTCACGCGACGACCTTGGGTGCCGAGGTGACGCTGGCCATGTGGAGGGGGATGTGCGGGCGCCTCACGAGCTGCGCCTCGCGCAGCTTGCTCAAGCGCTCGGTCGGCGAGAGCGCGCGGAAGGCCTTCTTGTCGCGTCGGACATGCTGGCCATGGCAGCCGGCGCCTGGGTGGTTGTCCTTCGGCGCCTCACTCGCTGGCACGCGGTCTTGGTGCGATCCATCAGGTCAGCGCGCCAGCTCGCGAGCGCGCATGATCTCGGTCGGCAACTTGCCTCGCGCCGTAGCATGCTGCCTGATCGTAGCCCTGCCGCTTAGCGATGACTGCGTCCAGTTGCATCCCACCGAGGCTCCCGAGAGGCTTGTGCGCGGTAGGTGCCGGCGAGGGCTTCACTGGGGCATCACCGGTGGCTTCTGCGCCTCGGTCGGGACGGCTGCCCGGCGTTGCTGCTCGCTCATGGGGTCGGCCTCGCGGCGCAAGCGTCAGGCGAGTCGGTCGGGATCGATCTTGACCGTGCTTCTGGCCTTGTGCTTCTCGATCAGATGCATCGCACACGGCATCTGCGCTCGGCGCCGGCCGTTCGCTGGCCGGCGTGTCGTGGCAGACGCTGAGCATCCGACAGGGTCTTCGCCTCGCGGGGCGAGCGTCAACGTAGACCAGAACGCCGCGCCGGTTTGGCCGAAGGGGCGCACCATCAGGGCTTCGGCGATCTCGATAGATCCTTGGTGTCGGCCAGGGCGTCGGCCAGCGCGGCCAGCTCTGGCTGGCAGGCCTTGGGATGCACGAAGCGGCAGCAGAGTGTTCAAAACGGGCAAATGGATTTCACGATAGATGGATTTCATTTCGTGGAGGCTCCTTGTTGGAACTGAGCCTTGTGGCGCAGTCGGACCAGCACGAAGCACGTGGCGGATGTGCTTTGCCCTTGGCGTGCAGATGCTGCACGACCTCGAGGGGAAGGCGGTACTGCGCGGCGATCTCATGCGCGGGCTCTCCGCACGAACTGCTTGCGGATGGCGTTCAGCGTGCCGGCCGGGATGATTGGTTCGCCTGGCGAGCCAGAATGGACGCAAGAATTTGTAGGCCTTCGTGAGGTGCGCGAGGATCGCCTCATCGCCACCATACGTCTTCGCGGCGTGCGCGGGTTCACAGGGTGGCCGTCGTGCTCGACAACGATCTGAGCAGCTCGTTTCCAAGCTTGCGCTCATGGCGATGGCGTCGTCCTTGCGCTTGCGTTCAGCGACGGCAGCGGCATCACGGCGCTTTGCACGCCACGATGTCAATCGGCGCGCAAAAGTGA
>CAVTVO010000025.1:0-77842 GCA_963738065.1 uncultured Alphaproteobacteria bacterium
GTGAGTTCGCCTCATGCCCGAGCACGGCGTACCACGCCTCGGTGCGCGTGCGCCCGTCGGTGGCGATGAAACGCGCCTCGTCCGGCATGTGGATGGTATCGGTGGAGCGGCGGTAGCAGGCCTGGGTGCCGCCGACGATGACCTTGGCGCCGGTCGCCGCGAAGTAGGCCTCGGCGGCTGCGATGCGCTCGATCGGATTGGGCGGCAGCGCCGTGGCGGGCTGGTAGCCGTCGACCTGCTCGGCCGCGAACACCCAATAGCCGCGCGCGAAACGGCGCCGTTCCGTCTCGGCCTCTCATCATCCGCGCTGTCCGCGGCCTCGGCAGCGACAGTGATCTCCTTGTAGAACACGATTGGCGAGGCCTTCTCGCCCTTGCGCACGCGCGCGCCCTTCTCGTTCCACTGCCGCAGCGTCGCCCACTCGCCGAAGTCGTAGCCTCGCTCCAGCGCGCTCACCCAGAGGCTCAGGATGTTGACGCCGCGATAGGCCTGTCCCGTGACGGCATTGGTCGGCAGCACCGGCTGCGTGCCGCCGCGCTGCCACGGCATGATGGGATCGCCGGGATTGGCCTCGATGGCGGCGAGCAGTTTCTCGGTAATGGTCTGGTAAATGTCGGAACGCGGTTTTTGAGCCTTCGAGCGCATGACGCGGTACTCCTGCAAAAGCGAGGGAAGGCCCGAGATTTCAGCGCTGATCTCAGTATCTCGATATTATCAAATGTTCTCTCTTTGTTCTATTCTATTTCGTAGCCCATGCAACGGAAAGAGCAATCACATTTTGTTGCATCGCTCGGCGAAATAGATCGAGAAACAAAATCGAAAAGACGTCTCGCCAAACTCCGTCCTTTTGGGAATGGGTCATGGCTTCGTGTGTCTGCCTCACGGAGCCGCCCTTGCCTCCGGCCCCTTCAGGGGGGCGGCTCCGTGAGGCAGACCGCGCACTGCCTCATGGTGAGTCCCGGCATCGTCGCATCGACAGCATGGAGGACCGGTTTCTTTGCCGTCTTGGTCCGCGACAGGGACCGTTACACGCATGTGCCGAGACCCGCTCTCGCGGGGCTCGGGCGCGCGGCTGCGTTCCAGCCGCGCGGTAGGGCCCGGCCGCGGCCTCTTCGGCCGCGGGTCGCCCAATTCACTCTTGGCGTTGTGACGAGAACCGAGGGCAAGAGAGCGAACGGGTGGCGACTGCGTGGCCGGGGATAATTGTCGTTGCGGCCAGTGGTGTGGATGTCCAGGCAAACCTTGATGAGATTGACCACGACAAGCAGGCTTGCTGGCGACGCCGTCAAAGGCTGAGCAGAGATGAATGAGTAGATCGATGCTCGTTCCCGCTTGATGTCCTAAATCGGCGGTAGGCAAGTGCAGGGATTGGAACGGTTTTGCGTAAGCCAATGAGGATGAAAGTTGCAAAAGCTGGAGCGAGTGTTTTTCTCCGGCATGAGGGCGCCGTCTAGGTCGTGTGCCTATAAACTTGGTGGCGTGACGCATCGATGTTGGAGTCGGCTTTGCTCATAAAGCGACGCGGTTGGTGCGCAGCAGCGAAATGACGCGATGTGCCAGAAGAGTAGTAAGGTGAAGGTTTTGGGCTTGGACTGCCGATGCAGCAATTATTAGGACTTCTAATCGGCCTAGTGGGCAAGCCGTCTAATCGCCGGTCGGGTAGATGATTAAGTTCCCCGTCATTCGATGCAGCCTTTAGGGATCAACGCCTTTGCGGTGGAAACTCCCTCAACAATGGTCGCGGCCTGCGCACGAGCGGCGTGGCCATTTTCCGTTTCGACATTCGAAGGAGCATGACGTGAAGACACATCCGGTCGACCAAATCCACCGTCGCCAGTTGCTGACAGCCGCTGCCGTGTTGGGCGTTGCTCGTGGCTGGTGACCGCAGATCCGGGAAGGCCAATGCCAATCCGCGGTTCGTCGGCGCCTCGGTGCTTTGGAAGTGTTTCATTGGCTTGGGGTGTAGTGGCATCCTGGTCGCAGCCACAAGATGTGAATGACTTGTACTCCAGCAGCACGGATCGACAAGGCGCATCGCACTTATGTGCGCGGTGGACTTGGCGACACCCTGTTTGATACGGCCGAGGGCTATGGCTTCATGTGGAGGAGATCCTCGGTGAGGCTTTGCAAGGCATTCGCGACCGAGCTGTTGTGTCCACCAAGTTCGGATTCGACATCAATCCGGCGACCGGAAAACGCGGAGGAGGGGTAATAGTCGCGCTGAATATTCGGCGGGTCGACGAGGCCCAACTGCGGCGTTTGGAACCGAGCATAGAGTGCTTTATCCGCCGTGTCGATCCCAAGTGCATTGAGGATGTGGGGCACGATCAAGGACTGGGTAATAAAGGCAAGGTGGTTACTACGGGTTTTCCGAGCCTGGGTTCCAGACAATTGCCGTGCGCATGCGGTACACCCTGTGGCGGTGATCCAGAACGAGTACTCGATGCTGTGGAGCGGTCCGGAAGCCAAGGTGCTCCGCTTTGGAGGAACTCGGAAACGGCTTCGTACCCGGGAATTCGTTGGGAATGGGTAACGTTGCCGGCAGCATTAGCGCAATGACGCTTCGAAAAGCAGGACTTCAGCGGACCGTCGTGGTTCGCAATCGATGCGCTGTTGGCAACATGGCGCTCGTGGTGTTGATCAAGATCTGGGAAGATCGCAAGAAAGTCTCGCCGGTCCAGCTCGCACTGGCCTGGTTGTTAGCCCGAAAACATTGGATCGTGCCCATTCGGGCCTACGAAGGTGGACGATCTGGAGGAGAACGTCGACGCCGCTACGATCTCTTCAGCTACGACGAGTTGAAGGAGTCGGAGACGGCCTGGCGGAAAATCCATTGAGGCGCGGGTCTTTCGCGGCCTGAGATAGCGGCCACGGGAAAGGAAACGCCGCCCAGCGATGATGAGAGGATGCGATGAAGATAATCACAATATGTCGCTCTTAATTTGCTGGTGGGTACGATGCTTGCCCCTACGTACGCGCAACAGCAGGAAACCCCGTGAATAGGTAAGCGGCAATCCCGTGGCCAGCAGGTGATGGGCGACATCTGGGCAAAATTGGCGAACTCACGGACAACGTGCTGTTCGGCGACATCTGGGAGCGGCCGGGACTGTCCAAGCGTGACCGCAGCCTCGTTACCGTGAGCGCGCTGATCGCTTTTTGAACCGTCCTGATCAGCTGCGGTCGCATCTTTGCACTGGCGCGGCAGAACGGCGTGACCGAGACCGAGCTTGTGGAGGCAATCACGCAGCTTGCCTTCTACACCGGCTGGCCCAACGCGGTCTCGGCGGTAGCGATCGCCCGTGAGGTGTTCAAGCAGAAGTGACGTCGACGCCCGCGCCGACCAATTGCCATTGCTGCGGCACCGTTCGTCAGACAAAGGAACTGCCATGTTCGCCCGAGCTATAGCGCTGGTCGCCATGTTGCTCCCCGCCTCGGCCTTCGCCCAGGACAGCCGGGATATCGTAGTCCAGCACGCTGGCTCTCAAGCTCCAGCATTGGGGCCGCTGAGAACTTCAAGGGTGGGGTCCGCGTCGAGGGACGGTTTCAGGGACGCGCGCCGGCGCGGGTCAGTGGCGGCACAGTAACGTGAGCCAGGCGCCCGCACGGCTTGGCACTCGCATCCACTAGGTAAGACGCTCATCGTCACAGCCGGCGTGGGACTGGTGCAGCATTGGGGGGGGTGCCATCCAGAGATTCGATCCGGCGATGTCGTATGGATTCCTCCGGGAGTGAAGCACTGGCACGGCGCGACGGCGACGACGGGCATGACACATATCGCCATCTCCGAGGCGCTCAACGGCAAGACCGTGGAGTGGATGGAGCACGTCTCGGACGAGCAATACGGGCGCTAAGCGGATGGTAGTTTTCCCTTGTGAGCAGGGAAAGAGCGGCGGTGAAGGCAGATGACCTCCAACTCGGCCGACAGTCACCGGCATGGCCTCCCATCCCGGCGCGAGATCCTTTCCCTGATGCTCCTCATGGCCAGTTCGCAGATCACCAGCTCACAGGACGTCCGACATGATGTCGAGATTGCCCAGCACCTGCGCGGCCACGACACGATCGGTGATCTTCTGCGTCATCCGGCCTTCACTGGATTCGCGCGCAGGCTGCTGCCATGGGATGATCGCGCTTACGATGAACGGATAAATATGAGCGATATCGGCATCCTGCTGCCGTACCACAGCCGTGTCGACGTAGCGTCGACGATCGCCGCATTGAACCGTTTGATCGACGATAGAACGCGTCGTCGGCAAATCCATTTCGATATCTACACCGAGGCCGAGAAGCGCGAGCAGCCTGCGAAGACGAATACAGGGCTGTTCTACTACAGGGGGCAGGCGGGAGCGCCATTCGCTGTCATCTTGCCGGGCGGCGGCTTCGCCTATGTCGGTTCCGTCCACGAAGGCTTTCCGTTAGCTTCCGAGATCAGCAAGGCAGGCTTCAACGCCTTCGTGCTGAAGTATCGCGTCGGGCTTGGGGCCTCCGTAGCGACTGAGGATCTCGCGACGGCCATCACTTTCGTCTTTCGAAACGCGACCGCTCTCGGCGTCAGCACGCGCGGCTATTCACTCTGGGGCAGTTCCGCCGGCGCCCGGATGGCGGCTTAC
The DNA here is from genome assembly GCA_963738065.1 of uncultured Alphaproteobacteria bacterium. Taxonomy (GTDB): domain Bacteria; phylum Pseudomonadota; class Alphaproteobacteria; order Rhizobiales; family Hyphomicrobiaceae; genus AWTP1-13. Next base: position 4,608 of record CAVTVO010000025.1, read on the forward strand.
ATCGGCAGCCATGGTCTGGCGCGCTTCGGCGGCGCGGAGCTTCCCAAGCCCTCAGCTGTCGTGTTGACCTATACGGCCCACTCCGATCACTCGGCGGCCGAACCGCCCACCTTCGTCGCGGTCGGCGATCAGGACGGCATTTCTCCGCCATCAGTCATGGAGCGGCGTGTCAACGCGCTGCGGCAGATGGGAACGGACGTCGAGTATCGGATATTTGCAGGCGTCGGTCACGGCTTCGGGCTTGGCATCGGAACGTCGGCCGAGGGCTGGATCGACGACGCGATCCGGTTCTGGGCGCGACATCAACCGCGATAGCGCAGGACGTCGACGAGGACAGAAAGCGCAGGCGAGAAATGCCGGCGGCTCGGATAGTACAGGTGATAGCCCGGAAACGGAGGGCACCAATCTTCTAGAACCCGCACGAGCTTCCCCTTGCGTATATGGGGCAGGACCTGATCCTCGGGGAGATACGCTAGACCGAGCCCATCCAGTGCAGACTGGATGCGCAAAGCGAGGTTGTTGAACACCAGCTGGCCCTCGCCACGGACTTTCACTTGCTTGCCATCCTTCTCGAGGCCCCATGGGAACAGCCCGCCATAGGTCGGCAGGCGCGTCACAATGCAGTTGTGCGTGGCCAAGTCCTGCGGGGAAGCCGGAAGCCCGTACCGCTTGAAATAGGATGGCGAGCCGACGACGGCCATGCGCATGTCGGAGCCGATCTTTAGAGAGATCATGTCCTTTGCAACCTGTTCGCCGAGGCGGACGCCGGCGTCGTAACCAGCTGCAACGATGTCGGTCAGGCCATAGTCGACGATGATCTCGACCTTGATGTCAGGATGGCTCGGCAGAAAACGGCGAAGCGCCGATTGCAGGATCGTGATCGCTGGATGCTCACCGGCCGTAATGCGAATTGTGCCCACTGGCTTGCCCCGCAGCTCTCCCAGTGCTGCGAGTTCCGCTTCGATCTCCTCGAAGCGCGGCGCGATCGTCTCCAGCAATCTGACCCCAGCCTCCGTTGGCGCGACGCTCCGTGTGGTGCGTGTGAGAAGCCGCAGCTTCAGTCGCTCCTCAAGGCCCTTGATGGTCTGGCTCAAAGCCGACTGTGAGACGCCGAGCTTGGCGCCGGCTTTGGTGAAGCTGCGCTCCTTCGCGACCATGGCGAAGGCGGCGAGATCGTTGAAGTTCATGAGGGGCATTGATTAGGGCAACTTATGAACGCGCCTCTGTATAGCACGTTGACGACCGTTGCCACACGCCGGGGTTTCAATGTCTGCAGTAGGTCGCTTTCACCGAGGCTGTGAACTTTGCTTGCAAGTTGATGCCCGCTTTGCCCCGAGAGCGACAGATGCCGGGCGAGGCCCGGAGCGTCGTGTTTGGTCGGACGCTTGTGATGCAAACTCCCAAACTGGGCTTCAAATCATGCGCTATGAACTCCCCGGCCGGCGCGGCAAAGGTACCCATGTACATGCCGTGGCGATCAACGCCGACGGCCCTTTGGCCGCTTGGAGCTCGGCTCGGGAAGCAGGGTGTACTGGCCGGGTATCGTGCGCTGATCGAGAACGGCTTCGAGCTGCGCGACCAACGCGAGGCGCTTGTTGCGGGTCAGCTTGGCAAGGTTCTGCTGGCGCCACCTGACGGCCGGCAGGCGATCCGCCTTGGGCACGGCCAGCAATGCCCAGTCGGGCTCGCCCGCCTCGAAGGACACCAGGAAGCGGCGGTGGGCCGCCGGCATGCCGCCGACGATGATGCCGGTCAGCGCCGAGCGGGCGGTGATCAGCTCATCGCGCGTGACGGGCGCAGCCGTCATGCCCTGGAAGCCGGCAACGAACTCCGCGGAGATATCCTTCGGCCGCACGGCGAGCACCTCGGCCATGGGGCGATTGTGGCTGAGCAGATAGACGATGAAGGCGGCACGCAGCGCATCGTCGATGCCCTCATTGGCCAGCAGATCCCTGATGTCGAACAGGTCGCGCGGATGCTGGCGATCGAGGGCGGCGACGATCTTGCCGGCATAGAGGTCGGCGAAGGACAGCACCTGCATCTCGGCAAAGCCGAACATGTCCTCGACCGCCGGCGACACGGCGCGCAGCTCGGCGCCGTAGGCGGCCCCGCGCATGACCGGCGTGACCTCGATCTTGATCTGCAGGCCGGCCTCGCGAATGAACAGCTTGGTGACGGCGCCTTCCGTGGCGGCTTGCGTGATCTGGGCGCCCGAGATGCCTTTGCGCACGCGGGCCGCGATGCGCTGCATCGCCTTGTCGATGGCGCCGAGCGACTTGGCTCGCGGCAGCACCGGCAGATAGGTCAGGTCGATGTCGACCGACAGGCGCGGCATGTCGCGCACGAACAGGTTGATGGCGGTACCGCCCTTGAGGGCCAGGCTCTTCTCGGGCGCAATGAAGGGAATGATGCGCAGCAGCAGCGCGACCTGACGCCGGTAGGCCTCAGTGAACGCCATCGAGGTCTCCGGGCACGGTGATCAGGTGCTTGGCATCGAGGCGGCCGCCCTTGACCAGCATGCGCTTGCCGGAGCCCAGGTCGATCGGCCTTGCGGTCGAGCGCGCTTGAGCCAGGCATGCTGATGCCGGTCGGCGAAGAAGAAGAACAGCCGCTTGACCTTCACGCTGCGGCAATCGACGAGCAGCTTCTGCATGCGCACCGGGCTCAATGTGCTGAGACTCTGCATGAGCATGTCGGCCTGATGGAAGCTTTCATGGTCGGGCAGCTCGTCGAGCAGCTCGAGGATGGCGCGCTCGGGCGCCGAGAGCATCATCGGCCAGTTCCACGGCCCCCATGGTTGCACGACGGTGCCGTCCGGGGGCGTACCCGCGTCGGCGCTGAGACGGTGCGGCGCGGTCGACGCGCGCAGCTTGCGGAACAGGGGCGCATCGTTGCGATAGACGAACCGGGCACCTGGCGTCGAGTTGGCTCAGCCAGGTCGGCGGCTTGCGGGGCCCATGCAGATGCACCGTGTCGACGGTCTGGCGCAGATAGTGGGCAAATCCCTGCAGCTCCAGGGCGGTGCGACCGCCGACCAGGAGATCGTGGCCGAGCAGGGTCTGCAGCGAGATGACGACGTGCTGCCAGGACAGCGGTCCACGCGGGCGCTGGTAGACGCGCGGCGCCGGCTGCGTCAGCCAGCCGGCGGCGACGTACTTGTGGCGCAGAGCCGTGGAGTAGCCATGCCTGGTCAGCCAGGCCGCATCGACGATCAGCCCCTCGGGCAGCTGCTTCTGCAGTCGGTTTAGCTTGTGCGCTCTTTGCGTACTCATAGTTGGCAAAATAGCAGAGTCGCAAACCAGAGGCAAGTTTACAACATGCGATTTTATCAACCTATGGTTGACGATGGCTGCAATTGTCAAACCGAGCGATTTCAACCTCTACCGGGCAAGCCGCGCCCACGATCGAGCGACCACGTGACCCGATTGGGGCTGATCACCGCCGAGACGGCCTGTCCACGCATGGGCTCCAGGACAGCCTTCCAGGGTGCGAGCGTGTAGGTATCCTCGCGGCGGATGACAGCCAACCTGCCGTTGGGCGTCGCGACGGACCGTTCATAGACACCGGAGATGCGCGACCCCGGCTCGTGCGGCATGTAGGTGGCATTGAGCTGGCGCGAGAGGGCCTGCACGATACGCGTCTGCTCGCGCACGCGCAGCGCCTCTCGCATGCCGGGCTTGGGCACCCAGTTGCCGGAGGGGCCCACCTCGGCCAGCCCGTTATCCACCAGCCAGCGACGGCGGTCCTCCAGCGCCTTGTCGAGCGCCGCGCCGAAGCCGGTGACGGCAACGGAGATCCGCTCCTTGCCGCTGAGCGCGCGATCGAGCCAGGTGGGTCCGTCGTAGCCCGGCAGCGCCTCGAGCTCGACCGCGGACAACACCTTGAGCCGCACGACCGATTTCGGCCGGCCGTGCAGGCTGTCGCTGGCGAGCGACACGACCATGCCGCGGCTGGGGACCTCGTGCGGGCGCAGGCGTCCGAGCTCGGCGTAATGCACGCGTCCGTCGGCGCCGTCGACGATGACGTAGTGCCGGTCGGTGATCTCATCGACCAGACCGACGGCAATGACCTTGCCGGCGACCGGGGTCTGCCGCCGGCCGCGCTCGAACAGGGCGAGCTGGGCACCGCCACGGTCGAGACCGGCGTCGGCGAGCGCGCGCTGCATCATCTTGTAGGTATCGGCGCGCTCGCCGAGACGCCGCAGCTTGGGCTCCAGCTCGGCGTCGAGCGACCAAACCCCCGGCTGCCGTTCCGACGCCAAGCCAAGCCGCTCCAGCGTTTTCAGCCTGCCTGCGCGCATGGTCTGCTGGGCTGGACTACGCTCGACCGCGCTGGTCACGGCGAGAACGTTGTCCTTGGCTTGCCCGAGCAGAGCGCGATCGAGGCGGGTGAAACGCTCTTGGCCGACCTCGCTCATCAGCTTCTCGAGCCTTTCCATCTCCGATCTCGGGTCCGAGCTCGAGGGTGACGAGGCTCTGGGCCCGGGCGCGCACGCCATGACCGATGTAGTCGCGGGCCATCACCAGGTCGCGGCCTTGGTCGTCGCGGCCGCGGATGACGATATGGGTGTGCGGGTGGCCGGTATTGAAATGATCGATGGCCACCCAGTCGAGCTGTGTATCGAGGTCCTGCTCCATCTGCCGCATCAGATCGCGCACGAACGGCTTGAGGTCCTTGAGGCGCGGGCTGTCCTCGGCCGAGACGATGAAGCGGAACTGGTGCGGGTCGTTCTCCGAGCGCTCGAGGAACGCACCCCCATCGGCCTCATCGCCATGCGCGTCATAGAGGCGTCCGGGCTCGCCGGCGCGGGTGATGCCGTCGCGCTGGATGTAGCGCAGATGCGCGCGCGCCGCGCCAATGTCGCCGCCCCGCGGCCGGACATAGCGTGCCCGCACGATCACGCGCCGGCTGCCTGGCGCGATCAGTCCGGCGCGGGCGAGCACGCCCGGCGCCGTGCCGCGTCGGCGCGTCCCGGGCTGGATGTGGCCGTGCTGCCGCACCATGCCGGCGCCTGACCTGGCGGCGTGCTCGAGGATGCGCTTGGTGGTGCGGAGATTGCCCCGCGCTTTCGGATCGCGGATGCGACCGAGTTTGGGCTCGAAGTCGTCGGCGGCCATGACGCTGAACTCCAAATTGCTATCGGTTTTGAATGAAGTGTTTCGGAGCTCGCAGAAATTCAAGATGCGCAATCGAGATCGTTGTTTCTCAATGACTTACGAGGTCGTTTACGCAGGGGCGTATTTTCATGCGCAGCGTAACATTAAACAAAATCAATGACTTAGAGACGCGCATACGCAGTGTTTTTATCTTGATATTCCAAATAGCGGCTCTGAAACTTCACAAATCATCACGGGAATGCACTTCGATTGAATGACGTGATTGGTCCCTGCTCAAAAAAATGTGCTTCCCGAGCTGACCGTCACGCGCGAGACGAACGCAAGCTTTCCTCCTGGGAGAGGCGTACGCAACGGCCACAGAGAGCACCAAGCCGCGGTTCGGATTCGCGTAGTGCCGCGGCAACATTGCCGTTGCGGAATTGCCCGTCGACGGGGCGGGTGGGCGGGGGCGGCTGGCGGAAGAGAGCACGAGAAGAGCCCCCGCGCCGTTGCCGGCGCGAGGGCGAAGAGCGCGTCAGTCTTGCGGGCTCCAGATGAGCGCGTAGACGTCGGGATCGGACTGCCCGGCGGCTCGGCCGAGATTGGCGTAGAGCGTCTTGGAGCCGAACTCCGGCGCCGCGATCGAGAGCGAGACGTACTCCTTGCCGGAGGTCTGGCCCTTGCGGATCCAGCCCGCACCGATCTCGATGCCCTGCGACATCACGCGGTAGTCGGGCTGGTTGTCCGCCATCTTGTCGCCGACCGGCAGGATGGCGATGTCGGCGCGGATGGTGAGGGTGCGCAGCTCGCCCTCGTAGCGGCCGTCGTCGCGCTTCGTTACGGATCCGATGGTAGCCATGATACTGGTCCTTTCGTTGTTCCGGCGGAGGCCAATCCCCCGCCGGCGTGCGCGTATCGTGGCGGGCTAGAGGCCTGAGGCATCCCAAGCGACGCTTGCGTCGCGCCAGGGACCGCAACGCAGTGGAGGACCCGCCGCAGCGCGCTGGAGCGTCGCATGCGGGCGGGGGGCGCTGGCCGGACGCGAGCAGGATGTCGTGTTCCGGCAGGAGCACCCACCTGGCCGTCTGGGCTTGTCCGACTTCACCGACACCAAGGTGCTCGGGGTGATGATCGCCGGCGTTCTGCTGGAGCATCGCCTGTATCACTTCCGCCTCGCCTTCTCGGGCTTTGCCATGCCCATGTCGTGCTTGGCGGCGAGAGCTTCACGGCACTGGCCGAGGGCCTGCAGAATGCCTGTGGGCGCTCGGCGGCGTTCCACTCGAACATCGCAGCGACAGCCTGTCGGCGGCGTTCCGCAACCTGGACCGCGAAGCCCAGGAGGACCTGACGCAGCGCTACCAGGGCCTGATGCGCCACTACGCCATGACGCCGTCGCGCAACAACCCCGGCATCGCGCACGAGAACGGCTCGATCGAGAGCCCGCACGGCCACCTCAAGAAGGCGCTGGAGGATGCGCTGCTGCTGCGTGGCAGCCGGGACTTCGACAAGCTCGATGCCTACCGCCGCTTCGTCGACGAGATAGTTGGACGGCAGAATGCCGACAAGCGCAAGAGGATCGAGTTGGAACGGGCGAGCCTCTCGCCCTTGCCCAAGCGGCGGACCGCCGACTACGAGGAGAAGATCGTCACGGTGACATCGAGCGGCGGCTTCACTCTGCGTCGGGTGTTCTACACGGCTCCCTCGCGGCTCATCGGCCATCGCCTGCGCGTGCACCTTTACGACGACCGCCTCGACTGCTTCCTCGGCTCGACGCCGATGATGACCCTGCGGCGAGGGCGGATGATCTCCGAGAGCAAGGGCGGGCATGTCGTCGATTATCGGCACGTCATCCATGCGCTCAGAAGAAAGCCGATGGCGCTGCTCAATTTGGTCTACCGCGACCAGCTGTTCCCGCGGCCGGCCTATGCCCGAGCCTTCGAGGCATTGTGCGCCGAAGCCGGTGACAGGCGGGCCTGCAAGATCACGGTCGAGCTGCTGGCGTTGGCGCACGACCGAGACCTGCGAGGCGAGCTGGCGCGCGCCATCGATGCCGAACTCGACGCGGGGAGAGCCCTACATCGACGAGCTGCGGGCCCGCACAGCCGACGCGACAACGATCCCGGACGATGCCGTCGAGCTGGTACCGCTCAACAGTTACGACGAGCTCGCGAACGCGCAGTCAAGCCGACCGCTAATCTGGAGGCCGCGGCAAGACGACGACGAACACAATCGACGCCGCACGCGACGAATAGCTGCTCAGCGAGCTGCGCCTGCGGGCGACAGCTGATATGGGCAAGCTCGCGGAGCATCCGACAAGGAGGGATGGCCAGCGACCGCACTGCAGCGCGAGAGCAGAGAAGCGAGAGGCGCGGCGCAAGAGCGGCACCACGAAGCAGACGCAGAGGAAACGAAGAACACGACGCGAAGCGAGAGGACACAAGGCAAGGGAAGCGAAGAGACGGCGAGCGAGGAAGGGCAGGGCGACACACAGCAAGGAAAAGGCGGCGGCAGAGCACGGCGGCAGAGCAGGCGCGAGCGACGAGAACGGCGGAGAGAGAAGCGCAGAAACACGACAGAGCAACGGCACAGGCGCACGCGAGAGCGGCGGAAAGCACACGCAAGCTCGACCGCTACGACGTCCTCATCCTCGACGACATCGGCTACCAGCAAGGATCGGGCCGCGACCACGTGCGCGACTGATCGCCGAGCGCTACGAGCGGCGCGCCCTGATCACTGCAACCTGCCGTCTGAGTGGGGCGAGATCTTCCAAAACCACGATGGCGCATCGACCGCCCGTGCACCACGCCACACCTGGAGACGCGAGGCATGGGCGAAGCCCGACAGAAAGCGCGGGAGAGGGGGGAGAGAGAAATACAACAAAAAACGACACTGATATCTAACTTTGACGACAGAGATAAGAACAACAATACTAAAGAAGAGCGAAACTACGATTAATCGAGAGCTACAACAGCAGCGAGAGAAGAGCAAAGATCGACGCCGGCGCAGTGGAGCGATCTCGACGATCCGACGCTCGATTACGTGCGGACGTTCTCGGACTGGCGCGATCCGCCTCCGGGTTCGTAGAGGCCGATCTCGTGGCGCATTCCGGTCCGGTGACACGCGGCTCGTTCGTGCAGACACTGGTTGTGACGGATATCGCGTCGGGCTGGACGGAGCTGGCGCCGCTCCTGGTGCGCGAGCAGACGCTGTTGGTCGACGTGCTCGGCGAGATCCGCCGGCGATTGCCGTTCCCGTTGCTCGGCTTCGACACCGACAACCACCGTCTTCATGAACGAGACGGTGCGCGACTACTGCGCGGCGGAGAAGATCGAGTTCACGCGGTGCCGGCCGTATCGCAGAACGATCAGGCACACGTCGAGCAGAAGAACGGCGAGATCGTGCGGCGCATGGTGGGATATCGCCGCTACGAAGGCCTTGCGGCGGCAGCGCAACTGGCAAAGCTCTACTCGCCCGCACGCCTGTTCGTGAACGCCTTCCAGCCGTGCTTCAAGCTCGCCGAGAAGACGCGCGACGGCGCCCAGGTGAAGAAGCGCTATCACAAGCCGCTGACGCCGTGCGACAGGCTGCTCGCTGACGCTCGCGGACGCCACGTTGCGCGAGCGCCGTCAAGCTCGCGTCGACCGACCGGCGCGTCTGTTGGCCGAGAGCCGCGGCGCGCAAAAGCGCTGGTCGCGCGCGCGGACACGGCGGACGAAGCGTGGGGCGCCGCGGCGCGAGCGGAGCCGTCGGCTGCCCGCGACAGCTGCGGCGCCGGCCTGCGCACCGCATGGCAAGACGGCGAGGTGCGTCCGACGTCACAGTCGAAGCCGAGAGCGAAACGGGCCGCAGTGGAGGACCCGCGCGCCGGCGGGTTGCCTCTAAGGCCTCGCCTGCCACACCGTCGCGCATAAATCGGCGGGGTATGGCCGTCCCGGACAAGAAGAGAGGACCCGGATGGCGATCGGGAGCGAGAGCGATGGGCACCGGCGGGGCGAACTGCTGCCTCTGCCCGCGATGCTGCAGCTGGAGCGAGCGAGCGCGGACTGAGCGAAGAGCGGTGAGGGACCGATGGTCCTCGGAGGACGCTGCAGGACGGGCACTATGAGCGTGTGAACGGCCGATCCTACATGCCGTGGCGCACACGATCAGAGAGCCTGATGCAGCCATAGAGCGGCGGTCGACTGGGATGGTCGACGCGTGCCGCGGTGGCGCGGAAGCGGGCGTGACCCGGATGGGCCGAGACCCGTCTTCGGGGCTCGGTCGCGCGGCCTCACTTGCCGCGCGATAGCACGCGACCCGACCGAGGGCCTGGCGCCCGAGGGAGGGGTCCGCCCAGATCATCATTAACGTCAGACGAGAGACTTACCGTCAGGCAAGACCATCTTTCGACGTTTCGACTGTCCCGGCCCCGTGCCGATGCTTTATCTTGCTCCTGTTCTGTCACGCGTGCGTGACGCATGGCCTGCTCGTTTCCCCAGTGCCGTGGTGCGCAGGAGGGAGCGAGCCCGACGAGGATGGAACGGCCATGACAATGCGGCGGAAGTCATCGCGCCAGGCGCTAGCGGTTGGGGCGATCGATCGCGTCGACCAGCTGCCGCATCACGACGGTAGGCTCGGCGCCGAGGGCGCGCACGACATCGATGAACTCGATGGCGCTGAGCTTGCGCTCCCCGCGCTCGTACTTGGCGACGAACGATTGCGGCTTGGACAGGCGCTCTGCCACCTGTTCTTGGGTCAGACGCTGGCGCTTGCGGAGATCCCGCAGCAGGGCACGCAGCTGTTGTTGGCGCGGCGAGCGCAGGGTGTCGCGCATGGCGGGAGGCCGAGGTCGAAGACAGCGGCCTCACCGCATAATCCCAGTTCCGGATTATCCCATTTCGGGATAATGGTCGGCGTGCTGTGGCGGAACGCTCATTCAGGTCGTCAGTTTGACAGAGGCGAGGGTGTGCGATGACCCAGACGGTGGAGCTATCACCTTACTTCGAGCGGGCGGAGACGAGCCGCCAGGGTTTCCCGGCTGAGGGCTATGTGGCGGGATTCCGGGAACCAACAGGGGCCACGATCGGCATCGAGATCAGGCTGCCAACCGAGATGGTCGAGCGAGCCGTTCTGGTGGGCGCGCAGCTTTCCGTCGGACTGGCGCCGGACGGCCGGCTGGTGCTGGACGCTGATGGGCTGACTGACGACACGCTGGTGGCGGCGCGCGCCGCCGGTGCGATGCGGGAGCAAACCCTCGAATCGCTCGTGGCTGGGTGTCTCGACCCGGAGCTGCTGGCGGGCGAGGATGATGCGGTCGGCGACCTGACGGCACTGCGGGCGCAACTCGTGCGCGCGCTGGCGCAGCTGGACGGCACGCTCGAGCGGCTCAAGCAAGGGTAGCAAGCACGGCCGGCTACTTTGTTGCGGCGTGCCATAGCGGCAGGGCCGTGCCGACGACATGGCGGCGCTCCACCGGACCAAAATAGCGGCTGTCGAAGCCGTCGGGATCAGCGGAGAGGACAAAGACTTGGTCCGCCCCGAGGCGAATGCACCCGCTCCAGCGCGGCAATGGCCGCCCCGCGCGGTCGGCGCTCCTCGCATGGGCCATGGTGCGCCCATGCAGGGTGACGATCGATCCATGTCGGCAGACGACATCGCCGGCGCGGGCGACGACCGGCTTGATCAGAAGGATCCCGGCCGGCAGATAGCCGCGGCTGTCTGCGAGCGACCGATGCGGCTCGGGCAGGCGGATGGCCGCCAGGGCGCCTCGGGTCGGCGGTCGCGCAGCCAACCAGTAGAGGCCGAGCGGGACGCTAGGGCTGGTGTTCCAAAGAAGTGTCGGAACGTTCGCCCTGGGGTACGCCAGCAGGAGGAGGCCGACGCCGAGCGTCACCATTGCGCGCAATCGGGGGCTCTTCGCTTCGGTCCGGCGGGGTTCGCGCACGACGCTGTTCCGACCATGCGAGGACCTCATCACGGTGGTACACGATGCGGCCGCCATGGCGCCGGAAGGGCGGACCTTCGTCTCGCCAGCGCAAGTTGTCGAGCGTGCGCCGATTGACGCGCAGGAGCTCGGCGGTTTCGTCGATCGTAAGGAAGGGATTGTCGCTGTCATCGGTCATGGGAAACTCCCTAAGGGTCGATGAGGCAGTGTCCCGCATTTCGACGAAGGTGGGGAGTGACTCAGACGGCACCCCCTCAACAGAGTCACACTTATCTCAGAAGGTTGCGATAGCCGCCGCTCGAGAGCTCGAGCCCGCGTCGCAGGTGGTGGCGCATGCTTCTCTTGAGTCCCGTTCGCCAATTGCGCTCGACGTACTCGACGCCATGAAGAAAGACGGCGACCTCGTAATAGCTGGCACCTGCTTCTCGCCCGTCGACGGCCACGACGGCGTCGCGCAGCTTGCGTGTGGTCGGTGTCCAGCGGGGTGGCCCTGAGCGCCGCGATGCCGGCGACAATATGCGGTGGAGGGTCGCTCAACTGATCCGACGCTTGGCGAAGCGCAGCGAGACCACGCACGAGAAAGGTGATGGCCACGGGTGCGACCGCAACGTCGGCGCCCTCAATCAGCAGTTGGAGAGCGGCCCCGTTGGCACGCAGGACGACGTGCTGGCGACCGCTGATGTCGACCAGGATGTGCTCCAGGCTCGGCAGGGCCGTGACAAGGACACTCCCGTCTTGAACGCGTGAGGCCCCAACGGGCTCGGCGACAGCCGGCAACACCGACGTGCCGGGCTCCGGCAACCAGACGTGACGCGCTTCAAGAGCGGTGAGGGCCGGGTCGGCGAAAGCACCAGAGCGCCCACGCCTCAGCAGGAGGCACGTGCTCCTGCATCCGCGTGAGAAGCGCCCCACCCCCCAACTTTGTGCTGACGCGGCCTTCAGTGGCGCGTGCGCGTGCCTCGGCCTGGTAAGTGTGGTTGCGGCGAAGGCCCTCCCAGGCCCAATCGCGCCAGCTGATTGTGCTCAAATAGTCATAGGCTCCATCTGGCGGCGGCCAGCCAGGGCCGACGCCATGATTCGTGCGAGTCATAATATGGGTCTCCAGGCGAGGAAGCGCTGCGCGGCCGGCAAGTGGACGTGCTTACTCACGACTATGAGGTTCCCCCTTCCGACGCGCGCAATATGAGCGCGGTGCGACGATGGCTCCCATGCGACGCGGCGCGATGATCCGTGCGCATCGTGACAAGGCGGTTACACTTCTTGGCAAACATGAATTCATCAATAATGAATGGCAGATCGATCGGCGGCGGGGGCGAGCGGACTCGAACGCCTGGCCCACAACTCAAGCTCCTGAAGATCGGCGCGGTGGTGACCGTAAGCGTGGGCCGCATTAAGCTCGCGTTCGCCACCGCCTGCCCGGTCAAGGACGTGTTCACCCGCGCACTCGAGCGATTGCGAAGCCTTCCAACTGCGACCGGCGCCGCCATCGCGGCCTGACCGGCGACCCGCCCGCCCGAGGATCAACCAAAGAGGAACAGCCCCGCGCCTGCCACAGCCGCCGCCAGCGGCGACGCCCTCGGCTGATCCGCTGCGATAAACTCATCCGCCTACGCTGCATGTCGACGGGGCTGGGCAATAGTGAACGGTGTGGTGAGATATGCGGGCTAGTGCCGGATGCCGTTCTTGCCCGCCAGGATCCTCTCAACAATCGCGACCACTGCCTGATGCTTCTGGGGCGTTTGCGAAGTGGCAGCAGCTTCATGGTGTGCGGTCGCGACATCCGTTAGCAGGTCGCGCGCGTCCTTATCGCTGATGATTTTGAGATCGGCCAAAGCAAGCAGGAGGGACTCGCATATGCCCAGAGCAGCCATTCCTTCGGCATCATTGAATCGCGCGTGTGCTGTCATCTTGCTTATCCTTTGCAAGGCAATCCTACCGCATCGCAGTTGTTGCCGAACTGATCCAAATTAGTGAAGGGCAGGATTTTCAGTAGTGTTCTCGAGGCCTACGATATGAAGCATCGTCTTGAGCGGGCTACCGGCTGAGGTCGCAGCGGGATTCGGATTGGCGAGGAACGCTTGATGGACGCTTGAAGCCTGGCGGCCGCTCTGGGCTTGGTGAGGCGAGCGCGGCCCGATGGCCAAGCGGTGATGTTCTCATTCCATGGGCAGGTAGGTGCCGTTAGCCAATCTCACCAACCCCTCTCTGTCGATGATGGTGATGACGCCCCGTCCGGCGCGGATGAGATCTGCACGATCAAGGGCTTGCACCGCGACGGTCACAGCGGTCCGCTGCACGCCGAGCATGATGGAGAGAAACTTATGCGTGAGCGGCAGCTTACGGCCGTCGATACGATCATCGGCCATGAGCATGGCGCCCGCGCCGCGCCAGAATTGGACCAAGTGCATGGGTTGAACTAACGTGATGGGCCATGTTGCGCAGAATTAGCAGATCGTGGTCGCGGGCCGCCTACACTGCGGCATTCATCTCTTTCTTCATTGTCGAATTCGCCTGCACAGCGTTCGCTGGTGATCCGCGCGGCGTGTGGATGATCGAAAACGAGGTGGCACTTGAAATCTTGGACTGCAACGGCCTGCTATGTGGCCGCATCGTCTACCTGAGGATACCGCGTGACGAGACCGGTGAACTGAAGCGCGAGCAGGATAACCCGAGGGCGGGGCTGCGACCACGTCTCATATGCGGCATGACGGTTCTCGAGGATTTGCGGCCGGCGGGTCCCGACAATTGGGATCTAGGTCGCTTCTACGACCCGCGGGATGGCGGGAGGTACAGCATTGCAATGAAGCTCATATCCCGCAACGTGATCGTCGCGCGCATCTACAGTGGCAGTCGGCTCAACGGCCAGAGCCAAACCCTGCTACGTGTGCCGCGGCTCAAGTCTGTCGGTTGGTGCTGAACCTTGAAACAATCGGTCTCCCTGCGCGTTCCGGGCCCCGACGATCTGAAAAACGATGATCAAGAAGACCGAAATCCAACACAAGACGACCCCACATGCGGCGTGAAGCGCTGCCTTGGCAACCGCCCAAAGCAACTGAAGAGGATCCATAGGCGTTCAACCGTGTGCAGGCGATCCTGAATGGGCCTACCTACACGCCCGTGCTGACGAAAGGTCGACGCGCTGCGCGCGGCACCGGCAGCCAATCTGGGAACCCTGGAACTAGGGCGCCGGCTGGCCATCGCCGGGCGGATCCGCTCCGGCGGCCACGCTCAGGTCGGCATCGAGACCCCGGCGAAACTGACATCCGAGTCGGACAGTCGAGGGGGCCGATCAGTGCTATGCTTTCCGATGAGTAAGGAGCGCTGCATGAAACAACGCCTAGTCGAACACAAGCACGCCATCTCGTCATGGCTCGTAGTGCGCTTGACCCGTGACTTCATGAAGACCGTTCTTGTCGTTGAGACGGACTTGGTGCTCAACGCTCAAGACCACGATTTCGACAGTGACGCCGTAAGTAGCCTACTTGCCAAGGTCCAGGAATATCTGGCGGCCAACCGGCATATCGACAGCGCCGACATTGAGCCAATCGTGAACTGATCATGCCCGAGGGATTTGCGAGGTTGTCGCCTCGCTCATGCAAGCGGTCACTCACGACAAATCGTTGCCGCAGGCCGTGCGCAAGTGCACGTGGGGCCTCGAGCGGGCAAGAAAAGAATCTGCCTACCGAAGATTCTCTGAGCTTGCCGATAAGATCGTGGTGGCGGCGAAGCGGAGCCGCGTAGGGCTCAGCGACCGCGTGCGTTACCGGGTCGGCCAGGAGGATGCCGATGGGGTCAATCCGCGATCCGAATCAACACAAGTCGTGCGACAGAGCTATCTTGGGGCCGCCAAACTACATAATATGGGCTTTGGAGATCTAGCGAGAGCCCAAGTGAAGTACACGCTGATTTTTGTTCCCGTGATCTTGATCCTGGCGCTGATTGCGGTGAGGCTCTATCGGCCCCCGCCGGCAACTGATGCTGGCGCTGCACCGAAGGCCGCGATCACCTGCGAGCCGTCGCCCGGCTGTCGGTAGCACATTGTGCTGCCAGGCATCACCTGCTTGGGGTGGTCCTGGCTTGCTTTGGGGACTACTCCAGATTTTGGGGAACCTTCGCTCTCCGCTAGCCGATATGCAATCTGGGATGGTCACCCACTATCAGTGGCGCGGCCCGTAGTTGCCGCGGGGGCCTCCATGTCCTTCCCTCTCACTTTCCGCGCCCCCCGCCAAGGCTGTGTTCGCCTATCAGGAAGCCATGAACCCGATCTCGCGAAGGCGCGCAAACAGCAGAAAGATCGGCGCTCCGAGCGTCGTCAAATAGTCGCCTTGAATCCTGTCGAACAGTTGAAGCCCGACGCCGTCGAGCTGATAAGCGCCTGGCAATTCGCAGATTTGCGGGCCGGTAGCAGCAAGGTAGCGACCGACGAATTGGGCCGAGAACGACCTCATCGTCAGCTGAGCCGTCTCTACGTGGGTCCACGTGATGTTACCGTCCTCGGCTAGCGCGACTGCCGAGTGGAGCTGATGCGTCTTGCCACGAAGTTCGAACAGTCTGTCGCGGGCAGCGTCGACGGTCGTCGGCTTTTCCAACACCTTTCCGTTGAGCGAAACGACTTGATGGGCACCAATGATAAGCGCTCCAGGAACACGCGCATTTGCCTCCTCGATCCTTGTTCGTACAAGTAGCTCAGCTACATCGGCGGGATCTCGTCTCCCCGAGCGTCTCGAGCAGCGCTTGATTTGGTGTGTTCTCCTCGAGGTTCAGCGACAAGACACGAAATGCAAGCCCGGATGCCGCAAGTAGCCGTCGCAGGCTCCCGGTCTCGGATGCGAGAACCAGATCTTTCGTGATCGATCCCTCGATCAGATTTGCACCACTATCAATCATGGTTGCGCACTCTCACGCCCGAGGGGAACGGCATAGTCGGTCACTCGCGCTCCCTGTTGTCGTCCTTATGCTTATGAAGGAACCGGGCGATCTGCTCCTTCAGCAGCGCAATCTCGCGTGGTTCGACGCCGGCAATGGAATGCTCGAAGAGCTCCCTCTGAACATGGGTCGGCAAATCGTTCCACTGCAAGAGCACCGCTGCCCCGAGGCACTGCAGGATATGCGCCTCTTGATCGGACAACGGTAGACGTCGATCGCCATCTCTTCCTGCCGGCCCAAGGGCGCCTCCCTCAGTCTCCCACCCGGCAAGTGCGCCGGTGCGAGGATGGCTTGCGGTACCCATCTTTCGTTTTCTGGTTGTCATGAGATGTCTACTCCTGCGCAGTGCGAGATCGACGCCCGGCAGTATGCGGTTACGACCATCGCTGGAAAACAGATCGTCTTTGGCGCACATTGGTCTCCACATATTGAACGCGGCGCCGACTTCCGAAGTGTGGTGCCGACAGCCAAGGCCAAGACTTACGCTGCAACGTCGCGCCGCTGGACTACGCCGGCGGTGGTAGCGTCATCCGTGCCTGCCCCTGGCCTGAGCGGCGGAAACTCGTCTGGGGTTAGCGTCTCTTTCTCCAGCAACAGGGCGGCGCCCGTCTCCAGCTCGGACTTGCGTTTGATGAGGACCTCTGTTGCGCGAGCGTACGCGGCCTTCACGAGGGTCCGAATCGCCACGTCGATCTCTCGCCCTGTGTCCTCGGAATACGACTTGGCCTGGGTCGTGAACGGACTATCGCCCAGAAACGATTGTCGCTTCGGCTCGTAGACCATCTGTCCGAGGTCACCATCCATGCCGAAGCGCGTCACCATCGCCCGCGCTATGTCCGTCGCCCGATCGAGGTCGTCGGCCGCGCCGGTGGAGACCTCACCGAAGACGAGCTGCTCAGCCGCCCGGCCACCCATCAGCACTGCCATGCGGTTCTCGAGGTCGGTGCGTGAGATGAGGAAACGATCGTCAGTCGGACGCTGCATTGTGTAACCGAGCGCGCCAATACCGCGCGGAATGATTGAAACCTTGTGCACGGGATCAGTTCCCTTCAACGCGGAGGCCACCAGCGCATGACCCATCTCGTGATGGGCAACAATGCGACGTTCTTCGGGGTTCAAGAGCCGCGAGCGTTTCTCGATACCGGCAACCAGGCGTTCGACGGCGCGCGTGAAATCGTCCATGGTTACGTCGGCGCCATGCCGGCGCGTCGCTGTCAGCGCAGCTTCATTGACTAGGTTGGCAAGGTCGGCACCCGAGAAGCCTGGTGTAATCGCAGCGATCTGGTCAACATCGACGTTGGCGGCGGGCTTGATCTTACGCATATGCACCTTGAGAATTGCAGCGCGACCCGCCTTTTCCGGTCGGTCCAACGCCACCTGTCGGTCGAAGCGTCCCGCACGTGTCAAGGCCGGATCCAGGATCTCGGGGCGGTTGGTGGCAGCCAACAGAACAATGCCGATGCTCGGGTCGAAGCCGTCGAGTTCGGCCAAGAGCTGGTTCAGCGTCTGCTCCTTCTCGTCGTTGCTGCCGAAGCCGCCAGCCGAGCGCGTGCGCCCGAGGCTGTCCAACTCATCGATGAAGATAATGCAAGGCTTTGCCTTGCGTGCCTGCTCGAAGAGGTCGCGAACACGGGCTGCGCCGACGCCGACGAACATCTCGACGAACTCGGAGCCCGAGATTGAAAAGAACGGCACGCCTGCCTCGCCCGCAACCGCGCGCGCCAACAGCGTCTTGCCGGTACCAGGTGGCCCCACAAGCAGAATGCCCTTCGGGATGCGGGCCCCAAGCCGCCCGTAGTCCTCGGGCTTCTTGAGGAAATCCACGATCTCCTTGAGCTCGGCTTTGGGCTCCTCGACGCCGGCGATATCCGCAAACGTTACGCCGGTCTCCTTCTCAACATAGATCTTGGCGCGCGACTTGCCGATGCTCATCATGCCGCCGAGGCCCTGCTTCTGGGCAAAGCTTCGGAAGAAGAAGGCCCAGATCGCGAAAAACACCAGCGTCGGCACGATCCACGACAGCAGGGTGCTGATGAAATTGCTATCGGTGGCGCCTCGGAACTTGACGTTATATTTGGCGAGGTCCGCAGCGAGCTCCTGCTCGACGCGCTTCGTTATGAAATTGATCTTGCCGTTCTCGAGCGGCGCTTTGAATTTTCCCTCGATCCGATCCTGATGGATCAGGACCTCATCGATCTTCCCCTCCTTGAGGAAGCTCTGGAATTGGCTATAGGGGATTTGCTCGTAGGTCGTTGTCGCCGTGACGTATTGGAACAGTAGCAGGGCAGCAAATGCCGCTGCAGCGAACCAGAGGTTCAGTTGGGTCTTCTTATCCATGGCGTGCCGTTGGGTGATCTTGGCGTGGCGATCGGGAGGTTGCGAGAAATACGGTGCGCCTTCGCGGCGGCGTCCGGCGCGCACGCCGCCGGGCGACTGCCGAGTCAAGTTGCCAGCACGCTCTTCAAGTGCTCGACCACCTCGCCGTTGGGGGTCTTTGTCAGATCATGAGGGACCTCGCCGACCACCTTGGCACGAACATGATCGGTAATTGCTGTCCGCAGGTCACCAAGAGCGACTGGCGGAGCAACAATGATGAGCCGGTCGTAGGCGTGCCGTTCAAGTCCGCGGGCCAGCATGTCCGCCAGTTGATGAGCGAACTTCTTCTTGAGTTCTCTGTGCGGGTCCGAATGCGATTGGATGGCAGACCGTCCCGTGCCGTGGGAGCTATAGCTACGACCTTCCCGGTCCGACACGAGGTCGTGGGTCGCAGAGTGGTCGCCGTGGAATACGAGCCCCTCAACGGCGCGCAGTCGGTGACCAGGGCCATCATTCTGTAACACGCGCGCTCGCGCGCCATCGGCAATGAGCACCCAAGTCCTAGTGCGCTCCATGGACGACTATCCTTTCATGCATCGAGCCCGGCGGCCTTCGGTTTGCCAACTTAGGCACCACCTTTGGGGTCGAGGTATGATTTGACATGCCAGCCCCCGCACCCACATCGCGCCTCGATTAAATCCTCCCGAGCAGCACGAGGATGAGAACGACGATCAAGATAGTGCCGAGGACGCCAACGCCACCGTGACCGAAGCCGTACCCGTAGCCGCCGAACCGACCACTGAAGCCGCCGAGCAGAAAGATGATGAGGACGATAACGAGAATGGTCCCAAGCGACATGATTCTTGCTCCCTTGGCCTTGGGCCGAACCTGAAGTGGTCCGCGTGTCAGATGCCGTGGACGGTTGCCTTGGTTGTTTAGGCGGTAGCGAGTGCCGCGCGCACCAGCGCAGGAATGGATTTCGAGCGGGTCTTTCTTATGACGGCCGCGCGATGATTGTCGACCGTGCGCTGGCTGATACCAAGATCAGCGGCGATGTTCTTGCTTGGAAAGCCGGCCAGCACGAGGTCGAGGACCTGCCGCTGACGTATCGTCAGACTGGCGACGCGTGTCGCATCCGTCTCGCGTGCTGCAAACAACCTCGCGTCGTGATGCGCTTGATCGCTCTCGTGCTCGGGGGCGGTAAGAAGCTCTTCGCGAGCGAGCGGCATTTCGATGAATTCCACCGCACCGGCCTTCATCGCCTCGACCGCCATCGGCACACCACCGCTGGGGGTAACCACGACGGCCAGACCTATGACCTGACGCCACCCATCGGCCAGCCGCCTATAGAGCGCGACGGCGCGCGTCTCGAGGGGGTACAAGTGTGAGATCGAGCGTCCTTCAGGGAACGCAGGCTCCCCGCCGTCGACGCGGTGCAATGCAGCATGTCCGGCGTTGGGTTCGAAATTCGGCGAGCCCCGCGTATCGAGCGCGGACTGGAGCGCAAGCAAAGGCCCGCTAACGCGCAGCTGAGACAAGGTGGCCATTGGTCGAACTCCTTAGAATAAATCCCTAACGGACGAAACCAGCGAACATGTTGATGCAAATCAATCGAGTCTGATACCAGACATAGACTCGGGTCAGATTTGAAGGTTCCGCCATCGATACGGCTCCCTTGAAGGGTTGGCGGAAGGCGGCTTCGTCGGCAGCCAGCCCCAACCATGAGCCGTCACCGGGCGGCGGCAAGGACTGCACGCCGTCATTCTTCGCCGCCACTATCGCAGCGAGAGGTGGCAACCTGCAGCGGGTCCGCAATCAAGTTTGAGGACAGCATGAACGCACGCTTCGCCGCGGCGTCTCAAGCCCAACTACGCCCTTTGCCGAGCGAAGTCGAGCTTTATGTCCGATACAAGACATTGATCTTGCTACACTCACCAAGAAGGCGCACGCTTTGTTTGGCCCCCATGCGACGTCGACGAGCCTCCGCCACAAGAAGCAGAGAAACCTTGCCGAAGACGGGGCCGAGCAAGAGCAACACGCGTTACCTCAGAAGCGCTACGGGTCGTTAGTCGGTGCACCGACGTGAAACCATTCGAGCATGACCGAGAGGAGCAGCGCGGTGCTGGCTAGCCGCAAGGCTGAGGACCCGCATGCGAACCGGTTGCTGGGTTTGCTGCCGCTCAAAGACTACGCGCGTCTTCGTCCACATCTTGAACGTATTCAGCTGGAGTACAGGCAGTCTCTCTACCATGCTCACAAGGCCATCGAGTTTGTCTATTTCATCGAGTGTGGCGTCGGCTCCCTGGTGAACACCATGGCGAACGGCGAGGCAGCTGAAGTGGGAACGATTGGCAACGAGGGCGTGGTGGGCCTACCCCTCGTGTTGGGCGATGACAGGGCGCCCACCAGCGTTTACGTCCAGGTTCCCGGTGCTGGCCTGAGAATGAGGCCAGCGGGATTCGAAAAGGAACTGGCGCGAAGCGCCTCGATGCGAACAGTGATGCTCCGCTATGGTCACGCCTTCTTCAACCAGGTTGCGCAGTCGGCCGCGTGCAATCACTTTCATCCGATACAACAGCGATGTTGCCGCTGGCTGCTGATGACGCACGACCGCATGCACTTCGATGATTTCCTCCTCACGCAGGAGTTTTTGGCCATGATGCTCGAGGTGCAGCGAACCGGCGTAACGGCTGCCGCGGGCGCCCTGCAACGAGCCGGCCTCATCCGCTATAAGCGAGGCAACGTTACGATCATCGATCGCCGCGGCCTGGAACGCCGCTCATGCGAGTGCTACGGCGTTTCCAAGATGGAATTCGATCGTCTGCTCGGCGAACGAGCCATACGCAAGGTTCGTTCCGGTAGGATGTAAAGCATTGAACTTGGCGGATCGGGTGGAGCGCGGGGTCCCTGCCCGAAGCTGGCAGACATTCCAGCCGGGCGGGGAAGGGAGTGATCCAGCGCCGCCTCGTCTTGTGCATTTCAACGAGCAGTGGAACAATCATCAAAGCGCAATGACGCATGCGGCTGGGCGGAAGGGAAACATCATGGCCATTTCCAATGAAGGTCTTGTCGTCATCTTGGTGGTCGGTCTCATTGCGGGCTGGCTCGCCGGACAACTCGTGCAAGGGACGGGCTTCGGGCTGATCGGCGACATCATCATCGGGATCATCGGTGCGTTCATCGGAGCCTGGTTGCTGCCTCAGCTGGGCATCCGTATCGGCGCCGGGATTGTCAGCGCGATTGTCTCCGCCACCATCGGCGCGGTGGTCCTTCTGCTCATCTTCAGAGTTGTCCGAAGAGGCGGCCGTTGGTAACGCGACGCGCCTCGCGCGCTCAGTCACTTCGTCGATTGCGAGGGCCTCCCTTTTGCTTTGCAGCGACGCCAGTGTCTGGCGCTCACAAGGCCAATGCGGCCAGCATGTAGAACAAGGCAGCAACAAGGGCCGCCGCTGGCATGGTCACGAGCCAGGCGAACACGATGTTGCTGGCCACGTTCCAACGCACCGCGGATATCCGGCGCGCGGCGCCCACGCCGATGATCGACCCGGTAATCGTGTGCGTGGTCGACACCGGTATCCCAAGCCAAGTCGCTAGAAACAGCGTAGCTGCTCCACCTGTCTCTGCACAGAAACCCTGCATCGGCGTGAGGCGCGTAATCCTGGAGCCCATAGTCCGCACGATGCGCCAGCCGCCAAACAACGTTCCCAGCGCCATGGCGGCTTGACAGCTGAGGACCACCCAAAACGGAACGTAGAACTGCGAGCCAAGATGGCCCTGCGCAAACAGCAGGCCGGCGATGATGCCCATGGTCTTCTGGGCGTCGTTGCCACCGTGCCCCAGCGAATACAGCGACGCCGAGCCGAACTGCATCACTCGGAACGTCTGATCGACCGCCAAGGGCGTCTTGCGCACGAACACCCATGAAATAGCCAGGACGAGCGCCAAGGCCAGCAGAAAGCCAAACATCGGGGAAAGGAAGATGGCTCCCGTCGTCATCAGAACGCCCTTCCAAACGATGGCGACGCTGCCCACCTTGGCTGTCCCCGCGCCGATCAGGCCGCCGATCAGGGCATGCGAGCTGCTGGACGGAATACCAGCCCACCACGTGATCACGTTCCACCAGATCGCGCCCATGAGCGCGGCGAAGATCACTCGCGGGTCGACGACTGCAGGATCGATGATGCCCGTCCCAATCGTCTGCGCGACGTGAAGCCCAAAGAACAGAAACGCAATGAAGTTGAAGAAGGCTGCCCAGAATACCGCCGCCCTGGGTGGCAGAACGCGGGTGGAGACAATCGTGGCGATCGAGTTGGCCGCATCATGCAGCCCATTGAGAAAATCGAAAACGAGGGCGACGGCGATGAGGCCGACGAGGAGGCCTATGGCGGTTGCGTCCATTCTGGTGTCCCCGCCGCTTGCCTACGAGTGCTCAATGACGACGGCCTGGATCTCGTTGCAGACGTCGTCAAAGCTGTCGATCACCCGTTCCAGATGGTCATAGATCTCCTTCCCACGCACGAATTCCATGGGATCGCCCGCCTTGGACCTCTCGAAAAGGATCTTCAGACCGCGATCGTGGATCTCGTCCCCACGCCCCTCGATTTGGGTCACCTGCAAGCAGATTTCGTTGAGCTGTCCCGCGTGCTGGCCGATGTTGGCAAGCAGTGGCATGGCCCGGGCGATCAGGTGTGCGCATTGCACAATGGCGTCCGCCATGGCCCGCATGTCCGGCTCGAACGTGGTGAGCTCGAACAGCACGATGGCTTTGGCAGTCTTCTGCATCTCATCGATCGCATCGTCCATGGAGGTGATCAGGTCTTTGATGTCACCACGGTCAAAGGGCGTAATGAATGTGCTTCTGACTCCGATGAGGACCTCGCGCGTGATCGCATCGGCCTCCTCTTCATAGCGCAAGATGTCTCGACAATGCTGACGTGCGCGTTCCCCGCCCTCCAGCATTTGACGTAACGCCGCGGCAGCAGCCGTCACCGTGGTCGCGTGGCGCTCGAACAGCGGAAAGAACAACAACGTGTGCGGCATCAGCCGCTGAAACCAATCCAACATCTAACGCTCGTGTTCTCGTCGTTGTAGACTTAGTTGGCGCGAGCGGGCGTCTCGTCTCGACGTGCCATATCGAACCTGCGACTACGCCGTACGTGCGATGCGGCAAATCACATAACCTCCCGATCTCTCGTCCATCTCGAGCTCCAATTGATCACGCGCTTGGGCTTCTTCAAGCAGTTCGTTGAATGAGCCAAATCCGTAAAATGATTCGCTGAAGCTTGGCTGGCGCCGCTTCAACGTCTGTTTGACCATCGATCCCCAGAGCTTGGCCGTATCACCTCTCTCCGCGTACAGTGCGTCGATGGTCTCCCGCACGAGATCGATTGCCTCCTGTGCCCGATCATCCGTTCGCTTGGACGCCTTGTCTCCCGACTTTTCTGCCGTCTCTGCCTTCGTCCCTTCGCTGCGCCTGCGTCTCGGAGATCGGTCACGCTTGGCGACCAAGTCGTCATAGAAGATGAACTCGTCGCAATTGCTCATGAGCAGATCCGACGTGGAGCTCTTCACTCCAACGCCGATCACTGTCTTGGCGTTCTCCCGAAGTTTGCTCACCAGCGGTGAAAAATCCAAGTCGCCGGAGATGATCACGAACGTGTCGATGTGCTCTTTCGTGTAGCAGAGGTCGAGCGCGTCAACGACCATGCGGATGTCTGCCGAGTTCTTGCCGGACTGGCGAACGTGCGGAATGTCGATGAGCTCGAAAGCGGCTTCGTGCATCGTGGCCTTGAACTCCTTGTACCGCTCCCAGTCGCAATATGCCTTCTTCACGACGATGCTGCCCTTGAGGAGCAGCTTTTGCAGCACCGGCTGCATGTTGAAGCTCGCGTACTTCGCGTCTCGCGCGCCCAGAGCTATGTTTTCGAAGTCGCAGAAGACTGCGAGATTGCGATCATCGTTCACAAGCAAATCCCATTGAGGCTTGTCCTACTTGTGGGGAACCGTTCTCTTGCTCGCTGTGCAGGGATGGACCTAATTGTCGAAGGCAACGATACGCTAACACAGATGCGCGCTCTTGATGAATCGGTTGGCGGGGTCTGGGTCACTTGCTTGAACTTGGCGGTGCGGATCATTGCTCACGTGGCCAATGACGGCGGCTTGACGTGCGCGCCGTTACGCGCCTGACCGTTCCAGAGCTGCGCAGCTCGCGCGCGCTCGACGTCACACCAATGGTTAGATCTCGAAGGTGGCGTCCATCAACATCGATACCATGCGCAATGTCCGCACGCCGCCAGAGATGTTGCCAAGTATGTTCTCTCGCCGAACCTTCTTGCTCTTTTTGGCATATGCATTCGGGGGCGTCACACCCGTCTTTGCCGGCGCACGGGGGAATTTCGACCCAGATAGCGCGCACCGTTGATGCAGATCAATTGCGTTATGGCTGTTGTGGTCTATTGGGGGCGAACGGGCCACACAAGCGGTCCCCTGTTTCCCGGCTTTGCCAAAGGCCAAGGAGCCTGAGCCGAGTTTCCCCTTCCCTTGAGCCCTGCTAAGTCCCGAAGTGACGCTTCGGGACTTTTCTGTGCCGCGGGGGAGGACACTCGCCTTGGATGTCCGAGGAGCATGGGCCTCGGATAGCATGCCGGCCCGGAACGCCGCGGGCTCGCTGGCGCAGCTAACCCGCCTTTCTCACCCTATGGGTTGATCTGACGTGGTCGGATGACGGGTAAGACGGGTTTGGCGGGGGCACGCACGGGCTCTGCCGCATTGTCGGCGGCGGGCTTTGGGTCGGGGCTGTTGCTGTGCTGTTGGCGTTCGGGTGGGAGGTGCGGCTCAGGCCGCCGCGCGTCTGAGGCGGTGGGCGGCGATGGCGAAGATGGCCTGGGTCGGGCAGGCGGAGGCGAATGCTATTTTGATCCGGCGTACCGATCGGGTGACGAGCGCGCCGATCTTGAGAAGCCTGAGCCTGATGGTACCGCATGTCGCCGTGGCCAGCTCGGTGCGAGCGAGGCCGATGCGCCTGAGCGCGCACAGCAGCACATAGGCGAAGGAGGCGAACCAGAGGCGGAGCTGGTTGGTGCACATGTTGATCGCCGGCGTGCGGTCGGCGAACAGGTCCATCTGACACTCCTTGATCCGGTTCTCCATGTCGCCGCGCTGGCAGTAGATGCCTTCGTAGAAGATACGCGCGTCCCCCTCCTCGATCGGGAGCGAGGTAACAATGAAGCGCGGGTTGGCCTTGCCGCTGGTCCACTCGGCCTTGGCCACGACGCGGCGGGCGCGGCTCCAACTTGAGCGCGTCGACCAGTCGAACACCTTAAAGCGGCGCGCCGGCAGCCCCGATGCCCGGCTCTCGGTGCGGGCCTCGACCAGCTCGCGCTTGATCTTTGCGACCAGCCGCCGGTTGCGGGCGAGCCCGAAGACGTATTCGACGCGATTTTCCTCGCACCAGCTCATCAGATCGTCGCGGCAGAAGCCCGAGTCGGCTCTGAGCACGATGCCGACGTTGGGCCAGCGGGCGCGGATCTGCTTGACGATACGCTCGACCTCCTTGCGCGCGCCATGCGCGGCATCGATGTTGGCGCGTCTGAGCTTGGCGGCGAGCAGATGGCGGCCGCAGAAGATGTAGAGATGCGCTGATCGGGCTACCGGCAACTTCTTGGCGAGAGTTCGCATGGAGACTGGTCTGCCCAATCGGCAGAGGAGCCTACATCATGCAATTCTTCGTCGGCCTCGACGTGTCGCTCGAGACAACTTGCATTTGCATCATCGACGAACGCGGCATCATCATTAAGGAAGGCAAGGCTGCAAGCGATCCATCGAGCATTGGCCAATTCATCCGTCATCGTGGCCGCAAAATCGAGCACGTGGCATTGGAGGCGGGGCAACTATCGGAATGGATCTACGCCGGTCTGATCAAGGAAGGCTTCAAGGTCACCGTCATGGAGAGTCGCCATGTGCGAGCGGCGTTCGCGGCGATGACGGTCAAGACGGATCGCAACGATGCTCGCGGGATCGCGCAGTTGCTGCGGCTTGGGTGGTTCAAGTCGGTGCACGTGAAAAGGCTCGACTGCCAAGAGATGCGGGCGGTCCTGAATGCGCGGCAGTTCCTGGTCGACAAGATAACGGCCATCGAGAACACCATGCGCGCATCGTTGCGCAACTTCGGCTTGAAGATGGGCAAGGTTAGCCGCCGGACATTCGCCGCGCGAGCCCGGGAATTGGCTCAGGGAACAGCATGTCTTGACCTCATTATCGCTTCGCTGCTCAATGTCCGGGACACTCTGCTCGTCGAGCTGTCGAAACTGGAACGCAAGCTTCTCGATGCGGCGCGCAGCGATCCGGTGACACGGATACTCATGACGGCGCCAGGCGTCGGTGTCATCGTCGCCCTCACCTTCCGTAGCGCCGTGGACGATCCAACGCGGTTCAGAAGCGTCAGGTCGATCGGTCCCTGGCTTGGGCTGACGCCGCGACGCTATCAGTCCGGTCAGACCGATCGCATTGGCCATATCACGAAGGCGGGCGACGATGCCACCCGCACAATGCTCTACGAGGCAGCAACGACACTGCTCGGCCGAACCACACGATGGTCGACGCTGAAGGCCTGGGGGCTGCGCATCGCGGCCCGACACGGGATCAAGAAGGCGCGCGTTGCTGTGGCGCGCAAGCTGGCGGTCATATTGCTCTCATTGTGGCGTCATGACACGCCATTCCGCTGGTCTAGCCAAATCGAGGCCGCGTAGCTCGCTCCGGTTCACCAAAGGGATGGGGCGTCATCCCTTCTCCGTCACCATCGCTCGCCACTATTTGCGAGCGAGCGACGGTGGCTCCGAAGGGATGACTTCGAGCCCAGCTGAAGAGTTGGTCGGGAGTTGTTTACCGACACCGAGGTCCCGGGCAGGGACGAGGGTTGAGTGAGGCCGCATCTGCCCCAGTCGCTTCGAGCACGTGGTAGAGATTTTGTCCCGCTCAGCCTCCTTAGACCGCATCATGTGGCACAGCATCGCTGACCACGGACAGAAGCCTGGCCCTGCTCGTCGACAAACCGGTGTTGACAACAACCGCCCGATCACAGAAGCGGCAGGTAGCAGTAGGTGTCGTAGTAGCCATGGAAGAAGCGGCCCTCCTGGTGGCCGTGCAAGGGATCGTCGGTGGCATCCAGATCGAGCACGATCGGCTGCGGCGGGCGCTGATGCGCCTCCAGGAACAGCGTCACGAACAGCGCCTCGATCGCCTCGGTGTCGTGCCCGATCTTGTGGTAGCGGCCAATGCCGCCGCGCAAGGATTGCTCGAGCCGGTTCAGGGTCGACTTGCCGGCCAGCGGCGCGCAGTCCTCCCGCCGCGCCTGGAGCTTGCCGATGAGTGTCGCCATCACCGGATCGTGACGCAGGAGGTCGTGATCGACGAGGTCCTCGTAGCCGAGCGCCAGCCCGAACACGCGCTGGCCAACGAGCGTATCGAGGCTGTGCTCGATCAGCTCGGGCGCACGGGCGTCGCTGAAACAGGCCGCAAAACGCTCGATGAGCCGGATCGCCTTGTCGGTGGCGCCGAGCAGCAGCGCACCGCCATCCGAAGTCATCGCGCCGCCGTCGAAGGCGCCCATAACACGGCGACCCTCGACGGTTCCGAAATCGAGCAAATCCTGGATACACTCTGTCGTCATCGGGGCGCCCTCCTGCTCAGATCGAAGTCTTTCTCGCAGAAGCACTTTCGCTGAGTCGGCGCCCCGATGCCCTACTCAGCGTGTAGAGTCGACGACTGGCGCGGTTGCGAAGAGACAATGGGGAGTAGCAGTTGACCGGCACCGCCGGTGCCTCAATCCAAGCCTCGCCGCTCCGCTTCCAGTCGCCGCTCGTCGCACCGTACGTGCGGATTTCCCGCATACGGCGCTCGGACAGGACCTCATGCTTTCGCCCACGGAAGGTAGCGCGTAGTCGGCGACAGACGCTTGAGCCGCAGCTCTTGGTAGAGGTGCTCGTAGGAGAAACGCACAGTTCCCCTACCTCGCGCCTTGTGCTTCTCGCACAGCCACCGGCGAAGCCGCCCGAACACATGCGCATCGATGGCCCGGTACGGCTTGCTGACCGGACCCAAGCAGAAGTAGTTGGCCCAACCGGTAAGGACACGATTGAGTTCTGCTACTTGGCGCCCAGTGTCGATCAGCAGCCGGCGGCGGCCGGTCAATTCGCTTATGGTGCGGCATACCTTGGTGATGCTCTTCTTCGCCGGGCGCGTGCCGATGTAGTTGCGGCCCGATTTCTCGGAGTAGCATCGACCGAAGGTATACCCCAGGAAGTCGAGTGAGGACTCTGGTATGCGGCAAAGTCGGGTCTTCTCTTCGTTCACCGTCAGCTTCAGCCGACCCATCATTTCCCGCATGGCGTTCATGGCCTCCTCGGCCGTCCCGCGACACAGGATCGTCAGATCGTCTGCGTAGTTGACGATGTGCGCGTTCAGACGCGCAGCATGCCCCAGCACCTTCCAACCCAATACAAACCGCCGCATGTAGATATTACTGAGCAGCGGGGAGATCGGCGCCCCTTGCGGGATGCCTCTCCTCTTGTGCCGTGCCTCTGCCGTCCGACGCTTACCGCCTCTGCCATCCTCCTCCTCGACCGGCACCACGATCCACTGCTTGATGAGGTGCAGCATGTGCCGATCGCTCACGCGTCGCGCCACTGATGCCAGCAATTCCGCGTGCGGAATGCTGCCAAAGTAGTCGGCGAGATCGGCGTCTACGACGTCCCGATATCCCGTGTTGAGCAGGCGGTGTATGTGACGCACCGCGTCGTGCGCGTTGCGCCCTTGCCTGTACGCATACTGCTCCGATTGCAGATCGGCCTCGAAGATCGGCGAGAGAATGAGCACCGCCGCCGTCTCGGCCACCCGGTCACGGATCGTGGATATACCCAACGGCCGTTTCCGCCCGTCGGGCTTGGGGATGTAGACGCGCCGCACCGGCTGTGGCCGATACGTCTTCTTCCTGAGGTCTTCCGCCAGTCCACCCAGCCATCGCTCAACACCATACTCCTCGATGTCCTGGAGGGTCTGACCATCCACGACGGGAGCCCCGCCATTGGCCTTGGCCACCCGCCATGCATGAGCCAGGATGTCCTCCCGGTACAGCTTGTCGTACAGCGCATAGAAGCGATAGGAGGGCTCTTCCTTCGCTTTGGCATGCAATGCCGTCTGAAGCTTCTGCACACTTTCCGGAGCTCGTAGGCTCACACCAGTCTCCTTGTGCCTTGCCTCGTCTTGCATTCACCCTGAACTGAGGCCCCTTCCCTCCACCGGCATTACCCGGCTTCATCGGTACAACAGGCATCGTTGAACCAGGACTGGCTCTTGAACCGATCGCGCAACGTCTTGTGCAGAGCGGCATTGTCTAACTTCACGGGAGCACTGGAAGCCTGAACCTGGGTCAAGGCCCTCACAAGATCGCGACGCGAAATGATTCCGACGAGGCGGCCGTCGTGCAGAACCGGAACGCGCTTTATGCGATGGCTATCAAGAATATCAGCAACATCTCTGAGATCGGCGTCATCGCGAACCGAGATGACGTAGCGGGACATGACATCCCGCGCTGAGAGACCATGGGCCTTGGCGTACTCACGCGCAGCGGCGTCGGAGTCGGTGAAGAACCGGAACCACCACTTGTGCTTGCGCTCAGTTCCCACCTCCGCCCGGTGCAGCAGGTCACCTTCGCTGACGATACCGACGATCGCCCCATCGTCGCTCACGACGGGCACGCCGCTGATATTTTTCTCCATCATGAGGCCCGCAATCTCGCGTGCGGAAGTCTCCAGCCTGACCGTGGCGACCTCGCGCGTCATAAAGTCCTGCGCTTTCATGGTGACCTCCTGAGCTGCCACAAGGCTCCACCGTCGGAGCCCAGCCTGCCTTGATGTCCCTCAATCCACCAGCACCGAACTTCCTGCCAAGCCTCAAGAATTAGGTGCTCATTTTTTTAGTATGGTCTGCTGCAGTTGCTCAGGTCTGCAAGTGGCAGTGCGCCCCGAGGGCGCGAACCATCTGTGAGGGAGGGTCTCACCCGGATAATTGTCGATAGGTCCGGAAGCTGGCAGGCGGCTCGGCCGGGTAACTGGCCGGGTCGGAGCCCTGCGACAAAGGCAGCCTTGGGCTGCTGAGCGATCCGGCGGGCCGTAACACGTGTGAAGCCCGAGCAGGCCTCGAAAGTGACAAGGCGGATGCCGATCCTCCTGCCATTTGGGGAAGGCTGCACGAGCGGGGAAGCAATCGACACGCGCACCCGCTCGATCCGCCGGGGTAGTGGGCACGGCACGTCGGAAAGGTGGTTCGTGGTTATAGGGGGAGACCCGTCGCGGCGAGGGTAGCGGCCTCAACGTCGCCTCAGGCGACGGCCACGGCGGGAGTCGGACGGGGTCATAGGAGCGTGAGGCCGGGTAACGCCGGCGGAGCAAAGGACCCTGACTTCTGGTGCGCTTTCGAAGAGGGCGAGGTGAAGGTGATTGGCGATGAGCCTCGCAACACCTGAGAAGATCCGGAGCCTTCAGAGAAAGCTCTACTGCAAGGCGAAGGCGGAGCCCGCCTTCCGCTTCTATGTGCTCTACGACAAGATTTGCCGCGAGGACATTCTGCGCCACGCCTATGGACTCGCCCGCGCCAATGCGGGTGCGCCTGGCGTGGACGGGGTGAGCTTCGCCGAGATCGAGGAGCGGGGCCTGGAAGCATGGCTGGCGGGCTTGCGCGAGGAACTTGGTCGCGAAGACGTACCGGCCCGATCCGGTGCGGCGGGTGATGATCCCGAAGCGCGATGGCGGAGGCGAGCGACCGCTCGGCATTCCGACCATCCGGGATCGGGTCGTCCAGACCGCCGCCAAGATCGTGCTGGAGCCGATCTTCGAGGCCGACTTCGAGGACACTGCGTATGGCTATCGTCCCCGACGCGGGGCGGTGGACGCAGTCAAGGAAGTGCACCGGCATATCGTCCGGGGCTACACCGATGTGGTAGACGCCGATTTATCGACGCTACTTCGATAACAATTCCGCACTCGGGACCTGCTGAAGTCTGTGGCCCGACGCGTTGTGGATCGGCAACGTCTTGGCGCCTCATCAAGATGTGGCTCAAGGCGCCGATCGAGGAGCGGGATGGCAGACGGGAAGCGGCGAATGAGTTGGCGGCAAGGGGAACAAGCGCGGCACGCCGCAAGGCGGCGTCGCGAGCCCGTTGCTGGCCAACATCTACATGAACCGGTTCCTGAAGCATTGGCGTCAGAGCGGATGCAGGCGAAGCATTCCGTGCCCATGTCGTCGCCTATGCCGACGACTTCGTCATCCTCAGCCGCGGTCGTGCGGCCGAGGCGCTGGCGTGGACGAAGGCGGTGATGACGAAGCTCGGGCTGACAATCAACGAGGCCAAGACCTCGCTGAAGGAACGCCCGACAGGAATGCTTCGACTTCCTTGGCTACTCGTTCGGACCTCACTATCCCTTCAAGATGGAACGGCCAGATGGTACCTGAGCGCAAGCCCGTCCAAGAAGAGCATGCAACGGCTCAAGAGCGAACGGTGCGCGAGCTGCTGGTGCCTGCCAACAACGATCCATGGCCGGAAGTGCTGCGACCAGCTCAACAGACCTCTGCGGGGTTGGTCGAACTACTTCTGCTACGGGACGCGGTGGCCCAGCTTCCGCGCTGTCGATCGCTACGTCTACGAACGGGTACGCGACTTCCTCGCGCGTCGACATCAAGTGGCAGGGCGCGGGACCCGGCGGTTCTCATATCGAGGCCGTCTACAGTATGGGCCTAATGCGCCTCGAATGCTAGCCGCTGAATGTCCTGCCGTGGGCCTGCGGTGAAGCCAGTCGGAAAGCCGGATGCCGGAAACCGGCGCGTCCGGTCCCCACGTCACAATCCCGAGAGCACCCGGCCTAGCGATCGAAGCCCGCAGGGCCGAGACCAGCGGGAAGGGCCCCGCGCCGGCTCGGCAGGGGACGGGCGGGCAACCACCGCACGGTCCTCGCGAGCGCGCGACCGCCGGCACGGCGGGAGGCCCCAGGACTTACCGAAAACCCGGAGCCCCCTGCCCCGCTTCACTATGATAGGATTGCAGACGAAAACACCGATCGGTCGCAGTCCCGGCATCGATGCGACATCGTGGGCTTGCCGTTGCCAGCAGCGGTCGCCATTTGACAGGAGCACCGTCGACGCATCTTTCATTTCTTCAGGACGAACGGCCCCAGGCATGACGACGCGACGCACGACGATCTATGTGAGCCTGGCTGTCATCCTTGCCGTCCTTGTCATCGCGGCCACAGCCGCAGGGCCTATCATGAGCCGCGTCGAGCAACCCGACTACAAGATCGCGATGGCCGAGGGCGCCATCGAGATTCGTTCCTATGGGCCGATGATCGCCGCCGAAGCCGAGGTCAAGGGCGAGCGCAAGGCCGCCATCAGCGAGGGATTCCGCCTGATCGCCGCCTACATCTTCGGCGCCAACAGGCCGAACGCCAAGATCGCGATGACGGCGCCCGTCCAGCAGCAGAGCACACAGAAGATCGCCATGACAGCCCCGGTCACCCAGCAGACCACCGGCGACAGCTGGACGGTGCGCTTCATCATGCCGAGCAGCTGGACGCTCGAGACCTTACCGGCGCCCAACGATCCGCGCGTGACGCTGAAACCGATGCCGGCCAAGCGCATGCTGGCGATCCGGTTCTCCGGCAGCGCCAGCGACAGCCTGATCCAGACAAAGACCGACGAACTCCGCCGGTACGCCGCCGACAAGAAGCTGGCGACGACCGGCGAGCCGCTGCTCGCCTTCTACAATCCGCCGTGGACGCTGCCGTTCTTCCGCCGCAACGAGGTCATGCTCGAGCTGGCGGCGCGCGGCGGCTGACCCTCGGCAAGACTTGGATCGAAGGCTTGGCGGTTCGTCACGACCCGATGAGCTTGGGGTCCACGACACCATCGAGAGACGAACTTGCATGCGGTTGCGCGACTGTCACAATTTCCATGATTTCCGCCGGCTGGCGCAGCGTCGCCTGCCGGGTCCGATCTTCAACTATATCGATGGCGCGGCCGACGACGAGGTGACACATCGCCGGAACACCGCGAGCTTCGAGCGCTGCGACCTGGTGCCCAACGTGCTGCGCGGCGTCGAGACGATCGACACTGTCGGTGACGGTGATGGGCCAGAAGCTGGCGATGCCGGTCTATTGCTCGCCGACCGCGCTGCAGCGCCTGTTCCATCATCAAGGCGAGCGGGCAGTTGCGGCGGCAGCCGCCAAGTACGGCACCATGTTCGGCGTATCCTCGCTCGGCACCGTCAGCCTCGAGGAGCTGCGCAAGGCGCACAGCACGCCGCAGGTCTACCAGTTCTATTTCCACAGGGATCGCGGCCTGAACCGCGCCATGATGCAGCGCGCCAAGGAGGCCGGCGTCGAAGTGATGATGCTGACGGTGGACAGCATCACCGGCGGCAATCGCGAGCGCGACCTGCGTACCGGCTTCTCGATCCCGTTCCGGCTGACGCTCGGCGGCATGCTGCAGTTCGCGATCAAGCCGATGTGGGGCATCAACTATGTCACCCACGAGAGCTTCAAGCTGCCCCAGCTCGACGAACACGTCGACATGAGCGGCGGCGCGATGTCGATCGGGCGCTACTTCACCGAGATGCTGGACCCGTCGATGAGCTGGGACGACGTCGCCGAGATGGTCCGGCTGTGGAACGGACACGTTCTGCCTGAAGGGCGTGATGTCGGTGGCCGATGCGAAGCGTGCCGTCGAGATCGGCTGCACCGGCATCGTGCTGTCCAACCACGGCGGCCGGCAGCTCGACGGCTCGCGGGCGCCGTTCGACCAGCTGGCCGAGATCGTCGATGCTGTCGGCGATCGCATCGACGTGCATGATGGACGGCGGCGTGCAGCGCGGCACGCATGTGCTGAAGGCCTTGTCGCTGGGCGCCAAGGCAGTCGGCGTCGGCCGCGTACTATCTCTTTCCGCTGGCGGCGGCCGGCCAGCCTGGCGTCGAGCGGGCGCTCGGCCTGATGCGGGCGGAGATCGAGCGCGACATGAAGCTGATGGGCTGCACCTCGATCAGCCAGCTCACCCGCGACAATCTGCGGTTCCATTAGGGGCTCGTGGATCCCGAAGCCAGGCAGGTGGAGCTTATTGTCCGAGGGCCTGTGATAGCGCACACTGCCACAGCAAGAGGCGGCATCGTTGCGTGCCGTCCGAGTGTCTGAGCTCCGTCATTCGTCCAGTCACAGTCGAGGCGCTCGAACCGATGACCGGCCCACAGCCTGCCTCACCCAATGCCCGGGAAGTGGAATACTGGAACAGCGCCCCCACGCGCTCCTGGGCCGAGCGACATGAACAGATCGACCGGTTGTTCACCGGCCTGACGAAGATTGTGATGGATCTGGCGGCACCTCGACCGGGAGAGCGCGTGCTCGACATCGGCTGCGGGAGCGGGACCACGGTGCTGGAGCTGGCGGAACGGGTCGGCCCCGGCGGACATGTTCTGGGTGCCGATATTGCCAAGCTGTCGGTCGAGCGGGCCCGCCGGCGCATCGAAGCTGCCGGCATCCGCCATGCCGAAGTGGTGCTGTCCGACGTGTCCACGGATGCCTTTGCGCCGGGCAGTTTCGATCTCGCGTTCTCGCGGTTCGGCGTCATGTTCTTTGCAGATCCGATGGCGACGTTCGTCAACATCCGCCGGGCCTTGAAACCCGATGGCCGGCTGACGCTGGCGGTGTTCCGCACGCCGCCGGAGAACCTCTGGGGAACGGCACCCGTCGCGGCGGTGCGCCACCTGTTGCCGCCGCTGCCGTCGCCAGGGCCGGAGGATCCCGGGCAGTTCTCATGGGCCGATCCGGCGCGCGTTCACCGGATTATCGAGGGGACCGGTTTCCGCGACATCTCATTGACGGCACACGATCCGGCCATGCGGTTGGCCGGGCCGGGAGGAGCCAAGGAAGCAGCCGACTTTGCGTTCCACGTTGGTCCGGTGCTGCGGGCGACGGCGAATGCGACCGCACAGCAGCGCGAACACGTTCGCTCAGCGCTGGTGGCATTCTTCAAGAGCCAGGAAGGTCCCGACGGCATCGTGATGCCTGGCGCCATTTGGATCGTCAGGGCAGCCGCCTAACCTAGTTTGGCGATACCATTGTGACAATGCGATGCCGTCGACCCTCGCGCATGCACGGTCTTCGGTCATGATCGACGATCGCGCCACATCGTGGCTGTGAGTTCAGCCCCCAACAAGCGGGAATCGCTTGATGAGCTTAGCGTGTTAAAGTCTCTCGCAATCGCATTCATTCAGAGCCCCTGCTGCGTGCATGTCGGCGCAGCCTGGTGAGGGCCATCAGCCATTTGCAACTGCATTGGCGCTCCCAATCCTTCAGTGAAGGCGCAGACCATTAACTCAAGACAAAGCGGAGCAGCGCATTCGATGCCGACAATATCACTTTATGCTCGCCGCACATGAAATCTCGCGCAGGATCAATCAGCGGAGGACGGCATGGAGGAGGTTTTCAGATTCGCCGACACGCTCGGTCCTGAGAAGCTCGTTCACATCTACGAGCCGCGCCTCGGACTTAAGGCAATTGTCGTGATCGATAACACTGCCGTCGGGCCGGCGATCGGTGGCACGCGCATGGCGCCAGATGTGAGCACCGAAGAATGCTTTCGTCTTGCTCGCGCCATGACCTTCAAGAATGCCGCAGCGGGGTTCGCGCACGGAGGTGCAAAGTCGGTGATCTTCGGCGATCCGTCTTTGCCGCGCGCCGAGAAGGAACGCTGGTTCGAGCCTTCGCCGCCGGAATACGCAATCTGAAGGAGTACATTCCCGGACCCGATATGGGCACCGACGAGATGGCCATGGCCTGGGTCAAGGACGAAATCGGTCGCGCAGTTGGCTTGCCGCGCGAGCTTGGTGGCATACCGCTCGATGAAATCGGCGCAACTGGGTTCGGCTTGGCCGTCGCAGCCGAGGTCGCACAGCAATTCTGCGATGTGAAGCTCGAGGGAGCCAGGATCGTCGTACAGGGTTTCGGCGCTGTCGGCCGCCACGCAGCCCGCTTCCTGGCAAGAAAGGGCGCGCGGCTCGTCGCAGCTTCCGACAGCAAGGGTGCGGTCGCCGATCCCGACGGGCTCGACATTGAACGGCTAGCGGCGCTCAAAGCCGAAGGCAAGAGCGTGATGGAATTCCCGACAGGGAAACGGATCGAATGCCGCGGATCTCATTGGCGTCGAGTGCGATATCTGGATCCCGGCCGCGCGGCCCGACGTGCTCCGGGAGGACAATGTCGAATGCGCTACAGGCGCGACTAGTGCTTCAGGGCGCCAATATACCCGCAACCGCCGGTGCCGAGCGACGCATGCACGAGCGCGGCATCCTATCGATCCCCGATTTCATTGCCAATGCGGGCGGGGTGATCGCGGCATCGGTCGAGTATCACGGCGGAACAGAGAAGGCCGCGTTCGACACGATCGCTGAGAAGGTCGCGGCCAACACGCTGGCCGTCCTCGAGTTGGTGAAGTCGAAACACATTCTCCCGCGCGAGGCAGCTGTCATGCTGGCGCGCGCGCGCGTCGAGCGAGCGATGAACCTGCGGCGCTGGCAATCCTGAGCGTCGCAGTCGCTGGCTCGGTGTGCAACTTATACGCTTTGTCGTAGCGCGCGCGATCCCAAGAGGATGCAGACCCCATGGCGGATCATGACTTTCCTGTAATCGCCCACTTCGAGGTGCGACGTCGCGGATTTCTTGCGCCAGATGGAACGGTCCTCAGGCCGCTTCCGAGCTTTGCCGCCGACAAATCATCCTTGATTGCTCTGTATCAGGCCATGGTGCTCACGCGCACTTTCGACCTGAAAGCGGTTTCCTTGCAGCGCACGGGACGTCTTGGCACCTACGCCGTCTCGCTCGGGCAGGAAGCCGTGTCAGTGGGCGTTGCCAGTGCCATGCGCCCCGAGGATGTCCTCCTGCCCTCCTATCGCGACAACGGCACGCTGCTCTGGCGCGGCGTGAAGATGGAGGAGATACTGCTCTACTGGGGTGGCGACGAGCGCGGCAACCACTCGTCTGGACCGGCACACGACTTTCCCATTCTGCGTTCCGGTGGGCTCGCAAGCGCCACACGCTGCGGGCGTCGCCTATGCCCTCAAATTCCGAAAGGAGCCGCGCGTCGCCGTGTGCCTCCTCGGTGATGGCGCAACCTCCAAAGGCGACGTCTACGAGGCGATGAATTTTGCCGGCGTCCAGAAGCTTCCCGTCGTCTTCGTCGTCAACAACAACCAGTGGGCCATTTCGGTGCCCCTCAAGCTGCAGACGGCGTCCGAGACGCTGGCCCAGAAAGCCATCGCTGCAGGGCTTTCTGGTGAGCAGGTGGACGGCAACGACGTAATTGCCGTGCGCGATGCTGTCGAACAGGCCGTCTCGCGTGCCCGCGAGCGGCAAGGGGCCTCGTCTGATCGAAGCCCTCACCTATCGGCTCGGCGACCACACGACCGCGGATGACGCCGCCCGCTATCGCCCGCCGGAGGAGGTGCAGGCGCACTGGAAGGAGGAGCCGATCGCGCGCCTGCGGGCCTATCTCGTCAGCCGGGGCGCTGGGGCAAGGTCGAGGAGGAGCAGAACGCGGCCGAATGCCAGGAACGTGTCGAGGCGGCCGTCGAGCGCTATCTGGCAACGGCGCCTCGCGCACCGGAGACGATGTTCGATCACCTCTACGCGCAAGCTCCCGGGCGTCTACACCGTCCAGCGCGATGAGCTGAAAGGTGCTTCCCATGGCTGAGATGACTTTGGTCGAAGCCATCAACCTGGCGCTCGCACGCGCCATGCAGGAGGACCCCAACGTCGTCGTGCTCGGCGAGGATGTGGGCGTCAACGGCGGCGTCTTCCGCGCCACGGTCGGGCTGCAGAAGCGGTTCGGGTCCGAGCGGGTGATCGATACGCCGCTGGCCGAGCTGCTGATCAGCGGCTTGTGCGTCGGCATGGCGGCACAGGGCCTCAAGCCGGTGGGTGAGATCCAGTTCATGGGCTTCATCTATCCTTGCATCGATCAGCTTGTAAATCATGCCTCGCGGCTGCGCAATCGTACTCAGGGACGACTGACCTGCCCGATGGTGCTGCGCACGCCCTGCGGCGCCGGGCATCCGGGCACCCGAGCACCATTCGGAGAGCACGGAGGCCATGTTGGCCCATATTCCGGGGTTGCGCGTCGTCATCCCGTCTTCGCCGGAGCGGGCCTATGGGCTGCTGCTGGCGGCCATTCGCAACCCTGACCCGGTCGTATTCCTCGAGCCGACGCGGCTCTACCGGTCGGCGAAAGGCGATGTCGAGGACAACGGGGAGGCCTTGCCACTCGATGTTGCCTTCGTTCTCAGAGAAGGGCGAGACGTGACGCTGATCGGCTGGGGTGCGATCCTGAAGGAGACGCTGGCTGCTGCTGATGAGCTTGCCGCCGGTGGCATCGATGCCGAAGTGATCGACCTTGCCACTCTCAAGCCCTATGACGAGAAAACCGTCCTCGCCTCGGTGGCGAAGACGGGCCGATGTGTGATCGTGCACGAGGCCGCAAGGACTGGCGGCTTTGGTGCGGAGGTCGCGGCGCTGATCGCCGAACGCGGCCTGACGTCCTTGCTGGCGCCCATCGTCCGCGTGACGGGTTATGATACCGTGATCCCGCTTCCTCGGCTCGAGCAGCACTACATGCCATCGGTCGACCGTATCGTCGCCGCTGCCCGGCGCATATGCCAGTTCGGTTGAATGACTGAGAGGTTGCCATGCGCCAGTTCCTGCTGCCCGATCTGGGGGAAGGCCTCGAAGAGGCCGAGATCGTCGCATGGCACGTCACCGATGGTGATCACGTGGTTGCCGACCAGCCCTTGGTGTCGGTCGAAACCGACAAGGCCGTCGTCGAGATCCCGTCGCCCCAAAGCGGTCGAATCGCGCGGCTCTTCGGCGCGACGGGAGATCTGGTGAAGGTGGGTGCGCCCCTGGTTGAGTTCGCGGAAGGGCCGGAAGCGGATACCGGCACAGTGGTCGGCGAGCTTCGGCGGGAGGAGAAGCGCGAGCCGCCGCAGGCACTGCGTGAAGCGACACAGGCGCAACCGCTTCACATTCTGCCGGCCGTGCGAGCCTTGGCGCGAAAGCTCGATGTCGATCTCAATAGCGTCCAGGCGAGCGGCCCCGAAGGAACCATTACGCGCGCCGATGTTGAGCGTGCCGCCAAGAGCCTGACCGAGGCGGGGCCGGCGGAGACCTTGAGAGGCATGCGCCGGGCCATGGCGCAACGCATGGCGGCGGCCGGTGCCGAGGTCGTGCCGGCCAGCGTGACGGATGAGGCCGACATCGGCGCCTGGCCGGCCGGCGAGGACGCGACCATTCGCCTGGTGCGGGGCATTGCCGCCGCATGCAAGGCCGAGCCGTCACTCAACGTTTGGTACAACGCAACGGCATCGGAACGCAGGCTCCTTGCACGCGTGGACATCGGCATTGCCGTCGACACCGAAGGCGGACTGATCGTACCGGTTCTGCGCAACGTTGGGGAACGCAGTTCCCATGACCTGCGAGCCGGGCTCGACCGCATGCGCGCCGATGCCAAGGCGCGCTCGATCCCGCCCGAGGAACTGAGAGGCGCAACCATCACACTTTCCAATTTCGGAATGATCGGCGGGCGCTTTGCCAATCTGGTCGTCGTACCACCGCAGGTCGCGATCATCGGAGCGGGCCGGATCGGCCAGCGTGTCGTGGTTCATGAGGGCCAGCCGGCTGTGCGCGCTGTCCTGCCTCTCTCGCTGACCTTCGACCACCGGGTGGTGAATGGGGGAGAGGCGGCGCGGTTTCTCGTGGCGCTGAAACTGGATCTCGAACGGCCCTCCTGAAGACAGGACCTTGCCTATTTTGCGGGCTTTGGGATTTTTCCGAGTTGCGCGCGAAGGTCATCGATCTCGTCGAGTAGATCGAGCACGACGGCGAGGCCGGGCGGGTTCAAATTGAGATCCCGTTCC
This sequence comes from uncultured Alphaproteobacteria bacterium, assembly GCA_963738065.1. Taxonomy (GTDB): domain Bacteria; phylum Pseudomonadota; class Alphaproteobacteria; order Rhizobiales; family Hyphomicrobiaceae; genus AWTP1-13. Next base: position 44,870 of record CAVTVO010000025.1, read on the forward strand.
AGACGCTTTGCCTTGGCGATCCGGACGATTGCGAGGCTCGTAAATCGCCAATCTGCGCCGACCTCGCGGATCGGTTCGATCACGCCATGCTCGACCAGCTCGGTAATCCAATTGGCGTCGACATTGCAGGCAAGACATAGTTCGTCGACGGTGCAAAGGGTCGCCGTATCGACCAGTTCCGCGCGAACGACGGATGCGCTCTTGTTTGCCATTGCCATCTAGAACTCCAAATTTAGACCGGGGATCGAAGGCGAGTTCGCGCGCCATCTCCGCATAGATCCGCCTCGCCTTCTCGTTATCGGCTGGCGGCAAGACGATCTTCAGAACGGCGTAGAGATCTCCGGGTTTGGCCGACGGTATACCGCGGCCCTTGATGCGCAACTCGCGCCCCTGCGACGAGCCTGCCGGGATCTTGAGCATGATTGGCCCTGCCGGCGTCGGAAACTTGACGGTGGCACCGAGTGCCGCTTCCCACGGGGCGACCGGGAGTTCCGCATAGAGGTCGCGTCCGATGACGCGATACAAGGGATCCGGGTTGAAGTGGATCTCCAGATAGAGATCACCCGCCGGCAACCGGCCGATCCCCGGAGCCCCCTGGCCTTTCAGCCGGATACTCTGGCCCTCCAGCACGCCCTTGGGAATTGTCACGTTGAGCGCGTGATCCTTGATCATGACGTGGCCGTCTGCATCGACCGCCGGCATGCGCAGCGATAGTGTCCGCGTGGCGCCTTCGAGTGAATCGCGAAGATCAATCAGGATCTTTGCGTGATGGTCTTCGCCGCGCGCATGGAACTCGGCTCGGCCATCCGATGGCCGCTCGCCTCGCCGCATTCTGCTGAAGAGAGTCTCGAAGAAATCACTGAACTGGCCTTCAGCGTGTTGCGACGTCGCCCCGGAGAACTCGAAACCTGCGTCCCAGTTGGGCGGTGGTCGGAACTCCTGACCCGGCTGCCATTGCCGGCCCAGCTGGTCGTAGGCCGCCCGCTTCTCGGCGTCGGAAAGCACCTCGTTGGCCTCACTGATCTCCTTGAATCTGGCCTCGGCACTAGGATCTTTGTTGATGTCGGGATGGTAGGTTCGGGCAAGTTTGCGGTAGGCCTTCTTGACCTCGTCCTGGGTCGCGCTCCGCTCCAGCCCCAAGATTTTGTAGTAATCCTTGAATTCCATAAGGCCTCGCGAGGTTCCTGGTCAGCCTAGACCCCGAATGGATAGGTGTCCGGCAAGCCCTGTAGTTCAGCCACGTCGAACGGCTTCACGGCACTTGTCCGGTCGATCCAGATGTACTCGTCGAATTGTCGCGGGAGGATCGCCTCGAAGTAGTGGCTGGCGAGTTCGCTCTCCGGACGGTAGATGACACCGATCGCCCGCTCGAGACGCGGTTTCTCCAGTTTTTCTGTCAGGTCCGCATTTATCGAATGGCTCAGCGGCAGTAACAGGCCGGGCGGGTCGGTCATATGAAACAGCCGCTCATAGCTCTGAGGGTGAGCCGATCGCACGTCCATGATCTGCATCGGCTCGTCCCAGCCAGAGGCCGCCGCCACGGTACCATCATTCGTGCCAAAGCCGATGGCATAGCAGCCATTGCCGAAGTGCTCGCGGCACAGCTGGCCAATGTTGTGCTCGCCGCGGCGCCCCATTTCCGTGGCTAAGGCATTGCCGATGTGGGAGTTGTGCGCCCAGATCACGGCCTTCGACTTGGCGCCGTGGTGATCGAGAACATTCTTGAGCGTCTCGAACATGTGCGAGTCGCGAAGGTTCCAGGAGGCCCGCGAACCATAATACATGACGCGATAGTAGTGCTCGGCGTTGGCCACCAGCCGGGCGTTTTGCGCGGCATCGAAGAAGCGCTCACCGTCGCGGAGCGCATAGGCTTGTCGCTTCTGGAGGAGCTCGGTCAGGATATGAGCGACAGCCCGCTCACACTCGTGATAGGTGCCCCGCAATGCTGCGCGGCCATAGGCAGCAGGATCGGCCTCCCACGGTGACAGGCAGCCGTAGCGTTGTCTTGCGATGGCGGCGAGATCGGGGTCGATCGATTCCAGATAGGCGATGACGGCGCGAACCGAGGTATAGAGGCTGTAGAGATCCAGACCATAGAAGGCCGTGCGCCGGCCATACTCTAGTGGAGAGTTTCGCGCGTGCAGCCAGTCGATGAAGCTGCGTGTTTCCGCGTTGCGCCACATCCAGGTCGGGAAGCGGGCGAAGGCGGTCCATTCGGACGGCGGTATCTCGCGATGGCGCACGTAATTGTCTATGCGGGCCGCATCGGGCCAGTCGGCCTCTGCCGCAACGACACCGAAGCCCTTGGCTTCGATGAGCCGCTGCGTGATCCGCGCCCGCATGCTGTAGAATTCGGATGTTCCGTGACTAGCCTCACCGATCAGAACGACACGCGCGTCGCCGATCCGATCCAGCAAGGGCTCGAGGTTGGCTTCTTCGAGGGTTGTGAAAGCTTCCGCATGCTTGGCGATGAGGCCCGGCAGCGAGACGCTGACGGCGGGTCGTGACTGCACGACGCGCGGTGGCTTCGTTTGCCAATCGCTGTCTTCGCTTTCCCATCCTTCCTTGCCGATCAATGGCACGAAGCGCACGTCGGCAATATCCTCGCGCTCAAACTCCTGGTCGTCGACGCGTGTGATCCGGATGAGCTCCTGGGATCGCGGATCGCTGCCGACGGGTACCACCATACGGGCGCCGATCCTGAGCTGGCGCATGAGCGATTTCGGGACGTCAGGCGCGCCGGCGGAGACGAGGATCGCATCGAAGGGAGCCTCCTCGCTCCACCCCTCGGTGCCGTCCGCATGGCGCACATGCACGTTGTCGCAGCCGGCTTTGGCGAGGTTGGCCGCGGCTCTCTCCGCAAGCCGTCCGATGCGTTCGATCGTGAAGACCTCGTTGGCAATCTCCGAGAGAACGGCGGCGGCATAGCCGGAGCCTGCGCCGATCTCGAGCACCTTTTCGCCGCCGCGGAGCGCCAGCGCCTCGATCATGAACGCCACGATATAGGGCTGCGAGATCGTCTGGCCGGACCCTATGGGGAGAGGCGTATCGTCATAGGCTTCGTCGCGAAGATCCTTGGGAACGAACAACTCCCGCCGCACCGCCTTCATGGCAGCAAGGACGAGCGGATCGCGTACGCCCCGGGCCTCGACCTGGCGGGTCACGAGGCGATCGCGCCGTTGTTCCATGGTGGCCATCGGTACCCCTCCGGGATGCTCGACTTCAGGTGACTGCCGACAGCGCAAGACGGCAATCGCGTGCGCATCTACGCTTGAGGTCTTGGCCTTCTCCCGGCTCGCTCCCGCTACATCGGCATGTCCGGAGCGCCCGGCGCCTCGGGCTTCGGTTCCGGCAGATCGGTCATCGTGGCCTCGGTCAGCAGCAGCACACTCGCCACTGAAACCGCATTCTCCAGCGCGATACGCACGACCTTGGTCGGATCGATGATCCCCGCGTCGACCAGGTCGACGTAGGCGTTGCGAGAAGCGTCGAAGCCAAAGTTGCCCTTGCCCTCGAGCATCTTGGCGACGACCACGCCGCCATCCACGGCCGAGTTCTCGGCAATCTGGCGGGCAGGGACCAGAAGCGCACGTTTGAGGATCTGAATTCCGGTCTTCTCGTCGCCCTCGGCGGATGCTTCCAGCTTCGAGACCGCATCCACGCAGCGCAGCAACGCCAAGCCGCCGCCCGGCACAATGCCTTCGCTGACAGCCGCCTTGGTGGCACTGATGGCGTCGTCCAGCGCCTCCTTCTTTGCCTTCATCTCGGACTCGGCGGGTGCGCCGACGCGGATGACCGCGACGCCTCCGGAGAGCTTGGCAAGACGCTCCTGCAGCTTTTCGCGATCGTAATCGGATTTCGTCTCGTCGACCTGGGCTTTGATCTGCTTCACCCGCGCCTCAATGTCGGCCTTCTTGCCGGCGCCGTCGACGATGGTGGTATTGTCCTTGTCGATCGAGACGCGGTTGGCGCGGCCCAGCATGGCGAGTGTCACGTTCTCGAGCTTGATACCGAGATCCTCGCTGATGACCGTACCGCCAGTGAGTATTGCAATATCCTCGAGCATCGCCTTGCGGCGGTCGCCGAAACCTGGTGCCTTCACCGCTGCCGCCTTGAGCCCGCCGCGCAACTTGTTGACGACGAGCGTGGCCAGCGCCTCGCCCTCGACCTCCTCGGCGATGATCAACAGCGGCCTGCCGGACTGAACCACGCTCTCCAACAGGGGTAGCATCGGCTGCAGACCGGACAGCTTCTTCTCGTGGATGAGGATGTAGGGCTCTGCCAGTTCGACGGTCATCTTCTCGGGGTTGGTCACGAAATACGGCGACACGAACCCGCGATCGAACTGCATGCCCTCCACGACCTCGAGCGTCGTCTCGGTCGTCTTGGCTTCCTCGACGGTAATGACGCCTTCACCACCGACTTTCTCCATGGCATCGGCCACGAGTTCGCCGATGACTGTGTTGTTGTGAGCGGAGATGGTCGCGACCTGTGCCTTCTCTTTCCGCTCCTTGACCGGCCTCGAGAGCGCTTTGAGAGCCTCGATGGCGGCCTTGGTAGCCCGATCCAGACCGCGCTTGATATCGATGGCACTGGCGCCGGCAACGACGTTTCGAACGCCATCCGCCAAAATGGCGTAAGCGAGGATCGTCGACGTGCTTGTTCCATCGCCGACGTTCTCGCCCGTCTTCTCGGCGGCCTGGCGCAGCATCTGGGCGCCGAGATTTTCCTCCGGATCCTTGAGGTCGAACTCCTTGGCGATGGTCACGCCATCGTCGCAGACGAGCGGCACGCCCCATTTCTTCTGAATGAGCACGGACTTGGATTTGGGACCGAGCGTGATGCGAATGGCATCGGAGAGCTGAGCCGCACCACGCAGGATTTTCTCGCGCGCGGCAGACCCGAAGATCACTTGCTTATGTGCCATGAGACCAATTCCGCTCGAAAATTGGAACGCGCGCCGGAAACGGGACAGCCACGCGCCGACGCGCACATGGTCAAACTAGAAAGCCAAATCGCCGACCGAGCGGTCAGGTCTTGCCAATAGGGATGCGTTTCTCGCTTTTCACGGCCTCCGGTCGCTTCGGTAGCGTGACCTTGAGAACCCCCTTCTCGAATGCTGCTTTGACTTTATCGGCATCGATCGTATCGGCGACCTGGAACGATCTCTGGAAGCTGCCGTAGCTGCGCTCCATCAGGTGATAATCGTCCTTCTTCTCCTCGCGCTCCGACTTCTTCTCACCCTTCAAAGTGAGAACGCCGTTATTCAGCGTCACGCTGATGTCCTTCTCGTCCATGCCCGGCAACTCGGCCTCGACGACGAGCTCGGTTTCGGTCTCGCGCACATCGATGCTCGGAACGACGGCGTCGCTGTCTTCACCTCTTGCAAGTGCGGGGAAACGGCCGAATCCACGACCAAGGAATGAATCGAACACGCGATCCATCTCCGACCGCATAGCCGAAAACGGATCGATGTAGCGCTGCACCGGCGTAGCGCCTGTCTCGGTCTTCTTGATTTCCTGAGCCATGATCGAACTCCCGGTTGGATGTTGAACAGCTATCGGATCGGCAAGCCTGACCATCCAGGCTCCGATCCTTCAGATCTATTCCAAATTCTTTCGCAAAAGCGGGGACTACGCGTTGATGTCAGTCAATCCGGACGGCGGCCATCGCCGCTATTGATGAACTCTGGCTGCACGAGTGAGGTCGATGCGTGAAGGCGATGGTGCTCGAGGCTGCTGGCCATCTCCTGAGGTCGATTGAGCGGGAGTCGCCGCGTCCCGGTCCCGGCCAGGTGCTTGTCGAAATCGCGGCGTGCGCCGTCTGCCGCACCGATCTCCACGTCATCGACGGCGACCTGCCTCACCCCAAGCTTCCTCTCGTTCCCGGACACGAGATTGTCGGACGCGTCATTTCCGTGGGTGATGGCTATGTCCAGTTTGCAGTGGGCGATCGGGTCGGCATCCCCTGGCTCGGACGCACCTGCGGGACTTGCGGGTATTGCCGGTCAGGGCGCGAGAACCTCTGCGATGCGCCGGGCTTCACCGGCTATCAAATCGACGGCGGTTACGCGACACACACCGTAGCGCACGCAAGCTACTGCTTTCGCATTCCACCAGCCTACGACGATCTTCACGCCGCGCCCCTGCTGTGCGCGGGGCTCATCGGGTATCGTTCCTTGAAGGCCGCAGGTCCAGCAAAGCGACTGGCCATCTTCGGCTTTGGTGCCGCCGCGCATATCGTGGCCCAGATCGCGCGGCATCAGGGCCGGCGGGTCTTCGCCTTCACGCGTCCCGGCGATATCGAGGCTCAGGACTTCGCTCGTTCACTCGGTTGCGAATGGGCCGGCGGCTCGAACGAGGCCGCACCTGAGCAATCCGACGCCGCGATCATCTTTGCGCCAGTCGGAGATCTGGTCCCGATCGGCCTCAGGCAGCTTGTCAAGGGCGGCACCCTCGTCCTCGGCGGTATCCATATGAGCCCGATCCCTTCCATGCCCTACGAGATCCTGTGGGGCGAGCGGATCATTCGATCCGTCGCAAATCTGACGCGTCGAGATGGCGATGAGTTCATGGATCTCGCTGCTCGTGTCCCATTCGACATCACGGTCGAGCCGCATCCGCTCACCGAGGCCAACGCAGTCCTGCAGAAGTTGCGTCAAGGTGAGCTTAAGGGAGCGGCGGTTCTGGTGCCCCATGCCTAAACGAGGGACAGATCTCGAGAAGGCGACCATGGTCGCAATGATCAGTCCTCACGGGTCGTCGGCAGCAGTGTCAGCGTCGTTCAGCGGCTTGGCAGGAGCCAGCGGATGAAGAGCCCCAGCAATGCATTGTTGGCCGACAAGTTGCGAGAGATGGCCGACATACTCGAGGTGCAGCACGAGGATGGCTATCGGGTCGCGGCCTATCGCCGGGCCGCAAGAACTCTCATGGAGCTCGAGACGTCGATCGACGAGATCGTGCGTCATGAAGGCCTCAAAGGCGTCGTCGCATTGCCCGGCATCGGTCGGGGCATCGGAACGGCGATCGTCGAAATCGTGACGACGGGACGCTGGAATCAACTCGATCGATTGTCGGGAGCACTGGAGCCGGAGAAACTGTTTCAAACCGTTCCGGGCATCGGGCCCCAGCTTGCCGCACACATTCACAACGAGCTCAATGCCGACACGCTCGAACAACTGGAACAGGCCGCCCATGATGGCCGCCTGGAGAAGGTTCCCGGCGTCGGCGTGCGCCGCGCGCTCGCCATCAAAGGCGCGTTGGCCGACCGCCTCGGTCATCGTCATTTCCAGCGCTCGCCGCCGTCCAGTGGACCGCCGGTGAGGCTGCTGGTGGAGGTGGATCGGGAATATCGAATGAAGGCGGCGCAGGACGAGCTGCGCAAGATCGCTCCCAAGCGTTTCAATCCTTCGGGCGAGGCCTGGCTTCCCGTCCTGCATACGAGCCGCAACGCGTGGCATTTCACCGTGCTCTTTTCGAACACGCTACGGGCGCATGAACTGCAGAAGACCAGTGATTGGGTCGTTGTCTACTTCCACACCAACTCCGAGCCCGAGGCACAATGCACGATCGTGACCGAGACCCGCGGCCCGCTAGAGGGAAAACGAGTTGTCCGGGGCAGGGAAGGTGATTGCATTGCCCATTATGCCGAGACGGACCGCAAGTCCGCGTGACGAATGGGATAGCTCGGAGCCAGAGGACTGCAGGAAGAGCCGAAGGGGCAGCAGCAAAAGGACGACATCTATGACGACATCAACAGGGCCTCGTCGGATCGTCATCATGGGTGCGGCAGGCCGCGACTTCCATAATTTCAATGTCGTTTATCGCGCCGATCCGGCGAGCGAGGTCGTGGCGTTCACGGCGGCCCAGATCCCGGGGATCGTCGATCGGCGCTATCCCGCCTCGTTGGCCGGGCCGCGCTATCCCGACGGCATTCCCATACGTGACGAACGCGACCTGGCCGAGATCTGCACGACAGAAGCGATCGACGAGGTGGTCTTTGCCTACAGCGATGTCGAGCACGCCCAAGTCATGCACAAGGCTTCGATCGCGCTGGCGGCCGGAGCCGATTTCACCTTGCTTGGGCCAAAGAGCACCATGCTGGAGGCGCGCGTCCCCGTCATCGCGGTCTCGGCGGTGCGAACAGGTGTTGGAAAATCCCAGGTGGCTCGCTGGCTCTCGCGACGGCTCAAGGAGCGCGGTCTTCGCGTGGTCGCCGTCCGCCACCCGATGCCCTATGGCCATCTCGAGCGCCAGGCCGTGCAGCGGTTCGAGTGCCTCGAGGATCTGGATGCTGCGCAGTGCACGGTCGAAGAGCGGGAGGAGTATGAGCCCCATCTTGCCATTGGCACGCTGGTGTTTGCCGGTGCCGACTATGCCCGCATCGTCGAGGCTGCCGCGAAGGAGGCGGATATCATCCTGTGGGATGGCGGCAACAACGACTTTCCGTTCGTCAGACCGGACCTTCACATCGTTCTGGTTGATCCGCTGCGACCGGGACATGAGACCTCCCATCATCCGGGCGAGGCCGTCCTGCGCATGGCCGACGTCGTCATCGTCGCCAAGTGCAATTCGGCGTCGACGGCCGCCATTCAGCAGGTCACCGAGACCGCACGAGCGATCGTTCCCAGAGCCGAGATCATCCGAGGTGCCTCGATCATTACCTTGGAGGCACCCGACGCGGTGCGAGGCAAGCGGGTCATCGTCATCGACGACGGGCCGACGCTCACGCACGGCGGCATGGCCTATGGTGCGGGATACTTGGCGGCTGTCGAGGCTGGTGCCGGCGAGATCGTCGATCCGAGAGCATCGGCGGTCGGGCACATCGCAGCAGCGTTCAAACAATACTCTCATATCGGCAAGGTGCTGCCGGCGCTTGGCTATTCGCAGTCCCAGCTCGACGATCTGAGAGCGACGATTAATGGCTCCCGAGCCGACGTCGTGGTCAGCGGAACACCGAGTGACATCGCCCGCCTTATCGCGATCGATAAGCCTGTGGTTCGTGCTCGCTACGAGTTCGCCGAGGTGGACACGCCCCGCCTCGATCAGCGCCTCGCCGCGTTTCTGCGGGAGCGAGGAATGGGGCGATCCTAGGCCACGGCATTGCTCACAATTGGCGTCCCAATCCTGGAGGGTTTTCCATGCCGATCAATCTCAAGGGCCGTAGCTTATTGAGCCTCGACGACGTATCGGCATCGGAGGTCCGGTTTCTGTTGCGCCTTGCCGCGGAGTTGAAGTCCGCCAAGCTGTCCGGTAGCGAACAGCATCGGCTGAAGGGACGCAACATCGCACTGATCTTCGAGAAGGATTCAACCCGGACACGCACCGGCTTCGAGGTGGCAGCCTACGATCAGGGCGCACATGTGACCTATCTCGGACCGAGTGGAAGTCAGATCGGGCACAAGGAATCGATGAAGGACACGGCGCGAGTGCTCGGCCGCATGTACGACGCCATCGAGTTTCGCGGCTACAGCCAGCGGTCGGCGCGCGATCTTGCCGGGTACTCCGGTGTTCCGGTCTACAACGGTCTGACGGATGAGGCCCATCCGACGCAGGCTCTCGCGGATTTCATGACGATGCGCGAGTTCACCCACAAGGACCTGTCCGATATGGCGGTCGTGTTCATGGGCGACGTCGGCAACAACGTGGCGCGAAGCTTGGCGCTTGGTGCCGTAAAGCTTGGGATGGACATGCGGCTCTGTGGGCCAAAGGAGCTCTGGCCGGAGCGTCTGATCGCAGAGCAGCTCGAGCAGGCGGCAGGCAAGGCGCACGGGAAGTTCTCGATGGGGACCGACCTCGGCACGGCGCTGTCAGGCGCCGACTTCGTCTACACCGACGTGTGGCTCTCCATGGGAGAGCCGAAGGAGAAATGGGCAGAACGCATCCAGCTGCTCACGCCCTACCGTGTCACCGAAGACGTCATGGCCATGACCTGCAACGCGCACGCCAAGTTCATGCATTGCCTGCCGGCATTCCACAACAGGGAGACGACCGTCGGGGAGGAGATCGCCCAGAAGTTTGGCATCGAATGCATGGAGGTGACCGAGGGGGTGTTCGAAGGGCCGCCATCGATCGTGTTCGACCAGGCGGAGAACCGCATGCACACGATCAAGGCGGTTCTCGTCGCGACCATAGGATCCTGAGAAGATGCGGATCGTCGTAGCACTCGGAGGCAATGCGCTTCTCAAACGCGGTGAGCCGCTGACTGAGGCCAATCAGCGGGCCAACGTCCGGTGTGCAGCAGAGGCGCTCGTGCCACTCTGCTCCGACAGCAACGAGGTCATCATCACGCACGGCAATGGGCCGCAGGTTGGCCTCTTCGCGCTTTAAAGTGCCGCAGGTTCCGCTGGCAGCCAGCAGCCACTCGACATCTTGAGCGCCGAAACGGAAGGCATGCTGGGTTACCTGATCGAGCGGGAGCTCAGGAATGCGTTGCCGTCGGAGAGAGAGGTGGCGTCCGTCCTCTCCCAACTTGTCGTCGATCCGAGAGATCCCGCATTCGGCAAGCCCACGAAACCGATCGGCCCCATCTACGACGAGGGCGAAGCGCGGCATCTTGCGTCCGAGCGGGGTTGGTCGATCGTGAAGGACGGCGCAGCCTGGCGTCGGGCCGTTGCCTCCCCGCGGCCGCTCGCAATTCTCGGACTCGGCGTGATCTCTCACCTGGCTTCGCGCGGTGTCATCGTCATCTGCGTCGGTGGTGGTGGCATTCCTGTGGCCCGCGCCGCCGATGGCCGCCTCTATGGGGTCGAAGCGGTGATCGACAAGGATCATGCCAGTGCGCTGCTTGCCCGCGAGGTGAATGCGGATTGCCTCCTGCTGCTGACCGATGTCGACGGTGTCTATCTTTGTTGGCGTACGGCACGAGCACAGTCGGTTGCCAGTGCTGGTCCGAACGATCTCGATCCGGCAGAGTTCGAGCCGGGCTCGATGCGACCAAAGATCGAAGCCGCTCTAGAGTTCGTGCGACGGACCGGGAAACGCGCAGCAATCGGTCGGCTCGAGGACGCGGCGGAGCTCCTCTTTGGGACAGCCGGAACGTCGTTCCAGAGCTCGCAAGCGGGCCTTCGGATGCGAGACCCATCATGAAGTGGCCGATCAATCGGACGACGATACGGACGGCCGACCACGCGCAGTTACGCTGAATGGCCCTCAGTGGCAGGGTGGATCCGAACAAGGATCGGGACGGTTCATATCGAGGAAGTCACATGTATAAGCACATTCTGATAGCGATCGATGGCTCGGACTTGGCTGGAAAGGCCCTGTCGCAGGGTCTGTCACTGGCTAAAGCCCTGGCGTCCCAGGTGACGGTTGTCACCGTCACCGAGCCCTGGGCAACCCAGATTTCGGGAGAGGCAGCCATCGCGTTCCCGTTCGAGGATTACGAGAAGGCCATGGCTGCCAACGCGGCCGAGATCCTGTCGAAGGCCAACGCGGCGGCAGCCAAGGCAGGGGTCGCTTGCTCGACCGTCCACGTCAAGGAGCGTCACCCCGCAGACGGCATTCTCGAGACGGCGAAGGCGAGGTCGTGCGACCTCATCGTGATGGCCTCCCACGGCCGCCGCGGGCTGTCCCGACTTCTGCTCGGCAGCCAGGCCCACAACGTAGTAACTCACAGCACGATCCCCGTCCTGATCTGCCGTTGACGCGTGCAATGCTCCAGCCGGGCGGTCTGCCGCTTGCTTAGCGCATCCACGGTGGAAGAGGGCATTTGGGTTGCCCGTGCGACGTGAAGTGCCGAGTTGCTCGCCGTGCCAGCGGCGATCGTTGTTGCAGCAACCAGCGCCCTGATGCGGAGATGAGGCCATGATGCATGAATGGGGATATTCGTACGGGTTTGGTATCGGTCCTGTGGGGATGCTGATCATAGCGGCCTTGCTCGTGTGGCCCTTCTGGCGCATTTGCAAGAAGGCCGGCTACCCGGGGATCATGGCCCTGCTGGTGTTCATTCCGGTCGTCAACCTGATCTTGCTTTACTGGTTCGCATTCGCGGATTGGCCGAATCTGCAGAAGATAGAACGGTCACCATGAACACGACAACCAGTGGCCGACACGGGTACCGGCGGGAGTGGTGGACATTCGCTGCTTCGCTGACAGAGTTCGTCGCCAAGATCGGAACAGCGGGCGACGTGCCAGTCCACTAAAGCTGCGATGTCTATCTTCTCGGCGATGCGCTGCAACTGAATGCCGTGCGCGCAGATAAGCGTTTTCGCTGACTTCCGCGTCACAAGCAACGGGCAGGGAGTCAGCAGATTTCGCAAGGTCGGCGGCATCCAATCTCCATCTCAGATCCGGTCACGTCGACGCTCTGTTGATGACAATCAGCAGATCGCATCAGCGGCCTGTGTGCTGATCGAGGAAGCGGCGGCAGATCTCGAAATCCTTGTCGTAGCCGGGTGGTAGTGCGGCCTTTTTATCCTTGGCAAGCCGCTGCGCGAAGGCGACCATCTTGCTGGTCGGAGGGGATACCCGCGCGGATGGCCGGTGCTCAGGCTGCGCCCCGTCGTCGTGTCTGCGCTGACCGATGACTTCGGGCGAAGCGTCCTTGGCTTTGCGCTGGCGCCGGCTCTTGGGTTTTGTCTCTTCCGAAGCAGCCGTTGCATGATTGCGAGGGTGGCGCTTGCCGCGTGCCGGAGACCGTCCGCGTCTTGTGCGGATCGGTGCCGGCTGGCTCAAGTCGACGGTGCCGCCGTTGTGCTGCCGGAGCACCGTGATCAACCGACCTGCTTCGCCGGCGATCTCGTCGATGACGGCGCGGAAATTCGCCTTACCGACCACGACGTCGTCGAGACGCATCTCCCAGATTGCGGTGGTACCGGGATCGACGAGCGCGGGTGCGGCGGCGCGCAGCAGTTCGAACAGCCGCAGTCCGGCGGGCGTTGGCATCACCAGCTTTCCGTCGGCCATCAGCAGGTTCTGGCGTTTGAGGCCCTTGATGATTTCGGCGCGCGTCGCCGGCGTGCCGATGCCTTTGGCCTCCTTCAAGCGCTCGCGCAATGCCTCGTCCTTGACGAAGCGCCAGGCGTTCTGCATGGCGTCGACCAGCGTGCCTTCATTGTAGCGAGGCGGTGGCTGGGTCTGCTTCGCCTGCACCCGTGGCTGCGTCAGCGTTGCACGCTGACCGTCGATGAGAGCGGGCAACGTCTGCTCGCCTTCCGCCTCGCCCTCCTTTTCGCGCCCAGGTTCGGAATCGGCACTGCCAAAGGCGGCCTTCCAGCCCTCAACCAGGGGAATGCGGCCGACGGCGCGGAACTCTGCCGTGGTGCGCGCTCCCAGCTGCGGCACCGGCACGTTCATGGTGACGACGGTCTGGCGGTACTCGAAATCGGGCATGACGGCGGCCAAGTAGGAGCGGCAGATGAGAGCGAACAGCCGCTTTTCGTCGTCACTGAGCCGGGCGATGCGTGCCTCGAGGTCATCCATGACATTGACGTTGGGCACGATGGCATGGTGCGACACGCCCTCGAGCGCCTTGTCGCAGAAGTGGCCGGACTTGCCGCGGCGGATCACGGGCCGATCGATCTCGATGTGTGCAAAGCCCCGCAACCGGGTCATGCCGGTGACGATGGCCGGCACATCGGCGATCTGGTTCTCGGCAAGATGGCGGGCCTCGGCTCGGGGGTAGGTGATGAGCTTCTTGCCGTCGCCGTCATAAAGCGCCTGGGCGATCGAAAGGGTCTTGTCGGCGGTCCAGCCCCAGCGCTGACCACAGGTCTTCTGCAGAGACGGCAGGTCGAACAGCCGCGGCGGCGCCTGCCGGCGGTGCTCGACCGACACGGCGAGCGGGCCGGTATGCTGGGCTGCCGCCTTGGCGATGGCTTCGGCCTGAGCACGATCCCGGATCCGGGCCTTGACCGGTGGGGCGTGGCGCATGAGGAACGTGCCGCCCTCAACTTTGGCCGTGGCGACGATCTCAAAATAATCCTCAACGCGGAAATCGCGGATCTCGAGTTCGCAGAGACAGACGATGGCCAAGGTCGGCGTTTTGACCCGGCCGATGCCGATGACGCCCTTGACGCCGTGGGCAAGCAGCGTCCGGGTCGCGGTGCGGGTCAGCGACAGGTTGAAGATCTGGTCGGCCTGCTGCCGCGCGACGGCGGCCTCATAGAGAGGGCGCAGCTCGCGGTTGGGCTTGAGCTTGTCGAATGCCTGCCGCAGCGACTTGGGGTCCTGTGCGGTGAACAGGGCGCGCTCGACGGTGCCGCGGTAGCGCAGGTGCTCGAGAATCTCCTGGCCGATCAGCTGGCCTTCACGGTCGCAGTCAGTGGCAAGAATGACCCTATTGCAACGCGTCAGCGCCGCGGCGATTGCCTTCAGCTTGGCGGGCTTGTTACCCTCGCTCGCCGACTTCGTGGGGTAGAGATCGGCGGGCTTCAACAACTCGCACGCCCAGCTTTTCCAGGCGGCATTGACCTCATGCGGCTCGGCCAGGCTCAGCAGGTGGCCCTCGGCGGGCAAGATCTGCCCGAAGCGTTCGCCGAGCGCCGCGCGCAGGTCGCGCGCCTGGCTGGTCTTTTCGGTGATGATCAGGGTTGGCATGGGAAGACCCTGGCCTGAATCTCCTCATGTTCCAACCGCGGCACGAGGAATATCCAGAGCCTGGTTCGCGACGCTGGACGGCAATCAGCCGTTCTGACGTAAGGTCCCGGGGCGCTGAGGCAAGGCAACGAGAGGGCAGCGCAGCTGCCCCAGGGCCTGATGGGGATGACATGGACACGGCCTACCGAGGGAAATTCAGCCGAGGCACGATGTCGGTTGTTGCCAATGCGCGGATGGCCAATTGTCTCGATATTCTCACCAAGACGCCTCGAGGAGAGTCGCTCACATGTCCCACGCCATCATCCGCGGCGGCAATGGCCGTAGACACGAAGTCGATTTCGAAGATGCCGAGGTCAGAGTGGAAGTTTATTCCGGTGACGAGACGGTCGAGATCGTCGTTGAAGCCGTCGATGATCTCACGTCTTCGGATCGCCGCCGGTTTGCGCTCCTCAACATCCCCAAGCATCTCTTTTCGTCGGCGCTCGGCGAGGCGGCGCAACGGAAGGGCGTGCCGGGGCCGCGGCGCCTTTAGGCGGAGGAACGTAGGCCTCGTGGGGGCGCCCCGCCTGTCGCGCGGCGATCTCGATCTTATGATGAAAGCGGCGAACCGGGCATGATGTTGGCACCTGTTCTCACCCCAAGCGGTGTGCTGACCCTGAGGCCGTCTGACGATGGTACGTCGTTGGATGCCGGTCTCGGTTCGCGACTTGAGCAGGCGTTTGCAAAGGGCCCTGGGCACGGATTGCTATGCTTGGGCGCCGACGAAGTCGGAACGGCGCTGCCACCGGTGCTGTCATACTGGCGGGAGTTCGGCGTCCGCTACGTGACGGCGCTATGTGCGCTTCCCGGGATCGCCGAGGGTGGCCACAAGCCGCCTGTACCGGCGCCTGAGAGCAGCGAACTGGAGCAGACTGCTTTTGCCGTTCCGCCCATGACAGGAGCGGAATATCTGACGGCTCCGCTGCTGGCGGACCTGTGGCATCGGATCGATGCCGCCTTCGACGCCGAGATCGCCGCAGTCAAGCTCACCGTCCAGGACTTTCTCAAGGGTCGTCATGCGGCTTGGAACCTGGTCGGGCGCGTGCACTTCAATCTCGCCGAGAACCGAAAGGACGAAGACGCACCGTTTGCGTTCCTGGCAACCTATACGACGCGACTGTCGATCGAGGCGAAGGCGCAGCATCTGCCCCTCGGCAAGGCGCTGCAGGAATACGCTGGCGCAAGAAATCGCGATCGCCTTCTGTCGCTATTGCTGCCCGTCCAGCGGGGGGCTGCTCAGTGCCCATGGTTGAAGGCCATGGTCGATGCGGGCGAGATCTATCATCCGTTACGCTGGAGCGCTGATGCTCCGGGTCGGTTAGGTCTTCGGCTAATACTGCGGCGCTGCGGACTGGATGCACCGCATTGACACGGCCCTGATCGGCTGATGTGCTTTGGCATTTGCGACGTAGTGCACAAGGAACGCAGCAATGACTCGGAGCCTCGCCCCGCAAAGCTTTGCCGACAAGAAACCCTTCGCGGCACCGATCGTCGATCGACTGTCCGTGCGGGTGGTGGTCGATAGCCGCTACGAGCGCTTTCTGCCCAAGTCGACGCATCCCTTTGCCAAGATCGAGCATGTCGGCCAGGTACCTGGCCGGCAGATGACTTCGCTCGCCTGCGAATGGGGGCTTTCACTGCATCTGCAATCGACACGGGCGGGAACTTCGGCGCAGTACATGCTCGACTACGGATTCACGCCCGAGATCATCAATCGCAACATCGATCTGCTCGATATCGACCCCGCCAAAATCGACGGCCTCATTCTGAGCCACGCGCACCGCGATCATTTCGGCGGCCTCGTTGGCTTCGTCATGCAGCACCGCAAGCGCATGCGCGGCGACTTGGCTTTCTACGTGTGCGGCGAAGAAAGCTTCCGCGAGAAGTGGCTTGGCGAACCTTCCGACCCCGTCTCGTGGGGCGCACTCGACCGCATGATGCTCACAGCACAGAAGGTTGCGCCGGTGTGCTGCCGCGAGCCGTACACGCTTGACCACGCATTCACCTCGGGCTTCATCGAGCGCAACTCGTTCGAGACGGTCAGCGGCGGCTCAATGGTCTACGAGTACGACCATTTCACGGAAACCGAGCGCAAGGGCAAGCTCGTCAAGGACGAACACCCCGACGAGCACGCGACCTGCTACATCGTGCAGGGGCTTGGCCTTGTCGTCATCTCTTCGTGCGGCCACGTCGGCCTTATCAACACAATCAAACAGGCGATGTCCGTTTCCGGAGTCTCCAAGCTTCACGCGGTGCTTGGCGGGTTCCACCTCGTGACCGCTCCGCAGGAGTACATCGAGCGCACGGTCACGGAGCTGGAGGTGCTCGCGCCTGACGTCGTCATCCCGATGCACTGCTCGGGCGCCGCCTTCATCGACAGCATGCGCCGCCGAATGCCCGACAAGCTGGTGACCACCAACGTCGGTTCGCGCTTTACTTTTGGCGCTTGAGGCTGCGTCGACGAACTATCGCGGAGGAGGTATCCGGCGCCGGAAGGCAATCGAGGAGGATCGCGGCTGTCCACGGGATATAGTGGCCATTGAACGCATGGGCTGCGGACCAACGCGGCGCATCCAGCCAAAGCGCGGAGGAGACTCGAGATGGCGGAAAAACTGGGGCTGAAGGAAGCCCGCGCAATCGTCGACGCCATGTTGAAGGTGGCCGCGGAAAAAGGCCTAAAGTTCTCCGCGGCAGTCGTCGATGCTGGCGGCGATCTCATTCATCTTTCGCGGATGGATGGCGCTTCGGCTCTCAACGCCCGGATGAGCTACAATAAGGCCTACACGGCAACGAAGTGGCAAAGAGATACGAAGGCGATCAAGGAGCGGCTCTTCGACATGTCGCTGGGCAACGAAAGGCGCGAGATCACGTGGTTCTGTGATCCTCTCTATACGCCGGTATGGGGTGGCGTCGTTCTCAGGTCGAAAGACGGGACGATACTGGGAGCCATCGGTGAGAGTGGGGGAAGCTACCAGCAAGACGAAGAGATCGGTCAATTGGGCGCCAAGGTCTTCGAGGCGCTCTGACGCCGACGCCATGCCGCGAGACGGGCTTGCCGGCGTCAGTCCCGCGATCCGCTCGCTCGTGGCGGCCGGCTGCTGTCGGGTCGCGTCACATGTCACATGAAATCGCTGACCATCGGAAGGCCGATCTCGAGCTTGTCGACGATCTTGCGAGACGGGCTCGCCTCTCGCACCAGAACATGCAGTGCATGGCGCTGGTCTTCGGAGGCGACGAAGCCCCCCAATTCGACCAAGTCTTCCCTCACCTGAACGTTGACGTAACCCGTATTGAGCCACGACTGGTCGGCCATCTTGCCGAGGATATCTTTCTGTACTGTGGCGTTGTCACGACGCGCACCGACACCTTCGGGATTTGCGTGGGCCAGGGCGCGGACGAGATCACTGCGCGTGATGATGCCGGCCAAGCGTCCGTCCCTGATCACCGGGATACGCTTGATGCCCTGAGTGTCGAGGGCTGCCGCAACAGCTTCCAGATCGGCCTCGTCCGAAATGGTTGCGACGTGTCGCGCCATCACGTCGCCAGCCGTTTGGCCATGTACTTTCGAATAGGTGCGCGCAATCGCGTCAGGATCCGCGAGGCCCTCGAGCCACCATTTGCCCTTCGGGTCGGTCCCAATTGCGGAGTGGCGGATCAAGTCGCCCTCGCTGACAATCCCGAGAAGCCGTCCTTTGGCATCGACGACCGGCAACCCGCTGAACTGTCTCCTCGATAACAGTGCAGCGATCTCACGGATGGACGTGTCCGTCTGAGCTGTGACGACCGATGTCGTCATGATGTCACGGGCTCGCATGACCAATTGCCTCGCTTTGCGATTTATCGATCAACAAGGACAATCGGTCTTTTGATGCGCACCTCGCATTGACGCCCATCAATACCGCCACACGACACTGGATGCAGCGTGACGCAGGCGTCAGTAGAATATCAGCGGTCGCGCAGCTGCCAGTGCGGGAACACGCTTCCCGCCGCTGACGTCCAGCCGCGGGTACTCGGTGGGCCCGCGACCCGTGCGCCGGGAGCCACGACGCATGCGCGGGTCCACCTACATCGCCGGGTCGCGCCTCAGCCGGCGACGACGCGGAAGCGGTGGTCGTCATCCTTGGCCATATCGTTGACCAGATTGATCTCCCAGGTCAGGTACTCGCGCATCGCGTCTTCGCGGTTCTGGCCGCGCTCGCGCGGCGAGAGGAAGACATCGTCGGCCTGGTGGGCCATGCGGGTGCTCCCGGTCTCGAGCGGCAATCCCGCCTGGACCCAGGCCTGCGTGCCCCCCGTAAGGGTCATCACTGGCACCGATGCGGCGACCTGCAGCTCGGCCGCCGCCAGCACCGCCAGCGCTCCGTCTGCCGAGGTCAGCACGATCGCCCGATTGGCCGGGAGATTCGCCAGCGCGGCACCGAGGCGCGACCGGTTCGCAAACCAGGCGCCGGGAATATGGCCCAGCGCGTAGCGCCCGCTCAGGTCGAGATCGATCACGACCACCTCGTCCGCCGCCAATCGGTCGCGCAGCTCCATCGCATCGACAGCCGGCACCGAGGTCGCTTCCAGACCGAGAACGCGCGGCGCATGCCGGCCGGTGACCCAATCGCCATCGGCCGGGCCGGCGACCAGCACCGCGACATCCGGCCAGCCCATCTGCTTCAGCCACGACGCGGTCATGGTCGCGCGGACACCATTGTCGTCGACCAGCACGACGCGGGCGCCCCAGGTCGCCATATGCGAAGTCGGTTTCCTGCACGAGCTGCCCGCCCGGCGCCAAGCGTGCACCGCGCAGATGGCCAGCCTCGTATTCCTCCGGCGAGCGGACGTCGAGCACGTACAGGGTGCGCTGCGTCGCCTCGGCGCGCCATGACTCGAGCGTGCCCCTGTCGATGCGCACGATGCCGCAGCGCGCCGCCACTCGCGCAGCGGCCTCGAGGGCCGACTGCAGCCCGTGCGCGCTGACTTCGGGCGGTCTTCGCGTCGCTCCGTGCACCACGTCGAGATCGGCCAGATGCCAGGCCATGGTGCCGTCCTTCAGCGACACGATCTTGTTGCGCACGCCGGCGTTGATCAGCGATTGCGCGCCGATGATGCTGCGCGTGCGGCCGCCGCAGTTGACGATGACAGTGGTATCGGGCGACGGCGTAAGGTCCGCGAAGCGGTAGACCAGCTCCGCCCCCGGCACGCTGATCGCCGTGGGAATGCTATTGTTGTGGTACTCCTCGTAGGAGCGGCTGTCGTAGATCGCGATATCGGCCTTGCGATCGATCAGGGCCTGCAAGTCCTGGGCGGATATCCAGGGTGTGCCGGCCTCATGCTCCACCACCTCGGCGAATGCCTTGCTGGGCACGTGCACGCCGCTGTAGACGCGAAAGCCCGCCGCTTCCCACGCGGCAATTCCACCGTCGAGCCAGCCGACGTCCTGATAGCCGAGTGCCGACATCCGCGCGGCGGCGCGCGCCGCCAACCCCTCGCCATCGTCGCACCAGACGACGCGCGCACCGCGCCGCGGCACCAGATCGTCGGCCAGCAGCTCCAATCGGCTCAGCGGAGCACAGGACGCCATCAGCAGATGGCGCCGGCCGAATGGCAACTCCTCGCGCGCATCGAGCAAGGCCAGCTCGCCGCCATCGTGCAGTTGGGCTTTCAATGCCCGCGCATCGATGCGTTTGATCTCATTGGCCGACATGCCGCGCTCCTCGCCGTTCGCTAGGACAACAGCCGGCGGAAATGCGCCAAGGTGCGCTCGCGCGCCAAGCCGGCTGCCGCCTCATGGTAGGGTGGATAGCCATACCGGTTGAAGCCGTGCTCGGTGCCAGGATACACGTGGATGGTCACCTTCTCCCAGCTCCCCATGCGATCCCTGATCGCCGCGACGGTGTCGGCCGGCACGTGCGAATCCTTCTCGGCGAAATGCAGCAGGATCGGACACTTCAAGCGATCGGCCTCGCCCAGGTGCTGGTCGATCTGGACGCCGTAATAGCTCACCGCGGCGTCGATGGCGTGCCGCGTGCTGGACAGGTAGGCAAACTTGCCGCCCAGGCAAAAACCCATCACGCCGACCTTGCCTGCGCAATCCGGACGCGCCCGCAGGGCGGCGATGACATCGCCAAGATCCGCGGCGAACTGGTCGGTATCCAGGCGCGCGCGCAGCGACTGTGCCTTGGCGCGTCCCTCGTCGGTATACGACGCGTAGCAGCCGGCCTCCTGCCGCCAATAGACGTCCGGCGCGAGGACGACAAACCCCTCCGCCGCGTAGCCGTCGGCGACCGAGCGGATATGCGGGTTGGTATTGAACACCTCCGGCAACACGACCAGGCCGGGGGCTGGCGTGCGTGACGGCAGCGCCAAGTAGGCGGCAAACTTGCCGCCATCGGCCGCCGTGATCTGGATTTCCTGGCCCATCGTCCTGTGCCCTCGTATTGGAGACGTCACGATGCAGTCCGCCGCGCGGCCCTACTTCTTCCGAAAAGAGTCCCGCGCCGCCTTGGCGGACCGATAGGTCGCCGTGAGCTGGCTCTGATCGGCATCGGCGAAGGCGGTCGCGGCGTGCAGCGCGTTCGCCGTGGCGTTCACCGCCTCCTTGATCATGCGGACCGTCGGCGCCGGCATCGACAGCACCACTTCCGCCATCTCCAGCGCCTTCTCCACCGTCCGGCCGTCGTCGGCCAGCTCTTCGACCAGCCCCCAATCCAGCGCCTGGGCGGCGGGCATCTTCTCGCACATGATGGTGATGCGCTTCGCGCGCGCCGGCCCCACCAGCGTGATGAGCCGCGGCAAGGCACCCCACTGCAGGTTCAAGCCGATCTTGACCTCGGGTACGTAGAGGTAGGCATTGCGCCCCAGCACCCGCCAATCGCAGGCCAGCGCGATGGCAACGCCGGCGCCAACCGCCAGCTTCTCCATGGCCGCGATGGTGATCTGCGGCATCGCCTCCCACGCCTTGCACAACCTCACCCCGCCATAAGCACGTTGTCGCCGCTTGAGATCGTCGGTCTCGCTGATCCAACCATCGGTAGCCTTCAGATCGAAGCCGGCCGAGAAGGCATTGGGCGCACCGGCGAGGACCACGGCGTGGGTTCCGAGATCCTCGTGAAAACTGCGCGCCGCATGGGTCAGTTCGACGACGAGCTTCTCGTTGAAGGCGTTGAGATTCGCCTTGCGGTCGAATCGCACGATAGCGATGCCACCGCGCTTCTCGATCGTCACATAGTCCAGTTTCACGGTGTCGCCCTTCCTCAAGCCGCTTTGATGTTCGAGCGCTGCACGTGATCGAGGTTCCGACCCTCGATACGCACCAGCTTCGTGAGCCCGTCTCGCTTCGGCGAGTGGACCACGCCGACATCGTAGAAGTGGCTATCGCCTGGCTTCAGGACATACGTTTTGACGGGCTCGACCAGGGTCGGCGCATCGCCCTCGCCTTTCTTGACGATCCGCCAGTCCGTCATTTCCGTGTCGCCGGCCGCCAGGCCGTAGATCGCCCAACTGGAGCCGTGGTCGTGCGGCGCGCCGTGCGCAGCGTTCTCGTAGACATGGCCGCAAACGCAGAAGCCGAGCTCCGGATCCTCGTACAGCACCTTGCGCGGGCGGCACTGCTCGGCCGTTAGGTGCTTGGCGATGAATTCCTGGTCGAGCAGCACCTTCGACACGAGTTTGCACACTGCCTGCTTGCCGACGATCCCGGGATCCGCCTTGAGGGCCTCTCGGATGTCAGCGCTCACTTGCTCAAGGGTGTAGGCCATGCGTTCCCTCCATATTTCTTGCGCATGTTGGGCTTTCCAGCACTATGCAATGGGTGGCGAACGAGGAGCAATCCTTTGATCCATGCTGAAAGATCATCCAATGCTCCCATGGCGGCACATAGGAGATCACGCCTCACCACCACCGCGACCGTGCAAGCGAGGACCTGGATCCGGGCAACCAGCATTCGCGGAAAAGTGCGCTAGATGCGCCCGCCGTCGGGCGACTCGACGTTGGTGATGTCCGAGCCGGGGTCGCCCAGGATTTGCGTTGCGTAAGGACCCACCAGCACCGTGGAAAGGTCGGCGACACAGACACTCATGATAAGCCGAGCACCTCTTCAAGTGTCTCGGGGGTGAGCTGAGCCCCGGCGTAATACCGGCCGTCAACCTCCAGCACTGGAGATGACCGTATGCCGAGATCCTCGATCTTCTCGGCAGCCTCCTCGTCCATCAGGAGGTCTTTGGCCACAAACGCGATTCCATTGGCCTTCAGATACTGCTTAAGCCGCTCGCAGGGCGCGCACAGGGGCGTGGAATACACGATGACGCTCGTGACCATTTCAGACTTTGCCCTCTGCCTTCAGGTTCTTGTAGCGTTCCTTCTTCCGTAGCCAGTCTTGCTCCACCTCGCCGGTCTTCCACGGCTGCTCCGGCGTGAATACCAGATCCTTCCATCGTTCGCCCTCGCTCCAGCGGAACGGAGTCTGGACCGTGATGCGCGGTGAAAAAGCGCGCTTTAGCAGCTTGAAACCCATCTCGAGAATCTCCCGCTGTTGTTCGACGTTGTGGGGCTCGCCGCACGGGTTTCCGAGCGGGAAGTCGGTATGCACAACGCGAGGGACGCCGACATGCTCGACGATATCTCGGGCGGCAGCCAACACCACCGTCGGGATGCCGTTCGCCTCCAGGTGCCGTGCCACCAGGCTGATCGTTTGGTGGCATACAGGGCATACCGGGACCAGCACCGCGACGTCTGCACCATCCTCCCTGCAGCGCTCCAGCACGGCCGGGGCGTCTCGTTCACGCGTGCGACGCTGACTGTACGCGTTGAAGACCCCGTGAAACCGCGCGGTCAGGCCGCCGATGCGCCCGCTGGCCAGCGCTTCGTGCAGCCGCGTCGTCGGAAAGAAGGAATCCACGTCCTCCAGGGTAGTGGCCGCCTGGTCAAAACTGCGTGATGGGCTATAGAGCTGCGATGCCGGCATGTCTGAAGGGATGGTGTAGGTCCCCCCCACGATTCCCATTTGCGTCTCGTCCTCGACGTGCTGTCCACGAATGGAAATCTCGCTCGTCGAAACGAGCGTCACGCGGCACTGCGACAATGGTTTCGTAAGCGGCGCAAAAGGCACGTCTTCAAAGTGCGCCCACTCGTACGGCCTGTCGTAGCCCTGCGAGAGGTAGTAGTCCCTGGTCTTATCCATATAGCGAACGTGGCCGGCCATGCGTGTTCTCCCAAAGATGAGCTGATCATCGGGACCGGGCGCTCGAGGTGTCAAGGATATGGGACTATCGTTCGCGCATCAAAAGGCTGGTCGTCGTACCGCAACGCAGATTTCGGGAGCTTTGCGTGCAGCACCGTCAATCAACGCATCAACGGCCGGCACGCAATAGACCAGCACCGCGCGTGCGAAATCTGCCTGGGTGATCACTTCCAGCTTGACTGAATTCCGGTTGCGTCGTGACAATGCTTTGGGTCTAGTCGGCAACCAGTTTGGCACCGACTTTGAGCAGTTGGGGGGTTCTGTTGTCGCGCGAGCCTCACGTCACCCTGCCTGGACTACTGCCACGCCTTGTGGCTTTCGCCCGAACCATGGTGGGGGACGGCGATCTCGCGCGTGACCTCGTGCAGGAGGCGGCGGCGCGCGCCCTCGCGGCCAGGCACGTCCCTGCGGACAAGCCCGCCTATCGAGCCTGGATGTTTCGTATCGTGCGGAATGCCGCTCTCGATCATCTGCGCCACGCGCGGGTACGCACCATGACGGCGGCGCCGCCCCGCGAAGTCGATCTGTGGCGTTATGATGATGCATGCATTGCCAAGATCACAGTGGAGCAAGGCCTCGCCACGCTGGAGGCGTCGCAGCGCGAAGTTATCGCCTTGATCGATATTGCAGGTTTCAGTTATGCCCAAGCCGCCGAGATGCTGGGGATTCCGATTGGAACGGTGATGAGCAGAATATCTCGGGCTCGAGCATGCCTGCTTGCAGCCATCGAAGCGAGTGCTGTGCGGCCACTGAAGTCGAGCCATGGCCACTGACGACAACAAGCATCCGGACATGGAGCGGCTCAACGCTTTCGTCGATGGCGAGCTGACACCGGGCGAGCGCGCCGCGGTGGCCGCTCAGATCAAAGCACAGCCGGAGATTGCTCGGGCGCATGCCACCCTTGCTCGCCTCAAGGCGTGCATTGGTGAGACCGCTGACGCGACGCCACCAGTGGCGCTGCCCGCGCCGCGCAAAAGGCCCGGGCGATGGGCCGCGCAGATCGGTCTGGCAGGGCTTGCGGTGGCCGTGCTCGGCCTGCTCGCGTTCTATGACACGATCGGATCCGTCGGCGAACGCGGACAAGTGCCGCGTGTCGGTCGCGATGCGGTCGTCATGCTGGCGGCGCTGCCGGCCAACCCCGTTATCCCGCACCTCGACACGGGTGGACTGACGCTCGAGGATGTCAAGATTGACCTCGCCGGCGATGTGCGCCTGCTCGTCGCCACCTATCGGGGGCCACACGGTTGTGTGCTCGACCTGCGCATAAGCTCTGCGGGATCGGCGCTGCCGGCCGGCGTGGGGTCGAGTCGCTACAATTGGGCGGTCGGCCCGCTAGCCTACGAACTGGTGGCCCACGGCATGCCCGGCTGGCGCTTTGCCGTCATTGCCCATGCTGCAGAGCAGGAAACCCGTGACGGCAGGGCTCCGGATGCCGCCCGGCGCCGTCTGCGCGAGGCCCGCGCGGCTGCGCCGCCCTGTGCGGGCTGACCTTGGAATAAAATCGATCGGTGGCGCGTTTCCTCTCAACTTGTGCCGCACACAGCTGCGTCAACGGCCGCTTTCTGACGGCAGATTAAGGGGGGACAGCGATGCCAAATCCGGTCGACACGAGGAATGGTCTCGCGGGCTTGGAACCGCCGGATGGACTGACGCGACGGCGCTTTCTGGGTGGCACGGGCGTTGCTGCTGTTGGCGCGGCTTTGGGCGGCGTGAGCATTTCTGCGCTGTCGCGGGCAGAGGCAGCCGGACTTAATCTTCCCGCCGAGTTGTCCGAAGGCGTGCGCTCAGGGGCTGTACTCGACGCGCTGCCCGGCAAGAAGCCTCTGATCAAGCTCAGTTATCGGCCGCCGAACTACGAGACGCCGATTGAATATTTCCGCACCGCCATCACCCCCAACGATGCGTTCTTCGTGCGCTATCATCTCTCCAATATTCCCGAGGTCGATGCGAAGACCTGGAAGATCGACATCGGCGGCGAGGGCGCCAACGGCCAAGCCGCAGTCACGCTCGACGATCTCAAGAAGATGCCGGCCCACGAGCTCGTCGCCGTCAATCAATGCTCGGGCAACCGGCGCGGGCTGTTCCAGCCGCATGTGACCGGCGTCGAGTGGGGCTACGGCGCCATGGGCTGCGCCCGCTGGAAAGGCGCCAAGCTCAAGGACCTGCTCGACAAGGTGGGCCTCAAGAAGGAAGCGATCGAAATCCTGTTCGACGGCGCCGACGGCCCGATCGTGGACAAGACGCCGGATTTCATCAAGAGCATCCCCGTCTGGAAGGCAATGGATGAGAACACCCTCATCGCCTACGAGATGAACGGCCAGCCGCTGCCGCACTTCAACGGGTTTCCCGCTCGGCTCATCGTGCCCGGCTGGACCGGCACCTATTGGATGAAGCACGTCACGTCGATCAAAGCGCTGACGAGCCCGGACAAGAGGGTTCTGGATGAACCCCGCCTACCGCGTTCCGCTTGGGCAAGTTCCCGCTCGTTGCGCGGTTCACCAGCCAGGAGACGGCAGTCAATACGCCCGATCACCGAGATGGTGGTCAACTCGCTGATCACGAGCCATCAGCAGGGGGCGCGCGTCAAGGCGGGATCACGATATCACTGTCGGCGGCATCGCCTGGGATGGCGGATACGGCCTGCAGACGGTCGAGGTATCGACCGACGGCGGCAAGGCCTGGCAGCCGGCCAAGCTCGGGCGAAGACCTGGGCCGCTTCGCCTTCCGCACGTTCAGCTTCCCGTTCTCACCGAAGGCAAGGGCAAGCAAACCGTGATGGCGAGCGCAACGAACAAGATCGGGCAGACTCAGACGTCCGAGCTGATTCACAACCCCGCCGGCTATCACCACAACGTCATCTACACCCTCGCATTGAACGTGGCCTGAGGAGGAAACCATGCGCACGCTTGCCATTGCCGCCCTCCTGGCCGCGGCGGTTGCATCACCAGCCGTCGCCGACGAGAAGCCTGTCCAGCTCAAGAACGCGCCGGGTCTCGACAAGGTCGAGGGCAACTGCGCCTCCTGTCACAGCCTGGACTACGTGCTGATGAACTCACCGTTCCCGAACGCGACGGTATGGGATGCCACGGTCACCAAGATGATCAAGGCGTTCGGCGCACCGATCGACGAAGCCGACGCAAAGGTCATCGCGGAGTACCTGAAGAAGAACTACGGCAGCTGACCGGTCCCCACAGGTGACGTCGGTTGCCAATGTGATGGCGCCTCCGTGTCGGCATCATTCGCCAGCACAATTCTGGCATGGAAACCGCCAGTCGGCCGATTGCTCCGGCCAAGTAGCGCCTTTGATCTCGCGCATGCCCCAAGGTCCCGCATCGGTTGCTGCGGCCGAGCGCGGCTGTGACACCGACGTCACAAAATCTTACCCCGCGCGCTCGAGGTCGCCCTTCAGCGCAACGACGAACCGCGCCGCTTCGCCCCCGCTCACCACGCGGTGATCGAAGGTCAGCGAAAGAGGCAACACGGCACGCCACGCAAGGCCGGCTGACCTTGATGCACCATCACGCGCTGGACGATGTGGCCGGCTCCGAT
The DNA here is from genome assembly GCA_963738065.1 of uncultured Alphaproteobacteria bacterium. Classification (GTDB taxonomy): domain Bacteria; phylum Pseudomonadota; class Alphaproteobacteria; order Rhizobiales; family Hyphomicrobiaceae; genus AWTP1-13. Next base: position 72,221 of record CAVTVO010000025.1, read on the forward strand.
GACCGCAACCTGCGGCGGCACAACGACCATGTTGGCGAAACGACCGCCAATCATGCTGAACTTGGAGAGCCTGATCGTCGCTCCTCTCAGCTCCTCGGGCGGAATCGAGCGGGACGCGGCGTCAGCAGAGTTGGCTCCGGGTCACGAGCGACGTTTGAACTGTGTCCACTCTTCGTCTGCTCTACCGTCACATTGCCGACGGAGTTGCTGCACAGCCGCGAACTGGCGGTCTGTGCCACAAGCCGACAGCACAGGATCGTGATGTACATGCTGCATCATGGCCCAGCTCCTCGCTGCGGCTTATCTTGCGCGCTATTGCGCCGGAACTAAGCGATAGGCATGTAGGCGCTGGGCTTTTGATCTAGCGCAAAGCTTGTCGTTTGGCGGTTGCTAAATAGGCTGTCGCTTCCTCACGAGCTGTCAATCTGCATGACGCCGGCTCGAGCAAGCTTCGAAGCGTGCTCTGGGGTTAGGCCAGCTCACAGCAGGATTACGAAATCGTATGGCAACGGCCATGTGTGCGTAAGTTGCCGGCTAGTACCGGTTCATGTGGGTGATGTCATTCCAGCCGTATTGGGCACCGGATCTATGAGTCGAACTCGAAGCACAACGTCGGTTGGCACTGGCGACACTTGTATCGTGGGCGGCATCGCCGGCTTGACCGGTGGCGTTGCGGAGATTGGATGGATCACGCTCTATCAGCATCTGGTCGGTCATGACGCCGCAACGGTGGCGCGCGGCATCACGAAAGCCGTTATACCAGGACTGGCGTCGGGGCCCGCCGGCTTACCGTTGGGGATCGCAATTCACGTTGTTTTGTCGATCGCTTTGGGTGTCGCGGTGGGCATGGCCATACCAAGGCTGTTGCCACGCGTCGCCGGCACGGCACTTGAGCCAATGGTTGTGATTGCTGCTCTGGTCGGAGTGTGGGCGATGAACTTCTTCGTCATTCTGCCCGTCATCAACCCAGAGTTCGTGGCTCTGGTCCCCTATGGAGTGAGCCTTGTCTCCAAGGTTCTGTTCGGGTTCGCAGCCGCGTTCGTTTTCTGGTGCATTTCCCTGCAACGTACCGTCGGATAGCAAGAACTCCGAGGAGACTGCCCATGTCAAAGGAAATGATATTGATGCTGCATCCGACCTTCGGCGTTCTAGCCATGATCGCCGCAGTGTGGGTGTTCGTTGAAACACTTAACGCTCGCGAAGCTAACGTCGGGCGCATCCGCACGGCGGGCACTTTGACCGCGGTACTGATGTGGGTGACCTACATTGTCGGCGGCTACTGGTACGTCGTTTTTTACGGAGCCGACAAAGCCCTCATCACGTCCGGTCCGTGGGGCTTTGCGCATTCGTTTTTCATGGAGTCCAAGGAGCATCTGTTCTTCATGCTGCTCCTGCTCGCCACCCTCCTGGCCATCGCCGTGCAAACGAACGTGGTCAAACTCGCCGGCGCACGCAACATGTCCTCTGGGTATCGGGCTTGGTAGTGCTCATGGGCCTGGCGATGGAAGGCGCTGGTGCGATAATCAGCATGGGCGTCAAGGTCGCCTTGTTGGCCAAGCTTGTCTAAGGAGGTCAAGAAAATGGCTACAACACTCGCTGCCAACGAAACTGTCGACGGCGTCGGCACGACCGCCACGGCCTTTGGCCTCTCCTACGCGATCACCAGCCTGTTCAACGTGCTGCTTGTCGTCCTGAAGGAAAACGTGCCCGGCATTCAGAGCGCCATGGTCGCCATGACAGGCCACCACTGGGTGAGCCATGGCGTGCTCGATATCATCCTCTTCGTGGTGCTCGGCCTACTGGTCTCGCGCACAAGCTATGCCCAGATGCCAGCGAATTCTCTGATCAAATACATTGTCGGCTCCACTGTCCTCAGTGGCTTGCTTATCGTTGGATATTTCACCGTTCTCTGACCCGCCCGAAGCCGCTCAACGTCGAGCGTAGCCGGTTGATAGGAGCTGTCGATGATCGAGCACTTGAGTGATTTTCCGGGCAATGTTGTTGCCTTTGCGTGCAGGGGGCACGTGACAAGGAGCGACTACGAAACTGTGCTTGTCCCCGTGGTCGAGGCGGCGATCAAGCAGCATGAAAAAATCCGGCTCTACTATCAAATTGATCCAGACTTTTCCGGTATCGAACCCAGCGCCATGTGGGAGGATTTCAAAGTTGGTATGGGACATCTGTTGCGGTGGGAGCGAATTGCAGTCGTCACCAACGTTGAGTGGATCCGGCATGCGGTTCGCGCATTCCGCTTTCTGATGCCAGGAGCCGTCAAGATATTTTCGATCGATGAAAAAGTGATGGCGCGTGAGTGGGTCCTCGCTGCGGACCCATCATGAGTTGGCAAGACCGCCGCGGTTCCGGGTCGAGCTGGTTAACCGACAAAGCGGTAGAGCCGTCTCGCCAGTAGAATGTCAGCAACGTGGGGTCCGCGTTCTGCGGCAGTTTAACCTCGCGCCGAGTTCGGCTTCGGAGTTGGCGATGGCGCTCACGGCGGGTATCGGGAAGCTTTTCGGGACGGTCGTGTAGTCGGAAACGTTTCCAGCGTGTCCATCTCCCAAGCAACCAATCGCACAGGCTATCGCATGGCGGACTTCATATCGGATCGATTGCTCCGCCGAGCGCTGCTTGGGATAGCGATGACGGGGCTCATACTTGGAATCCTGAGTTGGCTTTCAGGATACGGGATGTGGGCCGGGAGGTTCTGGGCCGCGGGGACCATTCCAGTCGTTGTCGGCCTCGCTGTGTCCATGACGCGCGATCTTCTGGCCGGGCGCCTGGGAGTCGATGCCGTCGCCTTCGTCTCCATGACGGCTGCACTGTTGTTGGGCGAGAATCTCGCCGGAGCAGTTGTCGCGGTGATGTACGCTGGCGGCAATTTGCTGGAGGACTTTGCGGTCGCCCGCGCCGAGCGGGACCTCAAGAGTACTCGTCGATCGCGCCCCTCGGGTGGCGCACAGGCGGATTGATACCTCGATCGAGGACGTGCGGATTGAGGAAGTTGCCATTGGCGACACGATTCTGGTTCGCGCCGGCGAAGTCATCCCCGTCGACGGCATCATCTTGGGCGCCAATGCCACCCTCGACGAGGCAGCCTTGACGGGTGAACCCATACCCGTCACGCGCAGCAAGGGCGATCCGGTTCACAGCGGAACGATCAACGCCGGCGATACCTTCGAGTTGAGAGCGAGCGCAACCGCTGGCGAAAGCACCTACGCGGGGATCGTGCGAATGGTGACCGCCGCACAAACGGCGAAAGCGCCCTTCATTCGCCTTGCCGATCGGTACGCTCTGATCTTGTTGCCGGTGACACTGGTGCTGGCAGGGGTGGCCTGGTTTTTTTCAGGTGATCCGATACGTGGACTTGCCGTGCTGGTGGCGTCGACGCCGTGCCCCTTGATCCTCGCGGCACCCGTGGCTTTCATCGCCGGGGTGTCTCGCGCCGCACGTCTTGGCATCTTGATCAAAGGTGGCGGCCCGCTCGAGGCGCTCGCAAGAACCCACACCGTCATGTTCGACAAGACCGGGACGTTGACCGTAGGTGGCGCTCGGCTAGTCGCCGTCGAGACAGCGCCGGGAGAAAGTTCAGACAAAGTGCTGCGCCTCGCGGCGTCGCTCGAACAGGCGTCTCACCACGTCGTCGCCGCCGCGATCCTGGCCGCAGCGGTGTCCAGAGGCCTGCCTCTCGACACCCCTGACAGGGTGCGCGAGTTGATGGGCTCGGGCCTCGAGGGGTACATTGCCGGCAAGAAGGTCAAGGCCGGTTCGCGCCAGCTTGTTTGCGGCCCAGCACGGCTGGATGCGTGGGCGGTGCGTGCACTCAGGCGCGCATCCTGGCGCTCGGCGCTGAGCGTGTTCGTTTCCGTCGACGCGCGCGTGATCGGTGCCATTCTTCTGGCCGACGAGCTGAGGCGGGAAACACCCCGCGCCGTGCAGGCGCTGCGCACGGCAGGCGTGGCCCGCATCGTGATGGTCACGGGCGATCGGGCGGAGTTGGCCGAGTTGATTGGAGCCGCGCTCGATCTCGACACCGTCTTGGCTGACCGGGAACCATCCGACAAGGTCGAAGCCGTTGTCTTCGAGCAACGGTTGCATCCAACGCTCATGGTCGGCGATGGGATCAACGATGCCCCCGCGCTCGCCGCAGCCGACGTTGGCATCGCAATGGGAGCCCGGGGAGCCAGCGCATCGTCTGAGGCTGCGGATGTCGTCATTCTTGTCGATCGACTTGATCGGGTTTCGGATGCGGTCGCCATTGCGCGTCGCGCTCGTGGCATCGCGGTCGAGAGCATCGTCGCCGGAATGGCGCTATCCGGGGTCGCGATGCTCGCTGCGGCCTTAGGCTGGCTCACACCGGTCGCTGGTGCGCTGACACAAGAGCTGATCGATGTCGCTGTCATCCTCAATGCCCTGCGCGCGCTCACACCGGGTTGGGTCCTGGACGTAAATCCTTGCAGCCGACTGCCGCACGGGCACTGCATCAGGAGCACCAAACTCTCGATGCGACACTCGATCGCCTTCGCGAGATAGCGGATTCTTTGGATGATGCTGCCCCAGAAGCGGCGGTGAGCCTGATTAGAGAAGCCACAGGGCTTGTCGGTCAGCAGATTGTCGAGCACGAACGCGACGATGAGAGGCGAGTCTATCCACGCCTCGCGAAATTCCTGCATGATGGGCATGGCCTCGCCGCCATGAGCCGTGCACATCGTGAGATATTACATCTGGCGCGGCTGCTCGCGCGCCTGTCTGATGGTCTCAAGACCGAGGACGCCGACCGGTACCTGATCCGCGACGCACAGCGTGTCATCGAATTGATCGAGTCGCTCGTGCGCATCCACAATGCGCAGGAAGAAGACATCTACGAGCATGCCACAGCTCGTTAGGCGCCCATGGGGCGACGTTTGCTCGAAGCGTGGATCAGATCAGATCGCGTCCCACGACGCGGTGTGAGTACTATCTACATGCTCACGACCATGAAGATGTGGCATGCGCGCCTTAACGGTCCTTGAGAGCCTCGCATCGCAGTTCCTTGTCCGCTCATAGCTTCAAGAGCTGAAGAAAACTGGTCCGGTTCAGCGTAAGCGTCCCCCGCGACTACGGCCATGAAGGGCTCTGCTGGGCGCATCGAACAGCTGATCGTAACTGTCCTTACGACTGCACTTAAGGACGGTAATGACCAGATTGCCGGAGGTGATCAGCACGGTTCGCCGCCGGCGATCGTGGAGCACCGAGGAGAAGGTGGCGATCCTCGACGCCGCGTTCCGGCCGGGGTGGCTCGGTCGCAGCGGCTGCCGGCCGGTTCGACGTGTCGCGTGCCCTGATCTATCTTTGGCGCAAGCAGGTGCATGCCGGCCTGGTCCCCGGCGTGACCATCAGCGAGGCGGGCGCAGCGGCGTTTGCGCAGGTAGCGGTGGTGGCCGATGTGCCTGCCACCATCGCCTCCACCTCTTCGGAGCGTCCCAACAGAGGGCGCCGGCATGCAGGACTGATCAAGGTGCGGCTGGTCAATGGCCGCACGATCAGGGTCGAGGAGAGCATCGATCCTGCAGCGCTTGCCCGCATCGCTGCTGCGCTCGACGGGACGAGCGAATGATCGCGATCCCGCCAGGCATGCGCATCTAC
>CAVTVO010000026.1:0-10600 GCA_963738065.1 uncultured Alphaproteobacteria bacterium
CTAGCCTCATTTATTCACGGGGCCTCACGGTGTGACGTGATGAGCGGCGACGAAGCCGTTGGCTTGGCTTAAGGTTCTGGTGTCGAAGCAGGCCTGTGCGCGTCGCCGCCGGAGCCGCCGCTCATCATGACCGACGCTACGCCGATTTTGCCCGGGCTGTCACCGTTCGGGGCCAAGCCGCTCACAGCCACTTTCGATGCAGGCCTGATGTCATCGGACGGTGGCCTTGTCGTCCTGCGGGAGATTGCCTTGCGGCTTGGCTTGGCCGAGGTGATCGCCAAGCCGCTGCCTGACGATCGTGATCCGATGCGCATCATTCACAGCTACGCCGACATGGTGCTGGCGCGCATGATGGCGATCGCAGCGGGCTACGAGGACTGCGACGATCTCGACCGCCTGCGCACCGATCCCGCCTTCAAGCTCGCCTGCGGGCGCGCGCCGGAGACCGGGCTCGATCTGATGAGCCAGCCGACGCTGTCGCGGCTGGAGAACCTTGCCGACCGGCGCACGCTTGTCGAGATCGGCCTCGGCTTCATTGATCTGTTCTGCAGAAGCTGGACACGCATACCCGACCGCATCGTGCTCGACATCGACGATACCGATGATCCGGCGCACGGCCAACAGGTTCTCGCACTGTTCAATGCGCATGTCGGCGCCACCTGCTTCCAGCCGATGCTGATCTTCGAGGCCACCTCGGGCAAGCCTTTGCTCGCCCTGATCCGGCCCGGCAAGCGGCCATCTGGCAAGGAGATCTCCTACATCCTGCGCCGTGTCATCGGCCGTATCCGCATGCACTGGCCCAAGGTGGGGATCGTGATTCGTGGCGACAGCCACTACTGTGGCGAGCGCGTCATTGCACTGCTCGATGAACTCGGCTGCGACTACATTCTGGGCCTTGCCATCAACAGCCGGCTCGCAGCGATGGCCCAGCCCTGGAAGGAGCAGTGCGAGAACCGGAGGAAGCCGTCACGGCCGACCGTGCGCCGGTTCCACCAGTTCCGCTACGCGGCCGAGAGTTGGAGCAAGACGCGCAAGGTCATCGCGCGCGTGGAAGCGACGAAGATGGGATCGGATGCCCGTTTCGTCGTGACGAACTTGCCGGGCCGAGCCAAGGTGCTCTACGCGAAGGTCTACTGTGCACGCGGGTGCATGGAGAACCTGATCAAGGACCTCAAGCTCTACACGCGCTCCGACAAGACCGCGTGCTCGCGCTGGCAGGCCAATCAGTTCCGCCTGTTCCTGCACATGGGCGCCTACTGGCTCCTGCATTCCCTGCGCCGGGCAGCACCCGCACGCTCAATCTGGCGCGGGGCGACATTCGAGACGATCAGGCGATCGTTCGTGAAGGTCGCGGTGCGGGTCGAGGAGCTGAAGAGCCGCATCAAGATCGCGTTCCCGGCAAGCTATCCGTTCGCCGACGACCTCGTCGTGCTGGTCGCCGGCCTCACTGCGCATCCGCCTTGAGCGACGCGGCCGAGGCGCCGCTGCGAGACCAACCCCACCAATCCCCAACGCGTTACAAACGGTTTCGATCACACAGCGCCGTCGACCCGGCCGACGGCTTGCGCCCGCTCGACGGCACTCGACACCACGACGGGCAGGTGAATAAATGAGGCTAGGTTGTGACGATGCAGCGCCAGGGCCGGAGGCGCGCAGCGCAGCGTAGCGCCGGAGGGCTTGGCGCTAGTGCGTGCTTTTGGTGGGTCAGTATTCGGTGCCGATCGACACCCTGGCAGAGTGTCGCGCCTCGCGATGACTCGCGCCGTCTCATATAGCCTTCGACGATCGGAACGGTCTCGGCCTCTGCGATCTGTTCGATTACGCGGCTCAATCTCGCACCCCACAAGCTCGCTGTGTACGCTTCGACCGCGCCGTTACCGGACGCACCCGCAACACTCGCTACCAGATGGTTCGCTGCGCCTTTTCCGGGCGGGATCTTCCCCCACTGGATCACGCCGGCTTTGGCCCAGCGTACTCCGAAATCGAACAAATCCTGGCTACAGCCTGTGCGCATCGGGTCGATCTCCGCTCTCAGCGGAAGTCGTTGGCGCACAACAACTATCGCCTAGTCGCGGCCCCGATGCCCTCACTCCCGTTGAGCAACGCGCGCTAGCGTCGCCATTGATGCCCTCCCCTCGAATCAGCGCGGTGAAGGAACCAAAATATGGGCGCATGGAGATTCCCAACTCGGCGACACGCGTCGATCAATCGTTTGGACCGTATCAGAGGTCATTAGGCCCATCCCTGTGAGATTTCAAAACCGGGACATATAGATCGACCGCGTGAAGCAAAAGCATGCACACGAACACTAGTGTTCCACACCTAACCGATGGTTCCCATGTTGCCGCAAATCAGTCAGTCTGCGGCCATGAGGCGAGACGATATCTGCATCTATGTGAGCCCGTGGAACCGCGCGCGGTTGGCGGGTCTGGTGGGCGACCGCAACACGTCCTCGAAGGTGGTGTGGCGCGCCGAGATCGTGCTGGCGACGGCCGATGGACACGGCACCAACGAGATCATGCGGCGCACGGGCAAGTCGAAGCCGTGCGTTTGGCGCTGGCAGGAGCGCTATATCGACGAGGGCGTCGAGGGGCTGATGCGCGACAAGACCCGGCCTTCGCGCAAGCCGCCGCTTCCTGAGAAGATCAAGCTTGCCGTGCTGACCAAGACGGCCAACGAGACACCTGCAAACGCCACACACTGGAGCCGGGCTTCGATGGCGGCCGAGATGGGGATCAGCGCGTCCAGCGTGGGGCGCATCTGGGCCGAGGCCGGCTTGAAGCCGCACCTCGTCAAGCGGTTCAAGATTTCGAACGACCCGCAGTTCGAGGAGAAAGTGACCGACGTCGTCGGGCTCTACATGAACCCGCCGGACCGGGCGCTGGTGCTGTGCGTCGACGAGAAGAGCCAGATCCAGGCGCTCGACCGCACGCAGCCGGGCCTGCCCCTGAAGAAGGGCCGCGCCGCGACCATGACGCACGACTACAAGCGCCATGGCACGACGACGCTGTTCGCGGCGCTCGATGTGAAGAGCGGCCTCGTCATCGGCGAATGCCAGCCGCGGCACCGTGCCAAGGAGTTCATCCGCTTCCTGAAGCGGATCGACCGGTGCGTGAAGAAGCACCTCGACGTCCACCTCGTGCTCGACAACTACGGGACGCACAAGACGCCCGAGGTGAAGGCGTGGCTCGCCAAGCATCGGCGCTTCAAGCTGCACTTCACGCCGACGAGCGCCTCCTGGCTCAACCTCGTCGAGCGCTTCTTCGCCGAGATCACCAGCAAGCGCATCCGACGTGGCGTCTTCAGGAGCGTTGCCGACCTCAAGGACGCGATCCACGACTACCTCGACCGCCACAACGCCGATCCCAAACCTTTCGTCTGGACCAAGACCGCTGATGCCATCCTCACCAAAGAGCGCCGAGCCCTTGATGCTCTCGAAGCCGTCAGAAACGGGTACCAAGGGTTAGACTCAGAACACTAGCGCGCCAGATATCATTAAAAATAAACCAAAAATAGCATGATGGTTAGCGTCTATTATCAAGTCGACCACACGGTAATTCTCCGCAGCGAATGCCAGCAAGAAGCGCGCCACGAAATAAAACCCAATTGCAAATAAAACCACTGACGCCACCGTAGTTCGCGTATACTCAAAGAGGGCGAGCCAGCGCTTACGCTTCTTTCCCACCACATCATACAGGGTCTCGGCAATGGCCCCTATGAGAATAAACTGGAGCCCCAGCAAGGTAACCAGCAGGCAAAATAGCATAGAGTTAATAGAGAACTTTATCTCGTTGATCACCATGGGGCCAGTAGCTAACAAGAAAAGCGGTACCAGTCCGGCTCCGAACAACAGCAAGCCTGGAACAATCAGGAAAAAATCCGCACCGAAAACAAGCATTGCTTTTAGATTGGCCCAACCTGCACGCCAAGGAGCCAGCCAGCCCCCTCGCACGAGATGGCTGGCGCGCCCTTCCATGTCCTTAAGGAAATGGCTCTGTTCGGACTCAATGTGGGCGCATGATCTCCGCGTGATTTGGATGCGGGGAGAAGATCATGAAGGCCAAGGATTTCAGGGCGTTGGTCGGCGGGCTGGGCTCGCTGACGCCAGTGCAGCACAAGGCCTTGATGGCGGCGCTGACGGTGAAGGGATCGGCCGGGGATGTCGTCGGGCTGATCGAAGTCGAGTTCGCCAAGGCGCCGGCTTGCGGCCACTGCGGGTCGGAGACATTCAACAAGTGGGGCGTCGCCACCGGCATGCGGCGGTACAGGTGCACGTCGTGCAAACGCACGTTCAACGCGCTCACCGGCACGCCGCTCGCCCATCTCCAGAAGCGCGAGAAGTGGCTCGACTACGCCCGCGCGATTGTCGACGGGCTCAGCCTGAGGAAAGCCGCAAAGCGAGTCGGGGTGCATCTGGAGACGTCGTTTCGGTGGCGTCATCGGTTCCTGGCGACATCCAAGGAGGCCAAGGCCAAAGCCGTCCGCGGGATCGTCGAAGCCGACGAGACGTTCATCCTCAAGTCGGCCAAGGGATCGAAGCAGCTTGTCGGTCGAGCACCCAGAAAACGCGGCGGTACGGCGAAGAAACGGGGCCTCTCGACCGACGAGCACGATTGCATCCTGATCGTGCGTGATCGCAGCGGCGCCACCACGGATCACGTTTTACATGATCTGCGGGCGCCGACGTTCGCGGCCCATCTCACGCCCATCGTTGCCAAAGACGCAGTGCTCGTCAGCGATGGGCGTGACGCCTACGGCGCCTTCGCGCACGCCGAGGGCATTCTCCATATCCCCATCATCGCCAGCCATGGCGAGCACGTCTACGAGGGCTTCCACATCCAGAACGTAAACGCCTACACCAGCCGCCTCAAGGACTGGCTGCGGCCGTTCAAGGGGGTCGCATCGTGGTATCTGCCGAGCTACCTCGGTTGGCGTCGCGCCGTCGACCGCCTCGGCGAAACCTTCACCCCCGAGCGCTGCCTTCAGGCTGCATATCGATGCGGTTCAACATGACGAACGAACAGAGCCAAGGAAATGCACCGGTACTTCACTGCTACGCAATCCAAAATGGACCGACTTTAGCACCATCTCTGACGAGTACTCCCACGACTGAGAAACGAGCCGAATGCGTTTCAATGCATCCAAAGTAATACCGCGCATTCCGCAGTGGATGTCGGAGAACGTCGTCCCGTATATGACATTCAAGATCCAGGTCGTAAGGGGCGTACCGAAGTAGCGGTGAAGCGGGGGCATCGCACCAGTTTCGATTGATCCCTTAAATCGCGAGCCCATCACGAATTCTGTGCCCGCACGAAGCTCGTCTACAAATGGACGGATGTCGCGAAAATCGTAGGTGCAGTCGGCATCTCCCATCAAAACATACTGGCCCCGAATGTATGGGATCGCGTCGATATAGGCTCGTCCCAGTCCACGTTTTGGTGACCTGAGCACTCGCGCTCCACATTCTACGGCGATCTCCGCAGTGCGGTCAGTAGAGCTATCAATGATAAGTATCTCTGCTTTGATTTCCGCCGCAGAAATTCCCTCCTTGCACCACTCAACGAAGCGCCCAATTGCAATCTCCTCGTTCAAGGCAGGAATCACAATTGACAGCTCGGGACTACTAACATCCGCTACAGGTCGTATTAATACCCCTTCGAAACTTGCATCCTCCTTTGTGTCGCCGGTCATGGGGCAATCTCCTGTCAAAGTCTAGGCGCAGCGACGCTTCATTCTGGGTTTTTGCAACCATCGGCATTACGCCGCTCGTTTCGGTGATCTCTGATCGCCGAAACGCTCAATAGGGTCGCCATTTTGCGCATCCATGAGATGAGGCTGGGCAGGGTGGGCACGTTGGTTCGTGACTTACTGTTGTCTGATCGTGATGTTTGTAGCGAAAATTAGGTTGAGGTCCAGCGAGGGAATTCGCGAGGACCACGAGAAATCGTGCCGTTCGTCGAAATAGTAGCGAATGAGCGAAAGTAAGTTATGGATCGGATTTAGGTGCTCCAGGGTCATTTTGTAGTCGTAATTTGCGCCACCGCGCCTGCGCGGCGCCAAGGTTCGGCCGAGACGCCAAGCAAGACCTGGATCACAAGGCTGTATTAGCGTCAGGACGGCTCCAGGTTTCAAAACGCGTACCCATTCGCGCAAAACCGCCTGTGGGCGGTAAATGTGTTCCAGAACGTGAGATGCGATCAGGCGATCGAATGATCCATCTGGGAAATTGAGACGTGCCGCGTCAGCCTCCTGGGCGACCATGCGAGGATCGGATGCGAAGTTGGCGGCCAAGGTGGCAACTCTGCTGGGGTCTAAGTCGGTCAGGAAGTATTGGTCGTAGCGGTGACGGATGAACTTCGTATGCCAGCCGGTGCCGGCGCCAATTTCAATGACGCGAGGAAGGTTCACGTCCGGACCAAGCGACCGCTCCGAAAGTTTGCGACCAGCGTTTAGAACCCAGCCTATCAGCCCTCGATAGTGCTCGGTATCAGATGTTTCGGCAGTCTCGCCACCTATGGCGATGTCAGCTCTCATCGGTCTCCTCCAGCCTAGCGTGTAATAATGATCACACCACAAAGTATGAGCGCGGCGCCAACGGCGAATTTGGCGTCGAGTGTCTCACGGAATAGATAAGCCGCGCAGAGTGGCATTAGGACAAAGGCCAATGCGCCAAATAGACTTGCAATACTCAACGGCACTCCGGTCAGGATCCATACCCATGGTATGCTACTGCCACCGTAGAGAGCAATTGCACCGATCATCCAGGGACTGAGCACGGCTCGAGTAAGCCGCCGTTGCCGCCGGCGAGAGCCGCCTTCTTGAAGAGCATTTGCCCGGTCGTCATGAGCAATGTGAAAACCACAAGCGCGGTGTAACGCACCGGAGCCCTCCTTTTTTGGTCTCGGAACCTTAGCCCAGCGGTCAAGGATGCGCTAGCCCGGCCTTCTCGTGCGCCGCGTAAAGGCGCGGTTTCCCAGTGGGAGACAGTCCCACCCGGCAAGGGTCGCTCCAGCCGGTAGCAATTGTAGCGACGAAGGAGGTGACGAGATCGTCGAAGCCTACGATGTAAAGGGCCATTTCAGTGGCTCTGCGAGCTTGCAGGCCGTAATCATTGAACGCCGAGCAGGCCCCGAAAAGGGCGATGCGGAAGCCGATCCAGCGAGAAAATGGAGAAGGCTGCCACCGCTGGGGAAGTTGAGCGACACGAGCACCCAGAGGTTCCGCCGGGGTATTGGCGACAGCATGCAAGCATAGGGAGATCGACGCAACGCGGGAAACCCCAGCGGTGGTGGGACGTGCCTACCAACTGGAGATCCGTGAGGATCAGGCCGGGCCGTCTGGGGTGGCGGGAGGTCCGTTGTACCGATGAAGCTGGGTAATGCCGGTGGAGGGAAGGGGCCTCAGTTCAGGGTGAATGCAAGACGAGGCAAGGCACAAGGAGACTGGTGTGAGCCTACGAGCTCCGGAAAGTGTGCAGAAGCTTCAGACGGCATTGCATGCCAAAGCGAAGGAAGAGCCCTCCTTCCGCTTCTATACGCTGTACGACAAGCTGTGCCGGGCTGATGTACTGGCCCATGCATGGCGGCTGGCCAAAGCCAATGGCGGAGCAGCCGGCGTGGATGGACAGAACTTCCGGGACATCGAGGAGTACGGCGTCGAGCGGTGGCTGGGTGAACTGGCGGAAGACCTCAGGAAGAAGACGTATCGGCCACAGCCGGTGCGGCGTGTCTACATCCCCAAGCCCGACGGACGGAAACGGCCGTTAGGTATATCCACGATCCGGGATCGGGTGGCCGAGACGGCGGCGATGCTCATCCTATCGCCGATCTTCGAAGCCGATCTGCAACCGGAGCAGTATGCGTACAGGCAAGGGCGCAACGCGCACGATGCGGTGCGTCACATACACCGCCTGCTCAACACGGGATATCGGGACGTCGTAGACGCCGATCTCGCCGACTACTTTGGCAGCATTCCGCACGCGGAATTGCTGGCGTCAATGGCGCGACGCGTGAGCGATCGGCACATGCTGCACCTCATCAAGCAGTGGATCGTGGTGCCGGTCGAGGAAGAGGATGGCAGAGGCGGTAAGCGTCGGACGGCAGAGGCACGGCATAAGAAGAGGGGCATCCCGCAAGGGGCGCCGATCTCCCCGCTGCTCAGTAATATCTACATGCGGCGGTTCCTCTTGGGTTGGAAGGTGCTGGGGCATGCTGCGCGTCTGAACGCGCACATCGTCAACTACGCAGACGATCTGACGATCCTGTGTCGCGGGACGGCCGAGGAGGCCATGAACGCCATGCGGGAGATGATGGGTCGGCTGAAGCTGACGGTGAACAAAGAGAAGACCCGACTCTGCCGCGTACCAGAGTCCTCATTCGACTTCCTGGGGTATACCTTCGGTCGATGCTACTCGGAGAAATCGGGCCGCAACTACCTCGGTACGCGCCCGGCGAAGAAAAGCATCACCAAGGTATGCTGCACCATAAGCGAATTGACCGGCCGCCGCCGGCTGCTGATCGACGCTGAGCGCCAAGTAGCAGAACTCAATCGTGTCCTTACCGGTTGGGCCAACTACTTTTGCTTGGGTCCGGTCAGCAAGCCGTACCGGGCCATCGATGCGCATGTGTTCGGGCGGCTTCGCCGGTGGTTGTGCGAGAAGCACAAGGCGCGAGGTAGGGGAACTGCACGTTTCTCCTACGAGCACCTCTATCAAGAGTTGCGGCTCAAGCGTCTGTCGCCGACTACGCGCAACCTTCCGTGGGCGAAAGCATGAGGTCCTGTCCGAGCGCCGTATGCGGGAAATCCGCACGTACGGTGCGACGAGCGGCGACTGGAAACGGAGCGGCGAGGCTTGGATTGAGGCACCGGCGGTGCCGGTCAACTGCTACTCCCCATTGCCCTTTCGCAACCGCGCCAGTCGTCAACTCTACACGCTTGGTGGTCGCATCGGGGCTCCAACTCAGCGAAAGTTGTTTTGCGAACAACGACTTTTGCGAGAGCGGAGAAGCGCCCCGATGCCGACACAGTGTACTCAGGATTCGTTCGATTTCGGAAGGGTCGAGGGCCGCGCGGTGGTGGCCGATTTCTCGGGCGGCACGATCACGTCGAACGCCGGCGCGCTGCTGCTGGCGCAGGCCGACCGGGCTGTGGGGATCATCGACAGCTTCGCCGCCTGCTTCGGCGACGGGCGCAGCCAGGGCCTGATCGAGCACACGGTGCGCACGATGGTGGGCCAGCGCGTCATCGGCATCGCGCTCGGGCACGAGGACCTCGTCGACCATGATGATCTGCGCCACGATCCGGTGCATGGCGGCGATGCTGGGCAAGCTCACGCCCCGCCGCAAGGAGTGCGCGCCGCTGGCCGGCAAGTCGACGCTGTCGCGGCTGGAGCATTCGCCGCAGGAAGGTGTGGTGCAGGCGCCGCCGCGCTACCACAAGATCAGCCACGACGGGGCAGCGATCGAGCGCACGTTCGTCGACATCGCGCTGGTCGACGCGGCAAGCCGCCGCCGTGATGGTGATCGATCTCGATGCCACCGACATGGCCCTGCACGGCCACCAGGAGGGCCGCTTCTTCCACGGCTATTACGACAGCTACTGCTATCTGCCGCTGTTCGTGTTCTGGGACCGGCATCTACTCAGCGCCAAGCTGCGGCCCGCCAACGTCGACGCGGCGTCGGGCAGCGTGGAGGAGATGGCGCGCATCGTGGCGCAGGTACGAGCGCGCTGGCCCAGGACGACGATCATCGTCCGCGCCGACAGCGGGCTTCTGCCGCGACGACCTGATGAGCTGGTGCGAGGCCAACGACGTGCACTTCGTGCTTGGGCTTGCCCGCAACCCGCGGCTGGTGGCCGAGATCAAAAGCGAGCTGGCCGAGGCTGGAAGCCGCTCGCCGAGCCACTGGCCGGCCGGCCCGCGTCTTCAAGGACTTCGCGTGGTCGACGCTGGACAGCTGGAGCCGTTCGCGACGCGTGATCGGGAAAGCGGAGTGGACGCAGGCGAGGCCAACCCACGCTTCATCGTCACCTCTCTGCCTGCCGACGTGATCGACGGCGCGCGGCTCTACGAGAAGGTCTACTGCCAGCGCGGCGAGATGGAGAACCGCATCAAGGAGTGCCAGCTCGATCTGCTCGCGGCCGCATGCCCGCGGCGACGATGCGCGCCAACCAGCTTCGCCTGTGGTTCGCGGGCATGGCCTACGTGCTGATGTGCGCGCTTCGCCGCATCGCGCTGGCCGGCACGCAGCTGGCGCGCGCTACCTGCGCCACGATCCGGCTGAAGCTGCTCAAGATCGGCGCGCAGGTGACCGGTCTCGGTCCGGCGCGTGCGCATCGCCATGGCGACGGCCTGCCCGGCGCGAACATCTTCGCCATCGCCCATGCACGATTGTGACGCCGACCCGCGCGTGACGCCCCGCCAGCCCGACCGCCAACCACAGAAAGGAACATCACCGAGCCTGCCCCACCCGCCGCGGCGGCGACAGTCGCCTATCGCCAATCGACACAATAATGAGACGACAACGCCTCATCTCAGTCGAGCGGACAACCCCACAGACAGGGTGAGAAAGGCGGGCTAGGCTCGCGGCAATTGCCGTGGCGC
>CAVTVO010000027.1:0-16881 GCA_963738065.1 uncultured Alphaproteobacteria bacterium
GTCAGCATCATCGGTCGCAAGCCGCAACTCGGCCCGGGCGGCCATGACGCGGGCGAGACCGGCCAGCGTCGCGACCGATACGAGCCGGCGCTTGCGATGCCGCGCCTTGGGCCAAGGATCGGGGAAGAGCATGAAAGCCCGGCCGATGCTGGCGTCCGGCAGCCAGCGTAGCAGCACGCGCGCGTCCTCGGCATGAAGGCGGATGTTGGCGAGGCCTTCCGCCTCGATGGCGCCCAGAACCTTGACGACCCCGTCCTGGAACGGCTCGCAGCCGATGAGGCCAACCCCCGGGTTTTGGCGGGCCTGCCACACCAGATGCTCGCCGCCGCCAAATCCGATCTCGAGCCAGACGTCTGCGACGGACTGGGGGAAAGATCGCATCAACTGTGCCGGTGCAGGCCGCGTGATATCGATGGCAACGCGCGGCAGCACCTCCCGCCAAAGCGCGTCCTGGCGCGCGCTTGGGCGCCGCCCGCGCCGACGCCCGTAGCTGCGCAGATCCGCATGTTTCCCCTCCCCGCTTGCGGTAGGAGGGGCCGGGTCCCGTTCCGTCATTGTGAAACCACTCGGCACTCGGCGCCGAGAGCAAACGGGGCTGCTCGCGCCGCTAGGCCATCGCCGACTTCAGCTTGTCCGCGAGGTCGGTCCGCTCCCAGGAGAAGCCGCCATCCTTCTCCGGCTCGCGGCCGAAATGGCCATAGGCGGAGGTGCGGGCGTAGATCGGCTTGTTGAGGTCGAGGTGCCGGCGGATGCCGCGCGGGGTGAGGTCCATTAGCTCTCCCAGCACTCCCTCCAGCTTGGCGACGTCGATCTTGTTGGGGTTGTCGCCGACGTCGACGTAAATTGACAGCGGCTTGGCCACGCCGATGGCGTAGGACAGCTGGATGGTGCAGCTATCCGCCAGCCCGGCCGCCACCACGTTCTTGGCCAGATACCGGGCCGCATAGGCCGCGGAGCGGTCGACCTTGGTCGGATCCTTGCCCGAGAACGCGCCGCCACCGTGTGGGGCGGCACCGCCATAGGTGTCGACGATGATCTTGCGCCCAGTGAGCCCGCAATCGCCGTCGGGACCGCCGATGTAGAATTTGCCCGTCGGATTGATGTGCCAGGTCGTGTCCTTGCCGATCCAGCCCGACGGCAATGCCTTGCGGACGTATGGCTCGACCAGCTCGCGCACCTGCTGGGAGGTCATGGACTCGATGAGGTGCTGGTGCGAAACGACAATCTGGGTGGCGCCTGCCGGTTTGCCGTGCTCGTAGCGCACGGTGACCTGGCTCTTGGAGTCGGGACCGAGCACGGCCTCCTTGCCGGAATGGCGCGCTTCCGAGATGAGGCGAAGGATCTTGTGGCTGTAGTAGATGGCGGCCGGCATCAGCTCCGGCGTATCGCGACAGGCATGACCGAACATGATGCCCTGATCGCCGGCACCTTCCTCCCGGTTCCCGCCGCTGTCGACGCCCTGGGCGATGTCGGCCGACTGGGGATGCAGGAGGACCTTGATGTTGGCCTTGTCCCAATGGAATCCTTCCTGCTCGTAGCCGATGTCCTTGATGGCCATGCGGGCAACGTGGGCCACCCAGTCCCGGGTGATGATGTTGGGACCCCTGGTCTCGCCGGCGATCACAACCTGATTGGTCGTGGCCAAAGTCTCGCAGGCCACCCGCAGCTGCCACGGATCGATGCCCGCCTTCGGTCCCTCGCGAAAAAACAGGTCGACCACTTCATCCGAAATGCGGTCGCAGACCTTGTCCGGATGCCCCTCCGACACGGATTCGCTGGTGAACAGATAGGACTTGCGCGACACAGTGCTCCCCATCGCTGAGTGTCAATTTGGCGCGACTTGTTGCAGTGTTTCGCTCTAGGGTCAAGATGACCCGGAGCGCCGTGGCAATGCCTGGTAAAATTGCGCTTTTCCGCGGGCTGACCTGCGCCCGCGAGCCCAGCGCACCGGACGCGCCTAGTCCACCGTGTTGTCGTTGGTGTCGTCGTTGGCCAGACTGCGGACGAGATCGACGATGGCGCGTCGCGCCTTGGCGTCGGAGATGCGCACGAACGCCTTGTTGAGCTCCAGGCCATCGCGGCTGCGCAGGAACTCGACGATGGAGTTCTCGGCGGGCGGTCTCTCGGCAAAGCCCTGGGGCAGGAGCGCGTTCGGCTCGCCGGTCGGCGCCTCTTCGTAGAAGAATTGGACCGGCACACCCAGCACTTGCGCCAAATCGAACAGGCGGCTCGCGCCGATGCGATTGATGCCCTTCTCGTATTTCTGAATCTGCTGGAACGTCAGGCCCAGCTTCTCGCCGAGCTTCTCCTGGCTCATGCCCAGCAGCATACGGCGAAATCGTACGCGGCTGCCGACATGCACATCAATGGGATTCGGCCGCCGCGAGCCCTTCTCGTCGCCCTCTGCATCGTCGACGAAACCGGGTGTTCTCGACATGACCGCCCCGTACACGTTAGTATGACCCACAATTGGTAGGTGCAGACGTGTACCGCGTCAACCTCCGGGACCCCGATACACTATCGGATCTCTGATGATGTATACATCAGGATTCGAGCCTGTGCTCGGTGCTGAGCCACGCAACCATCCCCGTTGCTCCCAATAGCCACAGAAGCAGAAAAATCCCATCTCCCATCCGGGCATAGGGCGGCGGCGGCGCCGCGGTCGGCAGCGGCAAATCGATCGTGCCGCGCACGTCGAGACCGAGCTGCGCCAGGATCCGGCCATAGCTGTCAATGCCCGCGGAAATACCGTTGTTCGCGGCCCGCATGAGCGGCAGGCCCTCTTCCACAGCGCGCACGCGCGCCTGGTGCAGGTGCTGGCGCGGCCCCGTGGTGTTGCCGAACCAGCCGTCGTTGGTGAGATTGATCATCAATGCCGGGCGCTCGGGCCCCTGCACGACGGCGTGCGGAAAGATTGCTTCGTAGCAGATGAGGGGTGCGGCGGCGGGCAGCCCCGGCACGCGCAGAAGCGGGCGCGGCGTAGCGCCGGCATCAAACCCGCCGCGCAGGCGGCTGAGCTGCTGCAGGCCGATGTCTTCGAGCTGCCGCTGCAGCGGCAGGTATTCGCCGAACGGCACCAGGTGGATCTTGTCGTAGAGACCTGCGAGCGCACCGCCCTGGCCGAACACCAGCAGGCTGTTGAACACGCGCCGGGACTGCGCTGATCCCGGCGGCGCCGGCTCTGTCCTGAGCGCGCCGGTGATAAGATAGGCGGAGGGCGCCAGCAGACGACCGATGGCGGCGCGCACCTCCGGGTGGTCGAGCGGCAGGAAGGGCATGGCGGCCTCGGGCCAGATGACGTGCGTGATGCCGGCGAGGTTGTCGACCTCGCCGGCCGCGTTGGTGGCCGACAGGCTCATGTGGTCGAGGAAGATGCGGCGCTGGTTCTCGGGCCGCCATTTCTCACGCTGCGGCACGCTTGGCTGAACGATGCGGATCTTGACGCCGGCGATGAATGTCTGCGGTGCCGAGGCCAGGCGGAGCTGGCCGAAGACGGCAAGGAGCGCAACCGGCCCCACCGCGATCGCGAGCGCCGCGACCCGCATGCGCCGGCCGGCAATTGCAACGGAGGACGCGCTCCACAAGACGGGCGGCAGGGCGAAGACGACGACAGCGACGAGTGTGAGCCCGTAGATGCCAAGCACGCTCGCGCTCTGCATGAGTGCGAGGGGCCAAGTCAGCGCATATCCCAGCACATTCCAGGGAAAGCCCGTCAGCACGTGCCCGCGCGCCCATTCCATGGCCGAGAGCGCGAGCGCCAGCGCCAGCACGCGGGCCGGCCCCCGGTTCCAGAAGCGCGCGGCGAGCCCTGTTGCCGCAGCGTAGAATATGGCGAGACCCGCAGGCATCGCAGTGACGGCGAGAGGCAGCAACGCCGCGAAAATTTCAGGCTCGACGAGAAACGCTTCCCCGATCCAGAACAGGCCCGCCAGGAAGTAGCCGAAGCCGAACCACCAGCCGACGGCCGCAGCCCTGAATTCAGGACGCTGATACCAGCGTGGCGGAGGATCGGTTGCGGAGCGTTGCGTCGATCCCCGCCGATGCGGGCACGACGATACGGCGCCGTCGATCAGCCACACCAGTGCCGGGAGAGTGAGCCACAGCACCGGCCAGGCAAAGAACGGCGCCATCGCAAGCACGGAGAGCGCACCCGCCAGGAAAGCCGCCAGGCGCCTGGACCACCCACGTTGGCCTCGCAAGCACTCTCGCAGCGCCGTGATCGGCGGGTCGGCGGGCATTGGCTCCCTGATGGCTGGACGAGCAAACATTGGCGCCGCTGCGGCGAGGTCTGGCGCCCAAGGAGTTGCAGCGCCTCTAGGGCAGGATCGCTTCGGATGGAATCACCTCACCTGAACCGAGACGTCGAGGCAGAAGCGATCTTGCTCTAGACCTTGTCGGCGCCACTGCCCTCCTTGGCACGCGGGCGCGGGGGATGGACCCTCAGCTTCTTGACGCGGCGCGGGTCGGCGTCGAGCACTTCGAACTCCACGCCGGCTGGATGGCGGATGAGTTCGCCGCGGGCCGGCACCCGGCCGACGAGGGAGAAGATCAGGCCGCCCAGTGTGTCGATGTCCTCTTCCTCCTCCGGCGTCAACAGCTTGAGGCCGAGGTGGGTCTCCAGTTCCTTCACCGGCGTGCGGGCCGCCGTCACCAGCCCGAGCTTGGGATCGGCAGCAATATTGGCGGCTTCCGCCTCGTCGTGCTCGTCTTCGATCTCGCCCACGATCTGCTCGACCAGGTCCTCGATGGTGACGAGCCCGTCGCTGCCGCCGTATTCGTCCACCACGAGCGCCATGTGGATGTGCGTCGACTGCATGCGAATGAGCAGGTTGGCAGCCGGCATCGACGGCGGCACGTAGAGCATCGGCCGGCGCAGCCTGGTCGAGACGATGGTCTTCGACAGGTTGGCGCGTCCGAGATCGGGAACGGATGCGGTCGGGGCGGCGCTCGCAGGCGCCGGCCGCTCGGCCGTTGCTGGGCGTGCCCCGGCTGAGGGAATGTGCCCCTCGCTCGCCGGCCGGCCCAGTGCCTCGCCGATCAGCCAGCGCGTCAGGTCCTTGATGTGGACCATGCCGCGCGGATCGTCGAGCGTCTCGCGGAACAGCGGCAACCGCGACACGCCGGCGGCATCGAAGGTCTTCATGAGCTCCCACACCGTCTCGTTCTCGTCGACGGCGATGATGTCGGCACGCGGCACCATCACGTCGACCACGCGCAATGCCCCGAAGCGCAGGATGCGCAGAAGCATCTCGCGCTCCTCGGCAGAGAAGGCGCGGTCGTCGCCGGCGCCCTTGAGCGCGTCTTCCAGCATCGCTCGCAAGGTCGGTGCGCCGGGCAATCCCAGCCGGGCGCGCAGCGCGGCGAGCCAACTGTAGGGCTGCTCGGTAGCGGGCTCCTCGGCGGGAGCGTGCGCCCCATCGGGTCGATCGCTCATGGTTTTGACGCTCATGGCACGCAAGGATCAATTCTCGAACATTGACGCTTCATCGAGACAGAGTCGGGGCGGATAGGGATCGGCAACGCCGATGCTGGCCAGCACCTCCGTCTCCAGCCCTTCCATCTCCGCCGCCGTTGCGTCGGTTTGATGGTCGTAGCCCAGCAAATGCAGGAGGCCGTGGACCACGAGGTGCTGGAGATGGTGCTTGGGGGTGATGGCGCGCTCCGCTGCCTCATCCCGGACGGTCTCGGCGGCCAACACCACGTCGCCCAGATAGGGTCCGGCTGCCTCGAACACGCCCGGAGGCGGCTGGAAAGGAAAGGACAGCACGTTGGTGGGTCCATCCTTGCCGCGGTGTGCGCGGTTCAACCTGCGCACCAGCGCGTCGCTGCCCAGAACGATGCTGGCCTCGCTACCCTCGGCCAGGCGCAGACAACGCTCGCGCCCGAGCGCGGCAGCCACCTGGCCGACCGCATCGTGCAGGGCG
Organism: uncultured Alphaproteobacteria bacterium; assembly: GCA_963738065.1. GTDB lineage: Bacteria > Pseudomonadota > Alphaproteobacteria > Rhizobiales > Hyphomicrobiaceae > AWTP1-13. Next base: position 5,925 of record CAVTVO010000027.1, read on the forward strand.
CCGAACCCGCTCCAGTCGCCGTCTTCCTCGACGATGGTCAGGATCAGCCGTTCGGGAGGCTCGGCATCGGGCGGCTCGTCGGCCGGCGATGTCTGGATGCTGGATCTGTCGTTGGCAACGCTCATGAGCGCGATGCGTTCTGTCCGGCCTTGTCGTAGGCCTCGACGATACGGGCAACGATGTCGCGCCGCACGACGTCCTTGGACGTGAACCGGATCGCCTCGATGCCGCGCACGCCCGAGAGCAGGCCCACCGCCTCCTCCAGGCCCGAGCGCTGACCCGACGGCAGATCGATCTGGCTCGGGTCGCCGGTCACCACCATCTTGGAGCCCTCGCCGAGACGGGTGAGAAACATCTTCATCTGCATGCTCGTCGAATTCTGCGCCTCGTCCAGGATCACGAACGCGTGCGCCAGCGTGCGTCCGCGCATGAAGGCGAGCGGCGCGATTTCGATAATTCCGGTCTCCAGGTCGCGCTCGACCTTGGCCTGCGGCAGGACGTCGTAGAGGGCATCGTAGAGGGGGCGCAGATAGGGATCGACCTTCTCGCGCATGTCGCCGGGCAGGAAGCCCAGTCGCTCGCCCGCTTCCACCGCCGGCCGCGAGAGGACGATGCGGTCAACGAGCCCCCGCTCCAGGCATTGGGCCGCGCAGGCGACTGCAAGATAGGTCTTGCCCGTACCGGCCGGACCCAGGCCGAACACGAGGTCGACGCGCTCGAGAGCCTGGATGTAAGCGCTCTGGTTGGGCGAGCGCGCCGTCACAACCCTACGGCGCGTGCGGATCTGGGCCAGGCCATCCGCGGGCACGGCATCGTCCGTTGCATGGCGCAGGAGGCCATCCACATCGCCGGGCCCGATGTCCTCGCCCTGGCGGATGCGGGCATAGAGCTTCTCCAGCACGTCGCGCGCCGTCTCGCAGGCGGGGGGCGGCCCCGTCAGCGTCACGACATTGCCGTGGGCCTGCGCCTCGATGCCGAGGCGCTCCTCCAGAAGGGCCAGATGTCCGTCGTATTCGCCAAGCAGCCTGTTGAGGTGTCGATTGTCCTCGAACGGCACGACGAGGCGCGCCTGTGCTGCTCTCACTTGCTTGCCCAGGCCCGTTGCGGCGGGCCCGCGAACGCCAGTCAAGTAGCCGGCCTCCTCAAAATATCACGATCCCCTGCAACTCTACTCCAGCAGCCTAGCACAACCACAAGATTGCAACATCATGGCGAAATGGGTTCGCCCGGCCAGATCGTCCCTGCCAGGCTGTTGGCGCCGACGCGCTCGATTGCGACCGGGACAACCTGCCCGAGCAATGAAGAATCTGCCACTACGTGAACGGCTTGCAGATAGGGGGAGCGGCCGACCAGCTGGCCTGAACGGCGCCCCCTGCGCTCGAGCAGCACGGGCAAGACCTTACCCACGCAATTTGAATTGAACGCTGTTTGTTGTCGGTCGAGCAGATCCTGCAGGCGGTGGAGCCGCTCGCTCTTCACCTCTTCGGGCACCTGCGCGCCCATGCCGGCGGCCGGCGTACCGGGCCGGGGGCTGTACTTGAACGAGTAGGCCTGCGCGAAGGCGACCCCTTCCACGATCTCGAGCGTGGCTTCGAACTCCGCTTCGGTCTCGCCGGGAAAGCCGACGATGATGTCCGTCGAGAGCGCGAGGTCCGGCCGAGCGGCGCGGATGCGCGCAACGAGCGCCCGGTAGTCCGCGGCCGTGTGCCCGCGGTTCATGGCGGCAAGGATGCGGTCTGCGCCCGCCTGGAATGGCAGATGCAGGTAGGGCATGAGCTTGGGCTCGTCCGCGTGCGCGGCGATCAGATCGTCCCTCATGTCGCGTGGATGGCTGGTCGTGTAGCGCAAGCGCTCGATGCCGCCGATCCTGGCCAGATGCCGGACGAGCCGCGCCAAGGACCATGCGCTGCCGTCTGGACCGAGCCCGTGATAGGCGTTGACGTTCTGGCCCAGCAGGGTGATCTCGCGCACGCCGCGGTCAGCCAAGCGATGTGCCTCGATCTCGATGTCTGCAACGGGCCGCGAAAATTCCGCTCCTCGCGTATAGGGCACGACACAGAACGTGCAGAACTTGTCGCAGCCCTCCTGCACGGTAAGGAAGGCCGTGACGGCCTTGGGGTCAGCACGCTCGGGCAGATGGCGAAACTTGTCCTCTTCCGGAAAGCCAGTCTCCACCGTGCGGCGACCACCTGCACTGATGCCTGCGATCAGCGCCCCCAGCCGATGATAGCTCTGCGGGCCGACCACCAGATCGACCACTGAAGCGCGGCGCAGCATTTCGGCGCCCTCGGCCTGGGCGACGCAGCCGGCAACGGTGACGATCGTGTCTTTGCCGGCGCGTGCGCGCGCCGCCTTCACCTCACGCAATCGGCCGAGGTCGGAATAGACCTTCTCGGCGGCCTTCTCGCGAATGTGGCAGGTGTTGAGCAAGATGACGTCGGCATCCTCCGCGGCCTGGGTCTCGGCAAAGCCTTCCGCACCCAGCAGCTCCGTCATGCGCTCGGAGTCGTAGACGTTCATCTGGCAGCCGAACGTCTTGACGAAAATCTTTCTCGGCTCAGCCATTTTTCTTTTGCGGACGCTTGATCGAAACGCCATAGAGCTCGAGCTTGTGGCCGACGAGGTTGAACCCCAGCTCCCTCGCCACGCGCTCCTGCAGGCGCTCGATCTCCTCGTTGCGGAACTCGATGACCCGGCCGCTCTCGAGGTCGATCAGGTGGTCGTGATGCCGGCGCGCCGTCTCCTCATAGCGCCCTCGGCCGGCGCCGAAGTCGTGCCGCTCCAGGAAGCCGTTGGCCTCGAACAGCTTGATGGTGCGGTAGACGGTAGAGAGCGAGATGCGCGCATCGAGCGCGTTGGCGCGGCGATAGACCTCCTCGACATCGGGATGGTCCTTGGCGGTGGAGAGCACGCGGGCGATGATCCGCCTCTGGTCCGTCATGCGCAGCCGCTTTTCAGAGCATAGTTGCTCTATGCGGGTGGGAGCCGAATTCTGCGGAAACGGGCATGGGCGCCGACGGATTGGCGAATCTCGTTGCCATTGCCTGCGGTTATAGGTGAGCCGCCGCGCCGCTGCAACGCTGCTCGACCAGCCGAGACTCAAAGCGTGAGCGCAAGCGTCAGAGCATCCTGGGCGGGTGCGCCGGCGCGCTCATAGTAGCCCTTACGCCGCCCCACCTCCGCGAAGCCGAGCCGCTTGTAGAGAGCGAGCGCGGCGGCATTGTCCTGCGCCACCTCGAGGAACAGCCTGCGCGCCTCCGCCCGCTTGGCGGCGCGTGCGAGGGCCTCGACCAGCCTGCGGCCGATCCCGTGGCGCTGGCTGTCCCTGCTGACACCGAGGGTGAGGATTTCGGCCTCGTCGGCGGCGAGCTGCCCCAGGATGAAACCGGCCGTTTGCGGCGGCGCGCCGATCCTCGCCAGGAAGGCGGTCGAGCCTGGATGATTGAGCAGGCTCAGGAAGGCGGCGTCATCCCATGGGGTGTCGAACAGGCTCGCATGCAGGCCGGCAAGCTCCGTTGCATGCTCCGGCGATGCCCAGAGGATGCTGATGTGCCTGTAGTCGATGGCGCTCATGGGGACGGCACTCGTATCAAGGATCTATCGGCTTGCGGCTTGGCGTCTGGGGCTCTGAGATAGAGAGGCCGCAGGGGACGAGTCGGGCTGAGGGTCTCGGCCAGCAGCGCCAGCGAGCGGGCATCGGGATTGAGGTCGATCAGCCGCGCCTTGGCTTCTCCCCCGGCACGTACGATGGCATCTGCTGTCGCCAGGGCACCTGAGCCTACGACGACGAGAGGTCTTTCGCCAACTATGGCCGCGACATCCGCGGGCTCCAGCAGGAGAGGCCCTTGCGCTGCATCCGGCACCGTCTGGCCGAAGAGCTCGAAATAGACCATGCCGCGGCGCGCATCGACCGCAACTGCGATCCAGTCATCTTTGGACTTCTCGAGCAGCTGGCCGGCCTGATGGGCCATGACGGCCAGGCTGGTGGCCGCGACGACCGGCAGCCCCGACGCCAACGCCAGGCCGCGCGCGGCAGCAACGCCAACGCGCACGCCCGTGAACGAGCCGGGGCCGACTGTGACGGCAAGGCGGTCGAGGTCGGCAAAGGCAAGGCCCGCCTCGTCCAGCGCCTCCGCCACCATCGGCATCAGTCGCTCGGCGTGGCCGCCGTCACGCGCCTCAAAGCGGCTGCTCAGCAGCCGTTGGCCGCCGGCGCCACTCGCGCACACCGCCACGGACACCGCCCCGAGGCAGGTATCGAAAGCCAGCACATTCATGCCGTGGTCCCGCTCTGGGCATGAACCTTGGAGGCACGAACCTAGAGGATTTGCGCCATCTCGTCGAAGGCAAATCGAGGACCGCGCGGACGCAAGGCGGCCGGATCGCCATACCCCACATTGCACAGGAAGTTCGATTTGATGTCGGTGCCGGAGAAGAACTCCTTGTCGACGCCTGCATTGTCGAAGCCCGACATCGCCCCGACGTCGAGCCCGAGCGCGCGCGCTGCAATGATGAAGTAGCCGCCCTGCAGCGAGCCATTGCGCAGCGCCGCCGTCAGCGCCATCTCGGGTTTGCCTTCGAACATGGCAAGCGGGTCCTGACCTTTGGGCGGATGCGCATAGAATTTGACGTCGTGGCCGATGATGGCCGTTGCCGGTGCCAACATCGTCTTCTCGACGTTGCTTGCAGTCAGGTGCGGTTTGAGCCGCTCCTTGGCTGCCTTGGATTTGACGAAGATGACGCGGGAAGGCAGGCAGTTGAACGAAGTGGGACCCATCTTCATGACGTCCACCACCTCCTTCAACACGCCGTCGGACACCTCCTTTGGCTGCCAGGTCCGATGCGTGCGCGCATCGAGGAACAGCTGCTTCAAAACCGTGTCGCCCAATCGCATGGTTTTTCCCCTGCTTGAATTCCCAATCACCCCATCAATAGCGAAAACCCCGCTCGGTGCCGAGCGGGGTTGTGATGGCTGCGAGCCTGGCGGGACGGTCAGACGGGCCTGACTTCCTGCACATCCGGGCAGAAGTGCTTGAGCAGGTTCTCGATGCCGTGCCGGAGCGTCGCCGTCGAGCTGGGGCACCCCGAGCAGGCGCCGCGCATGTGCAGGTAGACCACCCCGTCCTTGAAGCCCTGGAACGTGATATCACCACCGTCGTTGGCGACCGCGGGCCGCACGCGCGTATCGAGCAATTCCTTGATTGTCTTGACCGTGTCCTCGTCTGCGGGGTCGTAGTGCTCCTGCAGATCCTCGCCCGTGGCCTCGCCGTCGGCAATCACGGGCGCGCCGGACATGTAGTGCTCCATGATGGCGCCGAGGATGGCGGGCTTGATGTGCTGCCACTCGTCCGCCTCGCCTTTGGTGACCGAGATGAAATCGGAGCCGAGGAACACACCGGTGACGCCGTCGACGCCGAACAGGCGCAGCGCGAGGGGGGAGGTGCCGGCCTCGGCCTTGCCGCGGAAATCGACCGTGCCGTCGCCCAGCACGGTCTTGCCGGGGATGAACTTCAAGGTCGCGGGGTTCGGGGTCGGCTCGGTCTGGATGAACATGGAACACGCCTCTCGCGCTCTGATCTCGCTCAGTTTTGAATCATTCTAGTAGATAGAGCGGCGCCGGTCAAAATACCAGATTGCCCACGTCGGCGCTTTAGGCCAGCGCCTTGATGTCCTCGATGGCAAGGTCGCCCGGCACGATGGTGATGGGGATCGGGAACTTCCCGGCCATGGCGCCGGACGCGAGGCCGGACACGAGCGGGCCGGGGCCTGCGCTCTCCTTGGAGGCGCCCAACACCAGCACCGCCACATCCTCGTCCTCGTCGATCTGCTTGACGATCTCCTCGAGCATCTTGCCCTCGCGGATGACTTCCTCTGTCTGCACACCGTCATAGCCCTCGTTGTTGAGCTTGCGGCGGAACAGGCGGAAGATCGCACGTGCCTTGTTGGTCTGCTCCTCCAGCTGGGCCTGGCGCACCCCTTCCCAGAATTGGTTTTCCGGTTCGATGACGTAGAGCAGCAGGATGTTGCCGCCCGCATGCAAGACGCGGCCGGCGGCGTAGAAGAGCGCCCGCTCCACCTCCGGCGACTCGTCCACGATCACCATCAGCTTGCGGCCGTGTCCTGGCTCGAATATGCGCCGTTTCTTTGCCATGCCGCATGCTGCCACGGGATTGTCGTCGTCAACAATAGACGATGTTCACGAGGGCCGATGCGTCACGCGCGATGCCTGGCTTCCGTGTCAGCCGGCGTAAGCTTTGGCAGACAGCCGTGCAGCTCACGAGCGCAGGAAGCCCACGATGTCCTTGGCCTTGTCGACGATCGGGCGCGGCGATGGCGCGGGCCTTGCGGGCGCCCTCGGCGAGCATGCGGTCGATCTCGGCTGGATCCGCCAGCAGCCGGTTCATCTCGGCGTTGACCGGGCCAAGGCGTGACACCGCCAGCTCGGCCAGCGCCTTCTTGAAGGTCGAGAACTGAGCCGCCGCCGAACTCGGCCAAGCACCTGCGGCCTTTGCCCTTGTCGGCAAGCGCTGCGTAGATGCCAACGAGATTGTCGGCCTCGGGGCGCTTTTCCAGCTCCGCCTCGTCGTCGGGAAGCGGATGCGGGTCGGTCTTGGCCCGCTGGATCTTCTTGGCGATGGTGTCGGCATCGTCCGTCATGTTGATGCGCGACATGTCGGAGGGCTCCGACTTCGACATCTTCTTGGTGCCGTCGCGCAAGCTCATGACGCGCGTCGCCGGCCCCATGATCACCGGCTCGGGCAGCGGGAAGAACGTGCCGTCCTCGAAGCCCGCCGCGCGGATCGCATCGCCGAAGTCGTTGTTGAACTTCTGCGCGATGTCGCGGGCGAGCTCCAGGTGCTGCTTCTGGTCCTCGCCGACCGGCACGTGGGTGGCGCGATAGGCCAGGATGTCGGCCGCCATCAGCACCGGATAGGCGTAGAGGCCCGACGGAGGCGTTCTCGCGGTCCTTGCCGGCCTTCTCCTTGAACTGGGTCATGCGGTTGAGCCAGCCGAGCCGCGCCACGCAGTTGAAGATCCAGGCCAGCTCGGCGTGCTCGGGCACCTGGCTCTGGTTGAAGAGGATGCGCTTCTTGGGGTCGAGGCCGGCGGCCATGTAGGCGGCCGTGACCGAGCGGATCGCGTCCTTCAGCTCCTTGGGGTCCTGCCACATGGTGATGGCGTGCATGTCGACCACGCAATAGATGCACTCGTGGCTCTGACTGCATCTCGACCCAGCGCACCATGGCGCCGAGATAGTTGCCAAGATGCAGCTTGCCGGTGGGCTGCATGCCGGAGAACACGCGCGGGGTTGGCTTCTGCGGGAGCTTCATGGGATGTGCCTTGCTGGATCGGCGCGGGTTATGCGCGCGGGCCACGCGGGTGCGCAAGGGCGCGGCCTGCGCTCACGGCCGTGCCGGGGGGTGTCCTGCGCCACCGGCGCGCAGCACGCCGCAGCTGGCGCAGGTCGAAGACTCCGAGGACCAGCACCGCCGCCGCATAGACGACGAGGCCGGCGCCAACCAGCGCCGCCAAGGCGAGCAGGCGCACGAGCGATGCCGCTCGCTGGGCCAAACCAGGGCCCAAGGGCTGCAGCAAGCGAACCAGAGCGCGGCCCCCATGACGAGGCTCGCCAGCACGATGCGCGGCAGCGCGCGGCGCAGGCGTGCGTCGCCCACGAACTGCGCCGCGCCGGACCAGCGTGCGCATAGAGCAGGCCGGCATTGAGCCAACCGCCGAGCGTGGTCGCCACGGCGATGCCCAGATGCGGCATCAGGCCGAGCCGGCGGAACAGGAAGAACAGGCCAATCGAGCCCAGCGTGTTGGCGGTCAGGCTGAGGGCGGCATAGCGCATCGGCGTGGCCGTGTCCTCGCGCGCGAAGTAGGCCGGCTGGAACACCTTGATCAGCACGAAAGCCGGGCAGCCCGAGCGCAAAGATCGCCAAGCGCGTAGGCGGTCGCCGGCGTATCGGCCGCGGTGAAGGCGCCGCGCTCGAACAGGCCCTTGACGATCTCGATCGGGCACGACGGCCAGCGCCACCGCGGCCGGCACGGTCAGCAGCATGGCGAACTCGAGGCTGCGGTTCTGGCTGTCCATGCACGGCGGCATGATCGCCGGCTCGCAGGTGCCGCGACACGTCGGGCAGCAGCACCACGCCGATCGCGATGCCGACGATCGCCAGCGGCAGCTCGTAGACGCGGTCGGCATAGTAGAGATGCGACACGGCGCCGTCCTGCAGCGAGGCGACGACGGTGCCGATGACAATGTTGAGCTGGGTGACGCCGCCGGCGATGACGCCGGGGATGCCGAGCCTGATCAGGCGGCGCATGTCGGGGGTCATGCGCGGCCGCCTGAGCCGGAGCGAGAGGCCGTTGCGGCGGGCGCCGTCGACAAGCAGCCAAAGCTGCAGAAAGCCGGCGGCGAACACACCCCAGGCTTGGACGATGCCGGCCAGCGGATCGTTCCTGAGACCCAGGCCGAGGGCAACGAGGGTCGCCGCCATCATGGTGAGGTTGAGCACGATCGAGACGGCGGAGCTCTCGACGAACTTGCCGACCGAGTTCAGCACGCCCGACAGCAGCGCCACCAGCGACATGCACAAGAGGTAGGGCATGGTGATGCGGGTGAGCAGGATCGCGAGGTCGAACTTCTCCGGGATGGAGCTGAAGCCCGGGGCGAGGCCATACATGAGGAATGGCATGGCCACCTCGGCGATGATCGTGAGCAGCAGGATCACGAACACGAGGCCGGCCATGGCCTCCTCGGCGAAGGCGCGGGCGGCGTCCTTGCCCTCACCCTCGAGCCGCTTGGCGAACAGCGGCACGAACGCGGAGTTGAAAGCGCCCTCGCCGAACAGCCGGCGGAACAGGTTGGGGAAGCGGAAGGCGACGAAGAAGGCGTCTGCCACTGCGCCGGTGCCGAGCACGGAAGCGATCAGGATGTCGCGCACGAAGCCGAACACGCGGCTGAGCATGGTCAGGCCGCCGACGGTGGCGAAGGCGCGGTAGAGCTTCATGGGCGCCCGAGCCGTAGCCGAGCCGGCCGGCAAGGGCAAGGCGGGCCGCAGTTGTCGTGTCACGGCCTGGCTGGAGGCGGGCCTTGCGCGACCCGGCGTGAAGCGCGGCTTGGAGATCCCGAAGCGGCCCCGAGGGCCGCAAGAAGCGTCAGAATGCCTTGTTGATCGAAATCGTGAACGACTGCGTGATCTCCCTCCCCGCGTAGCTGCCGCTCAGTATTCCCGTATCCGTGTATCCATCGGTTGTGCTGGCAAAGGGTCCCGAGAAGTCGCTCGCTTGCCGTTTCGTCATGGCGTAGGCGTAGCTGACATCCAGGAACCACGAGCGGTCGAAGAAGTAAGTCGCACCCACGGTCGCGGCACCGCCGTACACCCAAGGCGAGCTGGAGAAACTGGTAGGCGTGCCCGTGATATTGGTATGCATCCCATTGATGTCCGCAAAACCGATCACGCCGTTGAGCTTGGATTGCGTCTGGGACAATGACGGACCTGCGCCGAAGTATATGAAGCTCCTCTCGAAGGAGCGCCCAATGAAGGGCATCAAAGTCATGTGCTGATTGAGGGTCGTTTCATAGGACCTGACGATGACATTTCCACCGAAGGAGCTGGAATTGGCGCTTGTAAAGGACCCGACCTGAGGAACCGCGATATTCTCTTTCGTAGCGGTCACTCCCAGGTAGCTGTACGAGAATTTGGCGCCCCAGAGCCAACTGCTGTCCGTGAAATGCCGGAAATAGCCCAACTGCGCGGTCGGAGCGAGGGTGGATTGCGTGTCAGAATTGAGTTCGACAGGACCTCCAGCCGACCCATAGGCGACGAGCGCCCCGTTCTGATAGACGTTCGAAACCCCTTGGGCAAAAATGCCACGATCGCCGAAATTTACCGAATTCATAGCTTCCGCCCAGGCCGATGAAAAAGGCGGTTCGGGGCAGATTGGAAGATTGAGCATGAGCGCTCGCGGTATTGCCGACCATAGCCAACCCGCTGACGGCAAAAACAGCAAAAATTGCTTTCATCGAAGCCTCTCGATAAATCGGCTCTTGATTGTGATGCGAGGAGATGAGCCGAATCTCATTCGACACACCTAATGGAAACCGTTCTGAATGGCAATAAGTTTTGCAAATAATATCAAGATGTTAAATATCGGATGGCCGACATTATACTGGCGAGACGTGGCTACGCCACCGTGCCGACGCCGAGGCGGCCGAAGCCGGGGAGCTTGATGGCGGGGCGGCGAATGTCGACGCCCGTGACCAGGCCCAGCACGTTGACCTCCACGCCTTCGACCCAGCCGATCGTGAAGCCGAACAGGCCGCCGAGGGAGAGCTGGATGCCGGTGCCACTGGGCGTCAGTCCGAAGACGTGCGAGCCCACCCTCCAGTCCTTGCCGACGGCCGTCGGTGGCAGGGCGATGCCGGCTCCGGGGATGGCGGAAAGCACATAGGCCACGAACGAGTTGGAGTTGGGCCCCGGCCAGACCGAGTAGTCGCCGGCGTGGTTGTAAGGATAGTGAGCGACCGCGGAGCGGATTTTCGGGATCAGCGCTTCGGCCTCCGGCCCTTCGACGGCACCCACCAGGATCGGGCGATGCCCGTACCAGCGTGCGTCGGGCGCCCAGTTGTTGACCTTGACCGGTCGCCCCCACGCGACCTTGTCGTAGCGGGTATAGGAGCCTGCACCCTTCTCCTTGACGACGATCCAGCTGTGGACGGCGAAGATGCCTTTCCAGCGGCCCGTGCGGGCAGCGTACACATGCACGAGCGCCTCCGGCTTGGCGTGCGGGGAAGGCAAAATGTGGGCGCTCGACCAGTCGGCCTGGTTCCAGGCGACGGCCTCGTCGGTCGACAGCCACCACGCCGCGTGCAGGGCCAGAGGCGTCACGAACGCGGCCAGGAACGTCAGGAGGGAGAAGCGGGCGAAGGCCATGGCGAGGGCTCAAATGG
>CAVTVO010000028.1:0-418463 GCA_963738065.1 uncultured Alphaproteobacteria bacterium
CTACGCCGGCGAGATGCTGCTGGCCGTGGCCAGGCAGGGAGATTTCCGCTGGACCGCGGCAGGCCCGCAGGACTGGCGAGAGCGACCGGCCGATTGGCCGCCCACCCGCTACGAGATGAAGGCCCGGCGCGAGGGCCGTCCTTGCTATTTCTTTCGGTTTCTGAGGCGCAGTCGGCCGGTGCCCGGGGGTTGAAAAACCTTGTGCGACAGACTGGCCATTTTAGCGCTTGCAATGTGCGCAAATCCTGCCTAGGATTTGGCCGCTCATGATCATCTCAACTCTGAGAGTGGGCCCTAGGGGTCCGCTCTTTTTGTTTTGGGCGATCGCTTGAGCTTCACGAGACGTATTCGAACTGTTCGGGACTGAGGGCGGTGAGCGGGCAGGCGTCCGACGCGCGCTTCGTTGTGGAAACCGGCTTGGCAGCAGAGATCGCGAGCCTTGCCGAGCCCGTGCTTGCGGATCTCGGCTTCCGGCTGGTGCGGGTTGTGGTCTCGGGGCGCAACGGCGCGACCGTCCAGATCATGGCCGAGAGGCCGCAGGAAGGCACCATCACGGTGGAGGAATGTGCCGAGATTTCGCGTCGATTCTCGCCTGTCCTCGACGTGCGCGATCCCATTCAGGGCCAATACACGCTCGAGGTATCGTCCCCCGGTATCGACAGGCCGCTGGTGCGGCCGTCCGACTTCGATGCGTGGGCGGGCTACGAGGCCAAGGTGGAGCTCAAGCAGCCGATCGCTGGCCGCCGCAGGTTCCGCGGGCTGCTGGAGGGGATCGAGGGCGGTGAGGTTCGCATGGAGGTCGATCTCGGCGAGTTGGGCCACCAGGTGGTCGGCTTGCCGCTTGGTCTCGTCGGCGAGGCCCGCTTGGTGCTGACCGACGACCTCATTCGCGAGACGCTGCGGCGGGCCAAGAAGGGCGACAAGAACTGAGGCGGCATCCGCCGACGCGGCGGACTGACCATTATTTTGTAGGTGGAGGCTCGAGGAGCATGGCGCAGGCAGGGATCAGCGCGAACAGGCTGGAGCTCTTGCAGATCGCCGACGCGGTGGCGCGCGAGAAGTCGATCGACCGCAAGATCGTCATCGCGGCGATGGAGGACGCCATCCAGAAGGCTGCCAAGTCGCGCTACGGCAGCGAGAACGACATCCGCTGCGAGATCGACCCCAAAACGGGAGAGACCAAGCTCACGCGCGTGCTGCAGGTCGTCGACCTCGTCGAGAACGAGTTCGACCCAGGTCACGGTCGCCGAGGCCACCCGCCGCAACCCCGAAGCCAAGGTGGGCGACCTGATCGCCGAGCAGCTTCCCCCACTCGATTTCGGCCGGGTGGCTGCACAGAACGCCAAGCAGGTCATCGTGCAGAAGGTGCGCGAGGCGGAGCGCGAGCGCCAGTTCAACGAGTACAAGGATCGCGTGGGCGAGATCGGCAACGGCACCGTCAAGCGCGTGGAATACGGCAACGTCATCGTCGATCTCGGCCGCGCCGAGGGCATCATCCGTCGCGATGAGATGATCCCGCGCGAGAACGTGCGGCTCGGCGATCGCATCCGCTCCTACATCTACGACGTCCGGCGCGAGCAGCGGGGCCCGCAGATCTTCCTCTCTCGCGCCCGCCCGGAGTTCATGTCGAAGCTGTTCGCCCAGGAGGTGCCGGAGATCTACGACGGCATCGTGCAGATCAAGTCGGTGGCCCGCGATCCGGGCTCGAGGGCCAAGATCGCCGTGATCTCCAAGGATGGTTCCATCGATCCAGTCGGCGCCTGCGTCGGCATGCGCGGTCAGCGCGTCCAGGCCGTGGTGGGAGAGCTGCAGGGCGAGAAGGTCGACATCATCCAGTGGAATCAGGATGCCGCCACCTTCATCGTCAACGCGCTGGCCCCGGCCGAGGTGACCAAGGTGGTGCTGGACGAGGATTCCAACCGCATCGAGGTGGTGGTGCCCGAGAGCCAGCTCTCGCTCGCCATCGGCCGGCGCGGGCAGAACGTGCGTCTCGCCTCCCAGCTCACGGGCTGGGACATCGACATCCTGACGGAGCAGGAGGAGTCGGAGCGGCGCCAGAAGGAGTTCACCGAGCGCACCCAGCTGTTCATGGAGGCGCTCGACGTCGACGAGGTGATTGCGCAGCTGCTCGCCACCGAGGGCTTCGAGACGGTGGCCGAGGTGGCCTACGTCGATGCCGGGGAGATCGCGCACATCGAGGGCTTCGACGAGGATACCGCCAAGGAGATCCAGTCGCGAGCGCGCGAGTTTCTCGAGCGCCAGGAGGCCGAGCGCGACGCCAAGCGCAAGGAGCTCGGCGTCTCCGACGACCTGGCCAAGCTCGCAGGCGTCAGCACGGCCATGCTCGTCGCATTCGGCGAGAACGGCATCAAGACGCTCGAGGACCTGGCCGGGGCCGAGACCGACGACCTTTCCGGCTGGACCGAGCGCAAGAAGGAAAAGGACGCGGAGCCCATCCGCCACAAAGGCGTGCTCGAGGGCTTCGAGACTTCGCGCAAAGACATCGAGGACATGATCATGGCGGCCCGCATCGCCGCCGGTTGGGTCACGCAGGAGGACCTCGACAAGATGCGCGCCGAGCAGGCGGCGGCAGCTGCAGCGGCCGAGGCGGCCAAGCTCGCGGCAGGCGGCACAGCCGGTCGCAGCCGAGGCCAAGGCGTAGGCGGCCATGGCGGCGGAGCACGGGCACGGGTGATGGGCGCTCGCAGCACACCGCAGGATCGCGATCACGACGCGAAGGGTCCCCTGCGCCGCTGCGCGGTTTCGCGCGCTCACAAGCCGCCTGAGGAGCTCGTCCGTTTCGTTGCGGGGCCCGATCGGGTGATCGTCCCCGACTTGGCGCGGCGCCTGCCCGGGCGCGGCGTTTGGGTGGACGCGACCAGGGCCGCTGTGGCCGAGGCCGTTCGCCGCAAAGCATTCGCCCGCAGCCTGCAATGTCACGTCGAGGTGCCCGCCGACCTACCGGCTCTGGTGGAGCAGCTCATGCAGCGGCGCTTGGCGGAAGCCATCAGTCTCGCCAACAAGGCGGGGCTGGTGGTTGCCGGGTTTGCCAAGGTCGAGTGAGCTCATTGCGGCGGGCCGGGCGGCCGTGCTCATTCATGCGATCGAGGCCGCCGCCGATGGCGTGGCCAAACTCGACCGGAAATTCAAGGCTTTAGCGGGCTGCTCGGACAGCGAGGCAACGATCGTCCGGGAGTTGACGGTCGCCGAATTGAGCTTGGCCATGGGACGGCCAAATGTGATACATGCTGCAGCAGCCGAGGGCGGCGCGAGCCGGCGGTTAATCGAAGAGGCACGGCGCCTTGAGGCGCTACCGGCGGGACGGAGCCCCCCCGGTCGCCTGCCGCCGGCAGTTGAACCAACACAGGACGTGCATGACTGAGACGAAGGAAGCCACCGAGAAGACGCTGCGCGGCGCCGCGCCGCGCAAGCCGCTGAGCCTGAAGCGGACGGTCGATGCCGGCCACGTCAGGCAAAGCTTCAGCCACGGCCGGTCAAAATCGGTGGTGGTCGAGAAGAAGAAGAAGCGCACGATCTCCACGTCCCGGCGGTGCCGACGCCGATACGCTCGAGATGGACGAGGCGGAGCAGCTGCTGGCCGATTTGCTGCAGCGGCCCGGTGGGTTGTCCGACGACGAGCTGGAAGCACGCCGGCGTGCGCTCGAGATCGCCAGGGAGCGTGCCGAGGCGGAAGCGGCCGAGCGTGCGCGCCTCGAGGCGTTGCGGCCGCCGCCGCCCGAGCCCGAGCCGGTCAAGGAAGAGCCTGTCGCGGCCCCCGAGCCCGAGCCGAACGGCCGAGAAGACCGAGCCGGAGGTGGCGCCGAAGCTGCCCGCCGAGGTCAAGCTGCGGCCCAACGAGAAGGCCCCCGACAAGACCAAGACGGCCGAGGCGCCGAGGCGTGTCGAGCAGCCGGCCAAGCGCGGACCGCGCGCGCTCGAGGTCGAGGCCGAGGCCGAGGAGGAGTCGCGCGCCAAGAAGAAGGGCGCCAAACCTCCCAAGAGCCCCGTCAAGATCAGCGACGAGCGGCGCGAGCGCATCAAGCTCACCATCAACAATGCCTTCGACGAGGCGCAACGCGAGCGCTCGCTCGCCTCGCTCAAGCGCCGGCGCGAGCGCGAGAAGCTGCGCCAGGCAGGCGTCGTCCAGCCACGGGACAAGGTCATGCGCGAGGTGATCATCCCCGAGGTGATCACCATCCAGGAACTCGCCAACCGCATGACCGAGCGCTCCGTCGACGTCATCAAGCTGCTGATGGGTCAAGGCGCGATGCACAAGATCAACGACGTGATCGACGCCGACACGGCCGAGCTCATCGTGCGCGAGTTCGGCCACACGCCCAAGCGCGTGTCGGAAGCCGACGTGGAGGAAGGCTTCATCGGCCAGACCGACGAGGAGGAAAGCCAGGTGCCCCGGGCGCCCGTGGTCACCATCATGGGCCACGTCGACCACGGCAAGACCTCGCTGCTCGACGCCATCCGCCACACCGAAGTCGCGGCAGGCGAGGCCGGCGGCATCACCCAGCACATCGGCGCCTACCAGGTGACGACGCCGGGCGGCCAGAAGATCACCTTCATCGACACGCCGGGCCACGAGGCCTTCACCGCCATGCGCCAGCGCGGCGCCAAGGTGACCGACATCGTGGTGCTGGTGGTGGCGGCCGACGACGGCGTCATGCCGCAGACGGTGGAGGCGATCAACCACGCCAAGGCAGCCGGCGTGCCGATGATCGTGGCCATCAACAAGATCGACAAACCGGGCGCCGATCCCAACCGGGTGCGCACGGCCCTGCTGCAGCACGAGATCGTGGTCGAGAGCATGTCGGGCGAGACGCTCGAGGTCGAGGTTTCGGCCTTGAAGAGGACCGGCCTCGACAAGCTGCTCGAGGCGATCGGCCTGCAGGCCGAGCTGCTCGACCTGCGCGCCAACCCGGATGCGCTCGGCCGAAGGCGTCGTGATCGAGGCCAAGCTCGAGCGCGGACGCGGGCCCGTCGGCACCGTGCTGGTTCAGCGCGGCACGCTCAAGGTCGGCGACATCATCGTTGCCGGCTCGGCGTGGGGGCGCGTGCGCGCCCTGATCGACGATCGCGGGGAGACGGTCACGGAGGCCGGACCGTCGGTGCCGGTCGAGATTCTCGGTTTCGACTCCGCGCCCGAGGCCGGCGATCCCTTCGCCGTCGTCGAGAGCGAGGGCCGCGCGCGCGAGCTCACCGACTACCGCATGCGCAAGCGCCGCCAGACGCTGGGCTCCGCCGGCACCGCGCGCACGCTCGAGCAGATGATGCAGCAGCTCAAGGAGGCGGGCCGGAAGGAGTTCCCGCTCGTCGTCAAGGGCGACGTGCAAGGCTCGGTGGAGGCGATCGCCGGCGCGCTGCGCAAGCTCGGCACCGACGAGGTGGAGGCGCGCATGGTGCATTCGGGCGTCGGCGGCATCACCGAGTCCGACGTCTCGCTCGCCAGCGCCGCCAAGGCCGTGGTGGTGGGCTTCAATGTGCGCGCCAACGCCCAGGCCAAGCTCGCGGCCGATCAGGCGGGCGTCGAGATCCGCTACTACAACATCATCTACGACCTGGTCGACGACGTGAAGAAGGCCATGTCGGGCCTGCTGGCGCCGACCGTGCGCGAGGTGTTCCTCGGCAATGCCGAGATTCTGGAGGTGTTCAACATCTCCAAGATCGGCAAGGTCGCGGGCTGCCGCGTCACCGAGGGCAAGGTCGAGCGCGGCGCCAAGGTGCGCCTGATCCGCGACAACGTGGTGATCCACGAAGGCACGCTATCGACCCTCAAGCGCTTCAAGGACGAGGTGCGCGAGGTGCCGGCCGGCCAGGAGTGCGGCATGGCGTTCGCCAACTACCAGGACATCCGCGCCGGCGACGTCATCGAGTGCTTCAACATCGAGACCATCGCCCGGTCGCTATAGTCAGGTGTCAGACCCATCGGGCCTGACACCATTTCCCGAGGCCGGCGCATTCGACAGTCCGGCCCCCGAGGGTGCTGCACCATCCATGGCCAACCGCCGTTCCGAGAGGAGCACGGGTCCCTCCCAGCGCCAGCTGCGCGTGGCCGAGCTGATCCGGCATGCGCTGGCCGAGATGCTGATGCGCGGGGAGATCCACGACGAGGTGCTGGCGGCCCATGTGGTAACGGTGCCCGAGGTGCGCATGTCGCCGGACCTGCGGCTGGCTACCGTCTACGTCATGCCGCTGGGCGGCAAGGACATCGACGCCGTGCTGGCCGCGCTCGAGCGCAACAGGCGCTTCATTCGCGGCGAGATCGCGCAGGCGGTCAACCTCAAGTTTGCTCCCGACATTCGGTTTCTGGCCGACGAGACATTCGAGGAAGCGGACCGCATCGAGCGGCTGCTCGCCAGCGACAAGGTCCGCCAGGACCTCGACAAGTAGACCATGGCACGCCGCAAGAAGGGCAAGGCCGTCCACGGCTGGCTGGTGCTGGACAAGCCGGCCGGCATGACCTCGACGCAGGCGGTCGGCGCGGTGCGGCGCCTCTACGATGCGCGCAAGGCGGGTCACGCCGGCACGCTCGACCCGCTCGCGACCGGCGTGCTGCCGATCGCGCTGGGCGAGGCGACAAAGACCGTGCCTTATGCCGTCGATGGCACCAAGCACTACGCCTTCACCGTGCGCTGGGGCGCCGCCACCGACACCGACGACGCAGAAGGCGAGATCCTCGCCACCAGCGAGCTGCGCCCCTCGCGCGCGGCAATCGAGGCGCTGCTGCCGCGCTTCATCGGCGAGATCCTGCAGACGCCGCCTGCCTACTCCGCCATCAAGATCGACGGCGGCGCGCGCCTACGATCTGGCGCGCGAGGGCGAGGTGGTCGAGCTGGAGCCGCGACCGGTGCGGATCGAGAGCCTGGCGCTGCTCGACGCGTCGGCTGCCGACACAGCCGTGTTCGAGGCCCGCTGCGGCAAGGGCACCTATGTGCGCGCGCTCGCCCGCGATATGGGCCGGCTGCTCGGCTGCCTGGGCCATCTGATCGCCCTGCGGCGCACCCGGGTTGCGGCCTTCGAGGCGGCGCAGGCGGTCAGCCTGGCAAGCACTGCAGGCCGCCGCCGAAGCGGGCGGGGAGGATGCGTTGCTGCGGCTGCTGCTGCCGATCGAGGCCGCGCTGCAGGACCTGGCGGAGCTCAGTGTCGGCCAGAACGATGCCGCGCGCCTGCTGCGGGGCCAGCCTGTGCTGATCCGCGGCCGCGACGCGCCGGCCGGCGGCGGTCCCACCTATGCAACCTGCAAAGGCCACCTGATCGCCGTTGGCCGCATCGACAAGGGTGAGCTGCACCCGATCCGCGTGTTCAATTTCGGCGACGGCCGCTGATCCGACCCTAACGGATTGACCGACAAGGGCGATTTCCCCTCTCGCAATCGCCGCGGATTCGTGTATAAGGCAGCCACCCCGCAATGGCGCCTTTCGCTCCCGCGGGTCAAATCCGCGCGACCCCGGCTGGACGACATCCTGGCCGCCGCCGCACAGACACCTCCCAAACAGCTGGAAAGGTCGACGATGTCGCTCAGCGCAGAACGCAAGCAGCAAGTTGTCAAGGAATACGCAACCAAGAAAGACGATACGGGCTCGCCGGAGGTGCAGATTGCCCTCCTCACCGAGCGCATCAATGGCCTTACAGATCACTTCAAACTGCACAAGCGAGACAATCACTCGCGGCGCGGCCTGCTCAAGATGGTAAGCCTGCGCCGCCGCCTGCTCGACCACGTCAAGGACAAGGACGAGGGGCGCTATCAGAAGATCATCGAGCGTCTGGGAATCCGCCGCTAAGCGGGACCCGGGTCTGCCCGCGGAAGCAAGCTCACGTTGCCCGAAGACACGCACATGTGGGCCGGCTTCCAACAAGGAAGTGGCGGCGCTTGAGGCTCGACGCGAACCAAGAAACGAGACGAAGCAAGATGTTCGAAACACAACGTGTGGAAATCGAATGGGGCGGCCGCAAGCTGGTGCTGGAAACGGGCCGCATGGCACGCCAGGCCGACGCGGCGGTGCACGCCCAGTACGGCGAGACCAGCGTGTTGGCAACGGTGGTCGCCGAGAAATCGGCCAGACCCGGGATCGACTTCTTCCCCCTCACCGTCAACTACCAGGAGAAGACCTACGCCGCCGGCAAGATCCCCGGCGGCTATTTCAAGCGCGAAGGCCGCCCGACCGAGAAGGAGACGCTGACCTCGCGCCTGATCGACCGGCCGATCCGGCCGCTGTTCGTGGACGGCTTCAAGCACGAGACGCAGGTGGTCGTCACCGTCCTTTCCCATGACATGGAGAACGATCCCGACATCGTCGGCCTGGTGGCCGCCTCGGCGGCCCTTACGCTCTCGGGCGTGCCGTTCCTCGGGCCGATCGGCGCCGCCCGGGTCGGTGTGATCGGCGGCGAGTTCGTGCTCAATCCGATGATCGACGAGATGAGCGAGAGTGCGCTCGACCTCGTCGTTGCCGGCACCGCCGACGCCGTCATGATGGTGGAGTCGGAGGCCAAGGAGCTGCCCGAGAAGCAGATGCTGGAGGCCGTGATGTTCGGCCACCGCGGCTTCCAACCGGTGATCCAGGCCATCATCAAGCTGGCCGAGAAGGCCGCCAAGGAGCCCTGGGACTTCCAGCCGCCCGACAAATCGAAGTACGTCGAGAGGGCCAAGGCGCTGGTGGAGGCCGACCTGCGACAGGCGTTTGCGACGCCGGAGAAGCAGAAGCGCCACGAGCTGGTGGAGGCCGCAAGCGCCAAGGTCAAGAAAGAGCTGCTGGCCCCCGACGCCGACGCGAGCGAGCAGGTCTTGCTCGGCTCGGTGTTCAAGGGCCTCGAGTCCGACGTCGTGCGCGGCGACATCATCCGCTCCGGCAAGCGCATCGACGGCCGCGATCTCAAGACCGTGCGGCCGATCCGCTCCGAGGTGCACGTGCTGCCGCGCGCGCACGGCTCGGCGCTCTTCACCCGCGGCGAGACGCAGGCCCTCGTGGTCGCCACGCTGGGCACCGGCGAGGACGAGCAATACATCGATGCGCTCGAGGGCACGCGCAAGGAGCGCTTCCTGCTGCACTACAATTTCCCGCCCTACTCGGTCGGCGAGACCGGTCGCATGAACGCGCCCGGACGCCGCGAGATCGGCCACGGCAAGCTCGCCTGGCGCGCCGTTCACCCCCTGATGCCGAGCCCCGAGGAGTTTCCCTACACGGTTCGGGTGGTCTCCGAGATCACCGAATCCAACGGCTCCTCCTCGATGGCCAGCGTGTGCGGCGCCTCCCTCGCGCTGATGGATGCAGGCGTGCCCCTCAAGCGCCCGGTCGCCGGCATCGCCATGGGTCTGATCAAGGAGGGCAACAGCTTCGCCGTGCTCTCCGACATCCTGGGCGACGAGGACCACCTGGGCGACATGGACTTCAAGGTCGCCGGCACCGAGCAGGGCGTCACCTCCCTGCAGATGGACATCAAGATTGCCGGCATTACCGAGGAGATCATGCGCCAGGCGCTCGAGCAGGCGAACGCCGGGCGCATGCACATCCTGGGCGAGATGGCCAAGGCGCTCGACAGCGCCCGCACCGAGCTCGGCGAACACGCCCCGCGCATCGAGACCATCAAGATCCCGGTCGACAAGATCCGCGAGGTGATCGGCTCGGGCGGCTCGGTGATCCGCGAGATCGTGGCCGAATCGGGTGCCAAGATCGACATCGAGGACGACGGCACGATCAAGATCGCCGCGGCCAAGCGCGAGGCGATCGAGGCGGCCTTGAACCGCATCAAGGCCATCACCTCCGAGCCAGAGGTCGGACAGATCTACAAGGGCAAGGTCGTCAAGATCATGGAGTTCGGCGCCTTCGTGAACTTCTTCGGCGCCAAGGATGGGCTCGTGCACATCTCGCAGCTCACGCAGGGTCGGCCAGCGACCGTGCAGGAGGTGGTCAAGGAGGGCCAGGAGGTCTGGGTCAAGCTGCTGGGCTTCGACGACCGCGGCAAGGTGCGCCTGTCCATGAAGATCATCGATCAGGCCACCGGCAAGGAGATCCCCCGTCCGGAGGGCGAGCCCGAGGAGGAGCAGCACCACCGCGAGCGCCCGCCGCGTCGCGACCACGGCGACCGGCCTCGGCGCCGCGATCGGGGCTAAAGGGCTGCGCTTGCGCCGCGGGGCCAGGCTGGGCCTGGCGGCAAGCAACGCTGACATCGTCCGGCTGAGAGGCCGGATGGCTGCCCGCTGGCACGGCGCGTCGTTGTCCGTGCTCCAGGGTGCGCTTTGGCATCACTAGCGTCTCACGCTACAATCGCTTGGCCGTTACGGCAGGTCTCGCGTCAGCGGAGGTGCGTCAGCAGCGTCCATGCCTCTTCCCCAGTCCGGCGGCTTCGGCCGTATCAAGGCACACCCCCCGCATGCATCGCCCGGCCAGGCCATCGGTCTGCTCGGCGGCTCCTTCAATCCTCCGCACGTCGCCCACCGCATGATCAGCGAGGTGGCCCTCAAACGGCTGGGGCTCGACAAGGTCTGGTGGGTCGTCTCGCCCGGCAATCCCCTGAAGCGGCGCATCGACACGGCGCCGCTGGCCGAGCGGCTGGTGCAGTGCCGCGAGATGGCCAAGAACCCCCATATCATCGTCACCGACTTCGAGGCGGACCTCACCACCCCCTACACCGCCTCGACGCTGGCATTTCTCAGGTCCCGCAATCCGCTCGTGCGCTACGTCTGGATCATGGGTGCCGACAATCTCGCCTCGTTCGATCGCTGGCAGCGCTGGCGTGAGATTTTCACGACCGTGCCGATCGCGGTGGTCGACCGGCCGGGCTGGCGCATGAAGGCGCTGGCCTCCAAGGCCGCCCGAGCATTTGCCACGACCCGCGTGCCGGAGTCCGAGGCTGCCGGCCTGGCACACCGGCCCGCGCCGGCTTGGACCTTCCTCACCGGGCCGCTGTCCCACGTCTCCTCGACGGCGCTGCGCAGCAAGTCGAAGCGCCGCAGCTAGGTCCGTTGCCAGAAAGGCACAGGCGGGTGGCCACGCGGTCTGCCCTAAAGGGAGGGCTGGCGCCGAGGCGCCTGGGCCGACGCCGCCGGGCGAGACGGCCGAATGCTCTTGAAAGGGGTGGGCCCGAGCGTCTATCTTTCTTGGGCGAATCCCTAGCCAGTGCCAGGGATTGGCGCCGGGGCGTTGCGGGGCCGATTGCAGTAGGTTGCGGCCAAGCGCGCCGTCACCCCTATGGGTTTGATGACGAAAGGACATCCAGCACAATATGCCGACCGCACTTGAGGGTGCTCGCAGGAGCACGCCTCCGGCCGAACTCGTGCCTGCGCACAACTCGGAAGCCCTCCTCGCCCAAATCACCGCTTGGCTCGACGACGCCAAGGCCGAGAAGGTGGTGGCGATCGACATCAGAGGGAAATCTTCCATCGGCGACTACATGGTGATTGCCTCGGGCCGCTCCGACCGGCACGTGGGGGCGATCGCCGAGCAGGTTCATCGCAAGCTCAAGGAAGCCGGCTACGGCCGCGCCCGGATGGAGGGCCAGCCGCAGTGCGATTGGGTGCTGATCGATGCCGGCGACATCATCGTGCACGTGTTCCGACCCGAGGTGCGCGAGTTCTACAACCTCGAGAAGATGTGGTCGGCGGAGCGCCCGAGCGACCCGACGACGCATTAGGCTGCGAACCCGGAGCGTCTCTCGAGACCGCGCCCGCCTTCGGCTGGCTCGCGTGCGCAAGCACGATGAGGGCCGGCCGTTGGCCGGTCTGCAATGACCCGCCGGGGCCGGCATGCGTGCGGCCGAAGCACACGGCCAGCTAACGTGCACGGTCGGGCGGGTTGTTCATGCGCGACTTGAGCTCTTCGATGTGGCTGCGATCATAGCTCTTGAGGTTGAGCTCTTCGACCCGCTCCGCGGCCCATTGCTCGTCGACCGACAAGGCCTTGAAGAAGAGATAGTGGATGCCGAGCAGCATCGTGGTGCCGAGCAGGGGCCAGAATGCCCACCAAGTTCGACCTATGGCGACGTTGGCGAGCCCCAATGCGACATTCAACGCGAGAAACGCCCACTTGTGCGGGCGAAAGGCTCGCACCAGCCAATCCTTCGGAAATTGAATGCCGCTGCGCAACGCGCCCTCCTGGTCCTCGCCCTCCGGCCCAGAACCTCCGGCGGCGGCGTGCTACTCACGCGGATCGGGTGCGCCCCGTTCCGGCATGGTCGGGTAGGCGCGGGCAATCTGGAGGATGCGCCAGCTGTAGCGCAGCCACAGCGCCGCGATGGCGACTTGGAGGATCTTGTCGCCAGTGGCCGCATTCGGGTGAAATCCGAACAGCGTGAAGTACATCAGCACGCCGACCGGCGCGCTGGCGCAGATGGCGGCCGCCACCGGGTGCTTCGAGAAGCCGAACACCAATGCGGCACCGGTGACCAGGAAGGCGTAGATGGATACGGTGAGCGTGTTGCCGTGAGGCAGGTCCGGCGACAACGCCGCCACACCGACCACGCCGAACAACACTCCCAGAAACAGCGTGTAGACGAACAGCTCGTTCTTCGCCTGCTCCCGGTTCAACCGGCCAACGGCGACGAAGTAGGGGGTCTTGATGTCGTCGCCGACGTAGCGTTTGAACAGGCTTGCCCAGTCGAGCTGCATGCTGGACTCCAAGCGCTTGCCGCGCGCGGCAGGGACCAACGAGCGTCCTCTATTCGGCAGCCTTCATGCTGGCGCTGCTGCCTGCCAGCACCGGTGGCAGCGGAACGTCTGGCGCATCCTCGAGCTTGATGCGCTCCTTGCCCTCGATCTTGCTGCCGGCCTCCTCGGGCCATTCCAGCGTCATCAGCGGGAAGCGTTTCACGTGCTTGCCCCCACAGGAGTAGCGCCACCTGGAGCCAGACCGCGATTCCGGCGATCGTCGCCGTGATCAGGCCCGCGACCAGCACGCTCTTGATGATCCAGCGCCGGCTCAGGCCGACGGTGGACGCGGAGATCTCACCCAACTCGTAGGAGCTCATCACCCAGCTGGAGGCGAAATAGATCACGAGCAGCAGGTAGGGGATCATGAAACACGTGAGGCCGAGAAACTCGATCCAGATCTTCTTGCGCCAGCTCACATGGTCGCGGACGAGATCGACGCGCACGTGGGTATTGTAGATGGTGCCGAAGCCGAGCACGAGCGCGAACAGCGCGGTGTGCAGGTGCCATTCGAGCTCTTGCAGCAGGGTCAACTCGAAAAAACGGCTGACGTGCGATTTCAACCAGATCTGCAGCCCGTAGACGGAACCATCGGCCGCGTGGAATGTCAGCTTGCGGGCAACGACGTCAAGGACCGTGATGGCGATCAGCGGGATAATGAACCAGGAACCCCAGCGGCCGATGCGCTCCACCACCCTGCGCAACGCTCTGCTGGCCTTGAGCGGGGTAGGCTCCTCTCCCTCCGCGTAGGTCTCGGAAAAGTTCTCTTTCTGCATTGGACTCCAACCCTTAGTTGCCGTATGCGCCGCGCATCAGCCACAGCGCGACGTTGGGCCAGGCCATGACGACGATGAGGCCCATGAGCTGCAGGATCACGAACGGGATGATGCCGAGGTAGATGCTCTCGATCTTGATCTCCTTCGGCGCGATGCCCTTGAGATAGAACAGCGCGAATCCGAATGGAGGCGTCAAGAACGACGTTTGCAGATTGACCGCCATCAGGATGGCGAACCAGATGGTCACCTCGGCTTTGGGCACGTGAGTCGCCGAAATCGAGGCCCGCGATCAGCGGCGAAAAGACAGGCAGCACGATCAGCGTGATCTCGATCCAGTCGAGGAAGAAGCCGAGGAAGAACGTGATCCCCATGATCAGGAACAGACAGGCCCCAGTTGTTGAGACCGGCCGCCCTGATCAGCTTTTCCACGATATCGTCACCGCCGAGCGCCCGATAGACGTAGGCAAAGCAGGTGGCGCTGACGATGATGAAGAACACCATGGCGATGGTGCGCGCAGCGGTGTGGCAGCTGTCCTCGAGCATCCTGAAGTTGAGCCGGCCGGCGAACACCGCCAACAGCATGGCGCCGAAGGCGCCGACGGCTCCGGCCTCGCTCGGCGTGGCCCAACCGAGCAGGATCGAGCACTTGATCAGGCCGATAAGGAACACCGGCGGGAAGAATGCCTTCCACAGCAGCGGCATCATCTTGCCCTTGGGCACGGAGAGAAGTTCCGGCGGCAACGGCGGGGCGAGCCTCGGCCAGATGGTCGCGACCACGAAAATGAACAGCAGGTAGAGGGCCGCGAGCGTCAGCCCGGGTGCCAGCGCGGCCGTGAACAGATGCCCGACCGACACACCGAGCAGGTCGGCCATGATGATCAGCATGATACTGGGCGGTATCAATATCCCGAGCGTGCCCGCCGCAGCGATGGTGCCGCAGGCGAGCGCATGGCTGTAGCCCTGGCGCATCATCGTCGGCAGCGCCAGCGCCGTCATCATCGTCACCGATGCGCCGATGATCCCGGTCATGGCGGCGAGGATGGTGCCCATGATCGTGACGCCGAGCGCCAGCGCACCGGGCACGCGCTTCAGAATCACCTGCACGCAATAGAGGAGATCGTTGGCGATCCCGCTCCGCTCCATCATCACGCCCATGAAGATGAAGGTCGGGATGGAGACCAGCACAAGATTTTCGGCTGCCTGCCCCCAGATGCGCGGCACAAAGTTGAAGAACTCGACCAGCTTGAATGTGCCGAGGAAATAGCCGACCAGGCCAAACGTCAGCGCCACGCCGCCGAGCACGAACGCCACCGGATACCCGGAGAACAGCAGCGAGGCGAGCGTCACGAACATGACGATCGGCAGATAGTCCTGCGCGAAATAGAGGAGCTCCTTGCGGGAGTGGTCCGGCAACGACGCAATCACGGCGATGACTGCGACGATGAGACCAAGGATCAGCAGCGGTCCCAAGATGCTGCCGAGGGTACGGCCACGCGTCTGTTCCTGAAATGCCATCCTGCACCTGCGAAATTATCGAGGTCCGCCTTGCGACCGGGCCGCAAGCGCGGCCCGGTCAAAGGATCTGTGGCTGAGGCGTCCGCCGCTCACCCCTCTACTTTCGGGTGAGGCCGCTCGCCAAAAAAGCCTCGTTGCTTCACTGGTACGTGGGCTTCATGAACTGGGCTTGACCCCAAAGTGCGTATTCCTTGCGAAAGGCCAGGTAGTGGTCGGAAATCTTCTTGAAGAGCGGATCCTTGGCCGACTCTTCTGCTACGACCTCTAGCCACGCCTTTTCATAGGTCTTCAGGATGTCGTCGGGCCAACGCTTGACCTGGACACCGTATTTGTCACGCATCTCCTTCATGACGCCAAACTGCGTGGCCTCGGTCTCGGCGTACGTGTAGGCGACCTGAGCGGTTGCCGCGACCTGGATCATCGCCCTGTAGTTTTCGGGCAGCGCCTCGAACGCCTTCTTGTTCATCAGGATTTCGCTGCACGACGTCTGCTGGTGCCAACCGGGGAAGTAGTTGAACTTGGCGATCTGATGGAAGCCAAGCTTGATATCCATGGCAGGCATCGAGAACTCGGTGGCATCGATCACGCCGCGCTCGAGCGCCGGGAAGATGTCCGCCGCCGCCAGCAACTGGGTCGACGCGCCCATCTTCTGCATCACCTTGGCGCCGAGGCCGAAGAAACGCATCTTCAGGCCCTTGATCTCATCCAGCGACTTGATCTCCTTGCGGAACCAGCCCGAGGTCTCCGGACCGATGCAGAAGGAATCAAACGCAATGAGACCGTGCTTGTCGTAGATCTCGTCGCGCAGCTTGTTGCCGCCGCCGAACCACTTCCAAGCCAGGAACTCGCCGAAGCCGGGTCCGAAGGGCACGGTGGTGAAGAAGGCGAGCGCCGGATATTTGCCGGTGTGATAGCCCGGCGTCGTCCAGCAGGACTCGATCGATCCCTTGGAGACCGCATCGAAGCACTCGAGGGCCGGAACAAGGGCGCCGGGCTCGAAGAACTTCATTTCGAATTTGCCGCCGGACATGTGCTCGATGTCCTTTGAGAAGCGCAGCCCGGACGGCCCCAGATGGGTGAGCGTACTGGCAAATGCGCTCGCCATCTTCCACTTCACGCGCTCCTGGGCGTTGGCCGTGGTAGCCATTGCCGTGAGAGCCAGGGCAGAAACGCCCGCGACTCCGAGCCTAAGCACGCATTTCAACATATGGCAGTCCTCCCTTGCTTGCCGGTCAGCTCACGCCCATGAGGCGCGTGATGCCTTCAGCCTCGCCGCGGCCGCTTGCCGGTGCGGCGAGGCATAACTCATTGGGGCCCTGATTATGATTTTCATTGCCGCGGTAGTGGCGGTGTGACGGACGCTACGGTGCCCCAAGTCCTCCATAGCGTGGCATGGACCTGCATCGGTGTCAAAAGATTGTCGCTGAACGGTTAGTCGTGCCGGAGCCTCTGGGCGCGAACCAGAGGCCGCGAATGTGAGCCCGATCAATGGCTCGAGGCCGCATGGCAGCGCGTCGTATTGCGGGCCGCGCGGTCGCCAAGCAGCTGATGGGCAGCGTTCGCCCCTAACGGGTCTTGCTGAGACCGCAGCTCGCAAGAGGCGAGCGCCGACAGACCGTGATCGGCGATATTTTCCTGTGGACGGGGGTCGACGCCGACGGCGGATTGCACAACTGGGGCATGCTGACGAGGGGGACCGGCGTGTCGATGCGGTCGAGCAGAGCCCACGACTTTTTCCTTTGCGATCAGCTCATGCACGGCCACGGCGCCCTCGGCATTGATCGCGTCGATGGCGAGGCGGCGCGTGATGGCCTCTCCCGACTGCGCCAGGGGAAGTCGAAAACCGCCAGTCGCCGCAGCCAAATCCCTTGCATGCACCCCTGCGGACGTGTCGATTGGCGCCGCATGCGGCGGGCAGGGAGCGGGCGGGCAACTATGGGGCTGGATGCGATCGTCCTCGTTCTTCTCGGCGCGCTGGCCGGCGGCTTCGTGAATGGTCTCACGGGATTTGGCACCGGTATCACGGCAATGGGCCTGTGGCTCTACGCGCTCTCTCCGCCGGTGGCTGCTTCGCTCGTGATCATCTGCTCGGTGGTGTCGCAGCTGCAGACGTTGCCGATGATCTGGCGCGCGATCGAGTGGCGGCGCGTGCTGCCATTCGTCGTGCCTGGCCTCGTCGGCGTGCCGATCGGCACGCGGTTGTTGTCGCAGGTCGATCCGCGAACATTCAAGATCGGTGTCGGCCTGTTCCTCGTCGTCTATGCGACGCACGTGTTGGCTCGCAGGATGCAGGCAAAGATCGCCTGGGGTGGGCAAGCCGCAGATGGCGTGGTGGGTTTTGCTGGCGGCGTTCTCGGGGGACTGACAGGCTTTTCGGCCGTGCCGCCAATCGTCTGGACGGACATTCGCGGCTACACCAAGGAGCAGCGCAGAAGCATCCTGCAGGCCTTCAACCTCTCTATTCTCTCTGCCGCACTCGCCTCCCACGCGTACGCTGGTCTCCTCACTTCGCAGGTGGGCTTGGCAGCGATGACCGCGCTTCCCGGGACCATCGGTGGCGCGTGGGCGGGCTCACGCATCTACAGGCGGCTCGGCGATCGCGACTTCCAGAGGTTGGTCATGGTGCTGCTGCTGGTGTCCGGCGCGGCTCTGGTCTGGACAAGCTGGTGATTTCGGCGGCGCCGAGCAGGTCCCGACTACGAGCTGGGGTTCGGCACGCGAACCGTCATCAGCGCTTCCTCAACTGTCCTTGGCGACCGCGCCCTCGTAGACTTGGCAGGCCGCATCGACGGCGGCGCCGGAGGGCAGCTTCAGTCCGTTGCGGCGCAGTACGGCTTCGAGCGCCGTGAGGCAGCGCAGCACGTTGGCCTTGCGGCAGACGTAGCCCATCGTGCCGATGCGCCAGATCTTGCCAGCCAGGGGGCCGAACGACGTGCCGATCTCGATGCCGAAGTCCATGAGCATCTCACGTCGCACTTTCTCTCCATCGGCAATCGCCTTCGGGATGATGACGCCCGTGACGTTGGCCATGCGGTGCTTTGTATCGCCGAACAGAGCAAGCCCCATCGCCTCGAGCCCGGCGCGCAGCGCGACGCTGGCCTGGCGGTGGCGGGCAAAGCCGTGCTCCAGCCCCTCGCCCAGCACAATGCGGGCGCATTCGCGCGCCGCGTAGAGCATGGAGGCGGCCTCGGTGTGATGGTTCAGTCGCCGCGGCGACCAATAGTCCATCAGCATGGCGAGGTCGAAGTAGTTGGAGCGGATGATGGGCCCGTTGCCTTCGACCATGCCGGTCGCGCGGATGCCTTGCTCGACGTGCTTGCGGGCGTTGACGACCTCGGCCACCCGGTCGCTGAAGCTGATCGGCGATGAGCCCGGCGGGCCGGACAGGCATTTCTGGAGGCCGGCTGAGGCGATATCGATCTGCCAGCCGTCCATCTCGAAGGGGTTGCCGCCGAGCGAAGCCGTGCAGTCGACGTAGAGCAGCACGTCGTGCTCGTGGCAGAGCGCGCCGATCTCGGCCAGCGGCTGGAGCATGGTGGTGGAGGTGTCGCCCTGGCAGATGGCCAGTACGCTCGGGCGATGCTGCTTGATGGCAGCTTCGATCTCCTCGGGGGCGAACACGCGGCCCCACTCCGTCTCGATGGCGGCAACATCAGCGCCGAGCCTGCGTCCGATCTCGACCTTGAGATGGCCGAAGCGCCCGAAGATCGGCACCAGCAGCTTGTCGCCAGGGGCGACGATGGAGGCAAGGCACGCCTCAATTCCCGCCCTCGCCGTGCCGTCAATCAGGAACGTCCACTGGTTGGCGGTGCGGAACACGCTCCTGTAGAGCGCCATCGTCTCGGTCATGTAGGCCGTGAACTGCGGGTCGAACTGGCCTTGCAGCGCCACCGACATGGCGCGCAGCACGCGCGGATAGACGTCCACCGGCCCTGGCCCCATCAACAGACGCGGCTCGGGGTCGAGCTCGGCAAATAGTTCCGGCGCTTCTCCGGCGGGCTTCCGGCTGGTGCGAGATGTGGTCAAGGAACGCGCTCTCTAGCGGCAGGTGGGACCGCAGTCTAAGCCCGTTTGGGCAGGCGCTCCAACGCGGTGCATTCCCGGCGGGGACGCAATGATCCGGCATCTCGCCCGATCAATGCGGTCGCCACTCACCCTACCGCGTCTTGACGACCACCTTGATGGCATCCTCCACGCGGTCGCGAGCGTAGCGCAGCGCCTCCTCCAGCTCCTCGAGCCTGAACGTGTGGGTGTGGATCAGGAGCGCGTCGAAACGCTTCTCGCGCATGAAGGCCTCGGCGCGGTGCGTGGCGCTGCGCCCCTCGCCGCGAATGCCGTAGACGTAGATGTTGTTGCGCACGAGATGGGCCACGTCGACGGGCACCGGCTCGTGCGGGAAGGCGGCGAGGCAGATCTTGCCTCCGCGGTTGACCATGCGCCCCGCCTCGTTGATGGCGTCCGGCGCCCCCGAGCACTCGATGACGTAGTCGACGCCCTTGCCGCCATTCAAGCGCCGCACCGCCACGACCGCGTCCTCCTTCGTCACGTTGACGACATGGTCGGCGCCGAGCTCGCGGCCCTTCTGCAGGCGTCCCTCGCGCGTGCCCGTCAAAATCACCGGCGAGGCGCCCAGCGCCTTGGCCACGGCCACGCCGAGGAGGCCGATGGGGCCCGGGCCGATTACCACGACGCTCTCGCCGGCCACCAGCCCGCCCAGCTCGGTCAGCCCGTACATGGCGGTGCCGGCAGTGACGACCAGCGTCGCCTCCTCGTCCGACATGGTGTCGGCGATCTTGATCAGCGTGTTGATGTTGTTGATGGCGTATTCGCAAAAGCCGCCGTCGGTGGTGAAGCCGTTGGCGCGGTGGCCCTTGTCGACCTCGCCCCAGTTGAGTCCGTAGTTCAGGCACGACGTGTACATGCCCATGCGGCAGCGTTTGCACTGGCCGCAGCCGGCGTGGATCTCCACCGTCACGCGGTCGCCGATGGAAAACTCGTCGACGCCAGGGCCGAGCGCGGCAACGGTGCCCATGTACTCGTGTCCCGGCGTCCAGTTCTTGTTGAAGGGCAGGCCGCCCGCGACCAGCGCCGGTGGCCCATGCGCGATCACGTCGAGGTCGGTGGCGCAGATCGCCACCGCATCGATGCGCACCAGCACCTCCGCCCGCTTCGGCGTCGGCACCGGCTTGTGCGTGAACTGCAGCTCGCCGGGGTTGCCCAGCACCCACGCCCGCATCGTCTCGGGCACCGGCATATTCGGGTTCGTCTTCACGCCCGGTGGCGCGTACATGATCGGCCCTCCTTCCGACCGACAGCCCTACCAGACCGCGTGACCCCGAGCCCGACAAACGCCGGATCATTGGTCGCGAGCGGCACGTTTTCGACCAACGCCTGCGCCGCCAGCATGCGGTCGAACGGATCCTTGTGGGGTCCGGGCAAGCGGCCTGCAAGACGGCCGTGGTCGACGGAGATGGGGAGCGGCGTGAAGTGGAAGCGCTCCAAAAAGCCGCTGAAGTCTTCGCACAGTGCCCCACCGGTCGGCAGCTTGCCGATCCGCACCTTGGTGCAGATCTCCCATGCCGACGCGGCGCTAACGAGCACGGTGTTCGATGGGTCGCCGATCAGCGCTTGCACCTGATGCGGAAGCGCTGGATCGTCCGCGAACCACCACAGTACAGCATGCGCATCGAGTAGGACCCTCACGCCACACCTGACTCGCCACCGACACCGCATTCCTCGTCGCTCAGCGGCTCGAAGAACTCTGGCCCGACGACGAGCAAGTCCTTCAGGGCGCCGCGCCCGCGAAAGCTTTCGCCCGGCCGTGCGGGCTGCGCCTGTGCGGGCGCGATGGGAGCGAGCCTGACGGCAGCCGCGCCCGCCGCCTCGATGACGATCTCCTCGCCGGCAAGCGCGCGCTTGACGAGACCTGGCAGCTCCTTCTGGGCCTTCTCTACAGTTATCGTGGTCATGGCCGAACCGTGCCAGAAATCGCGCTCGTTGAACAGCAGGTAAGCGGCCCACGCCCTTTCGTCTGGTCCGGCAATGGTCTCGTGCGTAGGCCAGGATGCCGGGTGCCGGGATCGCCACAAGTGATGCGTGCGATCACATCTTCTCATGACGCGCCGCGCCGCCGTTGCTGGCAATGACAGCACGACCTGGGGCAAAATGCGATAGCATCGGCGGCCATATGCCAATGATCGAGGGTGGGAACGATGCCTGCAGTGTCGAAGCAGCGCGGGCTGAGAGACGGCGAGGGCATCTTCAACGAGGACCTCGGCGCCTGCGGGGCCCAGAAGGTCGATATCCGCAAGGGCGATTTCGTCGCCGGCACCGGCTCTCCCATCAATCCGCAAGCCATCAAATAGCGGGGGCCTTTCCAGATGCAGCTTGGCTTCTTCACGATGCCGATCCATCCCCTCGGCAAGGATTGGCGCGTCTCTCTGAAGGAGGTTCGGGAGGCCTTCATCCTGGCCGACGAGCTGGGCTTCGTGGAGGGATACGTTGGCGAGCACACGACGGATGCGGCCGAGAACATCACCTCGTGCATGATGTTCCTGTGCACCTTGATCGAGGCCACCAAGCGCATCCGGCTCGGCACCGGCACCATCAACATGCCCAACACGCACCCCGCTGCCGTCGCCGCCAACATCGCCATGCTCGACCATCTGCTGGAGGGCCGCTTCAATTTCGGCATCTCGCCTGGCGGCCTGCTGTCGGACGCGGAGGTGTTCGGCAACCTCGATGCCAACCGCAACGAGATGTTCCTGGAGGCCATCAACCAGGTGCTGGCGATCTGGGCTGCCGAGGCGCCCTACGACATCGCGGGCAAATACTGGAACATCTCCACCGCGCGCACGCTGATGGCCGACATCGGACAGGGCATCCTCGCCAAGCCCCTGCAGAAGCCGCATCCCCCGATTGTCGTCACCGCGGTGGCCCCTTTCTCCAAGGGCGTGACGGAGGCCGCCGCGCGCGGCTGGGACCCGATCTCCGCCAACTTCCTGATGCCGCAGTGGGTCAAGAGCCATTGGGGCAAGTATGCCGAAGGTTGCGCGAAGGGAGGCCGCCGCGCGGACCCCGCCAACTGGCGCGTGGCGAAAAGCATCTTCGTCGCCGCCGACGACCGCAAGGCGCGCGAGTACGTGATGGCGCCCAAGAGCCCCTATCGCCTCTACTACACCAACCTGCTGGCCAAGCTTAGGATTGCGGGCCGCGTCGAGGCCTTCAAGACCTCGCGCGAGCAACCCGACAGCGCGGTGACGCTCGATGGCGTGATCGACAAGCTCATCATCTTCGGCTCGCCGCAGACGGTGACGGAGAAGCTTTTGGCCTTTCGCGAGGAGGTCGGCGCCTTCGGCACGCTGCTCTACGCCGGCAAGGACTGGCTCGACCGCGAGGCAGGCCGCCGCTCAATGATCCTGCTGGCCGAGAAGGTGCTGCCAGCGGTGAAGTAGCTGTCATCCCGGGCTCTATGCCCGGAATCCATCTTGCCGCACACTCCGGCGTGGATCAATGGATCCCGGGGACAAGCTCCGGGATGACAGCTATCCCTTTGCCTTCAGCGACTTGTAGAGCTCCAGCGCCTCGCGCGGTTTCATGCGCTTGTGCACGACGCCGGCCACCGCGGCGATCATGGCCTTGGGCGCGTCCGACTGGAAGATGTTGCGGCCCATGTCGACGCCGGCCGCGCCCTGCTCCACCGCGTTGTGGGCCATGGTCAGCGCCTCGAGCTCGGGCAGCTTCTTGCCGCCGGCCATGACGATCGGCACCGGGCACGAGGCCGTCACCGTCTCGAAGCCCTTCTCCACATAGTAGGTCTTGACGTATTGCGCCCCGAGCTCGGCGATGATGCGGCAGGCGAGCCGGAAATACTGCGTATCGCGCGCCATCTCCTTGCCGACGGCGGTGATGCCCATCACCGGCATGCCGACGCGCAGGCCCGCGTCCACCAGTTTCGTCATGTTGTGAACCGAGCGCGTCTCGTGCTCGCCGCCGATGAACACCTGGATGCCGACGCCGGCCGCGTTGAGCCGCACGGCGTCGTCCATGTCCATGGCGATCTGCTCGTCGGACAGCTCCTCGCGCAGGATCGAGGGGCCGCCGCTCGCGCGCAGCACCATGGGCTTCTGGGACTCGGCCGGGATCACGCTGCGCAGGATGCCGCGGGTGCAGAACAGCGCATCGCACTGGGGCAGCAGCGGCACGATCGAGAGGTCGATGCGTTCCAGCCCCGTGGTCGGACCCTGGAAGTAGCCGTGGTCGACCGCCAGCATGACGGTGCGCCCCGTCGCCGGGTTGAACGTGCGCGCGAGCCGGTTCTTCATGCCCCAGTCGAGCTGATGCGAGCCCTTGAGGAAGAAGCCCGGCGTCGTCTGCGCCACTTCGGCCTGGTATCTCTCGCCTTCCCTGTCGGCTTCAGGCATCGGCCTACCCTCTCGTTCCGTCGACTGGCGCTGACTTAGCGGCAAGCACCCCGCTTGTCATCCCTCCGATCGTCGGCGCCTTGCTCGAGAGCTTGGTCAGGCGGCGGCTTCCAGGATCATGCGGGCCGCCTTCTCCCCGATCATGATCGAGGGCGCATTGGTGTTGCCGGAGGTCAGCGTCGGCATGACCGAGGCGTCGGCGACGCGCAAGCCGGCAACCCCGCGCACCCGCAGGCGATCGTCGACGACGGCTGACGCGTCGCTGCCCATCTTGCAGGTTCCGACGGGGTGGTAGGTGGTCTCGGCGGTGCGCGTGACGAAGTCGATGAGCTCATCGTCCGACTTCGCGGCAGGCCCGGGCGCGAACTCTTGCGCACCGAGCCAGGCCAGCGATGGTGCCCCGACAATCTGCCGTACGATACGCATGCAGCCGAGAAGGCAATCGCGATCGGCTCGCTCGGCGAGGAAGTTGAAGCGGATCGACGGCGGCTTGCCGGGATCGGCGGCGGCGACGTGCACGCTGCCTCTGCTCTCCGGCCGCAGCTGATGCGTGATGACGGTCAATCCCGGCTGCTTCGCCAGCTTGAGGTCGGGCGTCATGAGGAAGGGTTGCAGGGTGAGCATGGCATCGGGGCTGTCGAGGCCCTCGCGCGTCTTGAAGAAGGCGCGCAGCGGGGAGGCGGGGTGGCTCAGAAAGCCCCTGTTGGCGGTGATGTAGAGGAGGCCCTGCCACAGGGCGCCGAAGCCGCGCGCGCGCTCGTTGAAGGTGACGCCGTGCCGGCCGACGCGCCATTTCATGCGCGGCGCCCAATGGTCGCGCAGGTTCTCGCCGACGCCCGGCAGATTGTGGTGGACCTTGATGCCCAGTTTCTCGAGACGCTCCGCCTGGCCGATGCCGGAAAGCTCCAGCAGCTGCGGCGAGGCGATGGCACCGGCAGAGACGACGACCTCGCGGGCGGCGCGTGCCTCGCGCATCTCGCCGCGCACGGCATAGCGCACGCCCACGCAGCGACTGCCCTCGAGGATCAGGCTCCGGGCGAGAGCATTCGTCTCGATGGTCAGGTTTGGGCGCAGCCGGGCGGGTTCGAGGTAGCAGCGCGCCGTGCTCATGCGCCGGCCGCGGCCGATCGAGGCCTGCGTCATGGCCACGCCTTCCTGCTCGGCGCCGTTGTAGTCGCGGTTGTATTTGAGCCCTACGGCCCCGGCGGCCTCGATGAAGCTTTCGTAGAGGCGGCGGCCGGTCTCCTCGCTGTCGGAGATCTCGAGCGGGCCGCCGCGGCCGCGCAGCTCGCCGTCGCCGGCCGCGTAGCTCTCCATGCTCTTGAAGATCGGCAGCACGTCCTGGTAGCTCCAGCCGCGGTTGCCGAGCTGGGCCCAGTGGTCGTAGTCCTGGCGCTGGCCGCGCACCCACACCATGCCGTTGATGGCGCTGGAGCCGCCGAGCATGCGTCCGCGCGGCACCGGAATGGGGCGTCCGCCCGTGTTGGCCTCGGGCACCGAGGCGTAGAGCCAGTTGACGCCGGGGCGGTTGATGAACTTGGCGAAGCTGATGGGCACGCGCGAGAGGGGATGGGTCTCGCCGCCGGCCTCCAGCAGCAGAACCTGATAGCGCCTGTTTTCCGTGAGGCGATTGGCAATCGCGGCGCCCGCCGACCCCGCGCCGACGACGATGAAG
Source organism: uncultured Alphaproteobacteria bacterium (assembly GCA_963738065.1). Lineage (GTDB taxonomy): Bacteria > Pseudomonadota > Alphaproteobacteria > Rhizobiales > Hyphomicrobiaceae > AWTP1-13. The sequence goes on from CAVTVO010000028.1 coordinate 25,039, forward strand.
TCGACCGTGAACTCGCTCATGCGTTTGCCATCCCCCGATTGCTCATTGGTTGCGTGCTTGAACGGCGGCCAACTTAGCCTGGGCGCCGCACGTTCGGCCACTGCGGCGAAGCCGGTTCCGCCATGCCGAATTGGATGACGCTGCCCTATTGCGCTTGCTGGGCGTCATCCCGGCGCCACGAGTGCCCGAAGGGCACGAGCGGGAACAGGCCGGGACCCATGCGCAGCTCCTTGGTCTCTCGGCCGGTGATCAGAACTCGTACAATGCGCACGACGCAGGAGTAGATTGGTAGGTCGATTGGGTCCCGGCCTTCCTCCACTCGCAAGCTTCCGCTTGCGAGCGGCGCCGGGATGACGTGCAGAGGCAACGCTCGTGTTCACCGCAGCGCCGCGGCGATGTTGCCGCCGTCGACGGTGGTGACGTCGCCGGTCGTCTTCAATTCCAGCGCCTGGTGCAGGAAGGCTTGCGCGACGTCCTCGGCCGTTACCTCGCGGCCCAACAGGTTGCCGCTCATGTAGTCCTTCTCGCTGACGCCGCGCGCGGCAGAGCGCGCCTTGATAAAATCGTCGGTCAGCAGGCCCGAGCGGATGCGGTCGGCGTTGACGGCGTTGGCGCGGATGCCCTCGGCGCCGTAGTCGAGGGCGTATTGGCGCACCAGGAACAGGGTCGCCGCCTTGGGCAGGCCGTAGGGGCCGAAGTTGGGGCCGGGGTTCACCGCCTGCTTCGACACATTGAACAACAGGCAGCCGCCAGTGCCCTGCGCCAGCATGATGCGCACGGCCGCCTGTGCCACGCGCTGGTGGCCGTAAAAGTTGAGCTCGAAGCTCTTGCGCAGCACCGCCTCGTCGACCTCGCCGATGCGTCCCTGCCAGGCCGCGCCCGCGTTCGAGACGACGATGTCGACCCCGCCGAAGGCTTCCGCGATCCGGTCGAATGCGGCGCGCACGGAGGTCGGGTCGGTCACGTCGCAGGCAACCGCCAGCGCTGCCGCGCCGATCTCCCTGGCCTTGGCCTGCGCCGCATCGAGATCGACATCGAGCAGTGCCACTTCTGCGCCAGCCGCCGCGAAAGCACGTGCGGTCGCCGCGCCGATAGCCCCACCCGCGCCGGTGACGGCCGCGATCTGTCCGGCCAGCGGCGGCTCCGTGCGCAGCCCGAGCTTGGCCTGCTCGGGTGGCCAATACTCGCACTCGAACATGTCGAGCTCGCCGATCGACTGGAACTGGCCGGCCACCTCCGCATCGGTGATGACGCCGACCGCGCATTCGGCGAGGTCGGCGGCAATGCGCGCCTCTGCCTTGGTGCGCCCCAGGCCGACGAGGCCCAGCCCCGGCACCAGGATCACGCGGGGCAGCGGATCGAGCATGGTGCGCGTCTCCCCAAGCCGCGCCCGGTTGCGCTGGAAGTAGTCCCGGTAGGAGGCAATGAAATCCTTCGCCGCATTCGCCGCCGCGTGCTTGAACGCTTCGATGCCGCCGGCCTCCGGCGCCGGCACGATCAGCGGCCACGGCTTGACGCGCAGCACATGGTCGGGCGTCACCACGCCGGCACGGGCGTAGCGCGCAACGTCCGCACCGTTGACGAAATGGAGCACCCTGTCGCCGCCGCGGAACTCGAGCACGAGCCGCCGCCAGGCTCCCTCGGTGGCCTCGTCCGCCAGGCTGCAGGCCCCGCGCAGGATCGGCGCCACTTCCGCCAGCGGCGCGATCGCCTTCGGCAACGGCGCTGCCTTGAACGTACGCCTTTGGCCCTGCTGCAGCCGCGCCTCGGCGAGGCTCACCATCTCGATCATGCGCTCGTAGGCTCTCGCGCGCGCTCACTCCGAAGGTGAAGATGCCGTGCTTGTCGAGGATCAGCCCTTCGACCTTGGGATCGGCGTCGAAGGTGGCCGCCGCCAGCTTGGCGAGACCGAATCCCGGCCGGCAATAGGGCACAAACCCGAGGCGGCCCCGGTAGACCTCCTGCGCAAGCTCGGCACCGTCCGGCCGATCGATCAGGGCCAGCACGGCGTTGGCATGCGTGTGATCCACGCAAGCGTGCGGCAGGAAGGCATGCAGCAGGAACTCCACGGAGGGGTCCGGCGCCAGTGGGTCGAGGAGAAAGGCGCGCTGCGCGCGCACCATGTCCGCATCGCCCAGATCGTCGCGCGCGCGCAGCCCGCGCACAGGCGCAAGTTTCACCGCGGCAAAGCCGCCAGGATCGATCGTGGCCATGTCCCGGCCTGAGCCCTTGACGCACAGGACCTCGTGCATCTCGCCAGCGAGGTCGGCCATCCGGGTCTTCAGCGAGGAATTGCCGCCGCCGTGCAGCACCAGTGCGGGATCGCTGCCCAGCAACCGCGTCGTGTAGATGCGCAGCGCCAGGTCCTCGCCCACGCCGAGCTTGCCGTAGGTCCCCACGGCCTTGCGAGCATCGGCATCCTTCCAGCGGCTCTGCATGGTCCTCTCGCCAGGTCGGCTGCCGGTGCAACGGGCGGCGGTCAGCTCCGGGGGTGCCGCTCCGGATAGAGCGAGCGCAGGCCCTCGGTCGAGGCGATGCTAATTCCCCGCTCGGTGATGAGCCCGGTGACGAGGCGCGCCGGCGTCACGTCGAAGGCGTCGTTGCGCGCGGGGCTGCCGGGCGCGGCAATCTCGACATCCACCACCTTCCCATCCTGGGTGCGACCGCGCATCACGAGCACTTCGTCCGCCCCGCGCTGCTCGATGGGGATGTCCTTGCCCGCGGTCAACGTCCAGTCGATGGTCGAGTGCGGGAAGGCCACGTGGAACGGCACGCGGTTGTCCTTCGCCGCCAGGGCCTTGAGGTAGGTGCCGATCTTGTTGGCAACATCGCCGTTGCTGGTGACGCGGTCGGCACCGACGATGCACAGATCGACGAGGCCCTGCTGCATCAGGTGCCCGCCGGCGTTGTCGACGATGATCGTGTGCGGCACGCCGTGCGCTCCAAGCTCGTAGGCGGTGAGAGATGCGCCCTGATTGCGCGGCCGCGTCTCGTCCACCCACACATGCAGCGCCGTGCCGCGGTCGTGCGCCTCGTAGATCGGCGACAGCGCCGTGCCGCGATCGACGCAGGCGAGCCAGCCGGCATTGCAGTGGGTGAGGACGTTGACTCGCTCCCCCGGCTTCTTGCGCACGGCCGCCGCCGCGATCAGCTTGGCGCCGTGAACGCCGATGGCGCGGTTCGTCTCCACGTCCGCGTCCGCGAGCGCGGCGGCGCGCGCGTAGGCCGCGGCGGCGCGGGCCTGGCGCGGCAGATTGCGCACCGTGGCGCGCATCTCCTCGAGTGCCCAGCGCAGGTTGACGGCGGTCGGGCGCTGCTTGGCGAGATGGGCCATGGCGCGGTCGAGGCCCTCGTCGGATGGGTCGGTGCGCAGCGAGAGGCACACCCCGTAGGCCGCCGTGACGCCGATCAGTGGGGCGCCGCGCACCTGCATGGTGCGGATCGCCTGGGCCGCGTCCTCGAGCGTCTTCAAGGTGACGATGGCAAGCTCGTGCGGCAGCCGGGTCTGGTCGATGATCTCGACCGACCAGCCGTCTTGGCCGAGCCAGATCGTGCGATAGGGTCTGCCGTCGATGTTCACGTCGCCTAGTCCAGCGATTGCACGGGAGATCCGAGCGGGATGTTGAGCGTCTCGTTAAGACCGCACCCCGCGCAACGCAAGTGATACCACTCCGCATGAGGCCGCGCCGAGCGATCCACGATCTCCAGCCCCGGCTTGCTACAAGCCGGACACGCCGACGGCCGGCCCGGCTCCGCCCGCCAGGCGCCGATTTGCCGGATCGCTTCCCGAAGCTGGCCTGCGTCCAGTGCCATCAATGTCCTTCGAACGCCACCAGCACGTGGCTCTCGATGCCAAGCTGGCTCAGCCTTTTAAGCCCGCCCAGCTCCGGCAGATCGACGATGAACACGGCCCCGACGATCTCGCCGCCCGAGCGCTTGATGAGCTTGGCGGCGGCCTCGGCCGTTCCGCCTGTCGCGATCAAGTCGTCGACGATGAGGATACGCTCGCCCGGCTGGATCGCGTCCTGGTGCATCTCGATGATGTCGACGCCGTATTCCAGCGTGTATTCCTGGCCGATGGTCTTCCAGGGCAGCTTGCCCTTCTTGCGCAAGGGCACGAAGCCGCAGCCCAGGCGATCGGCGATGGCACCGCCGAGGATGAAACCGCGCGCCTCGATGCCGGCCACGGCCTGCACCTTCGAGGCCGCGTACGGCGCGGCCATCTTCTCGATCGTCGCCTTGAAGCCCTGGGCATTGCCCATCAAGGTCGTCACGTCCCGGAACATGATGCCCTTCTTGGGGTAGTCCGGGATGGTGCGGATCAGGCTCTTGAGATCGGGCACAGGCTCGCCTCCACGTTTGCCGCAGCGCAGCATAGCAAGGGAGCTAGGGGACGTCATGCGCGCGCGTTCCCCTCTTCCACGCCTTTGGTGGGGAGAAGGCGTTACGCCAATACTACCGGGATCGACAGAAATCCGCGAAATCGCGCCCGGCCACCCCGCACCGGCTTGCCCGCGAGCTCATAGTCGGGAAACCGCGCCAGGAATCGGCTGATGGCAATGCGGCCCTCCAGGCGCGCGACGTTGAGCCCGGCGCATACATGCACGCCCGACCCGAAAGCGAGGTGCCGGTTGGGCTCGCGGGTGATGTCGAGCCGGTCGGGATCGGAGAACTCCTGGGGGTCGCGGTTGGCGGCGCCGATGCCAATCGTGATGAAAGTGCCGGCCGGCATGGCCACGCCGCCGAGCACGACCGGTCGGGTGGTCACGCGGTTGCCGAGCTGATTGGAGCTCTCGAAGCGCAACAGCTCTTCCACCGCGCTGCGGATCAGCCGCGGATCTGCGATCAGCTGCGCCTTCTCCTCGGGCCATTCGAGCAGCGCAAAGAGGCCGTTGCCGATCAGGTTGGTGGTGGTCTCGTGTCCGGCATTGAGGATGAAGATGATGTTGTGCAGCAGCTCGCGCTCGCTCAGCCGCTCGCCTTCGGCCTCGCCTTGGATCAGCCGCGTCAGCACATCGCGCTCGGGATCGCCGGGATGCGCACGCCGCCTGGCGAGCAGCCCGCACAGGTAGTCGAGGAAACCCGCCACCGCTTGCTCGCCGCGCGCGCGCTGCTCGTGGCTGAGCACCGGCTCGAGCGCCCCCAGGATGGCAAGCGACCAGTCGCGCAGCGGCCCACGCTCCTCGCGCGGCACGGCGAGCAGATTGCCGATCACCTCGACCGGAACGGCGGCAGCGAGGTCCGCGATCAGGTCGGCGCGGCCCTTGGCGGCCATGGCATCGAGCAGCCCGTCGACCAGCGCAACGACGGGTCGCTCCATATCGGCGATGGCGCGCGGCGTCAAAGCTCCCGCAATGATCCGACGCACGCGGGTGTGCAGGGGCGGATCGTTGAAGACGAGGCTCGTCGTGTGGTGCTCGTAGAGCAGGCTGTCGCCGTACTTCGGGGCGAACTCGCGCTTCTTGTCGGAGGAGTAGGCGCCGGCGTCCTTGTATACGGCCACGCAGTCGGCGTAGCGGGAGAGGAAATAGCCCCCGTCCGGCAAGCGATGCACCGGGGCATGCTCGCGGAGCGCGCGGTAGGTGGGGTAGGGGTTGGCGTAGTAGCCGGCAGGCAGCCGCCTCAGATCGAAGGCCTCTGCAACCCGGCGTGCCTCATCGGGATCGGCAAAGCTGGCGGGATTGCGCTGGATCATTCGGAAATCCCTATCAAATCCCCTCGCCCCGTCGACGAGCACAGGCAGCACCGCGAAACCGCCAAATTGCTGCGCCACGGTGTCGGATCGAGCCAGGGTAGCGGCGTGACGGTCGGCCGAGCAAGGGCCCAAGCGGGCGATCCTGATCAAGCCTCATCGGGGCATTACGGGGTTCATCGGGAGCAGCGGGGCATGCCGGAGCCAATCTTTTCCATGACGGCGGACGACGATCTGCCGCGCACCATCCGCCGCGAACGGGACGCGCGCGAGCGGGAAGCCCGCGAGCGCCAGGCGCGGGAGAGGGAGGGGCCGGTGCCGCCGCCCGTCCCGCGGATCGAGCGGGAGGGCGCCTACGCAGCGCCGGCCTCGACCGTGACCGACATCGACGTGCCGTTCTTGCGGCTGGCGGCGTTCTTCATCAAGGCGGTGTTTGCCGCCATCCCGGCACTGATCATGCTCACGGCGCTGTTGTGGCTTTTCGGCCAGGGGCTGCAGAGCTACTTCCCTCAGCTCCTCAAGATGAAGATCGATGTACAGATCTATTCGCCCCAGTCGGCGGCCGACTTCCGGCCCATCCTGAAACAGCACAGGTAGGCCGGCAGGACCGCGCGCCCGCCTCAGTAGTCGCCCGGCTTGTGCAGCACTTCCACGCGCTTTGCGCCGATCAGCGCCTTGGGCGAGAACCAGGGCGGAAACCATTTGCCGCGTTGCGGGTCGGGGTTGTCGTCGGCGGCGATGTGGGCCGTGCGCCAGATGCACTGCCACACCAGCTTGGAGCAGTAGAAGCCGTGATCGTCGTTGAGATCGAAATTGAAGAAGTCGTAGGGTTTGCCGAGCTGGGCGCGCGCAGCCGTCACGACGCCGGCGCGCACCCGCGCGTCGAGATTGCGCAGGCGGCCATGCCACACCTGGATGTTGGCATAGGCATTGAGCCATTCGGCATAGCGCGTGCGGATGACGCCGGCTGAGCCGCCGGGCCCCTGCGGCGTCGCCTCGATCACGTAGGCGATGCCGTTGGCGCCAACCTCGATGATGCCGACGTGACCCACGCTCACGGTATCGCCGAGCAGGCCACGCGTGGCGGCACCCGGCGGCGGTGCCCGCTTGCCCGTGTAGTAGATCTGCTCGAAATCCTGAAAGCGCATGGCCTTGAGCTTCTCGGCGACCTCCGGCGACACGCCCAGGCGCGTCGGGTCGGCAAGCGCACGCTGACGCTCTGCCTCCCAGGTCTTGCGCTCCTCGCTCTGGGGCGCGGCGCCAAGCGAGCGCGTGCGGGGGACGAATGCGCCCTTCTTCTTGGGCCACAGGAGATCGCCCGTCTGGAACTTCCGGCTGTCGGGGAAGTCGGGGATTGCCTTCGGGGCGAGGACCTGGGCGGCGGCCAATCTCGGCGCGGCGACGAGCGCTGCCGACAGCGCGCCAAGTCCTGTCACGAGGGTGCGGCGATCATGGTGCACGGCAACGTCTCCCGTCCTGTCCTTCCCGCTGGTCGTCGCCGGGCCGCTGCTCCCCGGCTGCTCTCGAGTCGAATGAGATCAGGCAATTGCGGCATGCCGAGGTCGGCGCTGGCCTGCGCGCTACGGTGGGGGGAAGGCGCTGTGCAGGTGGCGGTTTCAGCGTGTGGGAGCCTCCGATAGCTGACGGAGATGCCGCAACGGGAGTCGGCAGGTTTGTGCCCAACGGCCCTGAACGCCGAAATTGACAAGCGTGCCTTCACGCCTGCATCTGGAAAAAGCGGACATTACATTCAGCTTTTCTGGAACGTGAAGCGGCGGCGGATCAAAGCGAGAAGCATGTCAGCTTACCACTCTAGTTTCTCTGTTGTCGGTAAAACCAGGAACTGGGGAAGGTGCCAGAAGCGGCCGTCGCTGGCGCTTGCCAGTCAAGCTCACCGGAAGCGGACTGTTCGGCTGCGAGACCGAACCGGTTCCGATATTCGCCGGCTAGAGTGTGCTCATGGGTGCCGATGAGCAGGGCACTGTCCGCGATCTCAAGGCACACCGAGCCATCACATCCTACTGATGGTTGGCGCCCATGGCGGGCGCATCCTCGATACCGCCGGTTTCACTTCTCAGTATCGTCCCACTCGCCCATCCAAGGCGTATCATCAAAGACATCATTGCAACGATCTTCGAAAGAAGATCTCCGATCGCGCGCCCTCATTCCTAAGCAATTTGACAGCGCCTTGTACCGCCGGCCGCAGTGCTCTAACCCTTTCCTTCAGGTACTCCGACGGCGCTTTCAGGTCTTCGCCATCAATTTGTTTTTGGTCCGACATGACGCCCACTCCTCCGTTGCAGCTAACTCCGCCATAACTCCATCTATCAAGAGTTTCATTCTATGCAGACAGTACTGAGTTCTCGGTTTACATCCAACCGTCCGTGTTCAAAGTACTTGTTGCTCCCGAAACCCCCGCCACAGAAGGAATAGTAGGCGCATTCCCGCGAGCACATCCCTGAACCTGCTTCGAACTCTCTGACATACCAAGCGCTAGATGAGCGCGACACAATATCCATAAAATCTTCATCTAACACGTTTCCTACAACAAATTTCTCACGGTCGCTTGCTGCTCCCAACTCAGGGGACAGCACGGTGACATTGCCCTCGATGTCAACAGACGGCCACAAGTTTCGAGCCTTCGGACGAACTCTTTTCCGCCCTTCGACAACGGCCTCCATCCAAGATAGCGCGTACTCAAATTCTCTAACTTGCACTACCGGATTACTCCGCCACTTGCGAAACAAAGTCCGCCAGAACAGCGAGATAGCAAGGGATGTTAGCCCGTTCGGGCCATTTATCCCTTCGTTCTCCTCCACATTGATACACAGCCGATTACACCCTAGCCTTTCAAAAAAATCATAAAGCTCATCAGCGCAATGAACGTTTGATGAGTTGATAACCGCGATAACGCCAAATCTTATTCCGTTTCTTTTCAACAACTCGATGCCGCGAATTGTCATATCAAAAGCTTCAGCTCCAGACCAATTGACCCTAGACCGATTTGAGCAGCGTGACCCGTCAATGCTCACACCGACCCTAAAGTTTTGCTCCAGGAGAAGGTCGCACCAAGCCTGAGTAATTAGAGTTCCGTTGGTCTGGATGCTATGTCGTAATGAATTGAGCTCGGACCCCGGCTTCGAACGGCTCAAGCAACTTTCTAAAGTGTCCAATGGGAGTTGCCAGGGGTTCACCCAAATGCCAGAGGATCGTAGATGGCTTCCGTGCTCCTCCCAAGCTTTTTCCCACTGCGCGTGCAACAGAAGCCGCCATTACACGCGCGTCTCGCCTATTTGGGAGGTAACAATATCGACAATTCAGGTTACAGAGCGGCGTCGCCTGCATCACGACGTGCTTGAAATCGTAACCCCTAAACATCGTTGCTTCTCTGAACGGAATGTCTTGATTTGACGCTATTCTTGTGTGCACTGCTGTTCCTGATGGGACGGTCGCTTTCCATCCTGTATCAGCTCTATGGTTACGTTGTCAGGAGACCTGACGAAGGCCATCTTTGCTCCGTTCCGCAGAGGTTGCCGGATTTCGACCCCCACCCGCACCAACCGTTCACAGGTCTCGTACAGGTTGCGTACCTTGAACGCGATATGTCCAAAGTTGCGCCCCTCGCAGGAATCTTCCCCATCCCAGCCATGCTTCAGCTCAAGCACAGGCCCTCGATCCTCGGCCGCCAACGGTGCATCGTCCGGCGCAGCGAGAAAGATAAGTGTAAAGCGGCGGGAGGGGTTTTCAGTTCGCCCCACGACCTTCAGCCCAAGCTTCGCGCAGTAAAAATCTAAGGATTGGTCCACGTCTCGCACGCGGATCATCGTATGGTGATAGCGCATGCATACCCCTTTGGGACGCCCACTTCATCCTGTACGCACCGTACCGTGGACCGGCGACCTCACTGGATAGTTCGGGGCGTCCTTCACCGGACTATCGGTCCACTAGAAGGTTCTTTCCTTCAACGTAACCCTCATGGCTCGCTCGGCGTTCGTGTTGAGCTCGTAGTACGCAATGCAGCGTATCACGTAAATAGCTAAGCTGGCGATTGCGAAGCCCAGCCGCCGGGTGATCGAACCAGATTGGTGGGCACCTGTAAACGCCGCGTAGAAGTGGCCCGTTAAGGGTCAGGTCGCGAAAGTCTCAGCTTGCGCATAAAGGGTCAGGAATGCCCCCGGAACCTGACGTCATCGCGACTGCACCCGCAGGACCAACTTGGCTGTGGTTACGGCTGGCGGGACTTCCGCTTTGGTGACCATGCGGACGTGGGTCGCTTGAGCAAACACCATGAACGTCATTGGCGATATGGGTCAAAGGTTCGCGTGGGAGGCGCCGTTGCGGTTCGTCGGCACAGGTGCCGCCTTGTCGTGCTGCGCGGCATCGCCACGGCGACATTGCCACGCAGGCCTATGTTGCCGGTCTTGGCCCGACTGGCGTGCGACGCGCAATTGTGGGTTCACGCCCTAGCGCGTCTGCTTGGGGACCGGCAGCCTGGGCTGCTTGACGAACAGGCCTGCGGCGATCGCGCGCGCGAGGTATTCGGCCATGCACACGTAGCTCGAACTCGCTCACCTCCGCCTCGCTCATCGGCACGCCCTGCTGCTGGCGGATCTTCTCCAAGGTCTCCTCGGCCTCGTAGCGTCCCACCCGGAGCACGTTCTGCTCCTTGGCGATCGCCTGGATGGACGCGCGGACAGCCTGGTAGTGCTGGTCCTTCGCCATGCTGCGCGTGTAGCGCAGGCCGACCAGGATGACGTCGATCTTGTGCTCCTTGAGCCAGGCGACCGCTTGCGAGACGGCGTCGTGGAAGTCGGCCACCGGCACCTGGGCCAGCGCATCCGCCGTGCCGAGCTGCCACAGCACCAGGTCGGCACTGGTCAATGCCACCTCGTTCTTGATGCGCTCGGCCGCGTCTGCCGCGAGCTCGCCCGATACGCCGCGGTGCACGACCTCCACGTCGAGCCCCTTGAAGGCGGCCTCCAGGTAGCGCTCGACGACGGCGAAGTATCCCCCCGAGACGGGGCCGCGCAGCGATGCGGAGGTCGCGCCGATCGCGAGGATGTTGATCTTCTTGCGCTCCTTCAGGGCAATGGCGATGTTGGGCAACGGCGAGTCGGCGATGACTTGTGCGCCGGGCACCTCGCACGCCTTGGGCACCGGGGCCATGACCGGGGCGGTCTGCGCCCACGCCCCCGATGTCCATGCCAACGCCATGGCCATCAGCACGGGCGCAATCGACGCGATCTGCCTCATGACGGCCTTTGTACCCTGTCGCGCCATTCCGACAACCATGCGGTTATCCCGAGCAGGATAATGCCGGTGCCGACCAACACGGTGTCAACAAGCAAACCGCCGCGAAAATAGAAGCGCAGGATCTGCCCCGACAGGCTGAGCAGGGAGCCGGCGCAGAACACCTGCAACGAGTTGCGGCCCAGCATGGAGAAGAAATAGACGAGCCGCGGCAGGGCCTTGGCTATGCTGGGGTAGAGCGCGGAAAACACCGCGATCAGCGCCAGGAACTGGATCAGCCGCAGGGGCGTCACGAACGTCTTGCCGGCGATGAAGAGCAGCTTGGGCTCCGGCATGCGCGTGGGGTCGGGCCACCAGTGCATGAAGACCATCACGGAGCCGACGATCACGATCGGCAGCGCCACGAGCCTGATCCAGAAGATGTTGGCGCGCACCCAGCCACCGGGGCCGCGCTCCCGCGATGCAGCAAAACCCAGCACGAACACGGCCTGCCAGCACAGCGGGTTGAAGAACCACTGACCCTCGGTGGGCCAGGTCGGAATGGTGATCTTGAAGACGAGCGCCGAGAAATAGATGGCGAGCGAGATCGGCACCAGCAGATGCGGCGCCTGGCGGTGGATGACGGCAATCATCGGCGCGAGCAGCATCAGCACCACGTAGAGCGGCAGAATATCGAAGTAGCCCAGCTGATGGCTGAGCAGGACCAGGCCGATGTGGGTATCGACGGGATCGTTGAAGACGGCCGCCGCGTTGTTCCACTCGAGCAGCAGCGGGTTTTCCAGGATCCGGGCCGACGCGGCCAGCATGGCAATGGCCAGCATGACGATCATCATGTGCGCGGCATAGAGCGTGAGGGCGCGGCCCGACAGGCGGAAGATGAGATGGTGCGTAGGGGCGGGATCCTCGGGTTTGCCCACCACGTGACGCAGGGACCACCCGGCAAGGAACACGAAAAGCTCCGCCGAATCAGAAAACGACAGATTTCGGTGCGTGAAGCGCTCGTAGAACACCCCCGGGATGTGGTTGATGAAGATCGAGATGAGGGCGAAGCCACGCCAGAAGTCCACGGCGTTGACTGGACGGGGCATGCATTGCTCCGAATTGGCCCACTCGAGACTGGGTAAACCGTCTTGTGCCCGGATAAAAGCCCTTCGCAAGTGCAAAAAGATGTCCAGTTGCCAGGGCTGGCCGGGCTCGGTTATGTCGTTTGGCCGCATGGACTTCTGGCCGTGCAGCCCAAGATGCGCGGCCAAAAGCCTCGAGAGCGTCGTTAGCCGTCTGCGGACCAGCCGGTTGCTGCAACCCGGGCTGCATTTGTAGTCTACGCGGTTGGCGGCTAGAAAAGGCCGGGCATTGGGGAATCGAAACGTGCTCAAGGTCTGCGGGGCGCTGGTGGCGCTCGTCCTCGTCGCCTTCTGCGGCTCTGCCTCCGCGCGTGCAGGCGAGCTGCGCCACGAGGCATTGGCGTCGGCAGCGCTCGGCCGCGACATGCCGGTCGTTGTCTATGTTCCCGACGGCTACCAGGCGGGCAAGCAACACTATCCCGTGCTCTATCTGCTGCATGGCGCGGGCGGCGACGAGAACGCCTGGGTGGAGCGCGGCAACATCCAGGAGCGCGCCGACCAGCTGATTGCCAGTGGCGCCTTGCCGCCGATGCTGATCGTGATGCCGGGATGTCGCGAGTGCTGGTGGATCGACGGGGCCAGGGACAAGGCCGAGACCGCGTTCTGGACCGAGCTCGTTCCCACCATCGCCCGGCGCTACCGCACCATCGAGTCGCGCGGCGGCATGCTGCTCGCCGGCCTGTCGGCGGGAGGCTACGGGGCCGTCAGATTCGCGCTGAAATATCCCGATCGCATCGCCGCCGTGGCCGCCTTCAGCCCCGCCGTCTATTCCGTGACGCCGCCGACGGCATCCTCCGCGCGCACGCAGGCGCCGTTCCTTCGGGCCGACGGCCAGTTCGATCAGAGCAAGTGGACGGCGTTGAACTATCCGAACTTGGCGGAGCGCTACTTCGCGCAGTCCTTCCGGGTGCCGTTCTACCTGGTGGCGGGCGACGGCGATCGGTTCGGCCTCGCCTTCGAGACGGCGCTGCTGTTCAAGCGCATGTTCGAGAGGCAGCCCGACATCACGGAGCTGCGCATCGTCGACGGCGATCATAGTTGGGCGGTCTGGGCCAATGCGACGAACGACGCCCTGAAGTATCTGGCGCGCTTCGCAGCCCGGCCTCAGGTCGCAAGCACGACAACGCCCCAATCCGCCCCGGTCGTCGCCGCCCGGCCGCGCTGAGCGCTGCGGCGATCGGCATATGGCGAAGCGCGCGGCCTCAAACCTTCGCAGCAAGTCCCGCCGCCTCGGCCAGCAGACGGTAGCTCGCGTGCCGCACCGCCTCGTCATGGGCCCACGTGACGACAGCCATCTCGTGCACGTCGAGCCGGCGGGCAAGTTCCTCGATGCCCTGGAGAACGTCATCGGCGGTGCCGACGAACGCGTTGCGGCGCAACTGCGCCATGCGTGACTTGTCCGCGTCCGTGTAGGGGTATGCGGCGGCGGCCGCCGGCGGCTCCAGGGCGGAGAAGATGCCGCGGTCGCGCAGCAGGCGAAACCGGGCGCGCGAGGCAAAATGGAACTCGGCCTCTTCCGCCGTTTCGGCTGCAAGGGCCCACACGCACAGGCCCGTGTGCGGCTCGGGATGGCGCTCGCTCGGCTTGTAGAGCTTGCGGTAGATGTCGAGCGCCTGGGGGCCGCCTGCGCCGTCCGAGAAGAACCAGGCAAAGGCGTAGGGCAGGCCGAAGTGCGCCGCCACCTGCGCGCCGTAGTCGGAGCTGCCGAGCATCCAGATCTCGGGCGACGTGTCGCCGGCGGGGTAGGCGCGCACCTGCGCGAAGGGATGCCCCTCCGTCAGGGGTGCGCCGCTGACCCAGGCCATCAGGTCGCGCACGTCGGCCGGGAAGTGCGCGGGCCGCTCGTTCGCCAGCGGGTTCAACGCAAACGCGGTGCGGCCGTCCGAGCCCGGCGCCCGCCCAAGGCCGAGATCGATGCGACCCGGCGCGATGGCCTCGAGCACCCGGAACTGCTCGGCCACCTTGAAAGGAGCGTAGTGGGGCAGCATCACGCCGGCGCTGCCGACCCGGATGCGCTTCGTCACGGCGGCGATGGCGGCAATCAGTATCTCCGGCGCGGTGCCGACGATGGTCTCGTTGCTGTGGTGCTCGGAGACCCAGAAGCGGTCGTAGCCCAGCGCCTCGCAGTGCTGCGCGAGCGCGATGGTGTCGCGAATGGCGGCACCGTGCGGACGGTCGATGACGGCAACCGACTGATCGAGGACGGAGAGGCGCAGGGTTTCTTACTCCTGGATGGGACTGTGTGCAGTTGGCTCGGCCGGATGCCGCGGCCGCTGCGCCAGCATAGCACCGCCGCGGCATAGGATTCATTCGCTCAACGATGCCGCACGCGCGCAGAAGGCCGACTTCGCTGGTAGCCTGGAATCCTGCTGAGCAGGGCCCGCAAGGGGTCGATTTCCCATGCGCTGGTTATGAAATCGCGGTGGACGACCTCCTCGCCGGCCGCAACGAACGTCACGCTTCCCGGCCTCAGCTTGGCCGGCAGGGTCGTCGAGAAATTGACGCCCCGCTCGGTCAGGAGGCGTTGAAGGGCTGCGTTCTCCTCGCGCGAGGAGCCCGAATAGGCGCTGAGGAAGAACGCTCCCTCGCGGCTCGCGATCCAGTCCGCGAACTTGTCGAGATCGCTGTAGAGCCCGTCGAGGATGATGACCCCGCGCAGGCGGTCGCCGAGACCGCCGTCGCGCAGGATCCAGGCGGTCGGATAGTAGCCGCCGCTGTAGGCGACGATCACCACCGGCAGCGCATCGAAAGCGCGGGCGGCGCGCCGGTTGCCATGGAGCCTGGTGAGCCGCACGCACGCCTCCTCGATGAAGCGGCGGAAGTGGCCGGGCTCGTGGAAGCGCCCGCCCGTGGAGTCGAGCGCATCGACGGCAAGTTGCGGCGCCACCAGCACGGCGTTGAGCCCCGATTGCGCCACCTGCCGCGGCACCTGCTGGCGGTCACGCACATCCCGTTGGAGCGTCGCCTGATTGCCGTGGAGGTAGACGATCATCAGGCCCGGGCGACCGGGATCGAAGCCCGCGGGGATATGGAGCAGCACCCGCCGGTCGCTGTAGGTGGCGTCCTCCCAGTAGATGCCGCCGCCGCGTGCGGAGGTGTGCCCGCGCCGGCCGTCCTTCTCGACGTCGAAGAAGGGCTTGTCCTGCCCCGGCAGCGGCCGCCCGTCGAAGGGGAAGGGGGCAGTCTCGAAGGGAACGAGCTGGGTCTTGGCGCGTGGCGTCGGCGCAGCCGCCGCTCCATGCGCCACCACGCAAACACCTCCGACCCACGCGGCCAGCACCGTCAGCGCCAGCAGGCAACGCAGCATCCAGGCTTTCACGACAGGCGCTGTCCTACGTTCTCTTGGCCCGCGAGCGGCAACAGTATCGCGAAGAAGCCGACCGTCGCCAGCAGGTAGGCGCAGCCGCTGATGATCAGCACCGCCGCCAGCCCCAACGACACGGCGATCACCGGCACCATCGCCGCGCCGACAACGGAAAAGCAGCCGTTGACGCCCCACGCCCACAGAAACATGTGGTCCTTCCCCAAGCGCGACAGCGTGGACATGGCGATCGGCATCGGCAGGCCCATCAGGAACGCCGGCGGCAGGATCAGGACGAAACAGAGCAGCAGCCGCAGCGCATAGGGGAATGCGCCGATCCAATCGAGCAAGCGGTCGAGCGCCAGCCCGTAACCGATCAGGATCGCGGCGATGGCGAGCAGCAGCCGGGGCATGATCGTGCGCGCGCGCTCCAGGTAGCGCTCCGAGGCCAGGCTGCCGAGACCCGAGAAGACCAGCATGCTCGTGATCAGCACCGAGGCCGACACCGTGGCATTGCCCAGTGCCCCGGAGAATTTCGAGATGAGGCCCACTTCGACCATGATGTAGCCCGCACCGAGACAGGCGAAATAGGCAATGCTGCGCAGCTTGCCGGGGTTGCGGCTCAGAATGGTGCGCCATCCGTAGACGAGCGGCAGGACAATGAGCGACAGCGCGGCGATGCTGGCGATGGTGAGGATCGTCCACGCCAGCGAGCGGCTCCATTCGTCCTGCGGTGCCCCTCGCCGCCCGATCATTGCCGGCAGGTCCGGTGCCGACAGCGCGGGCAATCCGAGCCGCGGTGCCGCCAGGTGGAGCCCGATGCAGATGGCGGCAATCAGGCCGACCCATGCGGTCGCGCGTACGTGGCGGGTGGCCAGGAACCACAGCGCGGCGCCCGCGAGCCACAGCAGCAGCGGCAGGACGAGGAGGCTCTGCGGCTCCAGGCGATACAGGGCGGCGAGCGTCAGCAGGCCGCACAGCCCCGAGCCTGTCAGGTCGGCGAAGTAGACGCGGCCGAAGACATCCTTCGCCTTGAGGAAAACGGTGCCGAGAAAGAGCGCCCCTGCCAGGAACGGCAGCGTGTAGAGGATGAAGTTGGCGGCGAGCCGCCACTTCTGCGAGGGGTCGGAGGCAAGATAGATGGCGTTGAAGGGAATCTGCTGGGCAAGCAGGTTCGCCGCCACCATCAGCGGACCAAACAGCACTAGCGACAGAAGCGACGCCGGCTGCCAGTTGCGCTCGAACCAGCCCTTGGCGGCGCACATTGCGGCGCCGGTCAGGCCGAAACCGAGCATGGCGAGGCTCACCACCAGCGAGCCGACATGCGCCCAGTTGGCGATCGCGAAAACGCGCATGTTGACGATTTGCAGGGCTACCACGGCGCCTGCCATCAGCCCGACGGAGGAATAGAGAGCGAGCGTCGGCTGCAGGCTCCGATCGCCGGTAGCTATGCGCGCCGCCTGGATTGGTGGTCGGGCTTCGGTGCTGTGGACAGCCGGCGGTGCCAGCACCAGCTGCGCTGCTGCATCACGCAGGCGCTGCGTCCTGACAGATGCCGCTGGCTCAGCCCAGGTGGTGCGTTGCGTTGCCGGCATCGCCATTGCGCGTTCTGATGGGCATGGGGAGGTCGAGCAGCGCCTCGAGCGCACTTGCCAGATCGCAATTGGTGCACCCGCGTGGGATGCCCCCGATCCGCAACGAAGGGACCACGTTCGGCCCCGCGAGCGCACACCCCGACATCGGATTGGGCTCGCGGTCGAATCTTTTCGCAATATAAATCAAGGCGATCGGCAAGGCTGTAGCTTGCGGATCACTCGGGCAAAAAAGCTGCGTCGGCCCAGCGTCAAGCCGCGTTTGCCGAGGCTCTGGCGTGCGTCTGCAGCAAGGCCTGCAGCTCCTTGAGCGGGCGGGGCGGGCTCAGGAAATATCCCTGCATCTCCGTGCAGCCTTCTGCGCGCACGCGCTCGAGCTGCTCCCTCGTTTCCACGCCCTCGGCCGTGGTGGAGATGCCGAGGCTGGTGCCGAGGCTGGCGACGGCGCGCAAGATAGCCAGCGCGTCGTCGCGCGCCCCCGACAGGTCGCTAGACGAAGCAGCGGTCGATCTTGATCTTGTCGAAGGGGAAGCTGCGCAGATAGCTGAGCGAGGAATACCCAGTGCCGAAATCGTCGAGGGCGATGCGCGCGCCGAGTGCACGCAGCTTGTGCAGGATGCGCAGCGTCGCCTCGTTGTTCTTGAGAAGCACTGATTCGGTAATCTCGAGCTCCAGACGTCGCGCCGACAGGCCGGACGCCGCAAGTGCTGAGAACACCGTATCGACGAGGTGCTCGCTCTTGAACTGGACGGCGGAGAGGTTGATGGCGATCTTGATGTGCTCGGGCCACTGCATGGCCGCCGCACAGGCTTGTCGCATGACCCACTCGCCGAGGGGCACGATGAACCCGGTCTCCTCCGCCAGAGGAATGAAGACGGCCGGCGACACGAACCCCCGCTCGGGATGGCGCCAGCGCAGCAGCGCCTCGAAGCCGCAGATCTCATCGCGCTCGAGGTTGACGAACGGCTGGTAGTAGAGCTCGAACTCGCCGTTGGTCAGCGCCTTGCGCAGGTCGAGCTGCAGCTTGCCGCGCGCCTGCATGTCGGCGTCCATCTCGGACTCGAAGAAGCGGTGGCTGCCGCGCCCGTCGCTCTTGGCCCGCGAGAGGGCAAGGTCGGCGTTCTTGAGCAGCTCGTTGGGGTCGTTGCCGTCGCCCGGCGACACGGCAATGCCGATGCTGGCGGCGATCGCGATCTGGTTGCCGCCAAGGTCGAATGGCCGGCCGATCTCCTCGATGATGCGCGCAGCCAGCGCCGTAGCGGCCACGGGCTGGTCCGGGGCGACTTGCACGATGCAGAATTCGTCGGCGCCCAGCCTGGCGACCATATGGCCCTCCGCCGCGCGGCCCTTGAGCCTCTCGGCGACGGCCTTCAGCAGCGCATCGCCCAGCGAGTGGCCGAGCGTATCGTTGATGTCCTTGAAGCGATCGATATCGAGGGAGAGCACCGCCAGGCTCTTGCCCTTCTGCGGGTCCGCCAGCGCGCGCTCGAGCTGCTCGCGCAACAACAAGCGGTTCGGCAGCTCGGTCAGAACGTCGTGGCGCGCCATGTGGGCAATGCGCGCCTCGATGCGCCGGTACTCCGTCATGTCCTCGTGCGTCGAGAGCCAGCCGTTGTCCGCCATCGGCTGGTGCTTGATGGCAATGATGCGTCCGTCGTTGAGCTGGCGGGCCTTGGTCACCGGCCGGTTCGCCGCAATGATCTGCTGCAGATCGCGCATGTAGTCGTCGGGCGACGGCTCGGAGTGCAGGCCTCTGCTCAAACGATGCCGGAGTATGTCCTCAAAGCAGGTTCCCGGTTGGGCGAGCTCCGTCGGCAAATGGTACATGCGCACATACGCGGCATTGCAAACGACGAGGTTCCCGTCGCCGTCGCACATGCACAGACCCTGCGACATGTTGTTGAGGGCGGCATCGAAGCGCAGGTTCTGCACCTCGAGCTGATGCTTCTGCGAAAGCAGCTCGGACTGCTTGGCGTCGAGGAGCTTCTGCGCCTCGTCGAGCGCGGCCAGGGGCAACCAGCGGAAGCAATAGTAGGCCGCCAGTCCAAGAATCAGAAAGCCGGCCGATACTCCCAGCGTGACGAGGATGACCTCGCGCGTGCTGACGGCGACATGGAATTGGCCCGCGAACTCCGGCGTACGGATCGGCTTGGCAACCCTGATCTCCGGCCAATTGGACGGCGCACCTCGGAACATCAGCACCATGCCGTCGCCGCCCGTCACCCAGCTTGCGGCCACCGCGCCGTCGGACGCGCGGGCGACGTAAGGGGCGGAGATCGAGATGTAGTTGGGCCAGTCGGGAGCGCTTTGCAGAGTGAGCTGTGTCTCCATGTGGCGTGCGCCGAGCATCGCCTGCTCGTCGGCGCGCTGGTGCAGCCGATGCAAGCCGTTGACGGCGTAGGCGATGGGGGGCGCGAACATCGTAATTGCGGTCGTCACCAACCCAAGATAGCCGATCAGCGCTCTCGGCGAGCCGGCCCCTCGCGTCAGGCGCGTGTGGGCGTTCGAGGCGGCGTCGCAAGCCTTCGCCCAGGTATCGGCAACTCCCCTCAGGGCCCGTGCGAAGGTGTCGGCGAACAGGACGGGCACGCGCATACGCTCTCTCCCCAGAAGCGTGCGGGGAGCGTAGGTTTGAAACATAAAAAAATAGAGTAGTGGCATTTCTCCGAGAACGTTATGGCTGCTCCAAGACGATACGAAAAGACCGCTTTTCGCGGCCGTCGCGCGGAGCGGCCACAACCTCCGGGAGGAGTGCGAGGCAACGCATATCGCAAACGGGGAGAAATGCTGCCCAGTTTGGGCTATCGTGGTTTGGTCGGACGAGCACGTTCCCGCGAAGAGGAGAAACCCCGTGACCATCATGACACCGAACGCCAAGGCTCATGCCGGCTTGTCCGCAATGGCCTCGCGCTATGTGGACGTCGCGTCCCTGCCGTGGGTGGCGACGCGCTTCAAGGGTGTCGATCTCAAGATCCTGATGGAGGACAAGGACACCGGCCTGATGACGGCACTGACTCGCTTCGCCCCCGGGGCCACGCTGCCCGACCACGAGCACACGGACATCGAGCAGACCTGGGTGCTGGAGGGTTCGCTCGCCGATCACGAGGGCGTGGCCACCGCCGGCAACTATGTCTGGCGTCCAGCCGGCAGCCGCCACGACGCACACTCGCCGGACGGATGCATCACCCTGTCATTCTTCATGAAGCCCAACAAGTTCTTCGACATGGGTGGCGGCCACATCAAGTAGAGCGCCGGGCGTGCACGACCATCCGCATTCGGGCCCCGACCGCCGGGCGCTGTTGCGCTCGGCAGTGGCTGCGGGGATGACGGCATCGCTGCCCAGTTGGGGATGGGCTGCGGCTCCAGAGGTCAGCCGCGACATGGCTCGGGCGGCCGCGGCATGGCTGGCGCGGCTCGACGAGCGCCAGCGGCGCGAGGCCCGGCTGGAATGGACGAGCCACCTGCGCGAGTCCTGGCACTACGTGCCGCGCAGCCGGCCGGGAGTGGCCCTGCGCGCGATGAATTCGCAGCAGGCGGCGGCAACCTGGGATCTGCTCGGCACGTTGTTGAGCGCGCGCGGGCTCGCGCAGGTGCGCGGCCAGCTCGTGGTCGAGCGCATTCTGGGCGAGCTCACCGGCAGCTCAGGTTTCCGCGACCCCGGCAACTACGCGCTCGTCGCCTTCGGCGATCCGGCGGGCAATGCCCCCTGGGTTTGGCGCTTCGAGGGCCATCACCTCTCCCTGAGCGTGCTCGTGGCGCCTGACCAAGGCGTGGCCGTCACTCCTGTGTTTTACGGCGCCAACCCGGCGCACGTGCCGCCCAGCCACGCGCACGGCGGCTTCCGGCTGCTCGGCGTGGAGGAAGACGCGGCCTTCTCGCTCGTGCAGTCGCTCGAGGGCAAGGTCCGCGCCGAGGCCGTCATCGCCAACCGATCGCTCGGCGACATCGTGTCCGGGCCCGGGCGTGAGCTGACGCTGCAGCGCTATGAAGGGGTTCCGCTCGCGCGACTCAACGACGCGCAGCGAGAGGGGGTGATGCGCATCCTCGAGCTATACGCGGGAACCATGCGCGAGGAGATCGCGAAACCCGTGCTGGCCAAGGTGCGCGAGGCGGGGCACGAGGCCCTGCATTTTGCCTGGGCCGGCAGCCCGGCGCGCGGTCGGCCGCACTATTTCCGCGTGCATGGCCCCACCGCGCTTGTCGAATACGACAACACCCAGGACGGCGCCAATCACGTGCATTCCGTCTGGATCGACCCGCAGAGCCTGTTCGGTCGCGACCTGCTCAAGGCCCACTACCAGGGTGCGCATTGAGCGCCCTCTCCCCGTTCTCCTTCAGAAGGGGGAGAGGGGGGTCACGCCAGCGGCTCGAACCCGGCCCGTTGCCGCACCGAGTGCGCCGACTCCCCGCTGAGGAGGTCTGCCAGCCGCCGCGCCTCTCCCGGCAACTCAGCACGCGCGCACACGCCGGCCGTATAGATCGTTGCCAGCTCGTAGCCCTTGGGCAGCACACCGACCAGCGCCACGCCCGGCGTGGCCACGATCTCGGTCACCTGCGTGCAGCCGATGGGCCGCTCCGCCCTCGCCTGCGCCAGCGCGCGCATGGCGGTGGCGCCGTTTGGATAGGGCCGCAGGCGCATGACCACGTCACGGCCGACGTCCAACTGATCGAGCACCTTGGAGAAGTGGATGCCGGCCGTCGGCGAGCCTCGGGTCGGGAAAGTAGATGGCGTCCGCGCCCAGCAGGGCGGAGCGCAACTCCACCGCATCGCCTATTGCCGGCACAGGGTCGCCGGCGCGCACGGCAATCCCCGTCTGGACGACGCCGATATCACGGGCGGAGCCAGCCATCACGTGGCCCGTGCCCGCCAGCTCGGCGATCAGCGGGCGCGTAAGGATGAGCAGATCGGCCCTGGCGCCCGCGAGGAGCTTGTCGCGCATGGCGCCCACGGCTCCGAAGGTGCCGGCGATGTCGCAACCGGTCGCAGCCTTGAATTGAGGCTCGAGCGCGCCGACGAGCCCTTGCGCAGCCCCGCCGCTCAACAGCTCGAGCTTCATGGTCTGTCCTGTCTCCTTACGCCATGGCGGCTACAATACGGTCGCGGGTGATGGGCAGATCACGTACGCGCACCCCAAGTGCTGCAAACACGGCATTGCCGATGGCGGCCGCCGTGGGCCCGTGCGCTGCCTCGCCCGCGCCGATCGCCTTCTCCTCCGGCCGGGAGATGATCTCGACGTCGACGGCGGGCACCTCGGAAAAGCGCAGGATGGGGTAGGTCTCCCACGTGTCGCTGGTGATGCGCGTGGAATCGAAGCGCACCGCCTCCTTGAGCGTCCAGCTGGTGGCCTGAATGGCGCCGCCCTCCATCTGGTTTGCCACACCATCCGGGTTGATGACCTCGCCAACGTCGACGGCGACGACGAGCCGCCGCACGCGGATGTCCGCGGCGCTCTCTACCTCCGCCACCACGGCGCAGTAGGTGGAGAAGTTCTTGTAGCGGCCGAAGCCGATGCCGTGGCCGATCCCATCGCGCTTGGTCCGCTGGCTCCAGCCCGCGCGCCTGGCGGCGGCCTCGAGCACGGCGCGCGCGCGATGGTCCTTCAGGTGGCGTAGCCGGAACGCGAGCGGGTCCTCGCCGCGCTCCGTCGCCAATTCGTCCATGAAGGACTCGATGGCATAGACGTTGGCGAAGGCGCCGAGCGTTCTCAGCGCGGAGGTGCGGATCGGCATGGTGAGCAGCCGATGGCACCTGACGTTCAACGCGGGTAGGTCGTACAGCGGAACCGCGTTGCGCTCCGCGCCGCCGCCGTTGGCCATCGGGGGATTGAAGGCGATGAAGCGGTCGAAGGGCTTGGCGAGCTGCGAGGCAGCCAATACCGTGGGGATCGGAGCCCGCCCGGCCCGCGACACGTGGCCGTTGCTCCAGACCTCGCCGCGCCAACCCACGATCTCGCCGCGTGCGTCGAGATCGGCCTCGATCTCGACGGCCATTGCCGCGCCCATGGGCGACCAGGCGAGCTCGTCCTCGCGCGACCATTGCATCCGTACGGGGCGTCCGCCGGCCGCGCGCGCCAGCAGCACCGCGTCGAACGCCACATCGTCGGCGCCGTTGTGGCCGTAGCACCCGGCACCTTCGAGGTGCTGTACGACGATGTTCTCCTGCGGAAGTCTCAAGGCGAGCGACAGGTCGATGCGCAGCCCGTAGACACCTTGGCAATGCGACCAGACGTGCACCTTGTCGGCGTCGGTCCACTGCGCGATGGCACAGGACGGCGCCATCGAGGCGTGAGCGATGAAGGGGCGCGAGTACTGCCGGCGGACGGTGCGCGCGACTTGCGCGGGAGCCGCGGCCTTGCGCTCGTCGACCGTCGTGGTTTCCGCAGGCTGGCTCTTGAGCCAGGCGGCGAGGTCCGTCTCGTCGGGTAGCGCTTCGCCGGGGCCCCAAACGGCGCCCTTGCGCAAGGCAGCCAGCACCTGCCTCGGCCGCTGCCTCC
Source organism: uncultured Alphaproteobacteria bacterium (assembly GCA_963738065.1). GTDB lineage: Bacteria > Pseudomonadota > Alphaproteobacteria > Rhizobiales > Hyphomicrobiaceae > AWTP1-13. The sequence continues at coordinate 48,492 of CAVTVO010000028.1, forward strand.
GTCGCAGCGACGACGCCGATGAAGCTTCCATCGCGCACGACGGCAACGACGCCCACAATGCCGCGTGCGGCGGCTTCGTCCAGCGCCGTCAGCTGGGCGCCTGGCGAAGCGGGCTTCAGAGCACGGCCGTGCAGCATGTCGGGCAGCGTCAATTGATGGATGAATCGCGGGCGGCCGAATACTTTGTCCGGCAAATCGAGCCGTGCCGCCGGCGTGCCGGCGAGACGGCGCGCAGCGGGGGCTTTGGGGGCCACCGCCGGGCCCGCATCGCGCGCCAGCATGGCGTCATCGGCAAGCTCCCAGTAGCTGGTGCGGAGATTTCCGGGGCCGACGATGGCGCCATCCTCCACCGCAAGCTTCTCGGCGGTGACGCCGAGCCGGTGCGCCGCGGCCTCCAGGTAGATGGCGCGCGCCTGTGCCGCGGCCTGGCGCACGGCGGAACCCGACTGCTCGACCGACAGGCTGCTCGAGGTCGTGCCCTCGTTGGGGCTCGCCGCGGTGGTGACCTGCACCATGCGGACGCGGTGAAGGTCGATATCGAGCTCGTCGGCGGCAATCTGCGCCAATGCCGTGACGATGCCTTGGCCCAGCTCGACCTTGCCGGGGCTCAGCTCGACAAATCCGTCTCGGTCGAAGCGCAGCCACCGGGAGAGCCTCGGATTGGATTGCAGATTGATCGGCAAGGCGGTCATGTCCGGGCCTCCTTGGCGGCGCGCAGCACGGCGCGCACGATGCGGTTGTGCGCCCCACACCGGCACAGGTTGCGGTCGAGCGCGGCGCGCACCTCTCCATCGCTCGGATCGGGGTTGTGCCGCAACAGGGCCGCAGCGGAGATGAGAATTCCGGGCAGGCAATATCCACACTGCCCCGCCTGCTCCGCCAGAAAGGCGCGCTGCAGGGGATGCGGCCGCTCGGGCGTGCCGAGCCCCTCCACCGTCACGATCTCCTTGCCGGCTGCCGCCCACAGCGGCGTGTCGCAGGAAGCTACCGCCTGTCCCTCGATCAGCACGTTGCAGGCGCCGCACTGATTGGCCCCGCAGCCGAAGTTGGTGCCGGTCAGCCCCAGGACCCCTCGCAGCACTCCGAGCAGCGGCGCTGCCGGGTCGGCCTCGACGATGCGCTCGGTCCCGTTCACGCTGAGCTTGATCGGCGACATTCCATTCGCTCCCCGATGCTTTGCGTATCTTGTCGCGGGACGATGCCGTAGGCGCCCATTGGTATCGCAGTTGCGCCAAATCCTGAAGCGGCTACTTTCGACGACGCTCGCCCGCGTGCGGGCCGTCATGCCCGAGCCCGATCAGCGGAGGATCCCATGCAAGCCCTCCTTCCCCTTGCCGAGGCCATCGCCGCGCGATTGAAGCAACGTGGCGAGACCATTGCCGTCTCCGAGTCCTCGACGGGAGGGCTGATCTCGGCGGCGCTGCTCGCCGTGCCCGGCGCGTCCGCCTATTTTCTGGGCGGTGCCGTCGTCTACACGCGCCAGGCCCGGGACGCGCTGCTCGGCATCAGCGACAAGGAGATGACCGGCATCCGCTCGGCGAGCGAGCCCTACGCGGCGCTTGCCGCCCGCACCGTGCGCGAGCGCCATGGCGCCACGTGGGGGCTGGCGGAGACGGGAGCAACGGGTCCAAGCGGCAACCGCTACGGCGATCCCGCCGGCCATACCTGCATCGCGGTCGCGGGCCCGACCGCGCGCACGCTGATGCTGAGGACCGGCAGCGCCGACCGCCAGGCCAACATGCGCGCCTTCGCCGTCAAGGCGCTCGAAACCTTCCTGGAGGCTCTCGAGTGAGAACCGTCGGTCACGGCTACACCTGGAACGACCTCGAGGTCGGGCTCGAGTTCCGCACCCACAACCGCACCATCACCGAGACCGACCTCGTCGGCTTCGTCAACGCCACCGGCATGCTCGAGATGATCTTCATCGATCAGACCTACGAGCACGCGGGCGGCATCAAGGGCGGCCGTGTCGTCCCCGCCGTGCTGCCTTACGCGCTGATGGAGGGGCTGCTGTGCCAGACGGTGCAGCAGATGACGGGCCTCGCGTTGCTCGAGATCGAGAAGAAGGTGCTAAAGCCCACGTTTGTGGGTGACACCATTCACATCGAGGTCAAAGTCCTCGCCATCAAGCCGACCAGCAAGGGCAACCGCGCCGTGGTCACGACGAAGAACGACATCGTCAATCAGAAGGGCGAGACCGTCATCACCTACAAGGCCGTGCGCATGATGGCCGGCCGCGCGGCGGCATAGGCTGCTCTCGTTGCGTTCCCGGAAGGCGCGCCTTTTTTGCGCGCCTATCGGGAGCTTGCCCTTTGGGGTAGACCAAACCGCAGCAAGGCCCCGGCTCGGCGCGCCGCGGACTCCGTCCTCGGCGCTTCGGCCGGGAATGCAACCTCACCTCTTCTCGCGCAGGCTCAGCATGTAGGCGATCAGGTCATCCATGTCGTTGGGGTCGATGACGAGGTTCGGCATGGTGGGGTGCGTCGTGCGCGACCACACCGTGAGCGCCGTCACCGACATGCCCGGCGTGTTGGCGATCTTCCTGAACGGAGGCGCCTGCCGGTTGGGTGAAGGCGCCTCGCTGCGCGAGACGTTGTGGCAGGTGGCGCAGACGCGCCGTGCGTAGGCGAGCCCCTTTGCCGCATCGCCGATGTCCTGCGTGTCGGAGATCGGCATTGAACCCTTGGGTGCGCCGCTGGCGCGCTTGATCGTCGTGTTCCAGTTTCCCCCGGCCGTCAGACTGTTGATGTAGGCGAGGATGGTATCGATCTGGGGGCCGGACAGCGCGAACTTCGGCATCTCGTCGTGCGGAGCGGCGATCCCGCGCGACAACGGCTCGCGCAAGGCGAGGCGCGGATGGCGCTCGGAGAGATTGCGGAACTCCGGAGCCTTCGCGTTCGGGCTCGGTCCCTTTGCACCCACCGCGTGGCAGCCGCTGCAGTTCTTCTCGACCAGCGCCTTGCCTGCCTGCACCCGGCGTTCGCTTTCGGCGAGCCATGCCGTGGGTGCACCCAGCCGCTTGAGGCCATCGCGGGCGCCGATCAGCGACGGGTCGAGCAGCAGCGCGGATTGGAAATCGGCGATGGCATCTTCCTTGCGGCCCTGCGCCTCGTACACGTAGCCGCGGTTGTTGTAGGCGAGCGCATAGATGGGATTGATGGAGATGGCGGTCGTGTAGTCCTCGATTGCACGCGTCAGGTCGCCCGAACGCCGGTAGGCGAGGCCGCGCCGATTGAATGCGTTGGCGCTCTTGGGGTTGAGGCGAATGGCCTCACTGAAATCGGCAATGGCCGCCGCCGCATCGCCCTTGACGAAGTGCGCGTGGCCGCGCCCCACGAGGAAGGCCATCGTCCCCGGTGCGAGCCGCAACGCCGCATCGTAGTCGGCAACCGCCCCGTCGAAGTCACGCAAGGCGAGCCTCGCCCGTCCCCGGCCGGCGTAGCTGCCCGCATCGTTGGGGCTAAGTCGGATGGCCTCGCCGAAGTCGCCGGCAGCCTGGGCATTTGCGCCGGCGTCGGCGCGCGCGTTGCCGCGGTGGCGATAGGCCGTTGCCTTCTCGATTGCACCGTAGGCGGTGCCGTTGATGACCTCGGTGCACGCACGCAGCCTGGTCGCCGAGTTGCGGCTCTGACCGCAGTCGGAAAGCGGGTCCGCGACCGCGGCTCCCGTCCCTAGGCAGAGCGCGATGCAGCCAAGCCCGAGCCTTCCGATCATTCCTGCCCCCTGCGCGTCTGGATGGACGTCGAGGCACTCATGGCCGCTCGCCGGGGTGGACACATTGACGCAAGTCAACGCATGGCGCGGGGGTGTGAATAGGCTGCGTGCTCATGCATCGCAGCCAGTTCCTCATTGCAGTGTTCGACGACTGGGTCGCGCTGGGAGGGGTTCTGAGCGAGCTCGAGGCCGAGACGACAGGGAGCACCGCCGCTCTCCTGCACGAGCGCGGGGACGAGCCGCCGGGCGAGACGGCATCCTCGCTCGTGCGGCACACGACCGAGCTGCGCTTTGCCGCTTCCATCCATCGCGTGCGCTGCACGACGGGCAATCTCGCCAGGGCGCTTGCCGCACGCTCGGCCGGTGGCGCCCACAGCCTCGCTGACGCCTTGCGCGCCTGGCTCACGGCCGAGCAGGCGCGCGAGCTCGAGCATCATGTCGCCAGCGGACGCCTGGTGCTGTGGTGGAGGCCTGCGACGCCGGGAGATTTCGAGACCGTATGGGCCCGGCTGGTGCAGGCAAGCCCCCATCTCGTCGGGTTGTGCACGCCCGATCTGAGCCCTTGAGCCTGGCGGCGGGATGCCCGGCCGGACCGTCGGCCAGGCTCGCTAATCTTGTCGCAAGGATGCTCTGTCACAATATCCTGTCCCGGCATCTCGCCGCGGCCCGGAAGCGATCATGGCGAAGCTCTCCGCCAAGCAATTGAGACGGTTCGATCTCGACGACCCCAAGCTTCCCTCCGCAATCGAGGCGGCGGCGCTGGGTTCCGGCGGGTATCCCTACAAGAAGCGCCTCAAGCACAAGGCCTACGAGGACGAGCTCGGACGCCTGCAGAGTCAGCTCTTGAAGCTGCAGAGCCACGTGCAGGCGGCTGGCGAGCGCGTGGTCGTCTTGTTCGAAGGGCGGGATGCGGCAGGCAAGGGCGGCACCATCGCCCGGTTTCTCGAGCACATGAACACGCGCCACGCGCGCTCGGTGGCGCTCAACAAACCGAGCGATGTCGAGCGCGCCCAGTGGTACTTCCAGCGCTATGTGGTGCACTTCCCGACCGCAGGCGAGATCGTGTTTTTCGACCGCTCCTGGTACAACCGCGCGGGTGTCGAGCGCGTGATGGGATTCTGCAGCGAGGAGGAGGTCGCCAACTTTCTGCGCGATGCGCCCGACTTCGAGGAGCTTGTCGTGCGCGACGGGATCAGGCTCATCAAGTTCTACCTGACGCTCGGTCGCGAGATGCAGCTCAAGCGGTTTCATGAGCGCCGCCACGACCCCTTCAAGCGCTGGAAGCTCTCCCCCATCGATATCGACGCGATCAAGCGATGGGACGACTACAGCCGAGCGCAAACCGAGATGTTCCGCTATACGCACACCGCCTCGTGCCCATGGACGGTGGTGCGCGCCAACGATCAGCGCCGCGCGCGCCTGGAGGCCATCCGCACGGTTCTGAGCCTGCTCGACTACAAGGGCAAGGACGCAAAGTTGGTCGGCGCCCCCGATCCGCTGATCGTGGGCACGGGCCCCGACTTGCTCGCCAGATAGCGTTGCCGCGGCCACAACAAGTTGCCGCAAGAAGCCAAAGCCGCTAGCTTCCCGCGCATTGACGAGGGGAGAGTTCCAACGCGAACTCTCGTGAGCGCAAGTAGCGTTCCTCTCGCGTCCAAATCGTGACTGCCCCGGGGGGAGCCTGCAATGAAGCGTTCGCTGTCCGTCGTCCTTGTCGCGGCCCCGCTGCTGATCGCGGCAGGGCAGGCGCTGGCAGCCGCAGCGGGGCCTTCTCCGGAGCCGCCCTATCTCCTCGGCATACCCGTCGATTTCATCCTGTTTGGGTTGACCCTGCTCGGCGTTGCGCTGTTCCATCACTACACGCTGCAGGTGGCGCTCACCGGGCTTGGCGTCATCGTTGCCTACAAGCTCGCCCTTACGGGGTTCAGGTTCGGCCCTGGCCTCGGCGGCCTGGCGCAGCATATGGCCCACGAGTGGGTGATCCTTGCCAATCTGTTCCTGCTGCTGATGGGGTTCGCTTTGCTCTCGCGGCATTTCGAGAAGAGCAAGCTGCCCGATGTCATGCCGGCGATCCTGCCTGACGACTGGAAGGGACCGCTCGCTCTGCTGCTGGTCGTTTGCGTGCTGTCGAGCTTCCTCGACAACATCGCCGCGGCACTGATCGGTGGCGTAATGGCGCGCGAGGTATTCCGCGGCAAGGTCCATATCGGCTATCTCGCAGCCATTGTGGCGGCTTCCAACGCCGGCGGCGCGGGCAGCGTGGTCGGCGACACCACCACCACCATGATGTGGATCGACGGGGTCAGCCCGCTGGCGGTGGTCGAGGCCTATGTGGCGGTAAGCATCGCCATTTTCATCTTCGGCATTCCGGCGGCCATTCAGCAGCAAAAGTACTCGCCGATCATGAAGGACATGCCGGCCGGCACCAAGGTCGAGTGGGGCCGCGTGGTGATCGTCTTCGCGATCCTGGTGGCGGCGATCATGGCCAATGTAACAGCCAACATGCGCTTTCCGGAGGTGCTCGACATGGCCCCGGTCATTGGCTTGGCGGTCTGGGTGGTGTTGCTTGCCACGGCACTGTGGAAACGGCCAGACTGGGAGGTGATGCCCGAGACGTTCAAGGGCACGATCTTCCTCCTCTCTCTCGTCACCTGCGCCTCGCTGATGCCCGTGGAGAAGCTCCCGCCCGCATCCTGGCAGACGGCGATGGGACTGGGCTACGTCTCGGCGGTGTTCGACAACATCCCGCTCACGGCGCTCGCCCTCAAGCAAGGCGGCTACGATTGGGGCTTCCTCGCCTACGCCGTCGGCTTTGGCGGCTCCATGGTCTGGTTCGGCTCCTCCGCCGGCGTCGCGCTGTCGAATCTCTATCCAGAAGCCAAGTCGGTGGGGCTGTGGCTCAGGCACGGTTGGCCGGTGGTCGTGGCGTACACAGTTGCATTCTTCTTCATGCTGGCCGTGATCGGCTGGCACCCCGACGCGCCGCATTGAGCACTGGGAGCCCACCTGGTCGCTGGCGGCTGCGCTTGCCTTCGGGCGCTTTACACTTCGTAAGGCAGGCTTCGACTAGCATCCGCGCCCGCATTGCGCACACACGGAAGAGGGCATGAAAGCGATCAGGATGCTCGTTGGAACCATCAGGCAGCACCCCTGGTCGAGCGCGCAGGATGCCACCCTTCTGGCCGCCGTAATGCTGGTTGGCGTTTTGCTTGCCCTCGAGTACGACATTGTCGTGTTCTGGGACGATTTCAGCGGCCCCCAGCGGCGGATCCGTCTCGAGGAGGTGTTTGCCCTCACTGGCCTGCTTGGCCTCGGCATTTTTGTATTCGTCATGCGCCGACTGCGGGAGCACAGGCTCGATATCGAGGAGCGACTGAAGGCGGAGGCCGAGGTAGGCGAGTATCGCACTCTTGCCATGCAGGACCCTCTCACCGCATTGCCCAATCGGCGCGCGATCAATGCGGCTCTCGAGGCGGCGATCGGCCTGGCGCCCGACGATGCTAGGCCACTCGCCTTCTATATGCTCGATCTCAACGGCTTCAAACGCATCAACGACGAGCACGGGCATGCGACCGGGGACGAGGTGCTGCGCGCGGTGGCGCAGCGGCTTCGCGCCGCAGCGCGCCGGCACGACATCGTGGCGCGGCTGGGCGGAGACGAGTTTGCGGCGCTCGCCCGTGGCGTAGAGGATCGCGACGAGGCCTCCGAGATCGGCCAGCGGTTCATCACGGCTCTGAGCAAGCCAATCCGGGCGGGCGATCGCACGCTCGCCGTGGGTGTTGCGGTCGGCGTCGCCATCTGTCCGGCCGACGGCACGACCGGCGAGGAGATCATGCACCACGCCGACCTCGCCATGTACCGAGCCAAGGCCGCCGACAGGTCAACTCTGCGGTTCTTCGAAACGGTCGCTCGTGGCCGGATGGCGCTCGCGCCGTCGCGAACCGCATCCGCGTAGCATCACAGGCCCTCCAGGTCGGCTGGCCTCACCGCACCTTGAAGAGGGCGTGGCGCCGGTTGCGAGTGTGCGGCCGCACCTCCTTGGCCCAGCGCCCCATCTCGCCGGCCTTCGCCCACTCCGGGCTCACCAGCACGTGCGGGCCGTCGATCTCGTAGATGGCGCTGTAGCGCGGGCCGTCGAGCGCCACTTTCCGCTCCTCACCGCCCAGGTTGATGGAGAAGGGCTCGCCCTGAACGCGCGTCACGGCGTGGACACCCGGCACCTTGGAAAGGAATGGTACGTGCTCGGTGTCGTAGACCTCGTTGAACAGGGCCTCCTTGCTGGGATCGACATCCATGCTGGCGACGAAGATGTATTTGGACTTGATCGTCATGGTGAGCCTCGCGCGCTTGTCCCGGGACCTGTGGGCGTTCGTTTGCTGCCCGCTTCATGCTAGTTCAATGGCAACGCCAGTCGAGAGGGCATGTTCTCGCGAGGGCCTGGGCGAGCTGCTAGACTGCGCAGGCTTTGGCGGCCCATGCGACGCCACCTCGGCGGTCTGGCTCGTAGCGAGCCGGCAGCCACAGAAATGCCGTGAAACACGGCAGCACTGAACGCAGGAGACCTCTCATCATGCAAGATGCCATTGCCGTACGGGCCTGCGTGTTCGACGCCTACGGTACGCTCTTCGACTTCGCCTCCGCGGCTGCGCGCTGCGGCGACGTGCTCGGCGACAAGGCCGCCGCGGTCACGGCGTTGTGGCGCGACAAGCAGCTGCAATACACTTGGCTGCGCTCGCTGCAGGGGATGCACGCGGACTTCTGGCAAGTGACCGGCGACGCGCTCGATTTCACGCTGGAGACGCTTGGGCTCGCCGACGCGAAAGTACGCGACCGGCTGATGAGCCTCTATCGCACGCTCGAGTGCTTCCCGGAGGTGCCGCAAGTGCTGCAGCGTCTCAAGGAGGCGGGCTTCGTCACGGCCATTCTCTCCAATGGCTCGCCGTCCATGCTGGCGGATGCCGTCTCCGGCGCCCGACTAGGGTCCCTGCTCGACCACGTGCTGTCGGTCGAGGAGGCCGGCGTGTTCAAGACCCACCCGAGCGTCTATCGCCTGGCGCTGGAACGGCTCCGCCTGCCTGCGAGCGCGATCTCGTTCCAGTCCTCCAATGCCTGGGACGCCCACGCCGCGTCGGCCTTCGGCATGCGTGTCGTGTGGTGCAACCGCTACGGCCAGCGCCGCGAGCGGCTGCCAGGGGCGCCGGACCGCGAAATCCGCTCGCTGGCCGAGCTGCCGCCACTGCTGGTCCTTGGCTGAGCAGGGGTGGTGCCGTGGTCTGCCCGGCAAACCCGCGTGAGCTTCGGGGGTTGCACAGCCCACGGTCCATTAAGGACTGTCTGATACGAGAATTGGACTGGCGCATTGTCCCGATCGGTCCGGGCAGGCTGCGCAAGCGCGCATAGCAGCCCTGCTCGAGGTCGATTACCGTGAGATGATAAGCGTGCTTATTATAAGCTGATGAGACGACCAAGCTATCCCAGGCGCGAGGTGCTGTTCGAGCTCTCCGACGTGGCGCGCTCGATGCGCACCTATATCGACCAGTGCGCCGGCGAGCACGGCATGACCCGCGCCCAGTGGGGGGCGCTGGCGCGGCTGGAGCGGCAGGAGGGGATGACGCAGGCGGAGTTGGCCGACACCCTCGAGATCCAGCCCATCTCGCTCGTGCGCCTGATCGACCGGCTCTGCCAGCATGGCCTCGTCGAGCGCCGCCCGCACCCACGCGACCGGCGTGCCAACCGGCTCTACCTGACCGAGAAGGGGCACACGACGCTGACGCCGCTTGACCCCGCTCGGCAAGGAGATTGCCGGCGACATCCTGACGGCGCTCAGCGACGTCGAGGTGGCCGAGCTGCTGCGCAAGCTGCTGCTGATCAAGAACAACATCCGCCTCGCCACGGGGCGGCGCGGCACGGCCGGCAGCGTCCAGAACAGACAGCGCCAAGGGCACCCCTGATGGCGGTCAGCGCCTCCACGCTGCTGCGCTCCTCGGCCGCCATGGCAGTGCGGACGCCGTCACTGCGTGCGACGCTGATGCTGATCCTGCCGGCGCTCGCGGCCGTGCTCGGGATCTTCTTCTACCTCTTCAGCGGGCGCTACGTGTCGACCGACAATGCCTACGTCGGCGCTCAGAAAGTGCTGATCACGCCGGAAGTGTCGGGCAAGGTCGTGCACATTGCCGTCGTCGAAGGCCAGATGCTGTCGCCTGGCGACGAGCTGTTCTCGATCGATCCTGCTCCGTACCGCTTTGCCGCGCAGGAGGCCGAGGCCAGGCTCGCGCGCATCAGGAGCGAGTTCGAGAACCTCAAGAGCACGAACCAGAGCCTGGGCAAGCAGATCGCGCTGGCTCGCCAGGCGGTTGCCGCCAATCAGGCTGAGTTCGACCGCAAGACCTCGCTGCTCGACAACCGCATCAGCACGCCGTCGGACCTCGACAAGTCGAGGATGGCGCTGTCGGCTGCCAAGGGGCTGCTCGAGCAACTCCTGCAGCAGCAGGCGACGGTCCGCAACCAGCTGCTGGGCGACGTCGATCTGCCGATCGAGAAATATCCCCAATTCGTGGAGGCCACCGTCGCGCGCGATCGCGCCCGGCGCGACCTCGCCAACACGGTGCTGCGCGCGCCCATTGCCGGGATCGCCACTCAGGTGACGAGCATCCAGATGGGCCGCTATCTCACGGCCGGCATGGCGGTGTTCAGCATCATCGGCAGCGACGACGTCTGGGTGGAAGCCAACCCCAAGGAGACCGACCTCACCTACGTGCGGCCCGGCCAGGCGGTCGTCATCACCGTCGACGCCTTCCCCTCGCGCGAATGGCGCGGCACGGTGGCTGCAATCAGCCCCGGTACGGGCGCGCAGTTTGCCATCCTCCCGCCGCAGAACGCAGCTGGCAACTGGATCAAGATCGTGCAGCGCGTGCCCGTCAGGATCGAGTTCGAGGCGGGCCAAGACCTGCGGCGGCTGCGCGCCGGGATGAGCGCCACGGTCGAGATCGACACCGGCCGCCGGGGCCGGCTGGCGCGGATGCTGGGGTCGAGCGCGGTCGCCCAGGACCCCGACCCATGATCGGGCCTGCGACTGGAGGACGCGGACAAGCGGCGAGCCCCGCACTTCGGCGCATGATGACGACCGTCTGCGTGATGATGGCGACCATCATGCAGGTGCTCGACATCACCATCGCCAACGTCTCGCTGCCCTACATGCAGGCGAGCCTCTCGGCCACGCTCGACCAGGTGAGCTGGGTTCTGACCTCCTACGTGGTGGCTGCGGCCGTCATGACCTCCCCGGTTGGCTGGCTCGCCACCCGGTTCGGCATCAAGCGACTGCTCGCTGATCTGCGTGACGGGCTTCACCGTCGCTTCCATGCTGTGCGGCGTGGCGCAGAACATCGAGGAGATGGTGCTGTTCCGCTTGGCGCAGGGCATGTGCGGGGCGGCCCTGGTGCCGCTGTCGCAATCGGTGATGTTCACGATCTATCCGCCCGAGCGGCGCGGCTGGGCCATGTCGTTGTGGGGCATGGGTGTCATGATCGGCCCGATCATGGGGCCGATACTCGGCGGCTTCCTGACCGAGTATTACTCCTGGCGCTGGATCTTCTACATCAACCTGCCGGTCGGCATCGCCACCGTGCTCGGCCTGTTGGCCTTCATGGAGGAGTCTGAGGGCAACCGATCGTTGGCCTTCGACTGGATCGGCTTTGCCGCCCTCAGCATCGCCATCGGCGCCCTGCAGCTGATGCTGGACCGCGGCGAGCAGCTGGGTTGGTTCGACTCCAACGAGATCGTGCTGACCGCTCTCGTTTCCGCCGCCGCGTTCTACCTCTTCCTGGCGCACTCGCTGACGGCGGCGCGGCCGTTCATTCCAATCGAGATCTTCCGCGACCGCAATTTCATCGTCGGCCTCGTTTTCATGTTTGTGTGCGGCTTGCTGCTGGTGGCGACCATGGCGTTGATGGCGCCGATGCTGCAGGGGATGATGGGCTACCCGATCATCGATGCCGGCATGTTCTTGGGCACGCGCGGTCTCGGCATGGGCGTGGCCATGGTGCTGGCGGGCCGGCTCATGGGCCGTATCGATCCGCGCCTGCTCATCTTCACGGGCCTGGTTCTGTGCACGTTCTCGCTCTATCACACCATCGACTTCACCCCCGAGACGTCCGCGCGCACCATTGTGTGGACCAGCGTGGTGCAAGGGCTGGGGCTGGGGTTGATGTTCGTGCCGCTGAATACCGTCGCGCTCGCCAATATCCCGCCGGCCTTGCGCACGCAGGGTACCGCCATGTGGACGCTGATCCGTAATCTCGGCAGCTCGATCGGCGTCTCGATCCTCATCGCCAACCTCACCAACAAGACCATTTTGATGCATGCGCGGCTGGCTGAGAGCGTGACGCCGTTCAACCAGGCAATGGCCGATCCGGCAGCGGCCATGCTCGACCCGTCGACCGATCAGGGTCGCGCGCTGCTCGAGAACCTCATCGCGCAGCAGGCGACCATCATCGCCTACGCCAACGACTTCAAGCTGATGATGCTCACGACCCTGCTGGCGTATCCGCTGATCCTGCTGATCCGCACCAAGCGCGGCGACTTTGCGCCTGCCCGGTAGTCGCGATCGCCCGCGCGCCGGCGGCGCCAAACATCGGAATATCTTTCGGGCTCCGAGAATTCCGGTTTCTACCAGTCGTTCCCGGTCCCGCTGCAGGCGCGGTTCATCCGCCACTCCTATCTTAAGGGCAACGTCGAGGCCGAGACGCCTCGATGCCACCGGATTGAACCTAAGTTTCAGGAGGACCTGAGCATGAACCGCACCTGCAAACTGGTCATTGCCCTTGCTGCTCTCGTGATCACGACAGGGGGCGCCAACGCAGCGAGCTTCTGTGCAGAGGCCAAACATGCCGACGAGCGGACGATCTGCAGGACGCCAGGCATGGTTCGCGTCGATGCCAAATGAACCACGACTACAACAAGCTGATGGGCGAGCTCGGCCCCTATCGCCGCTGGCGGCTGCGTACGCATCAGCGCGCGTGGCTTGCCGATCGGCATGCGTGCGGCAACGACAGGACATGCATCCGTCTGGCCTACCGGGAGCGCGTGCACACGTTGCGCGCCATCGCCAGGCGCAGGGGTATCGATCTCGACGAATAGCGCCTCTGGCTCACGGCAAACGGCGAGGGGGTGCGCCTAATACCCCCTCGCGGGATCGACCACATTCTCCAGCGGCTCGCCCCTCCTGTGCGCTACCATCCGGCGTAGCGTGTAGCCCACGATGGCTTGCGGCGCACTTTCGGCCGCGTTGTGCGGGGTGACGACAACGCGTGGATGCGACCACAGCGGGCTCGAGTGCGGTAGCGGCTCGGCCTCGAACACGTCGAGGGATGCGGCATAGAGCCCGCCCTCCTGCAGCGCGGCGAGAATGTCGGCGTCGACCTGCAGGCCGCCGCGTCCTGCATTGATGAGAACCGGCCCCGGCAACCGTGCGTCACGGCCGCGCCGCGATAGCCTGGAGAAGAGGGAACGGTCGAGCAGGCCCCGCGTGTCGGGCGTCAGGGGCAGCAGCGCGGCAAGGATGTCGGTTTCGGCGAGGAAGGCGTCAAGCTCGGGCTTGCCCGCATAGCAGGCAACGCCGGGAAGCGATTTGCGCTCGCGGCTCCAACCCCGCACCTGATAGCCGAACACCTTGAGCACGCCGGCCGCAGCCGCGCCAAGCACACCGAGACCCATCACGCCCACGCGCACCTCGCGCGCGGCCGGCTCGGGCAAATACTTCCAGACCTTTTGCGCCTGCAACTCGCGGAACTCGGTCATGCGGCGGTGGTGGTAGAGCACGTGGAGCGCCACGTATTCGACCATGCGGCCGGTGAGATCGGGATCGACGAAGCGCACGATCGGCACACGAGGCAGATCGGGATCGGCCAAGAGATGGTCGACACCGGCGCCGACCGAGACGATGAGGCGCAGGTTGGGAAGGGATTTGAGCAGGCCCGGCTTCGGCCACCATGTCAGCGCGGTGTCGATGTCCTCGGCTTTCCCGAGGGCTGGTGCAACCCGCACATCGAGGCCCGGATCGAGCTCGCGGACCACGGCCGCGAATTCGTCCGCACGCGAGCTGCACGCTATGAGAAGTGCCATTGTCGCCGGAGCCTCCGTGCCGGCACCATAGCTCAAATCAAAGGCCGTGAAAGACAGGGCCGAGGACCGTGCGAAGCCATGGCCCACCCCTTGCGCTCTGCCGTCAGTCAAGGAGCCGACGGCTCCTCTACTTGGCGAGAGACACCGTCGGGCAGGGCACGGTCACGACCATTCCCAGGCTCCCGACGTAGATCCTGCATTCTTTGTCGGGGGCTGCTGAGCGCTCGGGCCCAGGAGCAGGTTGGCTTGCGCGCGCCGGGCGCTTCGCCCAGGGCTCGGGGGCGCGCGCCGGCGTCGGCGTGTATTCGCTGAACGAGCGCGGCCGCTCGTGCCGAGGCTCGCCGGAATACCGCGGCGTCGGCGCGGGTTCGATCGAGGGATCCCGGCGATGGCGATACGGCCGCGGCTCGACTATCTCGGCGCCCGGCATGGTTGCGGGGCCCTTGCCGTCCGCCACGATCCGCGGCTTTTGGTTGCCGAGCGCTTCATGGACGATGCCCGAGTTTTCATTCACCAGGTCGGCTCCGGTCTGCCAATAGTCCGAGCGCACCGTGAGGGGCTTGATGCGTTCGATCCATTCGGGCGAGACGCCGGCCGGCACCCAATAGGTCGCCACGAGCTGCTCCCACTTTGCCCGGTCGAGACTGACAATCCTCTTGCTGTGCGGATCGGATTTCGAAACCTCGTGAAACAGCCAGGTGCTACTGAGCGCCGCGGTGCGTTTCTCGCCCTGCACGTAGATGAACACGCACATCGAGCCGCACATCCTGCCGTGACCGACGACGGTCTGCAGCCGATGAGTCTGCTTGATCCGGCGCAAGACCTCGATTACGCGCTCGCCTTCTCGGACCGATCCGCCGCCGGACGCCAGTGTCAACACGACGCGGGTGGACTCGTGCTTGCGCTGCTCGAAAGCGTTCTGGATCTGCTGCGCCATCGGCGCCGCGACCTTGCCCGTCCAATGCAGGACGATCGTGCCGGGCTGCGAGCCAACTTTCAGCTGACCATGCTCGGAATCTGCCAGTGCGGGAGGAGCGAATGCTGCCAACAGGCCCGCGAGCGCCAAGCCGGCGCAGAGTGCCCGGGAGCGTGCGCCCGATCGGCCGTGCCGAACTTCGCGGCAGCGCTGGTTGCTGGTCATGGCACGGCATCCTCTGGTCCCTTTGCCTGTCCAAGGTGTGCCAGAGTCCACTCGTTGTGGCTGTTCCAGATGGAACGGGGTGCGCAGCCCTGTGGCGGCCGCACACCGCCATCCCGCGCGCCTGCCCAAAGTCAGATCCAAGCACCAAAATTCTCTGGGAAGCCAGCGATGCCGCCATTGGCGGCGCTGCGCTCTCACATGGCGACGGCGGTGCGATGCAGCACGGTCAAATCGAATGCGGCGGCCAGCAGTGCCTTGGTATAGTCGGCCTTCGGGTTGGCGAAGATCTCTTCCGCGGGTCCTTCCTCGACCACTTTGCCGCTCTTGAGGACCACCACGTAGTTCGACAGCGCCCGCACGACCTTGAGGTCATGGCTGATGAAGAGGTAAGCCAGACCGTGCCGTCGCTGCAGGTCGCGCAGGAGATCGACGATCTGCGCCTGCACCGACATGTCGAGGGCGCTCGTGGGCTCGTCGAGCAGCACGAACTTCGGTTCCAGAACCATGGCGCGGGCAATGGCGATGCGCTGACGCTGGCCGCCGGAGAACTCGTGCGCATAGCGGTCTTGACAGTCGGGATCGAGCCCGACCTCCTTGAGGGCCGCACCAACGCGCTTGCGGCGCTCGTACCAGCCCATGCCCGGATTCTGGATGGTGAGGCCTTCCTCGATGATCTGGCTGACGGAGAGGCGCGGCGACAGGGAGCCATAGGGGTCCTGGAAGACAACCTGCATCTCCTTGCGCAGCGGGCGCATGGCGCGCGAGTTGCAGCCGTCGATGCGCTTGCCGACATAGGCAATCGGCCCGGTCGAGGAAATGAGCCGAAGAAGCGCCAGCCCCAGCGTGGTTTTGCCCGAGCCCGACTCGCCCACGACGCCGAGCGTCTCGCCGGCGCGCAGCTTGAGGGAGAGCCCGTCGACCGCCTTCACATGGTCGACGGTGCGGCGCAGAAACCCGCGCTTGATGGGGAACCAGACCTTGAGATCCTTCGTCTCGAGCACCACCGGCGCACCCGGTGACGGCCGAGGCGGTTGGCCCTTCGGCTCGGCGGACATGAGATGTCGGGTGTACGCGTGCTGCGGTCGCTCGAACACGTCGGTGGTACGGCCCTGCTCGACGATCTCGCCCTTGCTCATGACATAGACGCGGTCGGCCATCCGACGCACGACGCCCAGGTCGTGAGTGATGAGCAGCATGGCCATGCCGAGCTCGCTCTGCAGCGTCTTCAGGAGCTCGAGGATCTGGGCCTGAATGGTGACGTCGAGCGCGGTGGTGGGCTCGTCGGCGATGAGTAGATCAGGCTCGTTGGCAAGCGCCATGGCGATCATGACGCGCTGGCGCTGGCCGCCCGAAAGCTGATGCGGATAGGCGTTGAGGCGGCGCTCGGGATTGTCGAGGCCGACCTTGCGCAGCAATTCGAGCACGCGCACGCGCGCGGCAGCGTCGTCGAGGCCGCGATGCAGCTTCATGATCTCGCCCACCTGGCGCTCGATCGAGTGCAGGGGATTGAGCGAGGTCATCGGCTCCTGGAAGATGATCGAGATCTTGCCACCTCGGATCTCGCGCATGGCGTGAATGGACTGCTTGAGCAAGTCCTTGTCGGCAAAACGGATCTCGCCCGAGGGGTGCGACGCGGATGGGTAGGGCAGCAGCCGCAGGATCGAAAGCGCCGAGACCGTCTTGCCCGAGCCCGATTCGCCGACCAGGGCCACGATCTCGCCCTTGGCGATCTTGAAGGAAACATGGCTCACAGCCTCGACGACCGTGGGGCCGGCGGCAAACCGTACCGACAGATCGCGAACGTCGACGAGAGGGGCAGCCTGTTGCATGCGCTCCCTCACTTGAAGGTCTTGCGCGGGTCGAGCGCATCGCGCACCGCCTCGCCGACGAAGATCAGCAGGCTCAGGAGCCCCGCAATCGAGATGAAGGCCGCGAGCCCGAGCCACGGCGCCTGCAGGTTGGCCTTGCCCTGAGCCAGCAGCTCGCCCAGCGACGGGGACCCCGGCGGCAGTCCGAGCCCCAGGAAATCGAGAGCCGTCAGCGCGGTGATGGAGCCCGACAGCTTGAATGGCAGGAAAGTCAGCGTCGCCACCATGGCGTTTGGCAGCAGGTGCTTGAACATGATCTTGACGTTGGAGAGACCGAGCGCGCGCGCCGCGGTGATGTACTCGAAGTTGCGGCCGCGCAGAAACTCGGCGCGAACCACGCCCACGAGATAGACCCAATGGAACAGCAGCAGCACGCCGAGCAGCGTCCAGAAGCCCGGCACCAGCACCGATGAGATGATGATGAGCACGAACAGCGAAGGGATTGACGACCAGATCTCGAGGAAGCGCTGAAACACGAGATCGACCCGCCCGCCGAAGAAGCCCTGCACGGCACCGGCCGTGACGCCGACGATGGAGGAGAGGATCGTCAGCAACAGCCCAAACAGCACGGAGATGCGGAAGCCGTAGATCAGCCGCGCCAGCACGTCGCGGCCCTGGTCGTCGGTGCCGAGCCAGTTTCGGTTGCCCCAGGCCTGATAGCGCGCGATCTGAGCAGCAGGGGCCTCGCAGGGGCTCGCGCTCGTTGCCCACGGAGGCGGACCCGGGAAGCCCAGGCACTGCCCCGCCGCATTCTTGATACGTGGATAGTCCTTGTTGATGGAGCGGTAGGAATAGCTGATCGGTGGCCACAGCGCCCAGCCGTGCTGCGCCAGCTCGTCGAGGATCACCGGATCCTTGTAGTCGGTTACGGCAAGGAAGCCGCCGAACTTCGACTTGGGATAGTCGACCAACACCGGCGACAGCCACTCGCCCTTGTAGCGCGCGATGATGGGCTTGTCGTTGGCGATGAACTCGGCGAACAGGCTGAGGATGAACAAGGCGAGAAAGATCCAGAGGCTCCAGGTAGCCGCGGCGGTTGCCTTTGAAGTTGCGCCACCGGCGCTGGTTGAGCGGGGAGAGCGAGAAGGACAGCCCGGCAAGAAAGCTGCGCATCGGCAGCAGCCGCCGGCCGATCTGCTTTGTAGGCACCGGCACGATAGGCTCGCCCGGGTCGCCCGGCTTCAGGATCGGTTTGTCTTCGACGCGGGTGTCCAAGGACCTCAAACCTCCCGCGACTCGAAGTCGATGCGCGGATCAACCAGCGTATAGGTGAAATCCGAGACCAGGTTAACGACAAGGCCCAGGAGCGCAAAGATGTACATCGTGGCAAACACCACGGGATAGTCGCGGTTGATCACGCTCTCGAAGCTCAAGAGTCCCAGGCCGTCGAGCGAGAAGATGGTCTCGATCAGCAGAGAGCCCGAGAAGAAGGCGTGGATGAAGGCGCCGGGAAAGCCCGCGATGATCAGCAGCATGGCATTGCGGAACACATGACCGTAGAGCACCTGGCTCTGGGCCAGCCCCTTGGCCTGCGCCGTCATCACGTACTGCTTGCGGATCTCGTCGAGGAAGGCGTTGCGGGTCAGGAACGCCATGGTCGTGAAGGCGCTGAGCGACATGGCGATCAGCGGCAGCGTCAGGTGCCAGAAATAGTCTGCGACTTTGCCGAGCAGCGACATCTGCGCCCAGTTGTCGGAGGTGAGCCCGCGCGAGGGGAACCACTGGAAGAACGAGCCGCCCGCGAACACCACCAGCAGGAACACCGCGACCAGGAAGCCTGGTATGGCATAGCCGACCACCAGCACCCCGGATGTCCAGGTGTCGAACTTCTCGCCGTCGTGCACGGCCTTGCGGATGCCGAGCGGGATGGAGATGAGATAGGTGATGAGCGTCATCCAGATGCCGAGCGAGATGGAGACGGGAAGCTTCTCCTTGATGAGCTGGAGAACGCTCACATCGCGGAAATAGCTCTTGCCGAAATCGAACAGCAGGTAGTTCTTCATCATCAGGAAGAAGCGCACGTGTGCCGGCTTGTCGAAGCCGAACTGCTTCTCCAGGCTCTTGATGAATTCCTTGTCCAGTCCCTGCGCGCCTCTGTACTTGGACGTGGACTCACCACCACCCCTGCCCGCTAGAGTCTGCGAGGAGGTGGATAGCCCGTCGCCCTGCCCGCCGCCGATGCGGGCGGTGGCGGAGACGTCAGAGCCGGAAATCTGGGCGATGACCCGCTCGACAGGCCCGCCGGGTGCGAACTGAACGATGGCGAAGCTGATGAGCATGATCCCGAACAGCGTCGGGACGATCAGGAGCAGGCGCTTGAGGAGATAGGTGGCCATCTAGTGACGCTTCTTCACTCCGCCTCAGTTGGATTTGAGCTTCGCAGCCTTGTCGGCATCGTACCACCAGGTATCGACTATTCCGCGCTCGTAGCGCGGCTTGATGGCGGGACGGCTGAACTTGTCCCAAAATACGACGTGGTGGGCCGCCTTGAACCAGTGCGGCACCCAATAGTGACCCAGGCGCAGCACCCGGTCGAGCGCCTTCGTCGCGGTATTGAGTTCCGCGCGGCTCTTGGCCTCCAGGACCTTGCCGATCAGCGCGTCGACGGCGGGGTCGGCAATGCCGGCGAGATTGAAGCTGCCCTCGGTCCTGGCGGCCTCGCTGCCCCAGAAGTTCCGCAGCTCCACACCCGGGGTGAGGCGCAGGCTGTAGCGCGTGGTGACGACATCGAAGTCGAACGCCTTGATGCGCCGCTCGTATTGCGCAGGATCGACGCGGCGGATTCCCGGGGGAATACCGATCGCCTGCAGGTTCTTGGCGTAGGGCTGAATGATCCGCTCCGAGACCGGGTCGACGATCAGGAACTCGAGCTTGAGGGTCTCGCCCTTGGCATTGACGCGCTTGCCGTCCTTGACCCGCCAGCCTGCCGCGTCGAGCAGCCGGGCGGCTTCGCGCAGGTTCTTGCGGTCCTGGCCGGAGCCGTCCGACATCGGCGGCGCGTAGGGCTCCTCGAACACCTGCGCCGGCAATTGCGCGCGCAGCGGCTCGAGCAGCGCCAGCTCCGCGGGGCCCGGCTTGCCAGCTGCCTTCATGTCGGAGTTCTCGAAGAAGCTCGCGGTACGCGTGTAGAGACCGTAGAAGATGTTCTTGTTGGTCCACTCGAAGTCGAAGGCATAGTCGAGCGCCTCGCGCACGCGCACGTCGGCCAGCTTGGTGCGGCGCGTATTGAGGAAGAAACCCTGCGCTCCCGAGGGGCTCTGGTCGGGCAGCTCGAGGCGAACGAGCCGACCTTCCCTGACAGCGGCGATGTCGTAGGCCGTGGCCCAATCTCGCGAGGTGAACTCCTCGCGCAGATCGAACGCGCCGGCTTTCAGGCTCTCCAGCTCGGCGGTGCGGTCGCGGTAGTACTCGTAGCGCAACTCGTCGAAATTGTTGCGGCCGCGGTTGACGGGCAGGTCCTTGGCCCAATAGTCCTCGCGGCGCTGGTAGCTGACGAAGGCGCCCGCTTTGAATGCGCCGATCCTGTAGGGGCCCGAACCGACCGGCGGCTCGAGCGTGGTCTGGTCGAACTCGCGCGTGGCGTAGTACGCCTTGGAGAGGATCGGCAGGCTCGCCACCACGAGCGGCAGATCGCGCGTCTCGCGGCCGGTGAACGTGTAGCGCACCGTAAGGGGGTCGAGCGCCTCGACTTTGCTCACGTCCTTGAGCTGCACACGAAAGATCGGATGTCCCTTCGTTTTGAGGACGTCGAGGGTGAAGACAACGTCCTCGGCGGTGAGCGGGGAGCCATCGGCAAACCTGGCCTCGGGCCGCATCCGGAAGGTGACCGAGCTGCGGTCCTCCGCCACTCGAGCCGATTGCGCAACGAGGCCGTAGAGCGCGTCGGGTTCGTCAAAGGCCCGCGTCATCAGAGAGTTCGAAGAGATGGCCGAGCCCCTGGGCCGCATCGCCCTTCAGGATGAAGTTGTTGAAGCTGTCGAAGCTGGTGCGGGCGGCGGTGCCGATCATCGACAGGCGCCCGCCCTTCGGCGCGTCGGGGTTCACCCATTCGAAATGCTCGAAGTCGGGCGGATACTTGAGCTCGCCGAAGGCGGAGAGGCCGTGCGTGGCGCTCTCGGCGGCGGCACCGGCGGGGGCGAGAAGCAGGGCGCCCAGCAGCAGCGCGGGCCGTGCCATGCGCATGAGCGTCGCTGTGGCGGAAACCCGCATCATTTGGTCTCGGTGGCCTACCCCCGCGCATCGGCGAGGCGTTTGGCCGCCGCATCATCATACCACCACACCCGCAGGAACGACGTGGCGCGCGAGGGCAGCTTGCCCGGACGCCCGAACATGTCCCATCGCGCCAGGCGATCGAAGGGCATGTGCCACTGCGGGATGAGATAGTTGTTCCACAGCAGCACGCGGTCGAGCGCGTGCGTCGAAGCCACCAGCTCCTCGCGGTCCTTGGCCAGGATGATCCTGTCGATCAGCTTGTCGACTGCCGGGTTCTTGATGCCGATGAGGTTGCGGCTGCCCTCCTTGTCGGCGGCCTCCGAGCCCCAGAAGTCGCGCTGCTCGTTGCCAGGGGAAAGCGACTGGGGGTAGCTCGCGACGATGATGTCGAAGTCGAACGTGTCCCGGCGCCGCTGATACTGCGAGGTATCGACGATGCGCACGCTGGCCTTGACGCCGAGGCGCTCCAGAGCCGTCTTGAAGGGCAATACGATGCGCTCGAAGTCCGGCTGCACGAGCAGGAACTCGGCGGTGAGCTCCTCGCCCGCGGCATTGGTGAGCACGCCGCTCTTGGGGTGCCAGCCAGCCTCCGCCAGGAGTTTTGCTGCCTGGCCCAGGTGCCTGCGCACATCCTGGGGTGAGGCATTGACGGGGTTCTTCCATTCCTCCGTGAAGACTTGCGGCGGCACTTTATCCTTGAGCTCGTTCAGGATCTCCAGCTCGCGCCCTTTCGGCAGACCGGTCGCCTTGAGCTCGGAGTTGTCGAAGTAGCTGCCGACGCGCGTGTACTGGTCGTAGAACAGGTTCTTGTTGGCCCACTCGAAATCGAAGGCCAGATTGAAGGCTCGCCGCACGCGCGGGTCCTGGAACTGCCGGCGGCGGGTGTTGAAGGAGAAGGACTGCATCGGCGCCACGCTGGCGATCGGGAACCGGTCCATCTTGACGAGCCCGCGCTTGACGGCCTCGAAATCGAACTGTGTCGCCCAGGATTTGGCGCTGGATTCGCGCCAGTAGTCGAGCTGGCCGGACTTGAAGGCCTCGAACGCCGGCACGCGGTCGCGGAAATAGATGAAGCGGATCTCGTCGAAGTTCCATTGCCCCTTGGATACGGGCAGGTCCTTCGCCCACCAGTCCTTGACGCGCTCGTAGAGGATGGTGCGGCCGGCATCCACCTCCTTGATGCGATAGGGCCCCGAGCCCAACGGCACCTCGAGCGTCGTCTTGGAAAGATCGCGCGGCTCCCCGCTGGCTCCCTTTGCCTCCCAGTAGTGCTTGGGCAGGATCGGCAACTCGCCGATGATCACGGGCAGCTCCCGATTGCCCTTGACGTTGAAACGGAAGGTGACCTGGTGCTCGCCGGTTTTCTCAGCCTTCGCCACGTTCTTGTAATAGAACGCGTAGTTGGGCGAGGCCTTCTTGATGGCCTCCAGCGAGAAGACGATGTCCTCGGGGGTGATCGGCTTGCCGTCGTGGAAACGGGCCCCCTCGCGCAGCTGGAATGTGGCGGATGAGAAATCCGGAGCGTAGGTCATCCACTCGGCGACAAGGCCGTACTCGGTCAGATCCTCGTCGGGACTGAACGTCATCAGCGTGTCGTAAATCATGCCGAGGCCGGCGGCGGGGCTGCCCTTGACGGGAAACTGATTGAGCGAGTCGAAGGTCCCCATCGCCCATTGCCTGACCCGCCCCCCCTTGGGCGCATCGGCGTTGACCCAATCGAAATGCTTGAAGTCAGGCCCGTATTTGGGAGTGCCGATCAGTGACAGCGCATGGTGCCGGGTGAGGGCGTCGGATGAAGACGCATCGGAGCCGCCGAGCACGAGCAGGCACACGAGGGCGGCGCCGAAGCTGCTATTCCGGGCCATAAGGTGCCTTATCCTCCCTGCCAGACCCATCACGGCCCAAGCTAGACCCGCGAATTGATGCGACTATGACGGGACGCCGTCTGACCGCCAAGTTAATCCTTGTTCATTCCCGCGCGCGCACCACGGTATGCAGACGCGCGCTCGAAGTCGAAATGAACGACGTCCAGAAGGCCGGGAATCCGGTAGACTATTGCGGCAGCGGGGGCGGATTGTCGGAGAGCGTGCGCAGGTAGGCCAGGACGTCGGCCAGCTCCGCGTTGTCCTTGACGCCAGGGAAGGCCATTTTGTTGCCCGGGACGGCTGCCTTGGGATCGTGCAGGTAGGCCGCCAGCGCCTCGAACGTCCAATTCCCGCGCTCACCCTTGGCCTTCATGCCCTCGGAATAGGGAAAGCCGGCATGGGTGCCAGGCTTGCGCCCGACAATGCCCCAGAGATTCGGGCCGGTGCCGTTCTTTCCGTCCTTCTGCGGGGTATGGCAGGAGAGGCACTTCTTGAACGTATCCCGGCCATTGTCGGCGCTGGCCTTGGGCAACAAGGCCAGCACCTGCTTGGGATCGAACGCGGCTTGCGGCTCCTTGGCGTGCGATGGCGTGGCCTCGGTCACCGGCAGCGCCCAGCCCGCCTTCTCCGGCTTGTGCTCGTGGTAGGCGATGTCGAGCACAGTCTTGCTGGCGAAAATCAACAGGAGGGCCGACAGCACGGCACCGACTGTCTTGTTGACCTCGAAGGCATCCATCGGTCGGCAGTCCCCCAGTTGCGAGAGGCCAGGGTTTTCAGCCCTCGCCGAACGGCGGCAACTATAGGATTTCGCTTCCACCTTGCAACCATGGCAGCCTCCGTTCTAGGAGCTAGACCCCGAGACGAATTGTCACTCGGAGTTGCAAGGATCCCATGCGGCAACGGACGCTGATCGTCATCCCGGCGCGCATGCAGGCAACGCGGCTGCCGGGCAAGCCACTGCTCGACATCTCCGGCGAGCCGATGATCGTGCACGTCTGGCGCCGTGCCATGGCGACCAAAGCAGGCGAGGTGGTGGTTGCAACCGACACGGAGGAGATCGCAGCCGTCGTGCGCAGGGCCGGCGGCGAAGCGGTCCTCACGCGCTCCGATCATACCTCGGGTTCCGATCGCGTGTTCGAAGCTGCAAGCCGCGTCGATCCCCGAAGCGAGTGCGAGATCATCCTCAACCTGCAGGGCGACCTGCCGGGAGTGGACACCGGCATCGTCCGCGAGTGCCTGAGCCCCCTCGCGGACCAGGACGTGAAGATCGCCACCATCGCATCGCTTGTCACCGCCCCAGAGAGCCGCACCGATCCCAATGTGGTAAAGGTGGTCGGCACGCCGACCGGGGTGCCACGGCGGCTGCGTGCCCTCTATTTCACCCGCGCCACGGCGCCGTGGGGCGAAGGGCCCCTCTATCATCACTTCGGCATGTATGCCTATCGGCGCTCGGCGCTCGAACGGTTCGTGTCGCTCGAGCCCTCGACGCTCGAGAAACGCGAGCAGCTCGAGCAGTTGCGTGCGCTCGAGGACGGCATGCGCATCGACGTGACCGTCGTTGACACGGTACCGGTCGAGGTCAATACTCCCCAAGATCTCGAGCGCGCCCGCCGGCTCATTCCCGGCAACGGGCGCCTTTGATTTTTCGTGATACCCCCAACGCCTCCCAGCGCGCACCGATGGCCGACCGAAAACTGAAATCGCCGGTGGCTGCCGCCAAGGCCTCCCTCAAGCTCAAGCGCGCCGCCCCACTGGAGCGCCGCACGGTTGTGCGCGTATCCTACCAGGGCGAGCCCGGCGCCAACTCGCACCTTGCCTGCCGCGAGGTGTTCCCCGAGCTCGAGCCAATGGCGTGCGCCACGTTCGAGGATGCGCTGGCGGCCGTGAAGAGTGGCGATGCGCGCTACGCCATGATCCCGATCGAGAACTCGGTCGCGGGCCGCGTGGCCGACATCCACCACCTGCTCCCCAATGCAGGGCTCTCGATCGTGGGCGAGCACTTTCTGCGCGTGCGCCACCAGTTGATGGCGCTGCCGGGTGCCTCTCTCGCCACCGTCAAACGTGCGCTCTCCCATACCCAGGCGCTCGGCCAGTGCCGCAACACGCTGCGCAAGCTGGGGCTGATGGCGATCCCGGAAGCCGACACGGCCGGCTCCGCCCGCATCGTCGCGGAGGCCAACAACCGCGAGCTTGCGGCTATCGCCACCACCCTTGCTGCAGAGATCTACGGGCTCAAGATCCTGATGCACGACATCGAGGACGAGAAGCACAATACGACGCGTTTCGTCATCCTCGCCGGCGAGCCGGACGATGCCAGGCCTGGCGAAGGCCCCATCGTCACGACCTTCATTTTCCGCGTGCGCAACGTGCCCGCCGCCCTCTACAAGGCGATGGGCGGTTTTGCCACCAACGGCGTCAACATGACAAAGCTCGAGAGCTATCAGCTCGACGGCCGGTTCGTTGCCACCATGTTCTTCTCCGACATCGAGGGCCATCCGGAAGATCCACCGGTGGCACGTGCGCTCGATGAGCTGCGATACTTCTGCACCGAGCTCAAGGTCCTCGGCGCCTACCGGGCGAGCCCCTATCGGGCCGAGGCCAACAAAGCCGGCGACAACCCCTGACCTCCATCCTCGACGCTTGGGGCACGTCTTCTGTGGATACCGCGCAGTAGCCGTTGAGGTGGCTGGCCGTTTCTATAGCCTCCACACGACTCTGCACGGCGGAGCAGCGGGGAGGCCGAAAGCCATGAGACGATCAGTTTTGCTTCTTGCAGCCGCGGCAATGATGCTTCCGGTGCAGGCCCACAGTGAAGACGGCGGCTATTGGGCGCGTCGCGTGATTGGCTACACCCATGACGGCACGCCGCGCTATGTGCGCGTCTACTGCCGCAGTGACGGCCGCTGCTACCGGCCGCGACGCTACGCACATGCGCGCTCGCGGCGCGACTCGACGCGCGTCTACGGCTATGTGCGGCGCGAGGACGATGATGGCGGCGGCCTTTGCCGCGATATTCGGCGTGCGGTCGGCGATCAGCACCTTACGGTAGAGGGCGCCAAGAAGGCAGCCAATGACGCTTGGGCCGGCACCGTGCGGTTTCACCTAGGCGAAAAATTCATGGACCTCTCCAACGCCCGGCACGTCGTCTACACGTGCTCGCGCTCGTCCATCAAGGAGGGCGGCGTCACCACCCTTGGCCAAGCGCTGAACCGCTGCGAGATCGAGGCCCAGCCCTGCCATCCTCCCAAGCAGATTGACGCCAACGAGAAGTGACGCTCCCGTGGACTGCCGTGGTCTGCAGCACAGAACCAGGCGAGCCGTTTCGACAACAGGAAAGCCAGCAGGTCAGCCAAGCCGCCGCAACCTGATTGTGACATTGCCGCGTCGTGCGGCACGTGCTGGCCCCGATTTTGCGCTCGGGCTCCGAAGAATGTTCAAACCACATGCTTCGGAGACCGAAATGAAACGCTTCGCTGACGAGCAGGCCGCCCCGGAAGGCCTGGCAGGACGATCGCCGGTTGGCCGGCGCTGGTTCATTGGTGCGTTCGCTGCCCTGCCGGCCCTTGCCGTTGCGGTTCCTCTGGCCGAGGCCGCCGCGAGTGCGGAGGGTGCCCCATCCGGGGACGATGTTGGTTCGATATGGTGGAATGAGCTCCAGGTGCGGGACACCGAGCGTGCCCGCGCCTTCTACGCCAAGGTTGCGGGGTGGACGCCGAAAACCAGCGCGCTGGACGATCCGAGCCGCGCGCCAGCGCCGGGCGAGAGCGAGTACACGACCTTCACCAGCAAGGACCGCGAGCTGGCCGGCGCAACGAAGATCGACGAGGCCGAAGGGGAGGAGCGCGAGCCTCGCTGGGTGCCTTACATTCAGGTCGCCAATGTCGATATGGCCGCGCGCATGGCGGAGGAGATGGGCGGAAAGGTCCTCGAGCCGCCTTTCGACTTGGCCAAGGTCGGCAGGATGGCGCTCGTGGAGGATCCTGAGGGCGTGCCGTTCGGACTAGTCACCCCGCGTGCAGCGGGTGGCCGGTAGGCGTCAGTGCTCATTGCTCTGAACCGGGGTCAAACGTGAAGACAATTCGCGCCTACACCTGCATCCGCGATAGCGCCCCTTCGCAAGGGGCGCGCTCGGTCTGCATTCTGCTCGACGAGGAACATGCCAAGCATACGCTGCGTGCTTTCCTGCGCGGCCAGGGCACCGACGCCGTCGTCGTTCCCATATCGGACCGCGAAGTCGCGACCCTGCTCGCCGGTCCCGCTCCAACCCAAATTGGCACGGTCAAGCCGCAGTAGGCCCACGCCTGACCGCGGGTGGCATGTGAGCCGCCTCTCCATGTGCCAAGGCGAAAGCTATTTTCGCGTGGTGCAGGGCAGGATGTAGGTGAAGCCCTTGTAGTCGTTGTAGTCGCGGTCCGGCTGGAACGGTGTGATCAGGACGTCGTTGCCGTCCAGCGTGCCGGGCTGGCGCGCCATCAAGTAGAGCGGATCGATGAGCTTGGAGGTGCGGTTGGTCCAGTAAGCCTTGCCGCGCTCGTTTTGGTGCCACTTGGTGGCGTCGTCATCGCCGACCTCATAGATCTCCCAATGCACCTCTGGAAGATAGACCGGTCTGCCGCCGGGCCTGCCAACATGGGCCAGTAGCTGACCGCGCTCGATCCGCTGGCCGACCTTGAAGCCGGCAACCTCCTCCCGCTCGAGGTGGTAGAAGGCCGAATAGTAGTCGTCGACGCCCTCATCGAGCCCCAGGTCCTGAGCGCTGTGGCGGAGCAGGAGGGCGCCCTCCGGCCCCCATCCCCAATCTGCGGTCCAAACCGCGCGTACAGTGGCCGGTCCCGGCGCGAAGATCGGCTCGCCGAGGCGCCCGCCGTCGACGCCCGAGTGCACCTCATCGCGCCTCGAGCCGTCGACATCCTCCCAGCTCGCATAGAGCGACGTCAGAGGGGAGCAGACATACCCTGCGGGGTAGCGCGGGCGCAGGCCCGTCTCGGTAATGCCATAGCCCTTGAGGGCATCCTTCTTGCCGCGTGGCGGCATGTGATCAGGTCCAAACGCTGCAAGGCCAACCACCACGGCAGCCAAGAGCACGATGCTTGCCCGGGCATGCCGTCGGCTCATCCTCACTTTTGGCTCCGTCTGGCCTTGCTGCGAGCTGCTCGCGGCCATGCGAGCAACGTGCCCGGCGGGCTGCTGATCCATGTCCGACCGCGCCTGAGAAGACACGCAGCTGTCTGCCGGAGGGTAAAGACGGACGCACGCAATTTAACCTTTCCATTCATCTCTTGGTCGTCTCCGTTGAGATTTCGTAAATCTGCGCTTGAAACTTGCACAGCAACCACGCGCCTGGCCGGGCAACGGTCGATCGACGCGCGATGGTTCGCGACGCACAGAAGCCGCCCCAGCCAGAGCCGCAATCGACCGCGCTGCGCCGCGAGCGGCGTGCACCGGCTCTGTGATGGGGAGACATTCATTGGATGGGGGTGGCAGGGCCCACGCGCGGGCGTGCGATGCACCGCTCCGCTGGCACGGTGCTCCCGGGCTGGCTGCCGGCGCCGCCGCACGCGCGTTCGAGCTTTTCGGCGAGGCTTGGCGCCGGCCTCTGGCCACTGGCCTAGGCGACATCAGCGTGTGGTGCCTGCCGCGCGGCTCGGCACCCGACCTTGCCGGCCGCTGCGGCATTCTCGATGGCGATGACTGGGCCGCCCTTGGCCGGATCAGGGACGTGCGGTCGCGCGATCATCTGCGAGCGACGCGCGTCGCCCTGCGCCTTGCACTGTCCCACGCAATGGCCGGCGCGGTGCCTGCAAACGTATGGCGCTTCTGCCACACCTCCTACGGCAAGCCGCAAGTCGCGCCAGGGCTCCCGCAGGTTCATTTCTGCACGTCGCATACCGATACACTGTCGGTCATCGCTGTCTCAGCGCAAACGCCGGTGGGCGTGGATGCCGAGACCCTCGTCGCGGCAGTCGACGGCAACGTCATCGAGGCGTTTTGCTCGGCCGGGGAGCGTCGCTGCCTGCTTCGCCTGCCCCCGACCGAGCGCCGGCGCGCGTTTACCCAGCTTTGGACACTGAAGGAGGCCTACTCGAAGCTCACTGGCACTGGCCTTGCTACTGACTTCAGGTCCGTCGCATTCCAGGTCGAAACGGGTCGTCAGATCGAAAGTCAGAGCCCACAGCACCATCTTGGCGATGCCAGCTTCACGAGTTGGCTCATCGAAACTCCAGGAGGACCGTGCCAGGTCTCGGTTGCCGCCGATGGTAGCGATCCGGTCGAGGGCAGCGGGAGCCTCGTGTGCTTCACGCCTCTTACGGTCGACACCGAGCCCGCTGCAGCAAGCCTGAGTGCGTAGGACCGGGAGCGCAATCCTCCCGCACCAGTCTTGACGAGCGAGGAAACCGGTCATGGCATCTATCGGCATCGATGCAGCGCAGAGCGGCCCATCTGCGGGCGGAAGCGAGCCGGCGCTCCTGCACGAGTTCTTCGAGACACAGGTCGCGGCCAGGCCCGATCAGGTTGCGGTCGAGGCCCTCGGCAAGAAGATGACCTATGCCGAACTCGATAAGCTCGCCAATCGGATTGCCCATTGGCTGCGCGCCCGGGGCATCGGGCCCGGCAGCCTCGTTGGCCTCTGCCAGAACAAATCCTGTCAGCTGTTTGCCTCGGTTCTGGGGATACTCAAGGCAGGAGCGGGCTATGTTCCGGTCGACACCAGATTTCCGAAGGAGAGGATCCGGGACATTTTCGCTGACGCGAGTGTGAGCGCCGTCATCACCGAGCAGCGGCTCGCCAACAAGGTCGCGCCCGAGCACCGCGCCAACTTGCTTGCGGTTGACGCGGACGCCGATGCGGTCGCCGGGCTGCCGGCCGAGGCACCGTCGCGCGAGGGCGTGACGCCCGAGGGCATCTGCTACGTCATCTATACGTCGGGTTCCACGGGGCGCCCGAAGGGCGTGATGATCGCCCATCGCAACGCCATCGCCTTCGTGAAGACCCTGGCGACGGTCTACCGCGTGGCCCCGCAGGACCGCGTCTATCAGGGCTTCTCGATTGCGTTCGACGCGTCGGTGGAGGAAACCTGGGCGGCCTTCTCGGTCGGCGGCACGCTGGTCGTGGCTCCCGAGCATGTTGCACGCTCGCCTCTCGACGTCGCCGAGTTCATAACGGTCAACCGCATCACCTTCTTCTCCACCGTACCCAGCTTCCTCGCGCTGATCGACCGTGACCTCCCCACGGTGCGCCTGCTTGTCCTCGGCGGCGAAACATGCATGCAGGAGCTCGTCACGCGCTGGGCAAAGCCGGAACGGCGGCTTCTCAACACGTACGGGCCCACGGAGACCACGGTGGTCGCCACCTGGACCGAATGCATGCCGGACAGCCCCGTTACGATCGGCCGCGCGCTTCCCGGGTATCAGACGTTCGTCCTCGACGAGAACCGCAGGCCCGTGGGCGCTGGAGAGAACGGTGAGCTCTTCGTCGGCGGCGACGGCGTAGCGCTCGGCTACTTGAACCAACCGGAGCTGACCGCAGAACGGTTCATGGATGGCCACTTCGCCGCAAAGCCGGGCGAGAAGCTCTATCGCACCCACGACCTCGTGCGCCTCGAGCATGACGGGACGCTGCAGTTTCTGGGCAGGATCGACGGACAGGTGAAGATCAGGGGCTTTCGCGTCGAGCTGTCCGAGATCGAGACCGTGCTGATGGAATATCCCCACATCAAGTCCGCAGCGGTGCGCGTGGCCTCCGACGGTAGCCTGCCGGAGCTGGCGGCTTGCGTAGTGGTCGACAGTCCCGATGCGCAGCTCGACAGGCTGGGTGTGGCGGAGCTGCTACGCAGCCGTCTGCCCGACTACATGATCCCGAAGTACCTCGACGTCATCGACCACCTGCCGACGTTGACCAGCGGCAAGGTCGATCGCAAGCAGTTGCCGCCGCCCCTCAACCTGTTGAAAGGGGTCAGCCGGGACGTGGTGCCGCCGGCCGACGAGATGGAAGCCTCGATCGTGCAAGCCTGGGAGAAATGCCTCCAGGTCTCGCCCGTGTCGGTCGTGGACGATTTCTTCCTGGACTTGAGCGGGCATTCGCTGCTCGCAGCCCGCGTCGTCACCGAACTCAGAACGCAACTCGGCACATCGGGGATCTCCGTCCGCGACCTCTACAAGTGCCGGACGGTCCGGGCCCTGTCGTCCCGGCTGCAGGAGCGCGGCATCGGTGCCCGCGCAACTGCAGCCGTCGACACGCAATCTCAGCCGACGCCAAGCGAGGTCGCTTTCGCCTCGGTGCCGGCCTGGGAGCGGTGGACTTGCGTCACGCTGCAGGCGATCTCCGTGCTGGTGTACTACGGCATCGTCGCGGCGCCGTTCGCCTATTCGGTGCTGGTGACCAAGGGCGTCATCGACGGCGACATCGCGCTCGATACGGCGCTGTGGCTCACGACTGGATTGGCGTTTGCCTATTGGCCAACGCTGTTGGGGCTCAGCATCGCCCTCAAGTGGGTCGTCATCGGCCGCTATCGATCGGGGCAGTATCCGGTCTGGAGCTTCTATTATTTCAGATGGTGGCTGGTGAGCCGCTTCCAGGCGTTGAGCTGGTCGCACATGTTCGTCGGCACGCCGCTGATGAGCCTCTACTACCGCGCGATGGGGGCCAAGGTTGGATGCAACACGACGATCTGCACACCGTTCTGCTCGGCGTTCGATCTCGTCTCGATCGGGGACCGCGTCAGCATCGGCGCCGAGACGCACCTGCTCGGCTACCGCGTCGAGAACGGCATGCTCACCCTCGGCCGCGTGGAGATCGGCCGCAACTGCTTCGTGGGCATGCACGGTTGCCTCGGCCTGGATACCCGCATGGCTCCAGGTGCGCGCCTGGACGATATGTCTGCGCTGCTCGACGGTACGCGGCTGCACAGGGGAGAAGGCCGCCGCGGCTTCCCCGCCATGCCGGCGCAAGTGGCGGTGCCGGCCCCGGACCTTGCCCCGCACTCGCGTCGGCGGGCGTTCCGCTACGGCCTGATCCATGCCGTCCTGATCTACGCGATGGGCTATTTCCTTGTGTTCGCTGCCGCACCCGCGGTTGTGCTCGTGGGCTATGCCCTTGTCGTCGGCGGACCACTATGGGGTCTAGCCGCTGCGATGGCGGCGGTGCCGTTGTCGATCGCCTGGTATGTGCTGCTGCTCGTAGCGGTCAAGCGGCTCTTTATCGGTCGTATCGAGCCAGGGACCTATTCCCTGGAGAGCGGGGCCTACGTGCGCCATTGGTTCCTGCAATACGCTCTCAACAACACGCGCGGGCTGCTGCTGCCCATCTACGCGACGGTGTATCTGCCGCCGCTGCTGCGCCTGCTCGGGGCCAAGATCGGAGCCGGCGCCGAAATCTCGAGCGCGATGCACATCACGCCCGACCTGCTCGAGATCGGCAGCGGCAGCTTCCTTGCCGATGCCTGCGTCGTCGGAGGCGCTCGCATCCACGACGGCCAAATCGAGCTCGGTCGTGTCCGCATCGGCGACAAGGCCTTCGTCGGCAACAGCGCGCTGGTGCCGGGCGGCACCGACGTCGGCGACAATGCGCTCCTAGGCGTCTTGTCCTGCCCGGCCCCGGGTGCGCGCCTGCCCGACAACGAGAGGTGGCTCGGGTCCCCGGCCTTCATGCTTCCGCATCTGCGCAAGGAATTCTGCTTCGGCGCATCGCAGACCTACCGTCCCAGCCGCGCGACGCAGCGCCGGCGGGCGCTCAGCGACGCCATCCGCGTGCTGCTGCCAGGCGCAATCTCGACGGCATCGCTGGTTGCATTCGCCCTGCTGCTGGCGATCGCGACTGCCCATCTTCCCTTGTGGCTGACGGCGCTCGCGGTGCCCCTGCTGGCGGTGGCGCTCACCGCGACATCCCTCGCGCTGGTCGCGGGCCTGAAATGGCTGCTGATGGGTGCCTTCGAGCCCACCGTGCAGCCGCTATGGTGCCGCTACGTGTGGAACAACGAGATCGTCAACGGCGCCTTCGAAAGCATTGCGGAAGCCGTGATGCCGCCGCTGCTCGGAACGCCGATCGCCGCGCTCTGCCTGCGCATGATGGGGTGCAAGATCGGCAAGTGGGTCTATCTCGAGACCAGCTATTTCTCCGAGTTCGATCTCGTCGACATCGGCGACTACGCCGCCCTCAACTTCGGGGCGACAATCCAGACGCACCTTTTCGAGGACCGCGTCATGAAAGCCGACCACCTGCGCATCGGGGCCGGCGCAGCGGTCGGCAACATGGCGGTCGTCCTCTACGACACCGACATCAAGCGCGGCGCCTCCCTCGGTCCCCTGTCGCTGCTCATGAAGGGCGAGACGCTGCCGGCAGACAGCCGCTGGTTCGGCATTCCCTCCGAGCCGATGGACAACGCGGTGCAACCCGGCCGGCGCCTCGACGCGGCGGTGTTGGCCCATGCTCCCAATCTTCGGGACGCCCTGCCGGTCCTTGCGCCGATGTCGACATGAAGGGCGGGGCGGCGGCAAGCGGTCCGCACGCCCTGCAGCACCTCGACCTTGCGGCCTGGGAACGCGCCGAGCCGGGCTTGGCGCATTCCCGTGCGGTCAGTTCTCGAACGTGATGCGCGCAACGACACGTCCATCACACAGATCGCGACAGCTGCCGACCGACGAGGGCATGTCGAAGGTATCGAAGTAGCGCAGATCGAACTCGAAATAGTCCGCGAAGATGAAGGAGACACCGGCGTTCCAGTAGCCGTAGTCGATCCCGCCCTTGGCTTCGTCACCGACGCTGTATCCAATCCTCGTGCTCAGCGAGGGCGTGATGGAGCCGATGGTACCGAGCTTGCGCACGAGCCCGCCCTCAAACACCCAGTTGCGGCCCGTCTCGCCCTGATAGTCGGGCGAGTAATAGGCCCTGATGTCCGCGGTAAGGAGGGGGAGCACCTCGCGGCTTACCCCGGCCATGACCTCGAAGTAGTTGAGGTCCTGAGGCAGACCGAACGAACCCGGATAGGAATA
Organism: uncultured Alphaproteobacteria bacterium; assembly: GCA_963738065.1. Classification (GTDB taxonomy): domain Bacteria; phylum Pseudomonadota; class Alphaproteobacteria; order Rhizobiales; family Hyphomicrobiaceae; genus AWTP1-13. The sequence goes on from CAVTVO010000028.1 coordinate 82,399, forward strand.
GAGGATGGCCCGCACGTCGGTTTTGAAGCCCCCGATCGTGTGCTTGAAGCCGACGTAGGTGTCCACCTCGTAGTCGGCGGCAGTTTGCCAGTGGCCAGCATGATAGACATTGCCGAAGTCCACGTTGGTGGCCCACAGGCCGACGTAGAATTGCCGCCAGGTCACGTCGAAACCGCCTTGCAGCGACGGTCTGCTCCCGCGTCTGGGTGAAGCCGCGGAAGCGATAGTCGCTCGCGAGGCCCGCGTTGGTGGAGACCTGCGGTCCCGACGTGGTCTCGATCGTATCCTCGCCGGCCTGAGCTTGGCTGAGCAGCGCCGAGGCCACTATGGCTCCAGCCAATGCGAGCGCGCGGGATGCGCCATTGACGTACTGCATATCCGGGCTTCCTCAATTCTGCGCATCGCCAAATCCACGCCTACAGAGAGGCACGGAAGCCACCTGCCCGACGCAGGTACTCCACGACGAATTGCGGCTGCGCACGTTGACTGACTATTGCGACGTCGCATTCGGCTCGCCGAGGCCGGCAATTGCGGAGCGCTTCGCGCCAACTGCCTCGGCAATCCTCTCGCTGCGACTTGGACGGCTACGCACGATGTGCTTTGACACCTACGCCACACGCTTATGAATAATTGTTTCCCGATAACGAACGGTTAAACGTGTTTGCGCATTTTGCTCATAGACACGCCAGTCACAGTCGTGCGTCAGACGGCGAGCTTCTGATCAACCTGCACGACGTTGCTTGAGTGATCGCTGCCCGCCGCGCCGTGTCTCGCGAGACATGTCTGGGATTAGCGAGGGTAGCAAAATGCTGAAGCAAGTTGTGGCAAGTGCGCTGTTTGGCTGGGCGGTCATCACCGGTGGCGCCGCACTGGCCGACGGAATGCCGGGCTCGGTCAAGGACACGCCGGACTGCTGCGTGGCACCGATCTGGAGCGGCTTCTATCTAGGCGCCGGCATCGGCTACGGCCATCTGGTCGCGGAGAACAACTACTGGGAGCCCACCTTCTCCTCGGATTGGCACGGCGAAGGTGGTGCCGGCGGATTCGGGACCGCGGTGGTGGGCTATGATCGCCAGATCCGCGACCGCTATGTCATCGGCGGGTTTCTCGAGTACGACTGGTCGAGCCTCGAAATCACGTACGAGGACACCAACACGCCCCTGCAGAAGTTCAGGATGCGCGACGCCTTCTCCCTCGGCGGCCGGGCAGGTTTCCTGATGACCCCGAGCAGCCTGCTCTACCTCACGGGCGGCTACACCTGGGGACGCGGCAAGAGCGACCAGTATTTCGATATCCAAAGCGGCTCCACGACCTACAGCGGCGTCACCTCGCTCGATCTCAACGGTCCGTTCGTCGGCGTCGGCATGGAGACGATGCTTACCAGCCGCCTCGCGCTGCGCGGCGAGGTGCGCTACACGATGTTCGATGATGTCGTGACGAATCGGGACGCGAGCACTCCTTTCACCAACTCGTTCGGCGCGGACCTCCTGACGGGCCGTCTCGTGCTGACCTACAAGTTCAACGGCAATGACGGGCACGCCCGGATGCTGAAGTAACCTTGGGTCGCTCCGACCTCAGCGAACCGTGACAGGGCGGCCGGCTGCGCCGGCCGCCAACAGCGCATCGATGAGACGGTGCACGTTGAGTGCTTCCGCTCCGCTCACGCGCGGTGGCCGTCCGGCGTCGATGGCGTCGAGAAAATCGCGCCACACGCCCAGGTGATAGTCGTGCGGGAAGGCCATCGGGTCGGCGCCGCCGCCGCCGGGTGAGGCGTCAGCCGCCACATCCTCGCGCCGGCCGTCGTGATAGAGCACGCTCAGTGCCGTGCCAGCCAGAGAGGCGGCGCCCAGAGTGCCCACCAGCTCAATGCGCTCCGGGCCACCAGGATAGGCCGTCGTTGTCGCGTCGATGACGCCGACGGCGCCACTGGCGAAACGTGCCGCGGCGCAAACGAGGTCCTCCGTCTCCATGCGGTGCACGGGAGTGGTGCGGGCATAGCCGCACACCTCCACGACAGGGCCCGCAAGGCTCAGCATCAGGTCGAGGGCGTGGATGCCTTGGGTCAGCAATACGCCGCCGCCATCACGCGCCTTCGTGCCGCGGCCCGGCTCGTCGTAGTAGCTCTGCGGCCGCCACAAGCGGATCGAGGTCGAACAGTTGACGATCTGGCCAAGCGCTCCCGCCTCCAAAAGGGCGGCGAGCCGCTCTGTTGCCGGCTTGAAGCGGTGCTGCAACACGACACCCAGCGTGACACCGGCATAGCCGCAGGTGGCCACCAGCGCTTCGGCTCGGTGGGTCGACACCTCGAGCGGCTTCTCGAGCAGAACATGCTTGCCGGCCTTGGCGAGCTGAGCGGCAATCTCGAGATGCGTATTGGGCGGGGTGAGGACGGCGACGGCATCTAAGCTGCGGTCCTCCATGATGGGGCCGAGGCTGTCGACGGTCGGGAACGGGAAGCGGCGCGAGAATGCACTGCGGCGCGCCGCCGTGGGGCTCATTGCCCAAGCCACCTCGGCTCGCTCGGCGAGATCGAGCAGGCTCCTGGCGTGCGGCGTCACGGCCATGCCGAGGCCGACAAGTGCGATGCGGTGACGTTTCATCCCGGACCCTTTTCTCGATTGGACGGGGCCGGATATCACAGTCACCAGAAGGTCGATACACCAAGCGCCTGGAACGAGGGATCGGAGCTGACGAGCACCAGGTCCTCGGCGCGCGCCTGGGCCGCCAGCATCCGGTCGAAGGGATCGCGGTGAGGACCTGGCAGCCGGCCCGCGTCGTATCCGTGGCGGAGCGAGATCGGCAGCGGCCGGAAGCCCAGGTCTTCGATCGCATCGACAAAATTCTCGAGGAATTCCTCTGCCAATTCGAGCTTGCCGATCCGTACCTTGGTCGCGATCTCCCAGGCCGTGGCTGCGCTGACGAATACGTCCTCCTGCGACCTGCCGATGAGCTGTTGCAGCCGGTCGGTGATGCGATGGTCACCTTCGACCCACCAGATCAGGGCATGCGTGTCGAGCAGCACCCCCATCAGCCGGCCGACCCCTCCCACCGCTCGAGCTCTTCCTCTGGCAGCGGGTCGAAGAAGAAAGAGTTCGGGCAGCCCCAGCTTGCCCTTGAGCGCGCCGAAAGCCCGCTTGCGCAAGACGTGGCTCGGCACACCGATAGGCACCAGCCGGGCTATGGGCTTCTTGCCGCGAGCGATGACGATCTCCTCGCCAGCCTCGACCCGCTCCAGCAGCTTGGAGAGGTTCGTCTTGGCGGCATGAACCGTGACTACGGCCATTGAAAAATCCTTAGTCTAGCTAAGTTTAGTCCATATAGAGCGACAAAGGCCGTACTGCAATAGAGATTTGGCGGGTTTGGAATGGGGATGACGCACTTCCTTGTGCCTTAACAGGCTTCACCGCCCGAATCGCCGCACGATACAGCGAGGGCTGATCTATCGGAGGAACGCGCACGATAGCGGCGGGCGGTATCGTGTCTAGTTTTGCGCCGGATCAACCGTGGCGGTCTTGGTTTTGCCGTCAGGCCATTGCCGCGTTGAGCACGGCATCGAAGATGTCGAAGTTGCGCAGGCCTTTCACCTGGCTTGCCGACACCCACTCGGGGCGCAGCCTGTGCGAGACCATGAACGGCACCTTCTGCTCGCCGAGCCCCCCGTGCGAGCGCAGGCGGTGGCCGGCGAGGCCCGACAGGTCATGCTCGGCGCGGCTGGCGCCGACGACCGTGCCGGCATCGCCCAGCACCACGAAATCGCCCTCGAGGTCGAGCGGCAGCTCGAAGCGTCGGGCAGCCTCCGGCCCATCGAGCACCGCCTCTACTCCCGGCAGGTCTCGGCTGGCCGCCATCAGCGCCGCGATTTCGCCAGCGCGCGTGGCGTAGACGCGCACGAAGGAGCCCAGCGCGCCGTGATGGCGCACGAACGGATCGGTTATCGGGCAGATGACCCGCACCGAGCGTTCGCCGAAACGGCGGTTGAGCTCCTCCTCGAGGAAGACGACGTTGGGCTCGCCATTGGCGCGCGACTTGTCGTTCATGCCGTGGTCGGCGACCACGCCGACAGTAGCGCCCGCAGCCAGCATGGCGGCGATACGGTCATCGACGGCGCGGTTGAAGGCATTGGCCTCGGGCGCGCCGGGAGCGTGCGCATGCTGCACGAAGTCGGAGAGCGAGAGATAGAGGAGGCTCGCCGCCTTGAGCTCCATGAGCCGCAGGCCGGCGTCCAGAACATAGATCGACAGGTCGGCGGAGTATTGATCGGGCTTCGGGCGCCCGACCATGGTCTCGACATTGCCGATGCCGTTGGCCGCGTGTGTTGCGCGGTCGGCGTGCTCGGAGGAGAAGTTGATGCCTTTGAGCCCGCGCGCCAGCATCAGCCGCAGCTTGTCCTTGGCCGTGACTGCGGCCGTCTTGACGCCGACGTCGGCCATGGCGGCGAGGATGGTACCGCAGCGCATCAGCGAAGCGTCGGTGATCATGCGCTCCTCGCCGGTGGCGCGGTCGAGGTAGTAGTTGCCGGAGATGCCGTGCACCGCCGGCGGCACGCCGGTCACGATCGAGGCGTTGTTAGGGTTGGTGAAGCTCGGCACCACCGAGTTCGGCTATGGCATGGAAGCCGCTCCCGCGAAAGGAAGCGATGGTGGGCAGGATGCCGTCGGCGATGCCGCGGTCTATGTAGGTCGGATCGCAGCCGTCGAAGCAGATGACCACCGTCGGTCGCTCCGGCGTGCGGTAGCGCCTGCCGTTTACGCTGACTTCCGCCATCGTCTTGGCGCTCCCCACCCCGAGCCCCTCCACGCATCATGCCTTCGGCAAGCCTTGGGCATGACGGGAGGGGGCTAGGTTCGCGTCAGAGATACTCCACTTTGCCGTCGTCGAGATCATAGCGCGCGGCCACGATCTTGAGCTTTTCGTCCTTGACCAGGTGCGACAGGATCGGGCTCGCCTTGCCGAGACGGGCCGCCGTGCGCCTGGCGCTTTCGCGCACAGCATTGTCGACGAAATCTCCGGGCTTGCCGCGCACGGCCTTGGCAGCCGGAACAATGGCCGCAACCATCGGGCCCATGGAGCCCGGAAACTTGGCGTTCTTGGTGACAACATCACAGGCCGCAGACACGGCGCCGCATTTCTCGTGGCCGAGCACGACGATGAGCGGGGCGCCCAGGTGCTCGGCGCCATACTCGATGGTGCCCATGGTCGCGGTGTCCACCATATTGCCGGCGTTGCGGGCGACGAACAGCTCGCCAAGTCCCAGACCGCCGAACAGCAGCTCGGGCGGCACGCGGCTGTCGGCGCAACCGACGATGACCGCCCACGGCGCCTGACCGCCGGCCACCTCGGCGCGCCGCTTGGCCAAGTCCGCCACGCAGACCTGCGGATTGGAGACGTAGCGCGCGTTGCCGTCCTTGAGCGCTGCCAGCGCCTGGTCGGGCGTCAGCGCCGTCTTGCCGCCCGCGGCCCGGGCAGACCCCGCGCCAATCCCGAGCCCCGCCGACGCCAATCCAAGTCCTGCCAGCGCAAGCATGGCGCGCCGGTTGATCCGATGCATTTCATGATGATTGCACATCTGTTGCTCCCGCAGCCACGACCGGCGAAGCTTACGCTAGCGAAACGGGTCATGCCCGCTGATTTCGGAGGTACTTCTCGCGTCGCAGTGAACGAAGCACAAATGACACACCCATTTTCAGCCAGCGGCGGACCCGGCTGCGACTTTGTGGGCGGCTGGGTTTATGACCACCTGGCGCCCGTGCAAGGCGGCAACCGAGGGTCGGTGCGCCACGCTGATCACGGTGGCTCCAGGCAGGCGCTCGGCCAGCAGCTCGTACAGGCGCTGCTCGGTCGGCTCGTCCAGCGCCGAACTCGCCTCGTCAAGGAAGAGCCAGTTCGGCCGATAGAGCAGGGCACGGGCGAAAGCCACACGCTGCTGCTCGCCTCCCGACAGCGCCAGCGACCAGTTCGAGGACTCATCGAGCCGCGGCACCAAGTGCGCAAGCGCGCAGGCCTCCAGCGCCTCGCGGCAGGCCTCTTCGGTGTAGTGGTCGGGCGTCTCCGGATAGCTCAGCACCTCGCGCAGGGTGCCGATCGGCAGATAGGGCTTCTGCGGTAGGAACAGCATGCGGGCATCCTTCGGCAGGCCGATGCGGCCGTGCCCGAACGGCCACAGCCCGGCCAGCACGCGGAAAAGTGTGGTCTTGCCGCTTCCCGACGGACCGCGCAGGAGCACGGACTCGCCCTGACGGACGGTCAAGTCCACGTCCTTTAGAAGTAGCGCGCCGCTCGGCAGCCGCACCTCGACATCCTCGAGCGTCAGATCGGGCGTCGGTTGCGGGTTCGACACGAAGGCCGTCTCGGCCGCCGACTGCTTGGCCTTGACCATCGCCTCGCTAAAGGTCGTCAGCCGGTCGACGCCGGCCTTCCATGCTGCGAGCTGCGAATAGGTGTCGACGAACCAGGACAGCGCGCCCTGCACCTGGCCGAAGGCGTCGGCCGTCTGGGTCAATACGCCGAGCTGGATCTTGCCTGCAAAGTACTGTGGTGCGGCCACGATGATGGGAAAGATCGATGCCGCCTGGCTGTAGAACGAGGTTAGCCAAGCCAGCCGCTTGTTGTAGCGCATGAGCAGCCACCAGGTCTCGAAGATGCGCGCGAAAGCCGAGCGCAGGCGCCGCTCCTCGTCAGCCTCGCCGCGATAGAGGGCGATGCTTTCGGCGTTCTCGCGGATGCGCACCATGCGGTAGCGGAAGTCGGCGTTGTAGCGCTCGAGCTCGAAATTGACCTGCACCAGCGGCCGGCCGATCAGGTAGGTCGCGACGGAGCCCGCCAGCGCGTAGAGGATCGCTGCCCACATCATGTAGCCGGGGACCGCGAGCCCGCCGAAGAGTGGCAGCACGAAGCTGCCCGACAGCTGCCAAAGCACGGTGGCGAAGGTGGCGAGCGTCATGATCTGCAGCAGCAGGCCGAGCGAGATCGACAGCGTCTGCTGGGCGAAGGCGGCGCAATCCTGCTCGATGCGCTGCTCGGGGTTGTCGGTGCCTTGGCTGGCCAACTCCATGCGGTAGTAGGTGCGGTCGGCCAGCCAGTCGCGGAAGTAGACCTCGCTCAGCCATCGCCGCCAGCGGATGGTCAGGAGTTGCTGCAACCATAGCCGGTAGACGAAGGCGACGATGAAAAACGCCACCAGCACAACCCAGTATTTGAGCTCGTACCAGAAGGCATCCGCGTTCTTCTCCTGCAGCGCGTTGAAGAAGCGTGCGTTCCAGGCATTGATGAGCTTCGACATGTAGACGATGAGGATGCTCAAGCCGACGATGAGGGCGAGCAGGCCGCGAGCGATCCACGCTTCCTTGACCATGACGGAATAGCGCCCAAGACCAACCGCTTGCCGTTCCTCGGCGAGCCAATAAGGGCGGGCCAGGACCCACAACTTGCTCAGGAACGTGTGGGCATTGGCGATGCGCGTGAGGAAGCGATCGATCATCGGGGGTGCTCTGTGCGCGTGGCTGTCAAGGAATGCATAACTCTTCGCGAGGGATAAAGGATAGGCGTGCAGGCGTGGCCGCGCGCCGCATCATCGATTCGGTCGTGGGTATCTCGTTGGAGGCGGTCGGCATGGCTCGGGATCGGCGACAGGTCATGGCGCTCGGCGGGCTCGGCCTCGCGTTCGGATCGACCGCAATGCTGCCCGCGACGGCTTCGACGCGGAGCGGGTCATCGCAAGCCATTCCCGGCCTGCTCGACGGCTTCCTGAGGTTGCCCGGTTCCAAGGGCGCGCAGATCAATGTCGGCGATCGCAAGCGACCGTGGCGCGCCCGGTACGCGGCCGATGCGGCCCTGTTCTGCGGCAGCTGCTTCAAGACCTTCGTGCTGGCGACCTACCTCGGAGAGGTCGAGGCCGGCCGGCTCGCGCTCGATGAGCAGCTCGCCGTCGATGACGGCATTCGCTCCACCGGCGGCAACGTGTTCGAGCACCTCACCGGCACGGCGCCGGCCCGCATTGTGCTCGAGGCCATGATCGCCCATAGCGACAACACCGCTACCGATGTCGCCATGCGCCGCGTCGGCGCCGACAAGGTGCGCGCCTTCATCGCCGAGGCCGGCCTTGGCGGCGTGCGCATCCCCGACAACACGCGCCGGTTCTTCTCCTACATTGCGGGATATGCACAGGGCGTCGATATGGGGCCCGAGGGCCTCGAGGCCATGGCTGCCGACAAGCCGGGTCCTGGTCCTGCGCGGGAGGCGTTCAACGACGTCGACACGATGGCCTGCCCGGCTTCCACGTTCGTCGACTACTACGAGCGTGCGCTTGCCGGCGCCTTCTTTGCCAAGAAGGAGACGCTGGTCGAGTTCAAGCGCATCCAAGCCATGGCCGATGCCATCGCGCGGGTCGTGCCGGCCGATACGCCCGCCTACATGAAGGGCGGCAGCATCGACTGGAACGGCTTCCATTGTCTCGCGGCAGCCGGGCAGATGATCGTGCGCGACACGCCCGTCACGTTCTGTCTCAATCTCAACTGGCGCGATGCCGACGGCGACGCGGCGACCATATCCAAAGCCTACAAGACGGCCGTGGCCGACGTGCTGGCACGCGTGCGCGCCGAGTGCCTGAAAGGATCGACGTGATGCGCAGTGCGCTGCTGCTGCGGGCTGTCGCCGCTGGCGCAGGCCTCCTGGCGCTGCCGCTGGCGCCTGCTGCCGATCCTGGAACTGTATCGGCCGAGCAGGCGATTCGTGGCGCCCTGACCGACTGGCAGCTGGGCTTCAACGCCGGCGATAGCGGGGCTGTGTGCAACTTGTTCGCACCCGATCTGCGCTACGACTACCGTGGCTTTCCCGAGCGCGGCTTCGAGCAAGTCTGCGCGCTGCTCAGCGGATCTTTGGCTGACCGCTCTCGCAAATATACCTACGACCTGGCGATCAAGGAGGTCATCGTCTCGGGCGATCTCGCGGTTGTGCGGCTCGTGTGGACGCTCACGATAAAGCGCGCGGGCCAACTGGGCGGCGGTACCATATCGGAGGAGCCCGGCCTCGACGTCTTCCGCCGCCAGGGAGACGGCAGCTGGAAGATCGTGCGCTACATGGCTTATGAAGAGTGAGCTCGAAAGCGCTCTGGCGCACGCCGTCGAGCGCACCGTCAAAGCTTGACCCAGCCGCCAAGGCTGTATCCAAGCGCGCTCGCGCAAATCTCGCAAAGGCTGGCACAGCCGAAGCAGGCATTCTTCAGCTTTGCGTTCCGCTTCTCTAAAAGCCCGAAGCGCCTCCCCGCTGGGGCAGCGGTCGTAGTCGCTTGGATCTACATCGTCTCAACCCACCTTGAGGTAGGCGTAGCCCTTGCGCTGCAGCTCCGCCACGGTCGCCACGCCCGACGGCACGATCTTGATGAAGGGCTCGCCGCGCGCCTTGCCGAGATCGATCTTGTTGTTCTTGAAGGTGATGTTGCAGAGGAAGACCTCCACGCCATACTTGGAGAGCGTGGCAAACCGCTCGAACAGCGCCGGGTCGAGCTTTTGTGCCGCCCATGGCGTTCCCTCGAGGGTCGTGAGGAACTGCATGATGCCCTGTCCGTGCGCCACCACGACCAGCTTCACCTTGAACGGGTCGAACTCGTAGACGGAGAGGTGATTGTTGATATTGCCGGCCATCTGGTTGAGGCGCTTGGGGTCGCCGAAGTCGCAGTGATAGAGGCAGGCGATCTCCGTGTCCTTCTTGAGGTCGGAGAGCTTGAGCATCCTGTCCTCGGCGGCGGCCTTGCCGGCCGCAGCGGCGGCACCCACGACGGCAAGACCTCCCAGCAGCCCACGGCGATCGAGCATCGTCATCGGCGTTCTCTCCTCTGCCTCTTCTTCCAGTCTGGCATGCAACGCCTCGCGAGGCGCGTTCAATCCACGCGCGGGGCGGTCTTGCTTTCCGGCGTGACGTCGAGCACGCGCGCGCGGCCGAGTATGTTCACCGCCCCCTTGCAGTCCTTCATGCAGGGCTCCTTGCCCCAGAAGCTCTTCTCCGTCGTTTCGCGGTCGTCGTCGTAGAACTCGCCGGCATTGGGCATCTTCACGCCCGTAAGGCTCTTCTCGTTGAGCTCGAGCGTCTTGTCCTTGGTGACGTCGTTGAGGAACAGGATGTAGGCCGTCAGCGCATAGAGCTCGTCGGGAGAAAGCGATTGGGAGTTGCCGAACGGCATCGCTCTGCGGATGTAGTCGAACAGCGTCGTGGGGTAGGGCCAGAAGGAGCCAACGGTCTTGTCGGGACGATCGGCTTTGAGCGAGCCGAGGCCCCCGGCGAGCGCCGGCCAGCGGCCCTTGCCTTCGCCGAACTCGCCATGACAAGCCGCGCACTGCGTCTGGAAGATCTCCTCGCCCTGCGCCACCGTGCCCTTACCCTTGGGCAGGCCCTGGCCATCGGGGCGGACGTCGATGTCCCAGGCGGCGATCTCCGCGGGCGTCGCCTCGCGTCCGAGCCCGAGCTTTCCGGCCGATGCCGGCAAGGCGAGCACCGTTGCCAGCGCCGCCGCGATCGACAGCTTACGAGACCTCGACATTCTCCGTCTCCCCGTTCGGGCGCACGAGCCAGGTCTGGATGCCGTTGTTGTGATAGATCGAGTTGACGCCGCGCACCTTGCGCAGCTCGCCCTTCGTGGGCTGCACGTAGCCAGTCGAGTCCATGGCGCGCGACTGGATCATCAGTTCCTCTCCCTGCCAGTCGAGTTCGACGTAGAACCGCGTGAGCGAGGCTTCGAGCACCGGGCCGTCGATGCGCGCCGTGCGCCAGTTGCGGCCGCCATCGAGCGAGACGTCGACGCGCTTGATTGTGCCTCGCCCCGACCAGGCGATGCCCGAGAGAACGTTGTGGCCCTTGTACCTCAGCGGGGCCTGTGGACTGGGGTTGGTCACGACCGACTTCGCATCCATGAAATAGGTGAAGCGGCGCGAGCGGCCATCGGCGAGCAGGTCGGTGTACTTGGAGGTCTCCTCGCGCGTCTGCCAGGGTTGGTCGCCCACCTCGATGCGGCGCAGCCACTTGACCCACAGGTTGCCCTCCCAGCCCGGCACGACGGCGCGCAGCGGATAGCCCTGCTCCTCGCGCAGCGCCTCGCCGTTCATCTTGAAGGCGATGAGCGTGTCGTGAAGCGCCTTCTCGAGCGGCAGCGAGCGGGTCATGCCGGCGCTGTCGGCGCCTTCCAGCAGCAGCCACTTGGCGTTGGGCTTGAGGCCTGCCTCCTCGAGCACGAACTTCAGCGGCACGCCGGTGTACATGACGTTGTGCACCATGCCGTGCGTGAACTGGCAGCCGTTGAGCTGGGCGCCGCGCCACTCCATGCCCGAATTGGCCGCGCACTCGAGGAAATGCACGCGGTTGACGCGGGGAAAGCGCTTGATGTCGTCCATCGTGAACAGCAGCGGCTTGTCCACCAAGCCGTTGATCATCAGCCGGTGGTCGAGCGGATTGACCTGGGCCATGCCGCCGTGGTGGCGCTCGAAGCACAGGCCGTTGGGGGTGATGATGCCGTCGAGCTCGTGCAGCGGCGTGAAGTTGACCGAGCTCTCGCGCGAGGCGGTGAGCCATTCCACGTCCTGGCGGACCACGTGCGCCTCGAACTTCGAGGGCTTGCCGTAGGGATGCGCGGCAACCCCGTCGCCCAGCACCTTGGACCAGTCGGGAACGTTGGGCGGCTGGTTCTTGGGGTTGCTCTTGAGCACCCTTCTGGCGGCCTCGGCGGCATGACCCGCGGAGGCTCCGGCTACGGCCAGCGCTCCCGCTGTCGCACCCAGCACGTGCCGTCGCGACAGGCGGTGCGCCCCGCTCCGTGACTGTCCCGATCCCGACGGCGGGTGCGACCGGCTGCATCTGTCATGGCGTCTTCCTCGGTGTGCACTCCGATGTCGCAGGGCTCAGGCGCCCACGACCTTGACCGCGGCGCTCGGCTTGATGTCGATCGTCTTGCGCGCCGCGATGTGCTTCTCGACGACCGCCCAGATCGGAGGCCCTTCGGTGCCTTCGTTGACGCTGGCCCAGCCGGCGACGACATACTCCCGGCTCGCCTCCAGCGGCGCACCTGTTCGCGTCAGGGTGAGTTCAGAGATGCGCTTGCCGGCGACCGCGCCGACATCGATGGTGAAGGCGAGCCCGCCCGTGCGCACCATGTCGCCGCCCTGCTGATAGTAGGGATCGGGATTGAAGATGTTATCGGCGACGTCCTCGAGCACCTCCTTGAGGCGCGCGCCCGTCATCTTCAGGCGGTAGCAGTTGGGGTAGCTCAGCGCGCAGGCGTTGGTGACGTCCTCGAAGGTGATCGGCTGGCCCGGCAGCAAGGTCGCGCCCCAGCGGAAGCCCGGCGACAGCGCGATCTCGGCGTCCCGCTCGGACAGCATCGCCTCGCAGAAGAGGTCATCGAGCGTGCCGGCGAAATTGCCGCGCCGGTAGAGCAGCGAGCCGGTTGTCCCAAGCGTACGCGCAAGATCGCTCGCATAGGGCGCCCGCTGCTTGGCGATCAGCGCCGCCACCTCGGCATCCGCGCGATGGCGTCGGAGAAGATGGGGATCAGTCGGAAGCGGTAATCCTTGATCTCCTTGCCCCGCACGTCGAGGTCGAGGCGCGAGACGAACTTGCCGTGCGAGCCCGACGCCACGAGCAGCGTCTTGCCCACTGTGACCACCTCGGGAAGCGCGTCATGCGTATGGCCGGTGAGGATGACGTCGATGCCCCTGACCGTGCGCGCCATCTTGCGGTCGACGTCGAAGCCGTTGTGGGAGAGGAGCACGACCAGGTCCGCGCCCTTGGCCCTCACCTCGTCGACCTGCTTTTGCATGTCCTCCTCGCGGATGCCGAACGTCCACTTCGGCATCATCCAGCGCGGATTGGCGATCGGCGTGAAAGGGAAGGCCTGGCCGATCACGGCGATCCTCACCCCGCCGCGCTCGAACATCTTGGAGGCGGGGAAGACCGGGTCCTCGAACTCGGTATCGCGCACGTTCTGGGCCAGGAACGGGAACGGCAGCCGTCGACGATCTCCTTCACGCGCGCCGCGCCGAGCGTGAACTCCCAATGTCCGGTCATGGCGTCGGGCGCGAGCAGGCCCATGGCCTCGACCATGTCCTGCCCCTTGGTCTGCAGCGCCGTCCAGCTGTTGGTCCAGGTGTCGCCGCCGTCGAGCAGCAGCGTGCGGCCTGGCCGTTCGGCGCGGATGCTCTTGACCACCGTGGCGATGCGGTCGAGCCCGCCCATGCGTCCGTAACGCTTCGCCAGCTCGACGTAGTCCTGGTCGGTGAGCGCGTAGGCCTCCGCCGACTGCGCCGCCAGCCCGAACTTCTCGGAGGAAGGCCTTGCCGGAGATATGCGGCACGATCCCCTTCGCCTCGCCGACGCCGATGTTGACGGAGGGCTCGCGGAAGTGCAGCGGCACGAGCTGCCCATGAATGTCCGTCACATGCACGAGCGTGACGTTGCCGAGGCCTTCGAAGCGCAGGAGGTCGTCTTGCGTGAGCCGGCCCTGGGCGGCCGCGCGCAGCGGCGCTCCGGCGAGCGCCGCTCCCGCCATCGCCGCCTGGAGAAAGTCACGCCGCGAGATCATGCAACGATCCCCCTGCCGGCACAGCCCTCGAGGGCCTCACACCTGCAAACCCCATCACATGCTAAATTTCTTCATGTGACCGGCCCGAAAAAACCCGGCTCCCCGACGGGGGAACCGGGCCCTGCAATCAGCCGACGGTGACGGCCTGCTCGGTCTTGTAGACGGAGCCGTCGTCGTCCTGCCACGCGAACTCGAAGGTCCCTGCCTCCGGCACCTTCACGAAGAACGCCAGGTAGGGATTGGCGGAGACGGCGGGATGCCAATCGCTGCGGAAGATCTCCTTGCCGTTGAACTTGGCGGTGAAGGCCTTGATGATCTTGCGCGGGATCACCTTGCCTTCGGCATCCTTGCGCTGGCCATTCTCCATCTCATGGGAGATGAGCGTCTTGACCTCGATCACTTGACCGGGCTTGGCCTTGGTCGGCATGCGGACGCGCGGGGTGGGATTTGCCATGGCTCCTGCTCCTCCAATCGCTGCGGCGTGTTGTTGCGGTGTTGGTGCGTGCTGTTTGCTCCTCGGAGCTAGCCGCCGCAGCCGCCGATCGTGACCTTCACCTCTTTCTTGGCGGTGTAGAGCGAGCCATCCGCCATCTCGGCGATGGCGATGATGTTCTGCGTCTGCGCCAGCCGCATGCGGATCTGCGCGGCGGCCTTGGGCATCATGGACGTGAAGTAGAACGAGGCGACGCCCGGGTTGGGGTTGCCGTCGGCGAACACATGCACGGCCTTGACGTAGTCCTTCTCCGTCATCGGGCTGTCGACCTCGAAACCGAGCGGAACCACCAGGCCGTTCTCGGCGATAGTGGGGAGGTCGAGCTTGATCTTGCCTTCGGCGCGCGCTTTGCCGGCGTAGAGCTTGTTGATCTCCGCTTCCACCTGCGCGGGCGAGGCTGTGGCGAGCCGTGGTGCCAGGAGAGTTGCGAGAGCCGCAACGCTGCCGCCGACCACGACGCTGCGGCGGCTGGGCGTGCTGCCATTGGGCTGCATGGGACCTCCTCTGGGTGGGACCGAACGCGTGGTCTCATGCCACGCTGCGAATGCTATTGTCACATCATAATATTCGAATGTAAACTCCCCTAGATTGTTTTGTCGCGGCCCAGGCAGCGGCGGGCAACAACAAAGATGAAGGACAAAGGGAGGAGGGTGCATGCCGAGAGGTGCGAGGGTGGCGCTGCTGCGATTGATCTTGGCCATGGTCGCGCTTGGCGTGGGTGCAGCCGTCGCTGGCGCGCAGCCGGCGGCAGTCGACAGCGAGAAAGAGATCGAGCGCTACCGCGCCATGATCAACGATCCGATGGCGAACCCGGCCTATCTCAATGTCGACCGTGGCGAGATCCTGTGGAAGACGGCGCGGGGCGCCACCAAGCGTCTCGCTCGAGGGCTGCGATCTGGGCCAAGGGCCAGGCAAGCTCGAGGGTGCCTATGCGCGCCTGCCCCGCTACTTCAAGGACTCCGACCGCGTGATGGACCTGGAGCAGCGCCTCCTGTGGTGCATGGAGAGGCTCCAGAAGCTCGACACCAGCGACATCGTGAAGCGCAAGTTCGGCGGCCCGGGCCGCGTCTCCGACATGGAGGACCTGGTCGCCTACATTGCCAACAAGTCGAACGGCATGAAGATCGAGCCGCAACTCACCCACCCCAAGGAGAAGGAGATGTACGCGGTCGGCGAGGCGATGTTCTTCCGCCGATCCTCGATCAGTGACTTCTCCTGCGCCACCTGTCACTCGGAGGATGGCAAGCGCATCCGCCTGCAGGGCCTGCCCAACCTGTCCAAGCCCGGCAAGGTCGCTCAGGAGACGATGGGCACCTGGCCGACCTATCGGGTCTCCCAGAGCCAGTCGCGGACCATGCAGCATCGCCTCTGGGACTGCTATCGCCAGATGCGCATGCCCGCGCCCGACTATGCCTCCGACGGGCTCACCGCGCTGACGCTCTATCTCACCAAGAACGCCGAAGGGGGCGAGATCAACGTCCCCTCCATCAAGCGCTGACGGGAGGAACCCATGCTCAAGAAACTCGCTCTCGTCTGCGCTCTGCTGACGCCGGCCGCGCCGGCGTTCGCCCAGACGGCACCCTCCATGGTCGATCCCGCCGTCGTCGAGGCCTACATCAAGGCCACCTGGAAGAAGCTGCCGGACGGCTGGCAGAGTCGCGTCGAGCAGGACGAGACGCAACGGGTGTGCTCGCAGTACCGCAACAGCCCACCAACTGCGGAGTTGGACAAGATCCTGGCCCGCGAGAAGGCAACCGTCGTGTTTCCTGCCGACGGCAACGTGATGGGAGACTGGAAGCAGGGCGAGAAGATCGCGCAGAATGGCCGCGGCGGGCAGTTCTCGGACCCTCCCAACCGCGTCAACGGCGGCAACTGCTATGCCTGCCACCAGATGGCGAAGGAGGAGCTGAGCTTTGGAACGCTCGGGCCCAGCCTTGCCGAGTATGGTAAGGTTCGCAAGTTCGGCGCCGCCGAGGCCAAGCAGGCCTTTGCCAAGATCTTCAACCCGCAATCCGTGCAGCCATGCTCGAACATGCCGCGCTTCGGTTACCACAAGTTTCTCACCGAGCAGCAGATCAAGGACGTCACCGCCTATCTGATGTCGCCCGACAGTCCGGTGAACAAGTGATGCGGATCACGTGCGCCGCCCGGGTCTGGATGCTGCGCGCGATGGTTTGTGGGCTGGCGCTGGCGGCCGGCATTCAGGGCGTCGACGCAGCGGAACTGGTGATGTTCGAGGATCCGGGGTGCTCCTGGTGCCGCCGCTGGCTTGCGGAGGTGGGCCCCGGATATGCGAACACTGAGGAAGGCCGGCTCGCACCGTTGCGGCGCCTCGACATCAGCCAGCAGGCGCGGGCGGGCGTCGTGCTGGAGCGGCGCATCACGGTGACGCCAACCTTTGTCCTGGTCGAAGGTGGCCGCGAGGTCGGGCGTCTCGTCGGCTATCCCGGCAGCGAGTTCTTCTACGGCATGCTGGACGGGCTGTTGGCGCGCTTGCCGAAGCCGCCCCAGGACAGCCGGTTGCCGGTTGCGCATTGCCCACGCGGCGCGCCGGCTGCTGCGTTGCGGATGTGAGATGGGTCTAGCGATGGATCAGACGGCCGATAACCGGCGATGCAGCGAGGCGCACCCATGACTCGCATCCTTTCGAGCGAGGTCGTGGAGGCGCTCGCGAGCGACGCGGAGCTGTCGCCGGAGCTCGCGCGCATGATGAAGAATGCGCGCCGGGCGAGCGACTTCCTGAAGGCGCTGGCGCATGAGAACCGCCTCCTGCTGCTGTGTCTTCTCTCCGAGCGCGAGCGGTCGGTCACGGAGCTGGAGGAGCTGCTGTCGCTGCGCCAGACGACGGTGTCGCAGCAGCTTGCGCGCCTGCGTCTCGACGGGCTCGTGACGACGCGCAGGGACGGCAAGACCATCTACTACAGCGTGGCCGACGCCAGCACGCTCAAGTTCGTGGAGGTGATCTACGACATGTTCTGCTCGGAGACAGGATCCGCCAAGAGATCCCCCTGAGCGTGGCGACAGCGCCGCCGCGGTGTGGCGCGCCGAGCCCTTCGAGAGGAAGCGCTGTGGACGGGTTGCTCCCGGTCGGCGGCTTCGTTTGCGGCGGCATCGCAGGCTTTGCCGCCCAGTACGGCCGGCTGTGCACGATCGGAGCCATGGAGGACGCGCTGGTGGCCGGCGACTTCCGCCGTGCCCGCGCCTGGGCGCTCGCCGCCGCGGTTGCCATTCTCCTCACGCAGGCCCTCGTATTCGCCGAGGTGCTCGACCTCTCCGCAACGCACTATGTGCAAGCCCCCTTCGATCTCTTCGGGCTGGCTGTGGGCGGCCTGTTGTTCGGCCTAGGTGCCGCGCTCGTCGGCACGTGCGCCTTCGGGCTGCTCGTGCGCGTTGGCACCGGCGATCTGCGCGCTGTCGTGTCGGCCGTCATGCTCGGATTGGCAGCTTTCGCGGCGACCGGCGGCATCTTGAGCCCGATCCGGGCACAGCTGGCGCAATTCGCGGTGATCGACACGGCTGGCTTGGGCGGCAAGACCCTCACCGGCATCGCCAACGCCCAGCTCGGCAGACCCGCTGCCGTGCTCTGCGCCCTCCTCGTTGTCGCGACGCTCTTGGCCGTCGGCCTCAGCAGTCAACGCCTCCACCGCAAACCGCGGCTGGTTGCGGCCTCCTGCCTCATGGGCCTGGCCGTCGCAGCAGGATGGCTCGTGACCGGCGTGCTCGGCGATCCCTTCGACGGCCATCGCCCCGAGAGCCTCACCTTCGTCGCCCCGCTCGGCCGCGCCATCCTGCAGATCATGGGCGAAGCCCTGTCAAGCACCGGCTTTGCCGTCGCCATGGTTCTGGGCGTCGCCGCCGGCTCCTTTGCCACCGCGGCCGTCCGCGAGGAGCTGCGCTGGGAGGCCTTCGACGATCCCCGTGAAATGCGACGGCATCTGCTCGGCGCAGTGCTGATGGGCCTTGGCGGCGTGCTTGCCCGCGGCTGCACCATCGGCCAGGGCCTGACCGGCACCAGCACGCTCTCCATCGCCGCCCCCATCGCCGTGCTGGCAATGGTGGCGGGCGCGCGTCTCGGCCTGTCGCACCTGATCGAGGGCCGCGCCATGTTTGCGCGCCGGCGCTGAGTCCGGCGGCCTCAGCGTCCGGGCGCGACCTTGCAGGTTCTGACGCCCAACACGGTGTAGAGCGGGCACCAGCTCGCCAGCGCCGTGGCGAGCGGCACAAGGCCAACCCAGCCCCAAACCGACCTGTAAGCGGGGCCTAACAGGCCGAGCGCAGCACCGATCAACACCGCGCCCGCAACAATGCGCAACACGCGATCGACGGTTCCAATGTTGGTGGTCACCACAGTTCTCCCTTGGCGGTTTCAGGCGGAGGCGGACGACAGGCTGGACTGCGCCCCCGACCGCGCGGCGCGCGCTGGGGGAGCCGCGAGACCGTCGACCTGCGGCCCGACCTCCTCGCGCCACGGCTGCAGCCGCTCCAGGACCACCAGCGCCGCAGCGAACAGGGCGGCGACCGCGAGAGCCAGCACCCAGAAGGGCATGTGGACTATCTGGTCCAAGGTCACCTTGCCGGGTCCACCCGCGAGTAGGAAGGGGCGTAGCGCCGGCTCCAGGTAACCGAACGTCATGGCACCGAAGATGCCACCCACCACCGTGAACCAGGCGTCGCGGTAGCCCGCGCCGATCTGCGCCAGCACCGTGCCGGGACACGCGCCCGCCAGCGAGATGCCGGTGCCCAGCAGCAGGCCGCCGACGATGTCGGCCTGCCAGACCAGCGCCTTGGGATGCATCTTCACACCCCAGATGCCGTTCAGAACGGCCAGCACGACGAGACCGGTCGCAACCGCGGTGAGGAAGACCTTGAGCATCAGGAAGGTGCGCAACTGCATCTGGCTCACGATCGCACCAGGCTCGAACACGCGTGATTTCTCCAGCGCAATGCCGAATAGCGCGCCCATGGCGACGCCTAGGACGACTGCGGTTAGCACGTTCATGGAACTCTCCTTCGTGTCGGGCTTCGTGTTGGGCTCAGACGCGCTTCATCAGCAGCGCGGTGGCGATAGCCCCGGCGAACATGGCGGCGACGGCGACCGTCGAGCCGACCGCGAGCTGGGCCAACCCGGAGATGCCGTGGCCCGAGGTGCACCCATCGGCTATGCGCGCGCCCAGCACCATGATGAAGCCGCCGGCAAAGGCCATCGGCGCGCGTCCCTGCAAACTGCCGAGGCCGACGGCTCTGCTCCAGACGGGCGAGATGGCTTGGCGACGGGTCCCCGACGCCTTCATGGAGATGAAGGCGCCGAGCGCGATGCCGACCACCAACGCCACCTGCCAGAGGTTCTTGGCGCCGTACATGTGCTTGGCGAGGTAGTCCATCTTGCCGACGGAGGCGTCGACCAGGCCCGCAAGATGCGCGGCGACCGTCACGTAGGAGGAGGAGGTCCCAAGCGCGGTTCCGATCAGCAGGAACGCCGGGATCTGCAGGAGACCGATCAGGATGCCCGCGGCATAGGGCGACCAGGCCTTTTCACGCAGTCTCATGGGGGCTGACCTCATTTGTGCGGCGACTGTCCGAAATTATATACATTCGGATGTTTGAATGTGTTTGATCCAGATCAACCCGCTTCCCCACCAGTCGCCCGAGTTGCGTTCTTTGCTGCAGTGCGGCAGGATTGTGTGCAGAGCACAATGACCCATGACGAACGGTTCGCGAACGACGCCGGATGCCGCGCTGAAGATCCTGGTGATCGACGAAGACCCCATCCGCAGCGCCATCCTGGAGACTGGCCTGCGCGAGGCCGGCTTCTCCAACGTGGTGATGGTCGCCAACGCCACCGGCTTGCTCGAGCAGGTTTACCGCGTCGACCCCGAGGTCATCCTGATCGATCTCGAGAACCCAAGCCGCGATGTGCTCGAGCAGATGTTCCAGGTCTCGCGCATCGTGCGCCGGCCCATCGCCATGTTCGTCGACCAGTCCGACCGCAGCACGACGGCCGCCGCCATCGATGCGGGCGTCTCCGCCTACATCGTCGATGGCCTCAAGAAGGAGCGCGTCAAGCACATCCTCGACTTGTGCATCTCGCGCTTCTATGCGTTCTCGCGCCTGCAGGACGAGCTCGACCGCGCCAAGAGCGCCCTGCAGGAGCGCAAGGTCATCGATCGGGCGAAGGGCATTCTGATGCAGGTCAAGCGCCTGTCTGAGGAGCAGGCCTACGCCTTGCTGCGTACGACGGCCATGAACGAGAAGAGAAAGATCGCAGACGTGGCGCAGTCCGTCATCACTGCTGCGGAGCTGCTGCGATGAGGGCGGAGCGTAGACTGCGGATCGGCTTCATCCCGCTGGCGGATGCGGCGGCCGTGATCGTGGCGGCCGACAAGGGCTTTGCCGCCGAGGAGGGGCTCGATATCGAGCTCGTGCGCGAGGTCTCCTGGTCGAACGTCCGTGATAAGCTCAACATCGGCCTGTTCGATGCGGCTCACCTCTTGGCCCCCGTGGCCATCGCCTCCAGCCTGGGGCTGGGCCATGTGAAGGTGCCGCTGGTGGCGCCGCTGATCCTCGGGCTCAACGGCAACGCCATCACCGTCTCGCCGGCGCTGTTCGCGGAGCTGGAGAAGGTCGCCGACGGCGATCTTGCAGACCCCATCGTCTCGGCGCAAACCTTGGCGCGCGTGGTGAAGGCGCGCCGCTGCAACGGCTGGGAGCCTCTCGCCTTCGGCATGACCTTCCCCTTCTCCAATCACAACTATCAGCTGCGCCATTGGATGGCGGCCGGCGGTGTCGATCCGGACGAGGATGTTCGTCTTGTCGTCCTGCCGCCGCCCTACATGGTCGAGAGCTTGGCCAAGGGCCACGTCGAGGGATTTTGCGTCGGTGCGCCGTGGAACTCGGTCGCTGTCGAGCTCGGCATCGGCAGGATCCTGCACTTCGGCTGCGAGATCGTCGCGCGGGATGCCGAGAAGGTTCTGGCCGTCACCGAGAGCTGGGCCGCAGCGAACACCGACACTCTGCGCCGCCTGGTGCGCGCCCACGATCGTGCGGCGGCGTTCGTGGGCGATCCGCGCAACCTGGAGGAGGTTGCGGCACTGGTGGCCGGACCAGGCCGTATCAATGTCCCGGCCGACCTCATCCGTGGCGCTCTGGATGGCAAGCTGAAGGCGGCCAGTGATGGCCCGCAACGGGTCGACGACGACTATCTCGTCATCGGCCGCAAGGGCGCCGCGCGCCCCGACCCCGCCCAGGCCGCGTGGGGCTACGCGCAAATGGTGCGATGGGGGCAGGCGCCGCTTTCCGCGCAACTCCTTTCTGTAGCGGAGGCGGTGTATCGCGCCGATTACTACGACGTCGCGGTGGGCGGCATGGTCCCCGCGCGTGTCGCGCAACCCCCCGACGCCGTCGGTGCGGTGAGCGGCCCGCCGTTCGACCCGAGGGATCTCGCGGGCTACCTGTCGGCTTGCCGTATCACGCGTGCCAGCCCCGGTACCTAGAGCAGGATCGCTTCGGACGGAATCACTTTGCCCCAATTGGGGCGTGGCGGCCGAAGCGTGAATCCTGCTCTACATCATAGACTCGAGAGCAAGATTACGTTCCATGATCGAAGCGAGGCGCTTCGATCAGAAACGATCTTGCTCTAGCCTCCGGCCGAAGCCGCGGTTGCACTGCACAAAATAGTTGCAACTGCGGTCGCTGGGGGCAATCAGCCCGCCCAACCGACGCCCCTCTATCCTTCGGATATTGAAGTAACACGTTGAAATGGTGTGCATTTACGTCGAGAGCAATTCTCGGCACGAACCTTGTATCGCCTCTCGCACGGGGTCGACGCAGACGCCCGCCGGTCCGTCGCTGGACCTCCAAGCAACGCCGCTCACCCGGGCCAACCTAGGCCCGCCCGGGGATGCGGCTTTTTTGTTGCGCGGTGCAGCGCTTGAGCACGGGTTCGCCGGTGCCGGAAGGTAGTCGAGAGGGATGATCGCGATGCCAGGAAGGATCAAAGCCATGACCAGGCCGGCCGGTATCAGCCGGCGCCGATTTCATTGCCGCGACCGCGAGCACGGTCGCGCTCGCTGCCGGACAGAATTTCGCCGCATCCCGCCGCGCCCGCGCGGAGGCTCTCAAGCTCGAGAAGGAGCAGCTCAAGTTCGGCTTCATCAAGCTCACCGACATGGTGCCGCTCGCCATCGCCAAGGAGCTTGGCTACTTCGAGGACGAGGGCCTGTCGGTACACGCTCGAGGCGCAGGCCAACTGGAAGGTCCTGCTCGACCGCGTCATCTCGGGCGAGCTCGACGGCGCGCACATGCTGGCCGGCCAGCCGCTCGCCGCCACCATCGGCTTCGGCACCAAGGTCACACGTCATCACGCCGTTCTCCATGGACCTGAACGGCAACGCCATCACGGTGTCCAACGAGGTCTTCGCCGATGATGAAGAAGCACATGCCGCTGCAAGGACGGCAAGCCGATGCATCCCATCAAGGCCGACTACCTGCTGCCCGTCGTCGAGAGCTATCAGGGCGCAGGGCAAGCCCTTCAACATGGGCATCGTGTTCCCGGTGTCGACCCACAACTACGAGATGCGCTACTGGCTTGCCGCCGGCGGCATCCATCCGGGCTTCTATTCCAAGACCGATATCTCCGGCCAGATCCTGGCCGACGTGCTCATGTCGGTGACGCCGCCGCCCCAGATGCCGGCCACGCTCGAGGCCGGCACCATCTCTCGGCTATTGCGTCGGCGAGCCGTGGAACCAGGCGGCCGTGTTCAAGGGCATCGGCGTGCCGGTCGTCACCGACCACGACATCCAGAAGCTACAACCCGGAGAAGGTGTTCGGCGTCACCGCCGAGTTCGCCCAGAAGAACCCCAACACGCACGCTCGCCGTCATCAAGGCGCTGATCCGCGCCGGCATGTGGCTCGACGTCCGACAAGAACGCCCATCGTCCCGAGGCCGTGAAGATCATGTCGCAGCTCCGAATACGTCGGCGCCGACGACAAGGTCATCGCCAACTCGATGACGGGCACCGTTCGAATACGAGAAGGGTGACAAGCGTCCCGCGCCCGATTTCAACGTGTTCTTCAAGCTACTTCGCGACCTACCCCTACTACTCCGACGCCATCTGGTACCTGACGCAGATGCGCCGCTGGGGGCAGATCGCCGAGGCCAAGGACGACGCCTGGTACGCGGAGATGGCCAAGAAGGTCTATCGCCCCGACATCTACCTGCAGGCGGCCGAAGCCCTGGTCGCCGAGGGCAAGGCCAAGAAGGACGACTTCCCCTGCGGACAGCGACGGCTATCAAGCCAGCCGACCGCGGAATTCATCGACGGCATCGAGTACGACGGCCGCAAGCCCAACGCCTACCTGTCGACAGTTCCCGCAGATCGGCCTCAAGGGCAAGCAGGACGGTCGACGGGCAACGAGGTGGTCGGCGGCTGAGCGCCGCGCCGCTCCGCTCCTGCCCGCATTTCAGCAGCAGCACGGACTTGCTCGATACATGGCAATCATCGATGACAACCGCCTCGGCTCATCGCCCGGCGCCGCCGACTGAGAGGCAGCGAGCTGCGCGCGCGAGCGCTTCGTAGCCGGCTCGACCGAACGTCGGCCGGCCGATCTGGGGCGTCGGCTGGGTCTGTGCTGGCTGGTGTCGTCTGTTCGATCGGCGACCGGCGACAGCCCGCAGCATCAGCTGAAGGAGATCTGGCAGCGAGCTGCTCGTGCCGCTGATCGCGCATCGTCGTGTTCCTGGCCGCGTGGGCGCTACTGGCGCCGCGCGTCATCACCTCGCTCGGCGCCATTCCGGGACCGACGCAGGTGCTGGGAGCAGGCCGCTGATGCTGTGGGCCGACCACGTCGGCGGAGCGTGGCAAGGAGGCCGCCTACTACGAGCGCCAGGAGAAGCGCAACGCCGAGGCCGTCGCCGAAGGATCCGAAGGCGCCGAGGTCAAGTGGCGCACCTACATCGGCCGCCCGACCTACCTCGACCAGATCTTGACCTCGCTTGAAGACGGTGTTCACCGGGCTTCCTGCTCGCGAGCCTCATCGCCATCCCGCTCGGCATCCTGTGCGGCCTGTCGGCAACGTTCAACGCCGCGCTCAATCCGATCATTCAGATCTTCAAGCCGGTGTCGCCGCTCGCCTGGCTGCCGATCGTCACCATGGTCGTCTCGGCGCGTCTACATCGAGGAGCAGGCCGGCATGCCGAAGAGCTTCGTCACCTCGGCCGATCACGGTGACGCTGTGCTCGCTGTGGCCGACGCTGATCAACACCGCCGTCGGCGTCACCTCCATCGACCGCGATCTCGTCAACGTCGGGCGCGTCCTGAAGCTCTCCTGGGCCACCAAGGTCTTCAAGGTCGTGCTGCCGTCGGCGCTGCCGCTACATCTTCACCGGGCTTCGGCTGTCGCTCGGCGTCGGCTGGATGGTGCTGATCGCGGCCGAGATGCTGGCGCAGAACCCGGGCCTCGGAAAGTTCGTCTGGGACGAGTTCCAGAACGGCTCCTCGCAACTCGCTCGGCGCGCATCATGGTGGCGGTGCTGACCATCGGCATCATCGGCTTCCTGCTCGACCGGCGTGATGGTGGCGCTCCAAGCCGCCGTCACGCACGGCCCGGCGCGCTGAGAGGAGACGAGCCATGGCCATTCTCGAGCTGCAAAGGCGTGTGCGCACGGGCTACGGCACGGCGCAGGCGCGGACCGAGGTCCTGAAGGGCATCGATCTGACGGTCGAGGACGGCGAGCTGCTCGCCGTCCTCGGCTTCTCCGGCACCGGCAAGACGACGCTGATCTCGCTGCTGGCGGGCCTGCGCAAGCCCGACAAGGGCGAGGTGCTGTTCAAGGGCAAGCGCGTCACGGGGCCGGGCCCGGAGCGCGGCGTCGTGTTCCAGAGCTACGCGCTGATGCCGTGGCTCACCGTGTGGGACAACATCGCGCTCGCGGTCAACGCCGTGCACGAGCGGCAGGTCGCGGGCGAGCG
The DNA here is from genome assembly GCA_963738065.1 of uncultured Alphaproteobacteria bacterium. Classification (GTDB taxonomy): domain Bacteria; phylum Pseudomonadota; class Alphaproteobacteria; order Rhizobiales; family Hyphomicrobiaceae; genus AWTP1-13. The sequence goes on from CAVTVO010000028.1 coordinate 107,421, forward strand.
CAAGGCGCTCACCGAAAAGTACATGGGCATGGTCGGCCTGACGCACGCCAGCGACCGCCGCCCGGCGGAGCTGTCGGGCGGCATGCGCCAGCGCGTCTCGGTCGCCCGCGCGCTCGCCATGCAGCCCGAGGTGCTGCTGCTCGACGAGCCGCTTGTCGGCGCTCGACGCGCTGACGCGCGCCAAGCTGCAGGACGAGTTCGCCGACGATCCGCGCCGAGACCAAGGCGACGATGGTGCTCATCACCAACGATGTCGACGAGGCGATCCTGCTCGCCGACCGCATCGTGCCGCTCGAATCCCGACGGCACGCTGGGGCCCAGCCTACCGCGTCGGCGCTCCCGCGCCCGCGCAACCGCGTCGCGCTCAATCACGACGCGACCTATCAACCGGCTGCGCGGCCGACATCACGCGCTATCTGATGGAGGCCGGAGAGCTGCGCAGGCGGCGAGCGACGGCGGCGTGGCCGACTGCCCAACGTGGTGCCGTTCTTCGCCAAGGAGGACAAGCTGCCCGCGGCCTACGCCAAGCGAGGCCGCCAAGGCACGGCGCGAGGACCGCTATCTCGACTTCAGCCAGATCGTCCAAGACGTATCCCACGCCGAACGGCCCGCTCACCGTGGTCGACGGCTTCGACCACAAGATGCACAAGGGCGAGTTCATCTCGCTGATCGGCCACTCCGGCTGCGGCAAGTCGACGGTTCTGTCGATGGTCGCCGGGCTGCAGAACGTGACCTCGGGCGGCATCTTCCTCGACGACCGCGAGGTGCACGAGGCCGGCCCCGACCGCGCCGTCGTGTTCCAGGCGCCGTCGCTGGTGCCGTGGCTGACGGCGGAGCAGAACGTCGCGCTCGGCGTCGACCGCGTCTATCGCGACGCCACGCGCGCCGAGCGCCAGGACGTGGTGCACTACTACCTGAACCGCGTGGGCCTTGGCGACGCCAAGACCAAGTACGCCGCCGAGCTCTCCAACGGCATGAAGCAGCGCGTCGGGCTGGCACGCGCCTTCGCGCTGTCGCCCAAGCTGCTGCTGCTGGACGAGCCGTTCGGCATGCTCGACAGCCTGACGCGCTGGGCCCTGCAGGAGGTGCTGATGGAGGTGTGGACGCGCACCAGCCGTCACCGCCGTCTGCGTCACCCACGACGTCGACGAGGCGATCCTGCTCGCCGACCGCGTGGTGATGATGACCAACGGTCCCAACGCCCGCATCGGCCGCATCGTCGAGATCGACATCCCGCGCCCGCGCACGCGCCAGGCCCTGCTCGCCCACCCGCGCTACTACGAGTATCGCGAGGCGATGCTGGGCTTCCTCGACGAGTTCGAGCACGGCGCACGGTCAAGTCGGCCGCTCGCCGGCGCTGCAAGCCGCGGAGTAGGGCGTGACCGGCACTAATGCCCAAGCATCGCAGCGCGAGCGCCTCGTCATCGTCGGCGGCGGCATGGCGGGCCTGCGGCTCGTCGAGGAGCTGCGTGGCGGTCGCCCCGGGCCGCTATGAGATCGTGATGGTGGGGAGCGAGCCCTCGCTCGCCTACAACCGCGTGCTGCTGTCGTCGCTGCTTGCGCGGCGAGATCGAGGCCCGCGACATCGAGCTGCAGCCCGCGCTCCTGGTACGGCGAGCAGCGGCGTCACGCTTCTGCGCGGCGCCGCCGCTTCGGCAGTCGCTGCCGGAGCGGCGCGAGGTCGCTCTGGCGTGGCGGCGGAGCGGCTGGCCTACGACCGCGCTGGTGCTGGCGACCGGCTCCGAGCCGATCCGGCTGCCGCTGCCCGGGCCGACCTCTGCCGGCGTCACGACGTTTCGCGACGCTCGCCGACGTCGGCAGCCATGCTGCGCGCGCGCGAGCCCGGCATGCGCGCCGTCGTGATCGGCGGGCGGCCTCCTCGGCATCGAGGCGGCCTACGGCCTCGGCAGGCCGGGCCGCGGTGACGCTGGTGCACCTCATGACCGGCTGATGGAGCGCCAGCTCGATGCGACCGGCCGCCCGGCTGCTCAAGCACGCGCTCGAGAAGCTCTCGGCATCAACGTCGTGCTCAAGGCGCAAACATCGCCGCTGTCGAAGGCGACGGATCGCGTGCGCAGCGGTCGTGCTCGACGACGGCGCGCGTTTCGACTGCGAGCCTCGTCGTCATGGCGGCAGGCGTGCGGCCGGCACTGCGCTTGCCCGGAGCGCCGGCCTCCAGATCGGCCGCGGCATCGTGGTCGACGACAAGCTCGCAGACCAGCGCAGCCGGCGATCTACGCCATCGGCGAATGCGCCGAGCACCGCGGCGTCTGCTACGGCCTGGTGGAGCCGGCGCTACGAGCAGGCCCGCGTGCTGGCCCGCCATCTCGCCGGCCTCGCAGGCCGCTACGCGGGCTCGCTGCTGGCGACGAGCCTCAAGGTCTCGGGCGTCCCGGTCTTCTCCATCGGCGACTTCGAAGGCGAGGGCGCCGAGGCCGATCCTGCTCGAAGACATGCAGGCCGGCGTCTACCGCAAGCTGGTGCTGCGCGAAGGGCGTCTCGCCGGCGCCGTGCTGCTCGGCGATACGGCGATGCGCTCTGGTATCGCGAGCTCATCCGGCTGCAGGCCCCCGATCGCTGCGCGATCCGCGCTCGGCCTCGCCTTCGGCAAGGCCTACGCGGAGGCCGCGCAGCGGAGGCGCATGAGCGCGCGACACCAGACGATGAGTCATCGGACGAGCAGCGGCGCTATCTCGAAGGCTTCGTCTCGGGCGTCCAGGCACAGGCGCGCCGCCCAGGGCCTCAAGCCGCTCGGCGAGCGAAGGCGGCAGCCGCGCAGCCAGTCGGGGCCCGACAAGGCGCATCTGCCGCCATGGCCCGCTTCGAGGCGGCGGGCAAGAAGCTCTCCGCGGAGGAGAAGGCCAAGCGCGAGGAGCATCCCTTCGACGCCTACGCGCGGCTCAAGGCGGAGAGCGCCAACGGCCAGTTCCCCAAAGGCGATCGACAACTTCCGCTGGCGCTTCCACGGCCTCTTCTATCGTCGCGCCGACGCAGAACTCCTACATGTGCCGCCTGCGCATCCCCAACGGCATCCTGAGTCACTGGCAGTTCGCCGGCGTCGCCGATCTCGCCGAGCGCCATGGCGGCGGCTACGCGCACGTCACCACGCGCGCCAACCTGCAGATCCGCGACGTCGATGCCGGAAGGCGCCATCCCGCTGATCGAGGGGATCACGAGCCTCGGCCTTTCCACCAAAGGGACGGGTGCCGACAACATCCGCAACGTCACCGGCTCGCCCACGGCCGGCATCGACCCGCAGGAGCTGCTCGACACCCGTCCCTACGCCCGCGCCTGGCACCACCACATCCTCAACGACCGCTCGCTCTACGGCCTGCCGCGCAAATTCAACGTCGGCTTCGACGGCGGCGGCATCATCCCGGTGCTGGAGGACACCAACGACATCGCCTTCACGGCCGTGACGGTGGCCGAAGGCGCGGGCGTCGATGCCGGCGTCTGGTTCCGGCTCGGCATCGGCGGCATCACCGGGCCACCAGGACTTCGCCAAGTGCTGCGGGCGTCTACGTCAAGCCGGCGGACGCCGTGGCCGTGGCCGACGCCATCGTGCGCGTCTTCATCGACCACGGCGATCGCACCGACCGCAAGAAGGCGCGCCTCAAGTACGTGCTCGACGCCTGGGGCCACGACAAGTTCCTCGCCGAGGTCGAGGCCAAGCTCGGCCGGCCACTCGTGCGCGCTGCCCGCCGACAAGGTGTCGGCGCCCAACCGCCAGGACCGCCAGGCCCATGTCGGCATCCACGCGCAGAAGCAGGCGGGCCAGGTGTGGGCCGGCGTGGTGCTGCCCGTGGGCAAGCTGCACGAGCTGCGAGCAGATGCGCGGGCTCGCGCGCATCGCCGCGCGAGCTCGGCGACGGCGATATCCGCCTCACCGTCTGGCAGAACCTCCTGATCTCCGGCATCGCCGAGGCAAACGCCGGCGCTGGTCGAGACGTGCCTCGCGCGAGATCGGGCTCACCGCCAAGCGCCACCAGCGTGCGCGCCGGCCTCGTCGCCTGCACGGGCAACACCGGCTGCAAGTTCGCGCTCTCCAACACCAAGGGCACGGCGATGGCGATCGCCGACTGGGTGGAGCCGCGCGTGGTGCTCGACGGGCCGATCAACATCCATCTCACCGGCTGCCCGCACTCCTGCGCGCAGCACTACATCGGCGACATCGGCCTGCTGGCGTGCCGCGTCGCCGGTCGATGCAGCCGGGGAGGACACGGTCGAGGGCTTTCACATCTACGTCGGCGGCGGCTTCGGCGCCGACGCCGGCATCGCGCGCGAGCTCTATCGCGACGTCAAGGCGGAGGACTGCCCGCAGCTCGATCGAGCGCATCCTCAAGGCCTACCTCGCGCATCGCCGAGCACGGCGAGACGTTCCTCGCCTTCACCCGCCGCCACGATGCGGGCGCGCTTAAGGCCATGGTCGACGGCATCGCGGCGGAGGCGGCCGCATGAGCATGCAAGCGGTCGATCTCTCCGCTCTCCCCTCTGTGGGGGAGGGTCGGGGCAGGGGCGCGATGGCAGAACATCGGCCGTAGGCTCCGCCCCTCCCCTAACCCCTCCCCACACGTGCAGAAGGCGGTCCGACACGACGGGGAGGGGAATCCGCAATGATCCCCGAGGGCGCGCCGTTCTCGCCCGAGCAGCGCGCCTGGCTCAACGGCTTCTTCGCCGGCCTGCTGTCGCTCGATGCCAAGGCCGGCGCCGCCGCCGCTCGATGGCGCCATGCCCGACGCTGCCGCCAGCGCGCTCGGGGCCGAGGATGACGGCGCGCCCTGGCACGATGCCGCCATGCCGATCGGCGAGCGCATGACAGCTGGCGCAGGGCAAGCCGCTGCCGCGCAAGCTGTTCGCGGCCATGGCGCAGCAGGACTGCGGCCAGTGCGGCTATCTGTGCGAGACCTACTCCAGGGCCATCGCCGAGGGCAGAGAGAGCAAGCTCAATCTGTGCGTGCCCGGCGGCAAGGAAACGAGCCGGATGCTGAAGCGCCTGCTCGAGGATCTCCCGGCCGCCGGCATTGTCGCAAAAGCCGATCCCGCCCCGGACGGAATTCCCGCCGAGGCGAAGTCCGCGCAGCCCGGCACGCGCGATTGCCCCGTCGAGGCGGTCTTCTGCATGGCCACGCCGCCTCAACGGCAAGGGGTCGGAGAAGGACACGCGCCACGTCGTCTTCGACATCTCCGGCAGCGGCCTCGCCTACGCGCCCGGCGACAGCTTCGGCCTCTACCCCAAGAACGATCCGGCGCTCGCCGAGGCCATCCGTGCGGCCCTGCGCGTGCCGCCCGACTTTCGCATCGGCGACAAGTCCGTTCCGCGACGCCCTGATCGAGGACTACGCGCTGGGGCTGGCGCCGGACTCGCTGTTCGAGCTCATGAGCCTGCTCGTCGGCGGCGAGCGGCGGCAGAAGGCCAAGGCGCTGGCCAAGGGCGAGGACCCCGACGGAGACGCCGCGACGCTCGACGTGCTCGCCGTGCTTGAGAAGTTCGCTCCTGTCCACCCCGATCCGGAGGCGTTCCTGGAGTGCCTCGAGGCCCTGCAGCCGCGCCTCTACTCCATCTCTTCCTCGCCGCTGGCGACGCCGGGCCAGGTGCACCTGACCGTCGACGCCGTGCGCTACGAGGCGGCCGGACGCTCCCGCTCGGGCGTTGCCTCGACGTTTCTGGCGGATCGCCTCAAGCCCGGCGCGCGCGTCAAGGCCTACATCCAGAAGGCGCACGGCTTCAGCCTGCCGCCCGACGGCAGCACGCCCATCATCATGGTCGGCCCCGGCACCGGCATCGCCCCCTTCCGCTCGTTCCTGTGGCAGCGCAAGACCACCAAGGCCCGGGGCGCGCGTGGCTGTTCTTCGGCCATCAGCACGAGGCAACCGACTTCTTCTATCGTGACGAGATCGAGGCATGCTCGCCGACGGGACGCTGACGCGCCTGTCGACCGCCTGGTCGCGCGACGGGGCGGCCAAGGTCTACGTGCAGGACCGCATGCGTCGAGGCGGGCCCCGAGCTGTGGGCCTGGCTCAAGGACGGCGCGCATTTCTACGTCTGCGGCGACGCCAAGCGCATGGCCAGGGATGTCGAGAATGCCCTCACCGAGATCTCGGCGAAGGCCGGGCAGATGAGCGAGGCCGGCGCCAAGGACTTCATCGCCGAGCTCAAGGAGACGGGCCGCTACCAGGCAGATGTCTACTGATGACCGCCTCCCTCTCCCCGCGCATCGCCGACCCTGCCCAGCGCGCCGTCAGCGCGGGGAGAGGGTCGGGGTGAGGGGCAGCGGCATACTCGAGCGCCGGAGCCTATCGCTGCCCCTCACCCTGGCCCTCTCCCCACCAAGTGGGGAGAGGGGATACCGGCCGCATCTGCGGTCAGCACCACCTGCCCCTATTGCGGGGTCGGCTGCGGCGTGCTGGCAACGCCCGATGGCACGGGCGGAGCCGCCATTCGCGGCGATCCCGAGCATCCCGCCAACATGGGCCGCCTGTGCTCCAAGGGCTCGGCGCTGGGAGAGACGTTGGGACTCGAGACGCGGCTGCTCCATCCCATCGTCGACGGCGCGCGCACGAGCTGGGAGGTCGCGCTCGATCACGTGGCCGCGGGCCTTGCAACGCGATCCGCACCGCGCACGGGCCCGAGGCGATCGCCTTCTACCTCTCGGGCCAGCTTCTCACCGAGGACTACTACGTCGCCAACAAGCTGGCCAAGGGCTTCATCGGCACCCCGCACGTCGACACCAACTCGCGGCTGTGCATGGCCTCCTCGGTCGCCGGCCACCGGCGCGCCTTCGGCGCCGACGTGGTGCCGCAGTGCTATGAGGACCTCGAGCTTGCCGACCTCGTGGTGCTGGCGGGCTCCAACGCCGCCTGGTGCCACCCCATCCTCTATCAGCGCATCCAGTCGGCGCGTGCCGAGCGCGGCGTGCGCGTCGTCAACATCGATCCGCGCCGCACCGCCACCAGCGAAGGCGTCGACCTGCAGCTCTCGCTGAGGCCCGGCGCCGATGTCATTCTGTGGTCGGGGCTTCTGGTATGGCTCGCCGAGCGCGGCCACCTCGACCACGACTTCATCGCCCGCCACACGACTGGGTTTCGAGGCCGCGCTCGCCCGCGCCCGCGCGATAGCGCCGTCGCTTGCGGCCATCGCTCGTGCGACCGGTCTCGAGAAGGGCGACGTTGCGCTGTTCTTCGAGTGGTTCGCTGGCACGACCCGCGTGCTGTCCTGCTACAGCCAGGGCGTGAACCAGTCCGCGCAAGGCACCGACAAGGTCAACGCCATCATCAATTGCCATCTGGCGACGGCCCGCATCGGCAAGCCCGGGAGCGGGCCGCTCTCCTTCACCGGCCAGCCCAACGCCATGGGTGGCCGCGAGGTTGGTGGCCTCGCCAACATGCTGGCGGCCCACATGGGCTTCTCCGAGACCGAGCGCGACCGCGTGCGCCGCTTCTGGCGGGCCCCCAGCCTCGTGGAGGGCGAAGGCCTCAAGGCCGTCGCCATGTTCGATGCCATCGCCGATGGCCGCATCAAGGCACTGTGGGTGATGGGGACGAACCCGGCCGTGTCCTTGCCTCGCACAACTGCGGTCGTGCAGGCTTTGGCAAAGCTCGAGTTCCTCGTCGTGTCGGAGAACGTGAGCAGCAACGACACCATCAAGCTCGCGCACGTGCGCCTGCCGGCGACGGCCTGGGGCGAGAAGGATGGCACCGTCACCAACTCCGAGCGGCGCATCTCGCGCCAGCGTCCGTTCCTGCCGGCCGCCGGCGAGGCGCGGCACGACTGGCGCATCCTGAGCGAGGTCGCGCGACGGCTGGGGTATGCCGAGGCATTCGCCTACCGCTCCGCCGCCGACGTGTTCGATGAGCACGCCCGTCTCTCGGGCTTCGAGAACACAGGGGCACGCGCCTTCGACATCTCGGCCGCGAGCGGCCTCGCGCGGCCGGGCTACGACGCCCTCCAGCCATTCCAATGGCCGCACCGCGCAGCACGCGGGGCGAGCGCGCGGCTCTTCGCGGACGGTCATTTCTTCACGCCGGACCACAAGGCCAGGTTCATTGCGGTGGAACCGCCGAGGCTGGCCTTGCCGGTGTCGGATGCCTGGCCGTTCGTGCTCAACACCGGCCGCGTCCGCGACCAGTGGCACACCATGACGCGGACCGCGCTCTCACCGCGCCTCTCCACCCACATTGCCGAGCCGTTCGTGGAGGTGCACCCCGACGATGCCGTGCGGCTGGGTCTCGAGCAGGGCGCGCTGGCGCGGGTCGAGACTGCGCACGGCGCCACGATCCTGCGCGTCCTCGTCTCCCGCGGGCAGCAGCCTGGCACGCTGTTTGCTCCCATCCATTGGTCGGCAGAGAACAGCTCGAGCGGACCCATCGGCGCGCTAGTGCAGCCCGCCACCGATCCCCACTCCGGTCAACCCGAGGCGAAGGCGACTCCCGCGAGGATCAGCGCCGTCGCAGTGGCGCACTTCGGCTTTGCCCTGTCGCGCCGGCCTATGATGCTCGCGGGCCTCACCTACTGGGCAGCTGCGCGCACGACGTTCGGAGACGCTCTCAACTTCGCACTCGATACACCGGCCGAAGGCTGGGAGGCCTGGCTTGCGACGGTACTACCCGCGGGAGAGCGGCTAAGCCTCACCGATGCGGCCGCCGGCATCTACCGCACCGCGGTCCTGCGGGATGGCCGGCTCGAGGCGCTGGTCTACGTCGCCCCCAGTCCGAAACTTCCCTCCCTGGAATGGCTCAAATCGCAGTTCGATCGGGGCGAGATCACGGTTGCCCAGCGCCGCGCGTTGCTGGCGGGGCGTCCCGTCGAAGGTGTCGCCGATGAAGGTCCGATCGTGTGCGTGTGCTTCCAGGTCGGCGCGCGACGCATCGAGGCGGCGGCCGCGTCGGGCGATGGCACGACCGCCAAGATCGGCAGCCGGCTCGGTGCCGGCACCAACTGCGGCAGCTGCATTCCCGAGATCCGGCGCCTCCTGGCGCAGAGCGGAGGCGCGCCGTGAGCAGCGATCAAGCAGCCGGGACGTCTGCGGAGCGACAGCCGAGCCCCGTGCGTCTGCCGCGCATGCAGGCTCTCTCGATCCTGCCGCTGTTCTTCAAGCTCGCCGGCCGCCGCGCCGTCGTCGCCGGCGGCAACGAGGCCGCGTCCTGGAAGGCCGAGCTGCTGTTGGCGGCCGGGGCGAGGGTCGAGGTATGGGATCCGGCACCCTGCGCGGAAATGGTGGCGCTTGCCGCCGATCCCCCGGGCGGCGCCATCGAGCTGCGGCGATGCCCGTGGACAGCCGCTCCCCTTGCGGGCGCTGGGCTCGTGGTTGGCGCTGCCGCCGATGCTGACGAGGCCGCCCGCATCTACCAGGCCGCAGCTTCTGCGGGCGTGCCGGTCAACGTGATCGACAATCCCCGGTTCTGCACCTTCCAGTTCGGCGCCATCGTCAACCGCTCGCCGCTCGTTGTCGGCATTTCCACCGACGGCGCAGCCCCGGTGTTCGGCCAGGCCGTTCGCTCCCGGATCGAGGCGCTGTTGCCAGCGGGCTTTGCGCGCTGGGCGGCCGCCGCCAAGGCATGGCGGGGGCAGCTGGCCCACCGCAGGCTCGCTGCCCAGGTCCGCCGCCGCTTCTGGGACGGTTTTACCGGCCTTGCATTGCGCGCCCCCGACAGGCCGCCAGCCGCGAGTGACCTGCGGCACCTTCTGGAGGAGGCAAGAGCGGGGCACGCGGGACGGCAGCAGATGGGCCATGTGTCCCTGGTCGGGGCCGGACCCGGCGACCCCGAGCTGCTGACGCTCAAGGCGTTGCGGGCCTTGCGCTCGGCGGACGCGATCCTGTTCGACGACCTGGTCGCGCCGGAGGTGCTCGATTTCGCCCGCCGAGAGGCCAAGCGCATTCTGGTGGGCAAGACCGGCTATCGGCCCTCCTGCAAGCAGGACGACATCATCGCCCTGATGCTGTCTCTTGCCAGGTCGGGCAAGCGGGTGGTGCGGCTGAAGTCCGGCGATCCGATGATCTTCGGTCGCGCGGCGGAAGAGATCGCGGCGCTCGAGCAAGCGGGCATTCCCTTCGAGATCGTCCCCGGTATCGGCGCGGCCCAGGGCGCGGCGGCCAGCCTCAAGGTGTCCTTGACCCACCGCAAGAGCGCGCGGCGCATGCAGTTCGTCACCGCGCACGCCGAAGGCGGCCGCTTGCCCGACGATCTCGATCTCGCCGCATTGGCCGATGCGGGGGCCACGACGGCGATCTACATGCCGCTCGGTACACTCGGCGAGCTCGTATCCCGTCTGCTCGCGGCGGGCGCTCCCGCGGATCGGCCGGCCTGTGCCGTCTTCAATGCCACCCGACCCACCGAAAGGGTGGTCGCGGGCACGCTGGCCACCCTCGTGAGCCTCGTAGAGCGCGCCAGCGAGCGCGGGCCCTGCCTTGTCCTCATCGGCTCCGTTCTGTCGGCGCGGATTGCTCAATATGCCGACGACGACGAGGTCAGGCCTGCATCCGCCCAGAGCCACCCGCCTTGCGCTCCTGATTGCGCTGCCAGTAGACGAGGAGCACGCTGACGAGCGCCGTCAGGATCATGGTGGCCAGGATGTCCGGCCGTTTGATGAAGGCCAGCCACACGTTGAGGCCATTCTGCAGCGATCCCTGCCGCCCCACGATCAGCCCGTTGCCGACGATGACGACCAGGAACACGGCGGCCGTGAGCGCCACGGCGGAGGCGATCTGCAGGCTGCGCTTGAAGATGCGGGGGACGGTCAGCCTCTTTCCGGACACGACGAGGACCGTGGTTTCGACCATGGTTTTTGCACTCCTCATGTTGATTCGCCGGACGGTAGCCGACAGGCGTGCCGATTTCCATACTTCCAAACAGCAAAGCCCCGGCGATTTTGCCGGGGCTCAGAATTGCGTCAATTGTGTCGAAGTTCGGGCTCAGATGGAGCCGTTGATCCAGTCCTGCAGGTGCTTTTTCTGCACCAGCGCGCCGACGCGCTCGGCTACCTTCTCGCCGCCCTTGAAGATCAGCAGCGTCGGCATCGCCTGTATGGCGTAGCGCTGCGTGATCTCGGGGTTGTGGTCGACGTCGAGCTTGGCAACCTTGACCTTGCCCTTCATCTCGGCCGCGACCTGCTCCAGCGCTGGCGCCATCGCCTTGCACGGCCCGCACCACTCCGCGAAGAAGTCGACAAGCACGGGCTCAGCGGACTGCAGAACCTCCTTCTCGAAGTTCGCGTCCGATACAGACAGCGTCGCTGCGCTAGGCATTGGCTCAGTCTCCTGGTGGGATTGGCGACTGCGGCGGGAATCGTAGGGCGGAACGTAGGGAGGGGCCCCTCAAGCGTCAAGGCTTACCGCATCGAGCTGCCTACAATCTGAAATCTGCGGGGTTCGGTGCAGCCCGGATGCAGGCACAATCAGAAATCGAGCGGCAGGATCGGGACTAGGTCGCCCGCCGGAACGGCTGGCGCCTTCGGTGGTCGCACCAACAGGCAGTCGGCCTCGGCCAGCGGCGCCAGGAGCGAGCTGTCTTGCGATCTGACCGGGGTGACGACGGCCAGCCCGTCCGTTCCGCGCGCCGAGGTGGCGCGCATGTAGTGTTGGCGCGGGCCGTTGGCCTCGATGTCGATGGCCGCGCGGGCCCGCGCAAGGCGCGTATCCTCGCGCGGGTGGCCGAGCAGGGCGTGGATCAGCGGCACCAGGAAAACGCGCGTGCATACGAGCGCCGAGACCGGGTTGCCGGGCAGGCCCAGCACGCGGGATTGCCCGAGCCGGCCGAACATCAGCGGCTGCCCAGGACGCATCAGGATGCGCCAGAAGCTCAGCGCCATGCCGCGTTCCTTCAGTACCGGGCCGACCAGGTCGTGGTCGCCGACCGAGGCTCCGCCGATCGTGACGAGGATGTCGGCGCTGCTCGCACGGGCGAAATGCGCATCGAGGCTTTCGCGCGTGTCGCGGGCGATGCCGAGGAACTCGGTCTCGGCGCCGGCCGCCTGAGCGAGCGCAATCACACCGAGATGGTTGGAGGAAATGATCTGGCCTGGCCCAGGCTTCTGTCCCGGAGCCACCAGCTCGTCGCCCGTCGTGAGAACGGCAACGCGGGGGCGTTGGCGCAGCGGAGATGCGCCCGTGTCCCATGGCAGCCGCCAGCGACACCTCGCGCGGTCCCATGCGGCGGCCCGCGGCGAGCAGCACCTCGCCTTCGCGGAAGTCGAACCCGCGGCGGCGCACGTGGTCCTTGTCGATGCTGCCCTCGCGCACGGTGACCTTGCTGCCGTCGAGGGTCGCATTTTCCTGGATGACGATGGCGTCGGCGCCGTCGGGCATCGGCGCGCCCGTGAAGATGCGCACAGCCTCGCCGGTTGCAACGTTGCCGGAGAAGGGATGGCCGGCCGCAGCTTGGCCGATCACGGCGAGCGTGGCTGGCAGGTGCGCGACGTCGGCTGCGCGTACGGCATAGCCGTCCATGGCCGAGGCATCGAAGGGCGGTTGCGTAAGCAGTGCTGCGAGCGGGGCAGCCAGCGTGCGCCGGTGCGCCGCCTCGACGGCGACGGGCTCGGCCGGCGTCGGGGCGACGGCGTCGAGTATGCGGGCGAGGGCGTCCTCGACGGTGAGGGGCGCGGCCATGGCTACGGCTTGCCCTCCTCCGCTGCACGATAGGTGCCCGAGCGGCCGCCCGTCTTCTCGATGAGGCGGATGCGCCCGAGCTCCATGGCTCTGTCGGCGGCCTTCAGCATGTCGTAGATGGTGAGGCAGGCGATCGAGACCGCGGTCAGCGCTTCCATCTCCACGCCGGTGGGGCCTGCCACCTTCACCTCGGCGGTGACGCGGATACCCACCGGCGCGTGCGAGGGCGTGAAGTCGACGGTCGCCTTGGTGATCGCGAGCGGGTGGCACAGGGGGATCAGCTCGTGCGTCCGCTTGGCGGCCATGATGCCGGCGATGCGGGCTGTCGCCAGCACGTCGCCCTTCTTGGCCTCGCCCTTCTCGATCAACGCCAGCGTTGCCGGCGCCATGGCGACGAACCCTTCGGCGCGCGCCGTGCGCTGCGTGGCGGCCTTGTCGGAGACGTCGACCATGCGCGCCTCGCCCTTGGCATTGAGGTGCGAGAGCTTGGTCATGGGTTGCCCAGCAGCGCCCGGGTGGCTGCAGCCACGTCCGCCTGCCGCATCAGGCTCTCGCCGACCAGGAAGGCATGGACGCCGGCCTTGGCAAGGCGCTCGAGGTCCGCGTGAGAAGCAATCCCGCTCTCGGCGATGACGATGCGGTCGCGGGGCACCTGGGGGGCGAGGCGCTCGGTGGTCTCGAGCGTGGTCGCGAAGGTCCTGAGGTCGCGGTTGTTGATGCCGATCAGCCGGCAATCGAGCTTGATGGCGCGATCGAGCTCTGTCTCGTCGTGCACCTCGGCGATGGCGTCCATGCCCCAGGCCTTGGCGTAGGCGCACAGCGTGCCGGCCACCACGTCGTCGACGGCGGCCATGATGATCAGGATGCAGTCGGCGCCGAGCGCGCGTGCCTCGGGAACCTGGTAGCGGTCGAGCATGAAATCCTTGCGCAAGACGGGAAGGCCGGCTGCCCTGCGCGCCTCGGTCAGATGCTGGGGCGCGCCCTGGAAGGAAGGGCCGTCGGTCAGCACGGAGAGGCAGCTGGCGCCGCCTGCCGCGTAGGCCTCGCCCAGCCTGGCCGGATTGAAATCCTCTCGGATCAGGCCCTTGGAGGGACTGGCCTTCTTGACCTCGGCGATCAAGGCGAAGCTGCGGGCGGCAACCCTGGCCTGCAGCGCGGCCGCGAACGGGCGCACGGCCGGGGCCGCGCGCGCAGCCGCCTCCACCGCCGCGAGCGGCAGCTTGGCCTCCGCTTCGGCGATCTCCTTGAGCTTGTAGGCCGTGATCTTGTCGAGGATGCCGATCATGCGTTCAAGATACGACGGTCCGGCCACCTTTGCCACATCTCCGTCCTCATGCCGGGTGGTTGCCAATCAGCCGCGCCCAAGCACAAGCTGGATCTCGCGCTCCAATTCGGCGATGAAGTCTTTGGTCAGCCGCGACTGCGGCCGCCGTCTCGGAAGCAATAGGCCCACGTCGTAGATGATCGCGGGCCGAAAGGTGCGCGCTACGACGCCCCGATGCGCGAAGTCCTTCGCCGTGATCGGATCGACGATGCTGGCACCCCACGATTGCGAGACGAACGCGCATGCGGATGCGAAGAACCGGCATTCCGCCACGACGTTCCAGTGCACGTTTGCGGCCGCGAAGGCGCTGGCAACGCGATAGTAGATCAGATGCTCCTTGAACAGGGAGAAGAACGGCACTCCATGCAGGTCCTTGGGCTCGATGAAACGTTTTCTTGCGAGCGCGTGCCTGCTTGGCAGCACGCAAACGCATTCGAATGACATCGCGCGCGTCTCCACATCCTGTCGGTTTATGGGCAGGTCGGCGATTGCCACGTCGAAACTCTGCGCGGGGATCAGCTCGTGAATGACGTGGGAGCTGCGTGACAGCAGCTCGACCCGCACTCCAGGTCTCGTCTTGAGGAATTTGCTCAGCAATCGTGGGAGGAACTCGAGGGCAATTCCTGGATAGGACGCTATCACGAGGTTGCCATGTGTACGGCTGCGGATGGCTCTTGCGGTCTGAGCGGCGCGGTCGAGCGCCCCCATGGCGCTTCTTGCGTCGTCGAACAGAAAATGCGCCTCACGCGTCGGCTTCAGTCGCCCGTTTACCCGCTCGAACAGGACGAAACCCAGCTCCTTCTCGAGGCTGGCGATCGCAAGGCTTACGGCGGGCTGGGAGATGCCGAGCGCCGCCGCGGCTTCGGTGGCTGTGCCGAGCGTCATGACGGTCTCGAAGCATCGTAGTTGCCGAACGTTCACCGGCGCGATCTCCATAGGCGAACCGACTATAAGTATAGCTTATGGATATAGCCGGTGCTCTTATTTGACTCCTATGCCCCAGCACCCTAGCCTTTTGCAAGGTTCACATCAGGTGGGACATGCGCGTTCGTTGGGGCATCGTGATGCTGCCCGCCATTCTCGTCTCCGTGGGCCTGCTATTCGCCTCGCAGATCGTTTTCCTGCGCATGAGCCTGTTTCGCGATCGCGGCTTCGGCCTCGTCGACGCACACCCAACGCTCGGCAACTACCTGCGAGTTGCAACGGACTCCTTCTATCTGAACTCGCTGGCGCTCACCTTGGAGGTTGCCCTGATCGTGGTGGCCTGCTCCCTGATGGTGGGGTATCCGGCGGCCTACGTGCTCAGCCGCATGAACCCCCGCTGGGCCACGCTGATCATTGCGGCAATCGTTGCGTCCGCACTGGTGGCCGAGGTCATCAAGGTGCTGGGGCTGATCGTGATCTTCAGCGCCGACGGCATCCTCAATCGCACGCTCGTCGGTCTCGGTCTCGCCGCGAGGCCGGTCAACATCCTGGGCAGTGTCACGGGCGTCGTGCTGGGCATGCTGCACTTTACGCTCGGCTTCGTCGTTCTATTGATTTTCAGCGTGTTGCAGACGATCCCTCGCTCGCTCGAGGAGGCCGCCGAGGTGCATGGCGCCAGCGCCTGGCGCGTCTTTTGGCGCGTGGTGCTGCCGCTGAGTGCGCCGGGTGTCATCGTTGCGGGTCTGGTGGTCTTCAATCTGAGCATGGGAGCGTTCACCGCGGTTTCGCTGCTGGGCGGCGGCCGCATCCTCACTCTGCCGGTGCTGATCGAGCGCACCATGATCCTGGAAACCAAGTACGGCATGGCGGCCTGTCTCGCCGCCGTGCTGCTCGGATCGGTGCTGCTCATCAACGCAGTGGCGGCGTTGATCCTGTCGCAGAGGCGGCTCACCAGCGGCGGGAGCCCGGCATGAGGGTGGAGCGGCCCTGGTCGCTGACGGCACGGGCAGCAGCGGCGACGCTGCTCGGGGGATTGCTCACGTTCTTGCTTGTGCCGCTGCTGGTGGTTGCCGGCGCATCGCTTGGCCCCGGCGATCGCCCCTACGTGTCGTTTCCGCCGTCCGGCCTGTCCCTGCATTGGTATTTCGCGGTGCCCGGCCGCTATTGGCAGTCTGTGGGCGTGAGCTTGATCGTGGCCGGCGGCACCGCGCTTGCCAGCATCGTCATCGCTGTGCCAGCCGCACTGGGGCTCGTTCGCGCCCGCTTCTTCGGCAAGTCGATTGTGGCGCTCCTGTTGCGCGCGCCTCTGCAGATCCCCTACGTCGTCACGGGGATTGCCTTCCTGCAGACCTACTATGCGCTTGCGGCCGCCACCGGCCTGCAGTTGCGCGCATCCTACGTAGGCCTCGTGCTCGGTCACGTCTTCCTGGCGACGCCTTACGCCATCGGGTCGATCGCGGCCGTGCTCGAGCGCTTCAATCCCCGTCTCGAGGAAGCCGCGGCCAGCCTGGGCGCGTCCCCGTGGCGCGTGTTCCGGCGCGTGACGCTGCCGATCATCCTGCCGGGCATCTACGGCGGGGCGCTCTATGCCTTCATCGTCTCCTTCGGCGAGGTGCCTGTCGCGCTGTTCCTCGGGGGACCGGGGCGCACGACCTTTCCCGTCGAGATGTTCGCCTCCATGCAGTTCGACTTCAGCCCGGCGCTGCTGGCGGTGTCGACGGCCATGCTGTTCCTGTCTTTTGCCGTGTTGATCTTGATCCAGCGCTTGATCGGTTTCGACGCGGTGGTGCGTCCTGGGTCGACCCGATGAGGGTTCAGCCCAAATGCAAGAATGTCTGGTCCCGAGCAGGAGGTCTGCAATGAGCAGTCAGAGACGGTGGTTGGCGGCGGCGCTGGTGGCCGCAATGGCTTTGATCACCCCAGGTGTCGGGCCAGGTATCGGGGCTCAAGCTCAGGACGACCGCTTCGATGGGGTCACGATCCGCGTTGCCACCTGGGGCGGGAGCTGGCGCGACCGCATGCAGGAGCTGATCGGCAGCGAGTTCGAGAAGCGCGGCGGCAAGGTGGAATACGTGATCGGCAACGCACTCGAGAACTTCAACAAGCTGATTGCCGCGCGTGGGCAAAAGCCGCCGTTCGATGTGATGGAATTCCAGTCCGATCTGTGGAAGCCGTTGCATGAAGCAGGCTTCCTGTCGCCGCTGCCGTTCTCCCGCCTCCCGAATGCGGCCAATCATACGCCCCAGCAGCACGACGACGTCACGGTCAATACCTGGACGCTGGAGGAGGGCATCGTCTACAACTCCGACAAGTTCAAGGAGCTTGGGCTGCCGAAGCCGCAGAAGTACTCCGATCTCTTCAACGACAAGCTCAAAGGGCGGGTAGCGTGGCCCGACATCAGCTATGGCCCCTATGCCATCATCGGGCTCGCCACCGAGAATGGCGGCGACGAGCTCAATATCGAACCCGGGCTGGAGCTATTGAAGAAGGCCGGCATCGGCTACTACTACAAGTCTTCCGTGGAGCTCTCGACCAAGTTTGCCTCAGGCGACGTGTGGGCCGCTCCTTGGCATGCGGGCTGGGCCGTGCGCGTCAAGCGCACCAAGGTGCCCTTGGCAATGAGTTTCCCCAAGGTCAAGGGCCATCATGGCATCATAGCCAGCGGGATGGTGGGTATCGTCAAGGGCACCCAAGTGGAGAAGGCAGCCGAGTTCTGGGTCAATCGCTACCTTTCCCCGGAGGTGCAGGAAAAGCTCGGCCGTGCCAACGGCATCGCTCCAATCAACCGGGCCGCGCTCACGGCCATGCGCGCCGATCCTTTCCTGGCGGAGCTGATGCTGCTGACGCCCGAGGATATCGGCAAGGCCTACGCCATCAACTGGTCGAAGATCGATCTGAGCCAGATCATCGACAAATGGAACCGGGCCATGGCGCGCTGACGGCGGTTGGCGGGGCCTGAGGCGCCGTGTCCAGGATCCGCTTCGAGCGCGTGTCGAAGACTTTCGGGGAAACGACCGCGCTGGACGGGTTCGATCTGGATGTGGCCGACGGGGAGCTCCTTGCATTGCTGGGACCTTCCGGTTGCGGCAAGACCACCGCCTTGCGGCTGCTTGCTGGGTTCTTGCTGCCGACGGCCGGGCGCATTCTGGTCGATGAGCAGGATGTCTCGGCATTGCCGCCGCATAAGCGCAACGCTGGCATGGTGTTTCAGGACTACGCCCTGTTTCCGCACATGACGGTTGGTGACAACATCGCTTTTGGCCTGCATGAGCGCGGGCAGGCTGGAGCCGCAGTGTGCAATCGCGTGGCGGAGCTCCTCGACCTCGTCAGGCTTGCCGGCATGGAGCGGCGGTATCCGGGTCAACTCAGTGGCGGTCAGCAGCAGCGCGTGGCTCTGGCCCGCGCACTGGCCTTCGGCCCCAGCGTGCTGCTGATGGACGAGCCGTTCGGGGCGCTGGATCTCAAGCTGCGCGAAGCCATGCAGGCCGAGCTCGTGCAGATCCAACGCCGCTTGGGCATCACGACCATCTTCGTCACCCACGACCAGAGCGAGGCGATGGCCATGGCGGACCGCATCGCGGTGATGAGCGGCGGGCGGATCGCGCAACTGGGCACGGCCGAGGACGTCTACGACCGGCCGAGCAGCCCGTTCGTCGCCGAGTTCGTAGGAAGGATCAACCTGTTCGAGGCCCGCATCGCGGACCTTGCGGGGGAAACGGCTGTTCTGGAAGCCAATGGGGCGAGGCTCACCGCGGTGCGAACGCCATGGGCTGAGATCGGCATGGAAGTCGCCACGGCCGTGCGTCCGGAGTCGTTGGTGCTGCAGGCGGTCGGCGACGCGCAGTCGGCGGTGGGGCACAATTTGCTGGCGGGCACGGTGGTGACGAGCCGTTTCGCCGGCAGCACGGTCACTATCGAGGTCGAGACGGCTGGCAACGGCGTGCTCACCGTGGAAGCGCGCGCCGATCAGCGCGCAATGCGCAAAGGTGCATCGGTCATCCTCACCTGGCCGTGCGAGAAAACGATACTCTTGAGGAAACGCGATTGACGATGATTGGATACAAGCAAGCGGTCGCGAGCGACGCCGCCCGCTCCGAGCTCATCTGCATAGACGGCCTAATGGGCGGCGTCCTGACGCCGCGCGTGATCGGGCGGTTGCAACTCTCCGGTCTCTCCGCGATCAACATCACAGCAGTGCGCATCGGCGCCACCATCGGGGAATGCCTGAGGGATCTTGCGGCTGTACGCGAGATCATCGATCGCAATTGCCAGATCCTGCACCTTGTCGAGGGCGCCGACGATATACGCCACGCGAATGCGACCGGCCGCATCGGCATCATAATTGGAATGCAGGACACCGAGCCGATCGGCCGCGATCTCCCTGTGCTGCGCATCCTGAAAGAAGTCGGCGTACGCGTCATCCAGCTCACGCACAACCGGCAATGCTACGCTGGCACCGGCTGCGTCGAGCCAGACAGCGGTCTTACGCAGTTTGGTCGGCAGCTGGTGGCGGAGATAAATCGGCTCGAACTCGTCATCGACGTGTCGCACTGCGGGCCGCAGACGACCCTGGACGCGATCCGCTGCTCTGCCTTTCCGGTCATGTGCACGCACGCCAACCCCATCGCGCTATGTCCGTCCCCGCGCAACAAGAGTGACGAGGTCATCACGGAGCTGGCAGCCCGCGGCGGGGTGATCGGTGCAACGGCATGGGCACCAATCCTGCATCGGGGGACCCGCAGACGTCCTACTCTGTCCGACCTCATGGATTGTCTCGACTATGTCATAGAGCTGGCCGGGCCGGATCATGTCGGCATCGGGTCCGATCTGTGCGACGATCTCACGCCCACGCCCGAAACCTGGGAGCCGACTTACGGGCCGCAAGGGTCCTTCCCGGAGGTCACAGGCGGGCTCGGGGATTGGTACCGCTTCGACACGAGCATGGTCGAAGGGCTCGACACGATCGAGCAGATGCCCCGCGTCATCGATGCGGTGGCAAGGCGCTATGCGCCGTCCGTCGCGAACAATATCCTTGGTCGCAATGTGTTGCGCGTGTTCGAGACCGTCACCGGCGGTTGAGTACGCGGAGTATGCGGCCGCACCATTCTGGTGTCCGTGCAGCTTGGAATGAACCTATGCGCCAATTCTCCCTGCGCACGCTCGTCGCCGAGGCGCTGACCGGTCATCGCGGCTGGGAGCGGCAATGGCGCTCGCCGGAGCCGAAAGCCGCCTACGATGCGGTCATCGTCGGCGGCGGCGGGCACGGGCTTGCCACCGCCTACTACCTTGCCAAGGAGCACGGGCTCGGCAACGTCGCCGTGTTGGAGAAAGGGTGGATCGGCGGCGGCAACACCGGCCGCAACACCACCATCATCCGCTCCAACTACCTCCAGGACGAGAGCGCCGCGATCTACGAGCACGCGCTCAAGCTGTGGGAGGGCCTGTCGCAGGAGCTCAACTACAACGTCATGTTCTCCCAGCGCGGCGTCCTTATGCTGGCCCACAACGAGCACGACGTGAGGAGCCTGAAGCGACACGTCTACGCCAACCGGCTGAGCGGCATCGACAACGAGTGGTTGAGCGCGGAAGAGGCCAAGGCGTTCTGCCCGCCGCTCAACATATCCCCAGCCATCCGCTATCCCGTGATTGGTGCAGCCCTGCAGCGCCGCGGCGGCGTGGCGCGCCACGACGCGGTCGCGTGGGGCTATGCGCGCGGCGCCGACGCGAGAGGGGTCGACATCATCGAGAATTGCGAGGTCACAGCCTTTCGGCGCGGGGCCGACGGCGCCATCGCGGGCGTCGACACCACGCGCGGCCCAATCCGCGCGCCGCGCGTCGGCGTGGTCGCGGCCGGGCACACCAGCGTGGTGATGGCGCGGGCGGGCATGCGCATGCCGCTCGAGAGCTTTCCTCTGCAAGCGCTGGTGTCGGAGCCGGTGAAGCCGGTATTCCCGTGCGTGGTCATGTCGAACACGGTGCACGCCTACATCAGCCAGTCCGACAAGGGCGAGCTGGTGATCGGCGCAGGGACCGACCAGTACATTTCCTATAGCCAGCAGGGGGGTCTGCACATCGCCACGCACACGCTGGAGGCCATCTGCGAGCTGTTCCCGCAGTTCTCGCGGCTCAGAATGTTGCGCAGCTGGGGCGGCATCGTCGACGTCACGCCCGACCGCTCGCCCATCATCGGTGCCACGCCGATCCCGGGCCTCTATGTCAACTGTGGTTGGGGCACCGGCGGCTTCAAGGCGACGCCGGGTTCAGGCCACGTGTTCGCCCACACCATTGCCAGGGGCGAGCCGCAC
The DNA here is from genome assembly GCA_963738065.1 of uncultured Alphaproteobacteria bacterium. Lineage (GTDB taxonomy): Bacteria > Pseudomonadota > Alphaproteobacteria > Rhizobiales > Hyphomicrobiaceae > AWTP1-13. Next base: position 128,576 of record CAVTVO010000028.1, read on the forward strand.
CCCATCAATGCGCCCTTCACGCTCGACCGGTTCCGCACGGGCCGCCTCATCGACGAGGCGGCGGCAGCGGCCGTCGCGCACTAGGGGCAGGTCCATGCTGCTGATCCCCTGCCCGCATTGCGGCCCGCGCCCCGAGATCGAGTTCCGCTGCGGCGGGGAGGCGCATATTGCACGGGCTGCCGAGCCCGCGGACCTCGATGATGCGGCCTGGGCCGACTATCTCTTCTACCGCACCAACCCCAAGGGCGTGCATGCCGAGCGTTGGCTGCACGCGCACGGCTGCCAGCGCTGGTTCAACGCGCTGCGCGACACGGCGAGCGACCGGGTCATCGCGACCTACGCCATGGGCGCGCCGCGCCCAGCGGTCCCCTCCCCCTTGTGGGGAGGGGCTAGGGGTGGGGGGAGTCCCGACGGTAAATGTTCTGCCATCCCCCCTCCCTGTCCCTCCCCCACGAGGGGGGAGGGGAAGCACACTAGGGGAGGGGCCATGACGCAACCCTTCCGTCTTGGGCACGGCGGGCGCATCGACCGCACGAAGCCGCTCGCCATGCACTTCAACGGCGGACTGATCGCGGGCTTCGCCGGCGACACGGCGGCCTCCGCGCTGCTGGCGAACGGCATCCACTTCGTAGCCCGCTCCTTCAAGTACCACCGCCCGCGCGGGATCTTCAGCCACGGCAGCGAGGAGCCCAACGCGCTCGTCACGGTCGATCGGGGCGAGGGCCGCACCGACCCGAATATGCGGGCCACCTGCATCGAGGCTGTCGACGGTCTGTCACTGCGCTCGCAGAACCACTGGCCGTCGCTCGGCTTCGACGCCGGTGCGATCAACGACGTGCTGGCGCCCGTCTTCGCCGCCGGCTTCTACTACAAGACCTTCATGTGGCCGCGCTCGTTCTGGGGGCGGCTCTATGAGCCCGCGATCCGTGCCGTGGCGGGTCTCGGTCGAGCCCCGCTCGCGCCCGATCCCGACCGGTACCAGCATGCCCATGCCCACTGCGAGGTGCTCGTGGTCGGCGCAGGGCCGGCCGGGGTGGCGGCGGCGCTGGCGGCCTCGGAGGGCGGCGCGCGGGTGATCCTGGCCGACGAGCAGGCGGAGCTGGGAGGAGCGCTGCTGCACGACGTCACCTCCACCATCGACGGCAAGCCGGTGTGGACCTGGCTCGCCGAGGCGCTCGCGACGCTCGCAGCGCGCAGCAACGTTACGCTGCTGCCACGCACGACCGCGTTCGGCTACTACAACCACAACCACGTCGGGATGGTGCAGCGGTTGACCGACCATGTGGCCGCCCCACGTCCCGATCTGCCGCGCGAGCGACTATGGCAGGTGCGCGCCTGCGAGTTGGTGCTGGCGACAGGGGCGCACGAGCGTGCGCTCGTCTTTGCCGGCAACGACCGTCCCGGCGTCATGCTGGCCGAGAGCTTGCGCGTGTTCGTCAACCGCTACGCTGTAGCGCCGGGACGCCGTGCCGTAATCGCCACCAGCGGTGCCTCCGCCTACACGGTCGCGGCCGATCTCAGGGCGGTCGGGCTCGAGGTCACGGTTGTCGACGTGCGGGGGGAGAGCGACTGCACCCAGGCAGCCGCTGCGCTGCGTGCGGCCGGTTGCGAGGTTCTGACGGGGCACACCGTCGTCGCATCGCGGGGACGCGCGCGCGTCGCTGCCCTGGTGGTCGCCCCGGCCGATGCCGGCAAGATATCAGGCGCCCTCCGCGTCCTGCCCTGCGATTGCGTGGGCCTGAGCGGCGGCTGGACGCCCGCCGTGCATCTCTTCTCGCAGTCCCGCGGCAAGCTTGCCTATGACACCGGCATCCATGCATTCGTGCCGGGCGTGTCGGCGCAGGCCGAGCGATCGGCCGGGGCTGCAAAGGGCACTTTCCAGCTCGCGACCGGCCTCGAGGAGGGATGGGCCGCGGGTGGGGACGCAGCAGGGCGTGCTTCGGTGCGCGCGTTCGTGGCAAGTCCGACCCAGATCGGCTTTCGTCCCTTGCGCACCATGCCAGGTTGCGACGGACCGCGTCTCGGTCGCGCCTTCGTGGACCTGCAGAACGACGTGACGGCCAAGGACATCGGCCTCGCCGTCCGCGAAGGCTTCCAGTCTATCGAGCACGTCAAGCGCTACACTACCGCCGGCATGGCGACTGATCAGGGCAAGACGTCCAACATGGCGACGCTCGGCCTCGTTGCTGCGGCAGCTGGAGAAGTCGATGGCCGCCGTCGGCACCACTACCTTCCGGCCGCCCTACACGCCCGTGACGTTCGGCGCGCTGGCCGGTCCGGGCCGTGGCAGGCTGCTCGAGCCCATCCGCACCACGCCGATGCACGCCTGGGCGGTAGCCCATGGCGCAGTGTTCGAGGACGTGGGCGCCTGGAAGCGCGCGCGTTACTTCCCGCGAGGGGGCGAGGATATGCGTTCCGCCGTCGCGCGCGAATGTCGGGCGGTGCGTACGCGAGCCGGCATGCTCGATGCCTCCACGCTCGGCAAGATCGAGGTCGTGGGCATGGACGCGGCCGAGTTCTTGGGCCGCATCTATGTGAACTCGTTTGCCGCGCTCCAGCCGGGGCGATGCCGCTACGGTGTGATGCTCAAGGAGGACGGCTACATCTTCGACGATGGCGTGGTGGCGCGGCTGGCGCCCGATCGCTTCCATGTGACGACCACGACCGGCGGCGCGGCCCGCGTGATGCAGCACATGGAGGACTACCTGCAGACCGAGTGGCCTCACCTTCAGGTCTATCTCGCGTCCATCACCGAGCAGTATGCGGTGATCGCGCTGCAGGGACCGCAAGCGCGCGAGGTCTTGGCGCCGCTGGTCGAGGGCATCGATCTTTCGGGCCCCGCGTTCCCGCACATGAGCGTGCGCACGGGAATGGTGTGCGGCGTGCCTTGCCGACTGTTCCGAGTGTCGTTCACGGGCGAGCTGGGCTTCGAGATCAACGTGCCCGCCGACTACGGCGAGAGCATCTGGGAGGCGCTGCTCGAGCGTGACAGATCGCGCCGCATCACGCCTTACGGAACCGAGGCCATGCACGTGCTGCGCGCCGAGAAGGGTTTCATCATCGTCGGCCAGGAGACGGACGGCACGGTCGCGCCAGATGATGTCGGGCTCGCGGGGCTTGCGGGCAAGTCGAAGCGCGACTTCGTAGGCAAGAGGTCGCTGCTGCGGCCCGATCTCGTCTCGGCCCGGCGCAGGCAGCTCGTCGGCTTGCTGGCGGAAGACTCGCAGGTGGTGCTGGAGGAGGGCGCCCAGATTGTCGCCGACCCGGCCGAGACCATCCCCGTGCGTATGCTTGGCCACGTCACCTCGAGCTACTGGAGCGACACGCGCGGCTGCGGCATCGCCCTGGCGCTGATCGAGGGAGGCCGGGCGATGTCGGGAAGGAGGCTCTACGCCACCACGCCATCGGGCTTCACCGGGGTAGAGGTATGCGCTCCCGTCTTCTACGACCCCACGGGAGCGCGCACGCATGGCTGAGCGGATGCTAGCAGTGCGTCGGTCGGCGCTTGTGGCCAACGACCGGACGCAGGCGACGGACCTGGCCCCTGCTGCCACGCTCGTGCGCCTTGCGGCGCCGCGGGCCCGCTTCGTGCTGCGCGTCGATGCGTCCGTGTTGCCGGCGGGTGGACCGGTCGGGGGCTTCGGGCTCCAGATGGGCATCAATCATCGCGTCGCGGCGGGGCAACGGGTGGCGATGCGGTTAGGCCCCGACGAGTGGCAGCTGTCGGGACCCGAGCCGGAGGGAGGTGTCATTGCCGCCGCCGTGGAAGCGGCGCTCGCGGGCCAGCGCTACGCCTTGGTCGACGTCGGCCACAGTCGTGTTGCCCTATCCGCGTCGGGGGAGCGCGCGACGGATGTCCTCAATAGCGGATGCCCGCTCGATCTTGCCCCAGCAGCATTTCCCACCGGCCGAGCTACGCGGACGCTGCTCGGCAAGTGCGAGGTGATCCTGGCGCGGACCGACGATGAGCCGACGTTCGAGATCGAGTGCGGTCGCTCTTTTGCCGCCTATGTGCGCGACTTTCTGCTCGAAGCGATGCGCGGGACAGGCCCGCTCGCCTGAGTGGTCAGGCCAAAGGTGCGGCGACCGCAACGACTCGCCCGTACCGGATACACGGGCGTATGACCAGCCAATCAAGGCCAGGAGAGAACGAGGCGATACCACCGGCGGATCTCATAGCCGCCTGGAGTGCGCCGAAAGAAGATCGGCAGCGGCAGCCATGCGAATGCCTTGCGGGAGGTGACCTTGATGGCGACCTTGATCCAACGCTTCACGAGCGTCACGCGATTGCCCGTTGAGGACGGCATCACCAACTCGACATCGGCTCTCCATCGGCGGTTTGCCATGAATTCCCCAGTCTCTCAAGTCGGCCGGCGGGATCGGTGAAGCTGACGTGCTGCCGCGGGCCTGCCTACTGCGCGCAGCGCTCTCAGTTCTGCGCTGGGGCAGATAGGCGCGCTGTCAATATATCGTGCAGGGGCGCCGAGTGGGGGCAGGGGGCCGCCGTCGTACGTCCGTCGTGCCGGTGGAGGGTCAGTGCCGTGCACCCCGACCCCTGGGGCCCCGGAGCGTCCCGACGCGGTGACAGCGGCAACAGCAAATCGCCGCTAACCAGCTCGCTGGCGCCCAGAGAGATCCAGAAGCTGGCGCCTACCAGAATGCCCGCGACGGCCCAGCGCACGACGAGGGCGGCGGACGAGCGCCCGCCCGCGCCGCCTGCCGCGCGCTGTCCGCGCCGGTAGCGCGCCCGCTCTACCCCGCCAGGCATCGACGCCCCCGCTGTTGCCGCAGTGGAGTGCAGAGTGCTCAGGTCGGGCCGTTGCGACAAGGTCGCGCCGCGCACACGCCGCCTCATGCACAGGCTTATCCACAGCAACGGCCGAAGAACGAGCTCGCGAGCGCCTCGGCCGATGACGCCTGCCCTCAATTCTCCTCCATCTTGAGGGCGGCGATGAAGGCCTCCTGCGGGATCTCGACCTGGCCGAACTGGCGCATCTTCTTCTTGCCGCGTTTTTGCTTCTCGAGCAGCTTGCGCTTGCGCGTGATGTCGCCGCCGTAGCATTTGGCGAGCACGTCCTTTCGGAGCGCCCGGATGGTCTCGCGCGCGATGATGCGCCCGCCGATGGCAGCCTGGATCGGGATCTGGAACATGTGCGGGGGGATGAGCTCCTTGAGCCTCTCCACCATGGTTCGCCCGCGGCTCTCGGCGCGCGTGCGGTGTACGATGATGGAGAGCGCGTCGACCGGCTCGGCATTGACCAGGATCGACATCTTGACGAGGTCGCCCAGCTCATAGCCACGGATCTGGTAGTCGAAGGAGGCATAGCCGCGGCTGATCGACTTCAGGCGATCGTAGAAGTCGAACACCACCTCGTTCAAGGGCAGCTCGTAGACGAGCATCGCGCGGGTGCCGGCATAGGTCAGGTTCTTCTGCCGCCCGCGCCGGTCCTGGCACAGCTTCAGCACGCCGCCCAGGTGCTCGTCCGGGCACCAGGATGGTCGCCTCGATCCACGGCTCCTCGATGCGGTCGATCTTGACGGGATCGGGCATGTCGGCAGGGTTGTGCATCTCGAGCTGCGTGCCGTCGGTGAGATAGACGTGATAGATGACGCTCGGCGCGGTGGTGATGAGGTCGAGGTTGAACTCGCGCTCCAGCCGCTCGGTGATGATCTCCAGATGCAGCAGGCCGAGGAAGCCGCAGCGGAAGCCGAAACCCGAGCGCCGCCGAGTCTCCGTCTCGTAGGTGAAGCTGGCGTCGTTGAGGCGCAGCCGGGCCATCGCCTCGCGCAGGTCCTCGAATTCGGCGGCGTCGACCGGGAACAGGCCGCAGAACACCACCGGCTGCGCCGGCTTGAAGCCGGGCAGCGGCTCGGCCGTGGGGCTCTTCTCGTCGGTGACGGTGTCGCCAACGCGCGTGTCGGCGACCTGCTTGATGGCGGCGGTGAAGAAGCCGACCTCGCCCGGCCCGAGCGCCTCCAGCATCTCCTGCTTGGGGCGGAAGATGCCGACGCGCTCGATCTGGTAGGAGCCGCCCGAGGCCATCAGGCGGATGTGCTGGCCCTTCTTCAGGGCGCCGTCGATGATGCGCACCAGCACGACAACGCCAAGGTAGGCGTCGTACCAGCTGTCGATCAGCAGCGCCTTGAGCGGTGCCTCGGCGTCGCCTTTGGGCGCGGGCAGCCGTGCGACGATTGCTTCCAGCACCGCGTCGACGTTCTTGCCGGTCTTGGCGGAGATCGGGATGGCGTTGCTGGCATCGAGGCCGATGACCTCCTCGATCTGCTGCTTGACGCGGTCGGGGTCGGCGGCGGGAAGGTCGACCTTGTTGAGGACCGGTAGGATCTCGAGGTTGTTGTCGAGCGCCTGGTAGACGTTGGCGAGCGTCTGCGCCTCCACGCCCTGGCTGGCGTCGACCACCAGCACCGCGCCCTCGCAGGCGGCGAGCGAGCGCGACACCTCGTAGGCGAAGTCGACGTGGCCTGGCGTGTCCATCAGGTTGAGCTGATAGGTCTTGCCGTCCTTGGCCTGGTAGTCGAGCCGCACGGTCTGCGCCTTGATGGTGATGCCGCGCTCGCGCTCGATGTCCATGGAGTCGAGGATCTGCTCCTTCATCTCCCGGTCGGGGACGTTGCCGCACAGCTGGATCAGCCGGTCGGAGAGCGTCGACTTGCCATGATCGATGTGGGCGATGATCGCGAAGTTGCGGATGAGGCTCTGATGCGTCATGGGCCGGTGCTTAGCATCGCTGGCGCATGGGGAACAGCCAAGAGGTGGGGCCACGGCGCAGACGGCGATGGGACGGCCTGGGCGAGATCGTTAATCTTATTTATTGGCAGAATTTGGTTCGGCAGGACGATGGCGGGATTGGCACAGTCCCCGAGTGCGGTGTGGCACAATGTAAGACGACAAATTGGGCCTCGGAACATCCTACAGTATACCAATATTCAGTGGAATATGTCTCGGCTGTTGGATGGCCGTTCTCCGATATACCTACAAAAATAGCGATTTCAACTTGCCGTCGTCAACCACGATGCAGTTTTCGACGATTACTTTCTGTTTGCGATCTGCGAAACCGCGAGTGCAATGGCCTCAATGCTCGCGCCCGAAGTGCGCTTGCAGTTCGCAAAGCGCCTCAAGGACATGCGCACCCAGCGCGGGTTCGATCGTGCGCGCTATTTCGCGAAATCGCTGGGCATCGAAGAGAACCGCTACACGCGATACGAGCGCGCCGAGGTCGAGCCGAGCCTGACCCTCATTCACAAGATGTGCGAGACCTTGCGGGTGTCGCCCAACGAGCTCTTGGGATTTGGCGAATTTCACCATGACAGGCCTTTCGAGGCCGCCACCGGAATGGCGGAAATCACCGCGGAGGAGGCGGGCTGGGGGCACGGCGGCAACGGCGATCCCTCGAGCTCGCTCGCCTGGGGTCTGGCATCGGAGGCCGTCGCTGTTCGCCATCAACACGGCGGCAGGTCGAAGGCTACAGGCGATCCAATGCGCATCCTGCAGGAGACGAGCGCGCTGTTCCGCCGGTTGCAGGCCGATCCCTTCCGCACTGTGTCCGAAATCGTCGAAGATCAGGCGCTGAAGGAGGCGGATGCGGCCCACCGGGCCAAGCTCGCAGCGCTCGTCCGGAACTACACCGAGAGCGTGAGCGAAGGCGCCGAGCGGCGCCGCCGCTGACCTTCTATCACTTGCGGATCTCGCCGCCCGTGGCTTTGCCGACCGCAGCGATGATCTTGCCGGCGACGGCCTCGATCTCGGCGTCCGTCAGCGTCTTCTCGGTTGGCTGAAGGGTGACCTCCAGCGCCAGCGATTTCCTCCCCGCACCGAGGCTCTCGGCCTGGAATACGTCGAACACGCTCACTCCCGCGATCAGCTTCTTGTCTGCGGAGAGCGCTGCCTTGACGACGTCGCCGGCAGATACGCCGACATCGACCACGAAAGCGAAGTCGCGTCGGACAGGCAGCAGGTCGGCGGCCGCGAGCGCGGTGCGCGCCAGCCCTTTCCTCCTGGCCGGCGGCAGCGCCTCGAGAAAGACCTCGAAGGCGGCAACGGGTCCAGCGACGTCGAGCGTGCGCAATGCCTCGGGGTGGAGCTCGCCGAAGAAGGCCAGAGTGATCTTGGGGCCCAGCTTCAGGGCGCCGGAACGGCCGGGATGGAACCATGCGGGCGCCTCGCGCGTCACCTGGGCCTTGGCGGCGTCGAAGCCAAGCTCGCAGAGCAGTGCCACCACATCCGCCTTGGCGTCGTAGAGGCCCGCTTCCGGCGCCGATCCCGCCCAGTGGCGTCCGCTGCCCGTGAGCACGGCGGCCCCGGCGCGCACGCCGGAGGCGGCAATGAGCTGGTCCTCGGGCGCATCCCCGCGATAGGCCTGGCCCACCTCGAACAGCCCGATGTCGGCAAAGCCGCGGTTGCGGTTCTTCTGCACGGCGGCGATCAGGCCCGGCAGCAGGCTTGGGCGCATCGAGGACATCTCGCTCGAGATCGGGTTGGCGAGCTCCAGGGCGTCGTGGCCGCCACCGAAAGCCGTGGCGGCTTCGCGCGGGATGAACGACCAGGTAATGGCCTCCACGAGGCCTCGCCCGGCGAGCGCGCGGCGGGCGCGGCGCACGCGGCGCTGCGTCTCGGTCAGCACCGCGCGAGCCACCCCGGAGGCGCGCGGCATGGGAGCGGAGGGCACCTTATCGAGGCCGACGATGCGCACGACCTCCTCGACGAGGTCGGCGCTCCCGTGCACATCGGGCCGCCAGCTCGGGGCCGTCACTTGCACGACGGCGCCCTTGCCCTCGATGGCGAAGCCTAGCGCCTGCAGCGTGGCGCGGATCTGCCTTTCCTCGAGTCGGATGCCCGCAAGCTTCTCGATCAGCGCCGAGAGGGAAGGCGACGACGGTCTTGGGCTCGGGTGGCGCGCCGGCAACCTTGCGCTTGGACGGCGTGCCGCCTGCCGCCTCGAGCATCATGGCCGTGGCGAGGTCGAGACCCGGCAGGATGAACGCTGGGTCGACGCCGCGCTCGAAGCGGTAGCGCGCGTCGGACACGATGCCGGCCTTGCGGCCCGTGGCGGCCGTGCGCAGCGGATCGAAGTAGGCGCACTCGATCAGCACGTTCTTCGTCTCGTGCGTGCAGCCGGTGTCCTCGCCGCCGAGGATGCCGCCGAACCCCAGCACGGCCCGGTCGTCGGCGATCACGCACATGGTGTCGTCGACCTCGTGCTCCTTGCCGTCGAGGCCGGCGAATCTCTCGCCCTTGCGCCCGAGCCGGGCGCGGATGGAGCCGGTGAGCTTGTCGGCGTCGTAGACGTGCAGCGGCCGGCCGCGGTCGAGGCTGATGTAGTTGGTGACGTCGACCAGAGCATTGATGGGCCGCAGGCCCACGGCCTTCAGGCGCTGCTGCATCCAGGCCGGCGAGGCGCCGTTGCTGACGCCGCGGAGGTAGCGGCCCGCAAAGCAGGGGCAGGCATCGCGCGCCTCGGGCGGAAACTCCAGCGCGATCTCGATGGGACAGTCGTAGTCGCCCTCGACCCCCGTGATCTTCTTCTCGGGCTTCAGCTTGCCCATGCCGGCGGCGGCCAGGTCGCGAGCGATGCCGCGCACGCCGGTGCAGTCGGGGCGGTTGGGGGTCAGCTTCACGTCGAGCACGGGATCGGAGAGGCCCATCGACGTCGGCGTAGCGCTGGCCGAGCTTGTCGCCGAGCTTGGCGATCAAGCTCGATGATGCCTTCGGTGGTCGTCGGAGAGCTCGAGCTCCTTCTCCGACACCAGCATGCCGTTGGAGACGACGCCGCGCACGGGCCTGGCCTCGAGCGTGATCTCGTGCCGGGGATGTAGCTGCCGGTCGGGGCGAACACGCCGATCATGCCGGTCTTGGCATTGGGGGCGCCGCACACGACCTCGACCACGCCCGAGCCGGTGTCGACCTTGCACACCTGCAGCTTGTCGGCGTTGGGATGGCGCTTGGCCTCGAGCACGCGGGCGATGGTGAAGGGCGCGAGCTTGGCGGCGGGATCATCGATGCCTTCGACCTCGAGCCCGATCGACGAGAGCTTCTCGGTCAGCTCCCGACGCGAGGCCGAGGTCTCGAGATGATCTTTCAGCCAGGAGAGCGTGAATTTCATGGTCGGGCCATCGCGTTACGTCATGCCCGTGGGAGGCTGGCACCCACGCAAGTCTCCACCCGTCCCACGATAGTGGCGGGATCCGCCTGGGGGGCTGCACGGCCCCTCACGGCGACAGCCCACCGGCGAGCGTCGGCACATCGAGGGCGGTGAAGCCGTAGTGCCGGAGCCAGCGCAGGTCGGCGGAGAACATGTCGCGCAGGTCGGGGATGCCATACTTCAGCATGGCGATGCGGTCGAGGCCCATGCCGAAGGCGAAGCCCTGGTACCTTTGTCGGGATCGAGGCCGCAGTTGCGGATGACGTTGGGGTGCACCATGCCGCTGCCCAGAATCTCCAGCCACTGCCCCGGCTTGCCGATGGCCGCGGCGTCGATGTCCACCTCCATGGAGGGCTCCGTGAAAGGGAAGTGCGAGGCGCGGAAGCGCATGCGCACCTCGTCCACCTCGAAGAAGGCCTTGCAGAACTCCTCCAGGCACCACTTGAGGTGGCCGAGGTGCGTCTCCTCGTCGATCACCAGCCCTTCGATCTGGTGGAACATCGGCGTGTGCGTGGCGTCGCTGTCCATGCGGTAGACGCGGCCCGGCACGATGATGCGGATCGGCGGCTTCTGCGACATCATGGTGCGGATCTGCACCGGGCTCGTGTGCGTGCGCAGCACCTTGCGCGAGCCGTGGGGCCGGGCTTGCCGGAACCTGCAAATAGAAGGTGTCATGCTCCTGCCGGGCGGGATGCTCGGGCGGAATGTTGAGCTTGGTGAAGTTGTAGGTCGTCGGTCTCGATGTCGCGGCCCTTCGGCGATGGCGAAGCCCATGTCGCCGAACATCTCGGCCACCTCGTCGAACACCTGGCTCACGGGATGGATGCGGCCGTCCTGCAGGGGGCCCGGCCGAACGGGGAGCGTGACGTCGGCCTTCTCGGCGGCCAGGCGGGCGGTGAGCGCGCCACGCTCCAGCTCGGCCTTGCGGCCTTCCAGCGCCTCGCCGACGCGGGTCTTGAGGCCATTGACAGCTTGCCCGAAGGCCTTGCGCTGGTCGGCCGGCAGCGTGCCGAGCTGCGCCATCAGCTCCGGCACGCGCCCCTTCCTGCCGAGTGCGGCAATGCGCACGCGCTCGATTGCGCCAAGGTCGGCCGGCAGTCGCGATCTCGGACGTGAGCGCGCTCTCGAGAGCGGAGAGGTCGGTTGTCTGCTGTCATCCGTTTCTCGGCGTCATCCCGGGGCTTGTCCGCGGGATCCATGTAGATCGGCGAGGGTGCGGCTGCCGCACTGGACTGCGCGCGTACCGCATGCAGCGAGGGCCGTTCCTGCGCGAGCGCTGGATCCCGGACATTCGAAGGCGAATGATGGCACGCTAGGCCGCCTTCTTGACCTGGGCGGCGGCCTGGTCGACGAGCGCCTTGAAGCCGGCGGCGTCCTTGACGGCGATATCGGCCAGCACCTTGCGGTCGATGGTGATGCCCGCGTTGGCGAGGCCGTTGATAAATCGCCCGTAGGTGAGCCCATGCTCGCGCACCGCGGCGTTGATGCGCTGGATCCACAGCCCGCGGAAGGTGCGCTTCTTGCTCTTGCGGTCGCGATAGGCGTATTGCATCGCCTTCTCGACCGCCTGCTTGGCGACGCGGATGGTGTTCTTGCGGCGGCCATAGTAGCCCTTGGCCTTCTTCAGGATCTTCTTGTGCTTGGCGTGGGCGGGGACGCCGCGCTTGACGCGTGCCATTGATCAACTCCGTCAGCTGAAAAGCGGTTGACGCCTCGGGGCAGCTGATCTGCGATCAGCGGCTGTAAGGCATGTATTTCTTGACGATCTTGGCGTCGCTGTCGCTGAGCACCATGGTGCCCCGCGCGCTGCGGACGAACTTGGCGGTGCGCTTGATCATGCCGTGGCGCTTGCCCTGGGCCGCCACCTTGACCTTGCCCGTGCCGGTCATCTTGAAGCGCTTTTTGGCGCCGCTCTTGGTCTTCAGCTTGGGCATTTTGCTACTCCTTCGCTTGCGTCGTGCCGACCCTCCGGCACCTTGGGGATGCTGGCACTCCGCTGGGGCGGCGTTCGCGTCATGGCTGACGCTGTCCGCGCTTGAGACCCGGTGCGGAGACGTGGGCCGTTATTGATTTGGCCTGATCTGGCCAGATTGAAGCCGCCACGGCATGCCCGCCGGGCGGCTCGCGGCCTCTCATAGTCTGAACGGTCCGGCACGCAACGCCCTTCCGCCACCGTATTGCCACTGGCGCATGCAAAAAGGTAGCGGTTGCTGCGCCGCATCCGGCTCGGCGCTGTCGGCAACCACAGGCAACCCTCCACGAGGTGAGACCCATGCAAGGCAAGTAGCTCCGATGGCTTGAACCCAATTCCCAACACGTGCGAAGCCTGCGTACGGGGTCGGTGCGGCACATTTCTGCCGCGGGTTCAAGCCAGGCGTCGGAGACTATGTCTTGCACACAGCAAATCGTTGTGGCCGGGCCGTGGGCCCGCTATCGCCGGCGCTCGCGCCGTGACGGGGGCGGATGCGGCATTTGCCAATGCCATGGCCCGCGCCGAGTTCGGGCGATTCTATACCGACGACCAGGAGCAGCGCGAAGTGCGCCGGTCGCTCGAGCGCGCGAAGGCGCGCCGGACGTCGCAGCCCCACACTCCAGAGCTGGAGCAAGAGCAATGGAGCGCCCGTCGGGAGCCGCGGAAAGCCGGCAATGACGCTTGGCTGAAGCCCAAATCCGGGCTTTGGCATCAACCGAGCGTGCGCGAGCGTCGCACCGAGATCGCCGACGCGAAGGCCCGCCTCGCCGCGAGCGCCAGGCTGAGAAAGGCCGGAGAAGGCGAGGCGATGTAGGCCTCAAACCACCAGCACGATCTTGCCGATGTGCGCGCTCGTTTCCAGCCGGCGGTGCGCATCGGCCGCCTTGGCGAGCGGGAAGGTGGAATCCATCACCACCTTCACCCTGCCCGCCGCCAGCAGCGGCCACACCTTGGCCTCGAGTGCGCGGGCAAAGCCGGCTTTCACCTCGCGCGTGCGCGGCCGCAGCGTCGAGCCCGTCAGAGTGAGGCGTTTCATCATGAGACGGGCGATGTTGAGCTTCACGTCGGCACCGGCCAGGAAGGCGATCTGCACGATGCGGCCGTCCTCGGCCGAGGCGGTGATGTTGCGCTCGGTGTAGTCGCCGCCGACCATGTCGAGGGTCACGTCACGCCCTTGCCGCCGGTGGCCTCCTTCGCCGCCGCGACGAAGTCCTCTGTCTTGTAGTTGATGGCCCGGTCGGCGCCGAGCTCCAGGCACGCCTTGCATTTCTCGGCCGAGCCGGCGGTGGCGATCACCCGGGCGCCGAAGGCCTTGGCGAGCTGGATCGCGGTGGTGCCGATGCCGCTGGTGCCGCCGTGCACCAGGAGCCACTCGCCGGCGCGCGAGGCGGCCGCGCTCGAACACATTGTTCCAGACCGTGAAGAAGGTTTCCGGCACCGCCGCCGCCTTGCGTCATGTCGAGCCCGGCAGGGATCGGCAGCGCCACGGGCTCCTCGGCAAGGCAATACTCGGCGTAGCCGCCGCCGTTGACGAGCGCGCATACCTTGTCGCCCACTTTCCAGCGCGTCACGCCCTGCGCCCACGGCCGCGACCTCGCCCGCAACCTCGAGGCCCGGCAGCGGCGAATGCCCTGGCGGCGGCGGATAGACCCCCATGCGCTGCGCCACGTCGGGCCGGTTGACGCCGGCAGCTGCAACCTTGACCAGGATCTGGCCGGCGGCCGGCTTCGGCACCGCCACCGTCTTAGGCTTCAGCACGTCGGGACCGCCCGGCGTATTGATCTCGATGGCGGTCATCGTCTCTGGCAAGGTCTTTGGCAAGCCGGCCATGGCTTTGGCTCCCTGGGCCCCAAGGTCAAGTTGCGCGGGAGACTTGCCCGAGCGCCTGGGTTGAGACAAGGGAGAACTCGTGCAAGGGTCCCGCGCGTGTCGCGGAGAAAGCCGCGCGCCAGGAGAGGAGAGGTGCCATGGATTGGGACGACCTCGCGCCGAAACCGAAGAAAGGCATCACGCTGGGCGAGGACTTGAAAAGCCTCTCGGTGTCGGAGCTCGAGGCCCGCATCGCGGCGCTGGAGGGGGAGATCGCCCGGGTCGAGGGCCGAGATCGCCGCCAAGAAGGCGCACGAGGAGGCTGCTTCGGCCGTCTTCAAGCGCTGAGCAACTGCAGGGACAAGATGTCTTCAAGAGCCCTATCGGCTGCGGCGGCAGCCGCGGCCGGTCTCGTGTTCGTGACGCTCGCGACTGCCTACAGCAGGCGGGGCACAGTGGACAGCTTGCTGGCCCCGCATCGCGTCGCGTCCCAAGTCGAGCCCATGCCGGAGACGACCGCGCGATGCGCCATATTCCACGCGCGCTTCGGGGGTCCGCGTGCCGATCTCGTCAAGGTCATGCGCGGCGGGGTGGCGAACTATGTCGTCCTCGAGGTGGGCCGGCGCGATCCTCTGCTGAAGCAGCAGCGTGGGGCCTGGCTGCGCGGCGCCTACGGCGATGGCGAGCAGATTTGGCTCGGTGCGTACAGCTCGTCGGATGCCGCCATGCGCGAGGCTGCGAGGCTGTGTCCGCCGATGCTGCGGTGCTGGCCGGGCGATGCGGATTGCGTTTCGCGGGAGGAGATGCTGACGCCTGCACGCGCCTTCCAGCAGCTCTGAAACGGTTAAGGCTTGCTTGCCGCGGAGGCGTCGCGTTGCCCGCTGCGGCATCATCGTGACGGTGGTTTACGCTTCGTTATCCAATCGATGGCATCATCACACCCGTCCAGCCTTCTGGATCCGAGTGGCTCCTGTCCACTCTGTTTGACGCCTCCCTGTTAACTCCTGAGCCGCCGTTGGGCGGCTCTTTTTTTGCGCCCGCTCGCAAATGGCACGCGATGTGCGTGGCGCAGCAGACGCGGCGTCATCCTCGCGCCTTCATTTGCGACGCATTGATGGTGACTTGTTAACTCTCGCCTGCGAGGGTGGCGTCATGTAGGATGGTCACTAGAGTGTGTTCGCTTGTATCAAGTCGTATCATGAGCACCAGTACGGATCGCAACGTGCAGACCTCAGTAGGCGTCACTGTCTCCTTCGGCGAGCGCTTCGCCGCTTCCGACCAGTTCGATGCGATCTTCAGGGAGGGCATGGGGCTGGTCGAGCGCACCGCCGCCTACCTCGATGGTCAGGGACGCAAGGAGGCGCGCGCGCTTCGCGGACCAGTCGCGGTCCTCTATGCCACCGAAAGCATGCGGCTGACGACGCGGCTGCTCGAGCTCGCTTCGTGGCTAATGATCCGCCGCGCTCTGAAAGAGGGCGAGATCACGCCAGCGGAAGCGCGCACCAAGCGCGAGCGCGTGAAGCTACGGGCGCCCGGGCGGCCGGCACACGTGAAGGGCTACGCCGATCTGCCGCAAGGTTTGCGCACCCTCATCGATACGAGCTATGCGCTCAACGACCGCATTTTCCAGCTCGACCGCGCCATCGAGGGCGGCATCGAGGAGGCGGCTCGCCTCGGCAACCCCGTGGGCGCGCAGGTCAACCGTCTGGAAGAGGCGTTCAGCCAGCCGCAGCGTCGCGCAGCGGTACGCGGGTTCCTGGGCAGGGGCGCCTGAGCCTCGGCCTCAGAACATCCCCTCGAACTTCTTCTTGAAGCGCGACAGGCGCCCGCCGCGGTCCACGAGGTGACGGTCGCCGCCGGTCCAGGCCGGGTGCGTCTTGGGGTCGATGTCGAGGGTCAGCTTGTCGCCCTCCTTGCCGTAGGTCGAGTAGGTCTCGAACTCGGTGCCGTCGGTCATGACCACCTTGATGAGGTGGTAGTCGGGGTGGAAGTCGTCGATCTTCTTCATCTTGTGGAGTCTCGCCAGGGCCTGTCGCAGCCGATGCCGGCGTGCCGCGACATTGGGGCCGATTTATCCGGGCCCCTAATACGCGAACGGCGGCCGCGAGACAAGCCGCCGTGCCGGCAAAGGGCCGCTCATGCCGCGTAGGCGACAGCGGGCTCGAGGTGCCGTTTCATGTTTTCGCCCTCCTCGCGCATGTGGCGGCGCACCGCGTCCAGTTCCCGCTTGTTGAGCTTGGCGGCCAGCGGGCCTATGCGCAGCTGGATTTCCTGAGTGACGGTCAGCCCGCCTTGGACCGGCGTGATGCGGAAGGAGATGCGCGGCAGGAAGAACCTGAAGAAGCGCGAGGTCGGGGCAAATTGGATCAGGGAGCCGGGCTCGATGCGCGTGAAGTAGACCGTCTTTTTCATGAGCTTGCCGCCTATTCGCTCCGCGAAATGGAATCTCACCCCTTCTTTCAGAGCCGGCGGATCGATCCACCGGAACAGCACGTGGTCGCTGTGCCAGCTCTGATAAGTGGATTCCATCCCGGCGACGAATGCGAACACGTCTTCGGGGGTGGTGTGGATTGCTGGCGAAGTCTCGCTGAGGATCATGGCAACCTCCTGTCGCTATCAGCAAACAGGGTGTATGCCGCGTCACGAATTCGAGCCGTTTCGCGGGAAACAACAAGGTGGCGATCCGTCCACTTGCCCTCGGCTCCCCGCATCGGCACTCTCACCCGCACCATTGGCTTCGAGGGCCGCTTGTCCAAGGTTGGTGAAATCGCCGGCACATCCAAGCTAGGACAGCGCCAGCTGCCCTCGCTGATGAGCCTGTGGCCCTATCTGCGGCCGCACATGAGCATGGTGGCCGCCGCCTTCGTCGCGCTCGTGGTCTCTGCGGCGGCTATGCTGACGGTGCCGGTGGCCGTGCGGCGTGTGATCGATGTGGGGTTTGTCGGGCACGACGGCGGCTTCATCGACCTCTACTTCGTGACCCTGATCGGCATCGGCCTGGCGCTGGCGATCGCGAGCGCAGGCCGCATGTACGCCGTGAATTGGTTGGGCGAGCGCGTGGTGGCCGACCTGCGGGCGGAGGTGTTCCGGCATCTGGCCGAACTTGGGCCCGCTTTCTACGACACCACGCACTCCGGCGAGGTGATGAGCCGGCTTACCGCCGACACGACGCAGATCAAGGGCGCGGCCGGCTCGGCGCTGAGCCAGGCGCTGCGCAACCTCATCATGCTGATCGGCGCGCTCGTCATGATGTTCGTCACGAGCCCGATGCTGGCGGCCCTGGCGCTGGCAGCCATCCCGCTGATCGTCTTTCCGTTGCTGGCCTACGGTCGGGCCGTGCGCCGCCTGTCGCGCACCGCGCAGGACCGATTGGCGGACGCCTCGGCCTACGCGGCCGAGAACCTCGGCGCCGTGCGCACCATGCACGCTTTCGGCCAGGAGGCGACTGTGTCGCGCCGGTTTGCCGCAGCCGTCGAGCGCGCCTTCGCTGCGGCTCGCTCGCGCCTCGTTGCCCGCGCCGGCCTCACGGCGATTGCCATCGCGCTCATCGTCTCGAGCATCGTCGGCATCCTGTGGTTTGGCTCGCGGCTGGTGATTGGCGGCGAGATCAGTGGTGGCCGGCTTGGACAGTTCGTGCTCTACGCCGTGTTTGCGGCGGGCGCCATCGCCGAGCTTTCGGAGGTGTGGGGCGAGCTGGCGCAGGCGGCGGGCGCGGCCGAGCGGCTGTTGGAGCTGCTGGCGGTGGAGGCCGAGATCCGCGCGCCGCCGCGGCCGAAGCCGCTTCCGGTCCCGGCGCGCGGCAGCGTCGCCTTCCGCGATGTGGGGTTCGTCTATCCTTCGCGCCCCGGGGTCTCGGCTCTCAATGGTGTCAGTTTCGCCGTGGAGCCCGGCGAGACGGTGGCCATTGTCGGGCCGTCGGGGGCGGGCAAGAGCACGATCTTCAACCTGGTCCTGCGCTTCTACGACCCGCAGTCGGGCATCGTTGCCGTCGATGGGCTCTCGGTGGCCGATGTCGATCTGGCGGCGCTGAGGGCTCGCCTCGCGCTGGTGCCACAGGACGTCGCCTTGTTCGACGATACGCTGGCCGAGAATATCCGCTATGGGCGCTCCGAGGCGAGCGACCCTGATGTCGAGCGTGCCGCCGAGGCGGCGCAGGCAATGGACTTCATTGCGGCTCTGCCGCAGGGGTTTGCGACGCGGCTCGGTGAGCGCGGTGTGACGCTGTCGGGCGGCCAGCGCCAGCGCATCGCGCTTGCCCGCGCCATCCTCAAGGACGCGCCGATCTTGCTGCTGGACGAGGCCACGAGTGCGCTCGATGCGGAGAGCGAGGGGGCCGTGCAGGCAGCCCTGCAGCGCTTGACCCAGAACCGCACGACGCTCGTCATCGCTCACCGCCTTGCCACCGTGCAACGCGCCGATCGCATCCTGGTGATGGACCAGGGCCGCATCGTCGAGGAGGGCCGCCACTCCGATCTGCTGCACCGGGGTGGCCTCTACACCCGTCTGGCCGAGCGCCAGCTCGTCCTCGATGCGGCGCAGTAGGACCACGCTCCCGTGTCCATGCCGCACCACCGCCGCCCATCTCTTTGGGACGATATTTTTTCGACTTCTCAATGAGCTGCGAATGCCCCACGCTGCTCGGCACACCAATGAGGCGGGGCGGACCATCATGGACCAGGGGCGAGCGAGGGCAATCATAGCGGGATTGCTCGCGTCGGCGCTCGCCGCCGGTGGCGCCGCAGCGGCCGAGAACAGCTGGCCGAAGTTCCCGGGCTCTGCCTACAGCTCGCATGTGGAAGCGACCGACCGCGAGTTCATCAAGGAGTGGGAGGCGACCCCTCCCAAGGGGTATCCGACGCTGAGCCCGGCCAACCTCGGCGCCACCAAGGCCGCCATCAAGCGCTACACCGAGATTGCAGCCGCGGGCGGTTGGCGGCCAATCCCCGAGGTTCAGCTGCAATCGGGCATGTCCCACCCGGCCGTCGTGCTGCTGCGCCAACGCCTGCTGCTCTCCGGCGACCTCAGGGAAGGCGGCGGCTCCGAGAGCTTCGACTACTACGTCGAGAAGGCCGTCAGGCGCTATCAGGCCTCCAACGGCCTCGCTCCGACCGGTATTCTCGACAAGCGCACCATTGCGGCGCTAAACGTGCCGGCAGCCGTGCGCCTCAAGCAGCTCAAGAAGAACCTCGAGCGCTTGCATGCAGCGCCCAGGGCGAAGAAGTACGTCCTCGTCAACATCCCGGCCGCCCAGATCGAGGTGGTGGAAGGCGACCAGATCGTCTCGCGGCACGCGGGCGTGGTGGGCAAGCCCGACCGCCCGACCCCGATCCTGAATTCGGCCATCCACGAGCTCAACTTCAATGCGGTGTGGCACCTGCCGCCGACGGTGATCGAGAAGGACTTGATCCCCAAGGGGCGGGAAATGGCCAGGCGCGGCCAGAGCGTGCTCACCAAGTATCACATCGACGCCTACGGAGGCGACGGCAAGAAGCTCGACCCCAACAAGATCAATTGGAGCTCAGCATCAGCCAAGGGCCTCGCCTATCGCCAGCAGCCGGGACCCGACAATCCGCTGGGCTTCGTCAAGATCAACTTCAACAACACCCACTCCGTCTACATGCACGATACGCCCTCGCAATCGATCTTCGGGCGCAACTTCCGCGCCGCGAGCTCGGGCTGCGTGCGCGTGCATGGCATCGAGCAGCTGGCGACCTGGGTGCTGGCCGATCAAGGCTGGAGGCCCGAGCACGTGCTTGCCATCAAGCAGTCGGGCGAGCGCCTCGACGTCAAGCTCAAGAGGCCGGTGCCGCTCTATTTCGTCTACGTTACTGCTTGGGCGACGCAGGACGGCGTGGTGCAGTTCCGCCGCGACATCTACCTGAAGGACGGCGTCGGCGCGATCGCTGCGGCGTACTGACGAGCCCTCGGCGGAGTCGCGGGGACCCCGGGAAATGCCTATCAATCCGCCAACGTGAATTGATCGTAGTCAATCCCTCTGGCTCTACGGGCGTGCGACAAAGCGCGGGGGCTTTCGGCCGGCCTCAACTCGTCTAGAATGTCTCTAGGGTATCGCCAGCCAGGCAACCCCAGGGGGAGCGAACAAGCCAAGCCCCAAGGTGCGCAAGGTTTGAACCGCATGGATTACGCGACGGTATTCGCCAAGGCGCTGCAGGCCTTGCGGGACGAGGGGCGCTACCGCGTATTCGCGGACATCCGCCGCGACCGGGGCCAGTTTCCGGGGGCGCACCAATTCATTGCCGGCGGCGCGCGGCCGATCACGGTGTGGTGCTCCAATGACTATCTCGGCATGGGCCAGCATCCCGCCGTGCTTGCCGCCATGCACGCAGCGATCGACGCCGCCGGCGCCGGCTCGGGCGGCACGCGCAACATCTCCGGCACCACGCACTATCACATCGAGCTCGAGGCGGAGATCGCCGACCTGCACGGCAAGGAAGCGGCACTGCTGTTTACGTCGGCCTACGTCGCCAACGACACCACGCTTGCCACCCTGCAGAAGCTGCTGCCCGGCTCGATCATCTTCTCCGACGAGAAGAACCACGCCTCCATGATCGCCGGCATCCGCAACGGCGGGGGCGCCAAAGTGATCTGGCGCAACAACGACCTTGCCGACCTCGAAGCCAAGCTCGCGGCGGTGGCTCGCGACCGGGCCAAGATCATCGTCTTCGAGTCGGTCTACTCCATGGACGGTCGTATGGCGCCGATCGGAGCCATCTGCGACCTCGCGCAGAAGTACGGCGCGCTCACCTATCTCGATGAGGTGCATGCCGTGGGGCTCTATGGGCCCCGCGGCGGCGGACTCGCCGAGCGCGACCACGTCATGGATCGCGTCGACATCATCAACGGCACACTCGCCAAGGGCTTCGGCATCATGGGCGGCTATATCGCTGCCAGCGCCGATCTGTGCGACGCCATCCGCTCCTATGCGCCGGGGTTCATTTTTACCACCTCGCTGGCGCCGGCCATTGCCGCGGGCGCGGTCGTCAGCATCCGGCACCTCAAGGCCAGCAGCGCCGAGCGCGAGCGCCACCAGGAGCGCGGCGCGGGTCCTCAAGGGCCGACTGGCAGCTGCGGGACTGCCTGTCATGGACAACCCGAGCCACATCGTGCCGATTCTGGTCGGCGACCCCGTGCTGACCAAGCGCATAACCGATGCTCTGCTCGAGCGGTTTGCCATCTACGTGCAGCCGATCAACTACCCGACCGTGCCGCGCGGCACCGAGCGCCTGCGGCTGACTCCCACCCCGCACCATTCCGACGCCGACATCGACCGGCTGGAGGCCGCCCTGTCGACGTTGTGGGCCGAGCTGGGACTGCCGCGGGAAGGTCGGGCCGAGGCAGCCGAGTAGGCGTCGCTCGGGCTGGTATCCCCAGGCTCGCGACCATCCCCTCGGCGGCAGATGGCTGAGTTGTGCAAATTGCGCTTGGCGGGGATGGCGGCGCCGGGTTGACGGCGGTTGAACCACGGCCACGCGCGAACTAGCCTTGATCGAACCTTGACCGAACCCTGATCGAACCTTGATCGGAATCTCTCATCCACGCCGTAGCGGAGGAGCGCCATGCAGGATCGCCCGACCAAGCTCAAGGACTATCAGACCTACATCGATGGCAAATGGTGTGAGGCCGCATCCGGAAAGAAGTTCCAGACGCATGACCCCTATACCGGCGAGCCCTGGGCGCTGATCCCGGAGTGCGATGCCAAGGACGCGGGCCGCGCCTGCGAGGCGGCTTGGCGGGCGTTCGACGCTGGTCCCTGGCCGGCCATGACGCAGACCGCACGCGGCAAGGTGCTCAGGCGCATCGCCGGCCTGATCGAGAAGCACGCCGAGCATCTGGCGCAGATCGAGGTGCGCGACAACGGCAAGCTGATCTCGGAGATGGTGGCGCAGACCAAGTATCTGCCCGAATGGTTCTACTACTACGGCGGTCTCGCCGACAAGATTCAGGGCGCGGTGGTGCCGGCCGATCGGCCCGACCACTTCACCTACATCCTCAAGGAGCCGGTCGGCGTGTGCGCTTTCATCACGCCGTGGAACTCCCCGCTGATGCTGGTCGGCTGGAAGCTGGCCCCGGCGCTGGCGGCCGGCTGCACTGTCGTGATCAAGCCATCCGAGTTTACCAGCGCCTCGCTGCTGGAGTTCATGAAGCTCGTGATCGAGCCGGCCGAAGTGCCGCCCGGCGTGATCAACGTCGTGACGGGCTACGGCGCCGTGGTGGGGGAGCCGCTCGTCACCCACCCCAAGGTCGCCAAGGTCGCCTTCACCGGCGGCACGGCGACTGGCGCGCGCGTCAACGAGCTTGCCGCCAAGACCTTCAAGAAGGTGTCGCTGGAGCTCGGCGGCAAGTCGCCCAACATCGTGTTCGACGACTGCATCATCGACGATGCCGTGAGCGGCGCGGTGTCGGGCATCTTTGCGGCCACGGGGCAGACCTGCATCGCCGGCTCGCGCCTGCTGCTGCAGGAGACGATCCACGATCAGTTCGTAGAGAAGCTGATCGCCATGGCCAAGACTGCGCGGCTCGGCGATCCGAGCAAGTTCGAGACCCAGGTCGGGCCCGTGACGACGCCACCGCAGTACCAGAAGATCCTCTCCTACATCGACGTTGCCAAGGGTGAGGGTGCCAACTGCGTGCTTGGCGGCGGCCCGGCCACCAAGGAGGAGGGCGGCGGCAAATACTTCGTCAAGCCCACCATTTTCACCGGCGTCAACAACAGCATGCGCATCGCCCAGGAGGAGGTGTTCGGGCCGGTGCTCTCCATCATCAAGTTTAGGGACGAGGAGGAGGCCGTCCAGATCGCCAACGACGTGGCTTATGGCCTCGGAGCCGGCATCTGGACGCAATCGGTGAGGCGTGCCACCACGGTGTCGAAGCGCATCCGGGCTGGCACCGTGTGGGTCAACACCTACCGCGCCGTGAGCTTCCTGATGCCGTTCGGCGGCTACAAGGCCTCCGGGCTCGGCCGCGAGAACGGCATCGAGGCGATCGATGGCTACCTGCAGTCCAAGAGCGTATGGATCAACAACGGACCCGGCGGTGGCAACCCCTTCATCATGAAGACGTCGTGATTGGTCCCTCTCCCCATTCTTTTCAGAAATGGGGAGAGGGCTAGGGTGAGGGGCAGCGGCATACGCCAACGTTGGAGTTTGCCTCTGCCCCTCACCCCGACCCTCTCCCCGTGAAGACGGGGAGAGGGGGAAGGAGCGCACCGGTGACATTGCAAAGCATCGGCATTGTCGGCGGCGGGGCGTGGGGTACGGCGCTCGGCCAGACGCTGCGGCTGGCCGGCCGCGAGGTGGCGCTCTGGGTACGCGAGGCGGAGGTCGCCGCCGAGATCAATGCCAGCCACAGCAATACGGCCTTCCTGCCCGGCGTGGCACTGGAGGCGGGGCTGCGGGCGACGCGCGAGCTTGGCGACATCGCGGAGCTGGATGCGGTGCTGATGGTGGCTCCGGCCCAGCACGTGCGTGCGGTGGCCGGCGAGCTTGGCGCGCACGTGGGCGACGGCAAGCCGGTCGTCATCTGCGCCAAGGGTCTCGAGCAGGCCACCGGCAAGCTGCTGGGGGAGGTGATTGCCGAGACGCTGCCGCAAGCGGCGCTGGCGGTGCTTTCCGGCCCTAGCTTTGCCGCCGACGTGGCGCGCGGGCTGCCCGCGGCGCTGACGCTTGCCGCCGCAGATGAGACGCTCGGGGAGGCGCTGGCGGGAGCGCTCGGCTCCCGCACGTTGCGGATCTACTGGTCAAGCGACGTGGTGGGCGTGCAACTTGGCGGTGCGCTCAAGAACGTGCTGGCAATCGCCGCCGGTATCGTCGAGGGGCGCGCACTCGGTGCCAGCGCGCATGCTGCCCTCGTCACCCGCGGCTTTGCCGAGATGCGCCGCTTCGGCGAGGCACTGGGCGCGCGATCGGAGACGCTGATGGGCTTGTCGGGTCTCGGCGATTTGCTGCTCACCTGCGGCAGCCCGCAATCGCGCAACATGAGCCTGGGGCGCGCGCTGGGCCAGGGCCAGACGCTGCAAGCCGTGCTCGGCAGCCGCCGCTCGGTGTCGGAAGGGGTCTATACCGCCGCCGCCGTCGTTCGCCTGGCTGCGGCCAAGGGGATCGATATGCCGATCTGCCAGGCCGTGGCGGCCATCGTCGAGGGGCGGCTCGACATCGGTGCGGCAATCGAGGCGCTGCTGTCCCGGCCGCAGCGCGCGGAGGGCTAGTCGGCGATCCTTCCTGGTCGTTGCCGTTGCCTTCAGCGCATGACGCGCCCGAGCAGGGCAGTTGCAACGCGGAACGGCTCGATCTTGGGCACGGCTGCCGAATACCGGCCCGAGTAGATCAGGCGAATGAGATCGGTGCGCGTGTTGTCGGCGTGCCTGAAAACCACGGCAAAGTCGTCCTTGCCGCAGCGGACGATGGTTGCGGGTACGCGCAGGTCGCGCAGGCTGAGGGTCACGGCGTCGCCCGCGCTGCCCGGCGCGATCCCGCCGAGCTTCGCGCCGCCGAGGGACAGATCG
The DNA here is from genome assembly GCA_963738065.1 of uncultured Alphaproteobacteria bacterium. GTDB lineage: Bacteria > Pseudomonadota > Alphaproteobacteria > Rhizobiales > Hyphomicrobiaceae > AWTP1-13. The sequence continues at coordinate 153,036 of CAVTVO010000028.1, forward strand.
AGAATGCGATAGGCCAAAGCGTCGCCGGCCGCGCGGACGATCACCATCTCTTGCGCCGCCAGCCGCTCCGACAGGCGCAGGCGCGGCTGCTCCACGCACACGACGCAGGCAAGCGAGAGCACCACGATATTGTACCAGCTCCAGAACAGGCAGAGTGCGCTGGAGTCGCGCAGCTTGGTGCCGTCCTCAATCAGGAAGGCCCACGCGATCCCGGCCAGCGTCAACGCGAGGCAGGTGACGAACAGCCTGAGCAGCGGCCACTGCACGAAACGGCGGCTGCGGTCACCGCCCTTGGCCGTGACTTGGAACTTGTGCCCGCGCGGCTTGAGCAGCCCGTGCATCACCGCCTGGACGATCTGAGTGGCGGCCAACAGCTGGGTCACATCCGACATGACCGGCATGACCCGCCCCTGCGCCATCCAGCTCATGATGACGATCTGCGCGACGAAGTGGGGAAGATAGTAGGCCAATGTGTGGATGACGTCGGCCTGCACGGCGTGCACGTCGAGAAGCCAGTAGAGAATGGGAATGACGATGCCGAGCAGTCGGAAGGAATAGTTCGCGGACCAGTACAGGAAGGTCTCGATCAGGCTGATGCGGTCGAGGAGAGTGAGCTTGTTGCGGCGTAGCGGGCCGAGCGACCCACGACAGATCTGTGCGAATCCGAGCGCCCAGCGGCTTCTCTGCGTGACGTACTCCTTCAGGCCCTCCGGTGCGAGGCCCAGCGAAAGGCGCTCGTTGAGATAGACCGTGCGGAAGCCCGCCGACTTCATCTTGAGCGTGACCAGGTAGTCCTCGGTAACCGAGTCGGTGGGAAAGCCGCCGATGCGCTGCAGTGCGTCGAATCGGATGACCGAGGAGGTGCCGCAGCAGAAGGCGGCGCCCCATGCATCTTTCGAGGCCATCACCACGTCGAAGAAGTAGCGCTGCTCGTCTGGCCACACGCGCGCCAAGGAAAGATTGGTCTGCAGCGGATCGGGATTGATGAAATGTTGCGGCGTCTGGACGATCCCGACGTCGGGCTCGCGAAACAAGCTGATGGCCCGGCGCAGCAGCTGCGGCAAAGGCACGAAGTCGGCATCGAGAATGCTGATGAGGTCGGGCGGCTCGGAAAGGCCCGCCACGTGGCGCAGTCCATTGTTGATATTGCCGGCCTTGGCGTGAGCGTTGTCGGGCCGGGTGAGATATCCCGAGCCCAGACGCTCGCACAGCTCCGCCAGCCAAGGCCTCCGGCCGTCGTCGAGCACCCACACGCGGTAGCGCGGATAGTCCATGGACATCGCACCGACAATGGTGCGCTCCAGGATGGCCTCCTCCTCGTTGTAAGTGCAGATGAACACGTCGACGAGCGGCAGCGGCTGCTGCGCCTCGAGCCAGGCAGCGTTGCGATCGGCGTCAGGGGTGCGGTCGCTGAGGCGGGCGAGGAACACCAGGCTGACGGTGCTGCCGCACGCCATCAGCGTTTCGACGAGCACAAACACGGTGCCGACGGCGAAGTCGAGCGTGAGGCCGGGCGCTGGGAGGGTCGCCAGCCAGCGCCAGAGCATGTAGCGCCACATGAGCGCGACCATGACCGCCACCATCGCCGCACGCGCCCGTTGATCGTCGGGGCGCAGCCACGGCAGCAGCACCCATGCCGCCCCTACGACGAAGAAGCCCGGTGTGAGGCTTTCGAACAGGGCCGACATGAGCGTGGCTCACTTCCCAAACGTCACTCGGCCCGTGCGACCGACGTTGCAGTTTCCCGAGCGTGACAGCTCGGGGAGGGCCACGGTGACGCGGTAGGGCTCCTTGGCGAGTGCCGAAGGCTGGATGGCCAGGTTTGCCGGCGCCGTGGCGATGCCGGTCAATCCGATGATGCGTCCCTCGTGCTCGGCACTTTCGCCACGGAAGCGGAAGCGCGCGGGCTCGCCGATGCGCAGCTGGTTGTAGGCGGTTTCGCCGACCGTTGCGGTAACGACGAGGCCCGTGCAGTCGAGCACGCGCATGAGATCTTGCCCGCGCACCACGGTCTCCCCCGGTGCCGTCATGACCTCCCAGATGCTGCCGCCCACGGGCGAGACGAGCGTGGCGGCCGCGCGGGCAGCGTAGCGGTCTTGCTCGCCGGCGAGCTCGGACCGCAGGTGTGCCACTCGATCGCTGCGATGGCTGATCTCCGCAGTGATCTCGTTCAATCGCAACGCGATCTCGTCGGCGCGCTGAAGGGATTGCGGTCGGTCGTTGTAGCTGTCGCCGACAAAGATGCCATCGCGAAGGGCGGATCGCTCGACTTCGAGCGCCGAAAGGCGATGGCGGAGCGCTGCCAGTGTCTGCTCGGCGACCGTGGCGTCGCGCTGGGCCTTCTCGAGAGTGACCCTCGTGCCGCTCCCGGCCGCATCGAGCGAGCGGGCCCGCGCGAGCGCCTGGTCGGCCTCCTGGCGCTTGGCCTCGCCCGCGGCAATGTCGCTCCTCGCCTCGGCGATGCGCGCATCCAGCTGATCCATCCGCGCCGCTCGAAATGCTTGCGTCTGTGCGCTGAGACCCTCGCGCAAAGCCTCGAGGCCTCGGCGCCGGTCGACGAGCGTTTTGATCTCGGTCTCGACCTCGTCAACGAGGCGGCGAAGATCGTCGAGGCGCCCGCGCTCGGCGCGGGGATTGGTGATGCCGACGAGCGCCGCCCCGGGTTGCACCGTGGTTCCAACGGACACGGCGCCTAGAGGCCCGATCTGGCCCTCGATCGGCGCGCGCAGCGTGATCAACCGGGCATTAATAATCGCTTGCGTGCTGGTCGTCTCCAGCAGAGCCCGCACCGGGAGCCAACCCGCCACGGCGATGATGGCGATACCAATCAGGGTCTTGAGCGCGCGGCGGCGCTGCGCCCAGAGGCGATTGGCAATCCCCGCCCGCACTTCGTTCACGGTCTCGGACGGGGGGACTTGCTCCGCGGGGGCCTCGAATGCCCTGCTGAGGGCGCCAATGCGGCCTGCCGCGTCCAGACGGGACAGGATCGACGCCGGCTCAGCTGGAGGTGCGATCGGCGCTTCGACGACGACGGCAGCCGGCCGCGGTGGTTCGGCGCCGGCGAGATCGTCTCGCGCACGCAAATTCGATGACCGGCTCATTCCCCGCACCGACGCAAAACTTGACGATTGTGCGGCGTCCCCTTGCGTGATGCACGCAAACCTTGCCGCGCCCTGCCGGGGCTCATTGTAGGTAAGGCGGCTTGCAGTAGCGTTAACTCCAGATCGAGCGGGTGTCGGCACCCGGATTTCCTCGGGCTGAAGGGGTCCCAGCGGCGGCGCATGGGCTGTACTGTGCGGAACAGCCCCGAGTACCCATTTTGCCCAGTGTGCTCGTTCCTGGCTTCGAATGGACGCCTGCGCGTGCTGTGGCTGAGGAGATGTGCTGTGAAGGGCGAGACAATTCAGATCGAGCGCAGTCCAGGCCTGAACCCACCCCCTGCACCAGCTCCCGCGCTCATTGCCCCCCATATCGCACCTCCGGCACGGCCCTACGGTCGTCTTGCCTTCGTGGCGAGGTTCCTGCGCAATCCCCTGCTGGTGATCCCGCAGGCGGTCTATGAGGAGGACGTCGTCGCCTATACCGGCGGCAGCATCCCCTTCGAGTGGATCACCGAACCGGGGCTCATCAAGGCCATTCTCCTCGACGAGCACGAGAAGTTCGAGAAGCTCTTGCAGATCCGGGTGCTCGGGCCGCTGTTGGGCAAGGGCATCCTGACGAGCGAAGGAGCCGAGTGGAAATGGCAGCGGCAGACCTCCGCGCCGATGTTCCGGCGCAGCGAGCTCGGCACATTCGTGCCGACCTTCGTAAGTGCAGCGCGCCGGCTCGTGGAGCGATGGCGCCGTGCCGCGCCTGGCTCGCGCCAGCAGATCGAGCGCGACATGACCCGGGCCACGTTCGACGTCATTTGCGCGACCCTGCTGCCATCGGGAGACGCGAGCGTCGGCGCCACCGTCGAGGCGGCGACCGATCGTTTCCAGAGATCGGGCACCTGGCATCGTCTCTACCTCATTGCCAATGCGCCGAGCTGGCTGCCCCAGCCAGGGCGTCGGGCGATGCAGGGGGCCATCAGCTCGCTTCGTTCGGCTGTGGCGACCATGGTGGGCGAGCGTCGCAGTGGGGTCGAGGCGCCCGATGACCTCATGCATCGCCTCATGATCGCCCACGAGCCCGAGACTGGCGCGCCGATGAATGACGAGCAGCTGATCGACAACCTGCTCACGTTCTACCTTGCAGGCCATGAGACGACCGCCATGGCGCTGACCTGGACGCTCTATCTGCTCGCCCTGTCTCCCGAGTGGACGAACACTCTCAAGAGCGAGATCGCGCGTGTCGCCGGCGGGGCGCCGGTTGCGGCCGAGCATATCGACAGGCTCGTCCTGACCCAGCAGGTGCTGAAGGAGAGTATGCGCGTCTATCCGCCGGTGCCCCTGCTCAGCCGGCAGGCCGCCACCGACGTTACGATTGGCTCGCATGCGATCAAGGCAGGCACATCTATCGTCATGCCGATCTACGCCATCCATCGGCACCGCAAGCTTTGGCAGGATCCCAACCTGTTCGACCCCACCCGGTTCGCCCCCGAGAACGAGGGGAAGATCTCGCGCTATCAATACCTGCCGTTCGGTGCCGGTCCGCGCATCTGCATCGGCATGGCGTTCGCCATGATCGAGGCAACGGCCATGCTGGCCACCATGCTGCAGACCGTCCGCTTCGAGCCTGTCGAGGACCACGATCCAGTGCCGATCGCGCGCGTGACGCTGCACCCCAAAGGGGGCATGCCGCTCAAAGTGTGGGTCGAATAGGCGGGTTCGGCGGGAAGAGCGATCAGGGCGTCCCGGCACCTTGCATTGCCCGATCGGCGCGCGGCGCGGTCGTGCCGCCGCGAGGCGCGGGCCGCGCCGTGAACTGCAGCACGCCGTCGTCGATGGGGGCGAACCGCAAGGACACAACGTCGCTCACGTAGTTCTGATAGATCCGCCATGGCTTGTGCGAGCCTTGTCGCGGCAGCCTGTCCATGGCGCGCTGGAAATAGCCCGAGGAGAAATCGACCGGCGGCAGGAGCGGCATGGCGGGATCGGTGTTGCGCGGCGTGCAGGTATCGTAGCCGTGCTTGTCCATGTAGTTGAGCAGCCGGCAGACGTAGCCGCAGATGAGATCGGCCTTCAGGGTCCAGGACGCGTTGGTGTAGCCGAACACCGAAGCCAGGTTGGGGATGTCGCTATAGAGCGCCCCCTTGTAGCTGAGCGTGGTTGCCGGATCGGCGGCCCGGCCGTCGACATCGATCTCGGCACCGCCCAAAACCTGCATGTTGAGGCCTGTTGCCGTCACCACGAGGTCCGCCTCGAGCTCCCGGCCCGAGCGCAGCTTCAGACCGGTTTCGGTGAAGGTCGCGATCTCGTCCGTCACGATGGTGGTCCGGCCTTGCCGGATCGAATCGAAGAAATCGCCGTTGGGCGCGAGGCAAAGCCGCTGGTTCCAGGGATCGTAGCGCGGGGTGAAATGGGTCCCGACGTCATAGGAAGCCCCGAGCTCGGCGCGCACGCCATCGAGGATCATCTTCTTGGCGCGTTCCGGAGCGCGCTTGCAGATGCGATAGAAGTACATGCCACCCAGGACATTCTTCCATCGTGTGATGCTGCACGCCGCTGTGGCCGGCAGCCAGCGGCGCAAGAAATTGGCAACTCCATCCTCGTCGGGCCACGCCACGACGTAGGTCGGGGAGCGCTGCAGCATCGTCACGTGGGCCGCCGTCTTGGCGAGCTCCGGCACCAACGTCACGGCCGTGGCGCCGCTGCCGATCACGACCACGCGCTTGTTGGCGTAGTCGACGTCCTTGGTCCAATTTTGTGGGTGAACGATCGCGCCCTTGAAGCGGTCGACACCGGGGAAGGCCGGAGCATGGCCTTCGGCGTAGCTGTAGTAGCCGCTGCACACGAACAGGAAGTCGCAGCCGAGCCGGGTCGGCTCCCGAGACGGGCCGTGCTCTGCTTCGACCGTCCACCGCTTGTCCCGCGATGACCATGAGGCGTGCTTGACCCGATGGTTGAAGTAGACCTTGCGGTCTATGCCATGCTCGCGCGCGGTTTCGCGGATGTAGTCCAGGATGGATGTGCCGTCGGCGATGGACTTGGGCGCGGTCCAGGGCCGAAACGAGTAGCCGAGCGTGAACATGTCGGAATCCGAGCGCACGCCCGGATAGCGGAACAGGTCCCACGTCCCGCCGATGCACTCGCGGGCCTCGAGGATGGCGAACGTCTTGCGAGGGCACTTCTCCTGCAGATGGTGCGCCGCGCCGATTCCGGACAGACCTGCGCCGATGATCAGGACATCCACGTGCTCGGGCGGTCTCACGGCATTCTCCCAAGAGACTCGAGGTCAGCCTATCGCGCGCCGGGCGGCGTTGCTTTGCCGCGGAGCGTGTTGCGGCGGAAAGGCCTCAGTGTCCTCGGGCCAGAGGCTTTCGCCCGCCGTGTCGCCTATCAGCTAACGCAGAAGTGGCAAGATTCCGTTCGGACAAGCCTAAAAGAAAACTCCGCGCGTGCTCCAGCCGCCGGAGCCTGAGAAGCTTCGATCCGACCCGCATACAGGCCTGGCGAAAAGAGTCGGCGGCCGGGCGGTGCTCAGCCGGAGGACTTGCGCTCTCTTTCGACGACGGCTGCCACCAGACCCTCTCTCCAGTCAGATCCGGGCAGCTTGGCCGCGGCGGCTTCGATCTCGGCCCGGGTCTGGCTGTAGAAGTCGATGCCTTCGATGAGAGTGTCCAGATGCATCGATGTCAGCCGGAGCCGCTCGGCCAGAATGGCCGCGATGGAGCGATAGAGCCGACCGGCAAAGCCAGGATCCTTCTTGATCAGTCCGTTGACGGTCGCCTCGTCGATGACCCGCAGCTTTGTCGGCGCGTCGGCAATGACCCTGGCGCTGGTCGGGGCGCCATCGACGTAGGACATCTCGCCGAAGAATTCCCCTGCTTCGAGAAGGGCCAACGGCACCGTCTGATCCCCCTCTCGGCGCTCGACCCGCACCGCACCCTGCTCGATGAGGAAGATGGCCTTCAACTGCACGTTCTGATCGAGCACGAGCTGACCGCGATCGAACGACTTGATCGGGGCCGTCGCCAGCACAGCACTCTCCTCGGCGGGTTCGAGGAAGGGAAGAAACCGCGTCGTTTGTGTTGCAGCCACCATCATGAGCTCCATAGGTCGCGGCTACCCATTCTCGTTCAATTTGACCACGTCGCCTCGGGTAAGGCAACATTGGCACGCTGATCTTGGTCATGGCATGGGCAGGCTTTGCACAGCCCATCCGTGTCGTGGCGGGCATGCGAAACCGGACCGAATCAGCTCACAGGAGATATGACCCCTGTCGCCTTCGATCATCGCCTGGTCTAGGCTGTGCCGCCAGGAACAGCGCCTCCTCCCAAGAGCCATGAGTATCGGGCCACGCAGGACGGCAGAGCACCGCCACCGCGCTCGGTAGGCGCCGAAACGAAAGGTACGAGATGACCAACCAAGATGTGGGGTCGCGAGACGGCTCTTGGTTCGAGGCCGTCGAGAAGGCACCGGGCGGAGTGAAGGGGGCTGCCCGCTCGCTTGCCAAGGCGCTTGGCACGATTCGCGCCACGGAGGCGGCGCCGACGTACAAGCCGGCGATTCCGTTCGGCGAGTTGCATATCTTCCAGACCATGAACAAGCATCGCACCGTCGCGAGCATGTTCGGCCTCAAAAACCCTTTCTATCGCGCCCATGACGGGCGGCTCGGGGCGACGGCAATCCACGAGGGCCGCGAGCTCATCAACTTCGCCTCCTACGATTACCTTGGGCTCAACCAGGAGCCGGCCGTCGCCGAGGCGGCCAAGGCTGCCATCGACGAATGCGGGACATCGGTGTCGGCCAGCCGGCTGGTCGCGGGCGAGCGCATGATGCACCGTGAGCTCGAGCGGGAGCTGGCCGACTTCTATGGCTCCGACGCTTGCCTCACCTTCGTGAGCGGCCACGCCACCAACATTTCGACCATCGGCATGTTGATGGCGCCCGAAGACCTCATCGTGCAGGACGAGCTGATGCACAACAGCGCCATCGTGGGCGCCAAGCTGTCGCGCGCGACCAGCATCAATTTCCGCCACAACAACCCGGACGACCTCGAGAAGGTGCTGCGGGAGAATCGCGACAAGCACAAGAACGCGCTGATCGTTGCCGAAGGCCTCTATTCGATGGACGGCGACTTTCCGGACCTGCGCCGGCTGATCGAGATCAAGAAGCGCTACGGTTGCTGGCTGATGATCGACGAGGCCCATTCGCTGGGCGTCATGGGCAAGACCGGTCACGGCTCGTTCGAGCACTTCGGCCTCGACCCGCGCGAGGTCGACATCTGGATGGGCACGCTCAGCAAGACGCTCGGCAGCTGCGGCGGCTACATCTGCGGCAGCCACGATCTGATCGAGATCCTGAAGTACCAGGCCCCGGGGTTCGTGTATTCGGTTGGCCTGTCGCCGCCGGCGACTGCCGCTGCCCTTACCGCGCTCAGAATCCTCAAATCCGACCCGGAGAGGGTCGCCAAGCTGCAAGCCAACGGCCACCTGTTCGTCGAGGAGGCGAAGAAGGCGGGGCTTGACACGATGACCAGTGCGGGCCTCTCGGTGGTGCCGGTGATGGTCAGCGATCCCGTCCGCGCGGTGCGGCTGACGGACAGGCTCTTGGAGCGCGGCATCAATGCCTTGCCGATCATTCATCCGGCCGTGCCCATGAAGGCAGCGCGGTTGCGCTTCTTCATCACGTCCAAGCACACGCCGGAGCAGATCCGCACCACCGTCAAGATCGTCGCCGAGGAGCTGGCAAATATCGCCAAGCGGCAGTCGCTGATGGAGCGGGCGACGCTTGCCGTTGTCGCGCGCTGAGAGAAGAGATAGGAGTCTGCCGCGACCAGCGCCGGCCGGGGCTGCGACGTCGCGGCCGTAGAGCGCACGAGGCGGCGACGCACGCCAGGGAACCATGGTGCCGTGACCCCCACTGAAGGCACTTGGCTGCAGAAGGACAAGATCAAGATCCTCCTCCTCGAGGGGATCTCGGATACGGCTATCGCTGCCCTCGAGGGTTCGGGATATTCCAACATCGAGCGCCTGCCGAAGGCGCTCGATGGTCCGAGCCTGAAGACGGCGCTTGGGGGTGTGCATCTGCTCGGCATCCGCTCGCGCACCCAGCTCACGGAGGACGTGATCGGGGTCGCCGACAGCCTCATCGCCGTTGGATGCTTCTCGGTCGGCACCAACCAGGTCGACCTGACGGCGGCTCAGCGCAAGGGCATCCCGGTCTTCAATGCGCCATTCTCCAACACGCGCAGCGTTGCCGAGCTGACCATCGCCGAGATCGTGATGCTGATGCGGGGCGTGTTCCCCAAATCGGTCTCGGCGCACCAGGGCGGCTGGGACAAGTCGGCGGCGGGCTCGCGTGAAGTGCGCGGCAAGACGCTGGGCATCATCGGCTACGGCAACATCGGCAGCCAGCTCGCCGTCATCGCCGAGGCGCTGGGCATGCGCGTGATCTACCACGATCGCGCCGACAAGCTGCGGCACGGCAACGTCGAGGCGGCCGCCTCGCTGGACGATCTGCTGGCGCGAAGCGACGTCGTCACCATGCACGTTCCGGAGACGGCCGAGACCCAGGACATGATCCGGGAGCGCGAGATCCGGCTGATGAAGCCCGGCGCGTTGTTCATCAACAACTCGCGCGGCACCGTGGTCGACCTCAACGCGGTGGCAGCCGCGCTCAGGGACAAGCATCTGGGTGGTGCGGCAGTCGACGTGTTCCCGGTCGAGCCCTCATCCAACGCGGACAAGTTCGTCAGCCCGCTGCAAGGCCTCGACAACGTCATTCTGACCCCGCACGTCGGCGGCTCGACGGAGGAGGCGCAGGAGCGGATCGGAGGCGAGGTCGCCCGCAAATTCGTCGACTATTCCGACAATGGGTCGACTACCGGGGCGGTGAACTTCCCGCAGGTGCTGCTTGCCGCCAAGATCATCGGGCATTCGCTTTATCCACGTGCATCGCAACGAGCCCGGGGGGCTTGGCCGGCTCAACGAGGCATTCGCAAAGCGCGGGGTCAATGTCGCCGCACAGTATTGCCAGACGGACAGCGAAATCGGCTATGTCGTGGTGGACGTCGAGGGGGCCGTGCAGGACGCGCCGGGCCTGCTGGGGGATATTCGCAACCTCCCCGGCACCATTTGCGCACGGCTTTGCCTCAGCCGAAGCACGTCGCGGACGTTCCTGATCAGCACGCTCGCATCGGCCGTCTGGCTTCGCCCGCGTCTGCCTCAGCCGGAGCCGCCGAAGCGCGCCGGCGACGGCAAGGTCCTGTCTACTCGCGCTCTCGAGACGGCTTTGCGGCTATCCGGCGGCAAAGGCCGCAAGGAGCTCGAGCATGCGGCCGCTACGATCGCTGTCCCAAGGTCCAAGCCGTCAGCGACGGACGAGTAGCGCCGAGGGGACGAGGCTCGTCCAATCAACTCGACTGCACCAGAATAGCGCGGCAGGATTGCCCGCTGCTCCGGCGGCTGGCCTGCGTCGTCCCCCGTCGAGCGAACGACTGGAATTGCCGGGCGCGAAGGGCCAAGATCGTCTGCGATGATGACAGAGCGCACGATGCGGCAAGGCCTGATTGCCACGGCCCTGGCGGGACTAGCTGCGGGCCTCGCCGCATCGCTTGCCGGCAGAGGTGGCCTTGCCTACGGCCTGTGGGCGGGTGGCACGCTGCCCGTCGTCATTGCTCTGCTCGTCTCGATGGTTCGCGATATTCTGGCTGGCCGGATGGGGGTCGATGCCGTTGCCTTCGTCTCCATGTCCGCGGCTCTACTCCTCGGCGAAGGTCTCGCCGCCGCCGTCGTCGCCGTCATGTACGCGGGTGGCAATGTGCTGGAGGACTTTGCCGTCGCGAGGGCCGAGCACGACCTCAAATCGCTTGTTGACCGGGCACCGCGGATGGCGCACCGGCGTGTGGCGGGCACAGTCGAGGATGTGGCCATCGAGCAGGTGGCGGTCGGCGACACGATCCTGGTGCGGGCCGGCGAGGTCGTTCCCGTCGATGGCGTGATCGCCAGTCCGCGCGCCATGATCGATGAGTCGGCTCTCACCGGCGAACCCATTCCGGTCGATCGGCGCGAAGGCGAGCCCGCGCGCAGCGGGACGCTCAATGCCGGCGAGACCTTCGAGCTCAGAGCCACCGTCACCGCCGGGGAAAGCACCTATGCCGCTATCGTGCGCATGGTCACGGCGGCGCAAACGGCGAAGGCGCCGTTCATACGTCTGGCCGATCGCTACGCGCTGCTGCTGCTGCCGATGACGCTTGCTGTAGCCGGCACGGCTTGGCTCTTTTCGGGGGAGGCGATCCGGGGATTGGCGGTGCTGGTTGCGGCCACCCCCTGCCCACTGATCCTCGCGGCACCGGTCGCCTTCATCGCGGGCGTCTCCCAGGCCGCTCGGCGCGGCATCCTGATCAAGGGTGGCGGTCCGCTCGAAGCGCTGGCACGCACCCATACCGTAATGTTCGACAAGACCGGCACCTTCACGGTGGGCGGCGCACGTCTCGTCGCCACAGAGACGGCGCCGGGCGAGAGTGCGGAGGAGGTATTGCGGCTCGCCGCCTCGCTCGAGCAGGCGTCGCATCATGTGGTGGCAACGGCCATCGTCGAGGCGGCCGTGGCGCAGGGACTGTGCCTCGCCATCCCATCGAATGTCCACGAAACCATGGGTTCCGGGTTGGAAGGGCAGGTGGACGGGCGGCATGTAAGGGTCGGCTCGCATCAGCTGGTGTACGGCGCCCGCCGGCCGGAGGATTGGGCCGTGCGTGCGCTGCGCCGCGCAGCCTGGCGGTCGGCGCTGAGCGTGTTTGTCGCCGTCGACGGTCGCACCATCGGGGCTCTCCTGCTGGGAGACGAGCTCAGGCGCGAGACCCCGCGGGCCGTCCAGGCGCTGCGCGCTGCCGGCGTCGCGCGGATCGTGATGGTGACCGGCGACCGCGCCGACGCCGCAGAGACGATCGGCGCAGCGCTCGATCTCGATGCCGTGCTCGCCGACCGGGTGCCATCCGACAAGGTCGATGCGGTCGCGACGGAGCAGCGGCTGCATCCGACCCTGATGGTGGGCGACGGCATCAATGATGCTCCGGCGCTGGCCAAAGCCGACGTGGGGATTGCCATGGGTGCGCGTGGCGCCAGCGCCTCGTCGGAGGCTGCGGACGTGGTCATTCTCGTCGATCGCCTCGACCGTGTTTCGGACGCAGTGGCGATCGCCCGCCGGGCGCGCGCGATCGCGGTGCAGAGCATCATCGCCGGCATGGGGATGTCGGGATTGGCGATGGCGGCGGCGGCGCTTGGCTGGCTGACGCCGGTTGCGGGGGCGCTCACGCAGGAAGCCATCGACGTCGCCGTCATCCTCAATGCGCTTCGCGCCCTCAGTCCCGGCCACAGGTTCGGCCACGAGGGCATGCCGGATGCGGCGGTGCGGGCATTGCGGGAGGGCCACGAGCGGCTCGAGGCCACGCTGGATCGTCTGCGGGCGATCGCCGATGCTTTGGACGATGCCGAGCCCCCGGCAGCCGTGACCCTGATTGCCGAGGCCAACCGCATGGTTGCGGAAAGAATTGTGGTGCATGAGCGCGAGGACGAGCGCGCGGTCTATCCGCGTGTGTCGAAGTTCCTGTCCGACGGGGCTGGGCTCGGCGCCATGAGCCGCGCGCACCGCGAGATCATTCACCAGGCAAGGCTCCTGGGCCGTATTGCCGACGGTCTCGTCCCCGGCGATGCGGATCGCTACCTGATCCGCGATGCCCAGCGCGTGATCGAGTTGATCGAGGCCCTCGTGCGCATCCACAATGCCCAGGAAGAGGACTTCTACGAGCATGCGGCTGCAGCCTGACGCTTCGGTGTCGATTGATCGTGCGCAATCGGCCCGGCGCGGAGGCAACGTAAGCTCAGGGCCTACTTTGAAAGTGGGGAGGTGGATCGGTCTTGGCGGTGAGCTGTCACCTCGAGCCGGCAGTGCCCAGGCCGCGGTTGTATGCCGGTGCCGACCAGCCGGCGCGGCTGAGCCTGGAGATCGACGCCATCGAGCATGGCGGAGAGTGTCTTCCGATCGTCTCGCAAGACATCCTGCAGATGCCGTTCTGCGCGGTTACGCGATTGGCGCGCTCGGATGGTGAGCATCTGCCGAAGGTGCTGGTCGTGGCGCCGCTCTCCTCCCACTTTCCCATTCTGTTGCGCGATCTCGTCCTGGGCCTGCTTCCGTGGTACCAGGTCTTCATTACGGACTGGGTCAACGCGCGACACGTGCCTTTCGGCCAGGGTCCCTTCGACCTCGAAGAGAATTCGTCCTACATCGTCGAGGCCATCAGGGTTCTGGGTCCCGGCCTCAATGTCATAGCCCTCTGTCAGGCGGGCGTGCCCGCTCTCGTGGCGACCGCCTACCATGCGGCCGATGTCCCGGGCGCTGCGCCGCGCAGCCTCGTGCTCATGGCGGCGCCGATCGATCCCGACGCCAACCCGACGCGCGTATCCCGGCTCATCAGGTCGCGCACGCTCTCCTGGTACGAGCGCAATGTCATCGCTGAGGTGCCCCCGCCCGATCGGGGCATGGGTCGTCTCGTCTATCCGGGCTCCATGCAGCTATTGGGTCTGTGGGGGTACTTGGCGCGGCATGTGAGGGACGGCGGCGAGCTCCTTGGGAAATTGCTGGCCGACGACGGCGCGGATCCCGCGCGCTTCCCCTTCCTCGATCTCTATTCGGCGGTGATGGATCTGCCAGCCGAGGTCTTCCTCGACATCATGCGTCACGTCTACCAGGAGAGCACGCTCCTGCGCGGAAGATTGCGCGCGCGGAAGAACGCCGTGGCATTGGCAAGCATTCGCGCAACGGCACTCATGACGGTGGAGGGGGAATACGACGACATCGCCGCGCCTGGACAGACACAGCGAGCCCACGATTTGTGCTCATCCGTGCCGGCGCACGCCCGCCGTCAGCTGGTCGTGCCGGGATGCGGCCACTTCTCCCTATTCCATGGCGGCATTTGGCGCGCCCGGGTCTTGCCGCAGGTGCGGGCGTTCATCGACCAAGCGGGCCTTGGAATGCGGCGTTAGGCGCCGACCGTCTCGCGTCAGCCCACCATGTCGACCGAAACGCGAGGAATGGACAGCTCGGCAAACCGCTGGCGCGCTGCGTCCAGCGAACCGCCTAGGTCGATGCCGCGGCAGGCGTCCTCGACTACGATTGCCGCAAAGCCGCAGCGGTGCGCATCCTCGGCCGAGTAGCGCACGCAGAAGTCGAGCGCGAGGCCGGCAACGAACATGCGGGCGAGGCCGCGCTCGCGCAGGTATCCCGCAAGCCCCGTCGGCGTCGTGTGATCGTTCTCGTAGAACGCCGAATAGGAATCGATCTCGCGGCGATAGCCTTTGCGGATGATCAGCTCGGCATGGGGGATCCGCAGTCCCCGGTGGAACTCGGCGCCGGGCGTGCCCTGCACGCAATGATCCGGCCACAACACCTGCGGACCGTAAGGAAAGGCAACCGTCTCGAACGGCTTCCGGCCGGGATTGGCCGAGGCGAACGAGCTGTGGCCGGGCGGGTGCCAGTCCTGCGTCATCACCACGTGCTGGAACTGTCCCCCGAGGCGGTTCACGAGCGCCACCACATCGTCGCCGACCGGCACCGCCAAGTTTCCGCCGGGACAGAAGTCGTTCTGTACGTCGACGACCAGCAGCACGTCTGTCTCGGTGATTTTCTGCGTCATCGGCCGCGCCTTTCGTGCTGTGCCAAGCGCTGATCGACCTCGGGCGAACCGCACCGGTCCCGGTGGCCTTTGCCGTATAGGTGGCGCCCCGCTGCGGGCGTGGCAAGGGCTGGGACCAGGTCTGGCGTGATCGTTTGGTCTATGCGGCGCGGTCCAGACTGACTGAGCGTTGATAGATGCGCACCCTCCGAGTGCGCATCGGCTCGCTTCCCCCTCAGTTCGGACCGTAGTTGACGGCGATCTTGCGCAGCTCCGCCACGACGAGCTTCACCGAGGGCGACAGATCGGCATGCCTGCGGCTGACGATGCCCGCCTCGCGGCGAAACTGCAGGGCGTCGAGATCGAGCGCGACGACGCCTTGTGCCTCCTCCTGCGTCAGGATCTGCGTGGTCGTCAGGCCGAGGCAATCCGTCCTCTTCAACGTGGCGAGCTTGAGCGAGAGCGAATCGGTCTCGACCGCGATCGTCGGCTCGGGAAGTCCTGCGCTCTGGAACACGCGCGCAAGCCGCTGGCGCACGAGCTCCTGGCGGCCGGGCAGGATCCATCGTTGCGCGGCATAGTCGGCGAGGTCTCTGTCGCGCTTCCTGCCGAGGGGGTGGTCTTTGCGGGCGACCACGCGGATCACGTCGCTTGTGAGCCGCATGAACCGCAGATCCGGGTCTATCCGGTTGTCGGGCAGCGCACCGATCACGACGTCGAGCTCGCCGAGCCGCAACCGGCCGATGAGCCTGTCGGGAAAGCCGGTGTCGACCGTGAACCGCACGTTGGGATTCTTTGCCATCACCCGCGAGATGGAGTTGGGAAGGTGCCGGCTGAGCCAGGATGGACCGGCGCCGATACGGGCATGGCCGAGCGTGCCGCCGGCAATGCCAATGACCTCGGAGCGGGCATCGGCCAGCTGCGTCTCGATCTGCCTGGCGTGGCGCAGGAGCGCGCGGCCGGACTCGGTGAGCTCGATGCCCCGGCCGCGCCGGTGGTAGAGCTTGGTGCCGAGCTCGCGCTGCAGGCGGTGCATGCTCTTGGAGAGCCCCGGCTGCGTGATGTTCATGGCCTCGGCGGCGTGGCTCAGGTTCAGGCGTTCGGCCGTGGCGAGGAAGAGCTGGAGCTGGCGGTAGTCCATATCTATGTCTCTGCAGTCATGATTTCGTCTACTCTCCGTCAATTGCCGCTCTCCTTCAAGACCTTCACGCTTCAGGCGATGCGAGGCGCCAGGCACCCGGGTTCCGCGGGCCTGCCGCCACCGCCAAAGCAAGAACATGCAGATTGCGCGCTGCCAAAGCCGCGTCAGGGAGGCTGCCATGAGGATTGCACGACGGTCGCTGATCAAAGGTATGGCCGCAGGCTGCACGCTGGCCGTGATCGGCCGACGCGCCACGGCCCAGGGGACCGGGCCAGCGGAAGCCGGCAAGATCGACGTCGACAAGGCGAAGGCCGAGGGCAAGGTCGTGCTCTACACCAGCCTCGACACCAAGATCGTCGACGCCATCAATGCCGGCTTCAAGCAGAAGTACGGCATCGACGTGCAGTACTTCCGCGGCGGCTCGAGCGACGTGACCTCCAAGGTGCTGGCCGAGGCCGATGCGGGCAGGCCGCAGGCCGACATGGTCGACGCGTCGGACCTTGCCGCGCTGCTGCTGATGAAGGAGCGCAAGCTTGCTCAAGCCGTTCAAGTCGCACGGCCATGGATGCCGTCGCCGGCAATCTGCGCGATCCCGACGGCACCTGGATCACCGATCGGCTGACGCAGGCGGTGATCCAGTTCAACACCAAGGAGTTCGGCTCGGCCCCGCCGAAGACCTGGGCGGATCTCGGCAAGGCCGGCATGAACGGACGGCTGGTCTACTTCTCGAGCGCCAACGGCGACGGCGCGCCGCGCATCTACACGCTGGCCAAGCATCTGGGCTGGGACGTGGTGAAGAGCGATGGCGGCGACCAAGCCGCTGCGGGTGCAGACGCCCGCAGATCATCACCCAGGTTCTCGAGCGCGGCGAGCGCGGTGCGGGCTTCCTGCAGAACGACAACATCGCCTGGCGCTCGAAGCTGCAGGGCAAGCCGACCGACTATGTGTTTCCGGCCGAAGGCGTGCCGACAGAGATCGGCGCCTGCGGGCTGCTTGCGAGCTCGCCGCGGCCGCACGCCGCGGCGCTCTACTACGAATGGTGGATGGGTCCGGAAGGCCAGGCGCATCCTCGTCAAGGGCGGCAAGTATTCGAGCCGCACCGACGTCGCTCCGCCGCAGGGCAGCACGCCCCTGTCCAAGCTGAAGCTGCTGACCCTCGACTACGCCGAGTACAAGCGGGACAAGACCAAGATCCTCGACCGGATGGCCAGCGATCTTCGGCGGCGAGTGGGGCAATTGAGGCCAGGCAGGCAGATCGTCGACTAGAACGAGCACATGCAGGCTGTCGCACCCGCCGGCGCTCGCCGGGCGCCCTTGCGATTGCCGAGGCCGTCCCAGTCGGGCGGATCGGCGTCCAGGGCGTCGTGCTGGGCTTGGCCGTGGTGCTCCTGCTGTTCCTGGTCGGCTATCCGCTGCTGTGGCTGATGCTCGGCGCGCTCGGCCTGCCGCAGTCGTTCGGCATCGAGCATCTGCAGCGCGCGTTCACGCGCCCGCAGAACTACTCGCCCTGGTCAATACGCTGCAGCTTGCGCTCGGCACCGGCATCATGAGCATGCTGATCGGCGTGCCGCTCGCCTGGGCGACGGCGCGCAGCGACATGGCCTTGCGCCACTGTCGTGCATGCGCTGGTGGCGCTGTCCTATATCACGCCGCCCTATCTCACCGCGCTCGCCTACATCATCCTGCTCGGGCCGGATGCCGGGCAGTTCAATCGCGCTCCTGCGGGCGGTCTTCGGCTTCGAGTCCGGGCCGATCAACATCTTCAGCATGGCGGGCGTCATCTTCGTCATCGGCATCCACGTCTTTGCCTTCACCTATTTCCTGACCTACAGCGCCCTGAAATCGGTCGACGCCTCGCTGGAAGAGTCGGCGCAGATGCTGGGCGCGAAGCGGTGGCAGACCATGCTGCGCATCGATCTTGCCGCTGGTCGCGCCCGGCGATCACGGGCGGCGCGCTGCTGTCGGCGATCGACTCGCTTGCCCTGTTCGGTCCGCAGGCCATCATCGGCACGCCGGCGCAGATCGTGTTCCTGCCGACGCGCATCTACGCCACCATCGGCAGCTATCCGCCGCGCTGGGCGGAGGCCTCGGCCGCTCTCGCTCGTGCTGGTCGTGCTGACGGTCGCCGGGCTTGCCGTGCAGCGCGGCTATCTGGAGCGGCGCTCCTATGTCACGGTCGGCGGCCGCGGCGTGCGCACCAAAGGCGTCGAGCTCGGCGCCTGGCGCTGGCCGCTGCTGGCGTTCTGCCTGTCGGTCGTGTTCTTCAGCGCCGTCGCGCCGATCGGGGTGCTGGCGCTGACGGCGTTCTCCAAGAGCTGGACCGATCCGCTGTCGCTTGCCAACTTCACGCTCGCGCAACTTCGACACGGCTCTGTTCCAGCGATCAGATGTCCGTGCGCGGCATCGTCAACAGCTTCAAGCTCGCCACGGCGCGGCCGCCCTCGCCGTCGCTGATCGGCGCTTCCGTCGCCTATCTCGACCTGCGCACGACGGTCCGCGGGCGCCGGCTGCTCGACTACCTCGCCATCCTGCCGCTGGGCCTGCCGGGAACGGTGATGGCGGTCGGCATCCTGCTGGCCTTCATTCGCTTGCCGGTGCCGATCTACGGCACGATCTGGATCCTGCTCGCGGCCTATGTCGCGCGCTTCATGCCGCTGGCCACGCGCAGCGCCAACGCCACGTTCCGCCAGATCGATCCGTCGCTCGAGGAGGCCGGCCGCATCACCGGCGCGTCGTGGTGGCACGCCATCCGGCGCATCCTGTTGCCGCTGTCGCGCCCCGGACTGCTCGTTGCCTTCCTGCTGGTGTTCATCCCCGCCTTCGGCGAGCTCAGCGCCACCATCCTGCTCTACACCGGCGGCACCGAGACCATCGCCATCGCCATCTATCGGCTGAACGATCTCGGCCAGCTCGAGGTCGTCTCGGCGCTTGCCGTGTTCACCATCGCCGTCGTGCTTGGTGCTGGCGGCGCCTGGTCAGCTGGCTATCGGGCTCGAGCTGGGCGTCCGGCGAGCGCCTGCGGTGCGAGGCTAGGCGATGGCGTTCATCGACATTGCCGGCATCGACAAGCGCTTCGGCGCCTTCCAGGCCCTGAGCGGCATCGACCTGGCGATCGCGGAACGCGAGTTCGTCACCTTCCTCGGGCCCGTCGGGCTGCGGCAAGACCACGATGCTGCGCACGCTGGCGGGCTTCCTGACGCCCGACCGCGGCACCATCCAGGTCGCCGGCCGGCTGCTGTCCTCGCCGCAGGGCGTGGTGCCGCCGGAGCAGCGCCGCATGGGCATGGTGTTCCAGAACTATGCCGTGTGGCCGCACATGTCGGTGTTCGACAACGTGGCGTTCGGGCTGCGCATCTGCCAGAGGCTCGCGCGCAGCCGAGATCGCGCGAGCGCGTCGCGCGCGTGCTCGCGGCGGTCGGCCTGGAGGGGCTCGAGCGGCGCCATCCCGGCCAGCTCTCCGGCGGCCAGCTGCAGCGCGTGGCGCTCGCCCGCTCGCTGGTCGTCGAGCCGTCGATCCTGCTGCTCGACGAGCCGCTGTCGAACCTCGACGCCAAGCTGCGCGAGCGCATGCGCGCCGAGCTCAAGACGCTGCAGCGGCGCACCGGGATCACGTTCATCTACGTGACGCACGACCAGGCCGAGGCGATGGCGCTGTCGGATCGCATCGTCGTCTTCAACAAGGGCGTGGTGCAGCAGGTCGGCACGCCGCGCGAAGTCTACGAACGCCCGGCCAATCTGTTCGTCGCCGACTTCATGGGGCTCGTGAACAAGCTGCCCGGCAGGCTGATCGAGCGCAGCGACGGCGAGGGCGCGCGTGCGGATCGGCGGGCAGATCATCGAGGCGCGGCTGAGCGAGGGCCTCGACGGCGCCGCCGGGCGCCGTGACGGTCGCGATCCGCCCGGAGGCGATCCGCCTCGGCGCCGGCGAGCCCGGCCCGGCGGCAATGTGCTCCGGGGGACGGTCGTCGAGAGCACGTTCCTCGGCAACATCGTCGATCACCAGGTCGACATCGATGGCGTGCTCGTGCGCGTGCAGGGCGATCGGCAGCAGAGCCTACGAGCCCGGACGCAGCCGTCGATCTGGCAATTCCCGATCGCCGAGTGCGTCGCCATGCGCGGCGAGGCGGATTGAAGCAGTCAGAAGAGCAGGACTGATCATGAAGCCGAGAAATCTGCTTTTCATCATGTCGGACGAGCACAGCAAGCGGGTGCTGGGCTGCCACGGCCATCCCGATGATCCGCACGCCCAACCTCGACCGGCTGGCGGCCGGCGGCGTGCGCTTCACCGATGCCTACTGCAACTCGCCGATCTGCGTTCCCTCGCGCGCCAGCTTTCAGACCGGCCGCTACGTCCACGACATCCGCTTCTGGGACAACGCCATCGCCTACGACGGCAGCGTGCCGTCGTGGGCGCATCGCCTGAGGGCGGCGGGCCATCGCGTCGATTCGATCGGCAAGTTGCATTTCCGCAGCGCCGACGACGACAACGGGTTCACCAAGGAGCACATGCCGCTGCACGTCGTCGAGGGCATCGGCGACCCGATCGGCATGCTGCGCGACCCGCCGCCGCCGCGCAAGGCGGCGCTGCGGCTTGCCGCGGACGCCGGCCGCGGCGACTTCAACCTATCAGGGCTACGACGACCGCATCACGGCGGCGGCCGAGGGCTGGCTGCGCGAGCGCGCGGCGCAGCCAGGACGAGAAGCCCTGGATGCTGTTCGTGTCGCTCGTCTGCCCGCACTTTCCGCTGATCGCGCGGCCCGAATGGTACAACCTCTATCCCGAGGACAAGGTGCCGTGGCCGGCCTCTATGCCGAGGCCGAGCGCCCGACCCATCCCTTATGTGCAGGCGATGCGCGCCTGCCAGATCTACGACCAGGGCTTCGACGATCCGCAAAGGTGCGCAAGGCGATTGCCGCCTACTTCGGCCTGGTGAGCTTCGTCGATCACAACGTCGGCCGGCTGGTGAAGGCGCTCGAGGACAACGGGCTGGCCGGCGACACGCGCATCATCTACACCAGCGACCACGGCGACAATCTCGGCACGCGCGGGCTGTGGGGCAAGTCGAACATGTACGAGGAGTCGGCCGCCGTGCCGATGATCATGGCAGGGCCGGAGGTGCCGCACGGCGTCGCCTGCCGCGAGCCGGTCTCGCTCGTCGACTGCTTTCCCGACCATCGTCGATTGCGTCGGGCTGGAGCCGCCATCCCGACGACCGCGATCTGCCGGGCGCGCCGCTGCTCGACATCGTCGGCGGCACGGCGCCCGAGCGCACGGTGATGAGCGAGTATCACGCCGCCGGCGCCGCGACCGGCGCCTTCATGATCCGCAAGGGCAAGTTCAAGTACGTCCACTACGTCGGCATGCCGCCGCAGCTGTTCGATCTCGAGGCGGATCCCTGCGAAACGCGCGACCTTGGGCGGGACGCGGGCTATCGCGGGCTGGTGGCGGATTGCGAGGCGGCGCTGCGCAAGGTCGTCGAACCCGAGGCCGCGGACGCGCAGGCGCGCCGGGACCAGGCGCGCCAAGATCGCCGAGCTCGGCGGGCGCGAGGCAATCCTGGCCAAGGGCAGCTTCGGCCATTCGCCCGTCCCCGGGACCAAACCCGTCTACGACTAGGATGACGGCCTTGGGCGACAGGCGCACGCGCGAGACATTGGACGAGCCTTCCTGCTGCAGCCTCGGCACGCAGCGCGAGGCGCTGCAGCCGGCCGTGCCGGTACTCGACACCCCCGAGCCGATGCCGCCGCCGCCGCGCGTGGTCCGTCTGCCTGGCGGCCGCTTCCGCATGGGAACGCAGGCGAGCCCGCTGCCGCAGGACGGCGAGAGCCCGACGCGCCTCGTCAACGTGAAGCCGTTCGCCGTCGATCCCTTGGCTGTGACCAACGACTGGTTCTGCGAGTTCGTGGTCGCCACGGGCTATGCGACGGAGGCCGAGCGCTACGGCTGGTCCTTGGTGTTTGCCCCGTTTGTGCCTGAAGGGACCAATTGCACGACATCGCGAGAGGGCCCGTCCTGGTGGCGTCGCGTCGAGGGCGCGTCCTGGAAGCAGCCGGAGGGACCGCAATCGAGCCTGGCGGGGCGCCTCGACCATCCGGTGGTCCACATCTCCTGGAACGATGCGACGGCCTTTGCGGCGTGGGCCGGCGGCCGTCTGGCGACGGAAGCCGAATGGGAATATGCCGCGGCCGGCGGCATCGCGAAGGCCCGCTTTCCCTGGGGCGAGAAGGAGCCCGATGATACGACCTTCCAGCCTTGCAATATCTGGCAGGGCGAATTCCCTGTTCACAATACCGCAAGCCGACGGTCACCTCGGGACGGCACCCGCCGACGCCTTCAAGCCCAATGGCTACGGCCTATTCAACATGGTCGGCAACACCTGGGAATGGTGTGCCGATGCCTTCCGCGTGCGCTCGCTGTCGCGCGCGGCCAAGCAGCGCAACGAGAGTCGCACGAGCTGGCGCAGAGCGCCTGCTGAAGGGCGGCTCCTACCTGTGCCATCGCTCCTACTGCTATCGATACCGCATCGCCGCACGCACCGGCGTCAGCGCCGAGAGCTCGACCGGGCCATGTCGGCTTCCGTCTCGTGTTCGACGTCTAGCTCCACGCGTCGCCAGCCGATCAAGCCAAAGGACAAAGAGAAATCCATGCGGCCTGCCAACCTCGTTGTCATCATGTCGGACGAGCATCATCCCCGCGCCATGGGTGTGGCCGGCCATCCGTTCGCCGTCACGCCGAACCTCGATCGTCTTGCGGCGCGTGGCACGCGCTTCGATGCGGCCTACTGCAATTCGCCGATCTGCGTCCCCTCGCGCGCCTCGTTCGCCACCGGCCGCTACGTGCACGAGCTCGGCACCTGGGACAACGCCATCGCCTATGACGGCAGCGTTCCGGGTTGGGGTCACGCGCTGCAGAGGAGCGGTCATCGCGTCAACTCGATCGGCAAGCTGCACTATCGCAACGGCGAGGATCCGACCGGCTTCGACCACCAGTATCACCCATGCACATCTACGGCGGGCACGGCATGGTCTGGGGCGCGCTGCGCGACGGCAAAGCCGACTTCACCGAGCGTGCCCACAAGATGCTGGACCCGATCGGGCCGGGCACTTCGAAATACAACGTCTATGACGATCGCATCGCCAGCGAAACCGAGGCGTGGATTGCGCGCGCGGCGGGCGAGAAGCACGATCGGCCGTGGGTGCTGTTCGTCGGCTTCGTCGCCCCGCATTTTCCCCTGATGGTGCCGAAGGACATTCTCGATCTCTACCCTGCCGACAAGATGCCGCGCCCGCGGCTGCATCCCAAGGACGGCCATGCGCGCCATCCCTGGCTCGAGGCGCAGCATCGCATGCATCCAGTCGACGACGGCGCTGGACGACGCCCGCCGGCGACTGGCGACCGCCTGTTACTACGGGCTGTGCACCTGGGTCGACCGCCAGGTCGGCCGTGTGATCGGGGCGCTGGAGCGCACCGGCCTCGCCGAGACGACCCGCGTCGTCTACACCAGCGACCACGGCGACAACATCGGTGCCCGCGGCATGTGGGGCAAGAGCACGCACTACGACGATGCGGCCGGTGTGCCGATGATCATGGCGGGGCCGGACATTGCCCACGGGAAGGTTTGCCACACGCCTGTCAGCCTCGTCGACCTTGCGCCGACCATCATGAGTGCGGTCGGCGAGAGCGCCCACGATTGGGCCGACGGCCTGCCGGGCCGCTCGCTGTTCGAGATCGGCGAGGAGCCCTACGATGCCAAGCGCACGGTCTTCTCCGAGTACCATGCGTTCGGCTCGCCGTCCGCCGCCTTCATGCTCAGAAGGGGTCGCTACAAGTACAACTACTACGTCGGCTACCCGCCGGAGCTGTTCGATCTCTCGGCCGATCCGGGCGAGGAGCGCAACCTCGCGAGCGATCCGGCCCATGCCGCAATCGTTTCTGGTTTCGACAAGGAGCTGCGCGCAATTCTCGATCCCGAGGCGACGGACAAGCGGGCCAAGAAGGATCAGGCAGCGCTGATCGCGCGGTTCGGGGGGCCCGAGAAAGCCTGCAACATTGGGGCGCCGGGAGCGACGCCGGCGCCGGTTTAGGACTGGCTCTGCTCACCCACGACGAGCTGATTGCGTCGGTCCTTGGGGCGCGGATTGCGCATCGAGGCCTGCAGCAGGAGCGGGTCGATCGCCATGAGGTCCTCCGGCTAGACTAGTCCTGGCGCAGGACATCGCGCAGCGTGGCACCCTCATACGCGGTGCGCAGGCGCTTGCGGCGTTGCAACTCGGGCACCACCTCCTCTACGAAGCGCTCGATCGCGCCGGGGCTGTAGATCGGCGAGAGCATGAAGCCATCGCCGCCGACGACTTCGATGAACGCTTCCATCTGGTCCGCAACGCTCTTGGCTGTGCCGACAAACTGCGGCAGCCCCACGCTCTGGCCATGGCGCATGCCAACTTCCGCGACGGTCATCGGGGTGCCATCCGCCTTGCGATAGCGAGTCTTGAGCCGCTGCAACTCGGGCTCCGTGCGCCCCACCATCAGGGCGTCGGCAGGCAGGCGCGACAGGTCGAAGTCGAGGTGCGCCGAGAGGATCGCCATTCCCCCCTCCGGCGGCACCAATTGATTGTGCTCCTCCTGCAGCGCCTGCGCGTCCGCCTCGGTGGCGCCGACGATCGGCTGCAACCCGAACAGGATCTTGCATTCGTCAGGGTCGCGCCCGAGCTCCTCCATTCGGCCCTTGATGTCGGAGAAATAGGCGGCCGCGTCCTCGGCGCGCGGCTGGATGGCGAAGATCGCATCGGCATAGGTGGCGGCGAAATCGCGCCCCTTGGCCGATGTTCCGGCCTGCAGGATTGCCGGGCCGTTCTGCGGGGAGCGGACCACATTGAGTGGCCCGCGCGACTTGAAGAAGCGCCCGGCATGCTCGATGCGGTGCACCTTCGATGCGTCGGCGAAGATGGCACGTTCGCGGTCCATGACGACGGCATCGTCCTCCCAGCTCGACCACAGCTTGCGGCACACCTCGATGTACTCTTGCGCGCGGTCGTAGCGGGCGTCGGCATCGGGGCGTTCGGCGCCGAAGTTGGCATCGAGATTGCGATTGAGGGACGTGACGACGTTCCAGGCGGCGCGGCCGCCGGTGAGGTGGTCGATCGTCGCCCACAGGCGGGCGGCGTAGAAGGGATGGCTATGGCTGGTTGAGAATGTCGCTCCGAGGCCGATGTGCTTCGTCGCGGCGCCCATGTAGGAGAGCAGCGGGATGGGATCGTGCTCGGGTGCCTGCACGGCGTAGCGCAGCGATGGCTCCATGGATCCCCGATAGGTGTCGGAGATGTAGTTGAGGTCGGCGAAGAAGACCATGTCGAAGCAGCCGCGCTCGCACACGCGCGCGATGTGCTGATAGAGCTCGGGGCGATCCCAGCGGTAGCCGGCGTGGTCGGTCAGCGGATGCCGCCACATCGCCAGGCTGTGGTAGGTGGGCCCGTGCACCAGGAATTGGGCGAGGTGGATCTTCTTGTTTCGCTGCGAGGTCATGTGTGTGGCAATGTAGCCCGCAAGGGTTGCTCGGCGAGGGTAGAGTATCCTCTCCTGGTTCGGAACCGGGAACGGGGCGCCTCGCACATCAGGTCAGCGCCAACGTGCAGGCCCTGGGTCTGTGATGAGGGCCGGCCTTCTCGATGCCGTCATTTGACGGCGTCGCGGATTTCAGCGTTGGCTCTGGCGAGGCGGCCCGAAGGTCGACCCAACATCGGGCATTGAAGGCAAGCAGCGTCTGGCGGTGCAATGTGACCTGGTCGATCATCGCCCGCGACAAGCACGCCGGGCGCGTCGGTATTGCGGTTGCGAGCCGCTTCTTTGCAGTTGGCGCACTGGTTCCCCACATCGAGAGCGATGTCGGCGCCATCGCCACGCAGGCCTTCATCAATCCGCACTACGGCTTGCAAGGCTTGGCGCTGCTGCGCAAGGGCCATGGCGCCGCCGAGACGGTCGAGGAGCTGACGCGGGCCGACGCGGGCTGCCACAATCGCCAGCTGCATGCGATGGATCGTACGGGGAGGTTCGCGGCCTTCACTGGTGCCGACTGTATCGACTGGTGCGGCCACGAGACCCGTGAGACCTTCTCCGTTGCCGGCAACATGCTAGCGGGGCCGGCCGTTATTGCCGAGACCATACGGGCTTACGAAGCGACGGCGGCCCTGCCCTTCGCGCGGCGCCTACTTGCGGCGATGCAGGCGGGCGAGGCTGCCGGCGGCGACAAGCGCGGACGTCAGTCGGCAGCGCTGCTGATCCACGATGGCGAGGACTACCCGCTGTATGATCTGCGCGTCGATGACCATCCCGATCCGCTGCACGAGCTTGCGCGCCTGGAGGAGGTTGCCCGCCAGCGCTGGGTGCATTTTCGCCGCCACATGCCCAACAAGCGTGATGCCGGCGGGCTCAAAGATCGAAGCGGGCTCGAGGACCTCATCGCGCGATCGATCGCGGAGGGCTACGAGTGAGCGCGGGCCCGCTGCTGTCCGTCGAGAACCTCCGTGTCGCCTTCGATGGCGATCGCGGCAGGCTGGCGCGGGCGGTCGAGGGTGTGAGCTTCTCGTTGTCGGCGGGTCGCACCCTTGGCATCGTCGGCGAGTTCGGGCTGTGGCAAGAGCGTCACGGCGCTCGCCACCATGCGCCTGCTGCCCAAATCGGGAACGCGGCTCTCGGGCTCGATCGTGTTCGAGGGAAAGGAGCTATCATCTCTTCCCGAGCGGCAGATGCAGGATCTGCGCGGAAATCGGCTCGCCATGATCTTTCAGGAGCCGATGACGTCTCTCAATCCGAGCTTCACGGTCGGCGACCAGATCGGTGAGGCGTTGGTGCGCCATCGCCGGTTGCCCGCCAAGGCAGCTCGGGCCGCTGCCATCGATGTGCTGGAGCGGGTCAGGATCCCCTCGCCGCAGATCCATGTCGACGCCTACCCGCACAGGCTGTCTGGGGGTATGCGCCAGCGCGTAATGATCGCCATGGCGCTGGCCTGTGCGCCGGCACTTCTGATCGCCGACGAACCGACCACGGCGCTCGACGTCACGATCCAGGCGCAAATCCTGGACCTGCTCGCCAAACTGCGCGTCGAGACGGGTACCGCGATCATCCTCATCACCCACGACCTTGGCGTAGTGGCGCAGACCTGCGACGATGTGGCGGTCATGTATGCCGGCGAGATCGTCGAACAGGCGCCGTCTTCCCGGCTGTTTGCGGCGCCGCAGCACCCTTATACGGTGGGTCTGCTGGGCTCGATGCCGCACATCAGCGAACGACGCGCGCGCCTTGCCGCCATCCCCGGCAGCGTGCCGAGCCTCGCCGGCACATTCGTGGGCTGTCGGTTCTCCAGCCGATGCCCCTTTGCCGACGCGCGCTGCCGCAGCGAGCGTCCCGCGCTCACCGACACCGGCGCGGGCCATCTCTCGCGCTGCTGGAAGGCGCCACTGGAGACGCTGGTGGCGTGACCGCTGACCTGCTCGCCATCGACAACGTGACGAAGCACTTCGTGGTGCGGCGCTCGCTCATCGGCAAGCCGACGGCGGTCGTCCGGGCAGTTGACGGGGTCACGCTATCGGTGGCGGCGGGCGAGACCTTGGCGATCGTCGGCGAATCGGGTTGCGGCAAGTCGACGATGGGCCGGCTGGCGCTTCGGTTGATCGAGCCGACAGAAGGCCGCGTTCGCTTCGCGGGCCGAGACCTTGCCAGTCTCTCCGCCGCGGAGCTGCGACGTGTCCGTGCCGGTGCCCAGCTCGTTTTTCAGGACCCCTACGGCTCGCTCAATCCACGCATGACGGTCGGCGAGATGCTGGCCGAGCCACTGCTGCTGCACACCGACCTTTCGGTCGCCGACCGACGTGCGCGCGTCGGCGAGCTCCTGCACACCGTCGGTCTCAAACCTGAGCACGCACAACGCTACCCCCATGAATTCTCCGGTGGCCAGCGCCAGCGTATTGCCATTGCCCGAGCACTGGCGGTCGAACCGAAACTGATCGTGTGCGACGAGCCGGTGTCGGCGCTCGATGTCTCCATCCGCAGTCAGATCCTGAACCTGCTGAAGGAGCTGCAGCAGCGCCTGGGCCTCGCCTACATCTTCATCAGCCATGATCTGGCGGTCGTGAAGCACATCGCCACGCGCGTGGCCGTGATGTACCTTGGCCGGATTGTCGAGAGCGCATCCTGCGAGGCGCTCTTCGCCGAACCCCGCCATCCCTATACGCAGGCACTGCTGTCGGCTGTGCCGGTGCTTTCGACGGGGGGTCGCCAGCAGCGGCGCATTTTGCCCGGGGATCCGCCGAGCCCGCTCGATCCGCCGCCGGGCTGTCATCTGCACCCGCGCTGCGCATATGCCGACAAACATTGCAAAGTGTCGCGTCCGGGTCTCACCGACGATGGCCGCGCGCACGCCACGGCTTGCCATCACTGGCGCGACATAGTTTCCTCCATGCCGTTCGCGCCTGTGGCAGGACCGGAATTTTCTGCAAACCTACAGCGTCTATTCCGGGCATTCGACGACAGGGCTGAGGGCTGAGCCGCCTGCCATGCCAGTTCGGGAGTTCGATCTCATGAAGATGCTTGCCCTTGCCGGCGCGGCGCTTGCCGCGTTGCTGTCCGCACCCTCTGCCATGGCGCAAACGACGCTCCGCGTGGGGCTCGCAGAAGACCCCGACGTGCTCGACCCGACGCTTGCCCGCACCTACGTCGGCCGCATCGTATTCGCGTCGCTCTGCGACAAGCTCTTCGACATCGACGACAAGCTCAACATCGTCCCCCAGCTCGCCTTGTCGTACGAGACCGCCGGGGACGGGAAGGCCGTCACCATCAAGTTGCGCCCGGGCGTCAAGTTTCAGGACGGCGAGCCGATGGATGCGGAGGCCGTCAAGACGAGCCTCGAGCGGCACATGACGCTGCAAGGCTCCTTCCGCAGGCCGGAGCTTGCGGCCGTCGACAAGATCGATGTCGTTGACGCCGCCACCGTGCGGCTCAACCTCAAGAGCCCGTTCTCGCCGCTCATCGCACAGCTTGCGGACCGCGCCGGCATGATCCTGAGCCCCAAAGCGGTGAAGGAGGCAGGCGACAAGTTCGGCCTCAAGCCGGTCTGCGCCGGCCCCTTCAAATTCGTCGAGCGCGTGCAGCAGGATCGCATCGTGCTCGACAAGTTCGCCGACTACTGGAACGTCGCCAACGTCCATATCGACCGGGTCGTGTTTCGGCCGATCGTGGAATCGACGGTGCGCCTCGCCAACCTCAGGTCGGGCAGCCTCGACCTGATCGAGCGGGCGCTGGCGACCGACCTCAAGGAGATCAGGGCGGATCCCAAGCTGAAGCTCGCGACCCAGATCGAGATCGGCTACCAGGGCCTCACGCTCAATCTTGCCAACGGCGAGGCCGGCAGGAACGGCCCGTTCGGGAAGGACCCGCGGGTGCGCCAGGCGCTGGAGGCGGCGATCGATCGCAAGGCGCTGTCCGACGTCGTCTTCAACGGCGAGGTCATGCCTGGCAACCAGTGGGTCAGCCCCAAGAGTCCCTATTTTCAGCAGAAGTTCCCGGTCCCGGGACGCGATCTGGCCAAGGCCAAGAAGCTCTTGGCCGATGCCGGCCTGACGCCGCCCGTTGCCGTCGACTTCATGGTTCCCAACAACCCCGAAAGCCGGCAGGCCGCCGAGGTGATCCAGGCCATGGCCCGTGAGGCAGGCTTCGACATGAAGATCCGCGTCACGGAGTTTGCCACCTCGATCAAGGAGGCCGAGCAGGGGCGCTTCCAGGCCTGGCTGATCGGCTGGTCGGGCCGCATCGATCCCGACGGCAACAGCTACATCTTCTTCAAGTGCAAGGCGCCGCAGAACAACGGCCATTTCTGCGACAAGGACGTCGACCAGTGGATCGACGAGGCTCGCAAGGTGAGCAAGTTCGAGGACCGCAAGGCGATCTACGAGAAGGTGGCTGACAAGTATCTGAAGGAGGGGTCGATCATCTATCTGTACCATCGTCTGGTGATCATCGCCCATTCCGCCAAGCTCGAGGGTTACACGCAGCTGCCGGACGGGCTGGTACGCGTCGTCGGCGTCAAGCTGAAACCCTGAGTCGCAAACTGCGAGCGGGGACGGGTTGAGTCAGGCATGATCCTGTTCCTTGCCAAGCGACTGCTGCAGCTGATCCCGACGCTGTTTTTCGTGTCGGTCATCATCTTTGGCCTGCAGCAGCTGCTGCCGGGCGATCCGGCGCTCGCCATGGCGGGCGAGGAGCGCGATCCGCTCGTGCTCGATCAAATCCGCAAGCAGTACCGGCTCGATCAGCCAGTCTATGTGCAATACCTCTACTGGGTCGGCGGCGTGCTCGTCGGCAATCTCGGCGAGTCGATGCGGCTCAAGGAGCCCGTGCTTACGCTCATCGCGCAGAAATTCCCCGTCACCTTGCAGCTTGCCCTGATGGCGATCGTGATCTCACTCGCAATCGGCGTCACATCCGGCGTCCTCTCCGCAGTGAAAAAGGACACCCCAGTCGACTATTTGGTCAATCTGATCGCGCTGTGGGGCATTTCCACGCCCAATTTCTGGCTCGGCATCTTGCTGATCTTCCTGTTCGCGGTACATCTCGGGTGGCTACCGGCATCGGGCTATGTCGGACCGTTCGAGGATTTCTGGCTCTCTCTGCAGACAACCATCCTGCCGGCCTTCGTGCTCGGCAACTCGTTTGCGGCCGTGCTCATGCGTCACACGCGCAGCGCCATGCTGCAGGCCATGAGCAGCGACTACGTGCGCACTGCCCGCGCCAAGGGCCTTTCCGAGCGAACCGTGGTCCTGAAGCATGCCATGCGCAACGCGCTCACCCCCGTCGTGACGCTGGGGGCGCTGGAGCTTGGCACGCTCCTGTCGGGGGCGGTGCTCACCGAGCAGGTGTTCTCGATCCCGGGCTTCGGCAAGCTGATTGTCGACAGTGTATTCAACCGCGACTACGCGGTGGTTCAGGGCGTGACGCTTGTCACGGCCACCACTTACATCCTCTTGAACCTGTTGGCTGACGTCGCCTACGTGCTGATCAATCCGCGGCTGAGGAGTTGAGCATGGCCCTGGCCGGCACGCTGCCAATCGAGGCTGCAGAGGAGGGCCCCAGAGCGCGCGCCTGGCGGCGGTTGCGCGCGCGCAAGAGCGCTGTCGTCGGCCTCTTCCTGATCGTCTTGTTTGTGCTGATTGCCATCTGTGCGCCGCTGGTCGCCCCCTATGATCCGACGCAGCAAAGCTGGACCGCAATTCGCAAGCCGCCGTCGCTGCAGCACTGGTTCGGCACCGATGAATCGGGGCGCGACCTGTTCTCGCGCGTGATCTATGGCTCGCGCGCGTCCCTGCTGGCCGGCCTCGTCTCGATCTCCATTGCGCTGGGGCTTGGCGTTCCGATCGGGCTCTTGGCGGGCTACGGTGGCAGGTGGCTCGATGCCCTGATCAGCCGCATCACCGACGCCATGCTGGCAATCCCCTTCCTCATCCTGGCAATTGCGCTGGCGGCATTCCTCGGACCCTCGCTGCAGAACGCCATGATTGCGATCGGCCTCACGGCAACCCCCATCTTCGTGCGCCTGACGCGCGGGCAGGTGATGACCGTGAAGGTTGAGGACTACGTGGAGGCGGCCCGCGCCGTCGGCAATCCGCCGGTGCGCATTGCCGTCAAGCACATCCTGCCCAATATCCTGCCCGCGCTCATCGTGCAGGCGACCATCTCCGTCGCCACCGCTATCATCGCCGAGGCGAGCCTCTCCTTCCTGGGCCTGGGTCAACAGCCGCCGGCGCCCTCTTGGGGCTCGATGCTCAACACTGCGCAACGGTTTCTCACGAACGCGCCCTGGATGGCCGTCTGGCCGGGCCTCGCCATCTTCCTTTCGGTCTTGTCCTTCAATCTCGTCGGTGATGGTCTGCGCGACGCGCTCGACCCCAAGGAACGCTGACACGCATGCGATGCCCAGTAGCCTCGGTGCGCGTATCGGGCACGGCGATGCCTTGATTGCCGGCCCGTTCGCCATCACTGTGCGGCTACCTCTCTGAGATTTAGGGGAACACCCGATGCCCAAGAAAGCCAAGGCATTGTCCCGCTCGTCCGGTGCCGCGTCATCGCCGGGAAAGCCAGGCCCCTCCTACTGGCTGTTCAAGACGGAGCCCTCCACCCACTCCTGGGAGATGCAAAAGGCACGCGGAAAGAAGGGCGAGCCGTGGGACGGGGTGCGCAACTTCGTGGCTCGCAACAACATGCAGGCGATGCAACTGGGCGACCTCGGCTTCTTCTATCACTCGGGCGAGGGCAAAGAGATCGTCGGCATCGTCGAGGTGTGCGCCACAGCGCACCCCGATCCCAAGGACGACACCGGCGTATGGAAGTGCGTCGACGTGCGGGCGGTGTGCGATGTGCCCAAGCCCGTGAGCCTGGCGGCCGCGAAGGCCAACCCGAGACTTGCCGACATGGCGCTCGTGCGCACCGCGCGGCTCTCAGTGCAGCCCGTCAGGCCGGGGGAATGGAGCGAGGTGTGCCACATGGGCGGCCTCGACCCGAAGAAGATCCGCGGCTGAGCCCCGGCGCCGTGACATGCTTTGGCCCACAGTCTGGGACATGGTAGACAGGTGTGGATGAGCGGTCCGTGAGGGGAGTGCATTGATGTCGAAGGCCATCGGGCAATTCGTGCTTGGGCTTGCCGCGGTGGGCGTGGCGCTGACGGCGGCGCCAGCCTGGTCGAAGGATTTCACCTTCGATGAGAAGACCAACAAGCAGATTGCGGCCAAGCTGAAGATCCCGATCTATTTTGCCGTGCCGTCGAGCGCCCGCGCCCCGCTGCCCAAGAATATCGAGACGTCCGACCGCCTTGTCGATTTCAGGCACCCGGATGCGAAGAACGGCGACGTGGGCCTTCGCCTCGTCATCGCCAAGCGCGCGGGAATGGCGCAGCGGCTGGGCAAGAGTGGGCTCTTTCAGACCGGTGATTTGCTGCTGACCTTTCGCGCAGAGTGGGGCGGAGCCGGACCCTACACCAACGTCCAAATGGGCATCAGCCACACCGGTGTCGCCTACATCAAGGACGGCGTGCTGCACAATATCGACAATCCCCTGAATGCCGAATACCTCGGCGCGCGTGGCGAGCTCAACAGCGAGCACTACCGCACGCTCTCGTTCATCCACGTCATCCGGCCGCGCAATCTGACGGATGCCCAGCGCGCCAATCTGCTCGAATGGACCACCCGCCTCGCCAACAGCTCTGGCAAGGTTTATCCCAAAGAAATCGCCTTCAATCAGGACTACAACGCGCCGAAGTTCAAACGCGGCAGGTCCCTCGATTTCGTCAAGCATCTGGGGCAGATCGCGCTTGGGCAAAATCCGCCCGGCACCGTCGACATGTTCTGCTCCGAGTTCGCGTGGTCGCTGCTGTCGCTCCGGAACTGCGAGCCCGGCAAGACGGCCAACTCCTTCAAAGGCAGCCGCACTCCCTCGTGCGTGAAGGAGCCGATGAAGCCCATGAGCGCGACGGGCGATTACATCACGCGGCGCGGGCGCCACTCCTATTCGGGCCTCACCGAGGGGCCGCTGCTGGTGGTGGATTCGCTCAAGCTTCCCACCGAGGAGAAGAAGCTGCTGCTGCACACGATCTTCGTCGAGAGCCCAAACAGCCTGTCGAAGCTGTCGGCCGGTCACAAGTCGCTGGCGCAGTCGATGGCGCCGAAGTTCGCTCCGCTCGAGAAATACTACCTGGGCGTCGGCGGAGCCTGGGGTCCCACCATCGAGGCGCGCATGGTCAGCATCGCCTTCAACCGGGGCATCCCAGAGAACTACTCGCCGACGTCCTTCCTGATCAACACCCTGCTGCCGGCCAACAACGTGAACCGGACCATGGACTACGTCGCCACGATCATGATCGAGTAGGCGCTGAATTGCGGGGGCAGCGGGATGTCGATCGGATGAGGCGCATGGATCGTCGGCAACTGCTCTTGGGCGGCTTGGCGTCGCCATTTCTGTTCGGTGGCAGAGTGCTCGCCAAGGAGCCCATATACATCGCCGACATGCACTCCCATCTGTTCTTCTTCGGGGCGCACTCGGCCAACCTGAACCCCCTGGGAAGGAGCATGGCTGCCGGCAACGCCACGCTCGTGGCCTGGTCCCTTGTCGGCGACCTCTTGTGGTTGCGCCTGACGGCGCAGGGCCTCAAGCAAAGCGGCGTGCCGAAGACCCGCGCGGCACGCACATGGTTCGAGCAGGAGCTGGCACGGATCAAGACGCACATTGCCGACCAGGGCCTCAAGATCGTGAGGACACCCCAGGACGTGGACCTGGCGCTCAGCGGCGATCCCCACGTCGTGCTGGCGATCGAGGGGGCCAGTTTCCTCGACGACGGCCTTGACCAGATCAAGGTGGCCTACGACCTCGGCGTCCGGCACATCCAGCTGGTGCACTACGTCAAGAACACGATCGGCGATTTTCAGACCGAGCGTCCCACCCACAAAGGTCTCTCCAGCTTCGGCAAGTCGGTTGTCGAGGAATGCAACCGGCAGGGCATCCTGATCGACCTCGCCCACTGCAGCGGCGATGCCGTGGCGCAAGCACTCGACCTCTCCAAGGTGCCGGTGGTGTGGTCGCACAGCTCGGTGACGCGGACGGGCAAGCCGCACTGGTCGATGCCGACCGGCCAGGCCCGGCAGCTGACCCTCGAGGCAGCCAAGGCGATCGCCGCCAAGGGCGGCGTCGTGGGGCTATGGGCACTGCGCTCCGACGTCGGTGCCACGCCCGAGGCTTACGCCGACCGTCTGTCGGAGATGGCCGATTGGCTGGGCGAGGACCACGTCGGCTTCGGCACCGACATGAACGCGTTGTCGGGCCCGGCGATCGCCGACTATGCCGGTCTGCGACGCGTCGTCGAGCAGTGGGAGCGCCGCAAGGTGCCCGAGGCCCGCATCCGCAAGATCGCCATCGAGAACTACGCCCGCGTCCTCAAGCAGGCGCTTGCCCCACGGGCAGCGTAGCGGTGCCTCTGCTCAAGGGCGCACGTTGCGTTTGAGGTCGTCTTCGTCGCGCCACATCAGGAACTGTGGGCCCGAGGCTCTTGATATCGGGCGCGCCCATGTTCGCCATGACGAGGTCGATCTCGTTCCTGAAGATGTCGAGCGCGCGGGTGGCGCCCGGCACGCCGCCGGCCGTCACGCCATAAAGCGTCGGCCGGCCGACGAACACGAACTTCGCCCCCAGGCACAGCGCAATGATGACATCCGAGCCGCGGCGGATGCCGCCATCGAACATGACCGTCATCTTGTCGCCGACCGCCGCATTGATTGCGGGCAGCACCTCGATGGGTGACGCGGCGCGGTCGAGCTGGCGGGCGCCGTGGTTCGACACCATGATGCCGTCGACGCCAATGGCCGCCGCGCGGGTGGCATCGGCAGGATGCATGACGCCCTTGAGCACGAGCTTGCCCGACCACAGCCGGCGGAAGTTTTCGACGTCCTGCCAGAGTCACGGGGGTCGGCATCTGCGTGGTGACGAAGTCGGCCACCTCCTCGGCCGTGGCGCCCTTCGGCGCATAGGCCTGCCAGTTGACAGCATCGGCGTGCCGAGCCGCATGAATTCCGCCAGCCAGGTCGGATGCAGGCAGGCCTCGAGCTTGGTCTTGAAGGTCAGTTTCAGCGGCCGCACGAAGCCGTTGCGGCGGTTGCGCTCGCGGTTGGAGCTGATCGGGCACGTCGAGGGTGACGACCAGCGTCGAGAGGCCGGCATCGCCGACGCGGCGGATCATGTCCTCGGAGATCCTGCGGTCACGGGCGATGTAGAGCTGGTACCAGCCGTGCTCGGGCGCCAGCACTGCCCAGTTCCTCGATCGAGCCGGTGCGCGGCGCCCGACATGATGAAGGGGACGTTGGCGGCTTTGGCCGCCTCGGCCAGCATCATGTCGCCGCCGCGGCGGAACAGGCCGGCACGGCCGGTTGGCGCGATGCCGACCGGCGCTCGAGTAGGTCCGGCCGAAAAGTGGTGGTGCTCTGGTCGCGCACGGTGACGTCGACACCGTAGCGTGGCACCAGATGGAGCCGCGGTAGGCATGCTCGTTGTGTGCAAGCCCGACCTCGTCGTCGAGGCCGCCCTCGATGAAGTCGTAGGCGATCTTCGGCAGCCGGCGCTTGGCGAGCTTGCGCAGGTCGTCGAGGTTGACTGCGGCATCGATCTGCGTCGGCAAGGCGGCGTCCTCCCATGGGCGCGGTTTAACGGAATGCTGAAACCAGTCCGACATAATAGGGCAAGGCTCGCAAGGTCGCCTTAGCAAGCCATTGGCTTGGAAGGGTGCCACGCGTCGATGGAGTGTTGCCGTCAGGTCGCGCTCGCCAAACGGGAACGCACTTCGGCGCAAGCTGGGGCTGGCAAAGGCCGGCGAACAGGAACACCATGCCGCAATCAGCGTTAGGCAACTCAAGCAGCTCCGAACAAGTGAGCGTCAGCGGATGATCATGAGGCAAGCCAATGCGGGAGAGCAAGCGCCCAGAGGACTTCTGGTCTGACACCTATCGCGGGCACAACATCGCCATACTCAACCATGGCGGGCGCTGGCTCGTGTACCTCGACCATGTCCTTCAGCACCGCGTGCTGTTCGAGACGGCTGAAGCGGCCGTGAATTGGTTGCAGCGCAAAGTAGATCGACCCAGCGCGCAGCACGTTCACTAGCGCCGGGTCTATCAAGAGCCTGCACGTCCGGCCCGGCTCGGGACAATTTCGCCGCACGGGTGATCGATGGCGGGTCGTCGGCCCGCCTCCTGCGTCTGCCGCTGCCAAGCACATTCATTGTTTGAACCCGGCCGGGGTTGTGGCGTAGACTTGGCTGTGTGGGTGGTACCCAAGGAGCGGTGTGGTGTAACCTCATTCGCCATGCCGCATCCAATGCCTTGCAGTGTTTTCCCAATCAAACCAGCACGTGGCAACGGAGGAATGCATGCTTAGGTCTGCTCTTATCGGCTTCGTGGCTCTCGGCGTTATGGCCGGCGCCGTCGCGGCTCAGGGCAAGATGGATTGCGGCAAGGCCTACAAGGGCTTTTGGGACAAGATCGAGCGCGAGAAGTATGCCAAGATCAGCCCTGAACAGCTGGCCGGCGTGAGCCGCATGGCCCTGCGCGCCTACGATGCGTGCCAGGCCGGTGACGAGCTCGATGCCAAGGCTCTGTTCGAGAAGCTCGACAAGATGAAGTTCTGAGCCGCCAGCCAAGCAACAAGCTGGTGCAGAACTCGCGGAGTGGGCTCCCTCCTTGGTGAGCCCACAAAGCCCTCGGGAGCGCGTCTCTGGGCGTCGCTCGCCGTAGAGTGTATTAGTACGCGTCCAGACCGGCGACCGTCCTACGGGACGGGTTCCCGTCACCGTTGAGCACGGGCAGAGCGGCTTCATCAAGGGATGTCTGGCGATGCCGGGATTGACGAAGGCAATCACCGGGGCGCTGGCGATCCTGGGCATTGCAGTCTTTGGTGCGGCAATCGGATCAGCGCCGTGCGATGCCGCTGCGACGCGCCGGGCGAGCGAATTCGCGCTCGGCAACGGCATGCAGGTCGTGGTTATCCCCGACCACCGCGCCCCCGTTATCACCCACGTGGTCTGGTACCGTATCGGTGCCGCCGACAACATCGCGGGACAGTCGGGCTTGGCGCATTTCCTCGAGCACCTGATGTTCAAGTCTACGGGGCGGCTCAAGACCGGCGAGCTGTCGAACACGGTGGCGCGGCTCGGCGGACGCGACAATGCCGTCACGGTGCACGATGCGACCTACTATTTCCAGCGGCTCCCGAAAGAGCACCTCCGCACGGCGATGGTCATGGAAGCCGATCGCATGCGCAACCTGAAGCTGATCGCTTCGGAGGTCGCGACCGAGCGGCAGGTGGTGATCCAGGAGCGCCGCTCGGTGGTCGACAGCAGGCCGCTTGCCATCCTCGACGAGCTGATGACGGCGGTGCTCTATCTCAATCACTCCTACCGCGTCCCGGTGCTCGGCTGGGGACCGGAAATCCCCAAGCTGTCGCGAGAGCTGGCGCTCGAGTTCTACAATCGCTTCTATGCGCCCAACAACGCCATCCTGATCGTGGCCGGCGATGTTACGGAAGCCGAAGTGAAGCGGCTCGCGCAGGAGACCTTCGGCCGTGTCAAGCCGCGGGCTAGTCTCGTTCGCCCGCCCCGTCCCGCCGAGCCCCCGCCGACGGCCGCGCGCCGCGTCGAGCTGCGCGACCCACGCGTGGGAACGCTCTCCATGCAACGCTACTATGTGGCGCCAAGCTACAAGACGGCCGAGGCCGGCGAAGCCGAGGCGCTCGATGTGCTGGTGACCATCTTGGGCGATGGACCGACCTCGCGCCTCTACCTGAAGCTTGTCGAGGAGCGCAACATCGCGGCCAACGCGGGCGCCAGCTATTCCGGCGTTGCGCTCGACGGCGGCACGCTCAACGTGTACGGCGTGGCCGGTGACGGCGTGAGCCAGGAGAAGCTCGAGCAGGGCATCGACGAGGTGCTGGCACAGTTCATCAAGGAGGGCCCTACCCAGGACGAGATCGAGCAGGCCAAGAGCTCGCTCGTCGCCAGCTACATCTACAGCGCTGACAACCAGGCGGGCCTGGCGCAGCGGTACGGATCCAATCTGATCATCGGGCGCTCCATCGCCGACGTGGAGGAGTGGCCGGACCGGCTCGGTCGCGTCTCCATGGCCGACGTCAAGAAGGTGGCTGCCAAGTACCTTGTCCTGAAGGCATCAGTGACGGGTCTCCTCATCCCTGAGGAGAAGGTCGCCCGGCCCGCTGGAGCCGCCCCTGGGGAGGCGCGCCGATGATCATGTCAGCGCGCATTGTTCTGACGGTTGCCTGGCTTGCGGCCGCGGCGTTGTCCCTGTTGGTGTCCACCGTGCCCTCCTCCGCCGGCGATATCCAGCAGGTGCGCTCACCGGGTGGAATTTCGGCGTGGCTGGTGGAGGAGAAGAGCCTGCCCATCATCGCCATCCGCTTCGCCTTCGACGGCGGGAGCGCGCAGGAGCCGATGGGCAAAGAGGGCACGGCTGGCCTGCTCGCAGCCATGCTGGACCAGGGAGCCGGCAACCTGTCCGGCACTGACTATCAAAAGCAGATGGAGAAGCTCGCCGCGCGCATCTCCTTCGACAGCGACCGCGACGCCTTCTTCGGCAACTTCGAGACGCTCACAGCCAACCTGGCAAAGTCCGCCGAGCTCTTGAAGCTTGCGGTCAACGCGCCGACCCTGGAGGCTGCCACGCTGGAGCGCACGCGTGCGCAATTCCTGGCGCGGGCCTCGTTGGAGCTGGGGGATGCCAACAAGCTCGCGAACGCGCAGTGGATGGCCCAATCGTTTGCCGGCCACGCCTATGGGCGCGCTATCGCGGGCACCCCCGACTCCATCAAGGCGATCACCCGCGAGGACCTGGACGCCTATCGCAAGCATATCCTGGCGAGGCGAACCCTGCGCGTCGCCGCGGTCGGCGACATCGATGCCGCCACGCTCGGCAAGGTTCTGGACGATGTGTTCGGCGCCTTGCCGGTCGAGCCGCAGCTCACCCCCATCCCGGACGTGGTGCCGGCGGCAGTGCCCAAGCCCACCGTGGTGAAGTTCGACGGGCCGCAGTCCGTCGCCATTTTCGGGCGCCGTGGCATTGCGCGCAACGATCCCGACTATATGGCAGCCCTGGTGCTGACGCAGATCCTCGGCGGCGGCAGCTCGGAGGCACGCCTGGTGCACGAGGTGCGCGAGAAGCGCGGGCTTGCCTATTGGGTCTACTCGTTGCTGTTCACGTTCAAGCACGCCTCCGTCCTCATCGGCGGGGTAGCGAGCCCGAACGAGCAGGTCGCCCAGAGCCTCGATCTTATCCGGAGCCAGTTCAAGGACTTGGCCGAACGCGGGCCGACGCAGCACGAGGTCGACGCGGCCAAGAGCTACTTGATCGGCTCCTACGTTCTGAGCCTCGACTCCAACGCGAAGATTGCCGAGCAGATGCTTCGTTCCCAGCTACAGGGA
This sequence comes from uncultured Alphaproteobacteria bacterium, assembly GCA_963738065.1. Lineage (GTDB taxonomy): Bacteria > Pseudomonadota > Alphaproteobacteria > Rhizobiales > Hyphomicrobiaceae > AWTP1-13. The sequence continues at coordinate 192,939 of CAVTVO010000028.1, forward strand.
CTGGGGCCGGACTTTGTCGCTGCGCGCAAGGCAGGGCTCGCCAAGGTGACGCGCGCCGACGTCGTCCGGGTTGCGCGCTCGTTGCTCGCCACCAATGACCTCTCGATCGCGGTCGCCGGTCAGCCGGTCAACTTGTCACCCTGACCTTTTCCTTCCCACAGCGATGTATCGGGGCCAATGCGCGCCTCTTCACGGCCGGATCACGTTTGGCTCGCCGCTGATCAATGTTCATAACGGGTGCGTGAGCATCCGCTCCCAACCTGCCGCGACGCCCGTATCTGGGTTACCGCGGTGGCAACGACGGTCACCGAGGTCGTCGCTGAGAAATGACCAGGACGGATAAAAGCGGCTGTCGACTTGGGAGGGTCCCATGCGGGCCAAACCGGCGCCGCCGGGCGCGTGCCGGCGCGGATGGGTCGGCCTGCGGGCCGGCGCGCAATTGGAGCCTGTATGCGAGCGCGGGCAAGTATCGTTCTTGCGCCGGTTGCAGGCGGGCGAAAGGGCTGCCGCGGAGCGGTTCGTCTGCGAGCACAGAGGTTGGATGCTCGTGCTGGCCCGCCGCTATCTGAGGGATGCCAGCCTTGCCGAGGATTGTGTCCAGGAGGCATTTCTCCAGGCCTTCCGAAGCATCGGACGCTTCGAGGGGCGGTGTACCCTCAGGTCCTGGCTGCATCGCATCCTCACCAACGCCGCGCTGATGCGGCTGCGGTCGCGGCGGTGCGCTGTCGAGCGGTTGATCGAGGACATTCCGGTGCCGGATGGGGGGTGCTGCCACCCAGACCCGATGTGGCCGGAAGTGCCGACGCCGCACGAGATCCTGGAGCGCAAGCAGGCATGTGAGCTTGTCGCCGCGAAGCTTGTGGAGTTGCCCGACAGCTACCGTGTCGTCCTTTTCCTGCGCGACATCGAAGGCATGACCACGGAGGAGACTGCCAGGGCGCTCTCAATGACGGAGGGAGCCGTCAAGGTCCGGCTGCACCGGGCGCGAGCCGCATTCAAGATGCTGGTTACGCCGCTGCTGAATAGCTACGTGTGAGCTTCCAAAGCCGAGGTCGCGCCTTTTTTCCGCGCCCGTATTGCTTGTCTCAGTTCTTGACCATCAGGGCCAGCCCGCTCAACGCGGAGATCGCCAAGATTGCGGCGCGGATCGCAGCCGCATTCATCACGCGAGTGAGCAGCGGCGAAGCGAGATAGCCGAGCGCCAACCCCGGTGCCAGCAGCGCCGCCGCGGCAAGCTCGCGCCAACCGAGCATGCCCACGCCGGCAAGGGCAAGCAGCGACAGGGCATTGGCGAACACGAAGAAGGGAAGCAGCGCACTTCGGATACGGGCCGGGCTCTCGCGCTGATAGAGGAGCGCGATCGGCGGTCCGTGCACGCCGGCGACCGTGCCCATCACGCCCGCCACGCTGCTGGCGGCAACGATCGAGGCCACGGAAAGGGGCAAGCGAAAGCCCGCGGCGGTGATGGCGACTGCTACCAGAACCAGCCCGCCAAACACCCGCGGCAGCGTCTCGGCGCTGATCAACATAAGGCCGGCTGCGGCTATGGCGGTGCCTGCCAGCAGGCCGCAAACGGAGATGCTGAGCTCGCGCACGTTGATGTCGGCGCGCAGCCGCCAGCTTACGGCAAGCGACAGCAGGAACCCGTGCATCAGCACGGGACCCGGCGCGAACACGGGGTCGATCAGGGCAAGGAGCGGCACCGCGAACAGGTTGAAGCCCATGCCGATCGCCGCCTGTGCCGCAGCGCCTGCCGTGGTCGCGAGCAGGCCCAGCACGAGACCAGTGATGCCGATCGTCTCGATCACGTCTCAAGTCCCGCTTGCTCGATCCCGAGAGATTGTTGTTCTTCAGTGCAGGCATGCGACGTCATTCGGAGAAAGGCACAGCTCGAGATCATCCGCCTTAGCGGACAAAAGTGTAGCGGAAGCGCTCGCCGTCCGCTGCGACCCGGCCGACGGTCGGATTGGGAAAATGGATTGGCAAGACCAGCGTCTTGGTGTCCGCAACCTTGCCGAGGAAGCGGCGGCGGGACTGCGCCGCCTGCTCCTTGTCGGTATCGAAGATCGTCGACCAGGCCGGTTCCCGGCACTGCAGCGCATGGTGCATCATGTCGCCCGTCACGACGGCGTGCTCGCCTTTCGAGCGAATGTCGACGCAGCAATGATGCGGCGAATGCCCGGGCGTCGGCGTCAGCGAGAAGGTATCGTCGAGCTGATAGGTGTCGTCCACCAGCAACGCCTGGCCCGCCTCGACGATCGGCCGGCAATTGTAGGTCCACACGTTCCCGGGCGGGTTTGCGCCCTTCTTGGTCATCTCCTCCCAATAGGCGTACTCGCCCTTATGGAAGACGTATTTCGCTTTCGGGAAGGTTGGCACCCAGCGGCCGTTGCGCAGCATGGTGTTCCAGCCGGTGTGGTCGATGTGCAGGTGCGTACAAAATACGTGCGTGATGTCCTCGAAATCCGAGACCGGCGGCAGCCAAGCCGTCGAGCCAGGGTTTCTTGGGGAAGTCCATCGGTGGCGGATGGCCCTTGTCCTCGCCGGTGCAGGTGTCGATCAGGACCGTGTGCTTCGGGGTGCGCACGACGAAGGTCTGGTAGGTGATGACCATCTTGCCGCTTGCGGGATCGAATACCACCGGGTCCAACTCGGCGAGATACCGTTTGCCCGCCGCAGGATCGTAGGCCGGGAACATGTCCTCGGGCTTCCGCCACGGCCCATCCCGCTCGATGATGCTGGTGATGGTGACGTCGCCGATCTTGAGCGTCTGCATCGTTGCCTGCCTGCCTTGTACCGTTTCCCACAAGCGACACTAGCGCGATCGGCCGGTGTTGGGGAGCGCAGGCGTGTGCATACCAGGGGCGCACGCTGAATCCGGTCCGGCTGGTGCTCTGTCGCTAGCCTCTAGCGCGTCCGCTGGCTAGCATCGGTGCTCGATCGCCGAGAGGCAATGCAACGCCGCGTGTGAGGGGGGAGATATGCGCTTCACAGACAAGGTTGCCCTCATCACCGCAGCGGGGAGCGGGATCGGACGGGCCACCGCCAACATCATCGGTCGCGAGGGCGGACGCATTGCGGCCGTCGACATCGATCGGGAGCGTCTTGACGCAACCGTTGCCGAGATCGCGGCGGCAGGCGGCGAGGCCCATGCCTACAACATCGATGCGCTCGAGGGGGGCAAGGCGGACAGTGTGGTGGCTGACGCCGCCAAGCGCTTCGGCAGGATCGACATCCTGGTCAACGCCGTCGGCGGCAGCACGATCATCGCGAACCCCGCCGCCACCACGGAGATGCTGACACTGGCGGAATGGCAGTCGCTGATCCATTTCAACTTGACCGGCACGTTTCTGTTCACGCACGCGGTCATCCCGATCATGAAGGGGCAAAACAGCGGCAAGATCGTCAACCTTGCCTCCATTGCGGGTCGCGGCAAGAGCACGGCCAGCTCGTCCGCCTACGCGGCCGCGAAGGGCGGCATCATCGCCCTCACCACCAAGCTTGCGAACGAGCTCGGGCCGCATGGCATCAACGTCAACGCCATCGCGCCCGCCACCACTTTGACCGAACGCATCCGTCCGCGCTGGGAGCAGCGCCCGCCCGAGGCGCGCCAAGCCGATATCGATCGAACGCCGCTGCGCCGCATGGGTGAGGCCGTGGACCAGGCCAATGTGATCTGTTTCCTTGCCTCATCGCACGCCGATTTCGTTACTGGCCTCACCATTGACGTGACAGGCGGACTTTGACCTCGCCGCGGAAGCAACCAAACAAGGGGGAACGCGTGACCGACTTCGTGCTCATTCACGGCGCCTATCAGGGCGGCTGGATCTGGAAGCTCGTCTCCGAGCGGCTGCGCGCCAAGGGGCACAACGTGCTCGTGCCCACGCTCGATGGCTGCGCCGAGCGCGCCTCGCAGTTGCGGCCGGGTATCACGACCGAGACGCATGGCGAGGAGATCGCCAAGCTGCTCTACTTCCACGATCTGAGAGACGTCGTGCTCGTGGGCACGTCGAGCGGCGGCATGGTGATGGCCTGCGCCGCCGAGCAGGCGCGCGAGCGCGTTGCCCGCATCGTCTTTGCCGATGCGCTAGCGCTCTTCGACGGCGAAAGGATCCTCGACATCGTCAAGCGTCCGACGTCCGCAATCGATACCCCGCTGGCGCGCGGACCCTCCCGGCAGGACGCCGTCGGGCGCCTCTTCGCCGACCTCGAGCCGGCGATGCGCGAGTGGGCCGCAGACCGTGTGACGCCGCACCCGGCTGCGGCCTACAATCAGCCCGTGAAGCTTGCACGCTTCTGGGACCTGTCGTGGAAGGCCTCGGTGCTCTATTGCAGCCGCGCCCCCAACCCCGGCGAGGCGCACATCCGGCGCGCGGCGGACAGGCTCAAAGCGCGCTGGCACGTGATCGACACGGGCCACTATCCGATGCTGAGCACGCCCGACGAGCTGACCGGGGTCATTCTCGACACGTGAGGTGCGCGAGGTCGGTGGGCGGAAGATTTCCAATCACGCTTGCGTCAACAAGCCTGCGCGTGTTCCCGAAGAAACATGCGCGACGAAGCACCGCTGCTAGCTCTCCGCTCGACAACGCCAAGGTCGGGAGGAACGCTTGGACAGCCGGTTATACTTGCCCAGCGACAGCGTGCTGGACGACAGCTACCGCATCACGCGCGTGGTTGGCTCGGGGGGATTCGGCATCACCTACGAGGCCGATGACGTCAATCTGGGCAACACCGTTGCGATCAAGGAATACTATCCGGTCGACTTTGCGGACCGCGATGCCTCGCTGAGCGTGCTGCCCATCTCGGAGCGCCACAGACCCACGTTCGATTGGGGCCGCGCCAACTTCATGGACGAAGCGCGCACGCTGGTGCGGTTGGAGCATCCCAGCATCGTGCGCGTCTCCCGCGTATTCGAGGCCAACTCGACCGCCTATATGGTTATGCGCTTCGAGCACGGCTTGAGCTTCGGAAGTTGGCTGGCAAGTCGCGATCTGCCGCCGTCGCAAGCGAAGCTCGATTCGATCATAGCTCCGCTGCTGGATGCTCTGGAGGCGATGCACGCGGCGAGCATCCTTCATCGCGACATCGCGCCGGACAACATCATCATTCGCCCGGACGGTACGCCCGTTTTGCTCGACTTCGGTGCCGCGCGCAGGGTGATCGCCGCGCAGAGCCGCGCGGTGCGAAGCATCGTGAAAGCCGGCTACTCCCCCAATGAGCAGTACGCCAGCGACACGAGCCTGCAGGGTGCGTGGTCCGATATCTATGCGCTGGGTGCCACGCTTTACCGTGCCGTGACGGGGCGGACGCCGGAGGAAGCGACGCTCCGCATGATCGATGACTGCATGCCGCCGGCAGCGCAATCGGCCAGGGGCGACTATCGGCCTGACTTCCTTGCCGCGATCGACAGCTGCCTCGAGGTCGACCCCCGGGACCGACCACAATCCGTCGCGGAGATCCGACCATTGCTGCTCGGGACGCAGGAGACCGAAAGGAGGGTTGGTACGGTTTGGGGGAAGGTCCCGGCGCACGGGCAGCGCTGGATGATAGCCCTGTGCGCAAGCGTCGTCGTTATGGGGTTCATCCATAGCGGATTTGGATACCTGCATGCGCGAAGCAAAGCCGACGTCGGGGCAACGGGATCCAAGTCTGTGCAGGCCAAGACGCCAGCACGAGCGCAGGAGGAGGCCTTGGCCCACGCCCACGCCGAGGCAAAGCGCCGCGAAGAGGAGAGCCTGGCTGCCGAGAAGCGCGCTGCCGAGGAGCGAGCGCGGCAGGAAGCGGAGGCAAAGCGCCAGGCTGCTGCCGCGGCCAAGAAAGAGACGGAGAGAGCGGAGGTGCCCAAGGGTGCTTTTGACGGCGCGTGGGAGATCGTGGGTCTCGGCGGCCAGCGATGCAGGTTCAAGAATTGGAAGGCTCAGATTTCGATCGAGAACAATCGAATTGTCGTGCCGAGCTTGCCTCCGGGCAGAGTGAACGAGGCGGGAGAATTTCGGTTCAACTACATCGCCGTGGGGCTGCCGGATGCGCCGCCCGGAGTGTTCTCTGGCAAGCTGGCGGGCAATTCCGGCAGCGGACGCTACAACTACTCGAATTTCTGCCTTGGCTCTCTGAGGTTGAACCGCATCTAGAGCAAGATCGTTTCTGATCGAACCGCTTCGCATCGATCATGGAACGTGAAATCTTGCTCTAAAACTTGGGAAAGAGCAGGATTTCACGCTTCGGCCTCGACGTCTCGGTTGAGGTGAGATGTTCCATCCGAAGCGATCCTGCTCCAGGTGTGGCGGACGACCTCGATGCAATCCTCCAGGTGATGCCTTCAGGGCCTTCGTCGGCGCGCCAACAAAATGTCGGGGGGGTCAAGCCGCCTTGGGCCTCCTGTCGAGTCCGTCGAGTTCCTCGCGCATGGTCTCGACCGCCGTGCGGATGTGGGCGGGTGCATGCTGGGAGGTGATGAAGAACCTCAGCCGCGCGGCCTTGATCGGCACGGCGGGGTAGATGATCGGCAGCACGTTGAGACCGCGCTCGAGCAGTCGATCGGCCAGCCGCCCGGCATTGATCAGGTCGCCTACGACGATGGAGACGATCGCATGACCTTCGCTGGTTGCCGTATTCAAGTGCGCCGATCGAGCCAGCGACAGCAACAGCTTGCCGTTCGCCTGAACGCGCGCAACGCGTTCCGGCTCGGCATCGAGCAGACGCAGTGCAGCCAACGCTGATGCCGCGAGCGGTGGCGACAGTCCAACGGAATACACCAGACGCCGGCAGCAGGGCCCCGATCGGTACGCGAGGGTCCACGAAAGCCTGGGTCGCGCTTGCTTGCGCTGCAGCCCTCGTGTCACAGCAAACGCGAGGCCGCGAGATCGGCGCCCTCGCGCAACGCCCTGAGCTTGGCCCACACCACGTCGGCAGTGAGCCGGCCCATGCCGGCGGAAGTGTCGAAGCCGCAATCGGTTCCGGCCTGGATGCGACGGGGATCGCCGATCACCTTGGCCGCCCGCTCGAGCCTGTCTGCGATCAACTCTGGGTGCTCGAGGAAATTGGTGGTCGTGTCGATCACGCCCACGATCAGGGTTTGGTCTGCGGCCAAGGGCAAGTCGCGGAACACCTTGATCTCGTGGGCGTGGCGCGGGTTGGCGAAGGGCAGAAGAAAGGCGCCGACATTGGCTTTGAGGATGGCAGCAGCAATATCAAGCAAGGGCACGTCGCGGTCGTGGGGCAACTCGTAGTTGCCCCAGCAAACGTGCAGCCGCACCCGTTCCCGAGGGATGCCCGCGAGCACGCGATTGATCTCGCCGATCACGCTCTCCACGAACGCGACGAAGTCCTTTACGGGACGCTCGGCGTAGGTGAGATGGCGCTCGAGCGCGAGGTCGGGCGCGTCGATCTGCAAAATGAAGCCAGCGTCGACGGCGGCCTTGTATTCCACGCTGAGCGCGTCGGCCAATGCGGCCAGGTATTCCTCGAAGCTGGTGTAGTACGCATTCTTCATGGCCATCGCGATGATGCCGGGCGAGGGCGCCGTCATGAACGCGTCGGCGAAGGCGCCCTCGTGCTGGCCGAGCGCGGCGTTGAACGTGGCAATCTCCGCGACATTTGCCGCCTTGTCGGTATAGCGAACGGGCGCCACGGCCATTGGCGGTTCGAAGTTGCTCACTGCCTTGCGGGCGGCGAGCATTTGGCGTCGGGCCTCGGCGAACTCGGGATAGTCGGCAAGCTCGCGGCCGACGGGACGCTGCCAGCGGCTACCGAAGCCCGACATGCGCCGCTGGACGTAGAGGAAGAAGGCCTCTCGCATCTGCTCGCCGTTGCTCGGGATATCGATGCCCGCGGCCTTCTGGCGCTCGACCACCATGGCGGTCGCAGCCTCTCCTTCGGACGTGAGGCGTGCCTCGTCAATCGCCTCGCCCGCTGCGCGACGAGCGTAAAGGTCAACCAGGCTCGCCGGCCGTGGCAGACTGCCGGCATGGGTGGTGAGGATGCGCTTGGGGGACGACATATGGAGTCCGGAACCTCGCTAGCCCTTGTAGCGCGTCCAGGTGTCGGAATCGCACAGGAAGGCGATGCAGCCCTCCAGCTTGAGCGTGTCGCCGTTGAGCGTGATCTCGATGTCGTAGGACTTGCCGTCTTCGGCGTCGTAGATCGAGCCCTTCCACTTGCTCGCGCCGATCTCACGCCACCCCTCGAAGAGTGAGAGGCCCATGAGCGGACGATTTCTCAGGCTCGCGTCTTCATTGGCCTTGTCGGTCTGCGGGTGGCCGTCCTTGTCGTTGGGCTCGCTGATCCAAACGATCTTGCCGCACAGCCCTTGGGCTGGCGGCGCGCAATTGCTGATCTCGACGCGAGCGTTCTTCTTCTCCGTCAACCAAACGCCGAGTATTCCTTGGCTCTGCGCTGCGGCGGTGCAAGTCCACAAGCAAAGCGAGAGCGTGACGGTGGCTAGGTGATAGACAATCATCATCAGGTGTCATCCTTGCTCATGATGCGTTGGATTGGACGGCTTCTGGGGTTGCCGTCGGCTTTGGGGATCCCTGGGTCCGGTCCAAGCGCCCCGTCTACTTCTTGATCCCGCATTCCGACTGGGCCTGGGCCCAGCCGCCGACGAACTTGGCCCGCACGGAGGCGCCGCCGTCGGGCAGCTTGGCTATCTCATCCTGGCTCAACTGATTGCGGGCGAGGCGCAGGACGATGTCCATCTCGGCACTGGGAATGGCCTTGCGCATGACACTAGTGGCGCATTGGCAAGCATCCGCAACAATGGCGCTCTGCTTGCAGAACGGCCGCATCGTGTCGTCCAGTGCGTCGGCGTGGAGAGCGCGCCCAGGGAGAGCGCAGAGCGCTGCGACCAACAGGAAGCGATGCATGCAAGGGCCCCAGGGATGGCAAAGGCTGGGCGTAAGCAGGTCCAGCGCTGCACCAGCGTAGCACAGCCGGACACCCGCTGACCGCGCTCTCCTAGTCACAGAGCGCCAAACTCTGCGGCCGGTGCCTGCAGCCGGTGCGCGCCAAGGCGGCGATCTGCCCGACACATCCCACCGCCGACCCGCGGAGTGGGCAACCCTCCAATGCCACGCCGCATGCACAAGGGCTCTCGACGGAAGGGCTGCCCGCGGCATACGCTCCAGCCTCGACGCGTGCGGCCAGGTGTGCGCCCCACCAACGAGCCCGGAGGAAACCCATGAAGACCGGTGATGCGATTGCGGAAATCCTCAAGCGGGAGGGCGTGGAGTGGGTGATCGGCTACCCCGTCAACCACATTCTGGAGCATGCCGCCAAGGCCGACATCCGCCCCATCATCGTGCGCCAGGAGCGCATCGGCCTGCACATGGCGGATGCAATCGCTCGTGTCACCTCCGGCAAGAAGGTCGGCATGTTCGTAATGCAGCACGGCCCCGGCGCAGAGAACGCCTACGGCGGCGTCGCCCAGGCCTACAGCGAGTCCGTACCGATCCTGGTGATGCCGATGGGCTATGCCCAGCGCATGGCCTGGGTCGACCGCAATTTCTTCTCCTCGGTCAACATGAAGAACATCACCAAGTCGGCCGAGCCGGTGACGTCGGCCAAGGAGCTGCCGAATGTGATGCGCCGCGCGTTCCAGCGCCTGCGCTCGGGGCGTGGTGGGCCGGTCCTCGTCGAGGTGCCAAACGATCTGTGGGCCGCAGACTGCGATATCAAGGACTATGTGAGCCCGAAGGCCGTTCGCACCGGCACCGATCCCGACGCCATCCGCGAGGCGGCAAAAATGCTGGTCGCAGCCAAACGGCCCGTGATCTATGCCGGCACGGGCGTGCACTGGGCCGAAGCCTGGACCGAGCTGAAAGCGCTGGCCGAGCTGCTGGCTATTCCCGTGACCACGAGCCTCGGTGGCAAGAGCGCGTTTCCCGAGACGCACCCGCTGTCGCTCGGCTCGGGCGGCCTCGCCATCCCGCAGACCGTGCGCACGTTCCTCGACAAGTCGGATCTGATCCTCGGCATCGGCTGCTCGTTCACGGAGACCAACTTCGGCGTCAAGATGCCGGTCGGCGCGCGCATCATCCAGGCCACGCTCGATCCCTCCGACATCAATAAGGACATTCCCGTCACGCTGGGCGTGGCGGGTGATGCCAAGATCGTGCTGCAGGCCCTCCTCGAGGAGGTGCGGAAGACCCAGAAGAGCCCGAAGGACGCCAAGGCCGTCGCCAAGGAGATCGCCGACACCTACGAGCCCTGGCTCGCCAAATGGATGCCGAAGCTTACCTCCGACAGCGCGCCGCTCAATCCCTATCGCGTGCTGTGGGACCTGCAGAAGACAGTCGACGTCGCCAACACCATCATCACCCATGACGCCGGCAGCCCGCGCGACCAGCTCTCCCCGTTCTGGCGCCCGACCACGCCGCTCTCCTACATCGGCTGGGGCAAGACCACCCAGCTCGGCATGGGGCTAGGCCTCGCCATGGGCGCCAAGCTCGCCAAGCCCGACAAGCTCTGCATCAATGTGTGGGGCGACGCGGCCATCGGCTTCACCGGCATGGATTTCGAGACGGCCGTGCGCGAGAAGATCCCGATCCTGTCGATCCTGCTCAACAACTTCTCCATGGCCATCGAGCTCAAGGTGATGCCGGTGTCGACGGAGAAATACCGCGCCACCGACATCTCCGGCGACTACGCAGCCATGGCGCGCGCGTTCGGCGGCTACGGCGAGCGGGTGGAGAAGCCGGGCGATATCGTGGCCGCCATCAAGCGCGGTATCGCCGCCACCGAGAAGGGCCAGCCGGCGCTGCTGGAGTTCATCACCTCCAAGGAGGTCGAGGTCTCCCGGCTGTAGGGGACCGCGCGATGGGCCCCGCTGCTCTCAAGGCGCAGATCGCACGCGAGTTCGGCACGCCGGCCGTGGTGATCGATCTGGACCGGGTCGAGGCCAACATCGCCCGCGTGCAGAGGCTGTGCGATGCGGCCGGCGTCGCCAACCGGCCGCATATCAAGACGCACAAGAGCCCGGCGCTCGCCAGGATGCAGGTCGCGGCAGGCGCCCGGGGCATCACCTGCCAGAAACTCGGCGAGGCAGAGGTGATGGTCGACGGGGGCATCGACGATATCCTCATCAGCTACAACATCCTGGGTGAGGAAAAAATCGGTCGCCTGGGGCGGCTGCTGCAGCGCGCGCAGATCGTGGTGGCCGCAGACAACCCCACCACCATCGCCGGCCTGCCTGCCGCAGGCGAGATTGCAGGCCGGCCGCTCGGCGTCGTCATCGAGTGCGACACGGGCCGCAAGCGGGCCGGCGTGGAGACGGCGAAAGAGGCAATCGAGCTCGCCCGCCTCGTCAAGGAAAGCCCACACCTGAGCTTCCAGGGCTTCCTGTTCTATCCAACCGAGCAATCCTGGCCGCAGACGCAGCGTTTCTTCGACGAGGCCACGAAGGGTGCGCGCGAACTCGGGCTCGAGGCGCGGATCGTATCGACGGGCGGCACGCCCAACCTTGCGCAACATCGGCAAGCTCGAGGGCGCCACCGAGCACCGCGCCGGCACCTACATCTTCAACGATCGCATGATGGTGGCCTGCGGCGCAGCCGCGCCCGAGGATTGTGCGCTCAACGTCTTCGCCACGGTGGTGAGCCGCGCCGCGCCCGAGCGTGGCATCCTCGACAGCGGATCCAAGACGCTCACGGCCGACACCGGCGGCCTCAACGACGGATTCGGCCTGATCCTGGAATATCCGCAAGCCAAAATCGCCGCCTTCGCCGAGGAGCACGGCTTCCTAGACCTGTCCCGCAGCAACGCGCGGCCCAAAGTCGGCGAGGTCGTGCGCGTGGTGCCCAACCACGTGTGCGTGGTGGTCAACATGGTCGACCGGCTCATCGCCGTGCGCGGCGACAAGGTCGTCGATGTGCTGCCCGTGGCGGCGCGCGGACGGCTGGGGTAGTCGCTTCGCGAGCGGGCGCCATGCTGAAAGCATGTCTCCGACATGACCCCGCACCCCGCTGGCGGGACACCCGCCAGACCACCCCCTCTTTTGCTCCGAAATGCGGGGAGCTCGAGGGTTTCCCATCGAGTGAGACAAGAGCCCGCAGCCCATCTCGTGAAGCAAACCGTGGTTTGTTCAGCAACTCGACGTGGCTGGGTTAGTGCTAGACTGTCGCTGCAGAAGTAGCGTCACCCAGAGTTGCGTTCCATGTCCTTGCGTCAGCGCTCCCGTGCGGGCTTGCGCCCCACTCCTTCCACGAGCCCGCCCGTCAACCGCGTCCTGGTCGGTGATTGTTTGGAGGAGCTGGCCAAGCTCCCTGACGGCAGCGTCGACCTCGTTTTCGCCGACCCGCCCTACAATCTGCAGCTCGAAAGAGAGCTTCTCCGGCCCAACGACACCGTGGTCGACGGCGTCGACGACGCCTGGGACAAGTTCTCCTCCTTCGCCGAGTACGACCGCTTCTCGCGGGCCTGGCTCGCCGAGTGCCGCCGCGTTCTGAAGCCCGACGGCGCCATCTGGGTGATCGGCTCCTACCACAACATCTTTCGCCTCGGCGTGGCGCTGCAGGACCTCGGCTTCTGGATCCAGAACGACGTGATCTGGCGCAAGACCAACCCGATGCCGAACTTCCGCGGCAAGCGCTTTACCAACGCGCACGAGACGCTGATCTGGGCCGGCCGCGACGCCAAGGCGCGCCCCACCTTCAACTACGAGGCGATGAAGGCGCTCAACGACGACATCCAGATGCGCTCCGACTGGCTGTTCCCGATCTGCTCGGGCCCGGAACGCCTGAAGGATGGCGCGGGCCGCAAGGCCCATCCCACGCAGAAGCCCGAGGCGCTGCTCGCCCGCATCCTGCTTGCCACGAGCAATCCGGGCGATGTCGTGCTCGATCCCTTCTTCGGCACTGGCACGACGGGTGCGGCGGCGAGACGTCTCGGTCGACGCTGGCTCGGCATCGAGCGCGATCCCGGTTACGCCGCGGCGGCGGCCGAACGCATAGCCCGGGTCCGCCCACTACCGCCCGGTGCGCTGGAGACAGCGCGGTCCAAGCGTGCCGAGCCGCGGGTTCCCTTCGGCACCATCATCGAGCTGGGCATTCTCGAGCCGGGCATTACGCTGACCGACGAGCGCGGTCGCGTGCGCGCCGAGGTCAAGGCCGACGGGACGCTGCAGTTTTGCCGGCCGCCAGGGTTCCATCCATCGCCTTGGCGCCGAGCTGCAGGGCAAGTCGGCCTGCAACGGCTGGACCTTCTGGCACATCGAGGTCGAGGGCGTGAGAAAGCCGATCGACGCCTTGCGCGAGGAGGCCCGCCGCCAGCTGGGGCTGTCGTCGCCTGGCAATCACTCGGGATTGGTCGCCGCCGAGTAGCGGCGCGGGGTCGTGTGCGGGCCTACGCTACGGCTTGCGGCACTCCGCCAGCAGGTTGATGCCTTCCTGCTCGAAGACGACGCGCGTGCAGGGTTGCGCGAACCTCGACTTCTGGAACAGCGCGCTCATGTGCGCCTCGTCGCGATGCGTGAGGCGCCAGTCGAGCACATGGTCCATCAGGCCGCGGCTCGGGTTGCGCGGGTGGAAGTTGGCAAGCATGACGCGGCCGCCGGGGCGAAGCTTGTCGTAGATCCAATTGATCAGCGTGACCGCGGTCTCGTCGCTGAGGCTGTCGATGAGACCGGCGCTGTAGATGAGGTCTTGGGGAGAGAGGTCGAGCTCCTGCTTGCCGGTGGCGAGATAGATCAGGTTGGCGTGCAGGGTGCCGACACGGTCGATGAGGCCGTGCTCGCGGCAGCGTCCCTCAACGTAGGTCAGAGCTTCGCGATCGATGTCGACGCAGGCAACGTGCAGTCGCCCTCTGTCGTCGGCTTTCTCGAATACGTCGAAGACCTCGCGGGCCGGACCACATCCAAGGCTCGCCACGTGGAACTCCTTCGCGGCGGCCATGAACGAGGACTGAATCTCGGCAGCGAGCAGATGGCGCCGGTTGCGGATCGCCTTCGCTGCCGCCAGGTTCAGCATGCAGCTGTCGATGAGGCGACCGACACGCCCGTCGCCGGCTGGCGCATTCCTGTAGATCATTTCCAGCGTCTGATAGTCGCCGGCATAGCCCCTGGGTTTCGCGTAATAGCGATTGCCGGCTTCGCTGAGCTGGATGAACGGCAATAGCTCCGCTTTCAAGGCGTCCTCGACGCCCGCGGCATTTTCTCCCCCCTGCGGACCGGTCGCCAGCTCCAAAGCGTCGAACGCCTTGCGCACCTGCAGAGCATTCTCGTCCGATATCCGCCCGCCGGTCTCGATGGCGTCCTTGTCGGCGGCCGCCACGAGCGCCTTGAAGGCGGCGACCTTGGGCAGGATGCCGCTACTCCCGCTCGGAAACGAGGCGGGTCGCGGCGCGGCAGTCCACTCGGAGCGGCGGACTTCCGATGTCGTCTTGCGCAAGCGCTCCGCGATCAGCGTCGCCAAGGCGCGCAGGAATCGAGTGGCAAATCCAGGGTCCTCTGAAAGCTTGCGCTCGAGCAGCTCCGTGCTGAGCGCGAGCACCGCACTGGTCTCGACCGCCTGCACCGTCGCCGATACCGGTTGCCGGTCGAGCCAGGAGATCTCGCCGATGACCTCGCCCGGGCCCAGCTGGCCGACCTTGATGCGGTGCCCCGCAAATACATAGACATCAAGGAGGCCGTCGGCGATGAAAAATATCCGCTCCGAGGGATCGTCCTCGCGCACCAGGACGCTGTCGGCCGATATCGTCTTGAGCTCCGCGCTCGCCAATATCCAGTGCACGTCTTCTTGCCGAAGCCGTTGGAATATGTCGAGTGCTCCATAGGCCATCTGCGAGCGCCCTTCTCTCTTCTTCGCTTGGGATTCGGCCGCGCAGCGGACTTTAACAGCTCGGCCTTGGGCCTACCAGTAGCCCGGGCCTGCTCCGCGTGCTTCTGCCGGCTCCGGATCGCCGCAATGGCGCTGCTAGGATGCGCTGCAATTCTGCACCAAGATCGGAGCGACATGAGCCTCTTGCTGGAGACGCGGTACGGCCGATGGGCGGCGCTCAGAGCCGCAGTCGCTGTCTACTTCAGTGCCCGCGTCGGCGTCGTCCTGCTGCTCGGCTTCTCCGGCGGGCTGCCGCTGGCCCTATCGGCCGAAACGCTGAGGGTGTGGATGGCCGATCGCGGTGTCGATGTCGGCACCATCGGCCTCATCTCGCTCGCGAGCCTGCCCTACACGCTGAAGTTCCTGTGGGCTCCGGTGGTCGATGCGCTGGCCTTGCCGTGGCTCTCGGCCAGGCTCGGGCGCAGGCGCGGCTGGCTCGTTGCCTCCCAACTCGTCCTGATGGTGGCCATCGTCTTCCTTGGTACTCGCGATCCGGTCGCCGCACCGCTTGCCGTGGGGCTCGGAGCGCTGCTGGTTGCCCTGGCGTCGGCGACGCAGGACATCGTCATAGATGCCTACCGCGTGGAGATCCTGCCACCAGAGGAGCAGGGGGCCGGTATGGCGAGCTATGTAGCCGCTTACCGAGTGGGCATGCTGGTGTCGGGGGCGGGCCTCGTCGGGCTCACCGCCTGGCTCGAGACGCGCGGGCTGGACAAGATGGCCGTGTGGCCGATCGCCTACGCAGTGGCGGCGCTGCTGGTGCTGGTAGGGCTGGCGGCCGTGCTATTTGCGCGCGAGCCGGCGGCTCCCTTGGGCGCGGCGGGACCGGCATCCTCCGGCTCGGATACCTTGGCGCGTGTCATGCGAACGGCGCGCGAGGCTTTCTCAGATATTCTGTCGCGCGACGCGGCGCTCGCGGTTCTCGCCTTCGTCGTGCTGTACAAGGTGTGCGACGCTCTGGCCGGGGCCATGACCGCGCCCTTCGTGCTGGTGGCGCTCGCGTACGACAAGGCTACCTACGCGGCAATCGTCAAGGGGCTCGGCCTTGCCGCTCTGCTGGTTGGCGGCTTTGCCGGTGGCGCAGTGGCGCGCGTCTTGTCGCTGGCAACCGCACTGTGGCTCGGCATACTGCTGCAGATGCTGTCCAATCTCGCGTTCGTTTGGCTGTGGTTTCAGCCACCGAGCGTGCTGGCGCTGACCACGGCAATCGTCATTGAGAATTTCACCGGCGCCATCGGCACGGTGATCCTCGTCGCCTACATCTCGGCACTATGTGGCAACCCGCTGCACACGGCGACGCAATACGCTCTGCTGACCGCGCTCGCCTCCACTGGGCGCACGCTGCTCTCCTCCGGCACCGGCTACGCCGTCGAGGCCATCGGCTGGCCCGCATTCTTCGTGGCCACGGCACTCACCGCGCTGCCGGCGCTCGTCTTGCTGGCCTGGTTGCAGCGGCGCGGGCACTTCGTGGCATTTGAAGCCGAACCGGTAGCCGTCAGCTCTTGACCTTGACGTAGCTGCCGGGTGCGTCCTCGATGACGCCAATGCGGGTGCCCGGCGAGCGCGCCGGCACCTTGCCGCCCGACTGCTTGGCGAGCCAATCCGCGTAGTGCGGCCACCAGGAGCCCGGATGCTCCTCGGCGCTCTCCATCCAGGCCTCCAATGTCGCGGTCTTCTTGTCGTTGGTCCAGAACTGGTACTTGGGCTTGTCGGGCGGGTTGATCACGCCGGCGATGTGGCCCGATCCCGCCAGCACGTAGGTGACTGGCCCACCAAACAGCCGCGAGCCGATGAAGACCGACTTGGCGGGGGCGATGTGGTCCTCCTTGGCGCACAATTCGTAGATCGGCAGCTTGACCTTGGTGAGGTCGAGCCTGACGCCACCGATCATCATCTGCCCGCGGGCGAGCTTGTTTTCGTGATAGAACTCGCGCAGGTAGAAGGAGTGGTTGGCGGGCGTCATGCGCGTGGAGTCTTGATTCCAAAACAGGAGGTCGAAGGGAAACGGCTTCTTGCCCAGCATGTAGTTGTTGACGATGTAGGGCCAGATCAGGTCCTTGGGCCGCAGCAGATTGAAGACGGTGGCCATGCGCGCGCCGTCGAGATAGCCCCGCTCAGCCATCATCTCTTCCAGCGCCTTGAGTTGGGCGTCGTCGATGAACAGCATGAGGTCGCCGGCCTTGGTGAAGTCGACCTGGGCGGCGAAGAACGTAGCGGACTGGAACGGCTCCTCGCCGCGCGCCGCGAGATAGGCAAGCGTGGTGCCGAGCAGCGTGCCGCCGACGCAGTAGCCGATGACGTTGATCTTGGGGGCGCCTGTCTCGCGCTTGACTGCGTCGGTCGCGGCGAGCAGGCCCTCGGTCATATAGTCCTCGAAGGTCTTGTCCTTGAGGCGCTCGTCGGGGTTGACCCATGATACGATGAAAACCGTGAAACCCTTGCCCACCATGAAGCGGATGAAGGATTTCTGGGGTCCCAGATCGAGGATGTAGAACTTGTTGATCCAAGGCGGCACGATCAGGAGCGGCCTCTCGTGCACGCTCTCGGTCGACGGCGCATACTGGATGAGTTGCAGCAAGTCGTTCTGGAAGACGACCTTGCCCGGAGCGGTGGCGACGTTGCGGCCCACCTCGAAGGCCTCCACGTCGGTCTGGCTGATGCTGAGAAGATCGCCCGACCGGTCCAGGTCATGCACCAGGTTGGCCATGCCCTGCACGAGGTTCCTGCCGCTCGTGGAAAGCGTCTCGCGCATGACCACCGGGTTGGTCATCGGGAAGTTGGAGGGCGACAGGGCGCTCCCTAGCTGCTTGAGGAAGAACTCGGCGCGCTGCCGGGTGCGCTCATCGAGCCCTTCGGTGCTTGCCAGAACGCCCTCGAGCCAGCGGGTGACAATGAGATAGGCCTGCTTCCAAAAATCGAAATAGGGATTGCGGCTCCACTCCGGATCGTTGAACCGGTTGTCGCCGGGCTCGGGCTCGGCAACCGCGAGCGCCTCCCCTCCCATCATGCGCTGCGCGGTAGAGCCGGCGAGCTGGAAATAGTCGCACACGAGCCTGCCTTGCGCCTCGGCGAGCTTGGCGGGGTCCGTGGCCCAGTGCTGGGCGATCTCGGTGAACAGCTTGGCGGCCTCAGTTGCCTCGCTTGCAATACTGAACGGGCCGGTGTTGCCGTTGGTGCGCTCCAGGAAGCCAGCGAGCATCTTGCCGCCTTCCTCCATCAGCCGCACCATGTTGCGGCCGAACTCTTCTGGATCGGCCACCCGGTAAGCTGCAACGTCGATCTCAACGGGCACCGGCTTGCTGGTCTCTGGGGCTTTTTTCTGCATGGGGTCCCTCGGAGGGGTGGGGAGCGGCGCCGCGGCCACATGCCTCACAGCTAGCTAGCATGGCAAACGCGCTACGCCAAAAATAGGTACGATTGGATGCCTAAAGAAACGAGAATTCTGGTAGCTGCTATCCACAGTTGACGCAGACAGTCGGCCTTGCAAGTGCTAGCGTGCGCGGCACGGCCGAGGGGTGTGGAATTAACGTGAACACCGCCTGTTGGACGAGCGCAATAGCCCTGCTGGCCTGTGGCGCAGCGGTGCTTGGCGGTTGCTCGCAGCTCGCCGAGCTCCCCGACATCTCCAAGGTTCCGCAAAGAGTGCTGAGCAAAGACGAGCAGCAGGGCAAGGTCAGCAAGATGATCGAGAAGGGTCAAAAGCATCAATCCGAAGCCGCCAAGGAAATAGAGGAGGACAGGTGAGGCCGACGGCCTCGCGCCCTCCGCATCCCTGGCATATTTCGCCGCTCTCCCAGGCGAATCAACTGCAGCCACAACGGTTGGTCACGTGCTCAAAGAATTCCATCGCGTCAAGCGACTGCCGCCCTACGTCTTCTCCGAGGTCAACGGCCTGAAGGCCGCGGCACGAGCGCGTGGTGCCGACATCATCGATCTAGGCATGGGCAATCCCGACATGCCCACGCCGCAGCACATCGTCGACAAGCTCGTCGAGACGGTGGTCAAGCCCCGAACCAACCGCTACTCCGCTTCCAAGGGCATTCCGGGTCTGCGCAAGGCGCAGGCCGCCTACTACGCGCGCCGGTTCGGCGTGAAGCTCAACCCCGAGACGCAGATCGTCGCCACGCTCGGCTCCAAGGAGGGGTTCGCCAACATGGCGCAGGCGATCACCGCGCCGGGCGATGTGCTGCTGGTGCCCAACCCCACCTATCCCATCCACGAGTTCGGCTTCATCATCTCCGGCGCCGCCATCCGACACATTCCCATGGTCAGTGCAACCCTCGCTGGCCAGGCGAGGCTGGACGCGCCCGACCCGGAGACAGAGTTTCTGCGCGGCGTCGAACGCGCAGTGAAGCACTCGGTTCCCAAGCCGCTTGCGGTCGTGCTGAGCTACCCATCCAATCCCACCGCGATCACCGTCGGGCTCGATTTCTATGTGGAGATGGTGCAGCTCGCCAAGAAGCTCGACCTCATCATCCTGTCGGACCTCGCCTACGCCGAGATCTACTTCGACAACAACCCGCCGCCCTCGGTGCTGCAGGTGCCCGGCGCCGTCGACATCGCCGTGGAGTTCACCTCGCTCTCCAAGACCTACGCCATGCCCGGCTGGCGCATGGGTTTCGCCGTCGGCAACGAGCGCCTGATTGCCGCGTTGGCCCGGGTGAAATCCTATCTCGATTATGGCGCCTTCACCCCGATCCAGGTAGCGGCGGCTGCGGCGCTAAATGGCCCGCAGGCGTGCGTGGACGAGATTCGCGCCATCTACCGGAGCCGCCGCGACTGTCTCGTGGAAAGCTTCGCACGCGCGGGCTGGGACGTGCCGTCGCCGCCCGCCTCCATGTTCGCCTGGGCGCCGATCCCCGAGGCCTACCGCGAGGTCGGGTCGGTGGAATTCTCCAAGCTTCTGGTAGAGAAGGCCGATGTGGCGGTCTCGCCGGGGCTGGGCTTTGGCGAGTATGGCGAGGGCTACGTGCGCATCGCGTTGGTCGAGAACGAGCACCGCATCCGCCAGGCTGCCCGCAGCATCAAGAAATTCCTTTCTCGCTCCCGCGAAAGCATGCACAACGTCATTCCCATCTCGCAAAAAGCGACGGGCTGAACGTCTTGTCCGGGCGCCGCGTGTCACCGGGATAGGGGCAGGCCGATCGAGGCCACCGGTAGTGGTGGTCCGCTACCAGGCCACGTCCTCGCTTCAATGCGTCACGAAAATGCTCTAGCCTGCGCCACCATGAACCATCCGTTGAAGCTGGGAATTGCGGGCCTCGGCACCGTGGGCGTCGGGGTCTTGCAGCTCTTGGCCGAGCATGGGGCTCGCCTGGCGCAGAGGCTCGGGCGCTCCATCGAGGTGGCGAGCGTGTCGGCGCGCTCGCGCGCCAAGAAGCGGGCCGTATCGCTCGATGGGCTCGAATGGTTCGACGAGCCCGAGCAGCTCGCGGTCCCCCCGGCGCGTGGACGTACGTCGAGCTGATGGGGGTGACGAGGAGCCGGGGATCCTCGATCGACGTGTTCGTCGAGCTGATCGGCGGCGACGAGGGGGCGCCCAAGCACGCGGTAGAGGCGGCGTCTGAAGGCCGGCAAGCCCGTCGTCACAGCCAACAAGGCGCTGCTCGCCCGGCACGGCACCGAGCTCGCCAAGCTCGCCGAGAAGAGCCGGCGTCGGCGCTGAACTTCGAGGCGGCAGCGGCCGGCGGCATCCCCGTCATCAAGACGCTGCGCGAGGCGCTCGCCGGCAACCAGATCCGCCGCGTCTATGGCATCCTCAACGGCACCTGCAACTACATCCTCACGCACATGCAGGAGGAGCATCGCTCCTTCGACGACGTGCTGGCCGAGGCGCAGGCCAAGGGCTATGCGGAGGCCGATCCCACGTTCGACATCGGCGGCTTCGATACCGCCCACAAGCTTGCGCTCCTCACCAGCCTCGCGTTCGGAACGCGCGTCGCGCTCGACCAGATCGACGTCGAGGGCATCCAGACCATCACCCAGGCCGACATCGAGGCCGCCGACGACCTCGGCTACCGCATCAAGCTCCTGGGCGTCGCGCTGATGACCGAGAGCGGCATCGAGCAGCGCGTGCATCCCGCCATGGTGCCCAAGCACTCGGCAATCGCCGAGATCTCCGGCGTGACGAACTGCGTCGCCATCGACGGCGACTATGTCGGCAATCTGCTGCTGGCAGGCCCCGGCGCCGGCGCCAGGGCGACGGCGTCCGCCGTCATGAGCGACATCCTCGACATCGCGCGCGGGGCCTCGCCGCCGCCCTTCGGTGTCCCGGCCGCCAAGCTCAAGACCTACAAGCGCGCCAGGCTCGGCCAGCATCAGGGCGCCTACTACGTGCGGCTTTCCGTGTTCGACCGGCCCGGCGCCATGGCCAGCATCGCCGGACGCATGGGCGAGCAGAAGGTGTCGCTCGAGAGCATCGTGCAGCGGCGCCCGCGCGGGGCGCAGCCGGGCATCGACGCGCGCCCCAAGCCCGGCGCGCCGACCTCAGTCATCCTGATCACGCACGAGACCACCGAAGCAGCGATTCGGGCTGCGCTGGACGCGATCCACAAGGATGGACAGGTGTCCGAGAAGCCGCAAATGATAAGAATCGAGCCGCTGTGAAGCGGTCTGTTGCAGCACAGGGGAAGGCGCGATGCTGAACACCATCCAAGGGCACGATACCATCGGAGGGCTCGACCGGGTTCTGGTCCTGGAGGTCGCGCGCATAACCGAGGCGGCGGCGATCGCGGCAGCGCGGTTCAGGGGCCGCGGCGACGAGAAGGCGGCCGACAGGGCCGCTGTCGACGCCATGCGCAAGGAGCTCGCCAAGGTGCACATCAGGGGCCGCGTCGTCATCGGCGAGGGCGAGATGGACGAGAGCCCGATGCTCTACATCGGCGAGGAGGTGGGGCTCGGCGACGGGCCCGAGGTCGACATCGCCGTCGATCCGCTGGAGGGCACGACCATCTGCGCCAAGGCGATGCCGAATTCGCTCGCCGTGTTGGCGATCGCCGAGCGCGGCGGACTGCTCAACGCTCCCGACATGTACATGAACAAGATCGCCATCGGCCCGGGCTATCCCGAGGGCATCATCGACCTCGATGCCCCACCCGGCGAGACGCTCGCCAAGATGGCCAAGGCGCGCGGCGTGCAGATCTCGGAGATCACGGCCTGCATCCTCGATCGGCCGCGACATGCCGAGCTGATTGCGGCGGTGCGCAAGGCCGGCGCCGGCGTGCAGCTCATCCCCGACGGCGACATCGCCGGCGTGATCTGGACGACCGACCCCAGGGAGACGGGCATCGACATCTACTTCGGCATCGGCGGCGCGCCCGAGGGCGTGCTGGCGGCTGCCGCCCTGCGCTGCATCGGCGGCCAGATGCAGGGCCGGCTGCACCCCATGAAGAAGGAGGAGGAGACGCGCGCGCGCCGCCATGGGCGTCACCGACATCCGCCGCAAGTACTCCATGAACGAGATGGCGTCGGGCGACGTGATCTTCTCGGCGACCGGCGTCACCGACGGCTCGCTGCTCGACGGCGTGCATTTCCGCGGCGAGTTCGCGGAGACCGAGACGGTGGTGCTGCGCTCCAAGACCGGCACCGTGCGCCGCATCAAGACGACGTTCCGCATGATCGGGACGAAGGCCGCGCCTTGATCGGCGCGAGGGCCATCGAGGCAGACACCGCCTGGCTCGGCGATACGCGGGAACCAGCCTGACCGCTCAGGCGGCCGCGGGCCCGGCGACCACCTCGTCCTTGACGAGCCGCGGGCCGCCGAACACCGTGCCTTTGCCGAGGAGAACGCCGAAGCCCAGGATTCGCGCCAGCAGCCAGTCGTCCTCGATTCGGCCCACAATCAGCGTCAGGCCGAAGTCGGCGAGATGGCGGCAGATGTCGGCAGCCGGCACGCGGCCGTTGGCGGCCGGCAGGCCGTCCAGGAACACCGGCGCATCGAGCTCGACAAATGTGAAGCCCATCTCCTTCAGCTTGGCGAAGTCCATGTCGAGGTCGGTGACCTCCTCGAGCGCGAAGTGGAAGCCCCCCGCCGCCAATGCGCCGAGCGCCTCGGCATGACCCGCCGTGAAGGCGCGGACCTCGCTTTGCGCAAAGCCGAGCACGAGGCTCATGCCGCCGTCCATCCTCGGCTCTGCCGCGGCAACATCGACGAAGCGCGCATCGGTGAGCAACTCGCCCGCCACTGCTGCCAGCACCGAGCCCTGCCGGCCACGCTCGCCCAGCCGGCGCGCCACTCGCGCGGCGCGGATCATTCGCGCAGCATCGATGCGCGGCATCAAGCCCGATCCCTGGGCCACGCGCGCGACCTCGGCTTGCTCGAGCGTGGTGCCATCGGCCGTGCGCAGCCGCACGCTTACCTCGAAATGGCGCGCGCGACCCTCGGCCAGGGCGTGGATCGGCTCGAGTAGTACGTCCATGCGCTCGGCCGCGACCGCTTCCGCAATAGGCCCAAGACGCGGGTTGAGCGCCGGCGGGGTGACAGGCGGCCGCGCGATCGGCTCTTCCCCCCGAGCAGGCTCACCGGTCGGCCACCAGGACGCGACGGGGGGCGCTGGGCCGTCCGCTTCGTCGGGTGCCGGCTCGACGCCCAAATGCGGCCCTGCCATGGAGCGCGCGGTCGCCTGCAAGGCGGCAACGGATTGGCCGATCATGGCCTCGGTCTCGTTGGCGGCCGCCGGCTTCTCGAGCGCGTCCGGCAGGTGTTCCGGTGTTGAGCTCGTCGGCGAGCTTTTTGATGAGATCTTGGATGAGCTCGACGCTCATCTCCGGCTGCGCGGTCGCAGGCAGGAGTGCCGCGGCGGCACCCTGACCGGCGCCGCCCACACCTGGGTCGGCCGACAGAGAGGGCTCCCGCAATGGCCTGAAGTTGAACGGTCCTGCTGGTCGCGCTAGGGGCAATTGGTCGCCGCCGCTCGGCCGTTCTGCCGGCTCGCCGCCAATCAGCGGTTCCTCGGCATCAACCTCGCCTTGGGCAACCTCCGCAGAAACATGCCCTGCGTGCGCCCACACATCACCAGGCTCGCGCTCGGCACCCGCCTCGTGGGCTGGAATGAGCGCGCGCCGCACCACAAGATGCAGCGAGAGCAGCACCGTATAGACTGCGAGCGCTGCCACCGTTCCCGCCCACAGCGGCATGCCGAGCCGCAACAGACACCCAACGCCGATGGACAGTGACAGCACGGTGACCGCGAACACCACGAAGGCGTCGCCATAGCGGGGGTTGTAGACGGGAGCGTCGTCGTGGAGTGCAAATTGCTGTGCCATTGGCTATTCGGCTCGCCTCAGCTCGTTGCGAATCGTGTGAACAAGCATTCGCGAGGCAGCCTGCATGCGCAACCCGCGGTAGCGCCCTATCACCAGCTTTCGAGGCCCGAGCCCCTGATGTCCATTCTCGCGGGCTCTGCAATCGGAGGCATGCGAGATCGGTAATGTTCCCGTAATGAATCCGCCCACATCCCGTCACAGGCGTGCGGTCGGGTCGCTCGGCTCGCGGGGCGAAGCAGGCGGAGACCTTCCCATGAAATTCTGGACCATGATGGCCACCTTCACGGTTGTTGCCGGCCTCGCCGGCTCGGCCGCCGCGCAGATGCCGCTCCCATTCGGCGGCGCGCCGGTTCCCGAGCTAGGCAAGACGCCCAAGTGCACCAAGGACTACGTCAAGTCGGTGGAGGCGCAAATCGCCGCGATGGAGAAGCTGCGCGCGTCCGGGCCCGCCATCGTCGGCCAGATCTGCTCCTTGATCGAGTCCGGCAGCGCCGTCGTCGGCGGCGAGCTTTCCGACGAGACGCGCCAGAAGCTCAAGGGCGTGCTGGGTTTCGATGTCGATCTGCGCTTCATCAAGGCGCAATGCCGCTTGAGCCAAGGCAACCTCGACCGGGAGGTCATGAGCCAGATCGGGTTCCTCAAGTCGGAGATGATCCGCTGCGACAGCGGCATCTAGCCGGGTGTGCGTGGGTCAGCGCTTGTAAAGGCCCATGATGGCCGCCTTGGCCAGCGTGTTGAAGTTGAGCTGAAAGCCGACGATGGCGGCCGAGGTATCGGCCTTGACGGGCAAACTGTCGGCGCTGACAGCAAACACCGTGAAGAGATAGCGGTGCGGATGATCGCCCGGCGGCGGGCATGGGCCGCCGTACCCCGGCGCGCCGAAGTCCGTGCGCGTCTGCAGGGCGCCGGCAGGCAGCTTGGGTGACTTGGGGTTGCCGGCATCGAACGCAAGCTCGGTGACGCTGGCGGGAATGTTGACCACCAGCCAATGCCAGAAGCCACTGCCCGTGGGCGCGTCGGGGTCGAAGCAGGTGACGGCAAAGCTCTTGGTGCCGGCGGGCGCGTCCGACCAGGCCAGATGTGGCGACTTGTTGCCGCCGGCGCAGCCGAAGCCGAAGTCGGCCGACAGGACGTGATCGCTCCCCAGGTAGTCGCCATCTTTGAAGCTGCTGCTGGTGATTTTGAACGGCATGGATTGCCCTCCCTGTGCAGGCTGGTGGGAGAACTATGGCAATCCCGGCCGCCCCTGTACACCGGCTGGTGCAGAGGCTCGCTCAGTCGTCGGCGCCGGCGCCGGGCTCAGCCGAATATGCGCGCCATCAGGCCTTTCTTGGCAGGCTTCACGGCCGCCGCAGCCTCGGACATGACGCCGGCGAGCGTCGTGTAGGCGGCAACCCAGGCATCCTTGACCTGCTGGGTAAAGGCAGCGCCCAGTCCTTTCTCCAAGGTCCAGATCAGCGCTTCGCCGACGGGCTTGTAGTGCGCGGCCTTGACGCCATAGCCGGCGTGCCGCCGGCCGAGGTCCTGCACCGCCGGGACGATCTTCTCCACCTGATGCAGATTGGTGACCGCCGTCGCGAGCATCTGCATCAGCTTTGCCTTCTGTCCGGCGAGGTCCGCGGGGAAGAGCGGCTTCACATCGGGCGCGATCTGGAACAGGCGATCGTAAAAGAGATCGGCGGCTTGGGGGGCAATCGGCTCGACCTTCTTGAAGCTCTCCTGCACCAGCTTGACTTGCTCGGGTGTCATGATGGTCTCCGGTAGTTGTGGTTGACCATTGGCGAGGATGGACGGGCTGCCAGCTATTCAGTGACGGGGATGCGGATGATGACGCCGCCCATCACGTCGTTGAGCTTGAAGTCGCGGCGCGGGCTGTCCTTGTGCTGGTTGTGGCAGCTGACGCAGGCCTGGGCGACGGCGACATCGGCGTAGACGGCGGTGAAGTACTTCTGCTTGCCGAGCGTCTCCTCGGTGTAGAAATTCTGGCCCTTGTTGGCGGCGACAAACTCGAGGCCCTTCTTCTCGGCGTCCGTGCGCGGCACGTTCTGCTTGTTGACGGCCCAGAGCGACAGGAGCGAATAGGAGAACTTCTTGCTCTTCTCCCCAGCCAGCTCTGCGCCGAAGCGGAACATCTGCGCCGGCAGCGGCAAGGCCTTGTCGTCGTCGAAGTGTTCGCTGGCGGTAATCACCTTGTCCTTGAGGGTGAGGCGATTGACGACCTGGCGCGTATAGATCGTGCGGTCGGCCGACATCACGGCGTGGAGCATGTCGGCAACGTCTTTGGGCTCGAGCCCCTTGGCGCCGATCAGAAAGACCGCCGCTCCGGCCGTACAGGCCAGAGCCACCGGCTTGTTGAGTCTCCTGGCGAAATTGGGCATGTGACTTCTCCTTCGTTTTCGCGGTTGGCTGTTATCGGGTGGGCCTTTTCTCCCGCAGGCGCTTGGTGGCCCAATCGATGCTTTGAACGTGGACGGCGGGGTGGCCCGCGAAGTTGCGGCGCACGAGGTTTGCGTCGGCGAGAGAGTCGATGCTGAAGCGGAGCCCGTGGCAGTCCGCACACACCGAGCGGATCATCTTCTCGTTGGGCCGCAGGTTGGCGTTCTGGTTGTGGTTGGTGAGGACGTGGTCGACACCGCTGTCGTCTTCGACCGCGTGGCGGGGCAGATGGCAGGTGGCACAGCTGACGCCGGAGCCTTTGGGCGCCGTTCCCGCCAGCTCCGCCTGCCAGAGCTTGTGATGCGGCGAGCCGACATAGGCCTTGGAGTGCTCGTCGGCGTGGCAGCCGAGGCAGGCCTCGACCTGTGTGTCGCGCGTGACATCGAACTTGTGCGCCCCGTGGCAGGTCGTGCAACCGACCTCGCTGCCGTGGGCGTCGCCCGACATCGGCAGGCGGGCGAGCTCGGGTCGCATCGGCGATAGCGGCCTGTCCTTGAAGAGGCCGAACAGCCCGGCTCGGCTGCTTTGCAGGCCGGCTGCCAGGCGCATGCCGTGCTTGCCCTGGGTGAAGGTCTTGGCCTCGCTGGCATGGCACTCGCCGCACACCGCATGGTCGGGCTTGTCGATCCAGACACCAGCTGCGCCCCGTGCGGGCTGCGCCTGCTTCTTCGGCATGTGGCAGCCCGAGCAGTTGACCCCGGCCTTGGCATGGGCCGTCGCGAGCCAGTCCTCGATCACGCCGCGATCCGTCATCTGGTCGGCGGGCGCGTCGGCGTCTGCGCGGGAAAGGGGCGCGCGCTTCTCCGCCGGCTCGTTGACGGCAAGGCGCAGCTTGGCCACCGGTGTCGCGGCGATGTCCGGCTCACCGGCGTGCTTGGTGAGGAAGTCCTCATAGAGGGCGCGGTTGTCGTGAAAGTTGTGGCAGCCGGCGCTGGCGCAGGTGCTGAAGGCGAGCCCGGCGTGGCTCGGCCGCTCCTTGCCGATGTCTTTGTGGCAAAGGGCGCAATAGTCGGTCGGCAGCGTCACGCCCATGGCATGCGTGATGTCGGGCTTGTGCTCGCGATGACAAGTGACGCACAGCGTCGCTTCGAGCAGCTGCAGGCGATCGACGTTGCGCGGATCGGCAAACTTCTTGGCGGGGTGCGTGTCCTTGGCCTGCTTCAGGTCTTCGCCATGACAGGCAACGCATGCTGCCTGCAGCACCGGGCCGCCGCCGAACGGCTTGCTGTGGCAGGCATCGCAGGCGAGCTCGATCTGGTGATGTCCGCCGGTGGTCTGGCCGATCAGGAGACGGCCGCGGACCGTGCCGCCATAGAGCATGCCGGCGATCAGCACGGCCGCGCCCGCGAGCGTCGAGAACGCCCACATGAACCACAGCGCAGAGGTGCTCCCCACGGCCTCGCGCTCCTAGTAGAAGTAGACTGAGAGGATGTGCATCGCGAGCAGCAGCGGCAGCGGCCAGAATGCCAGCAGGTGCAGCCAGAACGCGGTGGTGCGCAGCCGTGCAGCGCCGGCGGCCGTGGCGAAGAGGCGATGTTCCAGCGCGGTCGCCAACCCCGCTGCGCCGCCGGCCAATGCGACCCCGAGGAACGACAGCATGAGCCACATGTTGAGATTGCTGCCGAGCCGAAATCCGGTGTGCGCGAAAAGCGCAAGAAGCCCAAGAGCGCCCAACGCGACGTGCACGACCCGCCAGGTCGAAAATGAACCGAGCCGCCCCGGCACCAGGCGCTTCTTGAGAGCAAGCCCAGCGGCGGCCGTGCCAAGCGCGAGGAGGGTGTAGCCGCTGGCCTGCTTCCAGGTCCCGTCCAGCCACAGCAGATCCGCGAGCCCGCGTGTTTGGATGTGGACGGTTGTCGGCCACACCGGGGCCAACAACGTCAGCACCGCCAGCAGCGCGGCCGCCGACGCCAACACGGCGATAGGCGTGAAAGCGGCGACAGGTTGGCGCTGCGGCGGTGCGCCGAGCAACTCGCCAAGCAGCGGGCCGCAGCTGCCGCACACCGTGGACGCGCCGGTGTCACGCTTGACGTCGTCGACGGAACTGCAACCGAGCGCAATGGCATCGCCGATCTGCCCGCGCGTCACGCCGGTGCAATTGCACACGGTAGCCGTGCGCGGCCACTCGCGCACCGAGGCCGGCGTGCGCTCGGCCCACAGGCGCCCGGCGAGCGCAAACCGCAGTCTCTGCCACGGCCAAAGCCTTGATCGCGCTTGGATCGCCTCCTGCAGGCGATTGATCTCCGGCCAGTTGCCGATCGCCAGGGCACCCACGAGACGCCCACGCCTTACGATCAGCTTGCGATAGAAGGCCCCGTCTTGAAGCTCGAACCGAAGAGTCGAAATATCCGAGCGCTGCTCCAGCTGCTCGACGTCGCCCATGCTGAAGACGTCCGTGCCGACGACCTTGAGCTTCGTTGCGGGCACAGACCCGGCGTACGCGGCAGGCTCTCCGCAGATGTGGGCGGCGGCCACGGCCGCCTGCTCGAAACCCGGCCCCACCAGGCCGTACACGCAATCCTCGAACTCCGCGCACTCGCCGACGGCATAGATGTCGGGATCGCTCGTCTGCATCGAGGCCGACACCTTGATGCCGCGGCCCACCGCCAGCCCGACCTCTCGGGCCAGCTCCACGTTGGCGCGGATGCCGGTGCACAAGATGACGGTGTCGCAGGAGACGAGGGTGCCGTCGGAAAGCTCCAATCCCTCGACGCGGTCCTTGCCGTTGATGCGCGCGACTGACCGGCCCGTCAGCACCTTCAGTCCAAGCGCAGTGATCTGCTGCGCCAGCAATTCGCCGGCCCGATCATCGATTTGGCGGGCCATCAGGTGGCGCTCGTGCTCCACCACCCAGGTTTCGGTGCCGCGCCGCAGCATGCCGCGCGCGGCCTCGAGGCCCAGGAGGCCCCCGCCTATGACCACCGTGCGGCGCGAGCGGAACGAGCGGGCCAGGAGCTTCTCGACGTCGTCGAAATTGCGGAACGTGAAAACACCCGCCAGCTCCCGGCCCGGAATGGGCGGCACGTGCGCGCGCGACCCCATGGCGATGACGAGCTTCCAATAGGGCCACTCGCGCCCGAACCTGCCCGTTACGGTCTTCGCCAGCCGGTCGATGTCGACGATGCTGTGGTCCGAGTAGAGCGTGATGTTGCCGGGACCCGTGAACGCCAGCGGCTGGGACACCTGACCCAGCTGGACGTCGCCACAAAGCAGGGGGGTGAGCTTGACCCTGTTGTAGGGGAGCCAGCGCTCGGCATTGAACAAGATCGCGTCGACGCCACGACGCGCAAGCTCATGGCAGACGCGGATGCCAATCGGACCGCCGCCAACTACGACGACAGAAGCCTTCCCCGCCGCATCGACGACGCGGCGACTGCTGTCGAAGATCGAAGGCGTCAATGCAACGTTCATGTGTCCGACGCCGAAGGCGCAACTCCAAGGTGCTTGCGTGGCAGGTCCCTTCTCCCGCGCGATCCAGCGGCAGGGACTGTGATCTCCATGACTGAGCACCCCCAAGAGTGATGGTGTCTGCAACCGCTGGCGGGTCAGCGGACAGGCCCAAAACAACAAAGCGCTGCGCCAAGATCTGCCCGAACTGCTCGGGGCATCTCCTGAGGCAGCGCTGCCGAATGGACCCGTCATTGGGTCCACACGCGCGGTTCAGACCGCGCACACGAAAGCTCTAGAGACAAAAACCATGCCATCGGGCCGCGTACGATATTTTCTCTCTATTTCAATATGTTAGATCGCGTCAGGCGTTTCGGGCGACCGCTACTGCGCGCCTGTTGTGCACCGCACATGCGCAACTGCCGGTTCTGCTGGCAACGCGCGCTGCCTGTATGCTCACGCGCTGCGCCGTCGCAATCATGAGGGAAGGAAGTGCTATGCGGCCTTCTTCGGCGCAGCGGCAATCTCGGCCAGCTGCTGCACGAGAGCGCGCACGCCCTTCAGCCGCTTCTCGGGCAGGTCCCAGTCGGCCCTGAAGACGAGCTTGTGATCGGGCTGCAGCTTCACGCCGCCCTTGGTCCGGCTCATGTAGACGATGAGACCCTCGGGGTTGGCGAACTGGTTCTTGCGGAAGGCGATGATGGCGCCCTTGGGGCCGGCATCGACTTGGGCAACGCCGGCTTGGCGGGCAAGGCCCTTGATCTCCACGACGTCGAGAAGCTGGCGCACCTCCTGCGGCAGCTCGCCGAAGCGGTCGACAAGCTCGGCGGCGAACGCATCGATGTCAGGGCGCTTGTCCAGGGTCGAGAGCCGGCGATAGAGGCCAAGGCGCACCTGCAGGTCTCCGACATAGGTCTCGGGGATGAGCACGGCTGTGCCGAGCGAGATCTGCGGGCTCCACTGGTCCTGCGTCTCGCCGGCTTCCCCGCCCTTGAGCGAGGCAACGGCCTCCTCCAGCATGGATTGGTAGAGCTCGAAGCCTACCTCCTGGATGTGGCCCGACTGCTCCTCGCCCAGGAGGTTGCCGGCGCCGCGGATGTCGAGATCGTGGCTTGCGAGCGAGAAGCCCGCGCCCAGCGTGTCGAGCGACTGCAGCACCTTGAGCCGCTTCTGCGCGCCCTCGGTGAGCCTTTGGCCGCCGGGCGTTGTGAAGTAGGCATAGGCGCGCGTCTTGGATCGGCCGACGCGGCCGCGAAGCTGATAGAGCTGCGCGAGACCGAACATATCGGCGCGGTGCACGACGAGCGTGTTGGCGTTGGGGATGTCGAGGCCCGACTCGACGATCGCCGTCGACAGAAGCACATCGTACTTGCCGTCGTAGAAGGCGGTCATGACGTCTTCCAGCGTGCTCGGCGGCAGCTGGCCGTGGGCGCGGGCGATCTTCAGCTCGGGGGTTTGCTCGGCGAGAAACTCGGCCACGTCCTCGAGGTCGGCAGATGCGCGGCACCACATAGAAGCTCTGCCCCCCGCGATAGCGCTCGCGGCGCAGCGCCTCGCGGATGATCACGGGATCGAACGGCGAGATGTAGGTGCGCACGGCGAGGCGATCGATCGGCGGCGTGGTGATGAGCGAGAGCTCGCGCACGCCCGTGAGCGCCAGCTGCAGCGTGCGGGGAATTGGGGTCGCGGTCAGCGTGAGGACGTGCACGTCCTCGCGCAGCTGCTTGAGGCGCTCCTTGTGCACGACGCCGAAGTGCTGCTCCTCGTCGACGATGAGAAGCCCCAGCCGCTTGAAGCCGATCGCCTTGCCGAGCAGGGCGTGGGTGCCGACGACGATGTCGATGCTGCCGTCCTTGATCCCGGCTTTGACGGCGGCAAGCTCCTTGGCCGAGACCAGGCGCGAGGCCTGAGCGACGCGCACGGGCAGGCCCTTGAAGCGCTCGGCGAAGGTGGCGAAATGCTGGCGGGCCAGCAGCGTGGTCGGCACCACCACCGCCACCTGGAAGCCCGATAGCGCGGCGACGAAGGCGGCCCTGAGCGCCACCTCGGTCTTGCCGAAGCCGACATCGCCGCACACCAGCCGGTCCATCGGTTTGCCGGAGGCGAGGTCCTCGAGCACGGTGGCGATGCTGGCGGTCTGGTCCTCGGTCTCGCCATACGGGAAGCGTGCGACGAACTCGTCAAATGCGCCCTCAGGCGGCGTCATGGCAGGAGCCTCGCGCAGCTGACGCAGGGCCGCCACCTTGATCAGCTCTGCGGCCAGCGCGCGGATACGCTGCTTGAGGCGCGCCTTGCGGGTCTGCCAGGCGACGCCGCCGAGGCGGTCGAGCTGCACGGCGCCGTCGGCCGAGCCGTAGCGCGAGAGCAGCTCGATGTTCTCGACCGGCAGGTAGAGCTTGGCGCCCTCGGCATAGGCAATCTCTAGGCAGTCGTGGGGGGCGCCGAGCGCGGTGATGGTGGTGAGCCCGTCGAAGCGGCCGATGCCGTGATCGGCATGCACGACGAAGTCGCCCACGCTCAAGCTGGTCGCCTCGGTGATGACGTCGGCGGCGCGGCGGGCCTTGCGCCTGGGCCGCACGAGCCGGTCGCCCAGGATGTCCTGCTCGGCGATCACGGCGAGGTCGGCGGTCTCGAACCCCTGCTCGAGGCCCAGCACGGCGAAGGCCGCCGTGTCGGCGGGTAGCACCATCGCCTCGGTATAGCTCTCGATGCTCTGCGCGCTGCCGAGGGCGTGCTCGCCGAGCAGCGTCAGCAGCCGCTCGCGGGCGCCGGGCGTAAAGGCGGCGACGATCACGCGCCTGCCCCGCCCCTGCAGGGTGCGCATGTGGTCGACCGTCGCGTCGAACACGTTGCGGCCCTCGCCTGCGCGCTCGAGCGCAAAATTGCGCCCGACCCGGCCGCCAAAGGAGCGCAGGCGGTCTTCCTGGCCATTGGCGTCATTCCCGCCAAGCGCAGCGCTGAGCGGGAATCCAGCGCCAAACGAGACCGCGGTTTTTGCGGCTGGATTCCCGCTGGTCGCTTCGCTCCGCGGGAATGACGGCGCTTCCTCGAAGGGTGTCATCAGGCGGACCTTGCGGGCGGCGAGCTGGGCTGCTCCAGTCCTCGCGCGTGAGGAACATCGCAGGAGGGGGCACGGGCTTATAGGGCGGCGCCCCGAACGTGAGCGTCTCGAGCCCTTTGACGCGGGCCTCGTAGTGGTCGGCGATCAGGTCGAGTCGCTCGACCACGGCCTGCTCGACGAGGTGGTCCAAGCTGACAGCCGCGTCGCCGACGTAGTCGAACAGGGTCTCCAGCCCCTCATGGAAGAGCGGCAGCCAATGCTCCATGCCGGGATAGCGCTGGCCGGCGCTGACGGCCTCGTAGAGCTGGTCTTCGCCGGTGGCGGGCCCGGACATCTCGACGTAGGCGCGGCGGAAGCGCTTTTCGGCCGCATCCCCGAAGGCCGCTTCGCTCACGGGCATCAGCGTCAGTCGTTGTACGATCTTGGCCGTTCGCTGCGTCTCCGGGTCGAAGGCCTTGATGTGCTCCAGCGTGTCGCCGAAGAAGTCGAGGCGCACGGGGCTCGAGCGACCCGGCGGATAGACATCGAGGATGCCGCCACGGACCGCGTACTCGCCGGGCTCCATGACGGTGCCGGTGCGCTGGAAGCCGGCTAGCGCCAGCCGCTGCGTGAGCTCGTTCATGTCGAGGCGCTGGCCAGGCGCGATAGTCTTGAGCGAGCGGCGGATGAACTCGCGGCGCGGCAGCCGCTGCAGGAGGGCGTTGACCGTGGCCAGCACGACGGTGGGGCCCTTGCGCGGGGCCGCTGCGAGCCGGGCCAGGGTGGCGATGCGGATGGCAACGATCTCGGCGTTGGGCCCGATGCGGTCGTAGGGCACCGTGTCCCAGGCAGGCAGCTGCAGGACGCGCACCTTGGGCGCGAAGAAGCGCAGCCCTTCGGTCAGCGCCTCCAGCCGGCGGTCGTCGCGGGCCACGTGCAACAGCAGCGCAGGCGTCGGTCCGCCCGCTTCCTCGGCAAGCCGCGCCAGGACCAGTGGCGCCAGCCCGTCGGGTACGCCTGCCAGCGTCTCCCTCATGTTGCGCCCTCCAGGCCGTGGAAGATGCGCACCGCCTCGACGAGCTCGGCATACTCGCCTGCCGGCGCCAGCTCGGGATGCAGCATCATGTCCTGCAGATCCGGGTCGGGCAGGGCCAGCATCCGCTCGAACAGGGTGAGCCGTGCGGGAGGCATGGCGCCCACCGCATGCTCGGCGAAGCGGCCCAGAATCCAGTCCATCTCCTTGGTGCCGCGATGGCACGCACGATAAACAGCGCGCCGGCGGCGCATTTCGGCGGCGTCGGTCATGAAGAACAGGCTTTGATAACCGGGCTCAGGCGCTTGACGGCGCGGATCGCCGCCGCCACCTTCGCGGTTCGAGGGCCTGATATAGGCCCGCGGGCGCACAGAGAAAAGCGGCACCTTGGGGGTCAGACCCCTCGCTTTGGACATGGCGGACGTGCCGAAACGGCAGATTGGAGGA
Organism: uncultured Alphaproteobacteria bacterium; assembly: GCA_963738065.1. Taxonomy (GTDB): domain Bacteria; phylum Pseudomonadota; class Alphaproteobacteria; order Rhizobiales; family Hyphomicrobiaceae; genus AWTP1-13. The sequence goes on from CAVTVO010000028.1 coordinate 227,359, forward strand.
GTCTGACCTCCTCAAGCCACCGGTTCATGCGGCCACACCAGCTCACACCCCTCTTTGCTGCAGCCAAGAGCCTCACCGGCATCGGGCCGCGCATGGAGATCCTGCTGAAGAAGGCCCTGCGTCTTCCGCCGGGCATCACGGAGCCGCGCATCATCGATCTCCTCTGGCATACGCCGACCGGCGTCATCGACCGGCGCGCCAATCCCACTGTGGCCCAGTCGGTGCCTGGAACCATCGCCACGCTCGAGGTGCGGGTGCTCAAGCACAAGCCGGCGCCGCGCGGCAACGCCCGGGCGCCCTACAAGGTCGCCTGCGAGGATGACAGCGGGAAAATCGACCTCGTCTTCTTTCACGCCGAGCATCGGTTCATCGAGCGACAGCTGCCGACGGGGAGTGTGCGCGTCGTCAGCGGTCGCATCGAGAGCTACAACGACAAGAGGCAGATGGCGCATCCCGACTACATCGTCTCGCCCGAGGCGCGCGACGAGCTGCCCCTGCTCGAGCCCATCTACCCGCTCACTGCCGGGCTTTCGGGCAAGGTGCTCCTCAAGGCCAGCCGGCAGGCCCTCGATCGCCTGCCCGATCTGCCCGAGTGGCAGGATGCCGCCTGGCTCAAGCAGAGGGGCTGGTCAAACGCGAGGGCGGCACTCGAGCACCTGCACCGGCCTGAGGAGCCCTCCGACGTGTCGGCGGCCTCTCCGCCATGGCAGCGCCTCGCCTACGACGAACTGCTGGCGGGTCAGCTGGCTCTGGCGCTGGTGCGCCAAAGCTTCAAGGCACAGCCGGGCCGCAGCGTCAGCGGGGATGGCCACGTCCGGGCCAGGATTGCCGACGCACTCCCCTTCGGGCTCACCAACTCCCAGCTCCGTGCGCTGGAGGAGATCGCCGAGGACATGGCCTCGCCGCGGCGCATGCTGCGCCTGCTGCAAGGCGACGTGGGCTCGGGCAAGACGGTGGTGGCGTTGATGGCCATGGGGATTGCGGTGGAGGCCGGAGCGCAAGCCGCGCTGATGGCGCCGACCGAGGTGCTGGCCAGGCAGCATGCCGACACTATCGCGCCGCTCGCCCACGCCGCAGGACTGCACATTGCGCTGCTGACAGGCCGCGAGAAGGGCCGCACGCGTGCCGAGCTGCTGGAGCGGCTTGCCGCCGGCGACATCGACATTTTGGTTGGGACACACGCGCTGTTCCAGCCGGATGTGGAGTTCAAGGACCTGGCCTTCGCGGTGATCGATGAGCAGCACCGCTTCGGCGTGCACCAGCGCCTGGCGCTCCAGACCAAGGGCGGCAGGGGCGGCGCCGGCATCCTCGTCATGACCGCCACGCCAATTCCGCGCACGCTGCTCATGACGCACTACGGCGATCTCGACGTCTCGCGCCTCACCGAGAAACCGGCAGGGCGCAAGCCGATCGTGACCAAGTCAATCCCGGTCGAGTCGATCGAGCGCCTGATCGAGCGGCTGCGCGTGCAGCTGGCCGAGGGTGCGCAGATCTATTGGGTATGCCCTCTGATCGAGAGCTCGGAGAAGTCGGAGCTGGCCGCGGCCGAGGAGCGGCACGCCCATCTGGCCCAGGTTTTCGGCGCCGCCAAGGTCGGGCTGCTGCATGGCGGCTTGGGTGGGGCGGCCAAGGACCAGACCATGGCGGCCTTCGCGGCGGGCGTGCTCAAGATCCTGGTCGCCACGACCGTGATCGAGGTGGGCGTCGATGTGCCCAACGCCAACATCATGGTGATCGAGCACGCCGAGCGCTTCGGGCTTGCCCAGCTGCACCAGTTGCGTGGCCGCGTGGGGCGTGGCGCGCGCGAGAGCTTCTGCATGCTCCTCTACAAGGCTCCGCTGGGCGAGGCCGCGCGCCAGCGCCTGGAGATGATGGAGGCGACCGAGGATGGCTTCAAGATCGCCGAAAAGGACCTCGAGCTGAGGGGCGGCGGCGAGGTGCTGGGCGCGCGCCAGAGCGGCGAGGCCGAGTTCAAGATCGCCAGGGTGCCCAACTTCGAGGAGCTGCTGGGAGCGGCCCGCGACGACGCGCGCCTGGTGCTCTCCCAGGACCCGCACCTGACCTCCGCCCGCGGCGAGGCGCTGCGGGTGCTGCTCTACCTCTTCGAGTGCGACGAGGCCGTACGCCTGTTCCGCGCTGCTTGAATGGCCGTCTCACGCGGCTGGGGAGACCGATCGGCGGCTCGCGGCCACGCATTTCACGATCAGCTTGCCGAGCTCCACGAAGTCGCGCTTGCGCGGCGATGTCGCCCGCCATGCCAGGCCAAGCACACGGCTCGGCTCCGGCTCGGTGAAGCGCATGATCCGGATCTTGCTGTGCATGGTCTCGAGGCCGACACTGATCTCGGGGAGGAACGTAAGCCCCATGCCGTTGGCAACCATCTGAACGATCGTCGATAGGCTGGAGGCGCCGAATGTATCGATGCTGTCGTCCTGGCGCAGCCGGCATACCGCCAATGCCTGGTCCCGCAAGCAGTGGCCTTCCTCGAGCAGCAGGAGGCGATCGTTCTTGAAGAGGTCGGGCGTCGCCAGGACGCGCCCGTGCACCTGGCGATCGGGTGGCAGCGCCAGCAGGAAGCGGTCCTCGAGGAGCTTGGCAGTTTCGACCTCGGCGTGCTCCACGGGCAGAGCCAGCAGCAGCAGGTCGAGGACGCCGTCGACGAGCTCTGCGACCAACTGCTGGGTGTGCGTCTCGCGCAGATGCAGGTCGAGCTGAGGGTATTGCTGGCGCAGCGAAGGCAGCAGCGGGGGCAGCACGTATGGCGCCACGGTCGGGATGACCCCGAGCCGGAGGGGGGCAGACAGCGGCCTGCCGGATTGGCGCGCGAAGTCCCCGATATCGCGGACCTCCGTCAGGATGCGGCCCGCCCGGCGCGCGATTTCCCGACCCGCCTCCGTCAGACTAGCGCCCTTGGGTCGTCGCTCCACGAGCTGGACACCGAGGTCTTTCTCCAGCGCCTGGATCTGCATGGACAGCGCTGGCTGCGTCACGGCGCAGTGGCCCGCCGCCTTGCCGAAGTGGCCGAAGCGGGAAATCGCGTCCAGATAGCGGAGTTGCTTGATCGAGATCATTGCAATCAGCTCTGCTTATCGTCACCGCAAGATAAACTGATTAGACCTGATGGAAAAGGGCTTCTACCATTCCAGACCGCACAGACAGAGCGATCGATCTGACTCGGCATTTCTCGACGGTGGTGCGCGAACTCGGGGCGGCGGATGCCGAGCGCGACGTGCGCGACTTTGCGCTCGAGTTCTACACCGAGGAGGCAACTGGGATTTCGTCGGCAACAGCGCCCCGAGGTCATGATAATTCCACACAAAACAACGCCAAGAAGATTACCGAACACGATGGAGAGAGAGATGGACGCAAAGACTGACGAGAGCGCGGGCCAGTGCCCGTTCACCCACGCACACAGGAACCGAGACTGGTGGCCGAACCAGCTCGACCTCCAGGTTCTGCATCGCAACTCCACCTTGTCCGATCCGATGGGCAAGGATTTCGACTATGCCAAGGAATTCAAGACCCTCGATCTGAACGCCGTGATCAAGGACCTGCATGCCCTGATGACGGATTCGCAGCCGTGGTGGCCGGCCGACTTCGGCCACTATGGTGGATTGTTCATCCGCATGGCGTGGCACAGCGCGGGCACGTACCGCATCACCGACGGCCGTGGCGGCGCCGGCGCAGGCCAGCAGCGCTTCGCGCCGCTGAACAGCTGGCCGGACAATGCCAACCTCGACAAGGCGCGCCGGCTGCTGTGGCCGATCAAGCAGAAGTACGGCCGGAAAATCTCCTGGGCCGACCTGATGGTGCTCGCCGGCAACGTCGCCCTCAACTCGATGGGTTTCAAGACCTTCGGCTTCGCCGGCGGCCGCGCCGACGTGTGGGAGCCCGAAGAGCTCTACTGGGGTCCCGAGGGCACGTGGCTCGGTGACGAGCGCTACAGCGGCGAACGCGAGCTTCAAAATCCGCTCGGCGCCGTACAGATGGGCCTCATCTACGTCAATCCGGAAGGCCCCAATGGCAATCCGGATCCGGTCGCGGCGGCCAAGGACATCCGCGAAACGTTCTTCCGCATGGCGATGAACGACGAGGAGACCGTCGCGCTGATTGCCGGCGGCCACAGCTTCGGCAAGACCCACGGTGCGGGCGATCCGTCGCTGATCGGCCCGGAGCCGGAGGGCGCGCGCCCTCGAGGACCAGGGCCTGGGCTGGAAGAGCAAGTTCAAGACCGGCGTAGGGTGCGATGCCATCACCGGCGGTCCGGAAGTGACCTGGACGCAGACGCCGACCAAGTGGAGCAACCTCTTCTTCAAGAACCTGTTCGAGAACGAATGGGAGCTGACGAAGAGCCCGGCCGGCGCAAAGCAGTGGAAGGCGAAGGGCGCGCAAGCGGATATCCCGGATGCCTTCGACAAGTCGAAGAAGCATGTGCCGACCATGCTGACGACGGACCTCTCGCTGCGGTTCGATCCGGCCTACGAGAAGATCTCGCGGCGCTTCTACGAGCATCCCGACCAGTTCGCGGACGCGTTTGCTCGCGCCTGGTTCAAGCTCACGCACCGCGACATGGGCCCGATTGCGCGCTACCTCGGCCCGCTCGTGCCGAAGGAGACGCTGATCTGGCAGGACCCGATCCCCGCCGCGGATCATCCGCCGATCGACGAAAAGGATATTGCCGCGTTGAAGGCAAAGATCCTCGCGTCCGGCCTGTCGGTATCGCAACTCGTCTCGACCGCCTGGGCGTCGGCATCGACATTCCGCGGCTCCGACAAGCGCGGTGGTGCCAACGGCGCCCGCATTCGCCTGAGCCCGCAGAAGGACTGGGAGGTCAACCAGCCCAAGCAACTTGCGACGGTGCTTGCGAAGCTCGAAGCGATTCAGAAGGAGTATGGCAAGAAGGTTTCGATTGCCGATCTGATCGTTCTCGGCGGCTGTGCGGCCATCGAAAAAGCCGCGAAGGATGCCGGCGTCGACGTGAAAGTCCCCTTCACGCCGGGGCGCATGGACGCGTCGCAGGAGCAGACCGACGTCGCCTCCTTCGCGCCGCTCGAGCCGCAGGCCGACGGCTTCCGCAACTATATCAGCGGCAAGCGGCAGCTCATGACGCCCGAGGAAGCGTTGGTCGACCGGGCGCAACTGCTGACGCTGACCGCGCCCGAGATGACGGCTCTCATCGGTGGCCTGCGCGTGCTCGGCGCGAACGCCGGCGGGTCCAAGCACGGTGTCTTCACCAAGCAGCCGGAGAAACTGACGAACGACTTCTTCGTGAACCTGCTCGACATGAGCACGCAGTGGCAGCCCCCCAACGCCAACGGGGTGTACGAGGGCCGTGACGGCAAGACGAAGGCGGTCAAGTGGACTGGCACGCGTGTCGATCTGATCTTCGGCTCGCACTCGCAGCTGCGGGCGCTTGCGGAAGTCTATGCCTGCGCAGACTCGAAGGAGAAATTCGTGAAGGACTTCGTGGCGGCGTGGACCAAGGTGATGAACCTCGACCGCTTCGACCGTGCCTGAACCTCGCTAGAAGGCGGCGCACCCGCTCCGCGCGGCGTGCGCCGCTGTTTGCCTGGCGTGCCAAGGATTGCCAGGCTTGGCCGATGCTCCGATGCGTCCCCGAACGTGTCGGAGATGGCGGCATTCGGATGCGAAGCGGGCGTCACGCGCTCTTCGCCGGGGTCTGCCTCATGACCCGACGCCGGCCGCATCGCGATCTCGGCGCCGTCGCCAAGCGCCATCTGGATCGAAACCAGGCAGGCCCAACGCGATGACCTTCATCGCTGGCGAATTTCTTCCGACTCCTTGGACGAAGCGTTCCCAGATCGGATCGAGCGCCTTCCAAGGTCTCGCTATTCTTCGTTGGCGCCCGGCGGGGTTACATGGGCAGGCAAAGCCAAGCGCCCAAGCAGGCCTTGGGAGTTGTCACTTTGCACCCGATCTGCGAGGAGTGGCACGTCGTCGTGCCTGAGCCTGCCTTGCAGGTCGTGTGGACCGGGCCCTTACCCACGCGGCCCTGCCCAGCCATGATGTTCTTGAGACCGTTCGTCGAAAAGAGGACGGCGAGATCGTGGGTCAATGATTCGCCGGCCACTGCCACCCTGACGCAATCGGCGGCCTGAGCCGTCGCAGAAAGTGCGCAGATCATCGCCGTCGCTGCCAAGCCTAGTTTCAAGGAACGCATTTGCCCCTCCGAGAAATGATTTATCCTGGTCTGGAAGCTAGTTGAGCGCATGGCTCTCGCCAACGGAATTGGACTGCCGCAAGCTGGGTTATCCCGAAGATGAAGCGGGGAGCGTGCCACATTTGCCACTCATCCGGCGGCTTGTAGTGCCCGACACGGCTAATGCTCCGGCAGAGCCCAAGCCGCCGCAAGCTGCTGCCGTCAAGAGCCGTGGTGGTGAGCGTGAGTCAGGTTCGGACCTCACTCCGGCCGGCGAGATCGAGGGAGGCGAGCGCAAGCGAACCGCTGCAGAAGCGTCGAAAGAATGACGTCGAAATCGCGCGGTGACCCTTCTTGCGAGACGAGCAGCGCGCGCTGTGCCCGCCGAAGAGCCGCGGTGCGGCGCAGGGTCAAACATCGGCAAGCGCCGACGTTGGCGGCGAGATGGATCGTGGGCGCAGCGGCCTTGGCCGGTGCAGGCGGGGCTGCGCGGATGACAGCTACCCTTTGCCGCGCAGCAGGCGCGCCTTCTGGCGTTGCCAGTCACGCTTGGCGGTGTCGGCGCGCTTGTCGTGCAGCTTCTTGCCTTGCGCCAGCGCCAGCTTGAGCTTGGCGCGGCCCCGCGCGTTGAAGTAGAGCTCGAGCGGGACCATGGTCATGCCCTGGCGCTCCACGGCGATGGCAGAGCTTGTGAATCTCGCTCTTGTGCAGCAGCAGGCGGCGGGGGCGGCGCGGGTTGTGCTGGAAGAAGGCGCCGGCGGACTGATATTCGGGGATGTACGCGTTGATCAGGAAGATGCCGCCCCTCTCGGCCGAGGCGTAGCTTTCCGCGATGTTGGCCTGGCCGGCGCGCAAGGACTTGACCTCGGTGCCGGTCAGCTCGATGCCGGCCTCCCAGGTGTCCGAGATGGCGTACTCGAAGCGCGCCTTGCGATTCTCGGCAATGCGCTTGTGGCCGTCGTCCTTGCTGGCGGCCATGGCACCCGCGCCTCGTCTGGGCCGTCGCGGTGAAGGCCGCTATTCGGCGGCCTTCGCCTGCAGCAGGCCGACGCGCTTCAAGGCCTCGTCCAACACCTTCTTGGTGGGCTCCAGCAGCGGGGCGAGCGGCAGGCGGCACTCGGGCGAGCCGATGACGCCGAGCCGCCAGGCCGCATATTTCACCGGCGCCGGGTTGGTCTCGACGAACAGCGCATCGTGCAGGGGCATCAACTTGTCCTGCAGCTCCAGCGCCTTCTTCCAGTTGCCCTCCAGGCACGCGTTCTGGAAATCGGCGCACAGCCTGGGCGCCACATTGGAGGTGACGGAGATGCACCCGTGGCCACCGTGCGCCATGAAGCCGAGCACGGTGCCGTCCTCGCCCGAGAGCTGCACGAAGTCCTTGCCGCAAGCGAGCCGCTGGTTGGTCACGCGGCCGACGTTGGCGGTCGCATCCTTCACGCCCACCACATTCTTCAGCTCGGCACAGCGCGCCATGGTGTCGACCTTGATGTCGACGATGGTGCGCACGGGCACGTTGTAGACGAAAATGGGAATGTCGACGGCATCGCTGATCGCCTTGAAGTGGCGATAGAGGCCGTCCTGCGTCGGCTTGTTGTAGTAGCCGGTGGAGTGCAGCACGGCGTCGGCACCTGCCTTCTGGGCGTGGCGCGTGAAGTCGATCGCCTCCGCGGTGGAGTTGGACCCGGCCCCGGCAATCACGGGCACGCGCTTCTTCGCGGCCTTGATGCAGAGCTCCACCACCTGCTTGTGCTCGTCGTGGCTGAGCGTCGGGCTTTCGCCGGTCGTGCCCACCGGCACCAGGCCGTGCGTGCCCTCCGCGATCTGCCACTCGACCAGCCGTTGGAATGCGACGTCGTCGACCTTCCCGCCCTTGAAGGGCGTAATCAACGCCGTGAATGAACCCTTGAACATGGGTTGCTCCCGAGCTTCAGGTCCGCACCGATCGCGGCGCGGCACCTTGCGTCACCTTGAACGCACGACCACCCATTGATAGCTTCTCGTCGGCCCGGCGCAACCGGAAAGTCCGTGCGTCGCCCGCTCCAGGCCGGTTGACGAATTATGCCTGCAGCCGCGAGGGCCGGCAAGGTGAGGCCAGGGGTTTTCAGGGTTTTTCAGGTGGTCCTCGCACCGACCATGGGGTAGTGGGCAGAGACCTGCCCACTAACGGTCATGGGGATGCCTTGTTTGCGGTGTCAGTGCGGCTCGGCCTCCAGGAATCGGGTGACCCAAAGAGCATGCGACCATCAGATTGGACGCAATGAAAGCCGTTTCGAATAGCTGGACCGCGCTGGTCGCCCTGTGCGTCGTCGCGGCGGTCGGCATGGTGATGCGGTCCGGTCCATCGAGTGCGCAGAGCGAAGCTGCGCCGCCCCCTGCGAAATCCAGGGCCAACACTGCAAAAGTCAAGAAGAAGCCCGCGGCCAGGCCCAAGTCCAAGGCCAAAGCGGACGGAAAGCCATCCCCGCAGAGAAGACGGCCGCAAATCCTGCTCCCGCGGCCGAGCCGACACCCTTGGCGAGCCCTATGGCCGAGGAGGCCCAGCATGTGGCCCGCTACGATGCGGCGATCGCACCCGTGCGCGATCTGGAAGTCTCCCCCGAGGAGGCCGGCCGTCTGCGCGAGGCGATCGCGGCCGCCGCTGGCGGCAAGCTCGCCGAGGCCAGGGGGCTGCGGGACAAGCTCACCAATGCCGCCGCGCGCAAGCTGGTCGACTGGTACATATTCCGTGGCGGATATGGCACGGCTTCCGAGATTCGGGCCTTCCTGGACGCCAATCCCGCCTGGCCCGACCGCGGTTTGCTCACCCAGCGCGCCGAGGAGGCGCTGTTTGCCGCAAACGCGGCTCCGCGGGAGGTGAAAGCCTTCTTCGCCTCGAGCGAGCCGAGGACGGCCGTGGGCTACGCGGCCCTGGCGTCGGCCTATCTCGCCGACAAGGCGACGGACAAAGCCAAAGCGCTGGCGCAGAAGGCATGGACCGAGCTCGACATGCCCGCAAGCGCGGAGCCCGCGTTCCTCTCCCGCGTCGGGTCGCTGCTCGACGAGGCCGATCACAAACGCCGCCTCGATCGGCTGCTGCTGCGGGACGGCCGATCGACCGGCGAGCGCAAAGACCGCGCCGTCGTCATCCGGCGCACCATCGCGCTCCTGTCCGGGCCCGAGAAGAAGACGGCGGAGGCCCGCCTTGCGATGTATCTGCGCGCCAAGAATTGGCAGAGGCTGCTAGCGAAGCTGCCCAAGCATAGTCACGCCGACTGGGGGCTTGCCGTGCAGAAGGCGCAGGCGCTGCGGCGTCAGAAGAAGGAGGAGGCCGCCTGGAAGATCCTGCTCGCCGAACGGGCAGAGGACGGCGAGGGCGCAAGGCCGGACGGCTGGTGGGACGAGCGGCGCGCCAATGTATATGCGGCGCTGAGGCTCGGCCGGCCGAAGATGGCCTATGAGCTGGCGCGCAACCCGGGTCCGCTCTCCGTCAACGCCGCCAAGGATGCAGACTTCCTAGCGGGCTGGCTGGCCCTGCGGCACCTCAAGAACGCCAAGCTGGCGCTTCCCCATTTCGAAGCGCTGGCGAAAGCTGCCGATGGGCCCTTGAGCCACGCCCGCGGCCAGTACTGGCTCGGGCGCACGTGGGAGACGCTCGGCGACAAGGCCAAGGCGCAGGAGCACTATCGCGCCGCTTCGGCCTATTTCGACACCTTCCATGGGCAGCTCGCGCGCCTCAAGCTCGATCCCAGTGCGCGCAGCCTCACGATCACGCCGCCGGCCGCGCCCACCGAGGAGGAGGCCGCCCGCTTCAACAGCTCGGACGCGGTGAAGGCCGCGGTTCTCGCGCGCAAGGCGGGGCTCGATGTGAGCCTGGTGCGCGCCTTCCTCGGCTACATGCGCTACCACTTCAAGAGCGAGGCCGAAGTCGCCATGGCCGCCCATCTCGCGGAGGCTCTGGGCGATACGCAGATGGCCGTGCGCATCGGCAAGACCGGCATCGCGCGCGGGTTCAACCTCATCTACTACGCCTATCCCATCCACTCGCTGCCCGCCTACAAGCCGCTGCGGCGGCCGCCCGAGCCCGCCGTCATCTTCGGCATCGCCCGGCAGGAGAGCGAGTTCAACTCGCTCACCAAGTCGGGGGCGGGTGCGCGCGGCATCCTGCAGGTCATGCCGGTTACGGCCAAGCACGTGTGCCGCGACTACAAGATCAAGTGCGACATCAAGCGCCTGATGACGGACCCGGCCTACAACACCATGCTGGGCAGCGCCTACATCTCCGACCGCATGGACGAGTTCGCCGGCTCCTACGTGCTGACGCTGGCCGGCTACAACGCCGGACCCGGCCGCGCGCGCGAATGGATCAAGGAGTTCGGCGATCCCCGCGACGGCAAGGTCGACCCCATCGACTGGATCCACCGCATCCCCTTCGAGGAGACGCGCGAGTACGTGCAGAAGGTGCTCTCCAACATCCAGGTCTACCGTGCCCGGTTGGGCGAGCCCAATGCGGTGCGCCTCAACTCCGACCTCAAGCGCGTCTCCGCCGCGACGCCGGCCGCTGCCGAGACGGCAGCCCCCGCGCAGAAGTAGGCGCGGCGCGGCCGCGCATTCATCTACAAGTCGACACCCTTCCTCGGCCGCTGCGATGCTCCGCGAGAGCCGGATGGCATCGCCGCAGCAGCTGCCGTGCCATCGCCGGGCGTGAGCTCCATGCCCAGCGAGACCAGGTGGCCAACTTGCGCGGTGTTCAGATGCTGTTGTTTGCGCGCCGCTGCTGGCGGCGAAGTGGGACAAAGTCGGGTCTTCAGGTCTGAATGCATGACCGCGCGGAGAACCGTTGCCGCATGCGTGGTCGCCGAGGTCGGGCCGGTGAACGAGACCGCTTAGCACAAGTGTCGTGACCTCGCGTGCAAGCATCGTCATGGGTGACCCCGCGGAGGTTGCAAGACTTGAGAATTCACGTTCCATGATCGAAGCGAGGCGCTTCGATCAGAAGCGATCTTGCATCTCGCTGCCCGATGATCGTTCCACCGTGGCTCAGCTCTGGACAGGGAGGAAGACACACAAGGGCATAAGAAATTTGAAGTCGTCCAGGCGAAAGCAAATGTGGATGCGATCATCTGGGGAAGCGCGCATGGCAAAGCCGTGCGGGACCCATATTCGACGATCGCCCACGGACACCACCCAGTCTCCCCTAGCGTCGAGTTCCATTGCGTCTGCGGGCATGCAATCATGCGACGAACAGCATTCCAAAGGATACCAAGAGTGCGCCCTTGCCGGTCCCGCAACGGGGAATGTGGCATAGGCGAGTGAGCAGACGGCGAGAATGGTACGAGAGATCATGTGCATGACATGCACCCCTGTGATCGCCGCCATAGCTCCCAGGTGTTTTTGGGAATTCGAGAGCCTGCTGACGACGCCATCCCGAGTGTCGCTGTCTTGGCTGTCGCTAAGGGCAGATTTGGAACACAAGGCGTCGGCTTGAGTTCATGAGCGACGGCGGAAATTTGGCTGAAGATTTCCTGAAGGCAGCCCGTCGAGCCGCTAGAAACCGACTGTATCCATGGCGCTGAAGTTCGCCGAATTCCTCCTCGACCTGGATCGGGCATGTTTATGCGGACCTGCCGGTCGAGTGGACTTGAGGCCCAAGAACTTCGAGGTCTTGCGCTACCTGCTCGAGCACGCCGGTCAAGTCGTGAGCAAGGAGGAGTTGATCGGCGCCATCTGGCCGAACACTACCGTCACTGACAAGTCCCTCACGAAGAGCGTGAGCGAGATTCGCGCCGCGATCGGCGGCAGCGGACAGACCATCATCAAGACTGTGTCGCGACGCGGCTATCTTCTGGCCGTTCCCGTTACTGGCATCGGCGAAGCGGGAGAAGCAGCATCGCACTCGGCAACGGTTCCCGACAATTCTCAAAGACTGTCGCTCGTGGTGCTACCGTTCACGAACCTCAGCGGAGACGTGGCGCAAGACCACATCGCGGATGGCATCACGGACGATTTGACCAGCGACCTCTCACGCATCAGCGGAAGCTTCGTGATCGCCCGGAATACCGCCTTTACCTACAAGGGCAGAGACACGGACGTAAGGGTGATCGGTCGTGAGCTGGGCGTGCGCTTTGTGCTCGAGGGCAGCGTCCGGAAACTGGCAGACGCCGTTCGCATCAATGTGCAACTAATAGACACCGAGAGGGGTGGTCACGTCTGGGCCGAGCGCTTCGAGTGCGACTTTGCAAATTTCTCGGCCCTTGGTGATGACGTGACGGCGGGTCTTGCACGAACGCTGAATTTCAACTTGGTCGATGCCGCTGCGCGCAGGCCCCTCCCAGAAAATCCCGGAGCGATCGATCTGATTCTGAGGGGTCGTGCGGCCTATTACCGGCCAGTGACGGTAACACGCGATCTGTACGCTGAGATGCGTGGCTACTTCGAAGCCGTCCTGAAACTGGCGCCGAATTCGCCGGACGCTCTTATCGGCTTGGCATTGGTGGACGTATCCGAATACAGCATCTTCGACACCCCTGCCGACTGTCTGGTAGGAGCCGAGGATGCCGTCAACAAGGCGCTGAGGGGCGATCCCAATAGCGCGTGGGCGCACTACACGCGTGCCTTCCTCTATTCCATGACGAAGCGGATCGAGGCCGCCCGCGAGGCCGCGCTTGTGGCGATCTCGTTGGATCGAAGCCTTGTCGATGCTTATGCGCGCCTGGCGCAGATTGAAAACTTTCTTGGTCGACCGGAAGCAGCTCTATCTTGGCTCGAAAAAGTCAAACGCATCAGTCCTCGAGATCGGTTGAGCATCTATTGGGAGGGTATCGCCGCGAACGCTCATTCCTTGCTTGGGAATGACTTGGAAACGGTGGCGCTTTGCCGGAAGGCGCTGAGCGTGGGTTATCGGCCCTACTATTTCTATTTGTTTCTGATCAGCGCATTGGCACATCTCGATAGGATTGACGAAGCGCGATCGGTTCTGGCGGAGATGAAGCGGGTGCATCCGGGATTCGCGACGATGGCAGGATTGAAAGCGCGAGAGCGCTCGGACCACCCCGCCTTCTTGGCACTTCGCGCGCGACGCTATGAGGGCCTTCTGAAGGCTGGCATGGACGCATAGAGGTGCGGTCCCACGGAACGTCCGCAACTGCACAAAACTTGTCCTGCCGCGTGCGGCGGCTGCGGCAACAAGGCACCGGGAACGGACGCGGCAAGGATCGCTCGGGCGGTGGCGGGGCAGGGGAAAGCCGCCTAGTATCCGGGCTGTGCCGGAATCGGGGAGACCGGCCTTGGCGAGGCAGATGAGCCCCGGAGCGACCACCAGGGCCACACATGCAGAACTGGATCGACATCCACTTCACCTCGCGTGACGGCTTGCGGCTCTATGCGCGCCACTATCCGGTGCCGGGGTCCCTGCGGCGTCCGGCCGTGTGCCTCGCCGGCCTCACGCGCAATTCCCGCGACTTCCATGATCTGGCCACCGCGCTCGCCAGGCCCGACGAGACGGGCCGCGACGTCTTCTGCCTCGACTATCGCGGGCGTGGACGCTCGCAGAACGATCCCAACTGGAAGAACTACTCGGTCCTCGTCGAGCTCAACGATGCGCTCGACTTCATGACCATGAAGGGCCTCGACCGCGCTGCCGTCGTCGGCACCTCCCGCGGAGGGCTGGTCGCCATGCTGATGGCGGTCTTGCGCCCCAGCGCCATCGGGGCCGCCGTGCTCAACGACATCGGCCCGGTGATCGAGCGCGAGGGGTTGACCCGCATCGTCGCCTACGTCGGGCGCGTGCCGCTGCCGGCGAACTGGGATGAGGCCACGCAGCTCGTCCACGAGATGAACCGGCGCCAGTTCAACGCCGTTCCGGCCGAGCAGTGGGAGGAGGTTGCGCGCCAGCTCTTCAACGACGACAACGGCCTGCCCGCCGCATCCTATGATCCCAACCTCTCCAGAGCGATCTCCGTCATGGACGGACCGACGCCGGAGCTGTGGCCGCAGTTTTCCGCACTCGCCCATGTGCCGGTGCTCGCCATCCGCGGCGAGAACTCCGACATCCTGAGCCAGAGGACGCTCGAGGAAATGCAGGCCCGCCATCCGCGGCTCGCAGCCTTCACGGTGCGCGGCCAGGGCCATGCGCCCCTGCTCAAGGACGCAACCAGCATCGGCACCATCGCCGCGTTCCTGGCGCGCACCGACGGCGAGGCCTACGCGCCCCTGCGCAGCGTGGCTTAGCTTTCGCGCCGCGGCGGGCGGCCGATGCCGCCACAGGGAGCGGGCGAGGCTCACGTGAGCGCGATGGTCGCAGCGATTGGCGCCAGAGCAGAACGAGGGTGCCGATGATGGCCAGATTGGCCAAGTTGAAGGCGAGGCCGGTCGCGAAGGCCGGTGCATAGAAGCCAAAGTGGTCGTAGATCACGCCGGCCATCCAGCTCCCGGCGGCCATGCCCGACATGCCGGTCAGGAGCAGCATCGGGATGCGCCAGCTTGCCTCGTGCGCCGGAAATCGCTGGCGGGCGGTCAGAAGGTAGGCCGGGATCAGGCCGCTGAACCCGAGCCCGAAGGCCGCCGCAACCGCCAGCAGCCCGATCTCGTCCTGGGTGACGATGAACCCCGCGATGGCGGTCGCCTGGGCGAGCGAGCCGACCAGCAGCGTCATCAGGCCGCCGATGCGATCGGAGATCCAGCCCCAGAGCTGCCGGCTGACAAATGCGCAGGCGAGCAGCACGGTCAGCATTGCCGCGCCCTTGGCCGGCGCCAGCCCGAGATCGCCGCAGAGCGCGATCAGGTGGGACGAGGGCATCGCCATCGGCACGCAGCACAGGAACGAGGCGCCCGCCAGCAGGCCGAAGGCCAGGTTGGGCTGCAACCCGAACACCTTGCCGACTTGCCCGCTCGACTGCGGCGCGCTGCCTTGCCTGGGCGCCGCGGGCGCGGGCCTCAGGAACACGATGGCGAGTGGCACGACCAGGCCCGCCACGACGCACACCAAAGCCAACCATCGTGTGGCGCCAGCCCCAGGTCGCGATCGCGCGCTCGAACAGCGGCGGCCAGCAGGCGCCCGCCACGTACTGCCCGCTGGCGATCAGGGCAAGGGCGGTGCCCCGTCGCCGCTCGAACCATCGGGTGACATAGACGTAGAGCGGAGCGTTTATGGCGCCATTGCCGATCAGGCCGACGAGAACCCCGTGCCCCACATAGAGCTGCCAGACCTCGCCGCCCGACGAGAGCGCGAGTCCCGCGCACACCATGAGGGCGCCGAACCCCACCGTCAGCCTCACGCCGATGCGCTCGGCGACCCAACCCATGCCGAGCCCGCCGACCCCCGTACCCAGCATGGCCAGCGACGCCGCCGCCGACGGAATGGAGCGGTAGCCGCCGAGATCGGTCGCAACCGACTTCAGCGCAACGATGACGACATAGGGCGCGCCAAGCGCCACCGAGGCAATGATCGTGGCGGCGACCGTGATCGTCCAAGCCTCTCGGCTGTCAATCCCGTTCTCCAAAATGCGCAAGCCTCCCCTTGCCCAGCTCTCGATCGGCCGGTAGGGGACTTCTATCTTGCCCAGGTGCGATGGTCTAATCTCGAGTCATCGCGAGAAAGGGAACCGCCCATGTCCGATCCGCTCTCCATCGTCGTCTACTCGGACGTGATCTGCCCGTGGTGCTACGTGGGCAAGCGCCGGCTGGAAGCGGCGCTGGCCGGCCCCGGCATGCCCGGGAACCTGCGCTTCTCCTGGCGGCCCTTCGAGCTCAATCCGGACATGCCTGCGCAGGGCGTGGAGCGCAAAGCCTACCGCGGGCGCAAGTTCGGCGAGGCCCGCAGCGCCGAGCTCGACCGCAACATGCTCGAGACCGGCCGCGAGCTCGGCATCGCGTTCGCTTTCGATCGCATGCAGCGCACCCCCAATACGCGCCTCGCCCATCGCCTGATCTGGGAGGCCGCTCGCCAAGGGCGCCAGGATGCAATGGTGGAGCGGCTGTTCCACGGTTATTTCGAGGAGGCGCTGGACATCGGGGACCCCGAGGTTCTCGAGCGGCTCGCGGCGGAGAGCGGGCTCGATGCCGACGGGGTGGGGACCGCCATGACCGACGACCGCAGTCTCGAAGCCGTTGTCGATCTGGAGCAGCAAGGCTATCGCCTCGGCATCCAGGGCGTGCCGTTCTTCATTCTGTTGCAGAAGT
This sequence comes from uncultured Alphaproteobacteria bacterium, assembly GCA_963738065.1. Taxonomy (GTDB): domain Bacteria; phylum Pseudomonadota; class Alphaproteobacteria; order Rhizobiales; family Hyphomicrobiaceae; genus AWTP1-13. The sequence continues at coordinate 243,674 of CAVTVO010000028.1, forward strand.
ACGGCGTGTCGGGCGCCCAGCCGCCGGAGTTCTGGCACGAGGCTCTGCCCAAGATCGCTGCGGAAGCGGCGACGGCTTCAGCTGCCGTGTAGTCGGTTGCCGTCCGCAAACCCGCGGTCTCGACGGCGGGGCGCTGTGCGTGCGAGACTGCCCCGTCATGCTCCAGGATCGGTACGGATTTGCACTCACCACGGCCTCGGCCGAGGCGCGTGACGCCTATGTCGCCGGGGTCGACCTGTCGCTGTCGGCCAATGCCGGCACGGAGGAGGCCTTCCGCCGCGCCATCGCCTGCGACGAGAATTTCGCCGTGGCGCACGCGGCGCTCGCCCGCACGCTGCAGGTCCAGCACCGGCCGGCCGAGGCCAAGGCCTCGGCCAAGCGTGCCCGCGATCTCGCCGAGACCCTGCCGCACCGCGAGAAGAGCCATGCGCTCGCGCTGGCGACCGTCATAGACGGCGGTAGCGTTGCGGGCCTTGCCGCCGTCAAGGAGCATCTTGCCCAGTATCCGCGCGATGCCATGGTGCTGGCTCCCTGCACGGGCGTATTCGGCCTCATTGGCTTTTCGGGGCGGGCCGGGCGCGAGGCGGAGCTGCTGGCGCTGCTCGAGCCGTTCGCCGATGCCTATGGCGACGACTGGTGGTTCTTGAGCTCGCTCGCCTTCGCCCAGGTCGAGGTGGGTCAGATTGATCGGGCGCGCGCCACCATCGAGCGCTCGCTCGCCATCTATCCACGCAATGCCCATGGCTCCCATATCCGCGCCCACGTCTACTACGAAGCGAGCGAGCGGTCCGCCGGGCTTGCCTACCTCGAGGAGTGGTGGCGGGACTATCCCAAGGAGAGCCTGCTGCACTGCCATCTGAGCTGGCATGTCGCGCTCTGGCGCATGGAGCTCGGCCGCCGGCAAGAGGCCTGGGACTTCTACCGCGCGCATCTGCGCCCCGGCGCCTCCACGGGTCCGCCGCTCAACACGCTCACCGATGCCGCTTCCTTCCTGTTCCGCGCCGAGATGGCCGGCGAGAGGCGCGAGCCGGAGCTTTGGCGCGAGCTCAGCGTCTATGCCTCGCAGTGGTTCCCCTCGACCGGCATCGCCTTCGCCGACGTGCACGGCGCGCTCGCCCACGCGCTTGCCGGCAACGCCGACGCACTGGCCAAGATTGTCGACGGCGCGCGGGGGCCGGCCGCCGAGATTGTGGCCCCGCTCGCGCGCGCCTTTCGCGCCTTCGCCGGCTCGGATTGGGCCGCTGCCGCTGCCGAGCTGGAGCCCGTCATAGCCGCGCACGAGCGCATCGGCGGCAGCCGCGCCCAGCGCGACCTCGTGGAATATGCGCTCGTCGTTGCGCTGCTGCGGGCGGGCCGCACCCAGGAGGCACGGCGGCTGCTGGCGACGCGGCGTCTGGCGGAGCGTCCGGGCGCCTGGCCGATCCGCGGTATCTGACACGGGGAGCTGGGCGGCATTCGATTGCTGACCTGCTCCTATCGGACAAACCGAGAGGCGAAGAGGGAGTGGGCATGGCCGGTCTTGGCAGCTTCGGGCTCGATGTCGGCGTCTACGGCGCGCTGGCCGACCCGAGTACGATCCTGCGTCTGGCGCAGCACGCCGAAGCCGCGGGCTTCGAGTTCGATCTGGCTCGCCGACCACGTCGTCTTCCCGGTCTCGATCAGGTCGAAATATCCCTACAGCGCCACCGGCGCCTTTCCCACAGCCGCGTCCGAGCCGCTCATGGAGCCCGTCGCCACCATGGCGGTGCTGGTCGGAGCCACCAAGCGCGTGCGCATCGGCACGGCCGCCCTCATCATGCCCTACCGCAATCCCGTGCTGCTGGCGCGCATGCTGGTGACGCTCGATCACTTCTCGGGCGGGCGCATTGTGCTGGGCGCCGGCGTCGGCTGGCTGGAGGAGGAGTTCAACGTCCTCGACACGTACGACTTCAAGCGGCGCGGCCGCGTCACCGACGAGTATCTCGAGATCTTCAAGGCGATCTGCGCAGGCGGCGAGGTAGGCTATCGCGGCGAGACCTATGCGTTCGATCCCGTCCACTCCGCGCCGGGGTCGCTGCAGAGGCCGCACCCGCCCATTCTGATCGGCGGGCTGTCCGACGCGGCGCTGCGTCGCGTCGTCAGGCACGGCAATGGCTGGGTGGCCGTGTCCGCCGCCCCCGAGATGCTGAAGGAGCGGATTGCCAAGCTCGGCAGTTTCGCCCGTGACGCCGGGCGTCGGATGGAGGACTTGAGGCTGGCCTACAAGCTGTTCCTCAGCATCGGCGAGGCCAAGCGTAGCGCGTTCGACGTGCGCGAGCCCGGTACCGGCTCGGTCGCCCAGATCACAGATGACCTCAAGCACCTCTTCGGTTTGGGCTTCCGCACCATCATCGTGCGCCATCGGGGCAACAGCGCAGCCGACCTGACCACCCAGATCGACCGCTTCGTCACCGAAATCGTCCCGAAGGTTTAGGCGCAGAACACGAAATTCAGATGCGGTCGTCGCAGCGGACGATCTCGCTCTCCAGCCGGCCGAGCTCGTTGGTGGCATAGCGGTCGAGCTCGCCTTGACCCTGTCGGCATTGATGCGTGAGCTGGCGCATGTCGATGCGCGACAGATCGACCCCCAGCAGCCGCATGACTTTGGCAACGTCCACCTTGGCAAGGTCGATGCCGAAGGCTTCGAGCACTTCGCGCTGCCTCGGCGTCAGGTACCGCTGCACGGCCTTGGGATCGATGAGCTTGTCGACGCCGAGCTGGTCCGCACCCTCGAGCGTGGAGCAGAGCGACTCGCCCTGGGCGCGACTGAGGAGCTGCAGCTGCTTCATCCCCTCCATCTGTAGCTTGAGCAGGCTCTGATATTGCGGTGTGCACTTCAGCGGCCCAGGCACGATGGGCCCGGGGCCCCCAAACGGCGGCGGCAGCTGCGCAAGATCAAGACGCGGCGGGTGGCTCTGCTGCGCCGATGCGGCATTCGCAGCGAAGGCCAGGATGGCTGCAAAAGCACCGAGGAAGGTCGACCTCATGGCAATGCTCTCCCTGTTGCGGGCTGCCCGATTGCATCACGGAACCTTAGCCGCAACAAGGCGCAACATGGATTTGGCATGCCGAGCCGGGCCTTGCGGGAAGGCGCAGATCGGCTATTGGTGACGGTTATCTAGAACAAGCGGACCCCGTCCATTGTCTGCTCGGGATCGCCGCAACCCCGGGGGGAGCCCATGCTGCAGCTCGTGCCCAACCTCAAGCGCTTGGGGACTGAGACCGCTTTCGAGGTGCTGGCCCGCGCCGCCGAGCTCGAGCGGCAGGGCAAGTCCATCGTCAACCTTGGCATCGGCCAGCCCGACTTCAAGACTCCCGGCCATATCGTCGAGGCTGCGGTCAAGGCGCTGCGCGACGGCCACCATGGCTATACCCCGGCGCAGGGCATCTTGCCGCTGCGCGAGGCGGTGGCGAAGGACCTGCATCGCCGGCATGGCGTGGAAGTCCACCCCGACACCATCGTCATCTGGCCGGGCGGCAAGCCCACAATGTTCTTTTCGATCTTGATGTTCGGCCAGCCGGGCGCCGAGATCATGTATCCCGACCCCGGTTTTCCCATCTACCGCTCGATGATCGTCTACACCGGCGCCAAGCCCGTGCCGATCGCGCTCAGGGAGAAGGATGACTTCGCCTTCACCGCCGACCAGGTGCTGTCCCAGATCACGCCCAGGACGAGCCTCATCATTCTCAACAGCCCCAACAATCCCTGTGGCGGGGCTGTGCCGGCCGAGGAGGTCAAGCGACTGGTCGCCGGCTTGGAGAAGCACCCCAACGTCGCTGTCATGTCTGACGAGATCTACAGCCAGATGCTCTACGGCGGGCGCAAGCACGAGAGCTTCCTGCGCTACCCCGAGATCCGCGACCGCCTGATCCTGCTCGACGGCTGGTCCAAGACTTACGCCATGACGGGGTGGCGGCTCGGATTCTCGGTTTGGCCAAAGGCGCTGGTTGAGCCGGCGGTGCGGCTTGCCGTCAACTGCCACTCCTGCGTCAACGCGCCAACGCAGTACGCCGGCATCGCCGCACTCGAGGGCCCGCAGGACGACGTCGCCAAGATGGTGGCGGCCTTCGACGAGCGCCGCCGCGTGATCGTGCCGCTGCTGAACCAGTTGCCGGGCTTCACCTGCCTCGATCCCGGCGGCGCGTTCTACGTCTTCCCCAATGTCACCGGCACCGGCATGGATGCCAAGGAGCTGCAGAACAGGATGCTCGAGCAAGCCGGCGTCGCCACGGTGGCCGGCACCAGCTTTGGCATCCACGGCGAGGGCTACATCCGCTTCTCCTATGCCAACTCGGTGGAGAACATCCGCGAGGCGATCAAAAGGATTGCGGCGCTCTTGAGGGATTGAGTCGCGTCGCAAGGGTGAGGTTGGCGAGTTGGTGGCGTCGATTCAATCCTTGGGAAACGCCAGCCCCATGTCGCGGTATCGCTCGGGGTCGTCGCCCCAGTTCTGTCGCACCTTCACGAACAGGAAGAGGTGGACGGGCTTCTCCACGATGGCTGCCAGTTCCTTGCGCGCCTCCATGGAGAGCTGCTTGATCGTGCGTCCGCCGTTTCCGAGCACGATCGCCTTCTGGCTGTCACGCTCCACGAAGATGGTCTGCTCGACGCGCACCGATTTCGGCTGCTCGAGCCACGACGTGGTCTCCACGGTTGCTTGGTAGGGCAGCTCATCGTGGAGCCGCTCGTAGATTTTCTCGCGCGTGACCTCGGCCGCCATCACTCTGAGGGGTGCATCGGAGACCTCGTCCTCGGGGTAGTGCCAGGGCCCTGGCGGGGCGATCTTGCCCAGGTGCGACTTGAGATCGGCAACGCCGTCCCCGGTCAGCGCCGAGATCATGAATACGGCCGCGAACGATGCCCGCGCATTCAAATCCGCGGCCAGCGCGAGCAGGCGATCCTTGCGGACGCGATCGACCTTGTTGAGGGCCAGGAGCACGGGGGCTTGGAACCTTCCGAGCTTGGCCAAGATGCGCTCGGCGTCCTCGTCGAGGCCCTTGGCCGCATCGATCATCAGGACGACGACATCGGCGTCGCCGGCTCCGCCCCAAGCTGCCTCCACCATCGCCCGGTCGAGGCGCCGGCGGGGGGAGAAGATGCCGGGCGTATCGATGAAAACGAGCTGGCTTGCTCCCTCGATGGCGATGCCGCGGATTGGCATGCGCGTCGTCTGTACCTTGTGGCTGACGATCGATACCTTCGTCCCGACCAGGGTATTGACGAGCGTGGATTTGCCGGCATTGGGCGCACCGATCACGGCAACGAAGCCGCAGCGGGTCTCGGTGCTGTGGGCGGCTTCACTCATCGGCGGGTCTCCACACGCCCTCGCGCGACAGTAGCGCCGTGGCTGCGGCCTGCTCGGCGGCGCGTTTGTTGGCGCCCTCCCCGCGCGCTGGCCTGCGGCCCTTTATGCGTACCTCGGCGGTGAAGCGTGGGGCGTGGTCGGGGCCCTCACGCGCCACCTCCTCGTACTGCGGCAGGTCGAGGCCCTGGCCCTGCGCCCACTCCTGCAGCGCCGACTTGGCATCCGCGGCCTCCGCGGGCGAGCCCTCCAGCTTCGGGCTCCAGTGCCTGCGCACCACGTCCCGCGCCTTGTCGTAGCCGGCCTCCAGGAAGACGGCGCCCAGGAGTGCTTCGCAGGCATCCGCCAGGATCGTTTCCTTCTCGCGGCCGCCGCTGCCGGCTTCCGATTCGCTCAGCACCAATGACGGGCCGAGATCGAGCGAGCGCGCCACCTCCGCGCAGGTGCCGCCACGCACCAGCCGATTGTAAAGGCGGGCGAGCTGCCCTTCGTTGGCGGCCGGGTAGAGCTCGCTCAGCAGCTCGGCAACGGCAAGTCCCAGCACCCGGTCGCCCAGGAACTCGAGGCGCTCGTTGTCACGCCGCTTGGCCGAGGCCTGGCGCACGCTGGCATGCGTCAGGGCCTTTTTGAGGAGCGACCGATCCTTGAAAGCATGGCCGAGACGGGCCTCCAGCTCCTTGAGCTTGCGGACCGCCGCCACGGTGCCTAGCGCACGAGGCTGAAGATCCGGCGCCAGCGAATGTCGAAGGGCCAGGTCCAAGGGCTGGTCAGCCGGAAGGCATTGGGATCGTCGACGGCTGCCGAGAAGAAGATGATCTCGGCGCGACCCACAAGGTTCTCGTAGGGCACGTAGCCCACGCCGTAGCGTGGCGACTGCTCGCGGCTGTCGGTGGAGTTGTCGCGGTTGTCGCCCATCATGAAGTAGTGACCGGGGGGCACCTTGTAGGTAGAGGTGTTGTCGAACTGGCCGTTGGCAACTGAATCGAGCACGTAGTACTTGACACCGTTGGGCAGCGTCTCCTGGAAGCGCGGGATCGGCCGATCCTCCTCCGGCGAGACGAACTCGCCCTTGCGCACCTTGGGCACCGCCTGGCCATTGATGAAGAGGACGCCGCCGTGCACGGCGATCTCGTCGCCCGGCAGGCCGATGACGCGCTTGATATAGTCGGTGGAGTTGTCGCGCGGCAGCTTGAACACGACCACATCGCCGCGCTTGGGCTTGTCGGCGAAAACACGACCCTTGAACGGGATGATGCCCCACGGGAAAGAATAGCGACTGTAGCCGTAGGCCATCTTCGAGACGAACAGATAGTCGCCGACCAGCAGCGTTGCCTTCATCGAGCCCGAGGGGATGTTGAAGGGCTGATAGAAGAAGACGCGCACGATCATCGCCAGGATGAGGGCATGGACGATGATTTTGATCGTCTCACGCCAACCGCTTTCCGCCGCTCTGTTGGCGTTCGTCGTCAAGCTCATGCTCTCTCTGTCGCGCCGCGTCTTGCCCCGCTCAGGCAAACGGCTTGCTGTTCCTGCGTCCCGTATAGCGGGTTAGCAGGGGGGCCGCAATTCACCGCGCCGCCGCACTCGCGGGGGGTGCTACCGCTGCGCCAGCCGGCACGCCGGAGATCACAACGATGGCCTGCGCCAACGGGAAGTCGTCGGTCAAGGAGACGTCGACGCGCGCCTCGAAGCCTCCAGGCGTGATGCGCTGGAGTTGGGCAGCGGCTCCGCCCGTAAGCACCATCGTGGGACGTCCAGAGCGCAGGTTCACAACTCCCATGTCACGCCAGAACACCCCTTTCCTGAACCCCGTTCCGAGCGCCTTGGCGCAGGCCTCCTTGGCCGCGAAGCGCTTGGCGTAGGAAGCGACCCGTCCTGCGCGGGCCTCCGATTTCTTGCGCTCCGTGTCGGTGAAGACACGGGCGAGGAAGCGATCACCATAGCGCTCGATGGTCTTTTCGATGCGGCGGATGTCGATGATGTCGTTGCCGAGGCCGAGAATCACGGGGCCACCTCGGCGCGCCGCGGACTTGCGGTGGCGGCGCGGGCCTCGTCCATGAGCGCGCGCATGCGGGTGATCGCCGCGCCGAGCCCAACAAATATGGCTTCCCCGACGAGGAAGTGGCCGATGTTGAGCTCGGCGATCTCGGGGATGCGGGCGACAGCGCCGACGGTATTGAAGGTGAGGCCGTGGCCGGCGTGCACTTCGAGCCCAGCCGCCGCCGCGGTGCGCGCCGCGCGGCAGAGCCGGTCGAGTTCGCGCGCCTGTCCGCCGGCGTCATCCTCGAGCGCGCGCTCGCAATAGGCGCCCGTGTGTAGCTCGACGACCTGCGCGCCGAGGCGGGCCGCCGCCTCGATGGCCTTGGCCTCCGGCTCGATGAACAGCGACACGCGGATCCCGGCGCCGTTGAGATCCTGGACGTAGCGGCGCAGCTCGTTCTCGCCCCGCACGACGTCGAGCCCACCCTCGGTGGTTCTCTCCTCGCGCTTCTCCGGCACCAGGCAGCAGGCATGGGGAACATGGCGCAGTGCAATCGCCAGCATCTCGTCGGTGGCGGCCATCTCCAGATTGAGTGGCCGCGTCAGCTCCCGCTTGAGCCGCGAAATGTCGACATCCGAGATGTGGCGGCGATCCTCGCGCAGGTGCGCGGTGATACCGTCCGCGCCCGCCTCTGCCGCGAGATGGGCAGCCCGCAGCGGGTCTGGATGGCGCCCGCCGCGCGCGTTGCGTATGGTGGCGACGTGATCAATGTTGACGCCGAGGCGCAAATGCCCCGGTGAGCGCTTGCCCTTTCTTGCAGGCCCGGCCATGCGCCAAGCCGCTCAGGCCGTCATCTTGTCCCGATCGTAGGCGACGGCCTTTTCCTCGAAGAGCTGCTGCAGCTCACCTTGCTGGAACATCTCGCGGACGATATCGCAGCCGCCGACGAACTCCCCCTTGACGTAGACCTGGGGAATGGTGGGCCATTGCGAGAAGCTCTTGATGCCCTCGCGGATGCCCATGTCCTCGAGCACGTTCACGTCCTTGTACTCGACGCCCATGTGGCCGAGGATCTGGGCGACCTGCGCCGAGAACCCGCACTGGGGGAAGTTCTTGGTCCCCTTCATGAACACGACCACGTCGTTGTTGGCCACCGCCTTGCGGATCCAGTCGTGGACGGCTTGCTCGCTCATAGAGCTTCCTTTCGTCGGTTCAAGCGCCTTGCGGCCCGCTCGACTAGGGGCGCGTGCCACTTGCGCGTCTGTTGGAAAATGTGGTCACGCCTTCGCAAAGTCAATCTTTGGGCGCGGCTGTTGTGAGCGCCAGAGCGTGGAGAACATCGCCCATCCGGCCCTGCAAGGCCTCATAGACCATCTTGTGCTGCTGCACGCGGGTCTTGCCGGCAAACTCCTTGGCCACAACGTGGGCAGCGTAGTGGTCCCCATCGCCGGCCAAGTCCTTGATGGCGACCTCCGCCCCCGGGAATCGGGCCTTGATGAGCCGCTCGATCTCGTTGGCATCCATGGGCATGGGGATTGGGCCTCTTGCGGGTGCTGCCTCGCTTGCGAAGCATCATATGCGATCCGATATGCCGGGCGCCACAACCGGCTCAGCGCTCGGTTAGCTGTCGAAGCCACCCAGCGCCGTCAAACCCACGTCGATTTCGCTCGCGAGACCGACATCGTTTCGAGCTCCATCGTGGGCAGCGGCTCCATCGATCTGCTCAGAACATAAAACGAACGTCTGCCCGAAGGCTACCCGAGGCCACCCATATAGCTGGGCAGCCAAGTCTCGTGCGCTCGCCGCAACTCGGCGAGCGGCATCTCTGGTTCGCCTTTGAGCACGATTCCTGATCCGCCGACCCGGCCAACGACGCGCGCCGGCAGGGCCAGCAGCCGTGCCCGCTCGATGATCTCCTCCGCGAGCGCCGGGGCCGCCTCCACGACGTAGCGCGCCTGGTCCTCGCCGAACCAGGCGGCGTGCACGGGCAGCTTGCCCTCATAGGGGAAGAGCTGCACGCCGATCCCGCCCGCGAGCACCATCTCGACGACCGCGACCAGAAGGCCGCCGTCGCTGACGTCGTGCACGGCGCCGACCTTGCCCTCCCGGATCAGGGCCCGCACCAGGTTGCCAGCCTTGATCTCGTCGGCAAGGTCCACCGGCGGCGGCGCGCCCTCATTCTTGCCCGCGATGATCAGCTGGTAGAGCGACTGGCCGAGGTGGCCGGCCTCGCGGCCGATGGCCACGAGCAGGTTGCCCTCGGCCTTCAGCGCAATCGTTGCCGTGTGCGCCAGGTTGGGCACGAGCCCCACGCCGCCGATCGCCGGCGTCGGCGGGATGGCGATGCCGTTGGTCTCGTTGTAGAGCGAGACGTTGCCCGACACGACCGGGTACTTGAGGACCTCGCAGGCCTCCTTCATGCCGGCGATGGCGCCGACGAGCTGGCCCATGATCTCGGGCCGCTCGGGGTTGCCGAAGTTGAGGTTGTCGGTGATGGCGAGCGGATCGGCGCCGACTGCGATCAGGTTGCGCCAGCTCTCCGCCACCGCCTGCTTGGCCCCCATCACGGGATCGGCGGCCACGTAGCGGGGCGTGACATCGCAGGTGAGCGCCAGACCCTTGCTCGTGCCGTGCACGCGCACGATAGCCGCGTCTCCGCCCGGGCGCTGGATGGTGTCGCCCATCACGGTGTTGTCGTACTGCTCCCAGATCCAGCGCCGCGAGCACAGGTGGGGCGAGCCCATCATGGTCTTGAGCGTGCCGAGGATGGCATTGGGTGCCGGCACCCACTCCGGCAGGATGGCCTTGGGCGGCACGGTCGCCACCCAGGGCCGCTCATAGAGCGGCGCCGAGTTGGCGAGCTTGTCGACAGGCAGGTCGGCTTCCACGTGGCCCTTGTGCGTCACGATCATGCGGCCCGTATCGGTGGTGCGGCCGATCACTGCGAAGTCGAGTCCCCACTTCGTGAAGATCGCCTCCGCCTCGGTCTCGCGGCCGGGCTTCAGGATCATGAGCATGCGCTCCTGGCTCTCGGAGAGCATCATCTCGTAGGCGGTCATGCCCGTCTCGCGCTGGGGCACGGCATCCAGGGTCAGCTCGATGCCGACGCCGCCCTTGTCCGCCATCTCCGAGGTGGAGGAGGTGAGGCCTGCTGCGCCCATGTCCTGGATGGCGACGATGGCATCGCTTGCCATCAGCTCCAGGCACGCCTCGATCAGCAGCTTCTCGGTGAAGGGGTCGCCGACCTGGACGGTGGGGCGCTTCTCGGAAGATGCGTCGTCGAATTCGGCCGAGGCCATGGTTGCGCCGTGGATGCCGTCGCGGCCCGTCTTGGAGCCGACGTAGACGACGGGCAGCCCCACGCCCTTGGCCGCCGAGTAGAAGATCTTGTCCTTCTTCGCCAAGCCGACGCACATGGCGTTGACCAGGATGTTGCCGTTGTAGCCGGCATCGAAGTTGGTCTCGCCGCCCACCGTCGGCACGCCCGTGCAGTTGCCATAGCCGCCGATGCCGGCAACGACGCCGGAGAGGAGATGGCGCGTCTTGGGATGGGCCGGATCGCCGAAGCGCAGTGCGTTCAGGTTGGCGACGGGCCGCGCCCCCATCGTGAACACATCGCGCATGATGCCGCCGACGCCGGTGGCGGCGCCCTGATAGGGCTCGATGTAGGAGGGGTGGTTGTGGCTCTCCATCTTGAAGACCACGGCATCGCCGTCGCCGATGTCGACCACGCCGGCGTTCTCTCCGGGCCCCTGGATCACCTGCGGGCCCTTGGTGGGCAGCGTCTTCAGCCACACGCGCGAGGACTTGTAGGAGCAGTGCTCGCTCCACATGACGGAGAAGATGCCCAGTTCGGTCAGCGACGGCTCTCGCCCGAGGATGCCTAGCAGGCGCTGGTATTCGGCCGGCGTCAGCCCGTGCTCGGCGGCAATCTCGGGCGTGACGGCAGAAGTGGCTTTGGCATCCATCCCGGGGCTCTGCAGCAGGAATTGTGTGGCGTTGGCCCGAGCTTATAGCTCCCGCATCGATGATTGTCGCTCCGCCGCAAGGGGTTGTGGACGTGCATTTGTAGAGGGTCCGCAAAGCCCGCCAATCGGCGCGCCAATTGGCCAGGATCGCGGCACTACCGGGAGCGCAAACGAGCAAATTCCTCCGGCTGCGTGCCGAACGGGACGTGTCGCGCGGCGCGCAGCCCCACCTCGTCCCATTGCATGCCGGCGCCGAGCGCGCGCGTTCGGGCAAGCTCGGCGGAGCGGGCTTGCGTGTGGTCGGTCAGCGCCCGTTCCTGCGCCTCCCAGCGCTGTAGGGCTGCCGGGACATCCGAGCTGCCGGTCACAAGCACGGCCAGGCTCAGCGCGTTCATCATGGCAAGGCAGGCGCCCTGGGCCAGGGTCGGCGGCAGGGCGTGGGCGGCATCCCCGACGATGGCCACGCGGCCGACCGACCAGGCATCGAGGCGCGTGGTCTCGTACACATCGTAGCGGCCGCGCGTACCGATGGTCCCGATCGCAGGGCTAAGCATTGGGAAGACGCTGCCCCACACCGCAGGATCGATCGGCAGCGTCGCGGCCTTCGTGTCGTCGCGCGGCGCCATCATCGCAAAATAGAGCTTCCCGTCCTCGCAGGGCGCATAGAGGATGCGCAGCGTGCGCGGCTCGAATGCCCAGAAGTCGATGACGTGCTCCCAGTCCCCGCCGAGGAAGGGGGCCCGATCGACGAGCACACGCATGATGCCGTCCTGGTATTTGTGCCGCGCGCAGGCAAGCCCGAGCGAGTCGCGCACGGCCGAGCGCACGCCATCGGCAGCGATGATCAGGTCGGCTTCGAGCCGGCGCCCGCCGGCAAGCTCCAGCACGCCTTCCGGCCGCGCGCCGACCGCCTCCGAGCTCGTGACGATCTCGATGCCTCTGCGCCGCGCCGAGGCGATGATCGCGGAATAGAGGTGCTGGCGCGTCATGGTCTGCAACAGAAAGGATTGGCGCCGTTGATCTTCTGGTAGCTGACGTTGACCCCGTTGCGCCGCGTCTCGTAGGCCGGGGCCTGATGCGCGCCACGCGCCACCTCATCGTAGGCGCCGATCGCCTGCAGCACGCGCTGCCCGTTCTCCCAGATGAAGATGCCGGCACCGAATGCCCGCAGCTCCGCCTCCTTCTCGTGCACGCGCACGCTCCAGCCGCGCTGGTGCAACGCGATTGCAGCTGCGAGCCCGGCGAAGCCTGCCCCGGCGATTTCGGCGTGCATGAGCTACCAAGCCTCGCTGTTTTGGTCTCGAGGCGAGCATTCTACAACATCGGCTCCCAGGGTCGGAGCTGGCCCAAGGTCTCGCAAGTTGCGTCTCGGTTGTTCGGTGAGATTCCTCGCCGGCAGGGCAGCGCCATCGTGGCGAGCAGCCTCGGCACTCAGGCGGCGATGCGCTCGAGCGCGCTCTCGAACACGCGGCGCCCGTCGCTGCCGCCGAGCATCGGCTCGAACAGGCGCTCGGGGTGCGGCATCATGCCGAGGATGCGGCGCGTGGGATCGCAGATGCCGGCGATGTTGCGCTGCGCGCCGTTGGGGTTGGCCTCGTGCGTGGCGTTGCCCTCCTCATCGACGTAGCGAAACACCACGCGGCCCTCGCTCTCCAGCTCGTCGAGCGTGGCAGTGTCGGCGTAGTAGTTGCCGTCGCCATGGGCGATGGGAACGCGGATCACCTCGCCATTGCGATAGCGCCCGGTGAAGATCGTGTCGGGCTGCTCCACCTTGAGGAAGACGTCCCGGCACACGAACTTGAGCGAGGCGTTGCGCATCAGCACGCCCGGCAGCAGCCCGGTCTCGGTGAGCACCTGGAAGCCGTTGCAGATGCCCAGCACCGGCGTGCCGGCCTTGGCGCGGGCGACCACGTCGCGCATGACGGGGGAATGCGCGGCCATGGCCCCGCAGCGCAGGTAATCGCCATAGGCAAAGCCGCCCGGCAGCACGACGAGATCTGCGGCGGGCAGCGTCGCCTCGCCGTGCCAGACCATGGTGACAGGTCCGCCCGTCACCTTCTCCAGCGCGACCCGCACGTCACGGTCGCAGTTGGAGCCCGGGAAAACGACGACCGCTGCCTTCATGCACAGGCCCTCCCCTAGGGCAGGATGTGAAAGCTGGCAAAGAACGCCTCGACCGTCTCCTTGCGCTTGTCGAAGTCGCCCTTCAGCGCCCGCGCCATCAGCCGGTAGCGCATTCCGGGCGTGACCAGGAAGCGCACCTGGGCGCGGCGCTCTCCGAGCCCGAGGAACTTGATCTCGGGGCACAGCACGCCGGCCGTGTACACGACTCGCGCCTCTTCGAGAACCTGCTTGGCGCCGTCGATCTTGACCTTCGCGCGGTCGGGCTCGCCGCACACGGTCTCCGCCAGCTCCTCCTTGAATTGCGTCTCGCCATAGCGCTGGGCGAGATCGGATGGGGTGGCGCCACCGTCGGCCGGTACCGGTTCGACCCCAACCTCGAGCACAAGCGCGCTAGCGGCGGCGGTTCGCGCGCTGTTCTCCGCGTCGAGGTCGGGGGAGCAGACAACATCGAGCGTTCCCGGCCCCTCGTCGTGGCGGCAACCGGTTGGGAGGGCCACACTGTAGCGGAACTGCGCGCTCTCGAACGGCTTGGTATCGGCAGCCGCGTTGGCGTTGCAAGCTGCGAGCGTGGCGATGAGGGCAAGACCGCCGGCACCCAGCGCGCACCTGAGGGCCCGCTGCAACTCGCGCGCATTTGTCGACGCTGTCATGGTGCGAGCTCGTAGCTGTAATTCTCGATCACGGTGTTGGCGAGAAGCTCCTTGCATATCCGCTCCACTTGCTCGCGCGCCTTGGCCTCGCTGGCTTCCGCCAGGTCGACCTCGATGTACTTGCCCTGCCGGACGTCATTGACGCCCTGAAAGCCGAGGCTCGCGAGCGCGTTCTGGATGGCCTTGCCCTGCGGGTCGAGCACGCCGGCCTTCAGCGTGACCTTGATGCGCGCCTTCATGTGCTTCTAGGGTAGCAGGGAATGGGGAGTAGGAAATGGAATAGCGAACCGAGAGTTCGCCAATCCCCCTACTCCCAACTCCCCACTCCCCACCCCCTCGTTAGTGCGGCTTGGAGCTCACCAGCACCGGGCCGCTGCCCTTCGGACGCGGGTTCTCGGTCAGCACGCCGAGCCGGCGCGCCACTTCCTGGTAGGCCTCGAGCACGCCGCCGAGGTCGCGGCGGAAGCGGTCCTTGTCGAGCTTGTCGGAGGTGGCCGCGTCCCACAGCCGGCAGCAGTCCGGGCTGATCTCGTCGGCCAGCACGATGCGCATCTGCTCGTTCTCCCACAACCGGCCGAACTCGACCTTGAAGTCGACGAGGCGGATGCCGATGCCGCAGAACAGGCCGACCAGGAAGTCGTTGATCCTGAGCGCCAGCGCCATGATCTCGTCGATCTCGGGCGGCGCGGCCCAGCCGAACGCGGTGATGTGCTCCTCGCACACCATCGGGTCGCCGAGCGCGTCGTTCTTGTAATAGAACTCGATGATCGAGCGCGGCAGGGCCTTGCCTTCCTCCATCCCCAGGCGCTGCGCCAGCGAGCCGGCCGCGACGTTGCGCACCACCACCTCGAGGGGGATGATCTCCACCTCGCGGATCAGCTGCTCGCGCATGTTGAGGCGGCGCACGAAATGCGTCGGCACGCCGATCTCGCCGAGCTTGGTGAAGATGTGCTCGGAGATGCGGTTGTTGAGCACGCCCTTGCCCTCGATCAGCGCGTGCTTCTTGTTGTTGAACGCGGTGGCATCGTCCTTGAAATGCTGGATCAGGGTGCCGGGCTCCGGTCCTTCGTAAAGCACCTTGGCCTTGCCCTCGTATATGCGACGCCGCCTGTTCATTCTTGTGATCCTCATGGCCACGTTCGTGTCGATTGGACGGATATTCCGGACGCCTGTCGTCCCCTTGAAATTGCAGCGTGATTTCCCTTGCTGCAGCGCACGATGAGGGGTTCGGACGGCGCGGGCAGCTTTGCTTGCGACACTAGCCGATGGTGGGGGCGGAAACAATCGACCGTCCGGGGGGCGCACACAACCTTAAGGGCTCGCTGGAGGCGTCGCGCCCCCTACGGGGCTTGATTGATGAAGGGCGATCCCTCAGGTTATGGGCCGACTCTGGCTCGTGAGGGCCACGACCACACGCAGAGCGTGCGCGCAACTGCGAACGCACAGCCTCTGATAGAGCGGAGATTTCGCATGAGCACGTTCAACGAGCGTGAGAAGTCATTTGAGAAGAAATTTGCCATGGATGAGGAGCTCAAGTTCAAGGCCGAGGCGCGGCGCAACAAGCTGCTTGGCCTGTGGATCGCGGAGAAGCTCGGGCTGAGCGGGGCGGCAGTGGACGACTACGTCAAGGCCGTGCGCAAGGCGGACTTGTCGGAGAAGGGCGACGAGGACGTGTTCCGGAAGGTCCGCAAAGACCTGGACGATAAAGGCGTCGCCCTGTCGGACAAGGATCTGCGCAAGGCTATGGACGAGTTCCTGGCCCAGGCGGCGCAACAGCTTCAAGCCGAGGCCAAATCGAGGGCTGAGCAGTCGGCAATTGAGCGGCTGGGCCCGATCAGGTTCGCCCTTGTCCCGACCGCAGCGAAGTGCACCGGTTGCCCCGCTGGCAGCCGTTTGCCGGCTCAGCCCTTATCGGGGATCTTGTAGAGCCGCACGCCGTACTCGCCAAACGCGTCCTGGATCGCGCCGCCGTCGAGCTTGACGATGCGGTCCTCGCCCAGCACCAGCGCCTGCGATCCGACACTCCCGGAGATGAGCAATCGCGCTGCGGCTGCCTTCTTCTGCATGTTGACGGCGAACACGTAGGTCGCATCGCCCAGATGCTTGACCATGGTCGCAATCTCGACGGGTGCCTCAACCTTTACCCGGTCGGGCAGCGAGGGGGAGTTGAGCACCGGCGCCAGCTTGTGGATCTGCGCGTTGATGGAGGTGACCTCGCGTACGGTGTCGCGATAGCGGAAGATGGCGTCCTCGCGGAAGCTCGGCTTCCACTCGTGCACGAAATAGAAGATCCCGTTGGCGCCGTTGAATGAGTGCCATCCACACTTCGCTCTTCACCTCTTCCGGCAGGGGTCGCCGCGAGGGGTGGTTGATGTGGGTCGTCTCGATGGCGGCCCAGACCGGCTGGCCCGGCTGTGCCCACTGCTTGAGGTTGGCGACGCCCCTGCCGACCAGGTCGAGCTTGCCCATGACATGCTTTTGGCGCTCCTCGGCCGCCGGGTAGATGTCGAAGGAGACGATATCGGCGCCGTGGCTGGCTGGCCGATAGTAGGCTTCGGGCGTGATCAGGCTGCACTTGGCGCCGCGGCCGAACCATTTCGGATTGGCGACGGCCTGGCCGAAGTTGAGGAACACGGGGCGCGTCGTGTCGACCGCGTGCATCTTGCGGTAACGCTCGACGACTTGTTGCGGCAGGATGCAGTCGCCATAGCCGCCGTGGCCGTCGGACTGCGCGTTGTCTGGTTCATCGGAGTGAAGCCAGGCTCGAATGATGTGCGCGCCCGGCAGCGACAGCAGGCCGGGCGACTGCTCGATGACGAGGTTCTGTCCGTATTGCTCGAGCTGCGCGAGGTCCTCCTGCGAGGGTTCGCGCCAGAGCCCGACATAGGTGTTGATGCCCATGGTGCTGAAGGCTGCGGCATTGCGCGGGTGCTGCAACCAAACGCCAACGGGAAAGAATTCTGCGTCGGTGGGGAAGCCGTTGGGAAAGGTCGATGGCTCCGGCGGCGCCTGCTCGGCGCCGACACCTGCGGGCAGCGTAGCAAGGGCGGCTCCCGTCAAGAGCGCCGCCAGCGTGCTGCGGGTCAATAGCCGGCCCAGGCATGGGGGTGAGCGTCGCATCATGGCCGCCTCCGTGCGTCTCGTGCGGATACCTATCGGAGGGCCGGCGACCGTGCCATGCTCATGTCGGCCCGTTGGTAAACGTCTGCTGGACCTGCCCCATTTGGGGCGGTTCGGCTTCGTGGCGCCCATGCATTGACTTGGCGCGCGCGCCTGATTAGGTGCTTGCAAGCGAACGCATAGAGGCCCCTGTCGCAGACGGAGGCCCAAGGAGAGAGAGATGGCGTCCAAGTCGGGCTCGGCCCAACGGGCCAACATCGCTACCGTGGATCCGATCTGGGAGGAGCTGCGCCAAGAGGCCCAAGAGGCCGTGCGCAGCGAGCCGGCGCTCGGGGGCTTCATCTATGCGACGATCCTGAGCAAGGAGCGCCTGGAAGAAGCCGTGTGCCACCGGCTTGCTCAGCGGCTCAATCATTCCGACGTGGACGCCGGCCTGATCGCCGAGACGTTTGCCCACGTGCTCGCCGATCACCCCGAGCTCGGCCGCGCCTTCCGCGCCGACCTTGCCGCCGTCTACGACCGCGATCCCGCCTGCAGCCGCTACCTCGAGCCGCTGCTCTACTTCAAGGGCTTCCACGCCCTCGTCACCCACCGCTTCGCCCACGAGCTGTGGAAGCAGGGCCGGCGCGACTTCGCGCTCTACCTGCAGAGCCAGAGCTCGCGCATCTTTGCCGTCGACATCAACCCGGCGGCCAAGATCGGCATCGGCATCATGCTCGACCACGGCACCGGCATCGTCATCGGCGAGACCGCCACCATCGGCGACAACTGCTCGCTGCTGCAGGGTGTCACGCTCGGCGGCACCGGCAAGGAGACGGGCGACCGCCATCCCAAGATCGGCGCCAACGTGATGATCGGCGCCGGCGCCAAGGTGCTCGGCAACATCAACGTCGGCAACTGCTGCCGCATCGCCTCGGGCAGCGTCGTGCTGAAGGACGTGCCGCCGGAGACGACGGTTGCCGGCGTGCCGGCCAAGGTAGTTGGCCCAGCCGGCTGCCCCGAGCCGGCCCGCACCATGGATCAGCGCCTGCTGCCCGATGACTGCGGCTGCGGCGGTTGAGGGGGGATCTCTCTGTGAGTCCGCAAGAAATGGTGCGCGTGCAGGCTTACCTGCGCAAGGTGTTCGGCACCAAGACGCTGTCGGTGCGTGCGCGCCCGAAGATCAAGGACTCCGCTGAGGTCTACGTCGGCGAGGACTTCGTCGGCACCCTCACGCTCGACGACGAGGACGGCGAGGTCTGCTACCAGTTCCAGATGGCCATCCTCGAGCTCGACCTCGAGGACGTGTGAGCTATTGACGGGCCGGTGACCGACCATGTGGGATGCGTGAGCGCTGGGAGCTTTGTCGATCGGGCGGTCGGCTGCCGGGTCGCTGTGAACCGTTGCCGTGACATCCGTGAGCCTGAAGGATTTTCCGGACGGCTTCGTCCAGGAAAAGCCCACGCAAGCTGATCGCCGCTGATCTCTGAGACGCTCGGCGAACCCTGAGCCGGTCGTGGCAGGGGCTCGGCTCCCCTCCGCCCGGATGCGTCAGATCTGCGCGTGGGCTTCAGCAGCGCCGCGCGCGAAGCCTTCTTGGCATCCAACGCGCCAGCGCGCTTTACCGCGCGCTCTTGCACGCCCACCAGCGGCGCGGTGGAGTTGATGCCCTCGTTGGGGTCGAGCGACATCCAGATCATCGGGTTGAGGTAGGACTGGCGCATGACGTAGTCATAGTGCGTGCGGTTCCAGGCCTTCACCTCGTCGACCTTGTTGTCGAGGATGAAGTCGCCCTGCAGCGTGCGTGCCGTCAGCACCGCGTGGCCCTCGCCCTTCTCGTCGCGCACCACCGTCATCAGCAGCGCGCTCGCCGGCCAGCCGCGCGCCATCAGCCGCTTGCGCTTGAGAAGCGCGTAGTCCTCGCAGTCGCCCCTGGTGGTGGGGATCGTCCAGTACTCGGCTTGCCCGTAGACTTCCTGGTCGGTGGCGGGCGCGATCTCGCGGTTGACCGTGCGATTGATGGTGTCGAGCTCGCTCAGGCGCTGGGGCGTGGCCGAGAAGCGCTGCTCCTCGGGCGGGCCCTGCTGGCATTCAGCCGGCATGCGCTGAGCAGAAGTGTACGAAGCCGTAGGGCGGCTGCGTGACCGCGAACACCCGCATGTAGGGCGAGCCGCGCTCCTGCCCCCGCGGGGCAGCCGCGGGATCGCAGATGGCGGCGGTTGGCAGGGCCGACGCGGCCGCGATCGCTGCCAGTACTATGACGCTTACCCGTCTCATGCTCTACCCTCGACAACTGCCGCCAGCATACTCAAGACGCTCTGCGATTTGCTGAGCCGATGCCTTGCATTTCGAAGCAAGTTTTGCGCGCCATTGGCGCAAATTGCCGCCGACCCCGGGCACCCCTCTTTAACCAGAATTCCGCTTTGAAGTTCCGCCCGGCGCCGTCCTCTCTCGTCCCGACCATCCGACAGCGGCCGCCTCAGCCGAAATAGCGCCGCAGCGCCGTCGGGTTCTGGATGTCGAGAAACTGCACGCCGAAGCCCTGCGGGTGATGTCGCACGACGCGCGCGCGCAGCTTGCCGAGCACCACCTCGGTGCCGAGCTCTGGCCGCGCCGGTGTGGCGATCGACGCCCCCGAGATCGACACGTCGAGCACGCGACACGACAGCACGATACCTTCGGCCAGCTGCAGTATCTGCTCGCCGTTGGTCGGCGCGACGCGTTCGTGCTGGCGCCCCTCGGCGCTGCCCAGCTCGGCGCGGTTGGCGAGCCACGTCAGCTGCGCGGCGAGCTTCTCGCGCTTGTGCCGCGTGGCCGTGATGCTGAAGGCAAAGCCGCCGTCGAACTCGCGCGCGACCACGCCCTCGATGCCGCCGACGTGGTCGAAGTAGGCCACCACGCGCTCGCCGACGGGGACCGCCACGGGCGATGTCACGGCGGCGCCGCCGGCTGAGATGTCAATCAGCTTGCAGGGATGCTCCTCCTTGCTCTCGCGCATGAAGCGGCCGAGCAGGATCACGGATATCCGCTTGTACCTGCGCCGGTCGGGTACGATGCGCGACAGAGGGCCTTGCGGGCGGCGGGCAAATGTCATGTGTTCGGAAAGCATCTGGAGATGAGGGCTTCCAATCGCAGGCTCGGGCCGCGTGCTGACGATTCCAGGGAGCACGGGCCCGGTTAACGAGCGGTCTAGTCCACTATGGGGAGATTGACTTAATGAACCTCTAACATCTGACCTGTTTGGGGCCAGTCGCCGGCGGCTCCCTGTTGCGTGCCGGGGCGTGGGAGCAGGAAAATTGGTTAGCCTGTTAACCTTTTCGCAGCGCCTGGAGCTGGCTTGCGTCGCTCGAGCTAGCGCTTCTCGTACTTGCCGTCGCTGCGTCCGCCCTCGAACACGCGGAACTGACGCCGATCACTCTTGACGATGCGGATTTGTCCGCGGGCGGCCGAGAACGGAGCCTGCCGGCCCCTCCGCTCCACCACCGCATGCGGCCGGCCGTCGGGCCACATCAGCTCGCGGTGCTGCAGGCGGCGGTTGCGCAGAGGTTCGCTGCCGAGCCAGTGCGGTGCCGAGACTGCGCTCATGGCGCCGATGATGCGGCCAATTCCCGACCCGCCGTGCACGAGCGGCAGCAGGATGGCCTCGAGCGCGACCCGGTGGCGGGTATTGCTGCTGCCCTCCAGCTCCAGGACGGCGACGGCACCCTGCTCGCAAATGGTGGCGAGGTCGCGGGTCAGCACCGACCGGTCCTCCTCGCCCCATCCGTCCAGAAAGTTCTGGCCGCGCAGCTCCGAGCCGAACAGCTCGCACAGCCGCGTGCCGGCCAGCCGGAACTGATAGGTGCGGGCGTCGATCCGCTCGAGCATGAAGGTCTCCGACAGGATGCCGGCGATCCCCGACGGCTCGATCTCGAGGCGTTGGGGCGCAAGGCGTCCCGCCCGCACCTCGTTCCAGTAGCTATAGAGGGTGTGTGAGGTTTTCTGCTTCATGCCGAGAACGCTGCCTTGCCCCCTGCGGCGCGCCCCGGCGCGCCGACCCTGCCGCACCGTGCCGAAACGAGACAGCGGCTCTGCGTGGCCTGGCGATCGGAGCACCATTCGTGCCACGGCTCCCCCGGGGTCATCTTCGGGGGCCGGCGCGGGGCGAGCGTGCGCGAGGCGCAGAAACTGAGGGGTTGTCAGCCCGGCAGCAGCCGTGTTAGCCGGCTCCATGATCCCGAACGCGCTGGAGCGCGAACCTTCGTGACCCATCGCGAACCGATCTTCAACGTGCCCGGCGTCTTGCTGTGGCTGCTGGCCAGCTTCTTTGTCGTCCACCTCGTTCGCTGGCTGCTGCCCGACGAGCAGAACGCGTGGTTAACGGCCGTGCTGGCGTTCATTCCGGCCCGCGTGAGCGGGATGGCGGCCGATCTTCCCGGCGGCCGGCTCGCCGCGGTGACGTCGTTTGTGACGCACGAGTTCGTGCACGGCGACCTTGCGCATCTCATCATCAACTCGGCCTGGCTGCTCGCCTTCGGCACGCCCGTCGCGCGGCGCACCGATGCTTTGCGGTTCCTGGCCTTCTTCATGCGTCTGCGGCATTGCCGGCGCCCTGCTCTACCTGGCCATCAAGGGCCCCATCCCGATCCTGGTGGTGGGGGCCTCGGGCGCCATCTCGGGCCTGATGGGCGCCGCGTTCCGCTTCATGTTCCGCAGCATGGAGAACGGGGGCGCACTCGGGCCTGGCCGACGTTCAAAGCACACCGCTGATGACCCTCGGCGAGACGCTGAGCGACCGCCGCATCCTGATGGCCGTCGCCGGCTGGACGGTTCTCAACGTGTTGCTGGCCTGGGGCGCCGCCGGGCTCACCGAGGCAGCGGGCATCGCCTGGGAGGCGCATCTCGGCGGCTTCTATGCGGGTCTGCTGCTCTACGGCTTGTTCGACCGCCCGCCGGCCGTCGAGAACGATGTTGCGCTTGCGGAATAGGTCCCTTGCGCCCCCTACTAAGGTCGAACACAATCCTCTCGGACGGTGGGCCAGGCCACGCAACCGCCGGCCGGCGGAACGCAGCTCGGGAAGGGGTGTTGTATCCCGTGCTGTGGCCTCCTGCAGGCTGTCGGCGGACGGGAGGAAACGCCATGAACGTCGCTACGATTTTGGCGCAGAAGGGCCGGGCGGTGACCACCGCGAGCCCCGGCATCACGCTGCTGGAAGTAGCCCATAAGCTTGCGGCCAAGCGCATCGGCGCAATCGTCGTCGTCGGCGCGCGCGGCGAGGTCGTGGGTATCGTCTCCGAGCGGGACATTATCCGCGAGATCGCCAACGTCGGTGCCGACTGCCTGACGCGGCCGGTGGCAGAGAGCATGACCCGCCAGGTCGTGACCTGCAGCGAGACCGACACGCTCGACGAGCTGATGGCCATGATGACGGCCCGGCGCTTTCGCCATCTGCCGGTGGTGACGGACGGCGCGCTGGTCGGCATCGTCTCCATCGGCGACGTGGTAAAGCACCACGTGGCCGAGGTGGAGATGGAGGCCACGGCGATGCGCGATTACATCACGCACAGCTGAGGGCGCAGTGGCGCCAAGGCTCAGAAGGGGGTCAGGCTTCGCATCTGCCAGCCCGGAAGGCTGCAACGTCGGTAGCGAAGCGCCGACCCCCTGATCTCAAGCCGGTCTGGCACCCACGCTCGCAAAGCTCACGCGGCTCGCGATCTCGTGCTTGATGTCCTCGATCTCGCGCCTGGCCGCCGCCACGCCGCACTCGATCAGCGCTTCGGCGCGGTGGAAATCGAACAGGCCGAACGCCGGCAGGCGCGGCGAGATGATGATGTCGGGCGGGTCGCCGGCAAGGCGCGAGCGGGCGATACGATCCTGCACGATGTTGAAGGCTTCCATCATCACGGTGGAGATGCCGGGGCCGTTGTCGGTGCGACCGAACACCTGCCGCTGCAGCAGCTTTTTCACGGCGCGGCCATTGCGGGTGATGACACCTTCGCCCTGACTGGGAGGCGCGTTCTCGGGGCAACATCCAGCCTCGGTGTGCGGCACGACCGTGCCGCGGCCGCACGCGTCGAAGTTGACGTTGACGGCGATGACGTAGCGCGCGCCGAGCGCCCGGCACACGGAGACCGGAATGGGGTTGACGAGCGCACCGTCAAACAGCCAGCGGCCGTTGATGGCAACAGGCCGGAAAATGCCGGGCAGCGCATAGGAGGCGCGCATGGCATCGACGAGTCCGCCGCGCGACAGCCAGATCTCGTGGCCCGTGCCGATCTCGGTGGCGACCGCCACGAAGCGCTTGGGCAGCCCCTCGATGGCAATGCCTTTCAACCGTGCATCGAGGACACCGCACAGCCGCTGCCCGTTGATGAGGCCGGAGCCGGCGAAATTGAAGTCGAGAAAGCCCAGAACCTTGCGGCGGGTGAGATCGAGTGCGAAGTGCTCGAGCGCGTCGAGCTCGCCGGCGACGTAGCAACCGCCGACCACGGCGCCGATCGAGGTGCCGGCGATGATGTCGGGATAGATGCCGGCCTCGTTGAGAACCTTCAGCACCCCGATGTGCGCCCAGCCCCGGGCAGAACCGCCGCCGAGCGCCAGACCGATCTTGCAATCGCCCATTGCCATGCCCCCAAAAGCCAACTCGCGCCTCTGGGCCGCAGGCAAACTCAGAGGCAGGCCGGTTCCCCCCCAAGCGCCGGCATGTCGACGATAGCGCCTAGGAATTAAGTGAGCCCTACGGATTGCTTAAGGGTTGCCTTAAGCGCGTGCCATGAGGCCGGCGAAAATATTGCGCGCGGGCGCGCGCGTTCGGCCAGAGCAGCCTCAATAAAGGATTAAGCGCGCTCGAGAGGCAGATCGGGGCCGGCCCGCCCCAGGGGCAGTGTGCGGTAGAAGCAACTGCGCTCGCCCGTGTGACAGGCAACGCCTGCGCCTGCCACGGCAACCTTGAGCCACAGCGCGTCCTGGTCGCAGTCGATGCGCACCTCGCGGACCTCGAGCAGGTTGCCGCTCTCCTCGCCCTTCTTCCAGAGCTTGGCCCGCGAGCGGCTCCAGAAGTGGGCGATGCGCGTCTCGAGCGTGAGCGCCAGCGCCTCCGCGTTCATCCACGCCAACATCAGCACTTCGCCGCTGGCGGCGTCCGTGACGATGGCCGCGATCAGGCCGTCGGCATCGAACTTGGGCTGAAAGGCCAGTCCGCTTTCGATCTCTGTCGGGGTGCCGCGCGCGGCAAAACGCTGGTCGGAGGCAGGGGCCATGACACGGACTCCTGGACTGGTGCCGGAAACCCTCAGGCGCGGGCCCCATGCACCATCTGCAGGAAGCGGTCGCGGTAGCTTGCATCCTGCTGGAGCGCGCCGGTGAAGCGCGTGGTGATGGTCTTGACGCCGGGCTGGCGTACGCCGCGCATCGACATGCACTGATGCTCGGCCTCGATCAGGACGGCCACGC
Organism: uncultured Alphaproteobacteria bacterium; assembly: GCA_963738065.1. GTDB lineage: Bacteria > Pseudomonadota > Alphaproteobacteria > Rhizobiales > Hyphomicrobiaceae > AWTP1-13. The sequence continues at coordinate 268,249 of CAVTVO010000028.1, forward strand.
CGCGGGGTCTGAGCGCCGCCTCGATGGCATCGGCGATCTGCGCCGTCATGGTCTCCTGGGTCTGCAGGCGCCGGGCGAAGATCTCCACGACCCGCGCGATCTTGGAGATGCCGACGATGCGACCGTTCGGCAGGTAGGCGACGTGCGCCACGCCCAAGAACGGCGCCATATGGTGCTCGCAATGGCTCTCGACGCGGATGTCGCGCAGCATGACGAGATCGTCGTAGCCGCCGGCCTCCTCGAACTGGCGCGCGAGCACTTCCGCGGGGTCGGCCGCATAGCCCGAAAAGTACTCCTCGAACGCGTCGGCGACGCGGCGCGGCGTATCCTTGAGACCTTCGCGGGTCGGATCGTCGCCGGCCCAGGCGATCAACGTGCGCACGGCCTCCTCGGCATCCGCGCGCGAGGGGCGTTTGCGCGGCGATGCCGGCTTTAGAGGTATGGCAGCCTTCCGGGAGGCAAAATCGTTCATTGCTGGCTCGGCTCGCTGGTTGCGAAAGGTAGCTCGTCGAACGTCATGGCCGCGCTTCTCCAACCTGCCACGAGGATATTGAAATCCTCCACTGCTGACGCGATATGCCCAGTTGGCTACAACGCGCCCGTTGGGATTGCGCCTGTCCCGGGTTATTGTTGCCGCATATAGTATGTCAGGCTGGTGCGGGCAAGGAAACCCGCGCCGACCCTGCGGGCACCTTATCGGCCTTCTTGGACACCGCATGACGCAGCTGAGCGAGATCTACAACCAGCGCATCCTCGAGCTCGCCGCCGACATTCCCGGCGGGGAGCGGCTCGCGGATCCGGACGCGTCGGCGACCGCCCACTCCAAGCTGTGCGGCTCCACGGTGACGGTCGATCTCAAGCTCGAGGGCGACCGCGTCGAGGCGTTCGGACAGACCGTAAAGGCCTGCCTCCTGGGCCAGGCGGCAGCCTCGGTGATGGGGCGCAACATTGTGGGCAGCAACGCACGCGAGCTGCGCGAGGTGGGCGCCCAGATGCGCAAGATGCTCAAGGCCGGTGGGCCTCCGCCCGCGGGCCGGTGGGCCGACCTAGCCGTGCTCGAGCCGGTCAAGGATTACAAGGCCCGGCACGCCTCCACGCTCCTGGTGTTCGACGCGGTCGAGGCAGCGCTCGCCAAGGCCGAGGCGGAGCAGGGGATGGTCGCGGCGCGGGCCTGAGATATGAGTGTCGTGGCCGCGAGCTTTCCTCGTGCGGTGCGAGCCCTCGGCAAGACGATCGCCAAGGCGCCGGTCCATGCCTACCGCTGGACGCTGAAGCCGCTCGTCGGCTGGGAGTGCCGACACCTGCCGAGCTGCTCGGAATATGCACTCGAAGCGATCGATCGCAACGGCGCCTGGCGCGGCAGCTGGCTTGCGCTCGCGCGCATCTCGCGCTGCCACCCCTGGGGCAGCTCAGGGCTGGATCCCGTCCCTGACATCACGCGCGCGCACCATCCATTCGCGCCCTGGCGCTATGGTCGCTGGCGCCTCGGCTAGCGCCAGGCGGCGACGGTGGCGCGCTAATAGTCCATGGAGAGGCGCTCGCACACTGCCATGGCGGCGGCAGCGTCGCGCTGGGCAGCTTCCGAGTGCGCGTCGCACATGTGCGAGCGCACGCGCGGCACCGCGGCGGGCTCCAATTGCTCCAAGGCTGTGGCATAGAGGTCCGCCAGCACCAGGAGCTGGGTGGTGGTGAAGCGGTAGGAATAGCGGCGCAGCGCAGTCGCGATCGCGCGCTTGCAGATTTGGCCGCCCGGGCGCTCCACACTCTCCGTCTGGGCGCATCTGACGAAGACCCTGTTGCCCTCGGCGAACAGGTTGTGACGTGCGAAGTCCTCGACCGGCGTTCCCTGCAGCAGCGTTACAATCTGCAGTACGATCTGAGCCTTGCCCATGAGGCTATTTTAGGCCGAATGCCCAATGGTTAGGCAAGAAGAGATTGCAAAATCGGCAAATGCGCCTCTCGGAGAGCGAATAAGCCCATGAATCACCATCGCCACTTCGCGGCCGCCAGCCGGCCGGTCGAGACCTGCCTCGTCGGATCCGGCAGCTTCGGGCGCAGCTTTCTTGCGCAGGGCCGCAGGGTGCCGATGGTGCGCGCCCGAGTTGCGGTCGACGTCGAGGCTTCTACCGCGGTCGAGGCCTTCAGGTCGGCCGGTGTCGAGCTTCGCGACATTGCCGTGTGCACCACCGCACGCCAGGCCAAGTCAGCCTGGGATGCCGGTCGCACCATTGCTGCGCACGACCTCGCAGTGGTGATCGAGCTTCCCGTTGATGTCGTGGTCGAGGCGACGGGGCACCCGGAAGCCGGCGCCCGGCACGCGCGCATGGCCGTCGAAGCGGGCCGTCACCTCGTGCTGGTGTCGAAGGAGGTCGACAGCGTCGTTGGGCCGGGTCTTGCTCGCCAGGCACGCGCCCGCGGTCGCATCGTCACCCCGGTCGACGGCGACCAGCCGAGCCTGCTGATCAGTCTCGTGACGTGGGCCGAGACGCTGGGCTTCACCATCGTCGCCGCCGGCAAATCGAGCGAATACGATTTCGTGTTCAATGCCGCCTCGGAGACGATGCGCAGCAACAATGTCTCCGCCTCGGTCCCAGGCTTTGCGGCGCATTGGAGCATGGGAGTCCGCGCAGTCGAAGAGATCGTCGAGGTGCGTGCGCGCCTTGCCGCCGCCCTGCCGCAGCGCACCGTGCCCGATCTGTGCGAGATGCTGGTCGTCGCCAATGCAACGGGCCTCACCTACGACCGAGCCGATTTCCACGCCCCCCTTGCCCGCATCTCAGAGGTGCCGACCATCTTTGCCACCAGGGCCGAGGGCGGCCTTCTCGCCGGCGACCGCCGGCTCGACGTCTTCAACTGCCTGCGTGCGCCCGACGAGATCAGCTTCGCCGGCGGCATCTTCGTCGTCGTGCGCTGCGAGCACGCCGAGACGTGGGCCATGTTGCGCGAGAAAGGGCACATCCTTGCGCGCAACGGCGCGACGGCCATGCTCTGGCTGCCCCGCCACCTGCTCGGCCTCGAGGCGGCGACGAGCGTGCTTGAGGCAGCGGTGCTCGGCCGATCGAGCGGCGCCGATGAGCCGCGACCGCATCTCGATCTCGCCGCGCGCGCCGACGCCGACATCCCGGCGGGCACGCTCCTGACCGCCTCCGGCCACCATCACAGCATCAAGGACGTATCGGGCGTTCTGGTGCCGGGCGCGGCGCTCGGTCCGGCCGCTCCAATTCCCTACTATCTCGCGGCCAACCGGCGCCTGCTGCGACCCGTGACCAAGGGCGCCACCATCGTGTGCGCCGACGTCGAGCTCGACGAGACCTCGCAGCTGCTCGCCCTGCGCCGGCAGCAGGACGTAGCGTTCTTTCCGGCAGGCGGTCAGGCCGGCTCGTGAGGGATCAGCTGCGCAAGCCGGCGGCGAAGTGCGCCAGCAGCTTGTTGGTCTCCACTGGCGCATCGAGTTGCGGGAAGTGGCCAATTCCCGGGACGATCTCGACGCGCGCGGATGGCACCTTGGCGCGCACCATCTCGATGTAGGGCGTCGTCTGGCCTATGGCCAGGCTCATTCTCTCGCGCTTCTCGTTCGAGAAGGTGGTCTGCAGCACCATCAGCGGCACCCGCACCGCCGACAAGGAGGCCTCGAGCCGCGCAATGTCGTAGCGCACGAGATCGAGCAGCAGCTTCGCGCCGATGTCGTGCGGCAGCCGGCCGGCGCGATCCATGACGGCGTCCGCCACGGCCTTGTCGCTGCGCTCCGTGAACATGGCCGCGAACAGGGCGTGCGCCGTGGCAGCATATCCGCCGGGCGCCGCGAACCGCTCGCGCATGATGCCCTCCATGGCCGGGGCGAATTGGCTGCCGTCGACGAGCACGAGCGCAGCGGTGTGGGCCGGCGCCTGCAACGCGGCCTCGATGGCCACGCGGCAGCCCATGCTGTGGCCGACGAGGACGGCAGGCGGCAGTTGCAGCTCGCGCATCACCTCGGCGACGTCGGCCCCATACCGCTCGATCGTGCAATCGCGCGCGGTACCGGCTGATGCGCCGTGCGCGGGCAGATCGACGGCTACGGTCTGGTGCCGGCTCGACAGGTGGGCGACCTGAGCGTCCCAGTCGCCGAGCGCGCAGGCAAAGCCATGCACGAAGACGACGGGTGGCGCGCCATTGCCGCTCACGGCGTGATGAAGGAGGGTCATCGGTTTCTGCTCAGCTCCCGCCCAGTCGTGCCAGCCGCTCCTCGGCCTCGGTCGCGCCGAGCTCACGGGCGCGCTCGTACCATTTGCGCGCCTCGGCTCGGTCGGCAACCACCCCCTGCGCCTGCAGCCGCGACAGCTCGGCGGGATCGAAGGTGGCAGCCAGGCGGATTGCCCCTGGTGCGAAGCCCACCTCCGCCGCACGCCGGAAGAACTGCCGCGCCACGGCGATGTTGCCTTGCGCGAAGAAGCGCTCGCCCTGCGCCACCAGCTTTTCCGCGCGCAATTTCTCCTCGTCGGAGAGTTCGGGCGGGCGGGGAACCGGCAGGGCGCTGCGCTCGGGGCGGACCGCCGGCACGGGGGGCGGCGGAGTGACGCCGCCAGCACGCTTCTGCTCAGGCGGATCCAGCATGGCCGCCGGGCCGACCACCAATGCGGTCGTCGCCTCGGCCAGCAGCGTGCCGTCGACCGCCACCAGGCTGATGACGATCTCCGAGCGGCCGGAGACGCCCGTGGGAACGTTGGCCTTGAGCCCCGAGAGGCCGAACAAGGGTATGGCCCAGGAGCCCGGCCCGATCGCGTGCCCCTCGGTCAGCGAGATGGTGGGCGGCAGTCCGCGCAGCCGCACGAAGCTGTTGCTCGGCAGCGCCTCCTGCGGGCCTACCTTGATGGGCAGCGACGCCTGCGAGGCCGGCTGGGCCACGATCGCCTCCGCCACGCTGATGTGAGGTTCGGCGCGCTGAGCAAGGCGCAAGTTGCTGCCGGCATCGGCACTCTGTGCGCCGGTCGCGAGGAGGACGAGCAGAGCGAGAAGCCTGGCGTGTGCGGTCCGCCGCCGCGCCGCAGCTGGCGCCCACCGGACGCCGGCCATTGGCGCGTTTGGTATGTGATCCCCCATGCTGCGCGCCCCCAGTGCGCTCGATCCCGGCGCTCGATCCCGGCAGCTATCCCCGCAAGCGTCCGTGCGTCCCGATCACTGCTTGGCTTGTGTCTTGCTCCATTCCAGGAACTTCCGGAACAGGCGTTCCTGCTCGGCGGCATCGTTGGGAGCCACCCGCGCCGCCTGTTGGCGGGCGAGCTGGGGATCAATGGCGCGCGGAACGGGTTGCGCAGCTGCCATCTGCTTGAGTTTCTCCTCGGCCACCCAGTAGCGGGTCCAGCCCGGCACCTTGGCCGCCAGGTTTATGCTCTTCCACTTGGGGTGATAGGGCGGCTGATGGAAGTTGTTGAAGCGGTCGAAATAGAACTCGATGAAGCGCTGCACGCGCCGGAAGCGGTCGCTTTCCTTGGGCCAGTTGTAGACGGCGAGCACCGCCTGCACGCCGATGGTCTCGATCTTCTCGCCGGGCTTGATGTAGCCGGGGTAGTCCTCCGCCGTGAAGACGGATGGCACGTAGAGGTCTTCGAACTTGTCGAATGGTACCGGAAGGAATTTGAAGCCCGCCTCGTTCTTGTTCTTGACGAAGAGGTCGTTGGGCTTGCCCACGGTATGGATGAGCGCTGCGATCTCGCCCTTCTTCATCTTCTCGTAGGCGATCGCGTTGTTGACGTAGACCGGCTCCACCTTGATGCCGAGGCGCTGGAATAGGATCGGTCCCGTCACCGAAGGCCCCGCGCCGGGTGTGTGGAAGCTCACCTTCTTGCCCTCGAGGTCCTTGAGCGAATTGATCTCCGGGCGCACCAGCACGTGCAGCTCGGAGATGTACATCTCCGAGATGTAGTTCACGCGGCGCTCGATGTTGGGGATCTTCTCGACGTTGCGGAAGTGCTCGAATACGTCCGCGTGCGTGATGGCGATGTCCATGCCCTTCAGGTAGAGCAGGTCCTTGACGTTCTCGGTGGCGCCGGGCGTGACCGTCGCCAGCACGCGCAGGTCGTCCGTGCCGTTCAGGTTGCGGGCGATCTCGGCGGCAAAGCGCAGGAAGGTGCCTTCTGGCAGCCCGGCGGCGAGGCCCACGGTCCAGTTGTTCACCCTGGCTACGGTGCTCAGCTCCCCGCTGGCGGCTGCCGTCGGGGCGCGCGCTGCGGGCGTGCGCGCTGACTGCGCCAGCAGCCACTCCTTGGTGAAGTTCGTCTGGGCCATGCCCATTGTCGGCGCCGCGCACAGCGCAATGGCTAGCGCCAAACCCCGGCTCACCCACGCACGCATCACTGCCTCCCTCACTCGACTAGGCCGCTCGCGACAGAGGCTGCCGCACGCTGACCTTGGCGAAACTAGCGGGGGTCGAGATCGGAGGATCGCGATTGGACACCAGGCCCGGCCTGGTTAGTGGCCGCTTTCCCCCTGGCCGACGACAGCCAGCAGCGGCTCCCACCGGAGCCTCTGCGCTCGAGCCCCCCATGCGGCCTCTTGCGCTTGGGGACATGGTCGCTTGCGCGTGAGGGCGCTTTTGCGGCGGCATTGGGGAATTGTTCAGGCAGGGTCCGATTGGCCGCGACCGAGCGTAGCCGTCACTTCGCCCCGATCTGGCGCAAACGCTCGTCGGCGCCGGCAGCCCCCAGCTCGCGGGCGCGCTCGTACCAGCGCTTGGCCAACTTCGCGTCTGGTAGGACACCCAGCACTTTGAGGCGGGCGAGCTCGCCGGCATCGAAGGTGGCGGCCAGCGCCATGGCCGCTTGCCCGTAGCCCGAGTCGGCCGCCCGCTCGTAGAACAGCCGCGCAGCCTCCACGTTGCCGAGCGCCAACTGCTCGTCGCCCTTCTTCATGAGCTGCAGCGCGCGTGCTTTGTCCAGGGGGGATGCGGGCTTCTGCACGGGTTGCGGAACGGGCACGCCGCGTTCGACCGCGTCGCGCGGCGCCAGCAGCGGCGCGCCGGCGCGCAGGATCGAGACGGCGGGAGGAGGCGGGTCGCTCGGCTTCTCGCCCTCGCAGGTGGGCGCGCTGCGGCAATCGCCAGCACCGATCGTGCCTCGGCCAGAACGGTGCCGTTGATGCCAACGAGCGTGATGACGATCTCGGAACGGCCGGCTGCTTCTGCGGGCAGCGTGAGCTTGAGGGCGGGCAGCGCCGCGAGCGAGACCGCCCAGGTGCCCGGACTGATCGAGTGGCCGTCCGAGAGCGCCACCATCGGCGGCAGGCCGCGCACGCGCACGAAGCTATTGTGCGGGAGCGCGCTGGGCGGGCCGACGTTGATTGGAAACGCGGCCTCACCCGCGGGCGCAGCGGAGATGGTGGCGGCCACCGTGATGGTCGGCCGGGGACCTGACTGCGCCTGGCCGCGAACGGCGTTCGGCGCCGACAACGGCACCGCGAGGGCCAGCGCGGCGACTAAGCAGGTCGAACGCACGTCAGCCTCTTCCTCGATGCCGCAGGACGAACACCTCGGCATCCGTCGGGTGCGCGGGTCAAAGCCTCCGAAGGCTCCTGCCCTGCTCCGCCACGCCCGAGGCTACCACAGCGGGCGCGACCGGCAACACGGCTTGGCCCTGTCAGAAATGAATTTCCCTCTCTCGTGTATGGCCGGCAATGGTGCCCCACGGTGCCTTCGGCTCACGGCGGTGCCTTGACATGCCAGCCTGCGGGAGGGCACAAGCAGGCGCCCCGGGCGGCCCGGCCCACAGCATCCGGCCCGCCCAACCTTACCTGCGCGGTTTGCAGCGAGTGAGAGGAGAGGCTGATGGCTGAAATCACCCTGACTATGCCTGACGGCAGCAAGCGAGCCTTCAAGGCTGGCGGCACCGGTCGCGAGCTTGCCGAGAGCATCGCCAAATCGCTGGCGAAGAAGGCCGTGGCGATGGTGGTCGACGGCCGGCTCGCCGACCTCGCCGATCCCATAGACAAGGATGCCGCCGTCAAGATCGTCACTCGCACGGACCCGGAGGCGCTGGAGCTCATCCGGCATGATGCTGCGCACGTGATGGCAGAAGCCGTGCAGGATCTGTGGCCCGGCACCCAGGTCACCATCGGTCCCGTGATCGAGAACGGCTTCTTCTACGACTTCGCCAAGGAGGAGCCCTTCCACCCCGACGACCTCGCCCGCATCGAAGCCAGGATGCACGAGATCATTGCGCGCAACGCGCCCTTCACCAAGGAGTTCTGGAGCCGCGAGCAGGCCAAGGACTTCTTCAAGAAGAAGGGCGAGCTGTTCAAGATCGAGCTGGTGGATGCGATTCCCGGCGGGCGAGGACCTCAAAATCTACAAGCAGGGCGACTGGCTCGACCTCTGCCGCGGCCCGCACATGACCTCCACCGGCCAGATCGGCAAGGCCTTCAAGCTCACCCGCTTTGCCGGCTCCTACTGGCGCGGCAATTCCGAAGGCCCCAAGCTGCAGCGCATCTACGGCACCGCCTGGGCGAGCGAGCCCGAGCTTGCCACCTATCTCAAGCAGCTCGAGGAGGCCGAGAAGCGCGACCACAGGAAGCTCGGGCGCGAGATGGACCTGTTCCACTTCCAGGAGGAGGGGCCGGGCGTCGTGTTCTGGCACCCCAAGGGCTGGGAGCTGTTCCAGGGCCTCATCAACTACATCCGGCGGCGGCAGAACGCGGCCGGCTATCGCGAGGTGAACGGTCCGCAGATCCTCGACAAGTCCATGTGGGAGACCTCCGGGCCATTGGGAGACCTTCCGCGAGCACATGTTCACCACCGTCACCGAGGACGAGCGCGAGTTCGTCATCAAGCCGATGAACTGCCCGGGCCACATCCAGATCTTCAAGCACGGGCTGCGGTCCTACCGCGAGCTGCCCTACCGCGTCGCCGAGTTCGGCAACGTGCATCGCTACGAGCCCTCCGGTGCGCTGCACGGGCTCATGCGCGTGCGCGGCTTCACCCAGGACGACGCGCACGTGTTCTGCACCGAGGCGCAGCTCGCCGACGAATGCCTGAAGATGAACGACCTCATCTTGTCGATCTATCGCGACTTCGGCTTCGAGCAGGTGGTCATCAAGCTCTCGACCAGGCCCGAGAAGCGCGTCGGCGCGGACGCGGCCTGGGATCGCGCGGAGGCGGCCATGTCGGACGTCCTCGAAGCAGATCGCGGCCGAGTCCGGCGGCAAGATCAAGACCGGCATCAACCCCGGCGAGGGCGCCTTCTACGGTCCCAAGTTCGAGTACGTGCTGCGCGACGCCATCGGCCGCGACTGGCAGTGCGGCACCATCCAGGTCGATTTCTTTCTGCCCGAGCGCTTCGGCGCCTTCTACATCGATGCCGACGGGGAGAAGAAAACGCCGGTCATGATCCATCGCGCCATGTTCGGCTCCATGGAGCGCTTCGCCGGCATCCTGCTGGAGAACACCGCCGGGCATCTGCCGCTGTGGCTGGCGCCGGTGCAGGCCAAGGTGTGCACCATCGTCTCGGACGCCGACGCCTATGCCGAGGAGGTGCTGGCCGCGCTCAAGCGCGAAGGGCCTGCGCGCCGAGGTCGACCTCAGGAACGAGAAGATCAACTACAAGGTGCGCGAGCACTCGCTCGCCAAGGTGCCGATCCTGCTGGTGGTGGGCAAGCGCGAGGCCGAGGAGAAGACCGTCTCCGTGCGCCGCATGGGCGTCCAGCAGCAGCAGGTCATGCCGCTGGCCGAGGCCATCGCCACGCTGGCCGACGAGGCCGTGCCGCCGGATCAAAAGCGGGCGCGCACGACCACTGCTGCCGCATAGTCGGGCTCAGGCGAGCAGGTACGCGCCTGTAGACCTTCGCATGCCGCTTGCGTCCGCCAACGCACCGAGCGATCGGATCGCAGGGCACGATGCGGCAATAGGAAGTCGTCGGTCGAGATGCGGCTGCTGCTAGCGACACCGCCGAGGCGGATCGCGTTCCGGTCCATCATGCCAGCGCCTTCGGGAACGCTTTGTTGTAGCTCGCCATCGCCTTCTCGACGTCGCGCTTCCTGCACCAATTGTTACGGCCGTACGTGTCGGAGATGCCAACGCGTCCTATTGGGTTCGAGAGGATGCAATCCTTCTCGTACGGGAAATAGAATGCCTTCACCTCTCCCGCGTCGATCTTAATAGGCAGGCCGCCGCTGAACGGACCGCTGCTGACGGGCGTCCCGCTCGCCGGGTGGTTGCTAATCGGGTTCAATACGCCAAAGGTGGGCCGCCTCCAGAACTTCCACTGCCACACGTTGCGTTTTCCCCGCACCACGCAGGCGTAGAGGATCACCGGTCCAGGGCCCATGTTCGTAGCTGAGATGCTCAAGAGCTTCTTGCCAGGCTGCAACGTGCTCGCCTTGCCTGGCTTGGGCTCAAAGAGCTGCATCACCTGGAACGAGACCTGGATGTCCGGCTTCACGAATATGTACTTCTGCCAAACGTTCCAGACGAGTGCCCCGACCGATATCAGGGCCGAGGCCAGGCTCACGAACAATGCGTAGTCTGCGGTGGTCATTGCGGTGCCCCCGGACGAACGACTGATATACTGCAGCCGTGACTATCCTCAAGAGGGTGCTGATCATGTCTCCACGAAAATCGAGGCGCGGACGCGCCACTTGAAATGCCGCTAGACTGCCCCCGTGGCCCTCGGGAGTCGTGCCGGCAACGGCTTGATGTAGTTAGAGCGGCCGCACCCCGCACCAGTCGGCGATGAAGGTGGCGATCGTCAGCGTCACCTTCTTGATGCTCTCCAGCTCGACCACCTCGTCGAAGCCGTGGCTGCCGGAGCCGGTGGCGCCGTAGGAGAGGCTGGGGATGCCGTAGTAGCGGCCGTAGAAGCGGCAGTCGGTGACGGCGGGCAGGATCGTCTCGCCGGCGTCGCTGCCGTGCACGCGCCGGTGCGCCGCGCGCACGGCTGCCTCGAAATCTGCAGCCCGGCTCCAGCACGTAGTCGTCGGCCTGGAAGCCGTTCCAGATCACCTCGGGGGGATTGTCGGCGAGGAACGGGTCCTGTCGCGCCGCTGCCATCACCACCCCACTCAGCTCCTCCCGGAAGTCGGCGAGCGGCATGCCCGGCAGCACGGCGATGCGGCAGTCGACCTCGCACCAGGCCGGCGTCGAGCTCGCCCAGTCGCCGCCGGCGATTTTTCCCGGATTGAACTTGATGGGATTGGGGATGCGCCCGAACCAGGGATGCGCCTTCGCCCGCTCGTTGAGCTCGCGCGTGTGCCCGCGCAACGCCTCGATCAGGCCGAAAGCCGACAGGATCGCGTTGGTGCCGCGCTCACTCTCGCTGACGTGCACGGGCCGCCCGCGAATGCGCAGGCGGAACCACATGACGCCGACGGTGCCGCGCAGGACCTTCGCTCCCGTCGGCTCGGGGATCAGACAGGCATCCGCGCGATAGCCGCGCGCCAGCGTGGAGAGCGCGCCGTTGCCGGTGGACTCCTCTTCCGTCACGGTCTCACGTAGACGTCGGCGGCGGGCAGAAAGCCCGCCGTGCGTAGGGCGTCGAGCGCAAACACCATCGCACACACGCCCGATTTCATGTCGTTGGCGCCGCGCCCGCGCAGGCGGCCGCCTTCGATCGTGGGCGTGAAGGGCGGCGAGGACCACATGTCGGCGGGGCCTGTCGGCACGACATCCACATGCCCCTGCAGGATCAGGCTGCGCCCTTCGGGTTGCGGCGCGCGCAAGCTCGCGACGACCTGCACGGCGCGGGCGTAGTCGGTATCCATCACAGGCGAGAAGCCGGGCAAGCCTTCGATGTCGACCTCGGCCAGCGTGTAGCGGTCCACCGCCCAGCCGCGACCCTGGAACTCCCGCGCGACCCAATCCTGGCAAGGCCCTTCCTGTCCGCGCAGGCTCGGGAAGGCGACCAGCGTCTTCAGCCAGTCGACTTGTGCGCTCCAATTGGCTTGGGTGGCCGCGATCAGCTTGTCGTGCAATTCCGCGCTCGCCACGCCATTCCCCCGGTTTTGTTGTTCAGTCATTCGAACGTCGCATGTCCGCGTCTGCCCGCCAACGCCGCGATTCCAGCGCCGTGGTTAATTGGATTTTTGGCTGGAAGTCGAACGGCTTCATCTCGAAGTCTGCGCTCAGTGAAAAAAGTTCCTGGAATAATTGCGTTTTATTGACGCATCCGTGACGCGGTGCCGCGTGGCACCAAATGGCAAGGTCGGCGTTTCTGTGCGGGCCGGCGATGCGCGAACGAGCAATCTTCGCTCCTCCTGCGCTGCGCGGCCGCCCGGCTCAAGGGCGCCGCCTGCCTCCAAGGCAAGCATTGAAATCGGGTGAGGGAGTATGCGTTCTTCTCGGTCTGTCGCCGGCCTGCTCGCGGCGGGATCCGTTACAATCGTCCTCGGCACCATGGTGGCGGTCGCCGCCACGGGTAGTGACGGCCCGGTTCCGGTCGAGGATCGGGTGTTCTTCGAGCGGGACGTGATGTCGCCGCATCTGCGCACGCTGCTCGAACGCGGACGCGCCACTTCGAGAATGGTGCCGCTGCCGGACAACGGTGCGCGCAGCCGCGCCTCCAGGGCGGCCGGGATCGCGCGTGGCGATGCCATCATTGTCGCCGCGCTTGGACCGGCCAATGGCTCCGACAGCGAGCCGGGCCTTCTGCCCTGGGCCGCAACCCCTGCCGTGCCCGCGCTGCTGTCGAAGCCCGCACCCAGCAGTCCTCCACCCGCAGCGAAGCTGCCCGTCTACCGCGATCCATCGCTGCGCGCACTGGAGTGGGTGCTCGACAGCAAGGTCCGGCGCTCGCACCTCCTGGAGAAGCGCAGGCCCATGAGCGAGCGCGGCCGCAGGGTGCTCTCGCGGCTGCCGCTCCAGCGCGCCTCGACACGCTGGACGGACCCGCTGTCCACCCTGGACCTCGAGGTCGAGACGGGGCCCGAGTACATCATGCCGTTCGCCAACGGGCGCGTGACGAGCCTCTTCAACCAGGGCAGGCGCCATCCGGCTATCGACCTGGCGGGTGCGCTTGGATCACCGGTGCTCGCAACCACGGCGCGTCAGACCGTTATTTTCGCCGCGCGCCGGGGCGGCTACGGCAATGCCGTGATCACGCGCGACGTGTACGGCTGGACGCATCTCTACGGCCACCTCAAGAGCATCACGGCCAGGGTCGGGCAGGTGCTCGATCAGGGCGAGAAGCTCGGCCACCTCGGCAGCACGGGACGTTCCACCGGCCCGCACGTCCACTACGAGGTGAGGGACAGCAAGGGCCGCCATGTCAATCCGGTGGGGTTGCTTTTCCCGGCCCGCGCCGTAGCCGTGGGCTATGCCTGGCGGGACGTTCAGCCCGATCGCACACGCCGCCCGACAGCCGTCGCAAGCTGGCAGCTCGCCCCATAGGGCGCGACTGATGGCCCACCGCTGCCACCAGGGGGCGGAACTGATCGGGCAATGCACCGTTCAATCTTGGCACGGCCTGCTCCAACAGGGACCGCGCGCAGTCGGCGTCGGTCGCCGGCTGAGCAACCAAGAATTGGAGTTAGAGATGATCAAGACTTTCCTTTCCGCAGCGCTCGTATCGTTGACGGGCTTTGGCGGGGTTCCGGCCGCTGCTGCTCCCACGTCCGTACGGCCCCTCACCGCTACGAGCGAATTGGTGCAGGTGCAGGCGGGTCGCTATGACAAGCCGGACGCGCGGGACCGGCACAGAGACCACGAGCACTTCACGCCCGGTCACCGCTACCATCGGGCGCCCGCTCACTGGCGGCGCTATCACAGCCGTCCCCACCATTGGCATCGCCGCGGCTGCATCATCGTCGGTCCCCTCTGGTTCTGCCCATAGCAAGAGACGAGGCGGACCCCGGAATAAGAGTTGGCGGGCCAGCGGCGCCCGCCAATTCGTTTTCGGCAGCAGCTGCGATCATCCCCGCCCACGGTAGGGCGCGACGCCCTGGTCGGGCAGCCAGACGCCATGGGGCAGCTTGCCCGTTTGCCAGAACACATCGATGGGTATGCCGCCGCGCGGATACCAGTATCCGCCGATGCGCAGGAAGTGCGGCTCGAGCAGCTCGGCGAGGCGCTTGCCGATCGCCACGGTGCAGTCCTCGTGAAACGCGCCGTGGTTGCGGTATGACGCGAGATAGAATTTCAGCGACTTCAACTCCACCAGCCAGCGGCCGGGCACGTAGTCGATGACGAGGTGGGCGAAGTCGGGCTGGCCGGTGATGGGGCACAGGCTGGTGAACTCCGGCGCCGTGAAGCGGGCAACGTAGTGCGTATCAGCGTGCGGGTTTGGCACCCGGTCGAGCACGGCCTTGTCGGGGCTCTCGGCCAGTTCTGCGTGCTTGCCGAGCAGGCTGGGCTCGGTAGGGTTCTTCGGGCTCGCCATCGGTTTTCTCGCTCACACGGCCTTTCTTTGACGGGACGGGCTGCTAATATCGCCGATCGTCGGCCTACAGCGCTCATGCAACATTGGGATCGGAATGGGGACCAAGGCGGCTCTCATCACGGGTTCAGCCCGCCGCATCGGCAGAGCAATCGCAAGCCACCTTGCCAGCGAAGGCTGGGATATCGGCATCCACTATAACACCTCGCGGGGCGAGGCGTTGAGCCTCGAGGCCGAGGTGCGCGGCGCCGGCGTCGACTGTCGGCTCTACCCGGCGGACCTGACCGATCCGGCAGCTGCCGACCGCCTTGCAGAGCAGTTCATCGCCGACTTCCCGCATGCCTCGCTGCTGGTCAACAGCGCCTCGGTATTCAAGAAGGATACCATTGCCAGCCTGCGCCCGGAGTTGTGGGACGAGCATCTGCACATCAACGCGCTGGCGCCGATCCTTCTCACCCGCGCCTTCCACCGCTTCTGCCCGCGCCAGCACTGCGTCATCAACATGCTGGACCAGAAAGTGGCCAACGCCACCCCCGATTTCTTCTCCTACACGATCAGCAAGCTCGCGCTGCACAACGCCACGCGCATGATGGCCATGAGCCTGTGGCCGAAGACGCGCGTCAACGGCATCGCACCCGGCCTGGTGCTCAGAAGCGGCGACCAGACCGAGGAGCAGTTCCGCGCCGTGCACCGCAAGACGCCGCTGGGCGTGGGCCCGTCGCTCGACGAGATCTGCCGCGCGGTGGCCATGCTCGCCGACACGCCCTCCATCACGGGGCAGGTCATCACCATCGATGGCGGCCGGCATCTGCTCGTCAAGTTTCCCTTCGATGACCTGCCGAAGGAATGAGCCGATGGCCCGGCCGATCATCCCGCCTCCCGGCGAGCGATGCATCGTCATCGATGATCTGCGGCTCGACCTCTTCATTGGTGTGCATGATTTCGAGAGAAAAGCGCGCCAGCCGGTCTCAGTCACCCTGCAGCTGTTCGTGGTCGATGCGGGGCCGACCGGCTCCGATGACCTTGCTGATCACGTGTCCTATGCGGATGTCGTCGACAAACTGAAAGAGCGTGCCAAGGCCTCGCGGCATGTCAATCTTGTCGAGACGTTTGCCGAGGAAGTCGCGGACATGGCGCTCGCGGATGGGCGGGTGACGAGTGTGGTCGTCGATGTGCGCAAGACGGCCATCATCCCCGAGGCCAAGGGCGTGGGCGTAATCATCCATCGCCGCCGCGAGACTGCGGGCGGTCAGGGATGATGGCGATGGCGACGGAGAGAGGATGCGCGCCGACATCAGCGTCATAGTCCCGGCCTATGCGGCGGGCGCGACGATCGTGCGGGCGGCGCAATCGGTGTTTGCGCAGGTGGGCGTCAATGTCGAGCTGGTGCTGTGCGCCGATGACGACCTCGACTACACGAGCCTCCTGCCGGCGGAGCTTCGCGCCGGCAACAGGCTGACGCTCTGCCGCACGCCGGCTCCTGCTTCGGGCCCGTCGGCTGCGCGCAACATCGCCACGGCCCACGCCAGCGCCGACGTGATCGCCTGCCTCGACGCCGACGATGCCTACGCCCCCGATCGCCTGCGCCGCCTGTTGCCGCTGGTGGACAAGCACGGGCTCGCCACCGGGCCGACGCGCGAGATCGATCCGCGCTCGGGTGCCGTCCGCATGGCACGCCCGCGCAGCGGCGGGTCCATGCTTCCCATCGAGGACATCTGCGAGCTGCGCATGCCGTTTTCGCCGGTTTACCAGAGGTCGTTGTGCCCGCGGGGGTGGCCGCTGCTGCATTTCGCCGAGGATGTGATCCTCAACGTCGACCTCTACTGCGCCGCCGGCGCCTATCCCTTCGTGGAGGCCGCCGACTACATCTATCATCTGAGCGAGGGGTCCCGCTCCCATTCGGCACGCGCGCTGGAGCAGGCTCGCGCGGGCTATCACCAGATTTTGCATCTGGTCGACACGCGCACATGGCCGCAGCCGGTGCGCGATCTGGTGCGGCGCGTGTTCAGCGAGGACCTGGCCGCGGTGGAGCGGGCACAATCTGCCGGTGCAGGCGGGACGAGCTGGCGTGCGGCCGTGCGCGACGAGGGCGCTCGCTGACTATGCGGCGGACAGGCCGAGGCGCGCGTCGCGCCGGCGCAGCCAGGTGATCATCGGCAGGGTCAGCAGCACCATCCAGGCCTTGCCGACCACTTGGCCAGCGAGGTAGTCGAGGCTGCCGAAGGCGAGATAGAGGAAGAGCGCGCTGTCGACCACCAGGCCGACGAGGCTGCTCGTGACCACTGCGGCCACGAAGCGTTGGCGTTGCAGGGGCGTATAGACCGCGAGGTCGGCAAGCTCCGAGATCAGGAACGCGGCCGCGGAGGCCAGCACCAGCGCCGGCGGCGCGAGCAAGGCCGAGAGCGCGGCGCCGGCAAGGATGGCAGCGACAGCCCAGAGAAGGCCGAGGCGGCGCTGGACGAGGTCACGCAACACCAGCGCGAGCCCAATCATGAGCACGCCGCTCGGCGCCATCAGGCGGGGCGCGACCGGGATGAGGCAGGGGCCATTGGGCACGCACACCACACCAGCATGCCCGATCAGCCAGTTGGCCGCCGGGATGCACAGCCCGAACGCCACCAGGAAAGCAAAGCCCTCCAGCCGCTGCCGGCCGGTTGCAGTCTCACGCATCACGCACGTTCCACGAAGCAGAGCAAATCTACGCGCGGCCCCTCGCATAGCCGCAAGAGGGGCCGCGGCGCAACGTCTTCGTGTGCCGGGACGAACGGGGCCGCGGTCCTATCGGCTGGGCCGCCGGGTCTGGTGCCACATGACGTAGCCGATGGTGACGAGGGCGGTGAGGACCATGGTGCCGAGGATGTCGGTCCGGCTGATGTAGGCGTACCAGAGCCGGAAGCCCACCCAGGAGCCCCCGCGCGACATCAGGAAGCCGTTGACGGCCATGACGACGAACACCACCCCGGCGGTCAGCGCCGTGGCGATGGCGACATCAAGAGCTCTCTGCATCAGTGGCGACATGCGACACCCCCCGTTTCGGCTGGCCGTCGACCCACCTGTGGGTGCCGCAGTTATCCACAAATGCGGCACTCTTGCGCGTGCAAGTCGAGGCATTTTGTGGGCGCAACCTAGCTGATTCGCGTCGGCGGGGTTGGTGCTGCACCCGGCAAAAGCGTGGCCTTTGCTATGACACGGTCACACACTATCCTCGATCTCGTTGTTATTGTTTTGGGCGGTGCGGGAACTCGGACAGCGCTGTTGGGGGCTGACGGTTTCGCATGCGCAATTCCATCACGGTAATGAACGCCAAGGGTGGCGTGGGCAAGTCGACGCTCGTCCTGACGCTGGCCGAGACGCTCTCCGCCCACCACGAGAAGAAGGTCCTGGTCATCGACTCCGATGCCCATGCCAGCATCAGCACCATGCTGATCGCGCCGGATTGGCTGCGGACGATCCAGGCCCAGGGACGCACGTTCGTCGACTATCTCATCGCCGTCACCTTGAAGGCGGCGCCGGCGGACTGGGGTATGTTCGTGATCCGGGACGTCTCGGATGTCGACGATGCGCGCTCGATCGATCTGCTGCTAGGTGGCGGACATCTGACGCTGTTCGAGCGCGAGGTCTCCAAGGGTGGGCGCGAGGCGGACCTGCGCATGGCGATCCGCTCGTTCCTCGCCGAGGCGCGTGACGCCTACGATATCATCCTGATCGATAGCGCGCCTGGATTGTCGGTCCTGACGGAGTGCTGGCTGCGCGAAGCCGATTTTCATCTGGCGCCCGGCCAAGCCCGACTATCTTTCGACCCACGCGCTCCAATTCCTGCAGCAGTTCGAGCAGCGCGACGCGCAGATGGGGTTCTCCGAGAGCCTCGGAGTCGTCATCAGCATGAAGGATGCGTACTCGCCGGAGGACGAGCAGTTCGACCGCTGGCTGCGGAGCAACCTCAAGAACCGCTGCTTCGAGTACGCGATCCCGCGCGCGAGCGCATTGCAGACCGCGGCCTATTTCAGTGTGCGCCGGCGCTCTTTCTGGGCAAAGTATCCGGGGCAGACGGGCCGTGTCCTGCGCGACCTTGCCGCCGAGCTGCTCGACCGGCTGGCAGCGGCCGAGGCACGTGCAGACGAGATGCGCCAACTGGCGTCGAGAGAACGTTCCGCTGCGAGCGAGGTGCCGTGACGCACGCAGCCGGGCTCAATACGTCAGCGCGGCCTTGATGGCGGCAAGCTCGGCCTTGGCGTCGGGGTAGGCCTCGTAGGCGTGGCCGGCGCGGCGGTACCAGTAGCGGGAGTTGCCGGCATCGCCCTCGATCTTGTGCAGCACGGCGTGGATCCAGCAGGAGGTGGCGTCCTCCTCATCCTCCTGCACGATCTTGTGGGCCGCGTCCCAGTCGCCGGCCAGCGCCAGATCGACGGCGCGGGTCAGGTCTTGACGGTCTGCCATCTCTCCCATCCTCTTGCGCGCAACTGGCAGGCGGGGCACGTGCCGCAGCCATAGCCCCAGGGGTGGCGCGTGGCGCGATCCGCCGTATAGCAGGTGTGCGTGTGCTCGGCGATCAGGTCGACCAGCGCCGCGCCGCCCAGCGCCTCGGCCATCGCCCAGGTGCCGGCCTTGTCGATCCACATCAAGGGGGTCTCGATCGCTAAGGGGGTGTCCATGCCCAGGGATATGGCCATGGCAAGCGCCTGCAGGGTGTCATTGCGGCAGTCGGGATAGCCGGAATAATCGGTCTCGCACATGCCGCCGACGAGGGTGCGGATGCCGCGGCGATAGGCGAGCGCTGCCGCATAGGTGAAGAACAGCAGGTTGCGTCCGGGCACGAAGGTGTTGGGCAGGCCCGCTGCCGTCATCTGGAACTCGGCCTCGCGCGTCAGCGCCGTCTCGCTGATGGCGCCCAGCGCGGCCAGCTCCAGCACACGATCGTCTGCAAGTTTCAGCGCCCAGCCCGGAAATCTGCGACCCAACTCGGCGCGGATGACGGGCCGCTGGCTCAGCTCCACCTCGTGGCGCTGACCGTAGGCGAAGCCGATGGTCTCGACGTGGGCGTAGCGCTCCAATGCCCAAGCCAGGCAGACGGTCGAAGTCCTGTCCCCCGGAAAACAGCACCAATGCGGAACCGTCGGCCATCGGCCGCCCTACCCATAACCGAGCCTTGCGCGAAGTGCCGCTTTGCCGGCACCGCCCGCAAGCGTTAGAACCGGCGCCGAACTTGTCACGAGCCCGTCCCTGCCGCAACGCGCCCTGGAGACGCCCATGACCGCCATCGTCGACATCATCGGCCGCGAGATCCTGGATAGCCGCGGCAATCCCACCGTCGAGGTGGATGTCATCCTGGAGGACGGTGCCTTCGGCCGCGCCGCCGTGCCGTCCGGCGCCTCCACGGGTGCGCACGAGGCGATCGAGCTGCGCGACGGCGACAAGAAGCGCTACCTCGGCAAGGGCGTGCGCAAGGCCGTCGACGCGGTCAATGGCGAGATCTTCGACGCGCTCTCCGGCATGGACGCGGAGGACCAGCGCCGCATCGACGACGCCCTCATCAAGCTCGACGGCACGCCCAACAAGGGCCGTCTCGGCGCCAACGCCATCCTGGGAGTGTCGCTGGCTGTGGCCAAGGCGGCGGCGGAGGCGGCCGGCCTGCCCCTCTACCGCTATCTGGGCGGCGTCAACGCCCACCTGCTGCCGGTGCCCATGATGAACATCATCAACGGCGGCGCGCATGCCGACAATCCCATCGACATCCAGGAATTCATGATCATGCCGGTGGGCGCGACCTCGTGTGCCGATGCGATCCGCGATGGGCTCGGAGATCTTCCACACGCTGCGCAAGGGCCTCAAGGATGCCGGCCACAACACCAACGTCGGCGACGAGGGTGGATTCGCGCCCAATCTGAAGTCGGCGGAGGAGGCCCTCTCCTTCATCATGCGCTCGATCGAGGGTGCGGGCTACAAGCCTGGCGAGGACGTAGCGCTGGCGCTCGACTGCGCCGCCACCGAGTTCTTCAAGGACGGCAAGTACCAGATGGAGGGCGAGGGCAAGGCGCTCGACTCCGGCGGCATGACGAAATACCTGGCCAACCTCATGGCGCGCTTTCCGATCGTGTCGATCGAGGACGGCATGGCCGAGGACGACTGGGAGGGCTGGAAGGCGCTGACCGAGGCAATCGGCAGCAAATGCCAGCTCGTCGGCGATGACCTGTTCGTCACCAACACTGAGCGCCTGGAGCGCGGGATCAAGGAGCGCATCGGCAACTCGATCCTGGTCAAGGTCAATCAGATCGGCTCGCTCACCGAGACATTCGAGGCAGTCGCCATGGCGCACCGCGCCGCCTACACGGCGGTGATCTCGCACCGCTCGGGCGAGACCGAGGATGCCACCATCGCCGACATCGCGGTTGCCACCAACGCCGGCCAGATCAAGACGGGCTCGCTGTCGCGCTCCGATCGCACCGCCAAGTACAACCAGCTGATCCGCATCGAGGAGGAGCTGGGCGACGAGGCGCGGTTCGCAGGCAATGCGGCCTCGAGGCGCTAGGGGATCGGCAACGGGCAGCGGGGACACCTATTGACGGCTGCCGATTGCCTACCGCGGCACGCTGCTTTACGCGGACTTAAGAGGTTTGCGGTAGACCGTGCAATGTCCCGGTTGGACGCTCTAGAGGTCTCGCGTCACACCCATGTACGATCGGCGCAACGGCCGGCCGCGACAGATCCTGGTGTCGCTTTTCTGTCTTTTTGCGCTGGGCTATTTCGCCTATCACGCCATCGTCGGTAAGCGTGGCCTCGAGGCGCGAGAGCGATTGATCGAACGCTCCCGACTGCTGGAGCCGCAGATCGCGCGCCTCGAGGCCAAACGCATGCGGCTGGAGCGGGAGGTGCGTCTGCTCAACGCCGGGGACGCCGATCTGATCGAAGAGCTGGCCATCGAGCTTCTGGGCTTTGTCCGTCCCAACGACCGCATCGTCGTGGGTCCGGCGCAGGTCGAGACGCCGGCCCCATCGGGCGCTCCGTCTCCAGCCGGCAGATAGCTCGCTCCACAGCTCGCATGTGCAACGCAGCGCTGCCTCGGCTGGCCTTGCCACCGCGTTTCCGATACGCTTTCTTGCTGCGATCTCCCAGCACCCTCAAAGGTCGAGCGCCCGGACAATGGTTCTCCCCAACGGCCAGCAGAAGGTCCCGTCTATCAGCCGCGAAGAGGAGCTTTCCGCCTACCGCGCGATGCTGCTGATCCGCCGCTTCGAGGAGCGTGCGGCGCAGCTCTACGGCATGGGCCTGATCGGCGGTTTCTGCCACCTCTACATCGGCCAGGAAGCCGTTGTCGTCGGCATGAAGATGGCGGCCGCGGAGGGCGATCAGATGATCACGACCTACCGCGACCACGGCCACATGCTCGGCATGCGGCATGGACCCCAAGGGCGTCATGGCGGAGCTGACCGGGCGGCGCGGCGGCTACTCCAAGGGCAAGGGCGGGTCGATGCACATGTTCTCCAAGGAGAAGAACTTCTACGGCGGGCACGGCATCGTCGGCGCCAACGTGCCGCTGGGCGCCGGCATCGCCTTTGCCAACCGCTACCGCGGCGACGGGCGGGTGTGCCTCACCTACTTCGGCGACGGCGCCGCCAACCAGGGCCAGGTCTACGAGAGCTTCAACATGGCCAAGCTGTGGAAGCTGCCCGTCGTGTTCGTCATCGAGAACAACAAGTATGCGATGGGCACGTCGGTCGAGCGCTCCGCGGCCACAACCGACTTCTCGCACCGCGGTCGTTCCTTCGACATCCCGGGCGAGCAGGTCGACGGCATGGACGTGCGCGCCGTGAAGGCGACGGGCGAGCGCGTGCTGAAATGGGTGCGCGAGGGCAACGGACCCTACATCCTGGAGATGCTGACCTACCGCTACCGCGGCCATTCCATGTCCGATCCCGCCAAGTACCGAACGCGCGAGGAGGTGCAGAAGATGCGCGAGGAGCACGATCCCATCGAGCAGGTGCGCCGGCGCCTGCTGGAGGGACGGCTCGCGAGCGAGGACGACCTGAAGAAGATCGATGCCGAGATCCGCAACGTCGTTGTCGGGGCGGCAGAGTTCGCGCAGGCCGATGCGGAGCCCGACGAGAGCGAGCTTGCCACCGACGTGCTGCTGCCGGCGTGAGGGAATGGTGTTGACGACCTTCCACTCCAACCTCGACAAGGAATTCGGCGCCGTGACCGCGCTGTGGTCGCCGCGCGTGGTGGCGGTCGCCAACGGACAATACGTGAAGATCGCCAAGGTGAAGGGCGAGTTCGTGTGGCACGCGCACGCCGAGGAGGACGAGCTGTTCCTCGTGCGCAAGGGCACGCTCACAATCCGCTATCGCGACAGGCCGGATGTGACGCTGGGCGAGGGTGATTTCCATGTCGTGCCGCGCGGCGTCGAGCACATGACGGCGGCACCCGAGGAATGCTGGGTCGTTTTGTTCGAGCCGGCGGCGACCAAGCACACCGGCGAGACTGCGAGCGACGTCAGTAGAACGGTCGAGCAGCAGACGGCGCATCTGGGCGCGCATGGGGGTCAGACCCCTCGCGCGGGCGCATGAGTTCAACGAGACCATCGAGGCGAGGGGTCTGACCCCCTCCCGCGCAAAGAGACCCGAGGAAATGCCGACCGAGATCCTGATGCCGGCGCTCTCCCCCACCATGGAGGAGGGCAAGCTCGCCAAGTGGCTGGTCAAAGAGGGCCAGGAGATCAAGGCCGGCGACATCATTGCCGAGATCGAAACCGACAAGGCCACCATGGAGGTGGAGGCGGCCGACGAGGGCAAGGTGTCGAAGCTGCTTGTGGCCGAAGGCACCGAGGGCGTGAAGGTCAACACGCCGATTGCCGTGCTCGACGGTGGTGCGCCTGCGGCGCCCGCAAAGGCGCAGCCACAGCCGGCGGCGGCGGCGAAGTCTGCGTCAGCTTCCTCCTCCCCCCATGTGGGGGAGGGTCGGGGAGGGGGGATCGCAGAACAACGGCCAGCGTGGCTCCCCCCACCCCTAACCCCTCCCCACAAGGGGGAGGGGAACTCGTCGGCCTCGAGACCACGACGCAGACCATGCGCGAGGCGCTGCGCGACGCCATGGCCGAGGAGATGCGGCGCGACAAGGACGTGTTCCTGATGGGCGAGGAGGTGGCGCAGTACCAGGGCGCCTACAAGATCAGCCAGGGTTTGCTGGAGGAGTTCGGCGACAGGCGCGTGATCGATACGCCCATCACCGAGCAGGGCTTTGCCGGCATCGGCGTCGGTGCCGCGTTCGCGGGCCTCAAGCCGATCGTGGAGTTCATGACCTGGAACTTCGCCATGCAGGCGATCGACCAGATCGTCAACTCGGCCGCCAAGACACACTACATGTCGGGCGGCCAGGTTGCCTGCCCGATCGTGTTCCGCGGCCCCAACGGGGCTGCCGCCCGCGTCGCCGCCCAGCACAGCCAGTGCTACTCGGCCTGGTATGCGCACGTGCCGGGCCTGAAGGTGGTGGCGCCGTCGAACGCGGCCGATGCCAAGGGCCTGCTGAAGTCCGCCATCCGCGATCCCAATCCCGTGCTGGTGCTCGAGAACGAGATCCTCTACGGCTCCTCGGGGCCGGTGCCGAAGGGCGAGTGGCTCGTGCCGATCGGCAAGGCGCGCATCGCGCGGGCGGGCATCCACGTCACCATCGTCTCGTTCGCGCGCGGCATGGTCTATGCGCTGGAGGCGGCTGAGCAGCTGGCGGGCGACGGCATCGAGGCCGAGGTGATCGATCTGCGCTCGCTGCGACCCCTCGACCTCGCCACCATCATCGAGTCCGTGAAGAAGACCAACCGGCTGGTGACCGTGGAGGAGGCATGGCCCGTGTGCTCCGTGGGCTCCGAGATCTGCGCCCAGGTGGCGATGCAGGCATTCGACTATCTCGACGCGCCGCCGGCCAAGGTCTCGGGCGCCGATGTGCCGATGCCCTATGCGGCGAACCTCGAGCGCATGGCGTTGCCGAGTGCGGCGCAAGTGATCGAGGCGGCGAAGGCCGTGTGCTACGTCGGTTGATGGCGGAAGGGGCGAAATGTGTCTGAGGCCGAGATCCTGCAGGGATTGTTCAGCGCCATCGGGTCGGTGATCACCATCTTCTCGCTGTTCTTCACCATGGTGTCGGGCTATCTGGCGGCGCTCTATCTTTTCCTGGGACGCGCCCCGTTCGCGCTGCGGTTCGTGGCGTTCACGCTGCTGTCGATCGGCCTCGTCTTCCTCGGCGGCTCCGTTGCCGTGATCCAGTCCATCCAGAACGGCCTGTTTGCGGCCTGGGCCAAGATTTCCTCTCCGGTCGTCAATCTACGCGAGCTGCGCAATCCGCTGCCCGTCGCGCTGAGTGACTTGCTGCCGGTTTCGCAACAGGAGATCGGCGTCGGCATCGGCTGGAGCACGGCCGTCTTGGTCTACGTGGCGCTCGCCTATTTCACGTTCCTCTATCGCTGGCCGCCGATCAGCGGCTTGCCGGCAGCGCGGATTGCGGCCGATGTCTGAAGCGCGCAGCTACGAGGGCCAATGCCACTGCGGCGCGATCCGCGGGATTCTGCACGCGACCAAGCCGGCGGCCGAGCTGCAGGTGCGCTCCTGCCAGTGCGGCTTCTGCACGCGGCATGGGGCCATGACCGTGAGCGATCCCGCCGGCCGCGCCGTCTTCGACATCGAGCGCGCCGCGCTTACGACCTACCAGTTCGGCACGCGCACCGGCACGAGCCTCATCTGCGCCCGTTGCGGCATGTATGGCGGCGTGATGCTGGAGGACGGCGGCAAGGTCTGGTCGGTGCTCAACGTGCGCGGGCTGGCCATTCCCGAGTTCAAGGGGCGGACGGCGGAGCCCGTCGTCTACGACGGCGAGACACCCGCGCAGCGCATCGTCCGGCGCAAGGCCAAGTGGACTCCGACAGAGATCGTGTGGCGGGGGTCAGACCCCTCGCACTAGCCTTTGAGTCCATCATTCACGTGGAGGCGAGGGGTCTGACCCCCTTTGACAGCCGATGCCGACCGAGATCCTGATGCCCGCGCTCTCGCCCACCATGGAGGAGGGCAAGCTCGCCAAGTGGCTGGTCAAGGAAGGCCAGACCATCAAGCCGGGCGACATCATCGCCGAGATCGAGACCGACAAGGCCACCATGGAGGTGGAGGCGGTCGACGAGGGCAAGGTCGTCGAAGCTGCTGGTGGCGGAGGGCACCGAGGGCGTGAAAGTGAACGCCCCCATCGCCGTGCTGCTGGCCGAAGGCGAGAAGGACGGCGCGCCGACATGTGGCCAAGGCACCGTCGCCGGCGGCAACGCGCGCGCCGGCTGGGGCAGCCCGTGCCACAGCTTCTGCCGCCACCTCCGCTTCCGTCGCCACTTCCCCCGCTCCTGCTTCCTCCTCCCCGCAGCCGCGCGCGGCGCAAGGAGCACGCGAGCCGACGCCGGTACCGAACGGCCATGGCGGGCGCATCGTCGCCTCGCCGCTGGCGCGCAGACTCGCCAAGGCGGCGGGCATCGATCTGGCGGCACTCGCCGGCAGTGGCCCGCACGGGCGCATCGTCAAGCGAGACATCGAGGCTGCGCTGAAAGGCGGCGGTGCACAAGCTCAGGCCAAGCCGGGCACCGCGGTGGCGCAGCGGGCCACATCCGCCATGGCCCTCGGCGTGCAGCCCATGCCGGACGACAAGGTGCTGGCGCTCTACGAGAGGGGCTCCTACGACATCGTTCCCCACGACGGCATGCGCAAGGTCATCGCCCAGCGCCTGACCATGTCGCGGCAGACCATTCCCGACTTCTACCTCACTGTCGATTGTCGCATCGACGATCTCCTGCGCGCGCGCGAGCGCATGAACGCGGCCGCTCCCAGGGACGGCCCGCGCGCCTACAAGCTCTCCGTCAACGACTTCTGCATCAAGGCGCTGGCGCTGGCGCTGGCCCACGTTCCGGCCGCCAACGTAACGTGGACGGAGGCCGGCACGCTGCGCCACAAGTATTCCGATATTGGTGTGGCAGTCGCCATCGAGGGCGGGTTGTTCACGCCCATCATCCGCCATGCCGAGCTGAAGTCCCTATCGGAGATCTCCAACGAGATGAAGGATCTCGCCGAGCGTGCCCGCAAGCGCCGGCTGGCGCCGCACGAATATCAGGGCGGCACCACCTCGATCTCCAACCTCGGCATGTACGGCATCAAGAGCTTCGATGCCGTCATCAACCCGCCCCATGCCACCATCCTGGCCGTCGGCGCGGGCGAGAAGCGCCCGTTCGTTGTCGGCGACAAGGTGGAGGTAGCCACCATCATGTCCTGCACGCTGTCCTGCGACCATAGGGTTGTCGACGGCGCCGTCGGCGCCGAGCTTCTGAACGCCTTCAAAATGCTGATCGAGGACCCCGTGCGAATGCTCGTGTAGCAAGGTCTGGAGGCACAAAATCAGCTATCAGACGTGGGACTGTGGCCGAGCGGTCACCCGTCGCTTTCATCCACAGTTTCGCGCCCAGGCGGGAGGCTATCGGCGGGCAGCGTCCCTGGCAAAAGCTTGCAGATGCCAAGAATTGAGAATAAAACTCAAAAAAAATAAATGTAAGCGCAACGCGTTGCGTGCAATAGCGAAACACTTCTCGGGGGTGCTACTCATGTCTTTCACGACTCGTGCCTCGTCACAGGCACTTCTTCTTGCCAGCCTTTTGCTGGCGGGATGCGCTGCTGATGGCAGCAATCTCTTTACGACGGGCGCGCTCGGAACCCCGCAGCAGACGGCCGCGACCAACGAGCCCAAGGTCGATCCGGTCTGTGTGTCGCTGGTGTCGCGCATCGAGACGCTGCGCAAAGAAGGTGTCGCCGACAAGATCGAGAAGGCGGCCACCAAGAAGTACAGGCTTACCAAGGCCGATCTGTCGAAGGCCGATCAGCTCACCAAGGCTAGCTCGGAATTCCAACAGCGTTGCTCGACGATGACGCCGGCGCAGATGGCGGCCGCGCAGGCAGCCGCTCCCGCGCCCGCTCCTGCACCGGCGCATGCGGCGGTAGCAAAGAAGGCCGCGCCGAAGGCGTCGGCGAGCGCCGCCAAGCCGGCAAGCCCGCAATGACATAGTATCCTGGCCGCAGAGGTCGGGCGGTTGCATCGCACGCGTTGTTGAGGCCGGTCGCGCAGCTCTTGCGCACCGGTCGTTTTTTTTGCGTTGCGCCGCGCGCATCTTGTGACCGAGCCGAACGCCCGCGCCAAGTTGCCTCGCGGGGGCGGGCTTGCATTGCTGCAATCTTGTCACATGCCGTATCCGACCGGTTGAAATCATTGCAGCATTGTGTTTCGTAAGGCGGCTGCGTGAGGGCGGAGCGAGGAGGCATCGGTGTCTCTCAAGATGTCGGCTGCATGGAGAAATCTGGCGCTTGCGGCCGCCGTGGCCGCGCTCGCCGGATGCGAAGGCGGCGGCTATGGCGGCGATCCAGGCGCTGCGCCGCTGGCGTCGGGGCAGACGTGCGGGTCGATTCGCGGCGAGCTTGATGCGCTCGACAGGAAAGGCACGCAGTCCAAGGTCGAGGCGGCGAGCCAGGGCAAAAAGCTCTCGGCCAAGGACAAGGGCGACGTCGATCGCTACAACTCGCTCCTCAATCAATATCTCGGTGCGCGCTGCCACGTTTGAGCGAGTCCTTGGCGCGGCGCGAACACCTTTGCGCAAACGCATCAGATTGGCTTCAATGGACAGACGGCGGCGATAGCGCCGGGGACCGGGTCGCGTCTGGCGGCGTCCGGGGCGCAGCGGGTATTCCATGGCTGAGCAGAGCTTCGACGTCATCATCATCGGCTCCGGCCCCGGCGGCTATGTCACGGCCATTCGCGCGGCCCAGCTCGGCTTCAAGACAGCCATCGTCGAGCGCGACTACCTAGGCGGTATCTGCCTCAACTGGGGCTGCATCCCCACCAAGGCGCTGCTCCGCTCGGCGGAGGTGTTCCGGCAGCTCCAGCACGCAAAAGACTATGGGCTGTCGGCGGAGAAGGTCGCATACGATGCCAAGGCGGTGGTGGAGCGCTCGCGCAAGGTCGCAGGGCGGCTCAACGCGGGCGTCACCTTTCTGATGAAGAAGAACAAGATTGCCGTGATCTGGGGCGAGGCCGCCATCGAGGCGCCCGGCAGGATCGTTGTCAAGGCATCGAAGAGCGAGGCCCCCAAAGGGGCGCTTGGCCCAGACACCTATCAGGCCAAGCACATCATCATCGCCACGGGCGCGCGTCCGCGCGTGCTGCCGGGCCTCGAGCCCGACAAGAAGCTCATCTGGACCTACTTCGAGGCGATGGCGCCGGCAGCGATCCCCAAATCGCTCCTGGTGGTCGGCTCGGGCGCCATCGGCATCGAGTTCGCCTCGTTCTTCCGCACGCTGGGCTCCGAGGTCACGGTGGTGGAGGTGCTGCCGCAGATCCTGCCCGTCGAGGACGCCGAGATCGCGGCCTTCGCCCGCAAGCGTTTCGAGCGTCAAGCCGGCATCAAGATCATGACCGGCGCCAAGGTGACGAAGCTCGACAAGAAGGCCGACGGCGTGACGGCCACCATCGATGACGGCAAGGGCGGAACCGAGACGCTCAGCGTCGAGCGCGTCATCTCCGCCGTGGGCGTGGTCGGCAACATCGAGAATCTGGGCCTCGAGAAGCTCGGGGTGAAGACCGAGCGCGGCACCATCGTTGTCGATGGCTTTGGCCGCACCAACGTTGCGGGCATCTATGCCATCGGCGACGTCGCCGGTCCGCCGATGCTCGCGCACAAGGCCGAGCACGAGGGCGTCGTATGCATCGAGGCCGTCAAAGGGCTCGACCCTCATCCGCTAGACAAACTCAAGATCCCCGGCTGCACCTATTGCGACCCGCAGATCGCCAGCGTCGGCCTGACCGAGGCGGCGGCAAAGGAGCGCGGCTACGAGATCAAGGTCGGCCGCTTTCCATTCGCCGGCAACGGCAAGGCGATCGCGCTGGGCGAGGACCAGGGCCTCGTCAAGACCATCTTCGATGCCAGGACCGGGCAGCTCCTCGGCGCCCACATGGTCGGCGCCGAGGTGACCGAGCTGATCCAGGGTTTTGTCATCGCCATGCAGCTCGAGACCACGGAGGAGGACCTGATGCATACGGTCTTCCCGCACCCCACGCTCAGCGAGATGATGCACGAGAGCGTGCTCGATGCGTTCGGGCGCGTGATCCATGTGTGACGTGGCCCGCCTCCCTCCCCCATCATGCCGAAGGCGTGTCTTCGACACGACGTGGGGGAGGGTCGGGGAAGGGGGGATGGCAGAACATCCAACATAGGGATTCTCCCCACCCCTAGCCCCTCCCCACAAGGGGGAGCGGAAGTGTGGTGCCCCTGAGGTGAGCCGCACCGCGCTCATCGCCTTCTGCGGGCTCCTGCTGTCGGTGAGCGCGTTCTCCTGCGACATCACGCTGCCGGCGTTCTGGTCCATGCAGCGGGAGCTCAAAACCTCGATCGAGTGGGTGCAGGCGGTCGTGCCGATCTTCCTGATAGCCCAGGCGATCGGCCAGATGGCGTTCGGCCCCGTCTCGGATCGGTTCGGGCGCCGGCCGGTGATCCTCGCCGGGCTCGGCCTCTACATCGCGGGTACGCTCGTGGCGCTGATCGCGCAGAGCATCGGCGCGGTGCATGTCGGCCGTGCCGCCCAGGGCTTCGGCAGCGCCTGCGGCATCGCCGTTGGCCGCGCGGTGCTGCGCGACGTGAGCCATGGGCCCGCCCTGGCGCAGGCGATGGCCCTGGCGATGGCGATCTTCGCGCTGGGGCCCATCTCGGCGCCGCTGCTCGGCTATGGGCTCGTGGTGCTCGGCGGCTGGCGCGCGATCTTCCTCGGCATGGCGCTGTTTGCGGGCTGCCTGCTCGTCTTTGCGCTGCTGCGCTTCGAGGAGACCAACGCCCGGCCCGATACGCAGGCGTTGCGACCGGGCCGGCTTGTGCACTCGCTCGGCCGTATCGCGACGAACCGGCAGTCGCGCTACTTCCTCCTGGTGGCCGCGGCGACCCAGTTCGGCATCATCTCGTTCGTGTCCAATGGCCCACGCTTCTTCAAGTCGGCGTTCGGCATCGAGGGCCTGCAGTTTGCGCTGCTGTTTGCAGCGACGGGGCTCGGCATCGTGCTGGGCCAGATCGCCAACAACCGCGTGATCGCCGAGATCGGTGTGCTCGCCACCACGCGGTTGGCGGCCTTGGTGCTGCTGGCGGTGACGGGCATCGTTGTGGTTCTCTCGCTGTTGGGAGCACTGCCAGGCGCGGTGTTCGCCGCGCTGATGTTTGCCTTCAACACCAGCTTCCTCGTCGTGATGGCCAATTCCGCCAGCCTTGTGATCGATCCGCACCGCGAGATTGCCGGCTTTGCCTCCTCGGCCTACGGGTTCTTCACGCAGATCACGGCTTCGGCGGCGGCCGTGCTGACGGTGCCGCTTTACAACGGGGCGCTGCTGCCGTGGGCGGTCAGCATGCTGGGGGTGACGTCGGTGGTGTTCATGGCGCTGATGGCCTACCGGCCCGCGCCGGCGGTGCAGTCGCTGACGCGGTAGTGCCAGCCAGGTGCGGCGATGCGCGGTGTTTCGCGCCTGCACAACCAGGGGTCTCGACGTTCGCGGACGAGTTGGCCAGAATCAGGCTACGGCCAAGGCCGCGGACACGAGCGGAGGAGGACCATCATGAACTTGGACGCCCAAAAGCTCATTATCTGGGCAATCATCGGCATCGTTGCGGGGTGGCTTGCCAGCGTCGTCATCGGTGGCGGCGGCGGCCTGCTGCGCTACCTCATTACAGGCCTCATCGGCGCCTTCGTCGGCGGCTTCGTGCTCGGCGCCGCGGGTTGGAGGCCGAAGCTCGGCAATGCCTGGCTCGACGAGATCGTGATCGCCGCCATCGGTGCCATCATCGTCGTGATCCTGGCGCGGCTGGTGGTGTAGACGCGACTTCCCTCTCCTTGCTTGCGAGGGGAAAGGTTAGGGTGTAGGGCCGTCATTCCCGCGTGCGCGCAGCGCGTCAGCGGGAATCGAGCCCAGAACTGCGCCAGGACGTCTGCCGCTGGATTCGCGCTCTGCGCTTCGCTTGGCGGGAATGACCGTGCCCGGTTACGCGCGGCCAAACACGCGCTTGAAGATCGTGTCCACGTGCTCGAGGTGATACTCGAGGTCGAACAGGGACGTGAGTTCTGTTGGCTCGAGCGCCTTGGACACGTCGGGGTCGGCCTTCAGGAGGGCGAGGAAATCGCCCTTCCCTTGCCAGACTGCCATCGCGTGCTTCTGCACGAGGCGGTAGGCCTCCTCGCGGCCCATGCCCTTCTGCGTGAGCGCGATCAGCACACGCTGGGAGTGGATGAGGCCGCCCAGGCGGTCGAGGTTCCTGCGCATGTTCTCGGGATGGACGACGAGCCTGTCGACGACGCCCGTCATGCGTGCGAGCGCGAAGTCGAGCGTCACCGTGGCGTCGGGCCCGATCATCCGCTCCACCGAGGAGTGCGAGATGTCGCGCTCGTGCCAGAGCGCCACGTTTTCCATGGCCGGGATGCAATAGCTGCGCACCATGCGGGCGAGCCCGGTGATGTTCTCGCTGAGCACGGGGTTGCGCTTGTGCGGCATGGCCGAGGAGCCTTTTTGGCCGGGCGAGAAATATTCCTCCGCCTCCAGCACCTCGGTGCGCTGCAGGTGGCGGACCTCGGTCGCCAGTCGCTCGAGCGAGGAGGCAATCACGGCCAGCGTGGCGAAATACATCGCATGCCGGTCGCGCGGGATCACCTGTGTGGAGATCGGCTCGGGGGTCAGGCCCATCTTGCCGGCCACGTAGGCTTCCACGCGCGGGTCGACGTTGGCGAAGGTGCCGACCGCGCCGGAGATGGCGCAGGTGGCGACCTCGGCGCGGGCGCGGGCCATGCGCTCCTTGGCGCGCGCGAACTCGGCGTAGGCCTGGGCGAGCTTGAGCCCGAAGGTGGTGGGCTCGGCGTGGATGCCGTGGCTGCGGCCGACCGTGGGGGTGAGCTTGTGCTCGAAGGCGCGTTTCTCGAGCGCGGCGAGCAGGCCGTCGAGGTCGGACAGCAGCAGGTCGGCGGCGCGCACGAGCTGCACGTTGAATGCGGTGTCGAGGATGTCGGAGGAGGTGAGGCCTGCATGCACGAAGCGCGCCTCGGGGCCAACGTGCTCGGCCAGGTGCGTCAGGAAGGCGATGACGTCGTGCTTGACCTCACGCTCGATCTCGTCGATGCGGGCAGTGTCGAACTTGGCCTTCGAGCCCTTGTCCCAGACGGCCTTGGCGGCGCTCTCGGGGATGAGGCCAAGGTTTGCCATGGCGGAGGCCGCGTGTGCCTCGATCTCGAACCAGATGCGAAAGCGCGTCTCCGGGGCCCAGATCTGGGCCATCGGGGCCCTCGTGTAGCGGGGGATCATGGCCGCCTCTCCAACGGGTCCTTGCGCACGCGCGAGCCCTAGCAGAGGTGCCGGTGCGCAGCAACTGGCGCATCGGGTTGAGTTGCGCGATATAGTGGGCAAACGCCAAGTCACCCCCTGCAACCCCCACAGATCAAGCACGCGAGACGCACCTTGAGCGCTGCACCCAACGCCGACGTCATCGTGCTCGGCGCCGGCATCGTCGGCACTGCGACGGCCCTGCACCTGCAAAAGCGCGGCCGCTCGGTCGTCCTCGTCGACCGCCGCGGGCCGGGCGAGGAGACGAGCTACGGCAACACCGGCATCATCCAGCGCGAGGGCGTGGTGCCCTACCCTTTCCCGCGCGACATCACCCTGATGGCGCAGTACGCCCTCAACCTGCGCCCCGAGGCCAACTTGCATTGGAGTGCGCTGCCGAAGATCGCGCCCTGGCTCTACCGCTACTGGCAGGCCTCCACGCCGGCAGGCCTGGCGGCCACCTCCCGCGCGGCGCGGCCGCTGGTGGAGCGCTGCATTGCCGAGCACGAGGCGCTGATGGCGGATGCCGGCATCCTCGGCATGCTCCGCCGCACAGGCTACCTGCGGCTCCACCGATCCGCCGCGGCGCTGGAGGCGGAGATCGCCAAGGACGAAGGAGACCTCAAGACCTACGGGGTCAACTTCCGGCCCCTGACCCCAGCCGAGCTGGCCGAGGTCGAGCCGCACCTCATGGGCCCGACTGCGGGCGGCGTGCTGATGCCCGAGCCCGTCAGCGTGGCCGATCCGAGCGCCGTCGTGAAGGCCTACGCGCGCCTCTTCGAGGAGCGCGGCGGGCGCTTCGTCACGGGCGATGCGCGCACGCTCTCCAAACTGCGGCAGGGCTGGCAGGTGCGCACGGCCGAGGGGCCGGTTGCTGCCGGCGCCGTCGTGGTGGCGCTGGGGCCGTGGTCAGACGACCTCTTCCGGACGCTCGGCCTGGCGCTGCCGTTCGGCGTCAAGCGCGGCTATCACATGCATTTCAAGCCGCAGGGCAACGCCACGCTCAACCGGCCCGTCATCGATATCGAGAACGGCTATGCGCTCACGCCCATGGTGAAGGGCATTCGCCTCACGACCGGCGCCGAGTTCGCCCTGCGCGATGCCCCGCCGACCCCGGTGCAGCTCGATCGCGCCGAGCCGCTGGCGCGCGAGATCTTCCCGCTGGGCGAGCGGGTCGAAGCCGAGCCGTGGATGGGCCGGCGGCCGTGCCTGCCTGACATGCTGCCCGTGGTCGGGCGTGTGCCGGGCCAGGACGGGGCCTGGCTCAATTTCGGCCACCACCATTTGGGGTTCACGCTGGGACCGGTGACGGGACGGCTGCTGGCCGAGCTGATGATTGGCGAGGCGCCATTCACCGACCCTGCGCCCTATCGCGCGGACCGGTTCTGACCGCAGCTGGGCGCCCGAGGTTGCGGAAGGGTTTGCGTCAGTCCTGCGCCGCCAGCGGACGCGCCACCTCCTCGAGCGGCTTGCGCTCCGCCGCCAGTCCCCAGCGCGCCATGACGAGTGCGGCCGCCAGCATCAGTCCTGCCCCCAGGAGATAGCCGGCGAACACGCTCTGCCGCGAGCCGCTGGCGATGAGCGCTCCCATGAACCACGGGCCGAATACGCCGCCGACGCCGGTGCCGACGGCATAGAACAGCGCAATCGCGAGCGCGCGGATCTCGAGCGGGAAGGTCTCGCTGACCGTGAGGTAGGCGGAGCTTGCGGCCGCCGAGGCGAAGAAGAAGATTACCGACCAGGCGAGCGCGAGGGTGTGGGCGGTAACGAGGTCCAAGGCAAAGAGATAGCCTGTCAGCGCCAGCAGGATGCCGGAGGCGGCGTACGTGAAGGAGACCATGGGCCGCCGGCCAACGGTGTCGAACAGCCGGCCGAGCACGACTGGTCCCAGCACGTTGCCCGCGGCAAAGGGGAGGATGTACCAGCCGACCGCGTCGGCGGCGATGCCGTAGAAATCGGTGAGCACGAGCGCGTAGGTGAAGAAGATGGCGTTGTAGAAGAAGGCCTGCGACGACATCAGCGCCAACCCGACCAGCGAGCGCTTGCGCTGGCTGTGGAGCAGTGTCGAGGCGACCTCGACGAGTGGCGTGTGCGTGCGGCCGCGCAACCGGATGCGAGCGAAGGGGCCAGGTTGCAGGACATGACCCTCGCGGCGGAACTTGGCCTCGATGCCGGCAACGATTGCCTCGGCCTCGGTCGCCCGGCCGTGCGTGGCAAGCCAGCGCGGGCTCTCGGGCAGCCACGCGCGCATGAACAGGACGATCAGGCTCAGCACCGCGCCCGTAGCGAACGCGACACGCCAACCCACGTCGGCCGGCAGCAGGGCTGGGTCCAGGAGCACGATGGAGCCAGCTGCGCCGAGCGCGGCGCCGATCCAGAAGCTGCCGTTGATGGCAAGATCGCTCCAACCGCGCACGCGGGCCGGGATCAGCTCCTGGATGGTGGAATTGATCGCCGCATACTCCCCGCCGATGCCGGCGCCGGTAAGGAAGCGGAACGCGAGGAAGCTTGCAAAGTCCCAGGCGAGCGCCGTGGCCCCCGTGGCCACGAGGTAGACTGCGAGCGTGACGAAGAACAGTTTCTTGCGACCGAGCCTGTCCGTGAGCCAGCCGAAGAACAACGCGCCGAGGACGGCGCCGGCAAGGTAGGCACTGGCGGCGATGCCCACGTCGGCGCTGCTGAGCTGGAGAACCGGGCTCTGCTTGAGGGCGCCTGCCACCGAGGCGACGAGCGTCACCTCCAGGCCGTCGAGGATCCACGTTACCCCGAGCGCGGCCACCACCAGCGTGTGGAAGCGTCCCCAGGGCAGCCGGTCGAGGCGGGCGGGTATGTCGGTCTCGACCACCGGTGCGGGCTCGGGGTCGCGCCCGAGGAAGGGGTCGATTGCCCGGCGTTCCATGTCGCGCTTCACCTCCCTTCGGGTCATCGGCCAACGTGGGCATCGTCCTGTGGGTTCCGCCGACAGGGGGATGCCGTTGCCCGAATTTCAGGCTTGCGCCATCAGCATCGGCTCAGCCCGCAGCGCCTGGGAGCTTGGCGCCGGAGAGCTGCGCATAGACGCGGGCGAGCGAGCTGTCGTCGTTCCGGCCCATGCCGGCGCCGGCGGCAGCCAGGAACATCTGCAGCGCCGCAGCCGCGAGCGGTGCGGGATAGCGCTCGGCGCGGGCGATGTCCTGGACGATGCCCAGGTCCTTGACGAAGATCTCGACCGTGCTCGTGGGCGTATAGTCGCCCTCGAGCACGCGGGGCATACGGTTCTCGAACATCCAGGAGTTACCTGCCGAGGCCGTGATGACCTCGTAGACCTTGGCTAGATCGAGACCCTGCTTGGCGGCGAGCGTCATCGCTTCGCAGGCCGCGGCGATATGCACGCCGGTGAGCAGCTGGTTGATCATCTTGAAGGCCGCGCCGATGCCGGGGGTATCGCCGAGCCGGTAGACCTTGGCGGCCATGGCATGGAGCGCGCGCTCGGCCGTGGTGAAGCTTGGCTCGGAGCCTGATGCCATGACGGTGAGCTCGCCCTTGGCGGCGCGGGCCGCCCCGCCGCTGATCGGCGCATCGAGGTAGTGGCGGCCGGTTGCCTCGACCCTTTCGCCGAGCCTGCGGGCCAGGCTCGGATCCATGGTGGCCGACGAGATGAGAACGGCACCTTGCGGCATGGTCTCCAGCGCTCCGCCGGGCCCGAACAGGATGGTCTCCGTCTGGGCGGCATTGACGACGACCGAGACCACGACGCCGGCTCCCTTCGCCGCCTCGGCCGGAGTGGTGGCTCCACGGCCGGCCTCGGCAACGAAGCGCGCGACGGCGGCGCTATTGACGTCGCACCCAACGACGTCGAAGCTCTTGCGCCGCAGCGACTGGGCCATGCCGAACCCCATGGAGCCCAGGCCGATGACCGCGACCGTGCCGGCGTCCGTGCTTGCATCCGTTGATGGCATGGAGGGGTCCTTTCCGTAGCAGGCGCGAAGTTCTTCGTCAGGAGCGCTCCAGCGCCCGACGCAGCAGCGGCCTCAGGCGCAACGGCCCGCAGGCGCCGCCGTCCCAGGCGCCGCCGGCCGACAGGCAGGCCCTGACGAGACGCTCGCGGTGCAGCTGCCAGCCGAACAGGACGAGCAGCCCCGCGCCGATGACAGCGGTTATGAGCAGCCGACCTCGGCTCATGTCGAGGCGCTCCCTGCCGCGAAGCGGTCCTTCCAGGCCGGCAGCGCGCCGGGATAGGGCAGCGCGGTCGCCTCAAAGACGCCGCGGGCCACGGCCCGGGCGAGGCAGTCGGCGGCGGCAAGGCCGATCTCGGTCAGATGCGCGGCGCCCGCAGATAGCGGTCTTCTCAGCGTTGCGACCGCGAACACGGTATCCCCGTCCATGGGAGCGTGCGCCGGCCGGATCGCGCGCGGCAGGCCGTCGTCGGCCATGATGGCGAGCCGCTTGGCCTCGTTCTTGGTGAGGATGGCGTCGGTGGCGACGAGCGCAATGGTGGTGGAGGGCGGCGTGCCGCCCTTGAGGCGCGGGCGCAAAGCTTCGAGGGGGACGTGGGCTGGCTGGCCCACGCCGCCGAACTCGGCGCCGACTTCGTAGGGAGCGGCCCAGAAGTGGGGACCCTCGCCAACGACCGTGGAGCCGACAGCGTTGACGATGACGATGGCACCGACCGTGAAGCCCGAGGGCGTGACGGCGCTGGCCGAGCCGAGGCCGCCCTTGAGGGTGGCAGTCGTGGCGCCATAGCCGCCGCCGACGGTGCCAAGCGGGAACGGCTCGCGTGTCGCGGCCGCGGTCGCCTGCCAGCCCAGCTCCCAGTAGGGGGGCGTGCGGCCCCAGTCCTTGTCGCCGCCGTTGAGTAGGTCGAAGACGATGGCCTGCACCGCGATCGGGACATTGATCGTGCCTATACGCATGCCGCGGCCTTGCTGGCGCAGGTAGCCGACGGCGCCGCCCGCAGCATCGAGGCCGAACAGCGAGCCGCCGCCGAGAAGAGCCGCATCGATGCTGCTGACGCTCATCTCCGGCTCGAGCAGCGTTGTGTCGCGCGAGCCGGGTGCACCGCCGCGAGTGACGCCGGAGGCGACGTTGGCGCCGTCGAACACGATCGAGGTGACGCCGCTGGCGACCTGCCGATCCTCGGCATTGCCGACGCGGATGCCGGCCACGTCGGTGATGAGGTTGTGGGGCGTGCTCACGCGATCGTCCGGATTGAGACTCGTGCCACCCCGGGCAAATTGCAGCCCCGCGAGGCAGAGGTCAACGACGGCGCCACTCCGCCCTCACCCAATTGCTTGCAGCCGATGCCGATCGGCGATTATCGGCGCAAAAAGCAAACGGAGGCGGCCCGCGCCGCCTCCGTCGATTGCAAACGCTGCCCACCCGCTCAGCAAGCGGCGGGCCTGGCGACTCATTGCTCGAAGTAGCTGATCTTGCCGTCGGGGCCCTTCTTCCAGACATAGAGCACGTAGCGGTCCTTCTTCTTGCCGCCGATCATGTAGCCCTTGGTCGAGACGTCGCCCTTCTTGTCATAGGCGATATCGCCGAGCACGGTCTTGAACACCTTGCCGGAGTGCATGACCGCGGCCACCTTCTTGGGGTCGAGCGACTTGGCCTGCTCCGCCGCCTGCTTGATGATCTGCACGGCCGCGTAGCTGTAGAGGGTGTAGGCCTGTGGCTCGAACCCCTTCTTGCGGAACACCTCGACGATGGCCTTGTTGGCGGGATTGGTGCGCGGGTCGGGCGAGAAGGTCATGAGCGTGCCTTCCGCACCCGGGCCGGCGATCACGGCGAACTCGTCGTCGGTGATGCCGTCGCCGCCCATGAAGGTGGCCTTGAGGCCCTGATCGCGCATCTGGCGCAGGATGATGCCGCCGGTGTCGTGCAGACCGCCCCAATAGACGAGCGCGGGATTGGCCTGCTTGAGCTTGGAGACGAGCGCGGTGAAGTCCTTGTCGTCCTTGTTGACGCCCTCGTAGAAGACCTCCTTGACGCCCTTGGCGTTCATGGCCTTGCGCGTCTCGTCGGCCAGGCCCTGACCGTAGGTGGTCTTGTCGTGGATGATGGCCACGCGCTTGCCTTTGAACTTGGCGGCGATGATGCCCCCGGCGATGCCACCCTGCTGGTCGTCCCGACCGCAGGTGCGGAACACGTTCCACATGTTGCGCTCGGTGACCTTGGGATTGGTGGCGGACGGCGTGACCATCAGCATGCCGTTCTCCTGGTACACCTCCGAGGCGGGGATGGTGACGCCGGAGTTGAAATGGCCGATTACGAACTTGATGCCGTCGCCGACGAACTTGTTGGCAACCGACACGCCTTCCTTCGGATCGGCGCGATCATCGCCGACGCTGATCGTGAGCTTCTGGCCCAGAATGCCGCCGGCGGCGTTGATGTCCGCCACGGCTTGCTCGGTGCCGTTCTTCAACTGGGCTCCGAACGCAGCGCTGCCGCCGGTGATGGGTCCGGCAACGCCAATCTTGAGTTGCGCCGTAGCGCTGCCTGCGCAACCAAGGCTTGCTGCCAGGGCCAGCGCCGGCCAAAACACCTTATTCATTCAAGGCCTCCCGAGTTGGTGCAACCGAACAGGAATTGCGTGGCGGGGTACCCGCCTCGCGCGGGATAATTCATCGAAAGTTTGGCAAAGTCACGCCGATTTGCACACACAAGTTGTGCCTCTTTGGAGGCAGGCATGCCCAGGAATTGGCCGCTATCGCAGCCTGCGCCAGCCGAGCAGCCCCGAGCGGCGAAAGAGCCAGCCATACTGCAGGCTCATCTGCTGCGCCCGGACGACCCGGTAGCCCAGCGCGGCGGCGGCAAAAGCGGTAGCGAAATCCACGAGGTAGCTGGGCAGCGAGAGGAGCGGCTCCTCGAACAGCGCGAAGTGGCAGAAGCGCACACCGGCCGCCAGCGCCAGCATATAGATCGGAACCTGCCAGAACGGCCGCCAGGTCTGGGCGACGGCCTTGCCCGAGGCATAGGCGGCCGCCCCTCCCATGGCAAACGTGAGGAGTGGCAGCGTCAGCAACCAACTATCGCCTTCGTAGAGCGGGAACGGCATGCGGGCCCCTTCGAGCGCTGCCTCAGGCGGCCTTGCCTGCCGCCTTCTCCTCCTCGATCGTCTGATGCACGAGGTTGTCGGCGACGATCGGGGTCTCAAAGTAGGTGATCGAGATCTGGTCCTCGCTGCCATAGAGGTCGTTGATCATCCGGCGCCACGCCTCCCCGTGAGCGCGCTTGGCCGCTTCGAGGGTCTTCCAAAGGTATGCGCCGCCGCCCAGGTGCTTCTCGCCGTCATAGAGGTAGCACTTGCGAATGCAGTCGGGGTTGTCGCGCCAGATCGACGACGTCTTGCGGTAGGTGGCGACCACCTCGGCGCGCGTCATACCGGGCCGCAGCTTGAACGTGATGACTTCGGAAATCATCGGGGACCTCGCTCGAACAGCTCAATGGCACGATAGTGGACCGGACCACGGCTACAGACAACTCCACACCGTCGCAAGGCCTCCCTCGCGCGCCGCCGCCTAATGCCGGCCGCCCTCCAGATACGCCTGACGGACCTCGGGGCGGGCCAGCAGATCCTTGCCGGTTCCCGTCATGGTGATGGTGCCGCTGACCATGACGTAGCCCCTATGCGCGAGCTTGAGGGCATGGAAGGCATTCTGCTCGACGAGGAAGATGGTCATGCCGCGGCTGTTGAGCTCGGCCAGCACCGCGAAGATCTGCTTGACGATCAGGGGCGCGAGGCCGAGCGAGGGCTCGTCCAGCAGCAGCAGCTGCGGCCGGCTCATGAGGGCACGCGCGATCGCCAGCATCTGCTGCTCTCCGCCCGAGAGCGTGCCGCCGCGCTGCTCGAGCCGCCGCGACAGCACGGGGAAGAGGCCGCACACCGTCGCCAGGTCCTCATCGAAATGCGCGCCGGCGTCGATCTCGGCGCCCATCTGCAGGTTCTCGCGCACGGTCATGCGCGGGAAGATCCGGCGCCCCTCGGGGGCCTGGGCGATTCGGAGCCTGGCGATCTCGTGGGTGGGCATGTCCGTGATGTCGCGCCCGCGGTAGACGATGCGTCCCTCACGGGCACGGGGATTGCCGAAGATCGTCATCATCAGGGTCGACTTTCCGGCGCCGTTGGCGCCGATCAGCGTGACGATCTCGCCCTCGTGCACGTCGAGGGCGACGCCTTTCAGCGCCATGATGTTGCCGTAGAAGCTCTTGACGCCCCGCACGGCCAGCATCGGCTCGCTCATGGGCGGCACTCCACGCGGGCCGTCCCCTCTCCCCTCGGGGGAGAGGACGTGAGGCCATGACTTACGGCCGCGGTCCTCTCCCGAAATACCGATGAGCCCGTGGTAGCGCGGACGCAAGTCATCAGGCCGAACTGGTGAGGGGCGACTTCCGATATCTCGAGGAAGGCCCCCTCATCCGCCCTTCGGGCACCTTCTCCCCAAGGGGAGAAGGGCCGCGCGGCTCGCATTCGCGTCTGCACCCTCATCGCGCGATCTCCGCCTCGACCTTCGCGACCTCCTCGTCCTCGACGCCCAGATAGGCGGCGATCACCTTGGGGTCGTTCTTCACGTGCTCGGGGGGGCCGTCCGAGATCTTCTGGCCATACTCCAGCACGACGACGTGGTGGGAGATCTCCATGACAACGGACATGTCGTGCTCGATCAGCAGGATCGAAGTGCCGTGCTCGGCCTGCAGGGCCCGCAGGAACGTCGCGAGGTCGGCCGTCTCGCGCGGGTTGAGACCTGCTGCGGGCTCGTCGAGACAGAGCAGCACCGGCTCCGTGCACATGGCGCGCGCAATCTCGAGGCGGCGCTGGGCGCCGTAAGGGAGGTCCCCTGCGGGATCGTCGGCGCGGTCGATGAGGCCGACCCGGTCGAGCCAATGCTTGGCGCGCTCGATGGCGCGTGCCTCGGCTTCACGGTAGCGGCGAGCGCCGAACAGGCCCAGCACCGTCCAGCCCGAGGCAGCCATCAGCGGATTGTGCTGCGCCACGATCAGGTTCTCCAGCACCGTCATGCCGGAGAAGAGGCGGATGTTCTGGAACGTGCGCGCGACGCGGGCCTTGGCCACGATCTCGTGGTCGGGCATGCGCTCCAACAGGAAGATCGCGCCCTCCCGCGTCTTGCGCCAGCGCCGACCGGAAGCGGTGAGGGTGGCGGCATCGTCGGCTGGTGCGGGGCCGCCGAGGCCCAGCAGCATGCGCCCGCTGGTGGGCTTGTAGAAGCCGGTG
Organism: uncultured Alphaproteobacteria bacterium; assembly: GCA_963738065.1. GTDB lineage: Bacteria > Pseudomonadota > Alphaproteobacteria > Rhizobiales > Hyphomicrobiaceae > AWTP1-13. The sequence goes on from CAVTVO010000028.1 coordinate 310,187, forward strand.
ATGCAGTTGAAGACCGTGGTCTTGCCTGCGCCATTGGGGCCGATGATGGCCGTGATCTCGCCGCGCGCCGCCGTGAATGACAGGTCGTCCACGGCAACGAGCCCGCCAAAGCGCATGGTCAGATGCTCTACCGTGAGCAGGACGGGCGTGGGCAGCGCGGCCGGGCTCGCTCCCATCAGCCGTGCCCCTCCTTGACCATATCGGCGCGCACAGCCCGGCGCTCGCGCAGGAAGATCGAGGGATGGCGGAACGAGATGAGCCCCCGCGGCCGCCAGATCATCAGCACCACCATGGCCAAGCCGAACAGGAGCATGCGGTACTGGGTGGGCTCGAAGTCGGGGCCGAACACGCGCTTCAACCAATCCAGCTCGCGCAGGATCTCGGTGCCGCCGATCATGGCGATGGCGGCAATCGCCACGCCGATCTGGCTGCCCATGCCGCCGAGCACGACGATGGCAACGACGATGGCGCTCTCCATGAAGGTGAAGGACTCGGGGCTGATGAAGCCCTGGCGCGCCGCAAAGAAGGAGCCGGCAAAGCCGCCGAAGCCCGCACCGATGGCAAAGGCCGTGAGCTTGGTATTGGTGGTGTTGATGCCGAGCGAGCGGCAGGCGATCTCGTCCTCCCTGAGCGCCTCCCAGGCGCGACCCACCGGCAGTCGCCGCAACCGCAGCGTCACCCAGTTGGTGAGGAGGGCGAGAGCGAGGATGGTGTAGAACAAAAAGATGGTGCGGTAGATCGGCGTGAAGGGGAGGCCGAAGAAGGCGGCAAAGCCGTCGTCATTGGCATTGAACGGCAGGCCGAAGAAGGTCGGGCGCGGGATGCTGCTGATGCCGGCATAGCCGTTGGTGACGGGCACCCAGTTGATGAGCACGAGGCGCATGATCTCGCCGAAGGCAAGGGTCACGATGGCGAGATAGTCGCCCCGCAGCCGCAGTACCGGAAAGCCGAGCAGGATGCCCCAGAACGCCGCCATCAGGCCGGCCACGGGCAGGCAGATCCAGAACGCCCACAGCGGCCAGAAGTTCGGGCTCAGCCACTCCGCCATGAAGCCCCTGACCGGGTCGCTGGTTGCCAGCAGGGCGTAGGCATAGGCGCCGACGGCGTAGAAGGCGACGTAGCCAAGATCGAGCAGGCCGGCGAGGCCTACGACAATATTCAGGCCCCAGCCGAGCATGATGTAGATCAGGATCTGGACGCCGAAATTGTCGATCCACTTGATGGCGCCGCCGGTGCCGGCAAATGCCAGCGCCAGCATGGGATAGGAGAGCAGCAGCGCAAGCCCGGCGGTGGGCAGCGCGCGGCCGAAAGCCGTTCCGGAGACCCCTGCAAAGGCCGCACGCCTGCCTCCCAGCGTCGGCGCCAGCAGGTAGAGCAGGCGGCCCGTGAACGCCAGCAGCACGGCAACCGCCACATAGCGCCAGCGAGGCTGTAGAATCAGCTCGTTGGAGATGTTCTGCTCGGTGCGCAACGCCAGGATCGGCACGCAGAGTCCCAGCGCCAGCAGCCCCGCGCCCAGCGCGTCCTTGAGGGCGGCAGTCAGTCTCCAGGCCATGGAGCGGGGCTCAGCGTCCACGGCCATCGGCGTCATACCTTCTCCACTTCCGGCCTGCCGAGCAGCCCGGAGGGCAGGAATATCAGCGTCACCGCCAGGATCGAGAAGGTGGCCACATCCTTGTAGTCGATGGAGAAGTAGGCCGACCAAAGCGTCTCGATGAGGCCGATGAGGAGGCCGCCGAGCACGGCGCCCGGCAGCGAGCCGATGCCGCCGAGGACCGCTGCGGTGAAGGCCTTGACGCCCGGCACGAACCCGTCGTTGAAGTGAACGACGCCGTAATAGATCATGAACATCAGGCCGGCGACGGCGGCGAGCGCAGCACCCATCACGAATGTGAGCGAGATGGTCCGGTCGACGTCGACGCCGAGCAGCGCCGCCATGCGACGATCCTGCTCGCAGGCGCGCTGAGCCCGCCCGAGCGAGGTCCTCTGCACCAGGTACCAGAACGCGGCGAGCAGCACGGCGGTGACGATCACGATCACGATCTGCTTGTAGGAGAGAGTGACGACGTAGCCGTCCTCGGCGCTGCTCAACGTGAGCACCCCGCTCAGCACGGAGGGCACCGGCTTGTTGCGCGGCCCCTGCGTGACCTGCACCAGGTTCGACAGGAAGATCGACATGCCGATGGCGGAGATGAGCGGCGCCAGGCGAAACGACCCGCGCAACGGCCGATAGGCCAGCCGTTCGATCGCCCAGGCCCACAGCGAGGTGAGCAGCATGCCCAGGATGAGGACGATAAACAGGGCGACGGCCAGCGATCCGATGCCGAGAATCTGTGTCAGGGCCAGGAGAAAGATCAGGGCGATGAAGGTGGAGAGCATGAAAACGTCGCCGTGGGCGAAGTTGACCATGCCGATGATGCCGAAAACCATCGTGTAGCCGATGGCGATAAGGCCGTAGATGGACCCTAGCGTGATGCCGTTGATGAGCTGCTGGAGGAAGTATTCCATGCGAGATGCCGTCCCCGCCCCGTAAATCGTCACGAGATCAAGCTAGCAGAGGCATGTTCCCCCCGTCATCTGCAACTCGGCGATAGGCCAAACTGCCCACGATTGCGGCTTGGCGTGCCCGCGCTCAGAGCACGTTGTGGGTGCCGTCGCAGAAGGGCTTGTCGTCCGTGCTCTTGCAGCCGCAGAGGTTGAAGGTGCCCGTGCTGTCGGCGACGAAGCGATGCGGCTGAAAGGTCGTGGTCTTGTGGGAGCCGTCGCAGAAGGGCTGCTTGGCCGAGCGCCCGCACGTGCACCAGGCGTAGGGCCTCCCGGCCTCGAGCGTCACCTGGTAGGGGCCCTTCTGGGCGCAGACGGGCTCGTCCGACATGTTTTCGACCTCCCTGGTGCGTCTCTCGGGCCTTTCCGGCCCAGCTCTTTGAGCTCTTTGAGCCGCCATCCTTGCAGGGCGTCGGGACCCGATGGAACCCCCACCCTGCCTGCCGTGTATCAGACGACGTTGAGCTTGGCCTTCTCCACGGTCTGTTTGCCGCCGTCCTCGATCCAGGTGAACTCGAACTCGCCCGGGCCGGGCACTTTCATGAAGAAGGACAGGTACGGATTGGCGGAGATGCCGGGGCCAAGCTCCGCCGTGAATACGTCGGCGCCTGCGAACTTGGCGGTGAAGGTGTTGATGATGTGGCGCGGAATGGGCTTGCCGTCGGGCGTCTTGCGCTGGCCCGTCTCCATGACGTGGGAAATAAGGGTCTTGACCTCGATCAGCTCGCCGACCTTGGCGCTCTCGGGGAGCTTGATGCGCGGCTTGATCATGGCTCGCTGCCTCCCTGTCTAGCCGCCGCAGCCGCCAATCGTCACCTTGACCGAGCGCTTGGCCATCAGGAAGCGGCCGCCGCTGAGCTCGGCGATGCCGATGACGTCCTGGGTCCTGGCCAGACGCATGCGGCTGGCCACCGCCGCCTTGCCTGACAGCAGCGTGAACCGGAAGGTGGCCACGTCCGGCTGCGGGTTGGCCGTGGAGATGACGTGGATCGCCTTGACGTGGTCCTTGTCCGTCATGGGGCTATCCACCAGCACACTGAAGGGCACCGTATTGCCGTTCTCGGCGATCTCCGGCAGCTCGAGGGTGATCTTGCCGTCGGTCGGCTTGGCCTCGCCCAGCACCTTGCGCACGGCGAGCTGCCAGGGCAGCGCCTGGTCTTGCCCCAGCACGCTCGTGGCTCCCAACGCCACACCCGCCCCGGCTGCCGCCGCGCCAAGAGTGAATTGGCGCCGGCTCGGCTTGGTGGCGAACGTCCCGGAAAGCAGCATCGGCCTCGTCACTGGCTGGGGCAATCTCTTATATAAGATCGTTCCGCGCACACTCCAAGCGGCATTTCGCCGAGCGGTGCCGACATCCACGCCTTTCGCCGCCGCCCCTGCTGTGCCGTGCATTGCCAGCAGGTCTCGCCATCCTAAGATGCGTGGGCAGGAACCGCAACGCGGCGCGCCCTGCTCTGGCTGGGAGAGCCGGACGAAACAGGAGGGGAAAGATGTCGCAGATCTCGAGGCGCGAGTTTGCCAGGCTCGCAGGGGTTGGCGGCATCGGCGCATGGGCGACGACGGGCCCGGCCTCCGTTGCGATTGCCCAGGGCGCCGCCCGGGTGGTGATCGTAGGCGGCGGCGCGGGCGGCGCCACGGTGGCCCACTACGTCAAGAGGGATGCGCCCGAGCTCGACGTCACGCTGATTGAGGTCAACCCGATCTACAGCTCCTCCTTCTTCTCCAACCTCTATATCGGCGGCCTGCGCTCGCTGGAATCGCTCGCCCACGACTATGGCGGGCTGCGCCGTCTGGGCGTGAAGGTCGTGAACGACTTCGCCACCGACGTCGACGCTGCCCGCAGGAGGGTCAAGACCCGTGGTGGGCGCAGCTACCCATACGACCGGCTCGTGCTGTCGCCCGGCATCGACATGAAATACAACTCCATCCCCGGCTACTCGCGCGAGGTCTCCAGGGTCATGCCGCACGCCTACACCACGGCGGCCGCCGGCAAGCGCCAGCTCAAGCGGCAGCTCATTGCCATGCGTGACGGCGGCACGGTGGCCATGGTGATGCCGCACAACCCCTATCGCTGCCCGCCCGCACCCTACGAGCGCGCCTGCCTGATCGCGTACTACCTCAAGACTCGCAAGCCCAAGTCGAAGCTCGTCATCCTCGACCCGAAGAAGACCTTCTCCAAGCAGGCCGTGTTCACCGAGGCGTTCGACAAATACTACAAGGGCATCATCGAGCTGAACCTCTCCAACGAGATCGACGACTTTTCGGTGGCGAGCCTCGACCCCGCTGCCCGCGAGATCGTGACCAAGGCCGGCAAGAAGGTGAAGGCGGACGTGGCCAACGTCATTCCCCAGCAGCGCGCCGGCCTGATCGCAGTCAAGGCCGGCTGCGCCGAGGGCGACTGGTGTCCCATCAACCCCGAGAATTTCGCCTCCAGGAAGGTGCGCAACGTGTATGTGCTGGGCGATGCCTCGATCGCCACGGAGATGCCCAAGTCCGCCTTTGCGGCCAACAGTCAGGCCAAGGTGGTGGCCGCCGACATCGTGGCCGAGCTTGCCAAGAAGGAGAGGTTCCCGCCCCGTTACCGCAATGCCTGCTGGTCGATGCTGGCACCTGGCGACGACGTCAAGATCGGCGCCAACTACGTGCCCAAGGACGGCAGGCTCGACTCCTCAGGCGGGTTTGTGTCGCAGCGGGGCGAGCCGGCCGACGTGCGCAAGCAGAACTACCAGGAGAGCCTCGGCTGGTACGCCGCCATCACGGCCGACATGTTTGCCAAGGGCGCACGCCCCACTACCGCGGCCAAGAAGAAACAATAGGGCCAACGGTCGTCCCGAGCCGCTACGCGTCTGCGTATCCGCCGTCGACCGCGGTTGGAGTATCAGGGCAATCCGTTGCGGACGTGACGCAGATAGGCGGGCCTCGTGCTCAACTGCTCGTAGTAGCGGGCAACGGCTGGGTACTCCGGCTTTGCGAAATTCAACGCAAACCATCGATTGACGACCAATCCGATGGGTATGTCCCCGACAGTGAACGCCTCGCCGGTCACATAGGGGCCGGTCGAGGCCAGGTGTGCATCGAGCTGCCCCACCTCCTTGGTGATCTGCCGCCGGCCCTGCTCGATGAACCAGGGATTGTTCCAAGGCGGCTCGTTGAGCACACCGCCAAGGAAGGCGCCGCGTAGCGAGATGGAGGTCTCGTAGTTTGCCCAATCCATCCACTGCTCGACGCGCGCGCGCCGGAGCGGATCCTTGGGATAGAGCGTGTCGTCTCCGTGCTTGGTGGCGAGGTACCTGACAATGGCATTCGAACTCGCGCAGCACTTGACCGTCATCGATGACGGCAGGCACGAGCCCAATCGGGTTGACGCGCAGGAACTCCGCGTCGGATGTCGGTCGATAGCCTCGCCCCCAGTCCTCGCGCGCGTACGCGATGCCCAACTCGTCGCACACCCACAGGACCTTGCGCACATTGAACGAATTGGCCCTTCCGAGAATCCGAAGACCTGTCACGTGCTTCTCTCCGACGTTGCGCGACCCCGCCGCGACGTTAGGACGGCTCCTTGTCCCACCGCAACGGATCAGGCGCAGGGGCGGGGCCTGCATGATGCCGGTGCCGCATACCCTGCCCGCAACATTGAGGTTTGACGCTGGCGCGCGCGTTCATCACGATGGCTGAAACGAGAACGCGCGAGGAGAGCCCATGGCCGCCACCAAGTTCGGCGTATTCAGCCTCAGCCAGTTTCCCGATCTCGCCAAGGTGGTCGAGAGCTTCGACAACGATCTTGCCTTCTTCGAGCTGGCCGAGCGCCTCGGCTACGACAAGGTGTGGATCGCCGAGCACCTGTTCTCCACCTACGGCCTCGTCACCTCCACCCAGGTCTACGCCGCAGCCATCGCCCAGCGCACCAAGAGGATCCGCATCGGCACGGCGGTGTGCGCCATCCCCTTCAACCATCCCCTGCGCACCGCATCGGATTTCGCGCTCGTCGACATCCTCTCGCACGGCCGCCTCGACTTCGGGGTCGGCCGCGCCTACCAGCCGCACGAGTTCACTGGCCTCGGCGTGCCCATGGACAAGAGCCGCGAGATGCTGGCCGAGGGCCTCGACATCGTCCTCAAATCCTGGACGCAGGAGAAGATCACCTACAAGGGCAAGTTCTGGACCATACCCGAGCCCGTCGAGCTGCTGCCCAAGCCCGTGCAGAAGCCCCATCCGCCCGTCTACCAGGCCACCATCAGCCCGGAGAGCTTCGAGCAGGCGGCGCGCGCCGGCATCCACATCCAGATGGCCTCGCCCTTCACCTACCGCACCTACCGCGAGACCTGGATGGACGAGCTCGAGAAGAACTGCGCCCACTACGAGGCGGTCTGCCGCGATCTCGGGCGCGATCCCAAGAAGGCCGAGCGCATGCTGCTGCTGCCGTTCTTCGTGCACGAGGACGCCAACAAGGCCCGGGAGATCTACAAGGCGCACGTGGAGTGGTTCTACGCCAAGGTCACGGCCAACCAGCTTGCCGGCGCACCGCAGGCAGGCGAGGTCAAGGGCTACGAGCTCACCATGCGCGAGGGCAAGAAGACGCGCGAGATGGGCTATCTCTCCTTCGACAAGCTGCACCAGTATGGCGCCTGCATCGCCGACGACCCGGCTACCTGCGTCGCCAAGCTGAAAGACATGAAGCGCCGCTTCGGCGTCACCGAGTTCGTGCTGTGGTTCAACATCGGCGGCATCGACAAGGCCCACGTCGAGCGCGCCATGCAGCTCACCGCCGAGAAGGTGATGCCGCACGTGTGATCGTCACACGGGCCTTCACCGAGATGACGCCCCGGCGCACCCCGAAAGCGTGACGGCGGTCAGCCGCCCGACTTCTTGCGTCCGGCCTTGGGCAGACCCATGGTGCTGTTGATCTTGAGGTTCTCGAGCCGGTTCTGCACGCGCTTGCAGGTTGCCGACCACTCGGCCTTGCTCATGTGCGTGCCCGCGTCCCACAGCTTCATGCAGTCGGCAACACCCTCGGCGGTGGCGCTCTTGGCGACTGCGGGCGTGCGGGTCTTGGCGGGCGTCTTGCCGATCGCACCGGTCGCCGGCCCCGGTATCATGGGGGCGGATTGCGCCAGGGCGGCGCTGATCCCCAGTGCCAGCGACAGCAGCGTAGCGATTGCAGTTCGCATCAACTCGTCCTCTCGAAAGTGTTTGCCTTCTTACACGCCAACAACTGCCCACGCATAGGGCCTCCCGGGAGCGTCTCGGGATTTCCCTAACAGGGCCGGCTGGCTCCGACGCCGCGGCTCCCGCGAAAGCATCGACGGCGGCCCCTGCGTCTGTTAACTCAGGCGTCCCGGCAGCTTGCAGCGTCAGGCACGGCCGGCCCCTGCAGGCCTGCCCCTTGGGGACCGGGGCGTTGGGTGCGGTCATCCCCGGAGATGTCACACAATGAAGGCGATGTTGAGCACGCGCATCGGGGGGCCAGAGACGCTGACGCTGGAGCAGCTCCCCGATCCGCGGCCGGGCCCGGGCGAGGTGCTGCTCGCCGTCAAGGCCTGCGGCGTCAACTACCCAGATCTCCTGATCATCGAAGACCGCTACCAGTTCAAGCCGCCGCGGCCCTTCGCTCCGGGCGGCGAGGTCGCGGGCGTGGTGGAGACAGTGGGGTCCGGCGTCACGCAATTCAAGCCCGGCGACCGCGTCATCGGCTCGACCATTGCGGGCGGCATGGCCGAGAAGCTCGTGCTTTCGGCTGGCCACTGCATCGCCATGCCCGCCAGCATGCCCTTCGACGAGGCGAGCGCCCTCGTGCTCACCTACGGCACCACCATCTACGCGCTGAAGGACCGCGGTCACCTCGAGAGGGGCGAGACCCTGCTCGTGCTGGGTGCGGCGGGCGGCGTCGGCATCTCTGCCGTGGAGCTCGGCAAGGCGTACGGTGCGCGCGTCATCGCCGCCGTATCGTCGGCGGAGAAGCTGGCCTTCGCCAAGAAGCACGGCGCCGACGACGGTGTCGTCTACCCGGCAGGCCCCTTCGACAAGGCGGGCGCCAAGGCGCTGGCCGACCTCTTCAAGCAAGCCTGCGGCGAGAGCGGCGCCAACGTCATCTACGACCCCGTGGGCGGCGACTACTCGGAAGCCGCACTGCGCGCCATCGCCTGGGAGGGGCGCTTGCTGGTCGTGGGCTTCCCCGCCGGCATTCCCAAGCTGCCCCTCAACCTCACGCTGCTGAAATCCTGCCAGGTCGTCGGCGTGTTCTGGGGCGCCTTCACCCGCCGCGATCCCGAGGGCAATGCCGCCAACATCGCCGAGCTGATGCAACTCTACGCCAAGGGGGCGATCAAGCCGGTCGTCTCCGAGCGCTACCCGCTGGCCAAGGCGGGAGAGGCCATCGCCCGCCTCGGCGCGCGCAAGGCCATGGGCAAGATCGTCGTGACGATGGAGTAGCGCGGGTGTCGAGCGACCAGACCCGGTGGTGGTGGATTCGCCACGCTCCCGTGCCCGATGGCGGGCGCATCTATGGCCAAAGCGATCTCGATTGCGATTGCACGGCATCGGAAATCTTCGACGCGCTGGCACGCGAGCTGCCCACCGACGCGGTGTGGTACACGAGCAACCTCGCCCGCACGCGCCAGACCGCAGCGGCGATCATGGCAGCCCTCGGCGGCCGCCACGGCGCAGTCAAGCCGATCGAGGTGCCGGAGTTCGCCGAGCAGCATCTGGGCGAATGGCAGGGGCTCGAGCGCAAACCCTTCTACGCGGAGAGAAGGGTCGGCACGCACACACTCTGGTTCGCCCCCGCGCACGAGCGCGCGCCTGGCGGGGAGAGCTTCGTCGATCTCGTCGACCGCGTGCGGGCGCCAATCGAGCGCCTCACCGCCGAGCACCGCGGCCGCGACATCGTCGCCGTCACCCATGGCGGCACCATCCGCGCCGCGCTGACGCTTGGCGCTCAAGCTCGACCCGCAGGCGGCGCTGACCTTCGTGGTCGAGAACTGCTCGCTCACCCGGCTCGACCACCTGAGCCCGCCGGGCGCCCCTGGCCTGTGGCGCGTCGGCGCCGTCAACCACCGCCCCTGGGGACACGGAGCCGCCAAGCCCTCGGGCACCTCCGGCGTCCTCGGTTAGCCGCGCCGGCGGAGCTCCGACCTTGCACGGCAGAGCGCATTCGATCTAGAGCAAGATCGTTTCTGATCGAAGCGCTCCGCTTCGATCATGGAACGTGAATCTTGCTCTCAAGTCTATGATGTAGAGCAGGATTCACGCTTCGGCCGCCACGTCCCAATTGGGGCAAAGTGATTCCGTCCGAAGCGATCCTGCTCTAGCGCGCAACGTCCTCGCTCTTCTGCCGCAAGATGACTTCGCGATGCGGGTAGGGGATCTGGATGCCGTGCTTTTTGAATTCGTCCCAAAGGGTGAGGAAGCAGTCGCCCTTGACGTTGGTGACGCCGTTCTCGGGATCGCGGATCCAGAAGCGCAGCACGAAGTCGAGCGAAGAGTCGCCGAATGCGACGAGATGGCAGACGGGCTCGGGGGCAACGAGCACCCGCGGCAGGTCCTTCACGGTCGCGATGGCAAGTTTCCTGACGAGGTGAGGGTCGCTCGCGTAGCTCACGCCGAACTTGACCTCCAGGCGGATCGAACGGTCGCTGAACGACATGTTCACCAGACGGTCGGTGACGAAAGTCTCGTTCGGGATCAGATGCTCCATGCCCTCGCGGGTGTTGACCGAGACATAGCGCGCCCGCAGCGACGTGATCCATCCAAAGGTGTCGCCCACGGAAATCACGTCGCCTGGCTTTATGGATCGATCGAGAAGGATGATGAAGCCGCTGATGAGGTTGGACGCAACCTTCTGCAGGCCGAAGCCGATGCCCAGACCGACGGCGCCCGAGAATACGGTCAATGCCGCGACGTCGACGCCGATGGCGGACATCGAGGCAAAGAAGGCGACGATGAACAATCCGCCTTTGACGAGCTTGCCGATCAGCACGCTGTAGGTGGCGTCGATCTCGAGCCCCCTGATGAGGCGCTGTTCCGCCAGCTCGCCGGACAGGGATGCAAGCCAGAAAAGCGTGCCGAAGAGCAGAACCGCCTTGACGATCATCAGGGCGGACAGCCGGAGCGAACCAACCGTCAATGCAGCGGCATCGAGAAGCGCAACCGTGTCGTCGAACAGCCCCGTGATGATGAGGGCTGCCACACCCCACGCCAGCACGCTCACGAGGCTTGCGAGCGATCGGTTGCGTATCAGGCGGGAGAGAATGGCGATGATGGCCCACGCCGTTGCCAGGCTCGCCGCCACCCTGATGAAATAGCTGCGGCTCGGCCACGTCACCTCCCCCATGACGATGGCGACCAGCCACAGGAACAGCGCGAAGAACAGCCATTTCAGCCGGCGCAGAATGACGACAAGGATACGCAGCAGCCGGGGCTGGCCGGTGATGCGGCGCAAGCGGGCTTCGAGCCGAGGTGTCAGCCACCAGCTGGCCGTCAGCGCGGCGACGTAGCAAGCTGCGATGATTGCGAATTGCAGGAGGACCGATAGCGAGGAGAATTCCTGCCACCACGGCAGCAGGCGGTCGCGCCACGAACCCATGCCCGACCGCCACCCCGCCACAGACGCTTTGAGCGAGTGCGGGTTCAACGGGCGATGACCCGGCAATCTGATGATCGGCAAATCGGCATCTAGCCCGAAATGTACCCAATTCGCCGCTCGGTTCATCGCCGCTGGCGGGCCGACACCGTCGCGCCGGTCACGCCGCGACGCGGGCGTGCTCGAAGGTGTCGCGCAGGACGCGCTCGACCTCGGTGCGCGGCACCGGCGGACTGAAGTAGAAGCCCTGTGCCTGCGTGCAACCCGCCGCGCTCAGAAGCTTCAGCTGGTCGAAGTTCTCGATCCCCTCGGCCACCGTCGACATGCCGAGGTGCTTGCCGAGCCTGATGATGGTCTCCACGATCGCGCGCGCCTCGTCGCTGCGGTCCATGTCGCCGATGAAGGCGCGGTCGATCTTGATCTTGTCGAAGGGGAAGCTGCGCAGGTAGCTCAGCGAGCAATAGCCGGTGCCGAAGTCGTCCATGGCCACGTGCGCGCCGAGCTGGCGCAGCTGATGCAGAGTGGCGAGCGCATTCTGGCTGTCCTGCAGGAGCACCAATTCGGTGATCTCGAGCTCCAGCCGGTCGGGCGACAGCCCGGAGGCGGCGATCGCCTGCAGCACCACCTCGATCAGCTCGCGCTTGATCTGGACCGGCGACAGGTTGATGGCGACCTTGACGGGCGACGACCAGCGCGCCGCCTCCGTGCACGCCTGCCGCAGAGCCCATTCGCCGAGCTCGCCGATCAGGCCGATTTCCTCGGCCAGCTCGATGAACTCCTCGGGTGGGATGGCCCCGCGCTTGGGATGCGTCCAGCGCAGCAGGGCCTCGAAGCCCGTCACGGTTTGCGATTGCAGACAGATGATCGGCTGATAGTGAAGCTCGAGCTGCTCCTCGTCGAGGGCTTTGCGCAGCTCGATCTCCATCCTGCGCCGCACCTGAATGCGGTCGTTCATTTCCGGCTTGAAGAACGAGTAGCCATGGCGTCCGTCGGCCTTGGCGCGGTAGAGCGCGAGGTCGGCATTCTTCATCAGCTGGTCGGCGTCCGCCCCGTCGCGGGGCGCCAGCGTCATGCCGATGGAGGTCGAGATGTCGATGCGCTGACCGCCGATCTCGTAGTGCCTGGAGACCTCCTCGACGATGCGGGCCGCCAGCGCCTCGGTGGCGTCGGCGTCGCGCACGTTGGCCTGGATGATGGCGAACTCGTCGCCGCCGAGCCGGGCCACGACGTCGCCCTGGCGCACGCAGCCCAGCAGCCGCTCGCTCACCTGCTTCAGCAGCGCGTCGCCGACGGGGTGGCCGAGCGTGTCGTTGACGCTCTTGAAGCGGTCGAGGTCCAGACAGAGCACGGCGAAGCCCTGCCCGCGCCCCAGGCGCAGGAGCGCCTGCTGCAGCTTCTCGCGCAGCAGCGCGCGATTGGCGAGGTTGGTCAACGCGTCGTGGCGGGCCAGGTGGGAGATCTCCTGCTCCTGGCGGCGGCGTTGCGTAATGTCCTCGTCGAGCGCCACCCAGCCGCCGCCCTTGAGCGGCCGGGTCGTGACCGAGATGATGCGCTCATTGCCGTACTCGATCGTCATGGATTCGGGCTGACCGGAGCCAGGCGCGAATTTCTCCCCGCCGGAGGGATGGTGCTGCGCGCCGCTCCTCGCGCGGTGGTCCCACAGGGCCACGTGCAGCGTGCCCGGCCATGTCAGCTCGCCCGGCAGGGCATACATTTCGGCGAAATGCTTGTTGCACACCAGCAGGCGCCCGTGCGCATCGAACATGCTCAGGCCCAGCGGCATGTTGTTGATGGCGGCGTCGAGCTGGAGATTGAGCCGCTCGAACTCGCCCTTCTTCTGCAGGAGCTCGATCGACTTTGCCTTGAAGACGGCGGCGGAGCGGGCGAGCTGGCCCACCTCGTCCTGGTGATGGAGGCCGGGGATGTCGATGGAGGTGTCGTTGCGGGCGAGCCGCAGCAGGGCGGAGCCTACGCCTTGCAGGCGTGCCAGCACGCGCCGCAGCAGCAGCAGGCCCACGGGCCCGATCAGCAACCCGGTGATGGCGGCGGCGGCGCAGACCCAGGTGATGAGCGTGCGCGAGCTCGCCGCCATCTCGTCGAGCGCCTCCTTGGCGTCGAGGGTGCGCCGCTGGCGCTCGTCGACGAGGCTTCTTTGCAGGCTCTCGGACGTTGCGGCGTAGGGGGCCACGGCGGCACTCGCCTGCTCCGGCAGCCGCATGTGCGCGAGTTCGATCACCGAGGCGCCCTGCCGCGCGAGGGTAGCCAACGCTGCGGCGAGCCTGTTCTCCCCGCTGTAGCCCATGCGCTCCAGAAGCGCGGACATCTCGCGGTTGCCCTCGAGGAAGGCGCGCTCGTTTTGTGCGCCCGCGGCGGCGTCGGGTGGATAGGGCGCCGCCGCGATCAGGGAGCGCTGTCGCTCGAGCGCCGCTTCCAGGTCGTGCGAGAGGAGCGCGGTGTTGAGAGCATTGCGCCGGATCAGGCTGACCGCGTCTTCCGTCCGGCTGGCGAACTGGATCGTGCCGGCGGCCAGCAGGTAGACGACGGCCAGGGTAAGGGCGATGGCGCCGTAAAGCTTGGTGGCGATTTGCGGCCGCGGCAGCCCTAACCAATCGAGCATCGAGTACCTGCGGCGTGGTCCTGTTTCGCGTGCGCATCCAGCCCCGCCGGAGGGCGGGGCCGAGTTGCCAAGCGCGCGAGGGCGAGGGGTGCAAGCCGCAGCGGAAATCACAGCTCGCGCCGTCAGCGAGCATCCGCCCGGACTCGTCCCCCCAACGGCGTCGGCCGTTTCGGCCCACGCGCATCGTCCTGCGCGCAGGTTATGTCCAGGCGGCTTAAAAAGCCGGTCTCACAAAGGTAAGTGTTTTAGGAAATTCCTCGACGATCGCAGAGACCGAGGGGACGCGCGGAGCTCACCACTTGCCCGTGTTGGGCATCGATGCCCACGGTTCCGCTTTCGCCTGCGCCGTGCCCTTCTGCAGCAGCTCGATCGAGATGTTGTCTGGCGAGCGCACGAATGCCATGCGCCCGTCGCGCGGGGGGCGGTTGATGGTGACGCCGGCCTTCATGAGCCTGTCGCAGGTGGCGTAGATGTCGTCGACCTCGAAGGCCAGATGGCCGAAATTGCGCCCTTCGCCGTATTTCTCCGGGTCCCAGTTGAAGGTAAGCTCCAGAAGGGGCGCACGCTCGGAGGCGGCCTTGGACTTGTCATCGGGGGCAGCCAGGAACACAAGGGTATAGCGGCCGGCCTGATCCTCCCTGCGCATGACCTCTTGCATGCCGAGCTTCTGGCAATAGAAATCCAGGCTCTGCTCGATGTTGGCGACCCGGACCATGGTATGCAGATACCGCATAGACACCGCCGCAACCTCCTCCTCTGGCGCCGGGTCCGTTCCCGGCGACTGCCCTATCATTGCGCTCGCGGCAGCGGCTGCGCAAGCGCAGCGCGTGAGCAGGGATGGGGCGCAGCTGCCACGCTGGGGCGGAAGTTCATGCCGGCATCAGGGCCGCCACAGGACTGACGCAATTCCGCCGTCTGTGACATGGAACGTCCAAATGTGACAGGAAGAGTGATTCGCAATGCCCGTTCCCGGTAACGATGGCGGCGGCAAGCATTTTCTCAAGGGAATCAAGTTTTTCCACCGGATATACACAGGCGTGCATAGTCCACAGCCTAAACACGGCCGGTGGATACTGAGAAGCGGCGCATTTTCAGGACCTTGGGCCAGTATTGGGGAGGATAACAGTCCGGCATTACCAGAAATTGGTGGCTAGGTCGGCTCGGCTTAGCTATACCTGAACTAGCTGTCGGGGCGGCATTTCGTGAGGGCAAATCATCGGGACGACGCAACCGGGAGCTGGAGAGTCACAACGGTAGAGCGGGGGTTGAAGTATGGTGGAGGACAAGGACAAGCTTTCTCCAGATTATGGGGCTAATCAGGGGAAGGATAGCGAGGCGGATACTGCGGGAGGCGACGCCAGTGTCGAGGTGTTCGAGATCGCCGGATCGATAAAATGGTTCGACGTATCGAAAGGCTATGGCTTCATCGTGCCCGACAACGGGTTGGCCGACGTGCTGCTGCACGTGACCTGCCTGCGGGCGGGAGGATATCAGACCGCCTATGAGGGTGCGCGCGTCCACTGTGAGGTGCTCAAGCGTCCAAGGGGGCTTCAGGCCTTCCGCGTCCTCAGTATGGACGAGAGCACGGCCATCCACCCCTCGCAGCTGCCGCAACGCACGCACGTGCAGGTCACTGCGGAGAGCGATTGGGAGCGGGCGCGGGTCAAGTGGTTCAATCGGGTTCGCGGATTTGGATTCTTGACGCGTGGCGAAGGCACCCCGGACATCTTCGTACATATGGAGACGCTGCGGCGCTTCGGGTTCACCGAGCTTCGGCCCGATCAGGTCGTGCAGGTGCGCTGGGGCATGGGCATCAAGGGCTGTATGGCGGCCGAGCTGCGGCCGGACGGCGCTCCAGGCCTGCCGCCCAAGCATTGACCAGGCCGTATCGAGGACGACAATGACCTTTCGCCGGGCCGCCCTTCGGGCGGCCCCATTTCTTTGCGGTCTTGCCCTGCTGATCGTGGGGCTCGCGCACTCGGCCCATGCCATGCGGCACGAAACCTTGAAGCTCATCACCGCGTACGGCGAGCGCGTGATCAACGTGGAGGTCACCGAGAGCCAGGCCGAGAAGGCGCAGGGCCTGATGTTCCGCTCGCGGCTCGCCGATACCAGCGGCATGCTGTTCTTCTACGAGCAGCCGCAGGAGATCACCATGTGGATGCGCAACACCTACATCCCCCTCGACATGGTGTTCATCCGCGCCGACGGCGTCGTCCACCGCATCGAGGCGATGACCGAGCCGTTGTCGGAGAACATCATCGCGTCGAAGGGCGATGTCACCGCCTGCCTCGAGCTCGCCGGCGGCGCCGCCGAGCGCCTCGGCCTCAAGCCCGGCGACAGGGTCGAGCACCACTACTTCAAGCCGGCGGCCAAGCCGGCCAAGAAGTAGCGCGCCGCCTTTGCAGCGCGGGAGCCGGAGCCGCCAGGGCCATCGCACTTTCACCCGCCCCGTGCTATAGGGGCGACCCTGTCGGGGCATAGCTCAGCCTGGTAGAGCACCTGCTTTGGGAGCAGGGGGCCGGGGGTTCGAATCCCTCTGCCCCGACCAATCCGAACCATGACCATCATCTACAAGATCTGCACCACGGCCGAATGGGATGAGGCCGAGCGCGCCGGCGCGTTCGCGGGCTCCGAGGTCGATCGGCGCGATGGGTACATTCATTTCTCCACGGGCGGGCAGGTGGCGGAGACCGCGGCCAGGTATTTCGCCGGTCTCGGCGACCTGAAGCTCGTCGCGGTCGACGCGGACAAGCTCGGTGCTGCCCTGAAGTGGGAGCCGGCCCGCGGCGGCGCGCTCTTTCCCCACCTCTACGGGCCGCTTCCCCTGGCAGCGGTGCGGTGGGTCGAGCCGCTGCCGCTCGATGCGGCGGGACGGCATACCTTTCCCGCGCTGAGCGATGGCTGAGCCGCAGGTCGTCTGCGAAAATATAGCATAAAACAATCCGTTAGACGGTTCTCCGCAGTGCACCCGGCCTCGTTGTAGGGCGCACCTCTGACATAGGAACGCCAAACCTGTCGGCACCCTCGGGCACAGACGCGTCACGAGGAGGTCGGCCCCATGTCGAAAACAAAAGCAAGAACGGCGAAATCGGCGACCCGCGCGAAGTCCAGCCATCGGCGCCCGGTCGGGGCCGCGTCGACGCAAGCAGAAAGCCTGGCGCTGGGTGGTCGACAATCGCATGCGCGACTATGGCGACATCGACTTCGTGCGCCAGGTCATCCGCGTCAACCACGCCATGCACAAGCGCGAGGGCGAGCGCCTGATCGACACGCTCTTCCACGAGGAGCTGCACCGGCTGTTCCCGCGCCTCGGCGAATGGGCGATCTGCCTCATGACCAAGGCGCTGCTGCCGACGCTCAGCCGCAAGTACAAGGCGCAGCTCTACGCGCGCATCAGGGTGCGCTGAGCGACCGCCGCAAGTCGCGGTCGCGCTCACACGATGCGCTGCGAGCTGGCTGCCTCAGTCCGGGAGTTCGAGGCGGTCGCGCTTGGGCGCCTTCTTGCGCCGTTGCACCTTCGCCGCCTCGCCATGACGCTCGCGGCGCACGCCGGGAAAGATGATGATCTGCGCACCGACCGGCTCAGGCGCCTCGGTCGGCTCAGCCCGCGCGGCTTGCGCTTCCGACCGCGACCGGAAATCCAGAATCATTGCCATTGAGTTCCCCTGCCGACGGCCCGTCATTGCGGGCCTTGGCTGTCCCCCTCCATGACGCACCGACCAAGCATGGCGAATCATGCCATTTGACTGCCCCAGGAGTTAACGAAACGTTAATCTCGTCTGTTGCCTCCCGCCGCGAGCCAGTCGTCGAGGAAGTGGCGCCCGAGGCGATCCTCCACAGCCACGATCCAGATGTCGGGGTCGAACTCGATCTGCCGCTCGAGGTAGGCGTCGGCTTCCGTCTCGGGTGTCGTCTCGCGCTCGAGGCAGGGCTCCCAGCGCCGCTCCTCGCGCGCCTCGTCCATTCCGGCCGGCGCCGGCCCATAGAGACCGGCGGTGCCGTCGAGGCGGCTCACCTTGACGTAGATCGCGCCCGCGTCGGCATCGCCGCGGCGCACCAGCACGGCCGCGAGCCCTTCGCCCTGACAGCGGCGCAGGTAGGCCTTGACCCAGATCTCCGATTTGAGGCGCATCAGGCCTGGCAGTCTAAGGCCAGGCAGGCGCGCTGCAACTGCAACCGCGCTTGCCGGTGGTGGCGAAGCTCAGCGCCCCGCTGGCCGCGCCTTGGCGGCTTCGTCGAGCTGGGCCACCAATTCGGCGGAGATGTGGCCCTTCGGCACGAGGCCTCTGTCCAGCTCGAAATCGCGGATGGCCTTGACCGTGCCCTCGCTGAGCCGGCCATCGACGTGGCCTACCGGGTAGCCCAGGGCCGAGAGATCCTTCTGCACCGCGCGGATGGTCTGCTCTGCCCCGCCCGGCCTCGCATTCGGTGCGGCAGCGGCGCCGGCGGATCCCTCCAGCAGGATGCGCCGAAGCAGCTCCTCAGTTGCCTCGCCGCTGAGGGCTATGCCGTGATCGTGCTCGAACGCGATGATGGCTGAGCGTGTGCCGAGCCCCATGATGCCGTCGGCGGCGAGGGGGCCGTAGCCGCGCGTGCTGAGCTCGCGCTGGACGGCGGCGATGGTGGTTGGGCTCGTCCCGTCCTCTGCGGCGAGGCGCGCCGAGTCCGCCGCGAAGCGGGCAATGCGCAGCGGGGTCTGCGTCGTGATGTTCGCGGAGCGATAGGGGCCGGAGCGATCGTCGCGTGCGGTTTCGCGCTTGTTGTGCGCCCAACCGCTCATGCCCGACGCCGGCGTTCGCATCGCAGCCTGCGTGGCGCCGCCGGGCCGAGCCTGCAGCAACAGCGCGTTGACGGCCACTCCGGTCGTGACGAGGAGGAAACTCAACAGCGCAACCCGAGCCTGCCCTGGGGTCATTATCCTTACTCCGTACGCACGCCCCGTCCCCTCGCGCATTATTCGAAGCGGTTTCTAAACGAAGTGTTAACCGGCGCCGTTGAGCAACACCGCCGGTGCCGCTTCCCGCCACGGCCGGGAAGGCTACACGCGGGTAGGGGCGCAGGTTCTCGCAACGTCACCAGGATCGATAAAATTCGATGCAATTCGCACCAGCCCGGTTTGCCTGATCGAGACGTTTGCCTGCTAGACGTGGGAGCACAGCGAGAGGGCGTGCCAGGCGCCCCGAGACAACAGGCAGGCGTCATGTTTCTCATCAGGCTTGCGTTTTGGGTTGGGCTGGTCGTGCTGCTGCTGCCGACCGACGAGCGCCAGCAGGCGAAGCTCTACGGAACCGCGGTGGCGACGGTGGAGCGGGTCACAACCTTTTGCGACCGCAACGGACAGTTCTGCGCCGCCGGTGCCGATCTGTGGGCGACCTTCCTGAAGAAGGCCGCTTTTGGAGCCCGCGTCGTCGTCGACCTGGTGAGCTCCGGCGGGCACAAGGAGGAGGCGGCCCCTGTGCGCGACGTGCAGCCGCTCGACGGCAAGCGCCGGCCGGAGCCGAGGCTACTGCCATCAGCCCAGGGCACGCTCACGCCCGGCGATTTGGGGCCAGCCTGGCGCGGTCAGGCACAGCGTACCGGGACCTGAGCTGCTCCTGCCGGACCGATCGCGCAGGCAGACGCCTTGCCTCGCCGGGCCCCAAGACCATATGCATAGTCTGGCAACGGCCGGCGCTTGGCCTGCGGTTGCGTGCATTGGTCTTGCTGGCGGTCCATGACGCTCGACTCCATCCGCTCCGACTTCGCCCTGCTCGACGACTGGGAGGATCGCTACCGCTATGTGATCGAGCTGGGGCGTGCCCTTCCGCCGCTGCCCGAGGCGTTGCGGACCGAGGCCAACAAGGTGCGCGGCTGCGCCAGCCAAGTATGGCTCGCCAGCGCAGTGGGCGCCGGCGCCGCGGGTTCAGCCCCCCTGCTCACGTTTCGGGGGGACAGCGATGCCCACATCGTGCGCGGCCTGATCGCTATCCTGTTTGCCCTGTTTCAGGACAAGACGGCCGAGGAGATCCTGCGCCTTGATGCGCGCACGCTGTTCGCGGAGCTGGGCCTCCAGGAGCACCTGACCCCGCAGCGCTCGAACGGCTTTTTCTCGATGGTGGAGCGCATCCGCAACGACGCGCGCGCACTGGCCGCCGGATGAGCCGCCCGCCCCCGCGCTGCGTCAGGCGACCTTCTCATGGCTCGGCAGAGCGGCGGCGGCTGGGAGTTGGTGCAGGGGCCGCGGCGGGCTATCAACCGAGGGAGCGATGAGCACGGCGTTTGGGGCGGCGTACTCGAGAGTGGGTGCGCTCGCGGGCAGAGTCGCTGGTGGTCGCGGATAGAGGCAGGCGCGGTATCTCTCGGTGGCGATCATCAGTTGGTGCTTGTTGGAGAGGATAGCCTCCTCGAAGATCTGCCGACCCTTGGAGGACAGGCTCTTGCGCACCAGAGCGGCGGTTTCTTTTTCGCCCGGTCGCTCGTAATCGTCGAGAATGACGAGGAACTCCGGCGCAAGGCTCTCCGGAATGAAATCGAGGCAAGCAAGACGCGACCACCGCGGCACGCCGTGCGGTCCGTCGACAAGGACGAGATCGAAGCGGGGGAGCGGCCTGGGGAGGGCGGTGAGGTCGTAGGCCCTGGTGCTGATTCCGCGGATGGTGCGGCTTTTGAGCGGCGCGTGGACGATGTCGGTCGTGACGGCGGCCGACAGCTCCTTGCGCCAGAAGCTGTCATGCTCGAGCGAGATGAGCTTGCCGCGCCAGGCGCCCGAGCGGCGCAGCGCATCGAGCAGGAGGGTGGTCTCGCCGCAACCGAGCTCCAGGACGTTGGCGGGCTGCGCCCGCAGCACGCTGGTCAGCAGGGTGAACAACAGCGAGTAGTTGGCCGCCGACTGAATGGGTGTGTAGATGTCGGCAAGCCCCACCCGCGCCAACTCGCGCAGGAAGACGTGGCGATAGGTCGCTTCGAGATATCCGTGATCGCCGAACTCCGAGCTGAGGTGACTGTATTTTGCCAACGCCTTCCTGAGCAGAAGGTCCTTGACCGACTTGAGACCGAACGCCATTCCACTACCCCTGTCCGCAGCAGCGCCGCGCTCTGTTGAGCAAGCTCCCTGCCGGAGCCGCCCGTGATTGCCGCATGTACGCGAGCCCTCTCGCTCGGCTCGAACAAAGCCGACCGAGCTGTCATTGGCCTGTCAGGGGACCGCGAATTGGGCGCCGATGCCGCTGAAGGAGACCTCGAAGCGCGCCCCGCCCAGAGAGGAGCGGCCGGCGGCCAGCCTGCCGTTGTGCAACTCGACGATCTTCTGGACGATGGCGAGGCCGAGGCCGAAGCCATCCGTCGAGCCGTCGCCCTTCCGAAACGGTTGGGTGAGCGCGTCCATGTCCGAGATCGCCAGGCCAGGACCGTTGTCTTCTACGCAAAGCCGCGATCCCGGCCCTACCGTCACTTTGATGGTGGTGCCGGGGGCCGAGTGCCTGACGGCATTCTCGACCAGGTTGCGCAGCGCATCGGCGATCGCCGACCGGTCGCCGGCGAATGCGCCCGGCCGGTCCACCTCGAACTCCATGTTGTCGCCGTGGTCCATGATCCATGGCGCCAGCCGTGTCACCGTGGAGCGGGCGACGTCCTCGAGGTCGACCATCGCGGCGTCCTGCTGCTTGACGAGCTCGAGACGCACGAGGGCAAGCAGCTGGCCCACGAGCCGGTTCATGGCGTGGACGTCGGCCTCCAGGCGTCGCGCTCTCGCGCCGTCGATCTTGGCGAGCTCCAGCAGCATGATGGAGAGCGGCGTGCGCAGCTCGTGGGCGACGGTAGCCAGGAACATCTTCTGCGACTGCACGAGCTGGCGGACACGCTCCAGGGCGCGGTTGACGGCCGCCATGAAGCTCGCGATCTCGGCGGGCATACGGTCGATGGCGAGTAGCGCCTCGGGATTGCGCGGATCGATAGCGTCGGCTTCTTCGGCCGCCAGCGCCACCGGTCTCAGAGTCCGCCTGATGGTGAGCGTGATGACGAAAACGGTCATGAGCAGGAACGGACCCATGGGCATGGCAATATGGTCCATGAACTCGCCGCCCAGCACGCGCCAGTATTCACCGGCCGGGTCCCCGAGGGTCGCGATCTCGATGCGCACGTCCTCACCGGCAACGCGCATGCGCTCGCCGCCGGCGATGTGCAGCCATTCCTTGTCGAGGCGCTTGATCCACTGATCTGGCCAGCTCGAGGCGGCGGATGCCCAGGGCGAAATCTGCTCGATCACCGCCGACCGTGCCGAACCTATCGTCCTGCCGCGGGCATCGAGCACGCGGAAAGCATAGGGAGACGCACGGTCGTGACTGTAGTGTGCCGCCGAGGTCGGCAGGACGAAGCGCGGGCCGTCGGCGCCGGGAGTGATGCCGGTCGCGATCACTTCCGCCTCGTGCGTCACGTAGAGCTTGGCCAGTTGCGACTCGTCCAGATAGTAGTTGTTGGCAATCTGGATGATCTCGAGCAGCACGGCCACGACCGCGATCGCAATGATCCGCGACGTGACGATAAAGAGCATGGACTTGCGGCCGGGACGGCGGCGCAGCGCGGTCATGGACGGTCCTTGAGCACGTAGCCCAGACCCCTGAATGTCTGCAGATGCACGCGCGCCTCGACCGCGTCGAGGGCCTTGCGCAGACGTGATACGAGCAGCTCGATGGCGTTGGGCGACATCTCGCGCCCGAATTCGGACAGTGCCGTCTCGATGGCGGCCTTCGACACCACGTGGCCCTCCCGCCGCATGAGCACTTCCAGCAGCTGGCGCTCTCTCGGCCGCAGGTGCAGGTCCCGGCCGTCGGCCCGCGCCTCTCCGGTCGCCAGATTGAGCGAGACGTCGCCGATCTTGATGTCGGGCCCGAGCGGCCGCACGCCGCGGCGCAGAAGCGCCCTGACGCGGGCGATCAGCTCGCCATGATGGAAGGGCTTGCCGAGATAGTCGTCCGCCCCACAGTCCAGCCCGGCAACGCGATCCTGCACGGTGGCGCGAGCCGTGATGACGAGGACGGGAGCGCCGTATTTGCGCGCGCGCAAATGGCGGATGAGGTCCAGTCCGTCGCCGTCGGGCAGGCCCAGGTCGACAATGACGAGGTCGTAGACCACGCTGGCGAGAGCGGCCTCCGCGTCGGCGACGTTGCCGACCGCATCGAGGAAGTAGCCGCCCTCGCGCAGCACCTCTCCCACGAGGTGCTGCAGGCGCGCACTGTCTTCAACGAGCAGCAGCCGCATGGCACGATCACCGTTGCCGGCCTCCGCGCGAGGAGACGAGAGAGGTCTCGTCTGGCTCAAATCCATTCGCTCGCGCCGGCCTCGGGTCGACTAGGCGCAAGATCCGCGCCACACGGTAGCGCCAGCGCCCGTGGGGACGCCCCGGCCTTGGGGGACGGAGATGTGCCGGAATGGGACGACCCGTCCTTCGCTCAACCGAAGCAACGTGGATCTCGCTTCAAGACTGGGAAATAGAGCAGGATTCCCTCTTCGGCCTCCAGCGCTCGAGCGTGGCAGGGTGAATCGCAGCGAAGCGATCCTGCTCTACGAGCGCCAGGCATCGAGGGTCGGCCGATAGTCCTCCTCGCCCCACTGGCGCAGCCGGTGCGTGCCCCGATGCGGCTGCGGAGCCAGCAAGCCGTAGTGCCTGGCGAGGCGCGTCAGCGCCAGCTGCAGTACGACCTTGGCCGCCCGCGGCGGCCAGCCCTGCATGTGCCCGGCCGGCTCCAGGCCGATGTCGTGGCAGCACACGTCGATGAGGATGCCGGCGAGCTCTGGCCCCACCGTGGACAGCGCCCGGTGCACGCGGGTGCGCGCAGCCACCACGTTGTCCTTGAGGTCGACACCGGCGCCCGGTGCTGCCCGGCGCATGCGGCGACCTGCGGCGCTGGCGGACCAATTCGCGGTGACGCGCGGGTGCAGCTGCCCGTGCCAGAAGTCGGCGGCAAGGCGCTCGCCGGCGGCGAACTGGGGCTCGCTCACCAGCGGCTGCCCATCCTTGTCCCTGCGGCGGCGCAGCCAGGCGAGCGCCCCCTCGCGCGCCAGATGCAGATCCTTCGCGGCCGAGCGCGATGTGGGCGCGGCCTTGCGCCTTTGCTGTTGCACGCGTTTTGGCGGGCCGGGCGGGCGCCGTACTCTTCGAACGGCGCAGAGCCTCGATACCGGCTGGCGCGATGGCGTAGCAGCCGGCTCTGGGGTGGGGCGCGAGCCAGCCTCGGCGCACGGCCAGGGCAATGGCGGCGGCGGCCACGCCGAGGACGGCGGGCGCGGCGGGATCGCCCGTCGGGAAGACGTCGAATGGGCCGTCTGCCCCCCGCGCTGCATCGACGGGCGCCACGTAGGCCCCCTTGGTCGCGAGTCTGGAAAGCGCGGCCAGAGCGGCGGCCTCGACCCCCGCGGCGGCGGTGTTGTCTGCCTTCGGCATCTAGGTGGCCGTGCGGAGAGGGTGCTGGGCCGGTGCAACTCGCGGCAGAAGCACGCGCATGATGCCTTCCAGCAGCTCGAGCGAGCGGTCGAAGGAGGGATCGTCCCGCAAGTCTTCCACCCGGCCGCAGGCGTGTGCCACCGTCGTGCGGTCGCGCGAGAAGATTTGCCCGACATTCGTCAGGCTGAGGCCGCACACCACGTGAGCCAGGTACATGGCCACCTGACGCGCGAAAGCGACCTTGGGGCGCCCGCGCGTGTCCGACCACAAATCAGCACTCGCCACCATGAAGACACGCAGGATCGCCTGCTCCAGCGCCTGCCTTACGAATTGCTCCGGAAGTCGCG
The DNA here is from genome assembly GCA_963738065.1 of uncultured Alphaproteobacteria bacterium. Lineage (GTDB taxonomy): Bacteria > Pseudomonadota > Alphaproteobacteria > Rhizobiales > Hyphomicrobiaceae > AWTP1-13. Next base: position 334,693 of record CAVTVO010000028.1, read on the forward strand.
CCGCCATGCCCTCGTACCCTCAAAGGTTGCGGCATGCGATCGATACACGCGATGGAATTGGCCATCTTGTCAGTCCATCCCAAGACGTTTTTGCCCCGTTACTCTGCGGATGAGCGCCTATTCTTGATCTTAGGAGGATGAACGCCGATCGCCAGGCAATGATACTGGATGGGTGAACGCCGGGGATAAGTAGCGTCTTGGTTAATATTGCCGGGGCGCCAATGCGGCCGCAGGCAGCGCGTGGCCCAATCCTCGCCCATCCCGGACATGCCATGGTCGCCCGCCCAGCACAGGAAGACCCATGGCAAGACCGGCCGCCCACGCTTCCCATCCGCGCCGACTGGATCAGCAATTCGGGCTGGCATCGGATCGCTCGGGCATCCGGGCGGTGCGTGCGCCCAGGCCGCGCGGCGACCGACGTAGCGCACTTTCCAGGGTTCTTGGGCTATGGCCGCACGAGATCGAGGACGAAAGTCTGGCTGCGCGTCAGAGGATCGTCGTCAAGCTCCGCCGCGCGCTACGGCACGAGCGTCAACGTGGGCTGGCCGGGCACTGGACCTACGACCTTGGACGTCACGCCGAGCTGCTCGATGTGTATCGGGAGGAATTGCGAGCTCTGGCAGATGCGCGCCGACTTGCGTCGGGGAGCGCGCAGCTCCTCCCATGCCCTCCCGATGCCAAGCGAAAGCGCTGATGGCAGGGGAAACGAACGGCCCTATTTCTCGCGACGTGTGCCAAGCCCCATCTGCTTGGCGAGCTGAGACCGGGCAGCCGCATAGTTGGGAGCAACCATGGGATAATCGTGCGGCAGGCCCCACTTTTCGCGGTATTCCTCGGGGGAGAGATTGTAATGGGTGCGCAAGTGCCGCTTCAAAGACTTGAACTTCTTTCCGTCCTCCAGGCAAACGATGTAATCGGGCGTGACTGATTTCTTTACGGCCACCGCCGGGCGCAGTTCTTCTCGCTCCGCCGGCCCTATATGCTGAGCGGCCTTGCTGAGAGCCTCGTGCACGTCGGCAATTACCGAAGGTAGAGCTTCGGGGACGACGGTATTGTTGCTGACGTAGGCCGAGATGATGCCTGCCGTCAGCTGCACCAGATCGGTTTTATTCGATTCATCCATAGCGTGTCTCCGCAGCGATGCACGGATTGCCAGGTGTCGGCGACGCGGCAGCGCCAACAGGACTGTCCAGACCCGGAGACTGCCGAGGTGGACGCTTCCACCGCACCATCATTACAACATATCCTCCAATATATTACAGCATCACTCGTTACCAATCCAAGAAAAAATTGCGCAACCGACCGGCGCACCGATCCTACTATTTGCATTCGTCTCTGGTTCCTCGCGACTCTTGTCAGCAATCCTGCCGCCGGAGGTCGTTATACACTAGGTTTGCCGCCAGCCGTTGCGTGCACGCCGCCGCCCCCTTGGTCGGGTGTGCAACACGAACACTTGAGGAAATCTGCCACTCGAACAGGACGAGCCGGGGCGTCATAATGGGGCCGCTGACGCGCCCTACGACGCCGTCCGCCAACCGGAAAGTCTAGCGCCATGACCGACAGGCCGTTCGCGGACACCGCCGCCGACAAGATCGTCAAGAGCGATGCTGAGTGGCGCGACCGGCTGACGCCGGAGCAATACTACGTCACGCGCCAACACGGCACCGAACGCGCGGGCACCTCGCCGCTCAATCGAGAGAAGCGCGAGGGCATGTTTGCCTGCGTGTGCTGCGGCGAGCTGCTGTTCTCTTCGAAGGCCAAGTTCGAATCCGGCACCGGCTGGCCGAGCTTCGACAGGCCCGCGGCCGAGACCGCCGTGAGCGAGCACGAGGACGGCAGTCTGTTCATGCGGCGCACCGAGGTACGCTGCGCCCGTTGTGAAGCCCATCTCGGCCACGTCTTCCCGGACGGTCCGCGCGAAACCACCGGCCTCAGGTACTGCATCAACGGCGTGGCCCTGAGGTTCAAGCCGGGCGGCACCTGACGTATCTGCACGACAACATCCTGACCAATCGCACAGTTGCGACACGGCGCTGATGCGCCCAGCCCGCATGAGAGGTTCAAAGATGCACGGTTTCGACCGCCCCCTCGCCCGGCAGCTGCCGCCGAAAGCGCAGCGCATCCCGCGGTTCGACGTCCGTCACGGCGTCGAGCTGGTCGACGAATACGCCTGGCTGCGCGCCGAGAACTGGCAGAAGGTGATGCGTGACCCGAGCGTGCTGGATGCGCCGATCCGCGCATATCTCGAGGCCGAGAACGCCTACACGGAGGCCGCGCTCGCCGACACGGCGGGGCTGCAGGCGGCCCTCTTTGCCGAAATGAAAGCGCGCATCAAGGAGGACGACAGCTCGGTGCCTGCCCCCGACGGGCCGTTCGAGTACTTCGTCAGCTACGTCACCGGCGGGCAGTATCCGCGGCTGTGCCGTCGCCCGCGCGGCGGCGGCGGCGAGGAGATCCTGATTGACGGCAACAAGGAGGCCGAGGGCCAGAAGTACTGGCAGATCGGCGCCACCGCGCACAGTCCCGACCACCGCTATCTGGCCTACGCGGTCGACAAGAAGGGGTCCGAGCTCTTCACCATCAAGATCCGCGATCTCGCCACCGGCAAGGACCTGCGCGAGGCCATGCCCGACACGCGCAGCGCGATCGTCTGGGGCGCCGACAGCAAGACGCTGTTCTACGTCCGGCTCGATGCCAACCAGCGCCCGCTCTACGTCTACCGCCACCGCCTCGGCACGCCCGGCAAGGCCGACGTGCTGATCTACGAGGAGCAGGACAAGGGCTTCTACGTCGGCGTCGGCCAGACCCAGTCCTCCCGGTTCGTGACCATCGAGGCCCACGACCACCAGACCACCGAGGTCTACCTGATCGACGCCGATCGCCCCGAGAGCGAGCCGCGCCTGGTGGCGCCGCGCGAGCACGGCCACGAGTACGCGGTGGAGCACCACGCCGACACCCTCATCATCACCACCAACTCGCAGGGCGCCGAAGACTTCCGCATCTGCGAGGCGCCGCTCCTCGACCCCCGGCGGCAGAACTGGCGGGAGATCATCGCCCACAAGCCGGGTCGTCTGATCCTGGAGGCGATCGCCTACGAGGGCCATCTGGTGCGGCTCGAGCGCGAGGAAGGCCTGCCGCAGATCATCATCCGACGCTTCGCCGACGGCGCCGAGCACGCCATTGCCTTCGACGAGGAGGCCTATTCGCTGGGGATCTCCGCCGGCTTCGAGTACGACACCACGGCGCTGCGCTTCACCTACTCGTCGATGACGACGCCGGCGCAGGTGTTCGACTACGACATGGAGGCCGAGACGCGCACCCTGCGCAAGACGCAGGAGGTGCCGAGCGGCCACGACCCCGCCAACTACGTCACGCGGCGGCTCTACGCGCCGGCCCCCGACGGAGAGCTGGTGCCGATCTCGCTCCTCTACCACAAGGGCACGCCGCTCGACGGCTCGGCGCCCCTCTTCCTCTACGGCTACGGCGCCTACGGCATCGCCATTCCGGCCAGCTTCTCGACCGGGCGGCTCAGCCTGGTCGACCGGGGCTTCATCTTCGCCATCGCTCACATCCGCGGCGGCAAGGACAAGGGCTACCACTGGTATACGGACGGCAAGCTGGAGAAGAAGAAGAACACCTTCACCGACTTCATCGCAGCCGGCGAGTTCCTGGCCAAGGAGGGCTATACCCGTCGCGGCCGTATCGTCGCCAACGGCGGCTCGGCGGGTGGCATGCTGATGGGCGTCGTCGCCAACATGGCGCCCGATCTGTTCCTCGGGATCATCGCCGACGTGCCCTTCGTCGACGTGCTCAACACCATGCTGGACGAAAGCTTGCCGCTGACGCCGCCGGAGTGGCCGGAGTGGGGCAATCCGATCCAATCCAAGAAGGACTTCGAGATCATCCGCTCCTACTCGCCCTACGACAACGTGGCGGCCAAGTCCTATCCGCACATCTTCGCCTACGCCGGCCTCACCGACCCGCGGGTGACCTATTGGGAGCCCGCCAAGTGGATCGCGCGGCTGCGCCACCTCAACACCAGCGACAACCTGGTGTTGCTCAAGACCAACATGGAGGCCGGGCACGGCGGCGCCTCGGGCCGGTTCGAGGCGCTCAAGGAGGTGGCGCTCGACTACGCCTTCGCGCTCAAGATCGCGGACAAGGCGGAGGCCTGATTGCGGACGCCCGGCAACTGCTGCCGCAGCGTCCCAGCGCAATATGCCGAGGGCGTCAGTTTGAATTGAATCAAGTCTCGATCCCGCCGTCGCCGCCGCCATCGCTGTCGAAGCCAGGGTCGTTGCTGTCGTCCTCGTAGGTGCCGGGATCGTTGTCGCTCTCGTTCACGTATTCGGTGGGCTCGCTTTCATGCGGCCCCCCCAGGTGCGACGGGCTGGCGTGCGCACCACCCAGCATGTTGCGGAGGCTGTCGGCTACCAGCATGCCGCCCGCAACGCCTGCGGCCGTTGCCAGCGCCGATTTCATGAACCCCCCGCCGCCCGAGGCTTGAGGCGCCTGTGGCTGGGCAGGTGGCGCGCTCTGCGACCAGGACGCGCGGTCCTCGTAGGCAGGAGGCGCAGCGCGCGAGCCGACCTGGGGTACGCTCGACCTCGGCTCCTCGCCCCGTCGCCCGCTGTTCCACACGCCGCTCAGGAAACCACCGGAGCGGGCCGGCGGCCGCTCATCGCCGCGCATGGCGCGAAGCTCGTCCTCGAGCTGCGTCACCCGATCGTTGGCCGACTGCAGGGCCTGCTCCTGCACCAGCACCGACTGCACGAGCATGTAGGGCGCATCCGGATTGGCGCGCACAGATTGGGTGATCAGGGATTCGGCCTCCCGGTCTTTGTCGGGGGCTCCATAGCTGCGCATGCGTTCGAACAGGCCGGCGATGAGCTGGCGTTCTTCAGGCGTCATGGGATCCTCCCGGGGGATACGATGAATGTCCATATCGGGTGGCGATGACGGATTGGCAATGGCCGGGAGGTGAGCCTACCCGCTCGGAACGAAGTCAGAACAGGGCGCCGCGTGCCGCCACGGGCCAGAGGCACTCCACGTGCGCCCGGTCGGTGCCCAGCCCTCGCACGCCCACGTACCAGTCGTGCAGGTTGACCGTCGGATCGCAGTGGCCGGGCACCAGCAGCACCCTGTCGCCACGGCGCGGGCGATGGTTGCACGCCGTCACATCGAGGATGCCGTGCTCGTCGGAGGGGCGGTGATAGTTGGCCCCCGGCATCTGCCAGGGTTGCGGCATGCCGCTGTCGACGGCGAGCGCCTTGTGCCCGGCATCGACCACGACACGCTCGGGGATGGGTGTGCTCATGGCGGTGGCGTAGACGAAGAGCGCGTGCTCGAAGGTGTCGAAGGGCTGCCCGTCGGCGCGCCTGTTGCGGGCGTAGTCCGCATCCATGAAGATGTAGGAGCCGGCCTGCAGCTCGGTGTAGACGCCGCTCGCCGCCTCGTTTTCGTAGGTGCCCGTGCCGGCGCCGCAGATGTTGTCGGCCTCCAAGCCCGCCGCCTTCAGGGCGCGCAGGGTCTCTTTCACGTGCTCCACGGCGCGGGCAACGTGCGCCCTGCGCTCGGAGGCCTCGCGCACGTGCTGGGCCGAGCCGTGGTAGGCCTGCAGGCCCGCAAAGCGCAGATGTGGCGACGCGGCGACGAGCCTGGCAAGTCTCGCCGCGGGCTCTCCCGGGGCGACCCCGCAGCGGCTGGCACCTACGTCGATCTCCACCAGCACGTCGAGAGCGCAGTCCGCCCGTGTCGCTGCCGCCTCGATCTCCGCCACGTTCGTCGGCATCGTCGACGCACACGGCGACCTTGGCCCGCCGCGCCAGCTGCGCAAGGCGGTCGAGCTTGATCGCTCCAGCGACTTCGTTGGAGACGAGCACGTCAGCGACGCCGCCCGCCACCATCGCCTCGGCCTCGGACACCTTCTGGCAGCACACGCCGACGGCCCCCAGCGCGATCTGCTTTCCGGCAATGATGGGGGACTTGTGGGTCTTGGCATGCGGGCGCAAACGCACGTTCGCCGCGCGCACGAAATCGGCCATGCGCGCGAGATTGCGCTCGAAGGCGTCCAGATCGATCAGCAACGCAGGCGTGTCGATCTGCGCCAGCGGCGCACCTACGACAGCGGGTGGGGGTTGCGGCATGCGTATCTCCCGGTGAGCGGCGACTGTAGCCAACTGCCTCTGCCAAGTCGAAAGCAGAGCACGGCCGCATGCGTCTGGCCTCGGAGCGCCGAAAGAGCCATCTCTGCGGGGCATACCTGTTCTCGCAGTCCAGCAGGTCATCGCGAAAGACGCTAGCTCGTGTCAGTAACTTAGATTAGTCTCATGGCGGACTTCCTTGACCCCGTACACGCCTGGTCCTACGCCTTTCGGCTCCCTATCTCTTCGCAAATGCGAGATGTACAAGGCCGCACGGTCGTCGTGCCGCGTCAGCACTCGCGGGTGTCCTTATGGCAGCAGCAGCAGCATCGGCTCTCTTCCCGAGACCCATCAAACATGCGCAGGCGCAGGCCGGGCAGTTCTGGCCTCTCGCGCTCGGCGCGGTCGGCGTTGTCTACGGCGATATCGGCACCAGCCCGATCTATGCCTTCCGCGAGGCCGCGATTGCGGCAACCGGTCAGGCGGTGGTCAGCCAGGGGACGGTGCTCGGCATCCTCTCGCTGATCGTGTGGTCGCTGTTGCTGCTGGTCACGCTCAAGTACGTCCTTGTCCTGCTGCGTGCGGACTTCAACGGAGAAGGCGGCACGTTCGCCTTGATGGCGCTCGCCCAATCGGTCGTGCAGCGTGGCAAGCGCGCGATCCTGCTGCTCGGCATTGCCGGCGCCTCGTTTCTCTACGGCGACGCCGCTATCACGCCGGCGCTCTCGGTCATATCGGCCGTCGAGGGCCTCAAGGTCATCACGCCGGCCTTTGACCAGCTCGTCGTTCCCCTCTCGATTGCCATTCTGGTCGGGCTCTTTGCCGTACAGAGCCGGGGGACCGCAAAGGTTGGCGCGTTCTTCGGTCCGATTATCGTCGTCTGGTTCGCCGTGCTTGCCGCCATCGGCGCGGTACACATCGCGGAGAACCCTGGCGTGCTTGCCGCGTTCAACCCGATGCATGGTCTGGCGTTTCTTCTTCACAACGGCCTTGTCGGGTTCACGGTGCTCGGCCTCGTCTTTCTCGCGGTCACCGGCGCAGAGACCCTCTATGCCGACCTCGGCCACTTCGGCCGCCTGCCGATCCAGGCTGCTTGGCTCGGCCTGGCGCTCCCTGCTCTCACGATCAATTATTTCGGACAGGGCGCGCTGGTCCTCTCCAATCCCCAAGCCATCGAGAACCCGTTCTTCCTGATGTTTCCCGGCTGGGCGCTGTGGCCGGTCGTGCTGCTGACCACGGTCGCCACGGTGATCGCCAGCCAGGCGGTCATCACCGGCGCCTACTCCCTCACGCGTCAGGCGATCCAGCTGGGCCTCCTGCCGCGCTTCAACGTGCGGCACACCTCGGAGGAGCTGGCCGGCCAGATCTATCTGCCTCGCATCAATTGGCTGCTGCTCGGGGCCGTGCTGCTTCTGGTCGTGGTGTTCAAGAGCTCGAGCGCGCTCGCGGCCGCCTATGGGGTCGCCGTAACGGCGACGATGATCACGACATCCCTGATGGCATTCGTCATCTTCCGCAGGCGATGGCTATGGCCGATGTGGCGCGTCGCGCTCCTGATCGCTCCGCTCCTTCTCGTCGAGCTCGTCTTCTTCGGCGCCAATGTCATCAAGATCATCGAGGGCGCATGGGTGCCGCTGGCGGTCGCCGTCTCGCTGATGCTGGTCATGCTGAGCTGGCTGCGCGGCACGGAGATACTCGGCGCCGATGCGCGCGCCCATGCCGATCTGCACGCGCTGGTGGGGATGCTCGAGAGGAAGCCGCCCCATCGCGTAAGCGGCACCGCCGTGTTCTTCACCGCCACGCCGGACGCGGCGCCGTCGTCGCTGCTGCACAACCTCAAGCACAACCGCATGCTTCACGAGCGCAACATTCTGCTGACGATCAAGACCGCAGAGGCGCCCCGCGTGCCCAACAACGAACGTGTCACGCTCGAAAGCATCTCCGACACCTTCACCGCCGTGACCCTCACCTACGGCTTCATGGAGACGCCGGATGTCATGAGGGGGCTGGCGCTGTGCCGCAGGCGAGGTCTGAATATCGATCCGGCGGCAACGTCGTTCTTTCTCTCGCGCAGGACCCTGAGGCCGGCATCTCGCTCCAAGATGGCGCGCTGGCAGGAGAAGCTCTTCATTTGGCTTGCCGGCAGCGCCGAGGATGCGAGCAGCTATTTCCGCATTCCCTCCGACCGGGTGGTCGAGATCGGCACGCAAATCCTGGTGTGACGGCCCGATGCCGCGAGCGCCCACTCCCAAAACAAAAAGGGCCGCACTGGGCGGCCCTTTTTCAGTTTGCCTATCGGCTCATGCTGCTCTTGGTAGCGGCTCCGGCAGCTTCCTGTCCTCCTCGTGCTCTATCGCTGATCTGAGCGCCACGCCGATATAGCGTACGCGGCCTCCTATCCGCTCCTTGCGGACGCCGAGCTCCTTGATCTCACGCGAGACCCTGGGTGCGGCGAACGGCACTTTGTCCTGCTGCTCGCACCAGTCGCAGTAGTCCTCGTAGAGGTCCTGCGCCGTCACGCTTGCGCCCTCCAGGTCGACGACCCGCTCGCGATAGAAGCGCTGCACGTCGCTGTCGGGCACGCCGTGTGCCACGCGGTTGTCGTTGGTGGCACCGAGTTGGCGGGCCGGCGGTTGGGCGGCTGCAACCGCCTCATCGACGGCAGCCTCGGCAGCGAGCGCATCGCCGGCTGCAGGCAGCACCACCGGCGCGACGCGAGCCGCGGGCTCGACGAGCGCGCGCGCTTCAGCACGGGTCGCGGTCGTAGCGACCTCGGCCTTGCGCTCAGGCTCCACGCGATCATGCAGGTGCCAGTAGGCAAAGGCCACGTACATGCCGAAACCCGAGCCGATCTCGATCAGCATCGCCACGAAGATCGTGAGCGCCGTCTGCACGGTCGAGATATCGAGCCCGGTGATCTTGGCCAGCACGCTCGCCTGCGGATCGGCCTCGGTCATCACCGTGCCGCCCGCCGACGCGGCGAGCTTGGCGCCGATCTCGGCAATGCGCGCCTCGAGCTTCTGCGACTCCTGCGCCGAGGCATGCTCGGCATTGAGCTTGTGAAATTGTTGACAGAACTCGCGCGTCGACTTGCCGGGAGTGTGAGTGCACTCCCTCGTCAACACCCAGTAGCGTTGGGCCTTGAGGACGTCGATCTCGGCGCCGACGGTTTCCGCGGGCCGATGGGCCGGGATCCACGCCAGCTGCTCCTGGGCGCGCTTGGAGTCCGCGCGCAAGTCCTTGTAGGCGGCGGCTGCGACGGCGCGATGGCCGGTGGTGTCGAGCCGGTTGAGCGCGGCATGGCCGAGCGCCGAGGTCATCGAGTAGGTGATGACGACGGCCCACACCAGTGCCGCCGCGACGGCTTGCGACCACATCCGGTTGCGGATGGCGGCGAAGAAGAAGAACGGGATCAGCGCTTTGAAGCAGTCAGCGGCGGCCGAGGCCAAGCCGTAGATCTGACCATCCAACGCTGTCTTTCCGAGTGAGAAGCCGAACCGGTAGTTCATGGCGGCCGATACGACCAGCAATATGCCAGCCGATATCACCCCCAACACGCCCAAGGCATGTCTAGTCATTGACGCCCCCGTCTTGTCGGCCTCCTGGGAGGCAGGCCGAGTTCCCGTTGCGAGGAGGCGCCCGAAGCGCTCTGCCGGCGGGCTGGTGCAAGTTGCGGAGCGCTTTGTCCCTCGGTGTGCCGAGACCGCACCGGGCAGTAACGAGCTTTTGAGCCCCCTACCGCCCGCGGCGCTCGGCTGCACCGCGCTCATCCAGCTTGTGGCAGAAGCTGCGGGGTGATCGGGTTTTTTGCACAGGAGCAGCGCCTTGCGTGGGCACCGTCTTTTGCACAAGTCCCTAGACCCGAGCACACACGACGCAGCACTGAGAACGCAGCCCCCTCAAGGCGCGAACGCTACGCGATTTGTTGCTTTTTGTTAACAGATTCAGTTGCGTATGCGCCTCGATGGATTTCATTGGCCGCCGCGGGCCCCGCTGAGGTCGTAACGCGCCCGCCGGAAATGGGTCATCTGTGCACATCAGACTGTCCACAATTCGTCCACCGGCAGCGAGCGTTTTTGCACTGCGGGGGCGCTTGCCGACCGCACCGGGAACCACTAACTCAATCCACTGCGGGCACTCGAATTCATTTGCGCATGGCGAACAGATGGGTGAACAATGACCGGCTTGGCGGCCCGTTCCTGGTGCGTCTAGCGCTGGGATTTGGCTGCGCAGACAATTGCCTGTGAAGGAATATGATCGCACCAGATGCGGCAGTGATGTTGGTGGTCACGGCCAAGGCGCAAAACACGACCGGCGCATAACCAGCCGGACTTGGCCATCGGGCGTACAGGAGCTCACGCGATGAGCAAGGCGAGCGGCGTTGTTCTCATTCTGGCAGGGCTCGCGACTGCGGCTTACGTGCTGCCGTCCGGCGAGATGACCGACCCGGATTTCGGCCAAATCACCGATGTCGCCAAGACGCAGCCCGCAGAGGACGCAAGGCGTGTGGCCATAGTTGCAGAGCCCAAGCCCGCGGAGCGTCCCGCTCGGAGGGAGGCGGTGCCGTCGTTCTCGGCGCCAGTCGTCGTCACGATCGCCCAACGCCCGAGCGAGCGGCCAGCGCCGGTAGTACAACAGAAGGCCGCGTCGATTCCCAGGGACCGGGAGGCCATCGGCCGAGAGCTGCAGAAGGAGCTCAGGCGCGTCGGCTGCTATGACGGCGAGCTCAACGGCGCCTGGACAGCCTCGACCCGCCAGGCGATGAAGGCGTTCACCGATCGCGTCAATGCCTCGCTGCCCACCGACGAGCCCGACACCATCCTGTTGACGATGGTGCGTGGCTATCAGGACAGGGTGTGCGGCAAGCCATGTCCCGCAGGGCAGGGTCTGGGCGGCGACGGGCGGTGCGTGCCCAACGCCATCCTGGTGCGCGCCACGCCCAGGCCGAGCGCGCCGGTGGCCATCGCGGCACCGATCCCCGCCAAGAAGCCCACTCCCGCCATCACGGGCTGGTCGACGACGGCTACGGCAGCAGCCCCGACGCCGCCGATTGGCTTTGCGCCAAGCGAGGGGCGCATGGCGCTCGCGGGCCCGCAGGCCGATCCGGCTGCTGTTCCTGGCACCGCCAGGGGTTGTGCCGCCACCCGCGCCGGAGAAGCGTACGCCGCGGGTCATGCAGCGCTCCAAGAGCGACAGCAACTGGGCTCGCGAATTCTTAAAGAGCAACGCCTGGAACTGATGTGCGGGCAGCTCCGCCCGCGCTACAGCACAATCTCACCGCGCACGAAGGCTTGCGCGGCTGTCGTCTCGGGTGCGGCCAGGAAGGCCGTGCGCGGCGCGCGCTCGAGGATGCGCCCGTGATGCAGGAAGGCTACGTCATCGGCGAGGCGGCGGACCTGGCCGAGGTCATGGGTGATCAGGACCACGCGCGTGCCTTCCGACCTGACGTCGCCCACCAGGCTCTCGATGGCCGTGGTGGCGGCCGGGTCGAGGTTTGAGGTTGGCTCGTCCAGGATCAGGATCTCGGGTCCGGTCGCCAAGGCGCGCGCGATCGACAGGAGCTGCTGCTCGCCGCCCGACAACACGCGGGCCGGCGCGTGCGCCAGATGCGTGAGCCTGGCGCGGCTGAGTGCGGCCTGGGCGCGCTGGGCGCGCTGGGCGCGCGGCACGCCGGCCACCGCGAGCGCGTAGTCGATATTGGCGAGCGCCGAGCGGCGCAGCAGCACCGGTCTCTGGAAGACGAAGCCGATCCTGGGAGCACGGCGCCGGTCGGGAGCCGACCCCGCCCAGGTCACCGTGCCCGACGTGGGCTCCACGAGGCCGGCGAGGATGCGCACCAACAGGCTCTTGCCCGCGCCGTTCGGGCCGATCAGGACGAGAGTGCCCGTGCCTTCGACGTCGATGTCGATGCCGTCGATGATACGCCGGCCGCCGCGCGCGAACGCGATCCCGCGTCCACGAATGGGCAGGACGGCGTCCGCGCTGCGATCACTGGTCGCGACCCCGTCACCACCAGTCTCAGGCATAGGCCGAGCGGGTGGCGGTTGCCCGCAGGCCCAACACCAGCGCGTTGATGGCAATAGCGATGGCGAGCAGGATCAGACCGAGGCCGAGGGCAAGCGCCAGGTCCCCCTTCGAGGTCTCGAGCGCAATGGCGGTCGTCATCACCCGCGTGACGTGATTGATGTTGCCGCCGACGATGATCACGGCACCCACCTCGGCGGCGGCGCGTCCGAAGCCCGCGAGGCAGGTGGTGAGCAGGCTGAAACGGCCGTCCCACAGCAGGGTAGGCACCGCCCGCAGCGGTCCCACGCCGAGCGCGCGCAGCTGCTCGTCGTATTCCTGGCGCAGGTCCTCGATGGTCTGGCGAGCGAGCGCGGCGATGATGGGGGTGACGATGACGGTCTGGGCAATGATCATGGCCATCGGCGAGTAGAGCAGACCGAATGCGCCCATGGGGCCAGCGTTGGAGAGCATGAGGTAGACGATCAGCCCCACCACGACAGGCGGGAGCCCCATCATTGCGTTGACGAGCAGAATGGCGATCGACCGGCCGGGAAAGCTTGCGATTGCAATGAGCGCACCGAGTGGCAGGCCGATCAGGGTCGCCAGCCCCGTGGCGGAGAGACTGACCTTCAGAGAGAGACCGACAATCTCTGCCAAGTCGGTGTCAAATGCGCCGATCAGCCGGAAGGCTTCGGCGATGGCCCCGGCAAAGTCCTGCATCGAGCGTCCCAAGCATTTGCTGCACCTCTATGGATAGTGCGCGGTCGCAAGTCTTCCGTCAAAGCAGAAAAACGCATCGGCGATCGCGGGGGCCATGGGGTGGTTGCAGCGGCTTGGGCCAAGCCAACTCGAGGCTTGGGACCGGCATCCAGCGGATGCTGCGCCAAGATCATCGAAGGGCGCAGCCCCTGGCGCAACGGTTCGCCAAGGTCAAGTCTTGACCATGCCTGGTCCGGGGTCCACACCTACGCCGACACGAACATGAGGAAGACGAAGGTTGGCACGTGCCAGCGCGCGGTGGCCCGGCGCAGGGTCAGTATTTCCTCGTGCGATGGGGTGAGGCTTGGTAGCCGGGATTGGGATTCACTTGCGTCGCGCGTTGCTCGCGGCTGTGACGCTCGCGTTGGCGGCGCTCGGGTGGGCTGCCGAGGGCTCGGCCGCCGCCGGCGTACTCGAGACGGTGCGGTCGCGCGGACACCTGGTTTGCGGGGTGGGCGACGGCCCCAAGGGCTTCTCCACCCTGACTGCAGAAGGCACCTGGACCGGCATCAGCGTGGATTTCTGCAAAGCGCTGGCCGCGGCCGTGCTCGGGAACGAGGCTTCCGTCAAGTTCCTGCTGGTGCCGTCGAGCGAGCGCTTCTCTGCTCTGCAATCGGGCGAGATCGATGTGCTCTCCCGCAACCTGGCCATGACCTCGAGCCGCGACACGGAACTCGGCATCCGCTTTCCCGGCGTGCTGGTGTTCGACGGCCAGGGCTTCATGGTGCGCAAGTCGCAGGGCGTCGCCAGTGCCCTGGAGCTGTCGGGAGCGCGCATTTGTGTTCTGAACGAGACCGGGGATGCGCAGGGTGTCGCCGACTATTTCGGCGCGCTGAAGATGCCTTTCGATCTCGTCAAGTTCGACAAGTGGCAGGGCGCCGTTGCGGCCTACACCAACAAGGCCTGCCAGGTGCTGTCGGCTGATCTATCGGTGCTGGCATTGGCGCGTCAGCAGCTCGCCGTGCCCGAGAACCACGTCATCCTGCCCGAGATCGCCTCCAGGCAGCTGATCGGGCCGGCGGTGCGGCAGGGCGACGAGGCGTGGTTCAGCGTCGTGCGTTGGACCATCTATGCCCTGATCGAGGCCGAGGAGCTCGGCATCACCTCGGCCAATGTCGACGTCATGAAGGGATCGAAGAACGCCAAGGTGCGCCGTTTTCTGGGTCTCGATCTGGATCTCGGCCGGCGGCTCGGACTAAGCGCGGACTGGACGCAACGGGTGATCCGGCAGGTCGGCAACTATGGCGAGCTGTTCGAGCGCCACCTGGGGCCCAAGTCGCCGCTAAAGCTGGACCGGCGGCTCAACAACCTGGCAAGCCACGGCGGCCTGCACTATGCACCGGCGTTTCGCTGACCGGGCGCGGGCACGCGCCGTCGGGCGGTGATAGCGTGCGGCCAGCCGTTCGCTCCGCCACACATCCAACGAGGGGTCTTGATTGTATTGCGGACACGCGTCCTGGCACCGAGGTGTTGATCAGAAAATGCGAATGCGAAATTCGGCGAGCCGCTATGGCGCAATGGCGGTGGCTCTCCATTGGGCGATGGCGCTTCTGGTCATTGCCGCATGGCTGTTGGGGACCTTCGGTGACGCCTTGCCGCGCGGTACGGCGCGGGCCAGCGGCCTCTTCGTGCACATGACCGCGGGGCTGGCGATACTGGCCCTGCTTCTGGCCCGGATCGGCTGGCGCGCCAGCGATCCGCCGCCGCTCTCCGAGCCGACCCGTCTCGGCGTATGGGGCGAGCGCGCAAGTCGCGTCGCCCATTACGCCCTCTACGTGCTGCTCGCGCTTGTTCCCGTCCTCGGCATTGTCGTGCAGTTCGCACGCGGCAGGGGCGTGCCCGTGTTTGGCATGTTCGAGATTGCTTCCCCCTGGCCCGCCGATCGCACCTTCGCGCGGGCCGTACGAGAGGTGCATGAGTTTGCCGCCAACGCTCTGGTGACCATTGCGGCCCTCCATGCGGGCGCCGCCCTCGTCCACCATTGGGTATTTCGCGATCGGACGCTCGCAAGAATGCTGCCGTGGTCGGGACGCCAAGGTCTCGGCTGACGATCAGCGCTGGCGTGCCTACTTCGACAGCTGGTTGATCGGAACCTCGATGATTGCCTTGACGGTCCATCTGTCCGAGGATTCGGTGAGGCCGCGGCCGACGCCGACATTGAACACCAGCGGCTTCATGTCGACGTCGATGGTGGCGTAGAGGCGATTGTCCTGCTTGTCCCAAGGCTCGATGTGGCCGATCTTGCCGAGATCGGAATAGTACTCGGTGCCAAGCGCGATGCCTTTGACCACCTCGCGGTTGAGCTTCAAGCTCGGCACGAACTCCGGCTCCCAGCTCTCCAGACCATTGGAGAGATCCCAGTCCAGGATCGGATTGAAGGCAAACAGCCAATCCTTGCCCTTGTAGCCGACGATCGGGCGCAGCTCCGTCGTCCACGGGGACTCCGAGAACTTGTAGCCGACGCGCGACAGCTCGCTGTTGCCGCCGAGGAACCATCCCTCGGCGTCCTCCTTGGGTCGGATCGGCAGCCACTTCAGGCGGTATTTGACGCCCACGAAGTGATAGTCGCCGTCCCCGTCCGTCAGCATCGGCAAATAGAGGCCGAGCTCCACGTCCGAGGTGAGCCCGTAGGAGAACTCAGGCGTCACCCTGAAGCCATGGTTGTTGGTGATCTCGCCCGGGTAGTCGGGCGCTGCACGCCCGCTCGGCGTGGCGTTGAGGTGCAACTCGAGACCGAACTCGCCCCGCTTGTTGATGTCATCGGTATAGACTTGGATCTCGTCCTGCTGCGCGCCGACTGCCGGATGTGGCGCGACCAATGTGCAGAGCAAGGCTATCGCGGCGAGCAGGGCGCGCGCGGAGAGGCAATCAGCGTCTCTCAATTCGATCATCTGAAAGGGGACCACAGCGAA
Source organism: uncultured Alphaproteobacteria bacterium (assembly GCA_963738065.1). Taxonomy (GTDB): domain Bacteria; phylum Pseudomonadota; class Alphaproteobacteria; order Rhizobiales; family Hyphomicrobiaceae; genus AWTP1-13. The sequence goes on from CAVTVO010000028.1 coordinate 350,513, forward strand.
CCGCGTCGCCCGCGCGCACTCAAGATATTCTACTTGTCGACTGCGCAAGCGACTATGGCCGCAAGAGCACACAGCTCCCAGTTTGGCATGCAATCCGCGCGCGCCCCGTGCGGCTGTCGATTCGGCGGCTCAGACACGGCTCCGATTTCGGGCGGCCCGCCTCGTAGAGGTTTGAGGAACCGTGAACTCCCCGGCGCTCGCGAGGAATGTGGGCATGGGCGAGCGCGTCAGCGCCAGGCGAAGGCAACCTTCTCCAGCCGCTCGTCGCCGATGCGGGTGAAGGCGTTGGCGACGGGTCGGCCACCGCGGCGCCAGTAGAAATCGCAGGCCGGCGTGTTCTCCAGCAGCGCCCACACGATGAGGCCGTTGAGCTTGCGCATGTCGAGCGCGTGGCGGCAGCCTTCGAACAGGTGCTCGCCGAGGCCCAACCCTTGATAGATGGGGTCGAGATAGAGCTCGTAGATTTCGCCTTGATAGGCGGAGCGGTGGCGGGAATGGCCGATGGTGGCATAGCCCGCCACGGTGCCTGCCATCTCCAGCACCAGCGTGCCGTCGCCGGGCTTGAGCGCATCGCGCCACCACTCCGGCGTGCGTTGGCGGATCATGCTTTCCAGATGCAGATGCGGAATGATGCCGCGGTAGGCGAGCTGCCAAGCGTCCTTGAAGATGCGCGCGAGCGCGCTGGCGTCGGCCGATTTGCCGCCCCGCACGTGCACCTTTGAGCCGGACCCCAACATGGCCGACAGTATAGCCGCTCTCGACTGCGTGCGCTTCTCCGTTTTTCGCTTGACTGCCACAGTGCGTCGTCTCAGCCGAGCGGCTCGAAGGTGTGCCGATAGCCCATGGCCGCAGCATCGAAGAGGATGTCGGAGGGCTTGAGCTGGCGCGCGAGCGCGAGGCCCTCCAGCGTGCGGCAGCGCGAAAGCGCCACGTAGGCCTGGCCGTGCGCGAACGTGCCGCGGCCGAGGTCGATGTAGACCCGATCGAGGGTCAGGCCCTGGCTCTTGTGGATGGTCAGCGCCCAGGCCAGCCGCAGCGGGAACTGCGTGAAGGTGCCAGCCACCGTCTCCACGATCTTCTCGGCATCCTTGTCGAAGGCGTAGCGCCGGCTTTCCCAGGACACCTGCTCGATCTCGTGCTCCTCGCCGTCGACCTCCACCCATACGCGCTTCTCCGCCAGCCGCGAGACGCGCGCGATGGTGCCGTTGACCCAGCGCCTGTCGGGGTCGTTGCGCAGCAGCATGACCTTGGCGCCGGGCTTGAGGGCCAGCGTCTCCTCGGTCGGCTGCGCGGTGGCGTTGAACTCGCCCGTGGTGGCGGCCTTGTAGGCCCGCGGTGCCCCGGGGAGCGCGTTGAGGTAGGCCAGGTTGATGCGGCCCGCCGCGGCATTGGTGGGGGTGAGGATGACGTAGGGCTCGCCATCCGACAGGGTGCGGATCGGATGCACGCGCGTGTTGAGGAGCGCGAGGTCGTCGACGTCGGCATCGCCTTCGCGGATCTTGTTGAGCACGGCAAGGAGCGCCTCGTCGCGCTGGCGGAACACCTGGGCGAGCTCGATCAGCGCGGTGCCGGCGCCCTCCTTGAGCGCGGGGATGGAGAAGAAGAAGGGCCCGCCGTGCTGGGACTCCAGGTGCTCGGCCACCTCCGCATCGTTGACCACCGGCGGCAGCTGGTGCAGGTCGCCGAAGAGGGCGAGCCGCACCCCGCCGAACGCTTCGCGCGGGCGCCCGCGATTGACCCGGAGCGCCTGGTCGATCGCCCACATCAAGTCGGAGCGCACCATCGACACCTCGTCGATGACCAGGAACTTGAGGCGCCGCATCAGCCGGCCGTTGCGGCTGCGGCGAATGTCGTCGGGCCGGATCAGCCGCGGGGGAAAGCCGAAGAAGGAATGGATGGTCTGGCCGCCGACGTTGACGGCGGCAAGTCCGGTGGGCGCCAGCACCACCATCTCCTCGCGGATCAGCTCGCGCAGGCAGGTGAGCAGGGTGGACTTGCCCGTGCCGGCGCGCCCCGTGACGAACAGGTGACCATCTCCCTCCCTGAGGAAGTCATGGGCCGCCAGGAACTCGCGCGTGGGCTCCAGCCCCGCAGGCCAGGCCTTGGCAGCGGGGGAGGGAGCAGCGGCAATGGGGGAGGGGGTGGCCAAGCGGCATTCCCGTGCTGTGAGAATCGTGCCGGGAAGTATATGCGAGGGCGCGTTCCCTCTCCCCATCTTCTTGGGAATGGCGAGAGGGTCGGGGTGAGGGGCGGCCACACTCTCGCGCTCGAGTTTGCCGCTGCCCCTCACCCCGACCCTCTCCCCGCTAGCGGGGAGAGGGAGGTTCAAAGCCCGCGGCCACCGGCGATGTCGAGAATGACGCCGGTGCAGTAGGAGGATAGATCCGAGCTGAGCCACATGACGGCTTCGGCCACCTCCTCGGCGGTACCGCCGCGCTGCAGGGGCACCAGGTGCTTGTTGTTCCCGACCCTGTCGCCGACGCCGAAATCGCGCTGGATGTCGGTGTCGATGAGGCCCGGACGTACGGCATTGACGCGGATTCCTTCCGGTGCCAGCTCCTTGGCGAGCCCGATCGTGAGCGTGTCGATGGCTCCTTTGGCGGTCGCATAGTCGGTCGATTCGTTGCTGCCGCCGAGTTTTGCGGCCATCGACGACATGTTGACGATGGCGCCGCCCTTGCCGCCAAGCCTGGTCGACATGCGCCGGACCGCTTCCTGTGCGGCGATGAAGGCACCGACCGTGTTGACCGCGAGGATGCGCTCGAGCCGACCGGGGGTGATATCGACGAATTTTGCGGCCTTTTCTACGATGCCGGCGTTGTTGAAGAAGGCGTCCAGCCGCCCGACCTCGGCGTCGGCGGTCTTGAACAGACGAAGAATGTCGTCGGGCTTGCCGATATCGGCCTGAATTGCGGTCGCCCTGCGCCCGACCTTGCGGATATCGGCGACGACCGCCTCGGCGGCCGCCCTGTTGGCGGCATAGTTGACCACGACATCCCATCCCCGCCGCGCGGCGAGCCGGGCGGTGGCCGCGCCGATGCCGCGGCTGGCGCCGGTGATGAGGATGACCTTGGAGCCCGCGCCGCTCATGCCGCGCCCCCCTTGGCGGTGCTGGCGAAGTAGTCCATGGCGGCGCGCACGCCCTCTGCCTTGTGCGGCACGCCGGCAAGCTTGAGCCCCATCTCCACGCCGGCGAGCGTGGCGATCATGGTGAGGTCGTTGGTGTCCCCCAGATGCCCGATGCGGAACACCTTGCCCGCGACCTTGGAGAGGCCGGTGCCGAGCGACACGTCGAAGTGCTCGAGCGCCGTCTTGCGGAAGGCGTCGGCGTTGTGCCCCGCCGGCATCAGGATGGCGGTCAGCGAGGAGGAGTAGTGGCGCGGCTCCTTGCACCAGATCTCCAGGCCCCAGGCGCGCACCGCGCGGCGCACGCCCTCGGCATGGCGGTCATGGCGCGCAAACACGCGCTCGAGGCCTTCCTCGTGCAGCATGTCGACGGCTTCGCTCAGCCCGTAGAGCAGGTTGGTGGCGGGCGTGTAGGGAAAGAAGCCCTCCTTGTTGGCGGGCAGCATCTCCTCCCAGGAGAAATAGGACTTGGGCGCGCGGCTGGCCTTGGCCGCCGCCAGCGCCTTCTCGCTCACCGCATTGAAGCCGAGCCCCGGCGGCAGCATCAGCCCCTTCTGCGAGCCGCCGACCGTGACGTCGACGCCCCATTCCTCGTGGCGGTAGTCGATGGAGGCGAGCGAGGAGATGGTGTCGACCATCAGCAGCGCCGGGTGCCGCGCCGCATCGATGGCGCGCCGCACCTCCCCGATCTGCGACACCGCGCCCGTCGACGTCTCGTTGTGGACGACGCACACGGCCTTGATGGCGTGCCCCTTGTCCTCCTTGAGGCGCGCCTCGATGGCGGCGGGGTCGGCGCCGGCCCGCCAGTCGGAAGCGATGAACTCCGGCTGCAGCCCCAGCTTGAGCGCCATGCTCTTCCACAAGGTGGCGAAGTGGCCGGTCTCGTACATCAGCACCTTGTCGCCGGGGGAGAGCGCATTGACGAGCGCTGCCTCCCACGCGCCGGTGCCGGAGGAGGGATAGATGACCACCGGCCCCGAGGTCTTGAAGATGGTCTTGATGCCGGAGAGCACCTTCAGCCCCAGCGCCTTGAACTCGGGCCCGCGGTGATCGATCACCGGCATATCCATGGCGCGCAGGATGCGGTCCGGCACCGGCGTCGGCCCGGGGATCTGCAGGAAATGGCGGCCGGCACGGCGCGGCGCGTTGGACATGGGGGCCCTCCTCGGCAACGGAGCCCTACCTAAGCAGGCTCACGCCGCGCTGCCAACTGGTGGTCCGCTCCGGCTCAGGTGCCGCCGCAATTGCAGTGCCGCATCCATGTCTCCAATTCCATTGCCTCTTTGGTCAGGCCCATCTCGCGGTAGAGGTCTCTGGCTTTGCGCCAGCAGTCGCAGGTGCGCGGCAGGTCGCCTTTGCCCTCACAAATGTTGCCGAGGTTGCCGTACGTGATGGCCATACCCTCCTTGCTGCCCAGCTCCTCGTAGAGCTCGAGCGCCTTGAGCTGCATCTCCTCGGCCTTGTCCAACTCGCCGCGCGTCTGGTGGATGACCCCGAGGTTGCCGTACGAGGCGGCCATGCCCTGCTTGCTGCCCAGCTCCACGTAGAGCTCGAGCGACTTGAGCTGCATCTCCTCGGCCTTGTCCAGTTCGCCGCGCCTCTGGTGGATGACCCCGAGGTTGCTGTATGAGGGGGCCATGCCCTGCTTGCGGCCCAGCTCCTCGTTGAGCTTGAGCGCCTTGAGCTGCATCTCCTCGGCCTTGTCCAGTTCGCCGCGCGTCTGGTGGATGTTGCCGAGGTTGCCGTACGAGGCGGCCATGCCCTCCTTGCGGCCCAGCTCCTCCTCGAGCTTGAGCGACTTGAGCTGCATCTCCTCGGCCTTGTCCAGCTCGCCGCGCGTCTGGTGGATGTTGCCGAGGTTGCCGTACGAGGCGGCCATGCCCTCCTTGCTGCCCAGCTCCTCGTAGAGCTCGAGCGACTTGAGCTGCATCTCGTCGGCCTTGTCCAGCTCGCCGCGCGTCTGGTGGATGACCCCGAGGTTGCCGTACGAGGCGGCCATGCCCTCCTTGCTGCCCAGCTCCTCCTCGAGCTTGAGCGACTTGAGGTGCATCTCCTCGGCCTTGTCCAGTTCGCCGCGCGTCTGGTGGATGACCCCGAGGTTGCCGTAGGCGCGGGCCATGCCCTCCACCCAGCCGACGCTCTCGGCGGCCACGAGAGCATCTTTCCGAAACCTTTCCGAGGTCGCGAAATCACCTCCGTCCCTCGTGAACCCAGGCAAGTCGCAGGTATCCCATGGACTCGGCGCGTCGGTCGCCTTGGTGCAAAGCGATTTCTAGCAAGCGACCGAAGGCATCTTCCGCGAGCGCCAACTCACCGAGGCGATAGCGCAACTCTCCGAGGAATCGCCACCCCTCGGGATGGTCCGGATCGAGCGCCACAGCCTTCTCGTAGGCCGCCAGCGACTTCTGCGTGTCGTGCAGGAACGCCAGCGCGCCGATGTGGCGCCAGTACTCGGCGCTTGTCTTCCGCTCAGGCTCGGCCTTCGCCTTTGCGGCTGCCTCGTGCGCGTCCGCGCGCATTTTGAGCTTGGCTTCCAGATCGGCAAGATCGACCCCCTGGGGGTCCTTGGCCAAGGCCAGCAAGTCCACATCCGCGTCGCTGGCGAGCTTCTCGACCGCTGCGGCGATGGCGGGCGCCTGCTCCTGGACCGTGGCGTCGCCTGCACCGGCAAGCTCGGGCCGTAGCATCGCGATCAGATCGCCGGTCACGATTTGCGAAAGAAGATGCTCCACGATTTCGGAGGCGAGCAGCTCAGGCGAGCCGAAGCCCGTCTGCGACACGATCCGTTCGCCACCCGCCATGACCTTCTGCCGGAAGGCCTGTTGGCGCTCATGTTCAGCATCGCTCTCACGCAGATTGCCAGGTACAGGGAAGTCATCCGGGCTCACCCACAGATGGCGGCGGCGGCCGGCCTCTTTCGCCCAGTCGTGTTCCATCTCCGTGATCGAGCGCTTGGCGTTGTCGCCGTCCGGCTCCCAGCCGCGCCTCAGCCCGATCAGTCCGACGAACAGGTCCGCCTTCTGGGCCTCCTTGCGGCAGTGCTCTATCGCGCCCGCGTCCTGCGCGCCGAAGTCCTCCTGGCGGATGCAATGAAAGAGCCCCGATCGGATCAACCGCGCATGCACGGCCGTCCGATGGTCCGTGAGGTCCTTCGCAGTCGAGCTGAGAAAAACGTCGAGAACCCTGCGCACCATGTGCCCGCCCTTCGTGCAGCGCTCCTTGCACCACGTATATCAGGATTGCCGACGCAAGTCGTGCGTCCGCCGCTCGGCATCTGCTAGGCTCCTGTGCACACATCAGGGGAGGACCACCTCGTGCGCATGCAAGGCAAGATCGGACTCGTCACCGCCGCCGCCTCCGGCATGGGGCGCGCGGGCGCGCTGCGCTTCGCGAGGGAGGGCGCCGCTGTCGGCGTGGTCGACATCGACAAGGCCGGCGTCGAAGCGGTCGTCGCCGAGATCACGAGCGCCGGCGGGCGCGCGCACGCCATCGTTGCCGACCTCGCGCGCGACGAGGACGCGCGGGGGATCGTGCGCGAGACGGCGAAGACCTTCGGCGGGCTCGACTTCGTGTGGAACCACGTCGGCCATCCCGGGCCCGCCGCGGTCGAGGGCATCGACATGAAGGATTTCGATCTCGCCATCACGCTCAACCTGCGCACCGTGCTGATCACCACCGAGGCGGCGCTGCCCGAGCTGCGCGCGCGGGGCGGCGGCGCGCTGCTGTTCACCGCCTCCACCTCGGGGCTGATGGGGTCGCCGTTCTCGCCGGTCTATTCCGCCGCCAAGCACGGCGTGGTCGGCTTCGTGCGCGCCATGGCCAAGCGCTACGGGCGCGACAAGATCAGGGTCAATGCCATCTGTCCCGGATCGATCGACACGCCGATGCTGCGCGTGTTCGTCGCCCGGCCCGATCAGCAGTCGACGCAGGGCGCCGACAAGGAGGCGCTCGTGCGCCAGCGCGGCGGACAGAACCCGCTCGGCCGTCCCGGCCAGCCCGAGGAGGTCGCGAACGCGGCCCTGTTCCTGCTGTCGGACGAGGCCTCGTTCGTCACCGGCGCGGCCTTCGCCGTCGACGGAGGCTCGACGGCATAGCCGCGATAGCGCATTGCCCGTGCTGTCGCCATCGGCTCTTGCGCCACCCGATGGGGACGGGCATTACCAGCCGATGCCCGCGCCGACGAAGTCCGACCCCGTTTCCCACCGCCTCGCCGAACGCCTCGACAAGGAGCTCGAAGGCGAGGTGCTGTTCGACCGCTTCTCGCGCGGCCGCTACTCCACCGACGCCTCCCACTACCAGATCGAGCCCGTAGGCGTGGTCGTGCCGCGCTCCGACGACGACGTGCGTGCGGCCATGGCGATTGCCCGCGAGGAGGGCGTGCCGCTGCTGCCGCGCGGCGGCGCCACCTCGCAATCGGGCCAGACAGTGGGCCGCGCCCTGGTCATGGATTTCAGCAAGCACCTGAAGCGCCTCGTCGAGATCGACGAGACCCGCTCGACCTGCGTGGTGGAGCCCGGCATCGTGCTCGACGAGCTCAACCGGCAGCTCAAGACCTCCGGCCTGTGGTTCCCGGTCGACGTGTCGACGGCCAGCCGCGCCACCATCGGCGGCATGACCGGCAACAACTCCTGCGGCACGCGCTCGATCCGCTACGGCATCATGCGCGACAACGTCATCGCCATCGACGCCATCCTGCCTGGCGGCAGCGAGGCGCGCTTCGGCGAGGTGGGGCACAATCTCGCTCCCTCACGGTCAGCGTCCCCTCCCCCCTCGTGGGGGAGGGACAGGGAGGGGGGGAACCACCAACATCAGCCGTCGGGATTCCCCCCACCCCTATCCCCTCCCCACAAGGGGGAGGGGAATCGCGCGACAATGGAGGAGGGAGATATTGCTCTCTTGCGCGACCTCCTCGCCCTCGGCCAGCGCGAGGCCGGCCACATCGCCCACGCCTTCCCCGAGGTGTCGCGCCGCGTTGGCGGCTATCTGATCGATGCGTTGCTGCCGACGAACAATCCGGTAAACCTCGCCACCCTGCTGTGCGGGTCGGAGGGCACGCTCGCCGTCTCGCGCCGCATCGAGCTGAAGCTCTCGCCGATCCCCAGGAACAAGGCGCTCGGCATCTGCCACTTCGCCACCTTCCGCAGCGCCATGGAAGCAACCCAGCACATCGTCAAGCTCGGGCCCGTCGCCGTCGAGGTGGTGGACCGCACGCTGATCGAGCTTGCCTGCGACATCGCCATGTTCCGCCCCGTGATGGAGACCTACGTGCGGGGCAAGCCGGACGCGCTGCTGCTGGTGGAATTCGCGCAGGACGACCAGGCCGAGAACCTGCGCCGCCTCGACCGGCTCGGCGAGCTGATGGGCGACCTCGGCCATCCCGGCAGCGTCGTGAAGGTGGTGGACGCGGCCGGCCAGCGCGCGGTGTGGGAGGTGCGCGCCTCCGGTCTCAACATCATGATGTCCATGAAGAGCGAGGGTAAGCCCGTCTCCTTCATCGAGGACTGCGCCGTCCCCCTCGAGCACCTCGCCGACTACACCGAGCGCCTGACCGCCATCTTCGCCAAGCACGGCACCCGCGGCACCTGGTACGCGCACGCGTCCGTCGGCTGCCTGCATGTGCGCCCCGTGCTCAATCTCAAGCTCGAGAAGGACGCGGCCACCATGCGCGCCGTCGCCGAGGAGGCCTTCGCGCTGGTCAAGGCCTACAAGGGCTCCCACTCGGGCGAGCATGGCGACGGCCTGGTGCGCTCCGAGTTCCACGAGAAGATGTACGGCGCCAAGACCGTGCGCCTGTTCGAGGAGGTCAAGGATCGCTTCGACCCCACCGGCCTGATGAACCCCGGCAAGATCGTGCGCGCCTCGCGCATGGACGACCGCGCGCTCTTCCGCTTCAAGCCCGACTACCGCGTGCCGCAGATGCGCATGGCGCTCGACTGGTCGGCCTACCCCGGTCAGGGCGGCGGCTTCCAGGGCGCGGTCGAAATGTGCAACAACAACGGCGAGTGCCGCAAGCACGCCGCCGGCGTGATGTGCCCTTCCTTCCGCGTCACCGGCAACGAGCGCGACGTCACGCGCGGGCGCGCCAATTCGCTCAGGCTTGCCATCTCCGGCCAGCTCGGCCCCGAGGCCCTCACCTCGGACGACATGCTGGAGACGATGAAGCTGTGCGTCTCTTGCAAGGGCTGCCGGCGCGAGTGCCCGACCGGCGTCGACATGGCGCGCATGAAGATCGAGGTGCTGGCTGCCGCCGTCGGGCGACGCGGCCTCTCCCTGCGCGACCGGCTGATCGCCTACCTGCCGCGCTACGCCCCTTACGCATCCAGGCTGGCGCCCCTGATGAACGCGCGCGACACGGTCCCGGGCCTCGCCCGATTGAGCGAGCGCTTCACCGGCCTCTCCGCCAAGCGCCGCCTCCCCCGCTGGCGCCGCGATGTGTTCGTTGCGCTCGGGGCTCCCCCCACCCCTAACCCCTCCCCACAGGGGGGAGGGGAATCTGGGCGGCGAGGGTCGGAACTGAAGCGTCCGCCAAGCACTGGCGCGAGTTCCCTCCCCCGTGGTGGGGGAGGGCTAGGGAGGGGGGAAGCACGAGCCCCTCGAAAGGCGAGGTCGCCTTGCTCGCCGACACCTTCAACACCTACTTCGAGCCCGAGAACCTGAGCGACGCCATCGAGGTGCTGAGCCGACTCGGCTACCGCGTGACCCTGCTGCAGGCCGGCAACGGCGGGCGGCCGCTCTGTTGCGGACGCACGTTCCTTTCCGCCGGCCTCGTCGAGGAGGCTCGCGCCGAGGCACGGCGGGTGCTGGCTGCCGCCCAGCCCCTGCTCGCGCGCGGCATTGCCATCGTCGGGCTCGAGCCGTCCTGCCTGCTCACCTTGCGCGACGAGCTTCTCGCCATGCTGCCTGGCAAGGAGGCCGAGGCGCTGGCCTCGCATGCCTTCCTCTTCGAGGAGTTCCTGGCGCGTGAGGCCGCCGCCGGGCGCTTGCCCAGCCCGATCGCGCGGTCCCCCGGCAAGATCCTCCTGCACGGCCACTGCCACCAAAAGGCCTTCGCCGCCATGGGTGCGGTCGGCGCGGCGCTGGCCCTCGTCGAAGGCCTCGAGGTCGAGACGGTGGAGTCGAGCTGCTGCGGCATGGCCGGCGCCTTCGGTTATGGCGCGGACACCTACGACGTTTCCCTCGCCATGGGAGAGCTTTCCCTGCTGCCGGCCGTGCGCCGAGCCGCCCCCGATGCCGTCATCGCCGCCGATGGCTTCTCCTGCCGCCATCAGATCCGCGACGGCACCGGCCGCACGCCACTGCACGTCGCCCGTATCCTGCGCCGGGCAATGGATGATGCAGCTGTCCTGCCGCGGCCGTAGCCAACCCGGCGCTTGCACCCGCCGACATCTGCGGGGCCGTGGACGCATCGGCGGTGGGCAGGTAGGCTCCCGTTCCCGTCTCCGGGGGGCGGGCTTTGAGCCCCACGTCGACGACGCCATGACTTTGCCCACCGCCTTGGCCGCACCGCTGCTGCGCTCGGGCCCGCTCAACGCCATCGGCTAGCTTCAGGAGGCCGCACGCTTGGCCAGCAACAATCCCACAGAGCTTACCGCCCTCACGGCGACGGAGGCCGTCGCCAGGCTTGCGCGCGGCGATGTCACGTCGGAGGAGCTGGTGCGCGCCTCGCTCGCGCGCATCGACGAGCTCGAGCCGCGCATCGGCGCCTGGGCCTTTCTCGATCGCGAGCATGCACTGGAGCACGCCGTGGCGGTCGACGCGGCGCGGCGGGAAGGCAAGGGTGTGGGGCCCCTCCACGGGCTGCCGGTCGGGGTCAAGGACATCATCGACACTGCCGACATGCCGACCGAAAGCGGTTGCGCGGCGCTCAAGGGTCGCCAGCCGCTCAAGGATGCGGCCTGCGTCACCGCGCTGCACCGGGCTGGCGCCGTGATCCTCGGCAAGACAGTGACGACCGAGCTCGCCGCCTACAACCCGGCCGGCACCCGCAACCCGCACAACCCCGAGCACACGCCGGGCGGCTCCTCCTCCGGCTCGGCTGCGGCCATCGCCTGCGGCATGGTGCCGGCCGCGCTCGGCACGCAGACGGCAGGATCCGTCATCCGCCCCGGTGCCTTCTGCGGCGTCTATGGCCTCAAGCCCACCTTCGGGCTCATCCCACGCACCGGCGTGCTGGCCCAGGCGCATTCGCTCGACACGGTTGGCGTCATGGGCCGCTCGGTGGAGGACCTGGCCCTCCTGGCCGATGCCCTGCAGGCGCACGACCCCGCCGATCCCGCCAGCCTCGCCACCAGCCGCCCGCGCCTGTTGGCGACTGCCACCGAGGAGTGGCCCCTCGCGCCGCTCTTCGCCTTCGTCAGGACGCACGCCTGGAAGGATGCCGATCCCGTCACGCACGAGGCCTTCGGCGAGCTGGTCGAGAGCCTGGGCGGGCAGGTCGAGGAGGTCGTGCTCGACCAGACCACCGAGCGTGGCATCGCCGCCGCCATGACGGTGCAGCGCGTCGAGCTTGCCTTCCACTTCGGGCCCCTGCTCGACCGCGCGCCCGATCTCATCAGCAAGCCTCTGGCAGGTCTGATCGAGGAGGGCCGACGCACGCCCGGCGTCGATTACGTGGCTGCGCTCAATGCGCGCGAGAGCTTCTACGCCAGCATCGAGGAAGTGCTGATGCACCACGGCACCATCCTTACCCCGGCCGCCCTTGGCGTGGCGCCGAAAGGCCTCGGCAGCACCGGCAACCCCGTGTTCTGCCGCTTCTGGACCTACCTGGGCGTGCCCGCCGTGACGCTGCCCCTGCTGGAGGCCGACGGCCTGCCCATGGGTGTGCAGCTCATCTCCGCGCGTCGCGACGATGGCCGCCTGCTGCGCACGGCCCGCTGGCTGGTGGGCCACCTGCAACAGGCGTGACGGGTCGGCGTAGCCTACTTCTTGCCCCTCGCCGCCGGCTTCGGCAGCGAGCTGTAGTAGGCGGCGAGCGCCTGCATCTGCTCCTCGTCGAGCGATGCGACGACCGAGACCATCACCGGGTTCGTCCGCTCTCCCGTCCGGTAGAGCTTGAGCGTGGCGAGGAACCGCTCCGCCTCCCAGCCGACGATGGAGGGGATGCCGTTGTCGACGCCGTCGAGGCGATGGCAGCCGGTGCAGTCCTGCGCGAGGTGCCGGCCATTGCTCATGAGCCGGGAACTCTCGACCGGGAAGCCCGGGCAGGCGGTGCCGACACCTGCCAGGAATGCGAGCACACCCAAGCCACGGCGCATTTGAGCCTCCCCTTTGGGCCGGCCGGGCTGGGCGTGGAACCCGACGCGGGCGTTCCCCGTTCGCCGTCGGCATAGGCAACCCGAGAGTTTTCGCGCCACCGGCAAACCGGCTATACTAAAAAATAGCGATCACTCGTATACCCATGAGCCAGCCGACAGCGATCCGCAGGGACCGTCGGCGGGGCGGTCAAGGTTGACGTAAACGTCAACTTTGAATACTGTCAAGGCCTTGAATTTCTTGATCTAGGGCACGACGCGACTAGCGTCGTCGAGGAGCGGCGGACCATGGCCGAACTGGTGCTCATCCTGATTTGCATTGCCGGTGCGTTCTTCCTGGCCATGCGGCAGGCCTCGTTGTGGGCCTGGGCGGCGGGGCTGGCAGCGGCCACTTACATCTGGCAATCCGGCATGCTGCACGGCGAGTACGGCGATGCCGAGATCGGGCCGCTTGGTCTGCTGGCGTGGATCCCGGTGATCGCCCTGGCGGGGCTCTCGATCCCGGCGCTTCGGCGCGCGGCCCTGATCCGGCCGGTCTTCCACAAGGTCAAGGGCATCATGCCCAAAGTCTCCGCGACGGAGCAGGAGGCCCTCAACGCCGGCACCATCGGCTTCGACGCCGAGTTGTTCTCGGGCGAGCCCGACTGGGAGAAGCTGCGCGCAGTGCCGCCGATCACGTTGACCGAGGAGGAGAAGGCTTTCCTCGACGGACCGTGCACCGAGCTGTGCCGGATGCTCAACGACTGGCAGATCCGCCACAACGACCGTGAGGTGCCGGAGGAGATCTGGAGCTTCGTCAAGAAGCACGGTTTCCTGGGCATGCTCATCTCCAAGGAGCACGGCGGCCTCGGCTTCTCCCCGCAGGCTCAGTCCTTGGTGCTGGGCCGCATCGGCTCGCGCTCGCCGGACGCCTGCGTCATCGTCATGGTGCCGAATTCGCTGGGCCCTGGCGAGCTGATCGAGAAATACGGCACGCCCGAGCAAAAGCATCACTATCTGCCGCGCCTCGCCAAAGGCCTGGACGTGCCCTGCTTCGCGCTGACGGGTCCCACCTCGGGCTCCGATGCCGCCACCATGCGCGACGTGGGCTACGTCACCAAGGGCATGCACGAGGGCAAGGAGGTGGTGGGCATCCGCACCTCCTGGGAGAAGCGCTACATCACGCTGGCGCCCAGCGCGACGCTGGTCGGTCTCGCCTTCCGCCTGTTCGACCCCGAGAATCTGCTGGGCCGGGGCGAGGACATCGGCATCACGGTTGCTCTGCTTCCCGCGCATCATCCCGGCGTCGAGATCGGGCGCCGGCACCTGCCCTCTGGCGCCGCCTTCCCGAACGGACCCATCTGGGGCCACGACGTGTTCATCCCCATGGACTGGGTGATCGGCGGCGAGAAGATGGCCGGCCAGGGCTGGCGCATGCTGATGGAGTGCCTGGCGGCAGGCCGCTCCATCTCGCTCCCGTCGTCGTCGGCCGCCGGCGCCAAGGCGCTCCTGCGCAATACGTCCGCCTATGCGCGCATCCGCAAGCAGTTCGACCTCCCCATCGGCAAGATGGAGGGGCTGGAGGAGCCGCTCGCCCGCATGGTGGAGAACGCCTACGTCAACGAGGCGGCCCGCGGCGTCACGGCCTCGATGGTGAGCCGCGGCGAGAAGCCCTCGGTGCTCTCGGCCATCATGAAGTACCAGTCGACCGAGCGCTTCCGCCGCTCCCTCAACGATGCCATGGACTTGCACGGCGGCCGCGGCGTCTGCGATGGGCCGACCAACTATCTCATGTCCGCCTACCAGGCGATGCCGGTCGCCATCACGGTCGAGGGCGCCAACATCCTCACCCGCTCGCTCATCACCTTCGCGCAAGGGGCGCTGCGCTCCCACCCCTACCTCTACAAGGAGATCCAGGCCTGCCAGGATCCCGACGAGGAGCGCGGTCTCGACGCCTTCGACAAGGCGTTCTGCGGCCATGTCGCGTTCTCGATGTCGAGCCTGTTTGGCGCCTTCTTCCACAATGTCACCTTCGGCCTCTTCGCCACCGTGCCGGAGAAGGCCTATGGCACGGCCGAATGGTATCGCCAGTTGTGGCGCGCCTCGCGCAGCTTTGCCTTCGTCGCGGACCTCACCGTCGCCGTCCTCGGCGGCGGCCTCAAGATCAAGCAGAAGCTCACGGGGCGGCTCGCCGATGCGCTCTCCGAGCTCTATTTTCTGTGCTGTGTGCTCAAGCGCTACGAGGACGACGGCAAGCCGGCCAACGACCGCCTGATCGTGGCGCTGGCCGCCGAGAACGGGCTCTTCCGCTTCCAGGAGGCGATGCGCGGCACCATCGACAATTTCCCGGTCGCGCCGGTGCGCTGGCTGATGCGCGCCGTGGTCTTCCCCTTCGGTGCGCACTACAAGCCGGCACCGGACTGGCTCGGCCACAAGGTCGTCGAGCTGGTCCTGACGCCTGGCGAGGTGCGTGACCGGCTCACCCGCTTCATCTACGTCTCCAACGACGTCAACGACCCCACCGGCCTCCTCGAGGTGACGATGGCCAAGGTCGTGGCGGCGGAGGCCGCGGAGAAGAAGCTCGACCGCGCCGTGCGTGCCGGCCAGGTGCGACGCGTGCACGGCACCGATTGGGTCGGCGATGCGGCCAAGCTCGGCATCATCACCGAAAGCGAGGCGCAGCTCCTGCGCGAGGTGGAGCAGCTCACGGCGCGCGTCATCGCCGTCGACCACTTCGATCCGGCCGAGGTGAAGCCGCACTACATGACGGCGGGGCACAACGCGCGGGCCATGCAAAGCGCCGCGGCGGCGGAGTGAAGGTTGTGCGATGCTGAAAGCCTCGCAGGGTTTTGGCGCCGCACTGCCCCTCTCCCCACCGGGGAGAGGACGTGAGGCCATGATTTGCGGCTGCGTAGCCCTCCCGCGCCACGTGCGCGACCCCGACGGCGCAGCCGTAAGTCATCGGGCCGAACTGGTGAGGGGGGACTTCGGCGATGACGATGAAGGCCCCCTCATCCGGCCCTTCGGGCCACCTTCTCCCCAAGGGGAGAAGGGCCACTCGTGGCTTTCGTAGGAGACTTCATGATGGATATGAGTGGGTTGCGGGACTGGCGTTTCTCCATCGATCCGCAGGGCATCGCCTGGGCGGTGTTCGACCGTGAGGGCGAGAGCCAGAACTCGCTTGGCCGGCGTCCCCTGGAAGAGCTGGCCACGATCATCGAGCACGCCGAGAAGGCCGCGCGCGAGAAGACCATCCGCGGCCTCGTGTTCATGTCCGGCAAGGAGAAGGGTTTCATCGTCGGCGCCGACGTGCGCGAGTTCGACCAGCTCCCTTCCGAGCGCGAGATCATCGACAACATCACGCGCATCAACGCTTACCTCGACCGCATCGAGCGCCTGCCCGTTCCTGCGGTTTGCTGCATCCACGGCTTCTGCCTCGGTGGCGGCCTGGAGCTGGCGCTCGCCTGCCACTGGCGCATCGCCACCCGCGACGACGCCACCAGGCTGGGCTTCCCCGAGGTGCGGCTCGGCATCTTCCCGGGCTTCAACGGCACGGCGCGCTCAGTCCGCCAGGCCGGCGCCCTCTCCGCCATGCCGCTCATGCTCACCGGCTCCATGATCCGTGCCGGCGCCGCCCGCGGCATGGGTCTCGTCGACGAGCTGGCGCCGAGCCGGCTCAACTTGCCCTGGATGGCGCGCAAGGCCATCGACAGGAAGCGCAAATCGAAATCGGCGCCGCTGTGGAAGGACCTCCTGCGCATGTGGCCTGCGCGCGGGCTGCTCGCCAAGAAGTTCCGCTCCGAGACCGCCAAGAAGGTGCGCGAGGAGCACTATCCCGCCCCCTTCAAGCTGATCGAGCTGTTCGAGACGCACGCAGGCAATCTCGAGGGTATGAAGGTGGCGGAGACGCGCGCCTTCGCCCCGCTGATGCTGAGCGACACCTCCAAGAACCTGCGCCGCGTGTTCAAGCTCTCCGAGATGATGAAAGCGCAGGCCCCCAAGGGCCTCGCCTTCAAGCCGCTGCGCGTGCACGTCATCGGCGCCGGGGTGATGGGCGCCGACATTGCGGGCTGGTGCGTGGCCTCCGGCATGGAGGTGTCGCTGCAGGACGTGAATGCCGAGCAGATCGCCAAGGGCATCGCGGCGCAGAAGAAGGTCATCAACCGCAAGTTCAAGACGCGGGCTCAGCGCGCCGCCGCCAGTGCGCGCCTCATCTCCGATCCGACCGGCCAGAACATCGGCCGCGCGGACGTGGTGATCGAGGCGATCGTGGAGAAGCTCGAGATCAAGCAGAACCTCTTCAAGGGAATCGAGGCCAAGCTCAAGCCCGGCGCAATCCTGGCCACCAACACCTCCTCGATCATGATCGAGGAGATTGCAGCCCCGCTCGCCGATCCGGGCCGCCTGATCGGCATCCACTTCTTCAATCCCGTCGCGCAGATGCCCCTCGTGGAGGTCATCCGCGGCGCACAGAGCCGCGAGGAGGAGGTGGGCAAGGGGTGCATCTTCGTGGCGGCCATCGACAAGTTCCCGCTCATCGTCAAGTCGAGCCCCGGCTTCCTCGTCAACCGCGTGCTGGCGCCCTACATGATGCAGGCGCTGCAGCGGCTCGAGCGCGGCGAGACCAAGGAGAAGATCGACGACGCGGCGCGCGCCTTCGGCATGCCGATGGGGCCAATCGAGCTCGCCGACACTGTCGGCCTCGACGTGTGCGCTCACGTCGGCAAGATCCTCAACATGGGGCCGGGCGGCCCCACCAAGCTCGACGAGATGGTGGCGGCCGGCAAGCTCGGCAAGAAGTCGGGTGAAGGCTTCTACGTGTGGAAGGACGGCAAGGCCGAGAAGGTCGAGCCCGAGAAGCCCTGGGACAAGTTTGAGCTGGAGCGGCTCGGCCGCGAGCTGGTCGACCCGCTGATCCACGAGGCCGAGCGCGTGCGCGACGAGCGCATTGTCGAGAGCGCCGACCTCGTCGATGCCGGCGTCATCTTCGGCACCGGCTTTGCGCCCTTCCGCGGCGGCCCGCTGCACTTTGCGGCCAACGAGCAGAAGTCCAACGTCGAGGTGCTGCGGCGCACGGCAGCGGAGTAAATTGGGTACGGGGGTCAGACCCCTTGCCTCGACCTCGAGATTGAGATCGCAACGTTCAAGCAAGGGGTCTGACCCCCTTCGGAGAACTCCCATGGACAAGACCCTGCGGCGCGTGGCGGTGATCGGCGGCGTGCGCATTCCCTTCTGTCGCTCCAACACCTTCTATGCCGACCAATCCAACCTCGAGATGCTGACCGCCACGCTCAACGGTCTGGTCGACAAGTATCACCTGGCAGGCGTGCACATCGACGAGGCCGTCGGCGGTGCCGTCGTCTCCCACTCCAAGGACTGGAACCTGGCGCGGGAGGCCGTGCTCGGCACCAAGCTCGCCCCCACCACGCCCGGCGTCACCATCCAGCAGGCCTGCGGCACCAGCCTGCAGGCGGCCGCCATGATCGGCGCCAAGATCGCCACGGGCGAGAGCGAGAGCGGCATCGCCATGGGCTCCGACACCACCTCGGATGCGCCCATCGTGTTCAAGCAGAAGTTCGCCCATCGCCTGGTCGAGGCGCAGAACGCCAGGTCGTTCGGGCAGCGGCTCTCGGCCTTCAAGGGCTTCTCGCCGGCCGAGCTCGCGCCGCAGCCGCCCAACGTCGGCGAGCCGCGCACGGGCCTGTCCATGGGCCAGCACGCCGAGCTGATGGCGCAGGAATGGAAGATCTCGCGCGCCGACCAGGACCAGCTCGCCTTCGAGAGCCACAAGAAGGCGGCCGAGGCCTACCGCTCCGGCTACATGGACGACCTGATCGTGCCGTTCGCCGGTGTGTTCCGCGACAACAACCTGCGCGAGGACATCTCGCTCGACAAGATCGCCCAGCTCAAGGCTGCCTTCGACAAGTCCGAGCGCGGCACGCTGACAGCTGCCAACTCCACCCCGCTCACCGACGGCGCCGCCGCCGTGCTGCTGGCGTCGGAGGAGTGGGCTGCCAAGCGCGCACTCCCCGTGCAGGCCTACCTCACCTACTCGCAGACCTCGGCCAACAACTTCGTCGAGGGCGAGGGCCTGCTGATGGCGCCCACCATCGCGGTCTCCCGCATGCTCGCGCGCGCCCAGCTCACCCTGCAGGACTTCGACTTCTACGAGATCCACGAGGCCTTCGCCGCCCAGGTGCTGGCTACGCTGAAGGCCTTCGAGGACCCTGCCTACTGCAAGAAGGTTCTCGGCCGCGACATGCCGCTCGGGGCCATCGACCGCGCCAAGCTCAACGTCAAGGGCTCGAGCCTTGCCTTCGGCCATCCGTTCGCGGCGACGGGCGCGCGCATCGTCGCCAACCTCGCCAAGCTGCTTTCCGAGCACGGGGGACGGGGGCTCATCTCCGTGTGCACGGCGGGCGGCATGGGTGTCGCCGCCATCCTGGAGAGCCGCAAGGCCGCCGAGATGCGCCTGGCGGCGTGAGGTGACGCAACGCTGCTCTCACTCCCGCTTCCCGCCAAGCAAGGCGCAGGGCGGCGATCGGGCCGCATGAGCTGAATGGGTCCGAGCGGGATCGCTTTGGATGCAACCACCGCACCTGAACCGAGACGTCGAGGCCGAAGCGTGAATCCTGCTCTATTCCTAAGTCTTAGAGCAAGATTCACGTTCCGTGATCGAAGCGAAGCGCCTCGATCAGAAACGAACTTGCTCTAGCATGACGACTTTCGACAATCTGCTGGATCGCTTCGGTCGGTGGCTGGCACAGCGCCTGCGACGTGAGGTTCCGGGCGAAGAGCCGTTCATTCCCTCCGACGCTGAAGCGCTCCGCCGCACGCTGCGCCTAGGGGACGTGCTGCTGGTCGCCGGCAGCAGCAAGCTTTCGACCGCCATCAAGTACCTCACGCAGTCGACGTGGTCGCATGCGGCGTTCTACGTAGGCGATGTGCTGGGGTCGTCGGCTGTCGGCCACCCATATGCGCTGATCGAGGTTACGCCGGTCGAGGGTTGCGTGTCGGTGCCGCTTTCCAAATACGAGCGCTTTCATACGCGCGTTTGCAGACCTGTCGGGCTCACGCATGCCGACCGCGAGGACGTCATCAAGTTCATGGTCTCGCGTCTTGGCACGCAGTACGACATGCGCAACGTCTTCGATCTCGCGCGCTACTTGCTGCCCACACCGCCCGTGCCGACGCGCTGGCGCCGTCGCATGATCGCGCTCGGTTCCGGAGAGCCCACGCGCACGATCTGCTCGACCCTGATAGCCGAAGCATTCGGCAGGGTGCAGTATCCCATCCTGCCGCGGGTGGAGCACGTCACCGGCGAGGCGTCGGGGATCAGCCATTTCCGCCGCCAGGAGATCTTGCATATCCGCCACTACAGTCTCTATGCGCCGGCCGACTTCGATCTCTCTCCCTATTTCGCGATCGTCAAGCCGACCCTCGAGGAGGGGTTCAACTACAAGGGCCTGACGTGGGCACAGGAGGCTTCCGCGCACGTGGAGTTGGGCGAGGCAGACCGGCAATAGAGACCCTCTACCGTGCGCGTTTGACGGGCGTGCAACTGGCGCGGCGCAGGAGTGCCTCGGTCTCCGCCCGCCAGGCAAGGCCCTTGAGGGGCGCACGCACGATGACGAGGCCTTCGTTGGTGGGCGAGGGGATCTGCGAGTCGGTGGCGCTGACGCGGCGCGGCGTGGTGGCGAACTCGCTCAGCGTGCTGGTCGCCGGCACCACCAGCAGCGAGACGTCGTTGCGGCGCTGCTGCTGGGCCGGCATGACGTAGAAATTGTCGCCCTGCGGCGTGTGCATCGACAGCGTCCAGCCGGTGTGCGCCACCGCCGCTGTCACGGCCAGCGAGTCGACGGAGACGTCGAAGCGGCACATGGCATAGAGCGCGTCGGGAGTGAGAAACGGCAGAGCCTGCTTGCCGGGCGTAGCCGGCGGCAGGATCACCATGCGGTTGGCCGGCAACGTCTCGCGCAGCTTGGCGAACGCCGTGCTCGACGTGACGAACGGCACGGCCAGCGTAACGAGGATGTGCATGATGCCGCCAAGCAGCACCGCGCCGATGACTGTGCGCCAGCCTACCTCCGTCAGCCATTTGGGGAGCTTGGGCATGGGGCCTACCGGCACGCCAGTCGCTGGATGGCGGGCAGCTGCTTGATCGCCCGGCCCTCGTACACGGCCGCCGCGTAGGCGGGGTCCTGCACGGTCAGCACCAGGTTGATGCGACTGGCGCTGCCGCTCGGCAGCCAGTTGCCGGGCCGCGCGTCGCGCGCCAGCGTGACGATCGCCCGGCCGTCGGGCTCGCAGCATGGCGCTGTCCCTGGAGAAGGCGTAGCGCTCGGCCGCATTCTGGATGAGCCGACCACGACTGTCGAAGGCGGCGAGGTTCCACCAGGCGCCGTCGAAGGTGTCCATGACGATGACGTACTCGCAGCCTGCGTGCAGGCGCCCGCCGCGGCTGTCGGCCTTGGCGCGATAAGTCACCTCCAGCGTGGAGGCGAGCGGCAGCAGCGCATTGCGAGCCGTGTGCGCGCGCGTATAGGGATCGGCATCGGGGCGCCCGGCCGCGCTCCACGTGGTCCAGGGACCGGAGGCTGCGCGTCGACAGGCGCGAGCCCGACTTCGATCATGTACCAGGCCGAGCCAAGCCCGCCGCCGATCGCCAGCAGGACGAAGGCGGTGAGGTTGATCAGGATGTTGACGATGAGGCCCAGGTGCCAGCTCCCTCTCTGCCCAGCCGTCACGGCCGCGGGCGCGCGCCGCCGCCCGGCACTTCCGCCCGCCGCTCGGGCGGACCGGCCGCGGGCTTCGCCTTCGGATCGGGGCCTCGCGGTCCTTTCGGCAGCGCCGGGCTCCGCGGAGCGGGGCTGGCCGGCGTAGCGCTGGCGGGCGTGGCCTGCAGCCCGGCCGCCTGGCGCAGGCTGTCGGAGAGCTTCTTCAGCACGATCTTGGTCTGCTCGGGCATCAGGCTCGACTGTTTCTGCGTCTGCGCGATCTGCGCCTGGGCCAGTGCCGGGTCGGTGCGCTTGAGCTCCTGCAGCCGCTGCTGCTCGGCAATCTGGTTGGCGTCCATGCCAAGGCCCGGGATGGGCGGAATGCTGCGATAGTTCCGGAGCGCAACCGTCATATAGCTCTTCCAGGCCTGCGCCGGCAGACTGCCGCCGGTGATGCCGGCCATGGGGCGGAAGTCGTCGTAGCCGACCCACACGCCCGTCACCAGCGCGCCGGTGAAGCCGACGAACCAGGCGTCGCGGTGGTTCGAGCTGGTGCCGGTCTTGCCGGCCACCGCGGTGAAGTCGAGCGAGGCGGCCCGGCCGTGCCGTCGGTCACCACCGCCCGCATCATGGTATTCATCTGCTCGGTGACCTTGCGGCTCACGACCTGCGGCGCCTGCGGCTCGTCCTTGTCGCGCGAGTAGATGAGGTCGCCCTTGGAGTTGTACATTTCCAGGATGGCATAGGGCTTGGCGAGCCGGCCGCCGTTGGCAAAGGTGGCGAAGGCGCCGGTGTGCTGCAGCGGGGTGATGCCGGTATCGCCCAGCGCCATCGAGCAGGTCTTCTTCACGCCGTCCACGCCGAGGCGCTGCGTCATCTCCAGCACCTTGTCGCGGCCGACCCGCAGCGACAAATCCACCGCCGGCACGTTGAGCGACAAGCCGGAACGCGTCGATGGCCGGCAACGAGCGGCCCGAGCTGCCGCCGCTGTAGTTTCGCGGCGCCCAGTTGCCGCAGGCGCCGCCGAAGTCGCGCACCATCGAGCGCGGATTGTAGCCGTTCTCGAAGGCCGTCGCGTAGACGTAGAGCTTGAAGGAGGAGCCGGGCTGGCGGCGGGCATGAGCGGCGCGGTTGAACTGGTTGTCTTCGTAGTCAGGCCGCCGACGATGGCGCGCACGGCCCCGTCGGGCTCCATGGAAACCATGCGCGCCCGTGATACCCGCGCTTGCGCGATCGGCTGTAGCCGAGCGCAGTTTTGCATGGCGTCCTGGGCGCCTGCTGCATGCCGAGGTCGACGGTCGTGCGCGCCGTCAGCACGTAGTAGCCGCGGCCCTCGCCAAGGCGCTGGGCCTCCTCGAAGGCCCAATCGAGAAACCAGTCGGGGCTGTGGGTGGCGCGCGTATCGATGACCTTGGCCGGGTGGAGCCGCGCGGCATGCACCTGGCCGGCGCTCATATAGCCGGCCTCGACCAGGTTGGTGAGCACATCGTTGGTGCGCGCGCGCGAGGCGGTGATGTTGACATGCGGGGCAAACTTCGATGGCGCCTTGAACAGGCCCGCAATCATCGCGGCCTCGGCGAGGTTGATGTCGCGCACCGACTTGCCGAAGTAGAATTGGGAAGCCGCCTCCACGCCGAAGGCGCCGCCGCCCAGGTAGGCGCGGTCCAGATACATCTTCAGGATCTGCGCGCTTGGTGAAGCGCGACTTCGAGCAGGAAGGCGAGGAACACCTCCTTGAGCTTGCGCGTGATCGAGCGCTCCGACGACAGGAACAGGTTCTTGGCGAGCTGCTGGGTGATGGTGGAGCCGCCCTGCACCACCTCGTTGGCGCGGGCGTTCTCGAACAGGGCGCGCGCCGTGCCGATGAAATCCACGCCGAAATGCTCGAAGAAGCGCCGGTCCTCGGTGGCAAGCGTGGCCTTGATCAGGTGGTCGGGGATCTCGTCCAGCGGCACGGCGTCGTCGTGCAGGATGCCGCGCTGGCCGATCTCGGTGCCGTTGCGGTCCAGGAATTTGACCGCGTACTTGCCCGTGTTGATCTTGTTCTCGTCGAACTCGCTGAGCGCCGGAATGGCCAGGATGTAGAGCACGGCGAAGCCGCCCACGCCCATCGTCAGGCATTCGGCGACCGCCTCGTTGAGAAGTCGCTTCCAGCCCGACAACCGAAAGCGCGCAAAGAAGCTCGAGATGGCGTTCCCGCGCTCCTGGATCGACTGCCAGGTCTCCGCCAGCGAGGAATCGATCCAGGCGTCGATGCCGAGCCAGTCGATCAGCCGTTTGCGGGTGCCGTGCCTGAAGAACCAGTCGTGCAAGGCAAATCCCCGTTTTGCTTGTTGTTTTGCGCGACGCTACCCGAGCTTGCCGCGCCCCGGGTCGGCAGGCGGCCCGGGCGGGAATCGGCGATGCTCGTCATATAACGCGAGAGACTATCATTACGTGGAGACTATCACTGCTTCGTCCCGCATTGCGAGGGGAACGTTTTCAGCCCCCCTTTGTGCCTTTTTGGCGGCACCGCCGGGCCACAGAAGCGTGCGAGACCACCTGTCGAGACCCCTTGTGCGCCGGCTACCGGTTCGTCAGCTTCAGCTCGATGCGGCGGTTCTGCTGCAGGCTCGCCTCGTCGGTGCCCGTCGTCAGCGGCTGGAACTCGCCGTAGCCGGCCGCGACCAGGCCGCTGTGGGACGACGCCGCGGCTGATCAGGTAGCGCACCACCGAGATGGCGCGCGCGCGTCGACAGCTCCCAGTTGGAGGGGAACTGCGCGACTGGCGATCGGCCGGATGTCGGTGTGGCCGTCGACCTGCAGCGCCCAGTCGATCTCCTTGGGGATCTGGCGCTCCAGCTCGACGATGGCCGCAGGCGAGCTGGTCCATGGCGGCCAGGCCCTCGGGCGTCAGCGTGGCCTGAGCCGGACGGGAACAGCACCTCGGACTGGAACACGAAGCGGTCGCCGACGACGCGGATGTCCTTGCGGTCGCTGCAGAAGCTCGCGCAGGCGGCCGAAGAAGTCGGAGCGGTAGCGCTGCAGCTCCTGCACCTGGCGCGCCAGCGCCACGTTGAGGCGGGCGCCGAGATCGTTGATGCGCGTCTGGCTCTCCGTGTCCTTGGCCTCGGCGGCCTCGAGCGCCTCGTTCAAGGCCGCGATCTGCCGGCGCAGCGCCAGGAGCTGCTGGTTGAGCAGGTCGACCTTGGCCAGCGCCTCGTTGGAGATGGTCTTCTTGCTCGTCCAGGTCCTTGCTGAGAGCGAGGAGATGCGCGCATCCGTTGCTTCGCCGCTCGTCGCCCGAAGCGCGAGCCCGACGAGCTCGCTCGTTCTCCGTCGCGCAGCGTCGACGAGCGATCGCCTGCAGGCGCGGCGAGCTCGTCCTCGGCCGATTTGCTCTTGCCCTTCTCCAGCGCTGAGCAGGTTGGTGAGCTCGGCTGATCTGCCGCGTCAGCCGCCGCAGCGCGGTGTCCTTGCCGCTCGCCTCCTGGCTGGCGTAGAACTGCGCCAGCATGAAGATCGACATGAGGAAGGTGACGACCAGCAGCAGCGTGGACAGCACGTCGACATAGCCCGGCCAGAACTCCCGTAGCTCGTCGCCCTGCGCCGCGCGCGTCCGCGCGCCATGGCCTACCCCCTGCGCTGCATGTTGGCGGCGAGGTCCTTGAGCACGGAGGCCACCTCCGACTGCTGCGCGGCCTGCTCGTCGACCCACTCGCGCACGACCTTCTGCTCGGCGCGCATCTGCGCGCACGAGCTGATTGACGCCCTTGGCAAGCTCCTTGATCTGCCTCCTCCGCCGGCGGCGCGCCCACTGCCGGCACTCGCCGGCGATCGACTGGCCGACGCCAGCCGGCTCGACAGATCCTCCACCGCGCGCTGCATGTCAGGATCGCCGTCGAGAGCTGGCGGTTGGCCTAATCGGAGGTGTGCGTTGCCGCCCGGCGTCAGCTCGGTGATGCCCGACAGCCATTCCTCCAGCTCGATTGTAGAAGCGGTTGTGCGCGTGGCTTGCCTGCAGCTCCAGGAAGCCCAGCACCAGCGAGCCGGCGAGGCCCAGCAGCGAGGACGAGAAGGCCGTGCCCATGCCCTTGCAGCGGCGCGGCGAGGCCGTTCTTCAGGTCGGCGAACAGCGTGACGTTGTCGGTGGCGCCGGTGTCGATCGCATCGATCGCCTTGCCGACCGACGAGATGGTCTCGAGCAGGCCCCAGAAGGTGCCGAGCAGGCCGAGGAACACCAGCAGGCCGACGAGATAGCGGCCGGTGTCGCGCGCCTCGTCGAGCCGCGAGCCGATCGAGTCCATGATCGAGCGCATCGAGGTGGTCGACAGCGACAGCACGCCGGTGCGGTCGCGCAGCATCGTCGCCATCGGCGCCAGCAGGATCGGCTGGTGCGAGATGGCGAGGCCCGGGTCGGCGATGCGGAAGGCGTTGACCCAGCGGATCTCGGGATAGAGGCGGATCACCTGGTGGAAGGCAGTAGAGGATGCCCGCCAGAAGCACGACGACGATGAGTGCGTTGAGACCCGGGTTGTTCAGCATCGCGTCCCATGAGCTGGCGGTGCAGGATGGCCACCAGCAGGCCGACCAGCGCCAGGAACATGAACATGCGCCACAGGTACACGCCCGGCGTCGAGAGCGTCCTGTGCACTGAGGGCGGCGACCGGTCCGCCGATCTCGCTCGTGCCATGGTCGTTCTCCGCCTCATTCGGGCGACATTAGCCAAGACGCTCCGCATGACAAACCGGCAATTTCGTGCCACGTGTCGGATTACCGGGCGAAGCCTTGTGCCAGCCGGCGACGATCGGCGTGCGTCATGCCCCGTACGGTTCGCGCCCAGCGGCCGCACGGCCCTGCGCGGCTAGGATGGCGCTCCGGCCAAGGCCAGGGTCGCAGAAGCGCCTTCTGCACGGTCTGGTTGCCGGCCACGATGCTGCCGGTCTCGAACATGCCCTGCCCGCCGTCGACATCGGTGACGAACCCGCCGGCCTCGCGCACGAGCAGCGATGCCGGCCGCGATGTCCCAGGGCTGGATGTTGTGCTCCAAATAGCCGTCGAAGCGGCCCGAGGCCACCCAGGCAAGATCGATGGCGGCCGAGCCCGTGCGGCGCATGCCGGCCACCTGCTCCATCAGCGCCTTGCATCTCGGCTGAGAAAGCGCGCGTGACCGGGCCGGCCCCGGTGCGGGATGCCGGTGGAGATCAGCGCTGTCGGCCAGCGACTTGCGCGCCGCCACCCGCAGGCGCCGGCTGTTGAGAAAGGCGCCCTGGCCCTTCTCGGCCGTGAACAGCTCGTCGAGGATCGGATTGTAGACGAGGCCGCGCGACGAGCTCGCCCTCCCGCTCGAGCCCGATCGAGATGCAGAACAGCGGCACGCCGTGCAGGAAGTTGGTGGTGCCGTCGAGGGGATCGACGATCCAGCGGTGCGTCTTGTCGGGGCCCGGCGACCTCGCCGCGCTCCTCCATCAGGAAGCTGTAGCCGGGCCGCGCCTTCGACAGCTCGCGGAAGATGGTCTCCTCGGAGCGGTGGTCGGCGGCGGTGACGAAGTTGCCCGGGCCCTTCACCGATACCTGCAGCTGCTCGACCTCGCCGAAGTCGCGCGCAAGACTGCGGCCGGCCTTGCGGGCGGCGCCGATCATCACGTTCATCAGGGCGGAGGCGGCCATGGCCAGCGCCTAGAGCAGGATCGTTTCGGATGGAATTGGCTTGCCTCGATCCGTCGAGGCCGAAGCGTGAATCCCGCCCCACTCCTTGCTTCCAAGGCGGGATTCACGTTGCATGATTGAAGCGCAGCGCTTCGAGCAGAACGATCCTGCTCTAGCGCATTTTGCGGGGGATGGAAAGCTGGCGTGAGCCTGGCTCGACTTTACTTCGGGTACCCGCCGCTCGGCTCGCACCGGGTCGCCGCCGGTGCTTGAGCCTGCTCTGTGGCCGTTCCAGCAGCGCTGCAATATCGGCATGCGCCAGCGCCCGACGCTTCAAGAGCGCGGCCGCGATGGCGCGAACCTGCGGCACGCGCCGCCGGATCAGGCGCAAGGCCCGGCTGTAGGCGGCATCGAGCATCCTATAGGCCTCCTTGCCGAGCTTGGGGTGGTTGGCGACGATCTCATCGGGCGTGCAGTCGAGCCACTTCAGCTGCGCCCGCTCGGAAAGTCCCCAGCGCGTAACGGCCCAGAACGCCAGCGCGTTGGCAACGCCAAGATCCGATGTGTCGGAGCCGCCCGCCCCGGCCGTGACCGTGCCCCGCACGACCTCCTCGGCGGCCCGGCCGGCGAGGGCCACGGCGATGCGCCGCTCCACCACCTGGCGCGTGACGGCTTCGACCTGGGGGTCGAAGAACGTCGCCGCCCCTCCCTTGCCCAGGTGGTAGAGTGAGACGCTGACGTTGCGCGATACCTTGAGAACGATGGCCGCGACCGCGTGTCCGGCCTCGTGGACGGCGATGCACTCGAGGTACTGACGCGGCAGGTCGTGGAGCTTCTCCCCCAGCACCGACGACAGGTCCTCGAGCCGCAGCGCGCGATCGAGCTTGCGTGCCCGGCGGCGGGCGATGCGCACGAGCTTCTCGACGTCGGCGCCGGTCGAGCCGATCATGGCGATAGCAAGAGCGCCCAGATCGGCGTCGGGGAGATCCTTCTTCAGGTGAAAGCGGATGATGCCGCCCAAATCCTTGGCGGTTGGCAGTGTCATCGTGATCTTGGTGTCCAGGCGTCCGGCGCGCAGCAGCGCGGGGTCGATGCGATCGGGATAGTTCGCGGCCGCAATCACCACCACGCCCTCCCGCGAGACGATGCCGGCAAGCTCCTCGTTGAGCGCCGTGATGACACCCGTGTACCAGCGCTCGTTGCCGCCGCGGGCCGCGCGTGACGTCACGGCCTCGATCTCGTCGATGAAGAGGATGCATGGTGCAGAGCGCCGCGCCCTGACGAAGACGGCATGTATGGCCGCCAGCACGTCGCCCAGATGCCCGTCCTTGGTGCGCTGCCATTCCGCGTAGGAGGTGGCGATCAGCGGCACCCGACAGGTGGCGGCCAGGGCCTTGGCGAACATGGTCTTGCCGGTGCCGGGCTCGCCGCACAGCAATGCGCCGGGATCGACCTCCGACCAGGGAATGCGTTTGGCGAGATAGTCGGCGAGGTCTTGGGCCAGCGCCTCGCCCCACGCTTTTGCCGTCGCCATTCCGTGCAAGTCGGCCAATCGCGGGCCCGGCGGTATGGGCTCGTTGCGACTAGGTTGGGTGTTTTTGCTGATCATGGCATGCTCTCCCTCTCCGAGCGCCAACGGGTGCGGATAGCCGGCGACCGCTCGTCGCGACGCTGACTGCGCTTGTGTTCCGAGATTTTTTGTTGGGTGCCTGCGGTCAGGCGCGGCGGTCTGGCTTGACCGGCTGCCGCGGGCAGGCCCCACCCGCGTATTCGCTAATCGGCCCCGCACCGCCGAAGCGGTTGAGATGAGCAAGGCGGAGGCGAGCATGTGGTACGTACTTACCCGAAAGCTGTCGCGCCATGACGGACTCCCTCACGCAACGAGCACTTCTGGTGTCAGCCGGCCGGGACGTGCACGCTCATTGAAGTTACGAGCAAATCCCGCAGACTGCTGCCACTTAAGTCGGGCATGAGCATAAGACTGCGCAGGGGAAACGGGCAAGACGTGAGCTAACGGCTCGAGCACGCTTGTGACGACACAGTGACAATGAGGCCACTGTGTAAGGTATTGAAATACCATCGAAATATAACACTTTGAAGCGGAATGTGAAAACGAGATTGTGGCCCTAATAAGGCTGTTGGGAAGTGGCCCACACGGGGTGCCATGACATTTGTGGTTGTCCTCCCACCGGCCCGCTAGCTAGGCTCGGTGCGCGCTCGATAGCAAGATTGAGCCAACAAATTGGCAAAAAGCAGGCGAGAACGCGCCGACCAAGGAGCCTGTCGATGACCCCACCCGCGGTCGGGCTGTTGGACAGCATCTCCGAGTTCTGCCGGCGGGCCGGCATGGCGGAATCGACTTTCGGTCGGCGGGCGGTCAACGATGGCAAGTTCGTCTCGCGCCTGCGCGATGGCGCCCGCATCACGCCAGAAACCCTGGAGCGGGTCAGTGCCTTCCTCAACAGCCAAGGCGTCGAGGCGCCGGCCGCTCCGCCGCGAGCTGATGCAGCTGTTGCGGGTCGCCACCATCCCCGCTCTGCAGGCAAGACCGACCGAGGGCGCCCCTCGCGCAACTTCCGCTTTTTCGACAACCGCCAGAAATACCTGCTCTTCGTCAACACCTGCTGCGGAGAAGGAGGTGGTGGCGCACCGCGTCGGCATGGAGCTCGCCCATCTCCATCCCGAGCCGCCGGCGGTCAGGGTGTTCGACGCCGGCATGGGCGACGGCACCGTGCTGACCCGGGTCATGCGCGAAATGCACCGCCGGCTCCCCACGCTGCCCTTCTACGTCGTCGGCAAGGAGATCAGCCTGGAGGACACGCGCCTGTGCCTCGACAAGATGGCCGACCGCTTCCACGAGCATCCGGCCACGGTGCTGGTCGTCACCAACATGTACTACACCGAGGCGCCGTGGCTCGCGCCCAAGACGCTCTCGGCCGCGACCTCGCTGGTGTGGCACGAGGTGGCGCTGACCGGTGGCACAGCAGCCGAGTTCAGCGAGCAGATCGAGGCGCTGGAGCCGTTGTTGGCCAAGGTCTGGCAGGCCCGCCACTCGCCCAAGACCGGCAATCCCATCTACGAGCGCCCCGTCGCCCTCGTCATCTACCGCGAGGACTACCGCTTCCTGCTCGACGACGTGATCCCGCGCCAGGGCCAGGCGCGCGCCGACTACGACCTCGTCATCGCCTCCCAACCTTACCGCGCCCGCGTGCCGGTCGAGTTCAAGGCCGTCCAAGGTCATCGCGCCTCTGACGCGGGCGCTTCGCCCCGGCGGACGGCTACTCGGCATCCACTCCTGCGGTCGTGATCCCGGTCTCGAGATCATCCGCAAGGTCTGGCCCGACGAGGATCCCTTCCGGACCACGCGGCACGATATCCTGCGCGCTGTGAAGAGCGAGTTCGGTCGGGAGGCGCGCCATTACAACTTCAATGCCTACGCCGACCAGCGCGCCGTGTTCCGCTACGATATGCACACGCTGCCGACCGAGATTGCCGAGTCGATCGGCACCTCCACCCTGTTTGCCGCCTGGAACGCCGCCGTCTACGTGGCCCAGATCGACGACGAGCGCCTCGGCGAGGTCTTGGGCGCGCGCCGCTATCTCGATGCCACCCGCGAGGTGCTGCAGGCGCACGGTCGGCTATGGTTCCTCGACGAGTCCTACGTGATCTCCAAGAAGCGAGACTGAGCGATGACGCCCCTGCCGGCCAGCGACGACCTGCCTGCCAACGCGCCTTCGGCCGTCGATGACATCGCCGGCGTGACCGCCGAGCTCGTCGCCTGCGGCTCCCTCGAGATGGGCGCCGACAGCCCCGAGGACGCCCGCCGCATCGCCGACGAGCTTCCGGCCGGCACGCCGGTCTACGTCAATCATCTGCCGCGCCGGCCCCTGGCCCACACCCTGCCGGCGCTGACGGCGATCCGCGATTCGGGCCTCGAGCCGGTGCCGCACGTGGCGGTGCGCCGCATCGCCTCCCGCGCCGAGGCAGAGGCGTTCCTGAGACAGGCCGTCAGGCAGGCCGGCGTGCAAAAGGTGTTGCTGGTGGGCGGTGACGTGGCCGAGCCGCACGGCCCCTATCCCGACGGCGCCGCGCTCCTGCGCGAGGGCATCCTCGCCGATTGCGGCATCGCCCAAGTCGGCCTGCCCGGCTATCCCGAGGGCCACCCGAGCATCGCCACGGCCACACTGTCGGCCGCGCTCGCCGAGAAGCTCGCCCTCGCGAGCGCCCAGCGCCTTGGCGCCTACGTCGTGACGCAGTTCTCGTTCGCGCCCAACCGCATCGTCGAATACTGCGCCGACCTCGCCCGACGTGCGCCCGAGGTGTCGGTATATGTGGGCCTTGCCGGCCCCACGAGCCCGCGTGCGGTTGCTGCGGTTCGCCCAGCGCTGCGGCGTCAGCGCCTCGCTGCGGGCCCTGCAGGCACAGGGCATGGGCGCGGTGCGCCTCTTCACCCATGTCGATCCGAGCGATCAACTGGTGGCGCTCGCGCGCCATGCGCGCTCCGGCAGCGCCAGCAATGTGGTGGGCGTGCACCTCTACAGCTTCGGCGGTGTCGCCGCGACGGCGGCCTGGATGAACGCGCGCATCACCGCGCGCACCGCTTGAGGTCGCTTAGCGCCAGAGATTGGACTTCCAGTCCGGAGGCTTCGCTCCTTTTTGGGAATTCCTTGCCTTCCTTCGCGCGGGTGCCGGTGCTGCCGGCGGTGCTTTGGGGCCCGCCTCGGCAGCCACAGGCGTGGCCGTCTGCAGGCTCGAGGTCTGCAGCTGCGCGCTGCCCTCTCCGACGACGACGAACGGCGCCCATTGCGAGGGATGCGCCTCCAGCAGCGAGCCCTTCTCGATCAGCTCGCGCATGGACACGCGCAAGGCCTCGGAGCGGCCGATCGTGGGCCTGGCCTTGAGCTCGGCGAACGCCCGCGTGGTGAGCTTGACGGCCGCCTGCGACCCGACCTCCCAGTGCGAGACCAGCAGCGCGCGGGCGCCCGCGTAGAAGAAGGCGCGCGCCAACCCCGAAAGCGCTTCCGCAGCCTGTCCGCTGCCGCCGGCCGTGTTGCAGGCCGAGAGGATGACCCAGTCGGCATCGAGCTTGAGGGTGGCGATCTCGGAGGCGCTGAGATAGCCATCGTCGCGCTCGAGCGCGCGGGGCTCCTCCATGCCCTTGGGCGGGGGTGTGAGGATCAGGCCGGGCTCGGCCGCGCCCTGCACCTGGCCCGTGAGCGCGCCGTGGGTGGCAAAGTGCAAAATAGCGTAGTCGGCGAGCCGGCCCTGTTGCGAAAGATCCTTGAGAGCTCCTTCGGTTGCCTGCGCGCCGAGCAGAACCTCGCTTGCAGGCACGGCAAGCCGCCGGCTCACTTCACACAGCTCATCGGCGGTCTCGGGGAGAGGGGAGAGCAGACGGATCTGCTCGACGTCGGCATGGGCGCCGCTGAAGAATTTGGCGATGGGTGCGGGACTGCGGCTCGCGTGCCCCCCAAGGCGCACACTCGAAACCTTGCTGCAGTCCTGGCGGTTGCGCGCGGTCTGTGCCAGGCCCTTGTACTGCTCGCCCCAGTCGGGATCGTCCTGGGGCCCGTCGAGCAAGGGATTGCCGATGCCGAGGTAGGGCTTGGAGGCGTGGCTGGCCTTGGCGAACTGCCGCAACGCTTTCAGCGATGCCACCGAGGGCAGCACGGTGGTGGCCTGCCGCGTGCCGAGCCAGGCGGCATCGCGATAGTCGGCAAGGGTGTAGCGCCGTAACGCGGTGTCGGATCCCGCCGGGCCGACCCCATCCGTCACCATTACGTGAAAGGGCAGGCTCGTCAGCGGCCCCGTTGGCACGACCAGGAGCTGCTTGTCCTTGACCAGGTCCTCGATGGGCCCAAAGAGCGCGCTGTAAAGCGTGTGCGCGCGACCTAGGTCGAAGGGCAGCACCTGGACTTCGCGTTGCGCGCCGCCGAGGGCGACGATCTCCGGCGCCGGCGACATGCCGAGCGCCTTCTCGCACCTGCGCCCGCTCTCGAGCGCTTGCCACAGCGCGTATTCGAGCCCGCAGCGCAGAGCCGCCACATGGGCTGCGAGCGCCTTGGTGCCGAGCGCGCTGCGCACCCAGCGCGTCTGCGTCTTGGTCACGACCCAGACGAACGTCTCCTCGGGCATTGGCTTGGCGGCAGGCGAGTCCAGATATGGCTCCAACTCGGCCGTGTCGAGGAAGAGGACGAGCGCCTCCTCCGGCTTGAGCCAGGTCTGGACCTCCGAGATGTCGAGACCTTCCGGGCTCGAGAGCGAGGCAAACTGCGGAAACGCCTCGCGCAGCTGCTTGTCGATCTCCCCCAGGCGCTGGTCGATGGCGTTGATCTCGGTCTGGATCATCGCGTCGACGCGGGCGTTGCGCCGGTCGGGCGGCTGCGAGCGCGCCCACACCAGCAGGCCGTTGCGCTTCTGCCAGAGGCCGAGCAGGTCCTGGCGCTCGCGCACCAGCGGGGCCAGGCCGCGCTCGCCCGCGGCCGACCGTACGGCCATTTGCGCCAGCGATGCGGCGGCCTCGGAGGCCTGCGCCCATTGCGCGGCCGCGAACGCCTCGGCGGCCAGTTGGGGCGCACTCTGCGGGTCTTTCTCGGCGAGCCGGTAGGCGGCTTTCACCAGGCGGATGAACGCCAGGCTGTTGCGCGCCGCCTCGGCACGGCCTCTGCCCGAGGACGCCTGTCCCACGGTGTCGAGCCCGCGACGGGCGCGCCTCTTCACCACGCCGGTCGCCTTGCGCAGGACCTCGATCGCCGTGGTCCAGTCCTGCTGATCGAAATAGAAGCCGCCAAGGTTGCTGTAGAACACGCCGACGTCTGGATGGTCAGGCCCCAGATTGGACTCGAAGATCGCCAGCGCGCGCTTGTAGATGGGCACGGCCTCCGCGTATTTGCCCTGAACGCGGTAGAGCCCCGCGAGATTGTCGAGCGTCTTGGCGACTTCCAGATGATTGGGTCCAAGCGTGCGCTCGTTGCTGGCCAGGGATCGCTTGAACAGGGCCTCGGCCTGGGCGTATTTGTGCAGGTCGATGTAAAGGGTGGCCAGGTTGTTGAGGGTGGTGGCCACATCGGGATGATCGGGGCCGAGCGCTTTCTCGAGGATCGCCAGCGCGCGCTCGGTGAGCGGTTCGGCCAGATCCTGTCGGCCCTGCGACTGATAGAGCACTGCCAGGTTGTCGAGCGCGATGGCGACTTGGGGATGGTCGGGTCCGTGGGCCTTCTCGAGGATGGCGATCGTGCGCTTGCGCAGCTGCTCGGCAGGCCCGTAGCGGCCCTGGGCGCGATAGAGGGCGGCGAGGTTGTTGAGGACGGTGGCAACCTCGGGGTGGTCGGGACCGTATACCTTCTCGTCGATATCGAGCGCGCGCTTGTAGAGCGGCTCGGCGTCGGCGAGCCGGCCCTGGAGGTTGTAGAGCTGGGCGAGCTCGTTGAGCGCTATCGCCACGTTGACGTTGTCGGGGCCGAGCGCCTTCTCGAAGATGCCGAGCGCGCGTTTGAAGCGCGGCTCGGCGTCCTTGTAGCGGCCCTGGGCGCGGTAGACGGTGCCTAGCGTGGTCAGGGCACCGCCGAGACGTGGGTTGTCCGGTCCGAGGGCCTGCTCGCCGACGGCGACCGCGCGTTCGGCAAGAGCTGTCGCCTCGGCATACTTGCCAGCGCGATAGAGCGCGAAGATGCGCGCATTGAGCGCCTTGAACTCATCCTCGGCTTGGGCGCGAGCGTGTCCTGCCGTCAGCAGCTCCCCGATCAGGAGCGCCGCAAGCAACAGAAGCGCAGAGCCCAGTCGGCAAACCCTCATCCCGCACATCCCCCGATCTGCGGGAGGCTATCGCACGCGTGTGCGGCGGTCGAGTGGCGGCGCTGCCGGGTGCACAGCCGCGTCGCTCAGGCTGCCGTCAGCTTGGCGAGCACGGCGTCGGACACCTCGAAGTTGGAGTAGACGTTCTGCACGTCGTCGTCGTCCTCGAGGCCGGCAATCAGCTTGAGGATCGACGCTGCCTTCTCCTCGTCCACCGCGGTCGTCAGCTGCGGCTTCCACGGCGCCTTGGCGGAGGCAGGGGCCCCAAGTTTCGCTTCGAGCGCCTCGGAGACGGCCGAGAGGCTCTCGAACGCACAGGTGATGACGTGGCCGCCGGCGTCGGAGGTGACGTCGTCGGCGCCCGCCTCGATGGCAGCCTCGAGCATGGCATCCGCGGATGCCGCCGCTTCCGGGTAGACGATCTCGCCCACATGGGCAAACATGTGGGCGACGGACCCCGTGGCGCCGAGGTTGCCGCCGTACTTGGTGAAGACGGCCCGGATCGCGCCGCCGGTGCGGTTGCGGTTGTCGGTCAGCGCCTCGGCGATGACGGCGACGCCGCCCGGACCGTAGCCCTCGTAGCGGATCTCCTCGTAGTTTTCCGTGCCGCCGCCCGTGGCTTTCTTGACAGCGCGCTCGATATTGTCCTTGGGCATGCTTTCCGCGCGCGCCGCACGGATGGCAAGGCGCAGGCGCGGGTTCATGTCGGGATCAGGCTGGCCGTTGCGCGCCGCCGTCGTGATCTCGCGCGCGAGCTTGGCGAACAGCTTGGCGCGGGCCGCGTCCTGGCGGCCCTTGCGGTGCATGATGTTCTTGAACTGCGAATGGCCGGCCATGCGGGTCTCGTCGTCGCGCAGCTGCGGAAGATTTCGCGATTTATAGGAGGGCCCGGGCGCGCCAAATCCAGCTGGGGCAGGCTTCGCTCGATGTTGGCGCTGACCGGCGGTCCTCACAGCGTATCGATGGCGCCGACGACCGTGGTCAGCTCCTGCGGCGTGAGCCCGCCGTGGTGGCCATAGAAATCGTTCTGCAGGCGACCCGGCTCCCGCCACCAGATGAAAGTGTCGGGATAGGGCAGGATCAGGATATCGCCGAGGCGGCGCCGCAGCTCCGGGCTGATCGGCCCCGGACCGAACAGGCCCTCGGCCAGCACCTCGCCCATCGGCAGGATCAGCGCGACAGCGTCGAGCTCCTTGTGCAGCAACGCGAGCGCCTCGCCGACGCGCTCGGGGCGCAGGTGCAGAAAGCAATCGCGCGGCGAGCCGTTGGGGTAGATGGGGTTGCCGGTCGGGCTCACCGGCAGCCAGTCGGCCAGCGCCGGGAGCTGCTCGTTGAGGTAGATCGTTGCCCGCGCGTCCGCATAGACGTGGCCGTGGTCGGCGGTGAAGAGATAGAGCGTGTCGGGGCTCGCTACATCACAAAAGACCTCGTCGAACGTGCGCCAGAAGCTCGCGATCTCGGCGGCGTGGAAGGTGGGTCCGGGCCCGTGCACGTGGGCGATCGAGTCGATCGCGGCCCAGTAGAAGCTGAGCACCGCCTTGTCCGTCGCCGCCAGGAGCGCCTCCTTGAGCTGCACGAGCCCCTCCGCCAGCGTGCTGTGACGCACGATGCTGGCGCCGGCGCTGGCCACGGTGTTGTAGGCCGAGCCCGCGTAGCTGCGGTGGGCGAACTGGATCGAGCGCACGCCATGGCGCCCAAGCCGCTGGTGCACGGTCTCGTGCACCTCGAGCAGCCGCGCGGGATCGTAGCCCTTGGCCCGGCAGGCGTCCTGCGGGTGGCGCCCGAGCGGGCAGAAGGCCAGCGATTGGATCACCTCGCCGTAGGCGGGGATGTAGATGTTCCACTCGTAGAGCGCGTGCGCGGCCGGCAGCACGCCCAGGTTCATGGTGGAGACGGAGGCCGCCGTGGTGCTCGGGAACAGGGCCGAGATCGGGGTCAGCGTGCCCGCCTCCATCACGCGGCGTGTCGCCCGGAACCGGCCTCCGTAGGCCTGCCAGAACTCCCAGCCGAACGAATCGACGAAGATCAGCACGATCTTTCGCGGGCGCGGATAGGCGCCGCCGAAGCAGTCCGCCGGCAGCAGCGGCCCGCGCCGCTCGCCCGTCAACAGGAATTCCATGGTGTTGGGGATGTTGCCGAAGGAGTAGTCCGCATAGAGCGGCCGCACCAGCCGGCCATCGCCAAGGGGCCGGAAAAGCGCCAGTGGAGCGGTGTTGAGCATGCACTATCCCTTGGCGCATCCGGCATCGAATCGGCAGGCGCGGCACGTGCAGATATTGCCCGGCTTTTCTGTGGCCAGCAGCAATTAACCTTTCGTTAACCATTCGGCCCTAGCGTCCCGCATCGAGGATGCACTGCATCCGGGATTGCCGCCCAGCTGCCCAAGGGTGGGTGATCCGGGGAGCCGCGAGTATCAGCTCTCGACCTGGGGGACGGAATTGGCCGTCTTCATTGCAACTGACTAAGCGACTCTAACTCTCTCTTTCTCACTCGACCCAGAACAGCGGCTCGGTAGGTGCCAAAACACCACCGAGCCGCAACCCTGTTACGCGCCGGGCAAGGCCGGTCGCATCGTCCACCTCGACAGCCAACCCCGAAATGGTTGCGGGACCCATGGCCGGCTCGAATCGCCCGCGCGGAATCTTGGTCAGAAAGCGGTTGATCGGCTCGCCCGTGTCCATCCCCAGCACCGAGTTGTAGTCGCCGCACATGCCGACGTCGGTGATGTAGGCCGTGCCGCGCGGCAGCACGCGCTCGTCGGCGGTGGGCGCATGCGTGTGCGTGCCCACCACGCAGGTCGCCCGCCCATCGACGTAATAGCCCATGGCCTGCTTCTCGCTGGTGGCCTCGGCGTGGAAGTCGACCAGGATGGCGTCGGCGCCCCGCTTGAGGCCGCAGGCCTCGAGCTCGCGTCGACGGCGCGGAAGGGGCAGTCGAGCTCGGGCATGAAGATGCGGCCCATGGCGTTGATGACCAGCACGTCGGCGCCGTTCTTGGCCTTGAACATTCCGGCGCCCCTGCCGGGCGTGCCGGGCGGATAGTTGATGGGGCGCAGCAGCCGCTCCTGGCGCTCGATGAACACCAGCGCCTCTTTCTGGTCGCAGGCATGGTTGCCGAGCGTCACGACGTCGGCGCCGGCGGACAGCAGCTCCTCCAGGATCGCCTCGGTGATGCCGAAGCCGCCGGCCGCGTTCTCGCCGTTGATGGCGACGAAATCGAGCGCGTAGCGGGCGCGCAGCCTGGGCAGCTCCTCGATCACGGCGTTGCGGCCGGAGCGGCCGACGACGTCGCCGAGGAACAACAGACGCATGCCGCTAGCCTTCGCACCTCGAGCGGGCCGGACGGGCGCAAGACCCAGTCGAGGCGCTGGTCATAGTCGAGATGCGGCACGGCGTCGACCTCCTGCTCGTCGTAGGCGAGGCCGACGGCGACGATCGGCTTTGTGCGCGCGCAGGCCCGCAAGCGTGCGGTCGTAGAAGCCGCCGCCGTAGCCGAGCCGGTAGCCTGCGCGATCGAAGGCGAGCAGCGGCACGATCAGGATGTCGGGCTCGACGGCCGGCTTGTCGGGCTTGGGCTCGGCGATGCCCCACACGGCCCGGTCCATCTCGTCACCCGGCGCCCAGGCGCGGAACAGCAGCGGCTTGGCCTTGCCCTGCATCACGGGCAGCGCGAGCCGATAGCCCGCGCCGGCGAGCCGGCGCAGCAGGGGCCAGACGCGGAATTCATCGGCAATCGGGGAGAAGCCCGAGACGATGCCGCTTTTCGCGGCTGCGGCTGGAGGAAGTCGAGCCCTTGCCGCGCTACGGCCTCGGCTGCGCGCATCTGCGCGTCGGCGCCAAGCCCCGCGCGCCACGCCTTCATGCGCACGCGCAGGGCCTTCTTCGCCTCGAGGATGTCGGATGTCTCGCTCACACCGAACGCATAGAGCCCGATGAACCAGCGGGGTGCAAGCTGCCAAGGAAGAAAGCATGCAGAGCCGCCTGAGCCGTGCGGGCGTTAGATCCCGCTGGCCCTACAAGTGTAGGTGGGCGCCGTGTGTCCGAGGCCACGACCTCGGTCAGGGACAGCTCCCTAGCGGTTCTTATAGGCCCCCGGGTCATTGCTCGCGACGCACCCCGCAGCCCTGCATGGGTGGGAATCTACGCCGCATTGGCGAAAAATCAATGTCCGCCCGCAGCGCGTCCCAGGTATTCGTTGGCGCGAACTCGGCGATGGAACGGCCTCACCCCTTGCCCTCGAGGATGTTGTGGAGCGAATCGAGGGCCCAGGCGAGGCGGTCGCGTACCTGCTCCTGCGTCTCCTCCAGCCGGCGTTGGCGGGCCTTGAAATGGTCGAGCTCGGCCTTCAGCGCATCGCGTTCCCGCTCCAGGGAGGCCAAGCGCTCGAGAAGGTCAGCCGGCGTTGCGCCGCCCGCGTCTTTTCCGTGCGCGACCTTGCCGTGCTGGGGGCGCGTCCCGGCGAGAGCGGCCTTGCTCCCCGCCTTGGCTGCGCGGCGACGGGCCATGCCCAACTACCCGCTGTTTCAGTGCGCCGCCGCCGCGGCGCTGTCCCTCTGATCGGCCGACGATAGGGGCGGGCCCTTGCAGCGTCAACAACTGGGCCCACAACTGGGCCGAGGGCGGAAACTTCAACGCGCCGACGGTGTTCACCATCTGCGCTATGCCGCATCGCCTTGTGTTCATCGACGACACCTCGACGAGCACGAAGATGACGCGCTGCGCGCACCGCACCGCTCGCCGAGCGCTGCCCGCTGCCTCCCATTCGCTCATTGCCTGAGCCACACGTTCATCGCCGCCCTCCGCTGCACCGCATTGACGCACCATGTCTGATCGAAGCCCCATGCATCGCCGCCTTCCACCTCTACATCGACACGCAACTCGCTCCGACATTGCACCCCGACGTCTCATCCTCGACAATCTCAACCTCACGCATCGACCAACCCGCACCCGCTCAAACAACGTGCCCTTTCCTCCTGCTACCTACCCCCATCTCAATCCCATCAATACCTCCCAACAAAAACCCATCTCACCACCAACCCCACACCTAAAAACACTCAAAAACACAAACAAAAACAACAAAACAAAAAAAAAAAAAAAAAAAAAAAAAAAAAAAAAAAAAAAAGAAAAAAAAAAAAAAACTAGTCGCGATCTGTCGTATTGACAGTCGGATGGGGTCGCCGCAGTAGAGGCCCCGCATATCCACCGTCGGCCGCAGAGCAGCGGGCTTTGCAATCTCGCGCCGGGCCGCGGCCAACATGGAGCACCTCATGGCAGTCAGGATCGCAATCTCCGGTTTCGGCCGCATCGGCCGCAACGTGCTGCGCGCCATCGTCGAGGCCAAGCGCGGACGACGTCGAGTTCGTCGCCATCAACGACCTGGTCTCCGCCAAGGACAACGCGCACCTGTTGCGCTACGACAGCGTGCACGGCCGCTTCCCCGGCGAGGTCAAGGTCGAGGGCGAGAGCATCGACGTCGGCATGCGGCCCCATCAAGGTGCTGGCCGAGACGAGACCCCACGAAGCTGCCCTGGAAGTAGCTCGGCATCGACATCGTCATGGAGTGCACCGGCATCTTCACCGACAAGGAGAAGGCGGAAGTCGCATCTGGAGGCCGGGGCCAAACGCGTGCTGGTGTCGGCGCCGTCGAAGGGCGCGGATCTGACCGTCGTCTACGGCGTCAACCACGACAAGCTCAAGCCCGAGCACAAGGTCGTCTCCAACGCCTCGTGCACGACCAACTGCCTGGCGCCGGTCGCCAAGGTGCTGAACGACCTCGTCGGCATCAAGTCGGGCTTCATGACGACGATCCACGCCTACACCAACGACCAGCACATGCTCGACCAGGCGCACAAGGACATGCGCCGGGCGCGTGCCGCGGCGATCTACATGATCCCGACCTCGACTGGAGCAGCCAGCGGCCGTCGGCCTGGTGCTGCCCGAGCTCAAGGGCAAGCTCGACGGCACGGCCATCCGCGTGCCGACCCCCAACGTGTCGGTGATCGACCTGAAGTTCATCCCCGGCCGCGAGACCAGCGTCGAGGAGATCAACAAGGCCATGGAGCACGCCTCCAAGCAGCAGCTCAAGGGCATCCTGGGCTACGAGACGAGCCGCTCGTGTCGATCGACTTCAACCACAACCCTATGTCGTCGACCTTCGACTTGACGCAGACGCAGATCGTCGACGGCCGGCTCGGTGCGCGTGCTCGCCTGGTACGACAACGAGTGGGGCTTCTCCAACCGCATGCCCGACACCGCCGTGGCCATGGGCAAGCTCGGGTATGGAGGGGGTCAGACCCCTCGCGAGCGGCCTACGATTGATCGCAACGAAGACGACGCGTACCGTCGACAACCGTGGCAAGCGGCACGACACCGGTGAATTGGGCTGGCGCAACCTGCCGGGCGGCGAGAACCGCTTTGCAGGCGAGGGTCTGCCCCCGCCTGGACCTACGCCACGAGCTGCAAGAAGATCAGCACCAGCCCGACGACCGACACGGCCCAGGCCGCCGTGCGTGCCCATGGGATGCCCGCGAGGTAGATCGCGGCATGCGCCACGCGCCCCCAGAAGAAGAGCTGCGCGCCGAGCAGCGTCATGGCGTTGCTCACGCCGGCAATCTTGGCGGCGAACACCAGGATCGCGAACAGCACCAGGCTCTCGAGCATGTTGCGGTGGGCGCGCTGGGCGCGGCCGGCCCAGCCCGTCATCTCCGGCAGTCCCTCGCGGTTACCCGCCAGCGTCGGCAGGCCCACCTGCAGTGTGGCGCCGCCACGGCGATCACGACCAGAACGAGCGTCAGCGCGGCTGACCAGACAGATACATGAGCTCAGGCGTCATGGCTTGTTCCTCCCCAGGGTCCCTGCAGCGCGCGCGAAACTACCGGCCGATGTGACGGGACGTCGATGACGTATGGAGGCTGTCGTTGGCTGTCGAGGGCGTTGGCGTGCGCTGCCGCAGCGCCGGCTCGCTCAGGGGGCCAATGCCACGCCATGGATTTCCTCGGCAGGGGCTTGGCAACTCAATCCGCAACAGGATTGTGAACAGACGATCACGGCTACCGAGGCCTCCGGATCTGGCGTTTGCCGTTATACTGGCAGGCTTCGGTAACCGATCAATGCGCGACTGGCCTGGCCTTCTGGCCATCAGCCGGCTTCCGCGCTATGGCAAGGGCAAGATCGCAGGGACGAGCGACAAGGAGAACCATGACGAAATCGATGACGCTGGAGCAGGTCGCGCTGGCCATGGTGGCGCCGGGCAAGGGCATCCTGGCAGCCGATGAGAGCACCGGCACGATCGGAAAGCGGTTCGAATTCGATCAAGACCGAGAGCACGCCCGATAGCCGCCGCGACTATCGCGAGATGCTGTTTCGCTCCACCGAGGCGATGAAGAGCCATATCTCTGGCGTCATTCTTTACGACGAGACCATCCGGCAGAAGGCCAAGGA
This sequence comes from uncultured Alphaproteobacteria bacterium, assembly GCA_963738065.1. Taxonomy (GTDB): domain Bacteria; phylum Pseudomonadota; class Alphaproteobacteria; order Rhizobiales; family Hyphomicrobiaceae; genus AWTP1-13. The sequence goes on from CAVTVO010000028.1 coordinate 392,447, forward strand.
TGGCACGCCGCTGCCCAAGGTGATCGAGGCTTCCGGCGCGCTCCCCGGCATCAAGGTCGACGCCGGCACCAAGCCGCTCGCCTTCTGCCCCGGCGAGGTGGTCACCGAGGGACTCGACGGTCTGCGCGACCGTATCAAGGACTACGTCTCGCTGGGCGCCAAGTTCGCCAAGTGGCGCGCCGTCATCGATATCGGCAAGAACATGCCCTCCTACAATTGCATCAATGCCAATGCGCAGGCGCTCGCGCGCTACGCGGCGCTGTGCGTGGAGGGCGGGCTGGTGCCGATCGTGGAGCCGGAGGTGCTGATGGACGGCGACCACGACATCGACACCTGCGAGAAGATCACCGAGTGGATGCTGAAGGAGACCTACGCCCAGCTCTACTACGCCAAGGTCCCCCTCGAGCAGACCGTGCTCAAGCCCAACATGGTGATCGCGGGCAAGAAGTGCGCGAAGCAGGCGAGCCGGCAGGAGGTGGCCGAGCGCACGGTCAAGATACTGAAGCGCTGCGTGCCGCCGGCGGTGCCGGGCATCGCCTTCCTCTCAGGCGGGCAGTCCGACGAGGATGCCACCGCGCACCTCTCGCTCATGAACCAGCTCGGGCCGCTGCCGTGGAGGCTGTCGTTCTCCTACGGTCGCGCGCTCCAGGCAGCCCCGTTGAAGGCGTGGGGCGGCAAGTCCGAGAACGTGGCGGCGGGGCAGCGCGCCTTTGCCCACCGCGCCAAGATGAACGGCGCGGCGACGCTCGGCAAATGGAGCGAACAACTGGAGAAGGCGGCGTAGCCGGTTGCTCCAACAGACGCGGCCGCTGCCGGATCAGATATTCGGATCCTCGGCGGCGTGGGCGTGTCCGATGGCTTGGCGCAGTTTCTTGTCCAACTTCGCGGCATCGACGATCACCTTGCCGGAATGCACGGCGCTGACCGCGGCAAGGGGCACGGTGAAGTCGCCTGCGTTCTCCACGTAGACGACGAACTCGGGGCGGCCGTGCGGCTTGACCTGCCGCACCGCCCCGAAGGCGTGCTCGCCATCGTGCACGAACACCTCGAAGCCCTCTTGCATTGCTTGGTTTGCCACAACCGCCTCCATCGCTGGTCCTTGGCCCTGCGCCGGGCCCGGTCTGGCTCGATCTTGGCGGGATGCGCAGCGCCCGTCGAGCCATACCTGGTCCATGCTGGTCCATGGCTGGTCCATGCCTGGTCCATGGCTGGTCCATGGCTGGTTCGGGCCGCTATTTTGCCCCAATGCCGCCCGATAGCGTTCGTGCAGGCCCTCGAATGGGCCGCGAGGGGCGCAAAGTGGAAGCTGAGCAGTGAGCCGGCTCTATGCCGTCCTCGAGGCGGGTGAGAGCGCGCGCGAGCGTCTCGAGGCGGCGCTGGCGGCGGCCGAGATCGCCTGCCTGTTGATCGTGCCGGCGCCTGGCGAGGTCCTCGCCGGCGCGCAGATCCAGCCGCTGGTCGCAAGCGCGCAGGCCCGGGGTGTGGCCGCTCTGATCGGCGGCGACGCGGAGCTAGCGCGCGCCCTGCGTGCCGATGGCGTCCACCTCGGTCCCGACAGGGGGCTGGCAGATGTGTATGCGCGTGCCCGCGGCCTGCTGGGTCAGCGCGCCATCGTCGGCGTCGATGCGGGCATTTCGCGCCATGACGCCATGACGCTGGCCGAGGCCGGTGCCGACTACATCGCCTTCGGCGCGCCTGCGCACCTCAAGGACCGCGACAAGGCTCGCGCCCGGCGCGACGAGCTCGTCGCCTGGTGGGCCGAGATCTTCGAGGTGCCCTGCGTGGTCCTCGATGTCGATACGAAGAGCGAGGCCGAGGCGCTGGCCCGCGCCGGCGCCGACTTTGTCGGGATCCGGCTGGAAACAGGTGCAACCCCCGCTGTCGCGCGCGATCTCGTCACCGACGTCGCTGTGGCAGTGGCTGCGCCCGCGACGGCAGAGTGAGAGCACATCCATGCGCGCCTCGAGGCTAGCAGCGAGAATCGCCCTGTTTCTGGGCGTCGCCCTCCTCGGGGCGGCGAGTGCGCGCGCCGAGACCAGCTCCTGGGTCGGTCGTGCCGATGGCCCCGCTGAGCCGGCACCGAAGAAGAGCACACACAGCAAGCACGCGCCGGCCAAGGTCATCAAGACCGTGCCCGGCCCCTCGACGACCCTGCCGGCGATCGCGCCGCCTGTTGCGCCGAGCTTCCATGCGGTGCCGGCTGCTCCTGCCGCACCGGCGGCGCCCGCCACGCCAGCCGCGTCTGCGCCGCCTGTCGCGCCAACCCCCGCGCCGGCCGCTGCCGCCCCGCAGGCCAAACCCGCGCCCGCCAACGCCAGCGAGGTTGCCAAGACGCCGCCGCCGAACGAGGACGCCGCCTACGAGGCCTTCGACCAGGGCAAATATCTCACGGCCCTGCAGCTTGCCGTCGCCGCTGCGGCGCGTGGCGATCCGCAGGCGCACACCCTGGTCGGGCGCATCTATGCGGAGGGCTACGGCGCGCCGAAGAATCCGGGCCTTGCCGCGCAATGGTATGCGCGCGGCGCCGAGCTTGGCGATGCCGAGTCCATGTTCGCGCTCGGCATCATGCTGGCCGAGGGCAAGGGCGTGGTGAAGGACCTCGGGGCGGCGGGCCAGATGCTCGAGGCGGCGGCCCTGCGCAAGCACCCGCTCGCCAACTACAACCTGGCGCTCCTATTCCTCAAAGGCGACGGCAAGCCGGAGAACCCGCGCCGCGCCTTCGCGCACATGCTGTTCGCGGCGGAGGCCGGCGTGGTGGCCGCCCAATACGATCTGGGCACGCTCTACGCGACCGGCACAGGGGTCGATCCCAACGCCTTCGAGGCTGCCAAATGGATCGGCAAGGCCGCCGCCGCCGGCCACCCCGAGGCGCAGCTCGAGTACGCCATCATGCTGTTCCAGGGCCGCGGCGTGCCGCCCGACCAGAAGCACGGCGCCGAGCTCTTCCGCGCCGCTGCCGAGCGCGGCCTGTCGGTGGCGCAGAACCGGCTCGCGCGCTGCTACATGCACGGCGCCGGCGTCGAGATGAACGTGGTGGAGGCGGCGAAGTGGCACCTGATCGCCTCGGCGGCCGGCGAGAAGGACGAGGCCCTCGACAAGCTCGTGGCCAGGCTCTCCAAGGCCGACCGGGCACGGGCCCAGCGCGAGGCCGAGGCATGGCGCGAGAAGTCGCAGATGGGCTTCGAGTAGCGTGGGTGTCAGACCCTCCGGGTCTGACACCATCGCGGCATCCGCCGCTGAGCTCGAGCATCAGACCCGGAGGGTCCGACGCTCTCAGCAGGCGTGCCGCCACAGGCAGCGGATAGAAGCCGCGCGTGCGCCAGCCCCAGCGCGCCGCGCACTCGTGGTGCCAGAACCGGCAGCGGCGATATTGCACCGGCTGCAACAGCGCGCCGGTATCGCCCTGGACGATGCGGGACTGCGGCAGCGTTGGAGCCGCGGTTGCCGTGACCGGCAGCAGAGCGGTCGCCAGGAGCAGCGCGCCGGCAGCAAGCGAGAGCTTCGTGGACATGGGCATTCTCCATTGAGGGTTGCGAGCCCGGCCCCGTTGCCCCGCGCAGGCCGAGCCTGGCCCAGCCAAACGCCCAACGCCTGAACGCGATCCGAACCCGCGGTTCATTTCGCATTCACGTTAGCGAGCAGGTGGGCGGCGTCCGCGCCACAGACGTCACCCCCGCGCAGGCGGGGGCCCAGTTCACTTTTTCGACGGCAGGCCGAACTTGACTCCCCCCCCCGAACACCGCACGAACAAACCATGACCGAGGCCGCCTCGTCACCGGCGCAAAGCGCGAGGCGACGACGCAGAGCCTCGCTGCGGCCGCAGCTCTTGCGCGAGTTCATCGGCCAGGAGCAGGCGCGCTCCAACCTCAAGGTGTTCATCGAGGCGGCCAGCGCGCGCGGCGAGCCGCTCGACCACGTGCTGTTTGCCGGGCCGCCCGGCCTCGGCAAGACGACGCTGGCGCAGATCATCGCGCACGAGCTGGGCGTCGGCTTTCGCTCGACCTCCGGGCCCGTCATCGCCAAGGCCGGCGACCTCGCCGCGCTGCTCACCAACCTCGAGGACCGCGACGTCCTCTTCATCGACGAGATCCACCGCCTCAACCCGGCGGTGGAGGAGATCCTCTATCCCGCCATCGAGGACTTCCAGCTCGACCTCATCATCGGCGAGGGGCCGGCCGCGCGCTCGGTGCAGATCGATCTTGCCCAGCTTCACGCTGATCGGCGCCACCACGCGCACCGGGCTGCTGACCACGCCGCTGCGCGACCGCTTCGGCATCCCCGTGCGCCTCAACTTCTACACCGTCGCCGAGCTCGAGCACGATCGTCACGCGCGGCGCCGGCGTGCTCAAGGTGGCGATCAGCCCGGACGGCGCCGCCGAGATCGCGCGGCGCTCGCGCGGCACCCCGCGCATCGCCGGCCGCCTGCTGCGCCGCGTGCGCGACTTCGCCGCCGTGGAGAAGGCGGCCGTCATCGACGCCGAGCTGGCCGACAGGGCGCTGCGCGCGCTCGAGGTCGACAACGAGGGCCTCGATGCGCTCGACCGCCGCTACCTCTCCTGCATCGCCCGGAACTACGACGGCGGCCCGGTCGGCATCGAGACGCTCGCGGCGGCCTGTCGCGAGCCGCGCGACGCGCTGGAGGAGATCGTCGAGCCCTACCTGCTGCAGCAGGGCTTCATCGGCCGCACGCCGCGCGGGCGCGTGCTTACTTTGCGGGCATACAAGCATCTGGGGTTGACCGGCCCGGCACGCGGCGCCACCCCCCAGATCAGCCTGTTCGACGAGCCGGTCGAGGACGACAGCCCTGGAAAATCAGGAACCGGTTAACCGGCGGCCGCGGCAGCTCTTGCCATAGCCTCGCGAATCTCGCCCCTTGGCGCCGCTCCGCCCCGGGAGCCTTGTTGGGGGCCTTGCTCGTGACACAACCCCATCCTATCTCCTCGCCGCGCGCCTTGGGGAAGACGGGTTGACGACGGGGTTCTCGCGCTCGCGCGCGACAGTGAGGGATCGACCGACTTGAGACGCATCATTTCCCGCCGCAAATTCCTGCAGTCGATCGGCTTCTCCGGCGCCGGCATGGTCGGCCTGTCGAGCTACGGCTTCGCGATCGAGGCGAGCTGGCGCCTCGAGGTCACGCCCTACAGCATTCATCCCGCCAACTGGCCGCGCGACCTCAAGCTCAAGATCGGCGTGATCGCCGACCTGCACGCGGGCGGCCCCGCCATGCCCACCGAGCGCATCCTCGAGGTCGTGGAGCGGACCAACGCGCTCAAACCCGACGTCGTCGTGCTGCTGGGCGACTTCGCCGCCAGTCACAAGTTCAAGACGCGCTCGGTGGCGCCCGAGGAGTGGGCGGAGGCGCTGGGCGAGCTGAAGGCGCCGCTCGGCGTTCACGCCATCCTCGGCAATCACGACTGGTGGGACGACCTCGCGGCCCAGCGCACGCGCCGGGGTCCCGTGCTCGGCCGGCGCATGCTGGAGCGCCAGGACATCCCCGTCTACGAGAACGAGGCTACCCGCCTCGTCAAGGACGGACGCCGCTTCTGGCTTGCCGGCCTCGGTGACCAGATGGCCTTCATCAAGAAGCGCCGCGTCAGGGGTCTGCGCCGGTTCGAGGGCGTCGACGATCTCGGCGGCACCCTGGCCAAGGTCACCGATGACGGGCCCGTGATCCTGCTTGCGCACGAGCCCGATGTCTTTCCGCGCGTACCCCCGCGCGTGAGCCTCACGCTCTCGGGCCACACCCACGGCGGCCAGGTGCGCCTGCTCGGCTATTCGCCGATGGTGCCCTCCCGCTTTGGCAATCGGTATGCCTATGGCCACGTCGTCGAGGAGGACCGGCATCTGATCGTGTCCGGAGGTCTCGGCTGCTCGATCCTGCCGGTGCGGCTCGGCGTCCCCCCTGAGATCGTGGTCGTCGATGTCGCCGCCGCCTGATCCCCGGGGCGCCGGCGCTGCTCCGGCGCGGCAGTGGCCCGACCTCGCAGGACGCCTGATCGAGGACGCGGGCGGGCGCCGGCATGTCCTCCCCGTGCGCGTCTATTTCGAGGACACGGATTTCTCGGGCCTCGTCTATCACGCCACCTACCTGCGCTGGTGCGAGCGGGGCCGCTCGGACTTCCTGCGCCTCCTGGGCAATGACCACCACGCGCTCTTTGCCGGCGCGGCGGGACGCGAGCCCGCGGCCTTCGTGGTGCGGCGCATGAGCCTCGAGTACCTGCGGCCCGCCCGCATCGACGAGGTGCTCGAGGTGACGACGCGCGCCAAGGAGTGGAGCGCTGCCACCCTCACTCTGGACCAACGCGTGGTCCGCGATGGCCGCGATCTCTTTACCGCCGAGGTGATGGTCGTGCTGATCTCGGCCAGCGGCAAACCTCTGCGCCTCTCGGCAGCGCTGCGCGAGGCTTTGCAGACACCCAAGCCGTAGGCATAGTGCGTCCCCTCTCCCCGCCTGCGGGGCGCGGGAGCATCGAGGAGACGCGCATGCCGACCGCCGAGCAGATGCAGAAGATGATCGATTCGATGTTTCCCGGCCTCATGGGCGTGAAGCTCGAGGAAGCGACGCCGGAGAAGATCGTCGCCAGCCTGCTCGTGCGCCCCGATCTGTGCACCGCCGGCGGAGTATGCCACGGCGGCGCCTACATGGCGTTCGCCGACACCGTCGGCGCCATCGGCACGGTGATGAACCTGCCCCCCAACACGCGCACCACCACGCTCGAGTCCAAGACCAACTTCCTCGGCGCCGCCCCCGTCAATACGCGCATCACCGCCGAGTTGACCCCGCTGCATCGCGGCAAGACCACGATGGTGTGGCAGACCATGATCCGGTCCGAGGCCGGCAAGCTGTGCGCTGTCGTCACCCAGACGCAGATGGTGCTGCCGGCCTGAGCCGAGCGCCGCATCGGCGTCAGAGTGCGAAAGCGAGGGCCACCGAGGCAACCAGCAGCACCGCAAACGCGATGTTGATGGCGCGGGCCAGCGCGGCGCGGCGCAACGCTCGCGTCAGAGCCGAGCCCACCAGCAGCCACACGAGGTCGACCGCCACCATGATCACCATGAGCACCGCCATCTTGGCGGCTGCATCGTGGACCCTGTGGTCGGGTATCAGGACGAAGCCCGAGAACAGCGCGGCCATGGCGGCATAGGCCTTGGGATTGCCGAAGCCCAGGAAGAGGCCGGCCACGAAGCCCGGCGGCCGGTCGGTCCCGGCGGCCTTGGCAGTCACAGGCGCGGTGGCGATGCGATAGGCCAGGTACAGCATGTAGCCCGCCGCCAGCGCGCTCACGGCGGGGCCGAGGCCCGGCTGGGCCAGCACGAGCCCCGTCAGGCCGGTCGCCGTCACCAGCATCACCACCAGCACGCCGATGAGGATGCCGCGCGAGCAGCGTGAGGCTTCGCCGCATGCCGAACGCGGCGCCGGCCGCCGCGAGCCCGAGCGTCGCCGGTCCGGGACTGCCCGTGAGCGCAGCTGACGCCAGCACGAAGCTTGCGATGTTTTCCATGGGGCCCGGTCCTGGGATGCGCACGGCCCCCTCGCTCTGGTAAGCAGGGGCATGCCGCGATCCTTGCACCGCAACGCGCCTGAGCGTCTTGAACGATCGTGCCCGGCGTGCCCACGCGATTGGATCCGGATCGGATCGGGGCGGCCGGGCCTCGAGCGGCTCGAGGCCTTCTTTTCCGGGCACGGCTATGATCCCCACCGACACGATAGCTACGCCGTCGGCGTGACGCTTGCCGGCGTGCAATCCTTCGACTACCGGGGAGCGACCGCCCACAGCCGGCGCGGCCACGCGGTCGTCCTCTATCCCGACGAGGTCCATGACGGGCGTGCGGGCACCGACGCCGGATTCCACTATCGCATGATCTATGTCGAGCCGCGCCTGCTGCAGGAGGCACTCGGCGAGCCGCGCCGGCCACTCCCCTTCACGGGCGATGCCGTCATCGATGATGCCAGGCTGCTCGGCGCCATTGTCCCGGCACTCGAAGATCTCGACACGCCGCTGGAGGACCTGCAGCGCGATCAGATCGTTGCCGATCTCGCGGCGGCGCTTGCAGCTCTCGATCGCTCCAGCGATCCCGCCAAGGTCGATGCCGTTTGCTTTCGCGCGGTTTCGCGGGCGCGCGATTTCCTCGATGCCAACATCGGGCGCGTCGTGCGGTCCGAGCAGCTCGAGGCGATCACCGGCCTCACGCGCTTCACGCTCGCGCGGCAGTTCCGTGCCTGCCTCGGCACCAGCCCGTACCGCTACCTGATGATGCGCCGGCTCGATGGGGCAAGGCGTCAGATCGCGGCGGGCGCACCCCTGGCCGGGGCGGCTTTGGCAAGCGGCTTTGCCGATCAAAGCCACATGAGCCGGCAGTTCAAACGCACCTACGGCCTCTCGCCGGGACGCTGGCGAAGCATCGCCTGCCGGTCGTCGTAGCGAGCTTTCTCACCCGTCTCCCCGGGGGGCTGACGGATCGTGCTATGCGTAAGCGGCAGACGATAGGCTAACTCCCGCAGATCCCACGTGACCGCCGAGAACGACCCGATCCGCCCCGACGAGCTCGATGGCCTGTTTGCGAGCGTTTGCGGGGAAAACGCCGACGAGGCTGTCGCGCTGGCCGTGTCGGGCGGCAGCGACAGCACGGCGCTGCTGGTGCTGTTCGCGGACTGGCTGCGCCGCCGCGATCGCAGTTCGGCGGCCCACGCCGTTCTCACGGTCGACCATCGCTTGCGGCGTGAATCGGCTGCGGAGGCGGCTGGCGTCGCCGAGGTTGCCGCACGCCTCGGTTTCCGCCATGCCACGCTGGCGTGGGAGGTATCGAAGCCATCGACGGGCCTCCAGGCCGCTGCGCGGGAGAGCGCGCTATCGACTGATGGCCGATTACGCTCGTGCCCACGGCATTGCCACGCTGCTCACCGCCCACACCCTCGATGACCAGGCCGAGACGCTGCTGATGCGGCTTGCCCGCGGCAGTGGTCTCGACGGACTTGCTGGCATCCCGTCCACCACCTACCTCGGGCGATTGCGCCTCCTGCGCCCGCTGCTCGGCGTGCCGAAGTCGCGCCTTGTGGCGACGCTGCGGCAGCGCGCCGTTCCCTGGATCGAGGACCCGAGCAATCAGTCGCCAGTCTTCGAGCGCACGCGCCTGCGGGCTGCACGCAGCGCGCTCGATGCGCTCGGTCTCACACCGCAGATGCTGGGCCTGAGCGCGCGTCGGCTGCAGCGTGCGCGTGCCGCCCTCGATAGCGTGACGCAAAGCCTGTGCGCGGAGCCGCCCGCGGGGATCGTGCACACCGATCCCTGCGGCACCTTTGCCATCGACCGCGTGCGGCTGGGCCGGGCGCCGGAGGAAATCGCTTTGCGCGTGCTCGAGCGATGCATTGCCGCCGCCGGCGGATCGCAGGAGCCAGTATCGCTCGGCAAGCTCGAGCCGATCGTCGCCGATTTGTGCGAGCGCCGGCAAGCATGCGGCAGCTGGACCCTGTCGCGGGCGCTGATCGCCGCCACGCCTGACGCAGTCGCGATCGAGCGGGAACCGGGTCGGCAGGAATTGCCCCAGATTGTACTCTCAGCCGGTGCCAGCTCGTTGTGGGACGGCCGCTTCGCCGTTTCTGTCGGCGAGGGCGTGGAGGGGACCCCGCAAGTGCGCGCCCTCGGGGCGGACGGCATCGCCGAGCTGCGCCACCTGGGCACACCCGTTCGGGCAACGCGCGCGCTGCAACTCTGCCCGTCGTTTTGGGACGGCTCCCGCCTCCTGGCCGTGCCCACGATCGGCTTCTGGGCGGCCGATGCCCTGAGGGGACGCCTCTCTGCGGCCTTTCTGGGCTTGCGCTACAACTCTGAGACGTCCTTGCGCGCGCCGCCCCTGGAATTTGGCCCGGATTTGTGAGCGTTTTCCGCACTCGGCAAAATCGGCGTTCACGCCTCAAACTTGGCAAATATTCTATACACACCTATGTTAGACGATGCCTCGGGCCGCCGGCAGGCGGTGCAGCTCGGCGGCGAGCTGGGCAAACACCTGGGACGGGATGCGGCACATGACGGCCCAGGGCAAGAAGGAACTCCGATGAATTCGAACTTCCGGAACCTTGCCATCTGGGTCGTGATCGGCCTGTTGCTGATGGCCCTTTTCAATCTGTTCCAGAATCCCGGCCAGGGGCGCCGCGGCAACGAAATCAGCTATTCGGACTTCCTGGCCGGCGTCGATGCGGGCAACGTTTCCGAGGTGACGATTGCCAAGCACCGCATCACCGGCTCCTATCGCGACAAGAGCACCACCTTCACGACCGTCACGCCCGACGACCCCAATCTGGTCGAACGGCTGAACAAGAAGGGCGTGAAGATCACGGCGCGGCCGCCCGAGGAGGACGTACCCTCCATCCTGGGCGTGCTGGTCAACTGGTTCCCGATGCTGCTGCTGATCGGAGTATGGATCTTTTTCATGCGCCAGATGCAGTCGGGCGGCGGGCGCGCCATGGGCTTCGGCAAGTCCAAGGCCAAGCTTCTGACCGAGCGGCACGGGCGCGTTACCTTCGAGGACGTTGCAGGCGTCGACGAGGCCAAGTCCGACCTGCAGGAGATCGTGGAGTTCTTGCGCGATCCCCAGAAGTTCCAGCGCCTCGGCGGCCGCATCCCACGCGGCGCGCTGCTGGTTGGCCCACCGGGGACCGGCAAGACGCTGCTTGCCCGCGCCATCGCCGGCGAGGCCAACGTGCCGTTCTTCACGATCTCGGGCTCCGACTTCGTCGAGATGTTCGTGGGCGTCGGCGCTTCGCGCGTGCGCGACATGTTCGAGCAGGCCAAGAAGAATGCGCCCTGCATCATCTTCATCGACGAGATCGATGCCGTCGGCCGCCATCGCGGCGCGGGCCTCGGCGGCGGCAACGACGAGCGCGAGCAGACGCTGAACCAGCTCCTCGTCGAGATGGACGGCTTCGAAGCGAATGAAGGCATCATCCTGATCGCGGCCACCAACCGCCCCGATGTGCTCGACCCCGCGCTCTTGCGTCCCGGCCGGTTCGACCGGCAGATCATCGTGCCAAACCCGGACGTCGGCGGCCGCGAGAAGATCCTGCGCGTGCACATGCGCAAGGTGCCGCTAGCCCCCGACGTCGATCCCAAGGTGATCGCGCGCGGCACGCCGGGCTTCTCCGGCGCCGACCTTGCCAATCTCGTCAACGAGGCGGCGTTGCTTGCCGCCCGTCGCAACAAGCGCCTCGTCACGCAGGCCGAGTTCGAGGACTCCAAGGACAAGGTGATGATGGGCGCGGAGCGGCGTTCCATGATCATGACGGAGGAGGAGAAGCTCGCCACCGCCTATCACGAGGGCGGCCACGCGCTGGTCAATCTGATGGTGCCCGGCAACGACCCCCTGCACAAGGTCACCATCATTCCGCGCGGTCGTGCGCTCGGCGTCACCATGAGCCTGCCGGAGCGCGACAAGCTCAGCTACTCCAAGCAGTGGTGCGTCGCGCGCATCGCCACCATGTTCGGCGGCCGGGTCGCCGAGCAGCTCGTCTACGGCGAAGACCATCTCAACACCGGAGCCTCCAGCGACATCATGCAGGCGACAGAGCTCGCCCGTCGCATGGTGACCGAATGGGGGATGAGCGAGAAGCTGGGCCCCCTGCGCTACAACGAGAACCAGCAGGAGGTTTTCCTCGGCCACGCCATCACCCAGCGCCAGAACATGTCCGAGGATACGGCCAAGCTGATCGACGAGGAGATCCGGCGCATCGTCACGGACGGCGAGAAGAAGGCCCGTGAGGTGCTCTATGCCAACCGCGACAAGCTCGAGGCCGTCACCCAGGCGCTGATGGAGTACGAGACCATCAGCGGCGAAGAGGTGCAGGCCCTGATGCGGGGTGAGAAGATCGTCCGCACGGTCGATGACGAGGAGAGCAAGGGTCCGGCGGGCCCCGCCGTGCCCGCCGCCGGCAAGATGCGTCCTCCAAGGCCGGAGCCCGGCACCGGCGGCCTCGAGCCGCAACCCCAGGTGTAGCAGCGAGCCCGGGCCCGGAATGTGGGTCCGGGCCGGCGGACGACCTTGGCAGTGCGGCCTGCGACGCCTTCCTTTCGTCGCTTTTTGCGCCTTTTTCTTGCCAGGGCGACGCATTGTGCGTTGATTGGCCAGCAGGGCGATTCTCGGCTGCGACGCGCCGGGATCGGGATCGGCTGCTGCCGCGGAAGCCTGGGGCGAATTGCGCTGCAGGCCGGGGGAGGGGCAGGTTGCTCGGGGGTTCGAGGGTCTGCGTGCATCGAGGCTGGCGGGTGCGCAAGAGCCACCGTGCGAGCGAGGGAGCAGTGTGACCAGGACCGGGGGGCAAACGGGCCAGACGGACGGGGGTGACGGCATCCAAGCGGGTGCCTGCGAGCTGCGCGCAAATCGCGCCCTGCGGCCCGGCGCGTGGCTCTCCTTCCTTTCGCTGACCGCCAAAGTTTTCGGTGCGCTGGCCTTTCCGACCCTGATTGCAGGCGGACTGCTCTATGTGCGCCTGCTGCATGGCCCCGTCTCGGTGGGCTTCCTCACCGAGCCGATCGAGCGGGCCATAGCCGAGGAGCTGTCTGGCGTCGGCGTTGCCATCGAGGACGTTGCCCTGAGCCTTGGCGAGAGCGGGCAGATCGAGTTCGAGCTCAAGAACGTGCGCGTGACCGACGCCGGCAACGTACCGCTTGCGATCGCGCCTTCGGCGCTGGTCTCGCTCAGCCGCAGGGCGCTTCTGAGCGGCCGCATCGCCCCAGAAACCGTCCACCTCGTCTCGCCGCGCCTGTCGCTGTTCTACAGCGAGGACGGCACCCTCGCCCTCAAGTTCGCGACGCCCTCCGATCCGCCGGGGAGCGAGCGCGCCAAGGCGCCGGCATGGCGCGGCCCCGCAGAGGCCGCGGGCGGGTCCGTCGGCGATGCCGACAGCGGGCTCGGGCGCATCGATCTCGTCAAGGTGCTGTCGGAGGCCTCCGCGCGAGCGCGCCGACGCGAGCACGCCAGCGCCTATCTGCGTGACATCGGGCTCAAGTCGGCCACGGTCGTCATCGACCACAGCGGCCGCAAGAGCATCTGGCGGGTGTCGGAACTCAGCGTCGACCTCGACCACCGGCGCAGCCGCAGCTCGATTGCGGGACGCGCAAAGATCAAGTCGCTGACCGGCCCCTGGACCATCGATTTCCGCACCTATGAGCACGAGGCGACCAGCAAGCTGCAGCTTGCCGTGTCGGTGCAGGGGCTGGTCCCGCGTGGCTTGGCCCGCTCGCTGCCGCAGCTGGCGGGTCTCGAGGGCCTCGACGTGCCGGTGTGGGGCGAGGCCAAGCTCGACTTGTCCAACACCGGCGAGATCTTGAGCGGCACCATCGGCATCGACGCCGCTCCGGGCCGGGTGCTGCTGCCGTGGCTGGCGGCGACGCCGCTCCACATCGACGGAGGGCATCTTGCGCTCTCCTACGACCGGGCGGCGCGCCGGTTCGACATCGCGCCCTCGGTCCTCGTGTGGGGCGACAGCCGCGTGCAGTTCACCGGCAATGTCGTGCACACCTCGGAGGGCGCAGAGGGTCCCCGATGGGTCTTCGATCTGCGATCGGCGGGCGGCTGGATCGGCGCCGAGCCGCCGCTGCTGGAGCAGCTCCCGATCGACGACTGGACGGCGCGCGGGTTCCTGTCGCCGGAGCGCGACCGGGTCGTGCTCGCGGAGTTCCGCTTGCGTGCTGGTGGCTCGGAGGTGTCCGCCGAGGGCGATGTCATGGACATGGCCGGCGCCATGCAGGCGCGGCTCGACGGCAAGATCGGGGCGATGCCCGTCAGCACCTTCAAGACGCTGTGGCCTGCCCCTCTCGCACCGCGCACCCGCGACTGGGTGATCAAGCACCTCGTTCGCGGCCAGGTGCAAGGCGGCTCCTTCCGGCTGACATCCAACAACGGGGGCGCCCGGCAGGCGCGGGTTGGGCCGCCACGACGGCTCCCAACCGCGGCTCGCTCACGCTCGAGGGGGCCAACCTCGCCTTCAAGCTGGTCGACAATTGGCCGACGCTGGACGCGCCGCGGGCGCTGGTACGGCTCGACGAGCAGTCCTTCGAGATGCGCATTCCCGATGCCTCGATGGCGGGCGCGGACGGCCGCCAGATCGACCTCAAGGGGACCTTCAGCATCGACATGAAGGAGCCCCTGCCGCGCACCGGGCGGGTGGCCTTGCGCGGGCAGGGACCTCTGCCGGTCGCTCTCGAATTTCTCGACCGGGCGCCCTTCAACCTGCTGCAGAAGGCCGGCCTGAGCCTGGCCGGCATGGACGGCAAGGTCGATACGCAGCTCACCGTGTCGTTCCCGCTCGGCGAGGCCGTGGAAGCGCGCGACGTTGCCGTGGAGGGCAAGACCCGCATCAGCGATGCCCGCCTCGGGCAGGTACTGGGGGCCTACCAGGTGCACGGCGCCAATATCACCATCGACATGACGCCGACGGCGGCCGAGGCCAAAGGCGAAATGCTGATCAACGGCGTGGTGGCCAAGGCGATCTGGCAGCACGTGTTTGCAGCGCCGGCCGACAAGCAGCCGCCGCTCAAGATCACCGCCACGCTCGACAACAGCTATCGCAACCAGCTCGGCCTGGACATCAACGACATCGTCCAGGGCGACGTGGGCATCGAGGTGACGGTGTCCGCCGATGCAGAGCAGCGAGCGCCGGGTGCACGTGCGCGCCGACTTGCTGAATGCCGAGGTTGGGCTCGACAGCGTCGCCTGGCGCAAGCCCAAGGGCAAGCGCAGCGTGTTCGAGTTCGATGTCGCCAAGGGCACGGGCCACTACCCCATCGAGCTCCTCAACGTCAAGCTGGTGGGCGACGACGTGGCAATCGAGGGCTGGATGGGGATTGGCGCCGACAATCGCGTCAAGGAGTTCCGCTTCCCCAACTTCTCTCTCAACGTCATCACCAGTCTCGAGACGCACGGCAAGGTGCGGCCCGACGGCGTATGGGACGTGACGGCGAAGGGTCCCACCTACGATGGGCGCGATCTCTTCCGCTCCTTCTTCGACGTTGCCCATGAGGTCGATCCGAGCGCCAAGGTGCGGCCCGGCCTCGATCTCAAGGCCGAGGTCGCCACCGTGATCGGCTTTTCCGACAGCACGCTGCGCAACGTGAGGATGAGGCTGCAGAAGCGCTCCAACAAGCTGACTGGGCTCGATGTGCGGGGCACGCTGGACGGCGGCAAGCCGTTCGCGGCCGTGGTCAGGCATGAGCCCGGCAAGCCGCGTCGCCTGCTGGCGGAAGCCATGGACGCCGGGCAGATCTTCAAGCTGGTCGGCTTCTATCCCAATGCCGTTGGCGGCATGATGAACCTGGAAGTCAATCTCGAGGGGCAGGGCGCGGCCGAGAGGACCGGCACGCTCTGGGCGCGCAACTTCCGCGTGCTCGGCGATCCGATCGTCACCGAGGTCCTGCAGAGTGCCGACAGCGGACAGCCGGAGCGGCGCAACGTCGTGCGCCAGCAGTCCGATTTCGAGATCCTGCGCGTGCCCTTCTCGGTCGGGCACGGACAATTCGTGATGCACGATGCCGTCATCAACGGTCCTTTCGAGGGTGCCACCCTGCGCGGCAAGGTCGATTTCCGCGCCCAGGTGATGGACGTCGGCGGCACCTACGTGGGCGGCACCGGCATCATGCAGATCCTGGCTTCCATTCCAGTGCTGGGCACCATCCTGACCGGCCCGCGCGGGGAGGGCGTATTCGGCATCACCTATGCCATCAAAGGCCCAACGAGCAATCCGCAGGTCATCGTCAATCCGCTCGCGCTCCTCACGCCCGGCATCTTCCGCGAGATTTTCCAGATGACGGATGAGGACCCGCGCGTCGTGGCGCGCGACCGTCCGCTCCCTCGCCGCGACGGCGCGCGCGCCTCGAGCGCGCCGGCGTCAGGTCCGCCCGGGGGCGCACTGCTGTCGCCGGGCGTCGCCCCGGAGGTCGGCGGCAGCTGGTCGGCTGAGACGAGCGAGCCCTCCCAATCCAAGCGCAAGTAGCGCCTCGTCATCCCCGCTTGTGGGACGCATCCCTGGTGTGCGCCGGTGGCTGCGTTCAACCGTGACGGATCGGCCGCGAGCAGTCTAGACTTGGCCGCAGAGGCCGGACCCGGGGCGCCGCCTAGAGCAAGATCGTTTCTGATCGAAGCGTTGAGGAGATCGGATATGGCAGGCATCACCAGGAATGCGCGGGCCGAATGGCAGGGCACCGGCAAGGAGGGCAAGGGCGCGTTGTCGACCCAGAGCGGCGTGCTTGCCGCCACGCCCTACGGCTACAATACGCGGTTTGGCGGGGAGAAGGGCACCAACCCCGAGGAGTTGATCGCGGCTGCCCATGCCGGCTGCTTCTCGATGGCGCTCGCGTTCGCACTGACTGCGGCGGGCTTCGCCCCGAGCCGGATCGCCACCTCGGCCGCCGTGACGCTGGAGCCCGAAGGTGCTGGTTTCAAGATCTCGAAATCGGCGCTGAAGCTCGAGGCCACGGTGCCCAACATCGATCGCGCGCAGTTCCAGCAGATCGCCGAGGGTGCGAAGGCCGGCTGTCCGGTCTCCAAGCTGATGAAGGCGGAAATCACGCTCGACTGGCAGCTCGCCTGATCGCCCTGGCCAACGGATAGGACCCACATGGAAAAGCGCAGACTAGGCAAATCGGGAATTGCCATCGCGCCGCTGATGTTCGGCGGCAACGTGTTCGGCTGGACCGCCGACGAGGCCATGTCGATGAAGCTGCTCGACGGCTTCGTCGGTGCCGGCCTGAATGCCATCGATACGGCCGACGTCTATTCGAAGTGGGTTTCCGGCCATAGGGGCGGCGAGTCCGAGACCATCATCGGCAATTGGCTGAAGGCGCGGGGCGGGCGCGACAGGATCGTGCTCGCCAGCAAGGTCGGCATGGAGATGCCGGGCATCGGCAAAGGCCTGCGCAAGGACTACATCATGGCGCGCGTCGAGGAGTCGCTGAAGCGGCTCCGGACCGACTACATCGATCTCTACCAGTCGCACACCGACGATGCCGAGGCGCCCTTCGAGGAGACGCTCTCCGCCTATCAGCAGCTGATCGCAGAGGGGAAAGTGCGCGCCATCGGCGCTTCCAACTACACGGCGCCCAGGCTCGCTGCGGCCCTGAAGGCGAGCGCGGCAGGCAAGCTGCCGCGCTACGAGAGCCTGCAGCCGCACTACAACATGTGCGAGCGATCGGGCTACGAGGCCGCGCTGGAGCCGCTGTGCCTCAAGGAGAGCATCGGGGTGATCCCATACTACTCGCTGGCCAGCGGCTTCCTGACCGGCAAGTACCGCTCGGAGGCGGACCTCTCCAAGAGCCCGCGCGGCGGCGGCGTCAAGAAGTATCTCAACGACCGTGGCCTGCGCATCCTCGAGGCCCTCGACGAGGTCAGTGCGCGCCTTGGCTCCAAGCCGGGCCAGGTGGCGCTGGCCTGGCTGATGGCGCGGCCGAGCATTACCGCCCCCATTGCCAGCGCCACCAACATGGCTCAGCTCGAGGAGCTCGTGGCCGCAACGCGCCTGAAGCTCGACAGGGACGCCATGGCCGCGCTCGACGCCGCCAGCGGCTGAGCGGCGCCGGGCATACGCACGGGTCGGTCGGCGTTGTCGTAGACGAGGCCGGCGCGCAGCTTGGTCGCTGACCACGTCGGCAGCATGATATGGCGCGTCACATGTCGGCGGAAACGCAGGGCGCGCTCACGCGTTGACGGCTGATGGTGCCGGCAGCTTGGGAGGTCGATCATGCGCACGCCCGCCAAATCCGTGCTCGTCTCGGGCGCCGGCATTGCCGGCCCGACGCTCGCCTACTGGCTCGAGCACTACGGCTTCGAGGTCACGCTGGTGGAGCTGGCGCCCAGGCCGCGCACGGGCGGCTACATCATCGATTTCTGGGGTCTTGGATACGACGTCGCCGACCGGATGCATCTTGTCCCCGCGCTCGCCCGCGCAGGATACCAGGTCCAGGACCTGCGCTTCGTCGACGGCCATGGGCGACGCGTGGGTGGCTTCGGCGTCGAGGTGTTCCGCCGCTTGACCGGCGGCCGCTACGTCAGCTTGCCGCGGAGCGTCCTGGCCCGGCTGATCTATGACGCCATTGCGTCCCGCACCACGACCGTGTTCGGCGACAGCATCACGGCGCTCGCTCAGAGCGACGAGGGCGTGGATGTGTCCTTTGAGCGCGCGCCGCCGCGTCGGTTCGATCTGGTGATCGGTGCCGATGGTCTCCATTCCTCCGTCCGCCGCCTGGCGTTCGGCCGGCAGGACCTGTTCGAGAAGTACCTCGGCTACGTGGTTGCGGCTTTCGAGGTCGAGGGCTATCGCCCGCGCGACGAAGACGTCTACGTCAGCTATTGCGTGCCCGGCAAGCAGGTGGCGCGCTTTGCCATGCGCGACGACAGGACCCTGTTCCTGTTCGTGTTCGCTGCCGACGAGCCGCCACCCGTTGCCGCGCACGACACACCAGCCCACAAGGACATCGTGCGCGCGCAATTTAACGACGCCGGGTGGGAATGCACGCAAATCCTGGCCGCAATGGACAGCTGCGAGACGCTCTACTTCGATCGGGTGAGCCAGATCCGCATGCCGAGCTGGTCGCGGGGGCGCGTGGCGCTGCTGGGCGATGCCGCCTTCGCGCCGTCTCTTCTCGCGGGGCAGGGAGCCGCCCTCTCCATGGCTGCCGCCTATGTCCTGGCAGGAGAGCTGGCGCAAGCGCGCGGCGACCACGTGCGTGCTTTCGTCCGCTACGAAACGCTCCTGCGCAGCTTCATGGACAGCAAGCAGAAATCGGCCGAGCAGTTCGCCGGCTCGTTCGCCCCCAAGACGCTGTTGGGGATCTTCGTTCGCAACCAGGTGACAAAGTTGTTCGCCATTCCCGGGATCGCCGATCTCGTTCTCGGCCGCGGCCTTCTCGATCGCCTGAAGCTGCCCGACTATTCCATGGCCGAAGCGGCGCGCAGCTACGAGCGAACAGGTCTAACCGCTGCGGCGCAGCGCGCCAGCAGCCAAGGCAAAGGTGAAAAGTCCAACGAGCAGCGCAAAGAAAAGCGCGGCCTGTGACACATGGGCGTAGAACATGCGCGGGGCTACTTGGACTCTTGCGGCGGCGCAGGCAAGCGGGAGGACCCCAGCAGCTTTGACGCCACCGGCATACATGCCTGGGCCATGCGGCCGAGCCGGCTCAGCCTTAGCCGGCCGCCTTGTTCCACAATCAAATGGTCGTCTTGCAGCTGCTGCAGCCGCCTGGCGACAGAGAGGGCGGCGGCCGAGCGCAGCAGCTCCTCGCGGCCGACGCCAGCCGTGCCACTTTTCTCGATCTCCGCAATCAGCACGGAAGTGGCGCTCGTGCGGCGAACGAAATCGAAGAGAAAAAGGTAGGCGAGGCCCAGGGCGGCATAGAGCTGCAACGCGAGGCCCATGTAAAAGCGCGGCACCCGTTCTCTCAAGCTCGCGCCAAGAGGCGATGCCAGGAGGAGCAACCCGGCGAGGAAAACTGCCAACAGGATGAGCACAAGAGCGATCAGCTGCGCGCGGGGCCGCCGGATACGCCAAATGGCGTAGTGAACGAAAAGCGCCACCGCAAACAAACCCACGCCCATCGCAAATACAGTCATCTCGTGCCCTGTCATAATGCCCGGATCGGAGCGCGCGCCCGAAACGTGGCTTCATCTGCAAAGCTAGCTCGCGCTGCTTCATCACGGCCGCGGTGGGACACCTTCTGGGTCAGGGGTCGCCCCGGCCCGCGTCTCCCGCATCCCGGCGGCGGCGGGCGTCCTCCCAATCCGAGCCCAGGTCACTATCCGCATACCTGGGACGCTTCGCAAGCCCCGTGGTCGGCCCCCGTGGTCGGCCCCCGTGGTCGGCCCCCGTGGTCGGCTCCCGGAGCGCGGCCCGGGGTCGAGGCCGGAGGCATAGCCCGGCGGCTTGGCCACCACCAAGATGCCGCAGCGCCCTTGCCCACCCGTCTATGCCTGCGACCCCAGTTCAACGAGGGGGTCAGCCAAGTCGACGCAGCGATGCGCCCCAAGGACCAACCGTGCAAGTCTCCGCAGCTGCTGCTGAGGCAGCGCAAGTGCGGCGGTCCTCGAGCAGATGGCCGGTGGTCGCGTCAGCCGGGCGATCGGGTTGGAAGAAGCAACGGGGTCGCTTGCTTGACGGTTGTGGTTGAAGTTGCTAGCTACTTAGAAACTACCTTAAAAACCATAGTGAATGTGCGGCTCCAGCCCGCGCACGCAGCGAGGGACTTGAATGGCACGCATCGGTGTTGGGAGGCATAGCCTTGCCCGCCACCCGGTAGCTGCGCGCGTAAATTTGGCGGGCGGATGTCCGATATGTGCCAACGTTCAGTTCTTGTACGACTTCACGGCGGGACGGAAGCGGGTATCGCAGTGCGCGGGCTGCGGATTGGTTCGCGTCGACACGAAGCCGACCTCCGAGGCTGCCAATGTGTCGCCTCTGCTGAGCGACAACGCGAAGCCTGCCAATACGCCCGAATTTCGGCTCGCGCCTCTCACGCGTGAGTTGATCGCATTCGCGAAGAATGCTTACGCTCGGCCCGAGCTGCGGTGCGCGGAACAGACGCGCGTCCTTGTCGTTGGCAGCTCGGCCGGAGGCGCGAGCTTTGGGCAGTTCGACATACTTTCCGTTTCGATACGGCAATTCATTGCCGGCGTCGTCCCCAAGGAAGCGCTGGACTTGAGCTTCGACATTGCGATCGTGGAGCGCGCGATCGAGTCGATCGACGAGCCGCTCGAGTGCCTCCGCGAGATCAAGCATCTGCTGCGTCCAGATGGACTTCTGGTACTATGCGCGGAGCTGCTTGGCGTGGACCCAGCTAGTCCCGCGGGCAGAAAGGGACTCGAGGATCCGGGAGCGAACTTCCTCTATGGATTTGACCAGCTGCGATCGCTGGCATTTGCCGCTGGTTTCGGCGAGATGAAGCTCCATCCGATGAAGGACAACGCGGTTCAACCCGCCACATACTCGCGCTCGCTCGCCGGCAAAGTGGCGCTCGTCGCGCGCGTGCGCCGCTCAACGTCCGAGGTGTCCGGGCGACAGACCGTTTCCATCATCATGCCCGCCTACAACGAGAAGCGCACCTTCGCCAAGGTCTTCGAGCTTGTCTACGCAAAGCAGCTGGAGGGCCTCGACAAGGAAATCATCGTCGTCGAAAGCAATTCCACCGACGGCACTCGCGACGATGTGCTGGCTGTAAAGGATCTCCCGGGCGTTCGCATCTTGCTGCAGGATCGGCCGCAAGGTAAGGGCTACGCAGTCCGGGCCGGCCTTGCCGAGGCGACCGGCGAGTACATCCTCATTCAGGATGCTGATCTCGAATACGACATCGACGACTACGACCTTCTGCTCGAGCCGCTGGTTTCGCACCGTGCCGCGTTCGTACTGGGTGTCCGCCATGGAGGGGACGGCGGCGGGTGGAAGATGCGGCGGTTCAACGATCAGCCCTTCGTTTCGCACGCGTTGAATTTGGGGCAGATGTTCTTCACCGGCATGTTCAATGTCGTCTACGGCCAGAGCATCACCGATCCGTTCACGATGTACAAGGTTTTCAGGCGTGACTGCATAATGGGTTTGAAATTCGAGGCGAACCGCTTCGATTTCGATTGGGAGATCACAGCCAAGCTCGTGCGGCGGGGGTACCGGCCCGTCGAGATTCCCGTGAACTACGTCTCCCGCTCCTTCGCGGAGGGCAAGAAGGTCTCGTTGTTCCGCGATCCACTCACCTGGATCTGGGCCTGCGTGAAATTCCGCGTTGTGGAGGTGACCTGAGCATGGCGGATGCTGCCAGCCCAGTTACGTTGCACCGAGATGTAGCAACCATCTCGGTGTATGCGGCCGCCGTGGATGAAGCGTAAGCTATGCGGATTCTGGGAGTTCTGTGCAGCTTTTTGCTTCTTGGAGTAATCATTTTAGCGGTCGGTGGCGGCCAGGGCCTGGAAGTGCTGACCAGCATTTGGAAGCGGTTGGGTGCCATTGAGCTCATGCTGGCGATGATTGCGATCCTGGGAACGCATGTCACCGCTGCATGGAGGACGCAAACCATAATGCTCGCCGACGGTCTGCCGCGTCCCAATCTGCCGGCGCTGTTCCGTCTGCAGCTGGTATCGCAATTCATGGCGCATGGCGCGCCGATTTCGGGCCTCGCCGACGCCGCCAAGGTGGGCATGTTATCCTTGCGGTTCGGGGTGCCGCTTGGACGGTCGCTCCGTTTGATCGCCTACGACCGCATCACAGGTGCCGTCGGAGTGATGATCCTGGGCATCGCAGCACTTGTGTGGCAACTCTTCCTTCCAATTCCCCGAGCGGTCCTGCAGCTGCAGGCTGTTGTCTGGGCCATGGGCCTGATTGGTCTGGCGCTGCTCGTTTGCGCGCCCATGCTCCAGTTCCGGACCGGCATCAAGTTCCTCGACAAGGTGGTGGACGCCGTCTCGATCCTGGCCGTGGTGCTGAGGCGCATTCCGGTGGTGCTCAAGCTGATGACCGCCACAGCGTTGCAGCTCGCGTGCGTGTCGGCGGCGTTCGTAATCCTGGCCAAGGCGATGCACATCGGTGTTGCTAGCCAACTGATTTTCCTGTTCATGCCGTGCATTTTCTTCATTTCGTCCCTGCCAATCTTCTATCTTGGCTGGGGAGCGCGCGAGGCGGCCGTCATGCTGACGCTCGGCGTGGCTTCGCCGATCACGCCGGCCGAGGCTGCGGGACTGTCGGTGGCGTTCGGTGCGAGCATATTTCTGGCGTCCCTTCCCGGCGCTGTATTCTGGGCGATGCGACCGTCCATGCGCAAGTCCCTCCAGAACGAGGTCGAGAATGCGCCCGAGTTGTCGGAGTACCGATGATATGCGCATGTTCGTGACGGGTGCCGGTGGGTTTATCGGCTCGAGCCTGGGTGGTCGGCTGCTCGGCCTGGGACATGAGGTGGTCGGCTTCGACAATTGTCGCCGATCCAACCTCGGTCCCCCGCCGGACTAGGTGCGCGCGGCAAGTGACCAGCTCATCGGCCGCGCCGCGTCCTCGATGCGCTAGCCACTGAGCGTCGACCAGAATAGGTTCCCCGTGAAAGCCTTCGCTCAGGACGCCTCGCTCCGCTATGTAGAACACGGAAAGATCAATGCCGCTCACGGGAAGACAAGCGCTGATAACCGGCGCGGGTGAAGGTCTAGGTGCCGCCATCGCGGAGCACTATGTGGCGTCCGGCGCGTCGGTGATGCTTTGCGCGCGTACGGAGGCGGCGCTCGAGGCTGTGGCGGCACGTCTGAGGCCGCGCCTGCGCGGCGACCAGGCCGTGCACTTACAGGCGCCGATGTCTCCGGTCCCCGCGGACATCGACAATCTGGTGCGGCGCGCCGTCGAGGATGTCCTTCCCGATCTGTCGGTTCTCGTCAACAACGCGGGCATCTACGGCCCGATCGGTTTGCTGGAGGAGATCGATTGGGAGGAATGGACGAAGGCGATCTCGATAAACTTGCATGGCACCGTCTATCCGTGCCGGGCGGTGCTACCGCACTTCAAACGGCGACGATACGGCAAGATCATCAATCTCTCGGGCGGCGGCGCTACCAACCCGCTCCCGCGCCTCTCCTCCTACGCGGCATCGAAGGCGGCCGTCGTGCGCTTTGACGAAGACGTCGCGCTCGAGTGCGCGGGTGATGGTATCGACGTGAAAGCAGCATCGCGCCGGGCGCCCTGGCGACGCGCATGACGGAGCAGCTCCTCAAGGCGGGCCCCGATCGTGCGGGCGCCGGGATGCACGATCGAATCGCGAAGATCTATGCAGATGGCGGCCGCCGCTGGAAAAGGCCGCGAGCCTGTGCGTCTATCTGGGCTCGTCCGCTTCCGACGGGATTACCGGAAAGCTGATCAGCGCCGTCTGGGATCCGTGGCCAAATCTTGCCGACCATCGGGCCGAACTCGCCGCCAGCGATATCTACACGTTGCGCCGCATCACGCCGGAAGATCGCGACAAGAGGTGGGACAAGCAGTGAGCGGACGCCCAGGCAGCCACCGAAGGAAATGCGTGGCGGCATCACGATAGTGCCTGAAATCGGCGGATGGTAGGCTGAGGTGCTCCGTCGCCAGCTGGACCAGTCGGCAACTTGCACCGATGATCTTTCGTGTTTAATGGTCTACAGAGGGATAGGGATGTGTCATGCGTACGGCTGTGTTCGTTCGTCATGTTGAACCCAATCGATATGCAGCCTGAAGGCAGCGCTCGGGGGTGAAGGTTTCGCCGAGGCGGTCGACGGGGTGGCAGCTACGGCGTGGAGCGGCTGACGCACTATCAGATGAAGCCCCAGATGGGCCGCCCGAAACGACGTTACAAGAGTTCCCCTTTCCCGATCAA
Organism: uncultured Alphaproteobacteria bacterium; assembly: GCA_963738065.1. Lineage (GTDB taxonomy): Bacteria > Pseudomonadota > Alphaproteobacteria > Rhizobiales > Hyphomicrobiaceae > AWTP1-13. The sequence goes on from CAVTVO010000028.1 coordinate 416,785, forward strand.
TCGTGGGACTGGAGTTCCGGGAATTCCTGTCGGCTCGGAGAGCAGCGCGAGCTGGTCGGCAACATACGCGATGGCTAGCTAGGCCGCCCCCGAGATCATTGGCAAGGTATACGGGGAAAAACAATCATGATCATAACGCGAAGCCCGCTGCGGATAACGCTTGGCGGCGGCGGCACCGATTTGCCCTCGTACTACAAGGATTATGGGGGCTTCCTGATGGCGGCTGCTATCGATCGCTACGTCTATATCACCCTGCACCAGACCTTTGTTCCGGAATTGATCATCAAGTATTCCAAGCTGGAGAGGGTCAAAAGCGTCGAGCAGATACAGCACCCGATCATCCGCGAGGCCCTGCAGCTCGTCGATATCGATGGCTCGTACCTGGAGCTGGCGAGCATGGCCGACATCCCGGCCGGCACTGGGCTCGGATCGTCCGGCAGCTTTACGACGGCATTGCTCAAGGCTTTGCACGCCCACCGCAGAACTCATCCACCCTCAGGAACTGGCCGAGCAGGCCTGCCACATCGAGCTCGACCGGCTCAGGCGAGCCGATCGGCAAGCAGGATCAATACATCGCGGCCTATCGGCGGGGTGACCTGCTTCCGCTTCAATCAGGATGGCGGCGTCGAGGCCTGGCCGCTCAAACTCTCGCAGGAGGCGCTCTACAATCTTGAAGACAACCTGGTCATGTTCTTCACCGGCTACGAGCGCAGCGCCTCATCGATCCTGAAGGACCAGGACGACCGCAGCGAAGAGCCAGGACTCCTCGATGATCGACAACCTCCACTATGTCAAAGACCTGGGACTACGCAGGCCAGGCCGCCATCGAGTCCGGCAACTTGCACGAATTCGGTAAGATCATGCACGAGCACTGGGGTTACAAGAAGCTGCGGTCGAGCTCGATTTCAAATCCTAATATCGATCGCTGGTACGAGATCGCCCGCAACAACGGTGCTGTCGGTGGAAAGCTGATCGGCGCGGGCGGCGGCGGCTTCCTTCTTTTTTACACCGAGAACAAGGCCCGTCTGCGGCATGCCATGGCGAAATGCGATCTCGCGGAGGTTCGCTTCCACTTCGACTTCGAGGGAACGAAGGTGGTGGTGCAGTGATGGCAGCGACCAGATCGGTGCGTGGCACGGCGAGGCGCGGGTCGGTCGCGTAAATCAGCGCTCCATCCGCGCCAAGTTTTCGCTTGACGCTATGGTTGCCCGCCATCACGATGATCGGCGCGAATGCCGCAACCGGGCGTTCTGGAATGCTTCGGAGACCGGCCGAGCAATTCGATGTCGACGCGAGCTGAATGCCGTGGCATCCCAGTCGAACTCATCTGCACCGATAGTGTCCGGGCATGATCGATACAACTGTTCACCATTTTCCGCGTGGCCGCTGGCCCAAGATGCCGCCGCCGCTCAGCGCCGAAGCGGCGCGCATCGCGGACGATTGGATGCGTTATTGGCATGAGGTTCTGCCCGGGAAATACGGGCTTGTTGAGCGCTTCAATCACGAGTATCCGCTGAAGCATTGTCCGCCGGGTCGCCTCACCACTCTGGAGCTGGGTGCAGGGATCGGCGCGCACTTGGCCCTCGAGGACCTCAGCAAGCAGGACTATCATTGCGTCGAGCTGAGGGAAAACATGGCGGCGGAGCTGCGGCGGCGATTTCCCTCCGTCACCGTCCTGA